>NZ_VSDQ01000729.1:0-505111 GCF_008085455.1 Seonamhaeicola marinus | reverse complement strand
AAACCACCGTGACCTTTTGCAATATTGTTAATTAACTCTTGAATTAATACTGTTTTACCTACACCAGCACCTCCAAATAATCCAATCTTTCCACCTTTGGCGTAAGGCTCAATTAAATCAATTACTTTAATACCAGTAAATAATACTTCGGTAGACGTAGATAATTCTTCAAACTTAGGTGCTTGACGGTGAATTGGTAATCCAGCTTCATCTGCTTTAGGTAAGTCTCCTAAACCATCAATAGCATCTCCAATTACGTTAAATAAACGTCCGTAAACATCTTCACCTATTGGCATTTGAATTGGTGCTCCAGTAGCTATTACTTCTGTTCCTCTACTTAAACCATCAGAAGAATCCATTGCAATAGTACGTACAGTATCTTCTCCAATATGAGATTGTACTTCTAGTACTAATGTTGAACCGTCAGGTCTATTTATTTCTAATGAATCATAAATCTTTGGAAGTTCTGAACCTGCTCCGAATTCAACATCGATAACTGGTCCTACTATCTGTGCAACTTTACCTGTAACTTTTGACATTACTTATCTGTTTAATATTATGCGATTTAATTGTATGAAAACATCGTTTTGTTTTCGCGTGCAAAGATATGGGTTTTAATTAAAAATTAAAGGCCTTTTTACATTCTTTTTTATTAATAAAAAACACCTTCGTTTTGAAGGTGTTTTATAAGGGTTAAAATTTAGGTATTTTATTGTAAGGCAGGCGAGTAGTTTGTTGGGAAATCACCTGCTTTAAAGAAGTTTCCAGAGGCTTCAAAATTGGTTCCAAAGGAATCATCTAACGCTTCTAAAAACTTATTTGCCATATAAGAATAACCTCTAGCAGTAAGGTGCACACCATCTAAACTTATAGTTCCTCCTGTTACTAGAGCACCAGTTAAAGTGTAATCGTCATATACAATACCAGTTGTAGATAATTGATTTAGAATAGCATTTAAATCTACTAAGGCTATATTGCTATTGCTGCTTGCAATTGCTTCTATTGTGGCGTTGTAAGCATTTGTGGCGTTTTGAATAGACATTTGCTCTTCTGGAGTTAAAACGTATTTATCTTCAAGAGCAATTTGGGTTCCATAGCCTTGTGGTATCAATGATGATAATGACAATACAAATAAATCTTCTGCAGTTGCTTGTCTAAACTTAGGTAGTGCGGCAAAAGCTGGGTTAATAGCGCCAAGGTCGGTTAAGTTTTCATCAATTATAACCATTGCATTTCCAGCTCCAGGAGCGAAGGTTATGGTTCTTTTCTGCACTTCCTCAGCTGTTAATAGACCTAATGGCTCTAAGGCAGCTAACGCCTGCTGTAAGCCTCCATTATATGCAGCATATCCTTGGTTTAATGCTGCTGCAGTACCAGAATTTAAAGGTACCGGATTGTAGGGTACAGTTGTAAAATGGGCTAAATCGGTAATGTTAGGAACATTGGTAACTAAGCCTTTTGCGCCATTTGAAGTAAGTTGCGCTACAAGGGCATTAAATGTATTAGCGAATACATTAGGGTCTGTAATATCCGAACTACCATATGTTAAAGGGTTTAAATTACCGGTTTGGTCTACACCACTTCCTCCAGATAAAGCGTAACCTAAAACATCATTTCCTCCAATCTCGGACAGTGTAAAAAACGTTGGGTTTTGAGCTATAGCATCAGCTATTATGGAAGAAGACGGACTAGAAGCCATTCTTACGAAATATGGATTTGAGTATACACCTACACCAGCTAAATCGCCATAAGTATTTGATAACAAATGAAAGCTTTTGGCTCCCGGAACGCCAAGGTTATTGAACGGTCCTGTTGGGTTATTAAGTACAATATCAGTAGTAACCGTTACCGGGCCAATTACAGATTCTAGTGAGGTAGGAGCATTGAAGAAAACTAGTCTTGGTTCTGCAATACGCGTTCCATTTGCTGCAAGACCTCCAAAATTATCATTCATAAGAGGCTGTTTAAATTCTCCTCCTCCAATCATTGCAAATTTTTGCGATAATAAATTGGGAAATGAGTTTGCCTGACTTGCTTTAAATAATGCATTATCTGTAAAGCCAGCCGTAAAGGAAGCTCCTACAGCGACATACTTAGAGAAGTCAACTCCATTTGCCGTTAATTCAGGTAATTCAGGAGCACCTTCTGGTTCAATGTTAAAGTCTTTTAATACATCTTCAGGTTCATTACATGCTGTAAAACCAATAAGAATTAATATTAGAAATATATATTTTGTATTCATAATTGCTTTTAATTATAGGTTGTTAATTGTCCAAGAAACGTAATACATTGAACCTATAAAACCAGTTCCAAATGCAGTGAAATATTCCTTACCTGTTAGGTTTGTTCCTCCAGCTTTAAAAGTAGACTTTAAACTCGGCACCTTTAAGCTTATTTGAGCATCTAATACATGAAACTCTGGAACTACACCGTTTCCAAAAGTGGCTTCCCAATAATAATCATCACTAAATCTATAAGCCACATTAAAACCAAAGTTTTTAAAGAGCTCGGTATTTCCAAATGCTGCTTTGAATTTGTGTTCTGGAGTGTTAAAGTTAGTTGCGAAATCTGGATAGGTTTCTCTGTCAAAATCTAATTTAGCATAGGTATAGTTCCCACTTAAATCAAAATTTCCAAAGACCTTAGTTGAAAGACCAATAGAAGCACCATAGGAATTAACATCGGCTGGAGAATTCGTATACGTACTATAAGCTTGAAAATCTCCGTTAGAAATTGCTGCTACTGAAAGAGCACCATCTCCAACTGTTCCATAGAAAGGTGAAACAACTACCTCTTGAGAGATAAAATCCTTATAACTGTTATAGTAGGCACTTAAATCTACAGTAAAATTGTTGAATTTACCTCTGTATCCAACTTCAGCAGAACTTACCTGTTCTGGTTGTACCAAGTTAGGATTTGCAACATCTAAAACAGCAGGGTTTCCAGTTTCTCCTAATTCTGTAACAGAACTTAGGGTGTAGGAGTTAGTGTATGCTACACCTCCCGTTTGCGTAATTGTTGAAGGCTGGCCAAGTAATTGACCACTAGCACTTACTTCATAATCTCTAACGTATCGATCTAAATTATCGGGAGCAGCTCCAACCAATATAGCTCTACCTGCATTTAACCCGATAAATAAATCTTGTGTTGTTGGGTTTCTAAAACCTGTTTGGACTGAAGCTCTAAAATTATGATTTTTGTTTACAGTTAAGCCAGCTGAAATTCTTGGAGAATAAAAACCATCAAAAAATTCAGATTTGTCATAGCGTATAGAACCAGTAAGTTTTAATTCTAAGGCATCGTTAATTTCTATGTTTTTCTGAATCTGAGTATACAATCCAAATTCAGAATAATCAATGGGGCCATCGGTATCTGTGTAAATAGTCCCAGAAGAATTAAGACTGTATCTTCTATAAGATCCACCTACTTGAATCTCTGCAAAATCTATTAAATGGCTAAAGTTGTAATTAGCATCGGCATGGTAATATTTTGAGGCATCTTGAAACTTTGAACCAGTAGAAAGATCTGGATCATTGATGCTTCTATTAAAGGCTGCTCTATATTCTGGTGTTCCTGGTAAAAACCTTCCAGTATCAGCTGCTGTTCTTGCTGCCGCATGAGCTTCGGAATCTGTAGCGCCCGATAGCGTAGCTGTAATGTAAGCGCCAGCATACTCTCCAAACCATGTATTATCATCTTTCCAAGCTCTATTTATATTAATTCCTGTAAAAACCATATCATAAGAGTCACCTGCTTTATCTGAAACTACATAACCTCTTAGGAAGAAGTTGTTATTTCTAATTTCAAGTTTATGTTGTTGTTGAAAAAAGTTGGCAATGTTATAACGGTTTGTTCCCTGGTAAATCGTGGAACCTGTACCGATTTTACCAACGTACTGAATTTCGAAGTCATTTTCCCAAGGACGGTAATAAAGTCCCCAGTCGGCTTTTACACTTTCGGCGTTGTAGTTTGTAAGGTCACGTTCATTATAACCCGTTCTACTAACTACAACATCAGGTATTAAGCTTGCTAACGCAGGATTAGGAAGCTCATTAAGAAAATCTTCGCTTTCTTTTACTACTTTTAAATTTGTCGAAACTTCATCTCCATAGACATTGATACCATCATAATTTAAATCGGCTCTTGTACCACCAACTGTGGTTTTGTCTACTTCACTGGTAGCTTGCCAATCTGTTCCTTTTAAGTAACCAAAATTAACTTTGGCCGCAAATTTGTTACTGAATTTATGAGCAGCTCTAATACCGAAGTCTACATAGCTATTGTCTCCAGCAGATTCTTGAGATGTTATACCTTGCTTATAATAGCCGCTCATACCATGGTGATCAAACGGGTTTTTACTTCTCATAAAGAGAATACCGTTAAATGCGTTTGCTCCATATAAAGCTGAGGCTGCACCAGGTAATAACTCAACGCTTTGTACATCAGTTTCTATCATACCTACAAGGTTTCCAATTGGAAAGTTAAGAGCAGGAGTTGAGTTGTCCATTCCATCTACTAATTGCATAAAGCGATTATTGGCAAATGTTGCAAACCCTCTTGTATTAACAGATTTAAATGTTAAACTGTTGGTGTTAACATCTACGCCTTTAAGGTTTTCTAAGCCATCATAAAAATCGGCAGATGCCGTATTTCTAATTTCTTTAAGTCCAAATCGTTCTACAGTAACTGGAGATTCAAAAATTCTTTCAGGAGTTCTTGAGGCCGAAATTACAACTTCATCAAGGGCATTTCCTTCTTTTAAAATGATGGCAAGCACTTGATTGTTGGATGTAACATCTTGATTAGCAGTTTCAAATCCCACACTACTTGCTTGAATTTGAAAGGGAGGATTCTGATTGTATGTTAATGTGAAGTTACCGTCAAAATCTGTTACGGTTCCAACAGTGGTTCCCGTAATGATGATGTTAGCACCAGGTATGGGTTGTCCATTATCATCTTTAACAGAACCTGTAATAGTTGTTTGTGAATATGTAAAACCACAAAAAAACAATAAAATAATAGGGATAATTGTCTTCATTCAGTTAAATTAGTTTTAGTTACAGAGGCAATATATAAATAAAATCGCAAAAAACTATGCATGCATAATATAATTTAACAAAAAAAGGGGTTAAAAACTGAGTTTTTCTTAATTTTTTGAGCTAAAACTAAAAAACCCAAGGCTTTTGACCTTGGGTTTCTAATTCAATTTATGTTTGTATTATTCTACTGTAACTGACTTTGCTAAATTTCTTGGTTGATCAACATTTTTGTCTAATAATACAGCAATGTGATAAGAAAGTAGTTGTAAAGGTATTGTGGTTAACAAAGGCGTTAAAGGTTCCAGAGTTTCTGGTATTTCAATTACATGATCTGCGATTTCCTTAACCTGAACATCACCTTCTGTAACTACTGCTATTATCTTACCTTTTCTCGATTTTATTTCTTGAATATTACTTACTACTTTCTCATAATGTCCTTTTTTAGTAGCAATAACAACCACTGGCATGTTTTCGTCTATTAATGCGATAGGACCATGTTTCATTTCAGCAGCGGGGTAACCTTCAGCATGTATATAAGAGATTTCCTTTAGTTTTAATGCGCCTTCTAGAGCAACAGGGAAGTTGTAGCCTCTACCAAGGTATAAACAGTTCGGAGCATCTTTGTAAATATCTGCTATGTATTTAATGTGAGCATCAGATTCAAGAGCCTTTTCAATTTTACCAGGAATCATTTCTAATTCTAATAGGTGGCGTCTGTAATCTGAGCTACTTATTGATCCTTTTGCTCTTGATAGTCTAAGAGCCATTAAAGCTAAAACTGTAATTTGAGTCGTAAATGCTTTCGTTGAAGCTACTCCAATTTCCGGCCCAGCATGGGTATAGGCACCAGCGTCCGTTTCTCTTGCGATAGAAGAACCTACAACATTACATACCCCAAAAACAAATGCTCCTTTTTCTTTTGCCATTTTAATAGCGGCAAGCGTATCGGCAGTTTCACCAGATTGAGAAATTGCTATTAAGATATCATCTTCCCTTATTACTGGGTTCCTATACCTAAACTCAGAAGCATATTCAACTTCAACGGGAATTCTGGCTAAATCCTCAAAAATATATTCGGCAACTAAACCAGCATGCCATGAGGTACCACAAGCAACAATAATAATACGGTTGGCGTTAAGGAATTTCTTCATATTATCCTCAACCCCTGCCATCTTTATTATAGCTTGATCTCTTAATAGTCTACCTCTATAGGTGTCTAAAATAGCTTTTGGTTGTTCATGAATTTCTTTTAACATGAAATGTTCGTAGCCTCCTTTTTCTATCTGCTCAAGATTTAGTTGAAGTTTTTGAACATAAGGGTCAACCAAAGAGTCATCTTTAATTTTTCTAATTTTGATAGGCTTATGAAACCTTAAAATAGCCATTTCTTCATCTTCAAGGTAAATGGCGTCTTTTGTATATTCAATAAAAGGAGAAGCATCACTAGCAATAAAGAATTCATCTTCGCCAATACCAACGGCTAAAGGACTTCCTAATTTAGCCACTACGACTTCTTCCGGTTTATTTTTATCAAAGACAGTTATAGCATATGCACCTACAACTTGGTTAAGTGCTATTTGTACTGCCTTTCCGAGTTTTACATTCTCTTTAGTTTTTACGTCTTCAATTAAATTTACAAGAACTTCGGTATCAGTATCAGAATGAAATGTGTATCCTCTGGCAATCAATTCTTGTTTTAGAGAATCATAATTTTCAATAATACCATTATGAATGATAACCAAATCTCCAGAGTTTGAGACATGAGGATGCGAATTAACATCATTAGGAACACCGTGAGTGGCCCAACGGGTATGACCTATACCAACATTTCCATGTTTAGTAATTTCTTTATCAGAAATCTCAACTAAATCGGCTACTTTGCCTTTAGTTTTGGCAACTTTCAAATCCGTACCATCAAACAATGCCACACCAGCACTGTCGTATCCTCGGTATTCAAGACGCTTAAGTCCTTCAATAATAATTGGATAAGCTTCTCTGTGTCCAATATATCCTACTATTCCACACATAAGTAATTATTTGGGTTATTTAATGATTAATAGCTAGGCAAAGATGTAAAATAAATGCTAAACTGGGTCAATTAATATATAAACTTATTGTTTTAAACGATGAAATAACACAATTCTATTTAGGTTCAGTGGCAAAAATCTTTAATCTCAGGCGCTTATTATAATTAGGATCCGTATCTGGTATATTATTACCAAACAAGATTGTCCCCTTTGGAGTTATTACTGAAGCGGATGGCACATTTTCAACTTTAAGGTTTTCAGGAACACTGTTATTTTCGTCTAAAGTTGTAGCGTTAGACACAAAATTTACATTAGTAGAAAGTACTAAACCAATTTTAGTGTTTAGAGAATCTTTTAAAAGCAAGTCATTTAAATGTTCAGTAAGTCTAATCTTATATTTGTATTCACCAGGTACAGTATCTCTGCGTGTTGAATGAATAATTTTAGAGTTAACTGGATTAGTAACATTATCGGTAATATCTGTTGCGTAATCAACTAAAAATGTACTGTTTTTAACATCAAAGGCATATAGGCGATCATATTTATGGTAGTCTTCATCGTTTCTTAAGCCTGCTGTTATTTTAGCATTGTCTTCATATATGACTAAATGCGCTTCATTTATTAATTTACGTAAAATAAAATCACCAGTTGTGTTATCAATAAGATACTCAGTATCGCTAATCGGGACTCTATATTCATCTAAAAAAGCTTTTAGGTCATTTTCGGTAGGAAACAGATCTACAATAGCCATAGAACCTTCAGTTCCTTTCAAGTACAATGTTTCATCCCCGTTGTTAGTGTCTCCATCATTCAATGGAGCAGAGTAATCATTATTAAATGTATTAAGTCTATTACCAGCAAAATTAAAACTAAAAGATGCATTTACTCTTTCGCCAGCATTACTCTCATCATCTCTCTGATAATAGATGGTAATGCCTGCATCAGTTGAATTAAAATTAAGCATAATCATGCTACCATTATTATTCATAGCCTCAGCCTTAAAATATAGGCCTCTAAAGTAATTTTTAAAATTACTTGCATTGCTCAATTCAGCTTGCCCTTCTTTAAAAATTATTTTGTTTTGCCAATAAGAATAAGGTTCATCGTCATCCAAATCGCCTAGTTTTAATCTTAATGAAGGTGCAAATCTGGTAGTGTCCGACTCCGTTTTTGTGACAACTATCTTATCGCTAAAGGTAATAGCATCATTTGTCATAATAGGATTTACACTACTTAAGTCATCAAAATTAATTAAGTTATTTTCTGTTTGCGCATAATTATCTGTAGATCCTGCATTGTTATGCGAGTAGTATTTTTGATTTTCATCTAAGTTATTCGGATCTAAATCTCTTAAGAAGTACCCGTTTTCGTAGATAGACAACTTAATTGGCATATTAGCCGCCCCATATAAGGAGTCGCTTATTGTGTATACATTAAATCCATCACTATCTGTTCCAATAACTCTACTAAAATATGGTATTCTAAGAATTACCGAGTCTATAACAGGGTTGTCACCAAAATCGGGGTCATAGCTAGAAGGTGTAATGTCTGTAACTATACTAGCTGTAGTTGTACCGAAATCTGGGTCATTAAAAAAACCTAAAAGGTTAGATGGTAAGTTATTTACCTGAAGCCCTTTTAACCTCTTGTTATATGAAACTACAGGATGTTCTTTTGCTCCCGTGTCAAAATTAGCGTTGTCTTTTCCTAAAACATCACTATCAAGAACATAAAAATCTTTATCACAAGCAACAAAAGAGGTAATTAATATAATGGCAATAGCAGGAACTCTTAGAGTTTCAAAAATCTTTTTCATAAAGGAGCGCTTAAAGAATGACTTGTTAGCTTAAAACGGTATTGTTAAAAAATGTTGTATAAGCTTCGCCAAATTCATCTCTGTTTTTGTATTCTAAAATTGGTTTTTCAGATGCCTCTAAATACGCTTTTAAATCTTCTGGAATATTTTCTGAACCAACTATTAATGCATCAGAATAATCAATAGCAACTTTCATAAGGTTGTTATATGAAGGTTCGTCTAGCACTTTAACAGCATCTTCGTTAATGTTGTCAAATTTAATCTTATTCAGCATGTCTTTGTTTAAAGTATTGTTAAAACTTTGGTTATACACCGAGGTAACAATTTTACTCTCGCTAAATAAAGGTTCGTCCTTATAATATTCTTTTAAATAAACCGGTAACAAAGATGCAAGCCAACCATGAACATGAATAACATCTGGAGACCAGTTTAATTTCTTTACAGTTTCTATAACACCTTTAGCAAAGAAAATGGCACGTTCGTCATTATCCGAGAATAATTCTCCATCTTCATCGGTTAAGGTGGCTTTTCTTTTAAAGTATTCATCGTTATCTATAAAGTATACTTGAATACGTTCTTTAGGAATTGAAGCCACTTTTATAATAAGAGGCATATCTAAATCGTTAATAACCAAATTTATTCCAGAAAGTCTAATTACTTCATGTAGTTGATGCCTGCGTTCATTAATATTTCCGTATCTAGGCATGAAAATTCTAATTTGTCCACCTTGTTGATTTACTAATCTAGGTGCTTCAAACGACATTGAAGAAATTTCGGTTTCAGGTAAATAAGGCACAACTTCAGATGATACATACAATATCCTCTTATCTTTCATATGTTTGTTTTTATTGGCTTTTAAAAAACCATTTTACTTAATCGATTTAACGATTTTTTATTTGAGAGTATTTCGAAAAAGCTCATTTTAAAAGGGCTTTTCAAAATAAAAAACACGCAAAAGTACAAAAATTTATGCTAATTGACTGTAAAATCTTAAGTTTGCACCCGTTAATTTTTTATTAAAAAGTGAAGGTTTACTCAGAAAAAGATTTAATAAATAAAGAGATTCAAGACTTAAAGGATAAAAATTTAAAGATTGGATTGGTGCCTACTATGGGAGCTTTGCATAGGGGGCATTTAGCTTTAGTTGAAAGGGCTCTGAATACAAACGACAAAGTGGTTGTTAGTATTTTTGTTAATCCTACACAGTTTGATAATGGTGATGATCTTAAAAAGTACCCAAGAACTTTGGAAAAAGATGTTGATTTGTTAAAAACGCTTTCTGAAGATAATATTTTAGTTTTCGCTCCAACTGTTGATGATATTTACGAGGGTAATACGGTAGCAGAAAAGTTCGATTTTGATGGTTTAGAACATGAAATGGAAGGGAAGTTTAGAGATAATCATTTTGATGGTGTAGGCACAATTGTAAAGCAACTTTTTGAGATTACAATACCGCATAACGCCTATTTTGGTGAAAAGGATTTTCAACAATTACAAATTATCAAAAAACTTGTAGATAAGTACCATATTCCAGTAACAATAATTGGTTGTCCCATATATAGGGAAGATTCTGGTTTGGCAATGAGCTCAAGAAATACAAGATTAAAACCAGAATACTTGGAAGAGGCTCCTTTTATTTATAAAACTTTAACTTCTGCCAAAAATAAATTTGGCATAAAAAGTGCTAATAAAGTTACGGAGTGGGTTGAGAATCAGTTTGCTAAAAATGAATTACTAGAGTTAGAATATTTTATTATAGCTGATACCGAAACCTTAAAACCTGTTAAGAGAAAATCAAGAAAAAAGTCATATAGAGCCTTTATCGCGGCATATGCAGATGATATAAGGTTAATAGATAATATCGCTTTAAATTAATTACCTTTGCCACATGCAAATTCAAGTAGTAAAATCCAAGATTCATAGAGTTAAATGCACTGGTGCAGAACTTAATTACATTGGGAGTATTACCATAGATGAAGATTTAATGGATGCTGCCAATATTATTCAAGGAGAAAAGGTTCAAATTGTAAATAATGATAATGGTGAGCGTTTGGAGACTTATTGTATTCCGGGGCCAAGAAATAGTGGCGAAATTACCCTTAATGGGGCAGCTGCACGTAAGGTTTCTATCGGTGATACTTTAATCCTAATTACCTATGCAATAATGGATATTGAAGAGGCTAAAGTGTTTAAACCATCGTTGGTTTTTCCAGATGAAGCTACTAACTTATTAAAGTAAACCTTGTCTTTAAAAATAAAGAAGATTCTCAAAATAACACTCCCATTGGCATTGGGAGTTTTTTTGGTTTGGTATTCTCTCAAAGAAGTGCCATTATCAAAAATTTATCAATATTGGCAGTCTGCTTCAAAAGGTTGGATAGCATTAGGAGTTGTTTTGGGACTTTTAAGCCATTTATCTCGTGCCTATCGCTGGAGGTTTCAATTAGAACCCTTAGGTTATAATATTAAATTAGGTAATAGTGTTATGGCAGTTTTTGCTACATATTTAATTAACTATACTATTCCTAGAGCAGGAGAAGTGGCTAGGGCTTCAATACTTACAAATTATGAGGGTGTACCCTTTGAAAAAGGTATTGGAACCATAATTTCAGAGAGAATAGCAGACATGATTGTAATGCTTGGTATCATTACAATTACACTTTTTTTGCAGTTTGATTTCATTTATGGCTTTCTTGTTGAAAAGTTTAACCCCACTAAAATAGCTATTGCTTTTGGAGGTTTGTTCATAATTGGACTTTTATTTATTGCGTTAATAAGAAAAAGTCAATCTAAACTTGCTTTAAAAATTAAAGCATTCATTACAGGTTTAATGGAGGGGGCATTAAGCATTTTTAAAATGAAGAAGAAATGGGCATTCATATTTCACACGCTGTTTATATGGGCAATGTATTTGCTGATGTTTTATGTAACTTCTTTGTCAATTTCAGATTTAGGAGGTATACCAACAGGAGCTGTGCTTATTGGCTTTATCTCTGCAAGTTTTAGTATTGCAGCTACAAATGGAGGTATTGGAACATATCCTATTGCTGTTTTTGCTGCATTTTCCATATTTGGAATAGAAAAAGATCCGAGTTATGCTTTTGGCTGGATAATGTGGGCCTCCCAAACATTGCTTATAATTCTCTTTGGTGGCCTATCACTTATTTATTTGCCAATATTTAATAGAACTAAATCAGGTTCATAATATATTAATTTAGAGCTCTTTTCTTTTCTCTAGCTTATTTTATTAACTTTCGCTTAAAATTTTACAATAATATCATGAAACTTATTTGCTCCATTTCTGTGTTGTTTTTAACTTTTGCAACTTCTTTTTCACAAGTTAAATACGAAAATTTCACGTCTTCTAAATTAGGAGAAGACCGACAGATAAAGATTCAATTACCTAGAGGATATAGCTCTAATGTTGAAAAAAACTATCCTTTATTTATTGTTCTAGATGGCGATTATCTTTTCGAAGTCGTTGCTGGAAATGTAGATTACTATTCTTATTGGGAAGATATGCCAGATGCTATTGTAGTTGGTATAAATCAATTTGATAAACGTTTTGATGACTGTATGTATTCAGAACAAAATTCCTTGCCTATTGAAAAAGGTGCTGCTTTTTTTGAATTTATAGGAACAGAGTTGGTGCCTTACCTAGAAAAAAATTATCGTACTACAAATTTCAGAGTGGCTGTTGGTCATGGGGATACTGCAAATTTTATCAATTACTATTTATTAAAAGCCAATCCGTTATTTCAAGCTTATATTGTTGCTAGTCCCGAGTTAGCACCAGGTATGTTAGATTATATTCCCGAAAGATTAGTAAAATTGGAGTCAAAGACATTTTACTTTTTAGCTCTAACAAACAATGATTCTAAATCTATAAGAGACATGGCAGGTGCCATAAATTCGGATATATCTGCAATAGAAAATGAAAATTTGGAGTATTTCTTCAAAGATTTTGAAGGACCTTCTCATTATTCCGTGCCTACTCATACTATTCCCAGTGCAATCGAGAAAATATTTAAAGTTTTTCAGCCCATTACCAAACAAGAATACAAAGAAGTTATTTTAGAGTTAGAAGATTCTCCGGTAGATTACTTGGTAAACAAATATGAAACAATAAATAGTCTTTTTGGGATTAACAAAAAGATACTTATCAACGATTTTAAAGCAATATCAGCCGCTATAGAAAAGAACGAGGCGTTTCAGTATTACGAAGAATTGGGTAAAATGGCTAGAAAAGAATACCCGAAAACGCTTTTAGGAAATTACTATTTAGGTCGATTTTATGAAGAACAAGGCTCTCCTAAAAAAGCTATGAGAACATATCAGTCAGCTTATCTTTTAGAAGAAATAGCCGGTATAACTAAAGATTTAATGCTCGAAAAAGCTGATGCCATTAAAAATGACTTTGGATATTAATGGCAAAAGTTAAAACAACATTTTTTTGTCAGAATTGTGGAGCACAATATGCCAAATGGCAAGGGCAATGCAACTCCTGTAAACAATGGAATACCATTGCCGAAGAGGTTATTGAGAAACCAGAGAAAAGTAGTTGGAAGTCTTCCGAATCTAAAACTAAACGTGTTTCTAAACCTTTAAAAATAAATGAAATTGATGTTTCTGAAGATGCTAGACTTAATAGTTTAGATAAGGAGTTTAATAGAGTTTTAGGAGGAGGTATTGTGCCGGGGTCTTTAACCTTACTTGGTGGTGAACCTGGTATTGGTAAAAGTACTTTGTTGCTACAAATATCTTTAAAACTACCCTATAAGACACTCTATGTTTCTGGAGAAGAAAGTCAGAAACAAATTAAAATGCGTGCAGAACGTATTAATCCAAATAATAGTAATTGTTATATCCTAACAGAAACCAAAACTCAAAACATTTTTAAGCAAATTTCCGAGTTGGAGCCCGATATTGTTATTATAGACTCTATTCAAACCTTGCATAGTGATTATATTGAATCTTCAGCAGGGAGCATCTCTCAAATAAAAGAATGTACTACGGAGTTAATAAAATTTGCTAAAGAAACGGCAACACCTGTTATCTTAATTGGACATATAACAAAAGATGGGCATATTGCTGGTCCTAAAATATTGGAGCATATGGTTGATACTGTACTTCAGTTTGAAGGCGATAGAAATCATGTTTTCAGAATTCTAAGAGCAAATAAGAATAGGTTTGGATCTACTAATGAGCTTGGAATATATGAGATGCAAGGGTCTGGCTTAAGAGAAGTGTCTAATCCTTCAGAGTTGCTAATTTCAAAAAAGGATGAAGAATTATCGGGTAATGCAATAGCAGCTACTTTAGAAGGTATGCGTCCTTTAATGATTGAAGTTCAAGCTTTGGTTAGTACGGCTGTCTATGGAACACCACAACGATCTGCTACTGGGTTTAATGCAAAAAGGCTGAATATGCTTTTAGCAGTCTTAGAAAAAAGAGCAGGGTTTAGACTTGGGGCTAAAGATGTTTTTTTAAATATAACAGGGGGTATAAATGTTGACGATCCAGCAATAGATTTGGCAGTCATTGCAGCTATCCTATCTTCTAATGAAGACGAAGCCTTACAAAACGATTTTTGTTTTGCGGCTGAGGTAGGATTATCTGGCGAAATTAGACCCATTCAGCGTGTGGAGCAACGTATTTTGGAAGCTGAAAAACTGGGGTTTGCTACAATAGTTGTTTCAAAGTATAACAAGTTGTCACTTAGGAACTTAAAAATAAAAGTGCAGTTAATATCTAAAATAGAGGACCTAGTAGATCTTATAGTGTAATATGAAAAAGATATGCTTATTACTAGTCTTCAGCATAGCCTTACTTAAAATAGGGAATTCTTCAAATGTTTTAGAAATAAATGCTTTTGAGAAATACAAAATAGCCACAATTCTTTTTTTAGATGGAACATCAATAAAAGGGTATGGTAAACTGTCTGGGGTACTTAATAAGTATAAAATAAAATTTAAGGTTTCTAAGGATGATAAGCCTGATGTTTGGACAGAATTAATGGTTAAAGGAATTACTTTCCATGATGAATCGGGAGATACAACTTTCCTTTATGTAAAATTGAGCAAAAATGGTTATCCTATATTGCTTGAGCTTGTAGAGGAGGGTGTTGTTAGTCTATTTATGGAAATACGTACACATTGGATTAATTCAAACGTCGATTCAAATACCAATTTCCCAATGCATACCCAAGTTAGTAAAACGATAACGTACTTTTTAAAGCATAACTTAAGTAAAGAGGTTTTAACAACGTCTTCGTCGCAATCTTTGTTTGGAAATGTATCAAGTATTTCTTTTGGTTTTAAAAAGAAGTTAAAAAGGTTTTTTAAGGGTTGTATTGGTATAGAAAACAAATTAGACTCTGGAGAGTTTAATAGACATACGGTTCCAGAGATGGTATATTATTATAATGATTTTTGTACTGATTTATAAAAACTAAATGCAACAAATATGCATTTCGTCGATTTTTATTTCATTTAATCGATAAAAAATTACAGTTTTTCTAGTTTTTAAGAAAGCAATAGTGTAATATTGTGGTTGTAAAGTGTATACTTAACATTTTATAAAATGGATACTTATTCTCTCAAAGTATTTGTAATCCATTGTAACAATAGGTAGTTGTTTAGTATTAGAAAATTTGGTTCTAATGCAAATAACAATTAATCTATGAAAAATTTTGTTCATCAATGTTGGCAACTAGCTTTCTTGGTTTGCGCAACTATTTCATTTAACACATACTCTCAAACAGTAATTGATTTTGAAGATTTTGAATCTGGTAGTTTTCCATTCACCTTATGGCAAGATGGAGGATATGATTGTTTAATGACATCGTATTATGCTATTTCTGGTTCTTATAGTCCTTATATAAGGGATGACAATAGCAGTTCAGTAATGTATACCTCAAGTATCGACTTAACGTCTTATGATTCAGTAACAATAGAGTTCGATTTTAGTTCATGGAGATACGATACGGGGGAAGATTTTTTTATAGAATTTTCTAATGATGGTGGAACTTCCTGGAGTGGTACACCAGTTTTACAATATGTACATGGAACCGATTTTAGTAACAATATAACATATACAGATATTACTGCCACTGCTTTAAATAGCACATATACTTTTACATCAACTTCTAGATTTAGATTTAGATCAGATTGTAATAGAAGTGGCGAAGATATTACTTTAGATAATATTACTATAACTGGTTCTGGAGGTTCTAGTGCAATTGATCAATGTGATCCTGTTGCATCTGGTAATGTGGATACTGATGGAGATGGTATTAGTGATATTTGTGATGTTGATGATGATAACGACGGTTTACTAGATTGTACAGAAAAAGGTATTACTTATGGAACAATTACCGAGGTATTTACTTTAAGCGGAACAGCTACGGAAACTTCAAGCACTGAATTTCAATTAACATCAGCAACGAACAGTCAAGCAGGTGCGGCAACTATTAAAGATAGAATAAATTTTAATAATAGTTTTTCATTCTCATTTAATGCTTTTCTTGGATATAATGATAATGGAGCAGATGGTATAGCTATCATTTTTCACGATGATCCAGCAGGAACCTCGGCCGTAGGAGCAGTTGGAGAAGGTTTAGGAGCTCAGGGTATTCAAAATGGAATAGTTCTAGAGTTAGATACTTATTACAATTCCAATCGTGGAGATATTTCTAATGACCATGGTATGATCTGGGATTCAGACAATCAAACAGACACAGGGTATTTAACTTCACCAACTGATCTTGGAAATATAGAAGATGGTAATTGGCATACAGTAACGATTAATTGGGATGCTTCAACAAACACTATTAATTACTACTATGATAGTACTCTGGCTGGGTCTTATACAGGAGATCTGATTAATAATTATTTTGGAGGAAATAATTTAGTATATTTTGGTTTTTCTGCCTCGACAGGAGGTTCTGTAAATGTTCAGAGTGTTCGTTTTAATAGTGTCTGTGATATTCCACTTTTTATTGATACTGACAATGATGGATTGGCAAATAATCTTGATTTAGATAGTGATAATGATGGTATTCCTGATAACATAGAGGCTCAAACTACTTTAGGTTATATTTTACCTAGTGGAACAGTAAATACTTCTGGTTCATATATTGGGCTTTGGGATAATTATGGTACTGGAATTACACCTGAGGATACAGATACAGATACCATTGATGATTATGTTGATTCAAATAGTGACAATGATGACTATGATGATATTGAGGAAAACGGAATGGCGAATGCTATAAGTTCAACCGATGATGATAATGACGGATTAGATAACGCGTTTGAGACTAATGGAACAAACGATGGAACTTGGGATGTTAATGAAGATATTCACGACCCATCAGATTTGTCAGTTCTACCAGATGCCGATTCTGATGTCAATTCTGGGGGAGATGTAGATTATAGAGATGTTGCACCGGTAGTGGTGTATCCTTCAATTGCCTCAATTGACTTTGATGGGGTTGATGACTATCTTAATGGTAACTCTATTATAGATGGTTTAGGAAATGTAACTATAATGGCATGGGTTAAGATTGACGCTGAAAGCTCAGGCACTTTAAAAGCAACTATAGCAGGAGAAGATACGGGATGTAGATTATATGTAGCAAATGGTAATGAGCTTAGTTTTAGTATAAGAACATCTGCTGGCATTTCAAATAGCATTTCAGGAGGTACTGTTAATTATGGAGAATGGCATCATATTACTGGAGTCTTTTCAAATGTAACAGGAAAACAGACCATTTATGTTGACGGTGAAATAGTAGAAACAGTAACAAACAATAGCCATATTGGTGCTACAATAGATCCTTCTTCAAGTTGGACTGGAGATTTTGAGGTAGGACGTATTTCTAGTTCTATTTCCAATAGGGAATATTTTAATGGTGAAATTGATGAGGTTAGAGTCTATAATCTGGCACTTACCGATTCCCAAATTCAAACACAGATTTATCAAGAAATTCAGGAAAATTCATCCAATGTTAGAGGTTCAATAATTCCAAAAGATATTATGGATTTAGAAACCAAAGTTACAATTCCATGGGCCAATTTATTAGCTTATTATCCCATGACAGATGTAGCTTTGAATCAAGTAACGGACTTTTCTCAAAACAGTAACACCTTAACCATGCATAATATTACTACGGTCTTGGATCAAACGGCACCAATGCCATATAAAACTACCAGTGATGGTACTTGGGATTTAGAAGGGGCTTGGCAGCACGGTAGTGTATGGGATATAGAGAGCATACCAAGTTCAAGGGAGTGGTGTATTGTTAAAATTGAAAATGATGTATCTATTTCAAGTTCTATTTCAACATATGGTTTAATAATTGACAGTGATAAAACGCTTACAGTTAACGGCAATAATTTGGTTAAAAACACAGGATATTTTGAGCTAAATGGTACGCTAGACTTAATGAATGATTCTCAGTTAATTCAAACTATTACTAGTGATTTGGTTACTTCGGCAGACGGAAAAACTTTAAGGAGGCAAGAGGGAACGCCAAGTGCTTTTTGGTATAATTACTGGTCTTCTCCAGTAGGAACTACTGGCGCTACTACTTTAGTAGATAACAATGCATCTACAAATAATCCTAATAATTCACCTTTTAAAATAGGTATGTTAAAGGATGATACTGGATTCGATTGCCAATTTACTTCAAACTATACCGGTAATGGAAGTATAAGTACGTATTGGTTGTATACCTATAAAAACGGCGTAACTTATTGGGATTGGGGGAAATTGACCACTTCCTCAAATATTGAACCGGGAATAGGGTATACACAAAAGGGAACAGGTATACAAGAAAGTGAACAGAAGTATATTTTTCAAGGTAAACCTAATAACGGAACTATTTTGGTAAATGTTGAAGATAAGGGAGGTCCTGGTTCGGTTTCCACTGTCTCTAGAACAAGTTATTTGTTAGGTAACCCTTACCCTTCGGCAATTGATATTCATAAATTCATAGATGATAATGAGGGAATGATTTATGGAGACCTGTATTTATGGCAGCAATGGAGTGGTAGCTCTCATAATCTAAGTCAATATAATGGAGGTTATGCTCAAGTTAATAAGCTTGGCGCCACCAGAGCATACCAATTTGTAGGTATACATGGAGGTGTTGATGAAACCCAACAAAATGGAACATTAGTCCCATCAAGATATTTGCCAATAGGACAGGGATTTGTTGCGGAAATTATTGGGACGGGAAATGTAGAGTTCAATAATTCCCAGCGTGTGTTCATTTTAGAAGAAGATGCAGACGGTAGCTATGAAAGCGGTTCTGTGTTTTTCAAAAATACGAAGTCAAAATCATCTAAAAATAGAACTACATCAAAAAATAATGATAGTAATTCGTCATTTAAAAAAATTCGATTAGAGTTTAATTCTGTGTCGGGACCTGACACACGACGCGAGTTATTGTTAGGGTTTAGTTCAGAAACATCAGATGACTATGATTATGGTTTTGACTCTGAATGTGGTGAAGTAAATAATAATGATTTAAACCTTGATTTAGAAGGTAAAAATTTGAATATTCAGGCTTATGGACCGCTTACTGAAGATAAGGTGGTTCCGCTAAATTTTAAATCATCTGGAGACAATTCATTTGAAATTTCTATAACAGATTTGGTAAACTTTGACGAAACAAATGAAGTTTATCTAAAAGATAATTTAACTGGAGAATACTTCGATTTAAGAAGTAATCAACCCTATAGTTTCTCATCAGAGCAAGGTAAATTTAATGAGCGTTTTGAAATTGTATTCCAATCACAGCAACAATCGTTAAGCGTAGAAGAAACATTAACTAAGGAAAATTTCATTTATTATTCAATTTCTGAGCGTAGATTAAGAGTAAGGAAATTGAAATCTTCTGTTGTAAAATTATCTGTAATAAATATAACTGGACAAACAGTTTTAGAACTATACGACGTGCCTAATCCAGTATTAGAGGCAGGGGTAGAAATGCCGAGAGTAGCTGCAGGAGCTTATATTGTTTACTTACGAACAGATGATAATCAAGTTCTAACCAAAAAATTTGTAGCTAATTAATAAAACATAATACAACCCGATCAATTTCCCTAAATACCCAACCAAAAACCCTAACAAAGGTCAAGACTTTCCGTTTTGACCTTTTTAACTTCAAGATTGTTCTTTTTTTATTAAAATCAGGATAATTTCTTAAAGAATAATGCGTTTTGTCGAATATATTTGTTTTTTAACGATGTTTTGACGTATTATTGTATAATGATTGCTTTGACGACTCTATTTTCTCATTGCAGGAAGGTAAAACGTTATTGAGTTTTCAAATTAGTCCATTTAATAATTATAACGCACGCAAATCTATAGTTATGAAAACCAAAGTATGTTTTTTAATAACTTTTCTAGTTGTAAACTTTGTTGTATCTCAGAATTCAGATGTACAAATAACAGTAAGGTGGCTAGATAACTCCTATGAGAACAAAGTTGAAATTTATAATACAGCCAACGATTTAATTGCAACAATATGTGATGACAACCAGTGTTACGTTTCTTCCCAACAGGGGGTTACAGATAGATACGGTTCAAAGTTTGATTTAGGTTGTGTAACTAATGGTAACAATTACTATGTAAAACTTTACGATATAGCTAACGATGGTTGGCAAGGTACAAGTTATATTTCTGTGGTTGTAGCAGGTGTTGAGGTTATTAATAATGATGGAAGTGGAGCAAATACTTCTGGGCAAACAATATTTTTTAACGTCTCAGGAGGAGACGCAACTTGTAATGCGTTATTAGATACAGATGAAGATGGTATTGTGGATTATTTGGATTATGATGATGATGGAGATGGTTTAACCGATGGAACAGAGAATTTAGGTGAAAATAGATTTGAATGTTCATTACCAGAATTGGCTTTTGAGAACGGAGCTTATGATGCCGCTGCTAGTAGCGGAGCTGTAGATACAGTGGGTGCGGTTTATAGATTTAGTAACTCAATTAACGGACATGATGTTTTAATGGAAATTATTGAGTTAACAGATGCTACAATTAATAACATAGATAATGATACTGTTGATAATCCAACATATTTGCAAACAGAATTAGGACTTACGGGAAGCGGAACACCCGGAGCAACATTTAAATTTACTATTGTAAATGCCGGAACAACAACACCTTCAACAACAATTTTTAGAATAAATGGTATTACATGGGATTGCGATGGAAGTGGAGGTCTAAAAGAATCTGTAGTGTATCATGATGTTGCTGCTTATGGAATTGAAAACCCAAGTTCATTAGAAATTCAAGATTTAGGAGGTGGTGATATTCAAATTAGTGCCTCTGGTTTACAAGAAGGTCCAGGTTTTTCAACATTAAAAGTTTTAAGAGCGTACTATCAATTCATAGGAAACTCTTTCACAATGAGAATGCAAGGAATTAAAACTTACGTTGGAGGTGGAAATAGACAATTTGGAATGTCATTCACCCAATGTGAGTTTCTAGATTTTAACGCAAACTCTTTAAATATCGTACAAGGTGAGGATTTTGATGGTGATGGACGATTTAACCATTTGGATATAGATAGTGATAGCGATGGAATACCAGATAATGTTGAAGCTCAGCCTACGCTTAGTTACATTTTACCAACAGGTAATGTTGGAGTAACAGGGATAGATACGGCATACGGAACAGGAATTTATCCTGAAGATACCGATAGAGACAAAATTCCAGATTTTATTGATACTAATTCAGATAATGATCAATATACAGACATTCAAGAAAACGGAATGGCCGATACCTATACGGCAGCAGATGTTGATGACGATGGTTTAAATGATGCTTTTGAAACCAATGGTGTTAATGATACTGCTTGGGATGTAAATGAAGATATTGAAGATCCTACTGATTTATCAATTTTGCCAGATGCAGATGCCGACTTAAATTCAGGTGGGGATTTGGATTACAGAGATGTTTTTTCTCCTAACCCTCCTGTAAGTGCCACTTTAGATTTTGATGGCGTAGACGATTATGTAGAGTCTGGTTTAGATCTTAGTAACTATGGTCAATTAACAACAATGGCCTGGGTTAGATTAGATGCTGGTTTTTCTTCAACAGGAACGGTATTGAGTCAAGGTGATTTCAAAATTAAAATTAATAGTTCCCGGGTGCCAGTTATAAGCTTAAATGGAGAAGTCGTTACCTTACCTTCCTCACAAGCGCTAACCAATGGCATATGGGCTCATTTAACTACAGTGTTTGATGTTTCGGCTTCATCCAATAGGTTAAAAATATATATAAATGGTCACTATGCTGCGACTTGTGACGATTCCGCTTTGAACTCTAGTATTTCCGCATCTACAGATGCCTTTACAATTGGCAAAGATGCAGCATCAGATTCAGATTATTTTAATGGAGATATCGATGAGGTTCGTGTTTTTGATGTGGCCTTAACCGAATATCAATTACAAAAAATTATATACCAAGAAATACAAGAGGCGTCAAATGTTGTTACTGGTTCTGTTATTCCTAAACCAGTTGTAGATGATGTTACTTCTTCGTCTATTTCATGGTCTAATTTAGTGGCGTATTATCCAATGACTGATATAAAAAACGGATATACAACAGATTATTCGAACAACAGTAATACGGCATATTTTTATAATATTACTACCGTTATGGATCAAACGGCACCAATGCCTTATGAGACTTCTGGGAATGGTAATTTTTCAAGTAGTTCTTCTTGGGTGCACGGAGATCATTGGGATTTAAACTTATTTAGTGCTCCTAATTGTGGAATAGTAAAAGTTAGTCATGATGTTTCACTGAATTCATCTTTGAATACAATGGGGCTAATTATTGATGATGGAGGTACGTTAACAATTAATGGAAATAATTTAGTTCAAAACTCTTGGTATTTTGAACTTAATGGCACTTTAGATTTAATGAATGATTCCCAATTAATTCAAACGAATAAAAGTGATTTAGTTACTTCTGCGAATGGTAAAGCTTTAAGGCGCCAAGAAGGTACTCCAAATATTTACTGGTATAATTACTGGTCTTCACCTGTAGGTGCAACTGGTGCAACTACACTAATAGATAATAATGCCTCAACTAATAATGCCAATAATTCGCCATTTACAATAAGTATGATAAAAGATGGTACCGGTGCAGATTGTTTATTTACCTCAGGTTATGATGGTAATGGGAGTATAAGTACATATTGGTTGTATTCATATAAAAATGGTAGAACCTATTGGGATTGGGTACGCTTAACTACTTCTAGTGCCATAGAACCAGGCGTTGGATATACACAAAAAGGGACAGGAGTGGCTTCCAGTGAGCAACAATATATTTTTGAAGGAAAACCTAATAATGGTACTATTTTAATTGACGTCTTAGACGTTGGAGGACCAGGGTCTGAAGGTAACGTATCAAGAACTTCGTATTTATTAGGAAATCCGTATCCATCGGCTTTAGATGTTCATCAGTTTATAGATGATAATGCTGGGGTAATTGGAGGTGATTTGTATTTATGGCAGCAATGGAGTGGTAGTTCTCATAACTTAAGAGAATACGAAGGAGGTTATGCTCAGGTTAATAAATCTGGAGCAGTTAGAGCTTATCAATTCGTGCCTTTAAGTGGTGGGGGTCATGATGAAACTAAACAAAATGGTACCTTGATACCAACAAGATATTTGCCTATTGGTCAAGGATTTTCAACAGAGATAATTGCTGATGGCACAGTTGAATTTAATAATTCACAACGTGTATTTGCCTTAGAAGATGATGCAGATGGAGATTATGAAAATGGCTCAGTATTCTTTAAAAACACAAAATCAAATTCAAAAGGTCAGGCTGTAGCAAAGACTACAGAGGAAGAGCTAAACCCTTTTAAGAGACTTCGTTTAGAATTTAACACAGTATCTGGTCCAGCTACAAGAAGAGAATTATTATTAGGATTCAGTACTGAAACATCTGATGCCTTTGACTATGGTTACGATGCCGAATGTCATGAATTAAATAACAACGATTTAAACCTAAGTTTTGAAGATAAGAATATGAATATCCAAGCTTTTGGAGATATCACCGATGATAAAGTAGTGCCTTTAAACTTTAAATCCTCTGGAGATAACACGTTTGAAATTAGGTTAACACAAATAGAAAATGTGGATGAATCTCAAGAAATCTATATCAAAGATAATTTAACCGGCGAGTATTTCGATTTAAGAAATAATGAAGCTTATGGGTTTAGTGCTACACAAGGAAAATTCAACGAGCGTTTTGAAATAGTGTTCCAGTCGCAGCAACAATCTCTAAGCGTTGAAGATGCTTTAACGGAAGAAAACCACATGTACTATCTTAAAAGCGATGGAAAACTCTATGTAAAAAAGCTAAAATCTCAAGTTGTTAAAATGGCTGTAGTAAGTGTTACAGGTCAAATAATATTTGAAGTTTACGGCATACCTAATGCAGTTTTAGAAGGAGGTGTAGATTTACCTAAAGTAGCATCAGGAGCTTATGTTGCTTATCTAAGAACAGAAGATAACCAAGTGATTTCTAAGAAAATCATGATACATTAATAACCAACCAAAAACCTGAAAGGAGTCAAAACATTTGTTTTGGCTTTTTTTGTGTTTAAAAACTAAGCATTTCAGGATAAATCATTAAATTCGCATCCTTACAAGATTAATGATTAAATGAGCGCTAAATTTCCTGAATATAAAGGACTTGACTTGCCAAATGTAGCAAATGAGATACTACAATATTGGCAAGAAAATAACATTTTTGATAAAAGTATAACTTCAAAAGAAGGTAAAGAAACTTTCGTTTTTTTTGAAGGACCACCATCTGCAAACGGATTACCTGGTATTCACCATGTAATGGCACGTGCTATTAAGGATATTTTTTGTAGATACAAGACTCAAAAAGGATATCAAGTTAAGCGTAAAGCAGGTTGGGATACTCATGGATTACCTATAGAATTAGGTGTTGAGAAAGAATTAGGAATTACTAAAGAAGATATTGGTAAAACAATTTCTGTAGAAGATTATAACAAGGCCTGTAGAAAAGCTGTAATGCGTTATACAGATGTTTGGAATGACCTAACTGAAAAAATGGGATATTGGGTAGATATGGAAGACCCATATATTACCTATGAACCTAAATATATGGAATCTGTTTGGTGGCTACTTAAACAGATTTACAACAAAGATTTACTTTATAAAGGTTATACCATTCAACCATATTCCCCAAAGGCGGGAACTGGTTTAAGTTCGCATGAGTTAAATCAACCAGGAACCTATCAAGATGTAACCGATACTACAGTTGTTGCACAGTTTAAAGCAAATGCAGAATCTTTACCAGAGTTTTTGCAAAATCAAGGAGATGTTCATTTTTTAGCTTGGACAACCACACCTTGGACATTACCAAGTAATACTGCGCTAACCGTTGGTCCAAAAATAGATTATGTTTTGGTAAAAACGTTTAATCAATACACATTTGAGCCAATAAACGTTGTGTTAGGTAAACCTTTAGTTGGAAAGCAATTTGCTGGTAAGTTCAATCAGGTTGAAGACATTTCGGAATTAGATAGTTATAATTCTGGAGATAAAAAGATTCCTTATTTCGTTGTAAAAGAATTTAAAGGAGCAGATTTAGTCGGAATCACCTATGAACAATTATTGCCATATGTGTTGCCTAATGATAATCCTGAAAATGCATTTAGAGTTATTTCGGGTGATTTTGTAACTACCGAAGATGGTACAGGTATTGTTCATACCGCACCTACTTTTGGTGCAGATGATGCCTTGGTAGCAAAACAAGCTACACCAGAGGTGCCGCCAATGTTAGTTAAAGATGAGAATGATAATTTGGTGCCCCTTGTAGATTTGCAAGGTAAGTTCCGTCCAGAATTAAAAGAGCTGGCTGGAAAGTACGTAAAGAATGAGTATTATACAGATGGTGATGCTCCTGAACGTTCTGTTGATGTTGAAATTGCCATTAAGTTAAAAGAAGAAAATAAAGCCTTTAAGGTTGAAAAATATAAGCACAGTTACCCAAATTGTTGGCGTACAGACAAACCAATTTTATACTATCCATTAGATTCTTGGTTTATCAAAGTAACCGATGTTAAGGATAGAATGTTTGAGTTAAATCAAACAATAAATTGGAAGCCAAAAAGTACTGGAGAAGGTAGATTTGGTAATTGGTTAGCAAATGCTAATGACTGGAATTTATCGCGTTCTCGATATTGGGGTATTCCTTTACCAATTTGGAGATCAGAAGATGGAAAAGAGGCACTTTGTATTGGTTCTGTGGAAGAGCTAAAAGCTGAAATGCAAAAAGCTATTGATGCTGGAGTGTTAGCTGAAGATATTTTTGCCGATTTTGAAGTTGGAAATATGAGTGATGAAAACTATGCAAAGTTAGATCTACATAAGAATATTGTAGATCAAATTACTTTGGTATCACCATCTGGAAAACCTATGAAACGCGAAAGCGACTTAATAGATGTGTGGTTTGATTCTGGTTCTATGCCATATGCACAATGGCATTATCCTTTTGAAAATGCAGATTTAATTGATAAAGGAACAACATATCCGGCAAACTTTATTGCAGAAGGAGTAGACCAAACACGTGGTTGGTTCTATACATTACATGCTATTGGTACTATGGTATTCGATTCTGTGGCTTATAAGAATGTAGTTTCGAATGGATTGGTGTTAGATAAAAACGGACAAAAAATGTCTAAACGTTTAGGTAATGCAGCGGATCCGTTTGAAACATTGGCTAAATACGGTGCAGATGCTACACGTTGGTACATGATTAGTAATGCCAACCCATGGGATAACCTAAAATTTGATCTAGAAGGTATAGAAGAAGTTAAACGTAAATTCTTCGGAACACTTTACAATACGTATTCTTTCTTCAGTTTATATACGAATCTTGATAATTTTAATTATTCTGAAGCTGATATTCCTTTAGCAGAAAGACCAGAATTAGATAGGTGGATTTTATCTGAGTTACACACACTTATTCAGAAAGTTGATGCATATTATGCAGATTACGAACCTACAAAAGCCACTAGAGCAATTTCAGATTTTACGCAAGATTTCTTAAGTAACTGGTTTGTACGATTAAGTAGAAGACGTTTCTGGAAAGGTGATTATGAAACTGATAAAATATCGGCATATCAAACGCTTTACACCTGTATGGTTACTATTGCAAAGTTAGGAGCTCCTGTTGCACCTTTCTATATGGATAAGTTATACCAAGATTTAAATGGAATTACCAAGAAGGAAGCATTTGAAAGTGTACATTTAGCAGATTTTCCAGTATTTGATGAAAGCTTCGTAGATAAGAGTTTGGAGCGTAAAATGGAAAATGCGCAGACCATATCATCTTTAGTATTATCGTTAAGAGCTAAAGAAAAGATTAAAGTACGTCAGCCACTTCAAAAAATAATGATTCCTATTGATAGTGAACAGCAAAAGGAAGAAATCTTAGCCGTTTCAGATTTAATTATGCACGAAGTAAATGTAAAAGAAATTGAGCTTTTAGAAGATGCTTCTGATATTTTGGTAAAACAAATAAAGCCTAATTTTAAAGCTTTAGGACCACGTTTTGGTAAAGACATGAAGTTAATTGCAAACGCTATTAGAGCCTTCAATGCTGAGGATATCAAAAAAATTGAACAATCTGGTGAATTATCACTTGACATTAATGGAAAAAATGTTACTTTAGGGCTTGAAGATGTAGAAATTACATCTCAAGACATTGAAGGCTGGTTAGTTGCTAACGAAGGTGCTTTAACTGTCGCCCTAGATGTTACCATTACAGATGATTTACGAAGTGAAGGAATTGCAAGGGAACTTATTAACCGAATTCAAAATTTACGTAAAGATTCAGGGTTTGAAGTTACAGATAGAATAGATGTAAAACTTCAAAAAGATGAGCAAATAGTGAATGCTATAGACTCAAATATGGCTTATATTAAAACGGAAACGTTGGCAAATGAGCTAGAAATTATAGATGAATTAGATAGTGGTATAGATATCACTTTTGATGATGTAAATACCAAATTGTTTATACAAAAACATTAATATTATGGCAGCTACAAGTGCAAGATACTCAGATGCGGAATTAGAAGAGTTTAGAGCTTTAATACAAGAAAAAATAGATAAAGCACAACATGATTTAGAGCTAATTAAAAGTGCCTATATGAATGATCATAATAATGGTACAGATGATACATCTCCAACTTTTAAAGCATTTGATGAAGGTAGCGAAGTCATGAGTAAAGAATCTAATTCTCAATTAGCTATTCGTCAAGAAAAGTTTATTAGAGATTTAAAAAATGCACTTATTAGAATTGAAAATAAAACCTACGGTATTTGTAGAGTAACAGGTAAGTTAATTAATAAAAAACGTTTAGAGTTAGTACCTCATGCTACGCTGAGTATAGAAGCAAAAAACATGCAGAAGTAATTTACCTTTTTATAAAATTTTAAAAGCGTCTCGTTATTTTATCGAGACGTTTTTGTTTACTAGGCGTATGTCATTAAAAAAATCAGTTATTCTTATCGTTCTTATTTTGCTTATAGATCAAATAAGTAAAGTGTATGTTAAAACGCATTTTCAATTGCAAGAAAGTGTCAAGATTTTTACATGGTTTCAAATCTATTTTATAGAAAATGATGGTATGGCTTGGGGAACAAAAATTAGCGATTTTCTTCCCTTTGTTAATGATAGAACAGCTAAAGTAGCTTTAACTCTTTTTAGAATTGTTGCTATTTGTGGCATAGGATATTGGTTAAATGATGTAGTTAAAAAAGACAAACCGCGAGTTCTAATAATTGCAATTGCCTTAATCTTTGCTGGCGCTTTAGGCAATATAATAGACTCTGTTTTTTATGGTGTCTTGTTTAATGATAGTACCATGGAAGTAGCTTCATTTTTGCCGCAAGAAGGTGGTTATGATGGATTTCTTCATGGAAAAGTTGTCGATATGCTCTATTTTCCACTTTGGAGCGGACGCTTACCAGAATGGATACCTTTTAAAGGCGGTAAATACTTCACTTTTTTTGAACCCGTTTTTAATATAGCCGATGTGGCAATAAGTACTGGTTTTATAATGCTTATTGTTTTTAATAAAAAGGCATTCCCAAAAAAGGAAGCTTAGAGTTAATTTCTAGCGGTAAGTATTTTTCTACTTAAATACTAATGGTTATATTTAGATGACCAATTAAACATAATCCATTAATGAAATTCTTAAAGCTACTCTCGGTTCTCTGTCTTTTAACCTGTTTTACTAATTTAAATGCACAAAACACTTTTGATATTCTATTCCCCCAGAGTAATAGAGATCAAGTGTGTCAGTCTTGCACGAATATATTTAGGCAAAAACCTAAAGAAATTAGGTTTACTGTAGAACGAGAGGGAGCTAATCTATACTTTAGGATAAACGATAAAAAGTGGTTCAATATGCTTTTTAAAAATGCTGGAGATGGTATAGCTGTAGATGTCGTTAGAAAAAGAAGATACGATTGTAATGAAACCGTTGTGGCATCTCAAATAAAGGGATTGCTTCTTAAACCTGTTTATGGTGCTAAACTCAGAGGCATGTTAAAACCTGCAAAAGATGATATGTACCGAGTTCATGTTGGAAGAATTCCCAGTAATTTCTTAGATGAAGAGTTAGAATACAACATATTGTTTTTAAGTAATAAGAACATGTGTAGGTATCAAACTATATATAACTTAGAGGCTTATCCTTGGGAATTACTTGATATGGGAATGTATTTAGATTCACTTACCTATAATACAAAACAAATTAAGCCAAGTTCAAATGAAGGATATGTTTTAAAGAATAAGACATTAAAGTTTACCATTCCTTTTAAAAAGAATAAATCGGAGTATTCACAAGAAGACATAAAACCTATCTATGATTCCTTAAGGTTAACAGACTTTAATATAAAAACCATAAAAATAAAGGCCTATTCTTCAGTTGAAGGCAGTTTAGAGCGTAATGTAGAATTACAAGAGCAGCGCGCCAGTAGTATTGCAAACGCTTTACAGAGTTTTCAGAAGCCAACAATAAAAACACAAATTTCGTCATCAGAAAATTGGGTGGAGTTTCTAAACGATATTAAAAACACTAAGTATAGTAACCTAAGTGCATTAAGTAAAACTAGGATTAAAAGTAAGTTGGTAGGAGCGTTTTCTAAAGAAATGGAACCCATATTAAAGCATCATAGAAAGGCACTTTTAGAGCTAGGCTTAGAGAAGAAGGATAGGTATAAAAACTTGTCGGAATCTGAATTACTTTCTAAGTTCAATGAAGCCATAAGCAAAGAAGATTTAGATGTGGCCAATGAAATTCAAAATTCAATTTTTGAAAAACTTAAGAATAAAGAAATCTCTCCAGATTTTTTAAGAAAGATGAACATTCCTAAACAGGCCAAATTTGCTAAAATCTTTAATAAGAATTCAGCTTACAGATATATGTTAGACGTTAGGCAAGCCCTAATTGTATATAATGAGTTATCTGTTCTCGAAGAAATTGTTCCAAAAAATGGTGAAGTAAAATATAATATTGCAGCTATAAAAATTAAATTATGGCGTTTTAGAGCCATAGAAATAGATGAAACCAAATTGAAAAATCAAATTAATGCACTTAAGAATTATGGAATTGATGCATCGCTTGTTTCCAGAATGATGGTAAACTTTCATATCATTAAAGCAGAGAACCTAATGCGAAAAAGAGACTTTAAAGGAAAGGATGCTTCCGTTTCTTATATACATAAAAACTACAATAAGTTCGTGTTATCTGACTATGACTATTTAAGCTTAGCACAATTTTTTAGTTATTACGCCAATACAGATATGGCAGTAGAGCTATTAGATAAAAAAGTAAGAACCATTGATATAGATGAAAATCTATTGTTTTACTACCTGAACTTAACACTAATAAATAATGAGCTAACGCATCAAACAGATTACAGAACAATGATGTTAAATGCTATTAATATTAACAAGGAGCGCTTTTGCAAACTGTTTAATGCTGTTGAAAATGGAGGGGTTACATTTCAATTGTTAGAAAATGAGTATCTCAAAGATACCTATTGCGAGAATTGTAATGACTAATATGATTGGTAGGCGTTTTGAAAATCCAGGAAAACTAATTTTAGGGTTATTAATTTTAGTATTTTCCTTTTATGGTCATACTCAACCAAAAGAAGAAATAGAGCTTCCTAAGGGTGGTAAGGAGATAGAGTTTAAGCATTTAACAAACTTATATAGTTTATATATTACTAAAAACCAGGAAGTGTATAATGATGGCAAGAAGCTTCAGTATTTCCAAGATGTGGGGTATACTTTGCAACATCAAAAAAACAGTATTGCGCCTGGGGTGTCTTTTAAAACATTAATATATGCAGATAGCAAGGTATACTACAGTTTTATTGAAAAGATAAAATATCAACTCGCTATAGATCCTCGTAGAGTATACTTTATGACCAATGATTTTTACGGTTTTACAGGCATGTATTATAGGTTTACGAGTTATTATAATCAGGAAATTGCAATCGAAAAAATAACGACTCTTGAAGAGGATATTTTTAACGCTGAAAACGGTGAAGAGTTTTTTGTTGACATAGTTAATCCATGGGAATTTGATTTTGAAAAGAATTTGTACGAGGGGAAAAAGAAAGGAGTTGAAAAGACGTTACAAGAGGTGAAAACTGAAGTTATTGAAGTAGGTAAAAACAAATCAATAAACTATAAAGGAGCTATAATTAATGCTGGCAAATTGGAAAACTTAGTAACTCAGAACCAAATTATATTTTTAAAATTTGCTGAAGGTATTTACTATGAGGACTATATTTATTGTATTCAAGAAGTTAAAAGAATTCGAACAGAGTTACGACAAAAAAATAAAAAGGGAGCTTATATTATTGAGCTTTCTTCAAAGCTAATAAACCTGCTAAAAGAAAATAATATAAAACTATAAAAATAGCCCAACTCTTAGAGTTGGGCTATTTTATGTAATCGCCTCAATTTTTTTATAGATATATTTTAATGACTGTTCCCTTGTCTGAAACAGATTCAAGGTAAATGTTACCTTGAAAGCCTACATCTTGTTCCTTATCAAAATTGTTCATGTCAATTCTTGCACCATTATCAGAAACTTCTAAAGTTGGTTTAGAGTTTTCTAAATACGTGGAAATGTTAATCACAGAAGCTGAATTAGGTTGTTTACGTTTAATTGCTCCTGCAATTAGACTTAACAAAATACGCTCTAATAAAGCGGGTCTGTAATAAATAGAATTTAACTTTGAAAAATCTGAATTAATTTTGATGTTTTCGTCAACTAGAATAGCACTAATCGAAATTAATACTTCAGATAAGGATTTGTTGAAACTTATAGATGACTTGTGCTTATCTATATTTTTCGTTTCTAAATAGACAATATCATCGACGGTATTGTCAACTAATTGAGATAATAGCATTTTACTTCAAGTTAAGTTATTGAGAGAATTGAGAGTAACTTGGTGTAAACTTAGTGAAAAAAAGCGGTAATTTGTAAAAAATTAACACTTAATCGGTGAAATGCATCTTTTCAGCGAAGTTTTTCACTATGTTTTGTAAATGAAAATAGGCTTTAGCCGCATTTTTTCAATATGTTTTCCAGTTTATTTAGATTTAAAGGTTTAGATATGTAATCTTGAACTGTTGGTGATGATTTTGCTCTTTTTATATCAACAGGGTTAATGGAAGAGCTTACAACATACAAGCATATTTTCTTCTTTATCTTAGATTTAATTTTATTGAACCGTTCTAGGAACTCCCATCCGTCCATAATGGGCATGTTTAAATCTAGAAAAATGATTTCGGGAATATGTTCTTCGGAGTTTACCAAGGAAGATTCCAAATAATCTATACTCTGCTTTCCATTGTTAAAAATGAGAAACTCGTTACATAAATTATTCTTTTCAATTATTTTTTTAATGAGGTTGGTATAAATTAAGTCATCATCAATAATGCACGCCAGTTGTCTAGTTGGGTTTGCTTGCATGGTTTAGAATTTGATTTTAAAAGTGGTACCTTGATTAACTATACTTTCAACGGAAATTTGTCCTTTAAGAGCTTCAACTTGGTTTTTGGTAATAAAAAGCCCAATGCCTTTGGCATCTTGATTATTATGAAATGTATTATACATACCAAAAAGCTTTTTGCCATATTTGTCTAAATCAATTCCAATGCCGTTATCTGAAACTTTTAAAATGGCATTGTCGTTTTCATCAAAATATGTTGAAATATCAATGATTGGATCTCTGTCTGGATGTTTATATTTTATAGCATTTGTTATTAGATTCAATAAAATACTTTCTAAATAAGCAGGGATATAGTCAATAGATTCTATTTTAGAAAAGTCAGAATTAACCTTTGCTTTTTGATTAATTATAATCTGACTAATAGAAATTAAAACTTGGCAGAGTGTATTATTAAAATTAACACTAGATTTACTCTTGTTAGTACTTGTTTGAATAGTTAATACCTCATTTAAGTGTTCTATGGTATCATTTAAACTCTTGGCAACGTCTCCAAAATTGCTCATTAATTCCATTTTCTCGTTTGGATCCGAATAAGACTCAATAAGCTCTGCAATTAAACTTAAATTGCTGGAATGAGATCTCAAATTATGTGATACAATATGAGCAAAATTAAATAACCTTTTATTCTGCGAGGCTATAATGTTTGAGGTTCTAAGTAAACTTAATTCTCTAGCCTTAGATTTATCTATATCTTGAAAAACACCTCTAACGCCAATAATTTCTTTATCGTTGTTGTATACCGGTTTTCCCATGGCTCTAACCCAGAGTTTTTTTTCGTCTCTGGTGAGCATTTTAATTTCTATATTAAAAGATTTACCGTGTAAAGCACATTCCATAAAGGTTTGGCGTGCTAGCTCTTGGTGCTCTTCTGGATAATATTTCGCCGAGTGCTTTAAAGAAGGTATGTAATCTTCCTCGTAGCCAAGAATTCGCCTAGTTTGTTGGTCCCAATAACTTTTTTGCTTTAAAAAGTCTATATACCAACTACCAGTTTTGGTCATTTCTGCGGTTTCTTTATAATAGAATTTGGCGTTTTTTACCTTTTTGTTGGTCTTAAACTTTCTTTTGTTAAAGAAAATAAATTTGGAAGTTTTATTTTCTTTAAAAGAAAAGTTGTGGTTAGTGGTACAAACGAATTCTTTGTATTTACCCTTTTCTGACTTTATGAGCATACTTTGCCGAAAATCAGTTCCGTTTTTTAATAAACCAAAAAAGTTGTTTTTAAATTGTTTGGAATCTTCACGATGAATGAGGTTTTCAAGAAAGAAATTGAGGGTGATGTCAACTTTTTTTTCGGAATAACCCAGACTAGATAAAAAGGCTTTTGACCATAAAATTTCATCATTGTCTTTAAGTTCCCAGTAGGCAATATCTATGTCATCTACTGTTTTGTTGAGTACTTCAGATAATAGCATTTTAGGTTAAGTTATTTGAGAGATTTGAGAGTAACTTGTGGTAAACTTAACAAAAAATTAATATATCTTACAAATATTTTTACATTTAATCGTTAAAAACAATCACTTAAACGAGTGAAATGTGGTTTTTGTAATACAGTGATCAAGTTTAATATCATTTGCAAAAACGTTACTAATTTCCTCTTCAGCTTCAAAAAAGGACAATCCTATTTTTAAAGTTTCGGGTTTGCATTTAGATAAAAACCTATCGTAAAACCCTTTCCCATACCCTACACGATTTCCTTTTTTATCAAAAGCTAAAAGTGGAATAAATACTACGTCAATTTTACTGTCGTCAATTTCAATTCCGTCTACGGGTTCAGGAATATTATATTGATTCTTTTTTAAAATCGTGTTGTCGGTTAACAGAAAATGGTGCATTTCATACGTCTCAAAATCACTTCTGGACACAAGAATATTTTTGTCCTTTCCAGAAAGGATACTCAATATGTATTCTGTATTTACTTCTTTTTGTTCTTCAATAGGAAGAAATATATGGTAGAAAGAATGTTCCCATATGGGTAAAGCAATAAGTTGATTTGCTATAGCAATACTAAAATCTTCAACATCATCTAAAGACAGATTTCGTCTTAATGTTTTATATTTTTTTCTTAATTCAGCTTTTGTCATTTAAAACCGTACTTATATGAAACAACGCGTCGCCTTGGTAAACAATGGGAGCTTCATTAACATTAATTACATATCCAGAGTTAGGTGATTTTACAAAATAATTAAGTTTACCATACGGATCTGTTATATTTCCTAATAAATCGCCTTTCTGAACCTGAGAATTAAGACTAACTACAGGTTTAAACATGCCCGAATATTTCGCTCTAACCCATCTACTTTCTTTAATAAAGACACATTCTTTTTTTGGAGATGAAGACTTAAAACTAGAATTCAGCATTCCAAAATGTTTTAATAGGCGTTTAGCACCGTTTACCCCAGAATTGGTTACCGTGTCATCAATGTTAAGGGATTTTCCGCCTTCAAAAAGTAATAAGGGTTTATTTAATTTATGGCATGTATTTCTAAAGGACTTGTTTAAATTTTTAGAGTATAAAACAAAAGGCGCTCCAAATATTTTAGCCAGCTGTTTTAATTCTAATTCGCCTTCGGCAACTCTAATCTGAGGTGCATTAAATCTGCCCGATCCACCAGTATGAAAATCTATAATATAATCTACATGCGGAATTACTTCGGTTATTAATTTGTAAGCAACTCTACTTGCTAGTGAGCCTTTTGGGCTACCAGGAAATACGCGATTTAAATCTCTACCATCGGGAAACTCTCTTTTCAAATTTATAAAACCAAAAACATTAATAACGGGCATACAAATTATTGTGCCTCTTTTGGGTTTATTAATTCCTTTAGCTATTAATTGACGTACAATTTCAACACCATTAACTTCATCTCCATGAATACCAGCCGTAAACAATACCGTGGGCCCAATTTTTTTAGAACGCTCAATAATTACAGGAATGTTTACTGGTGTAGTTGTATGAAGATTGGCAACATCAAAGTTTACTTCTTTGCTTTCGCCAGGAGCAATAGCCTCATTAAGTATAGTTAAAGTCTTTTTTTCTGTACTCATAAATCAATTCAATCAAATTTTAGACCTAACGTCTGTTTCTTTCTATATAAGTAATAATACTTTTAGCAATATTTTTTCCAGTGGCTGTTTCTATACCTTCTAAACCTGGAGTTGAGTTAACTTCAAGTAATAAAGGACCTCGGCTAGATTGAAGCATATCGACACCACAAACGGGAAGTTTTAATGCTCTTGCTGCTTTCATAGCTACCTTTATTTCTGTCTCGTTTAGCTTAATAATTTCGGCAGTACCACCTCGGTGTAAATTAGAACGGAATTCACCTTCTTTTCCTTGTCGTTTCATTGCACCTACTACATGTCCATCTACAACAAGAACTCTAATGTCAGCACCTTTTGCCTCTTCTATAAATTCCTGAACCAGAGCACGAGCTTGTAAACCATTAAAAGCTTCTAAAACCGACTCAGCAGCACTTTTTGTTTCGGCTAAAACAACACCTAAACCTTGGGTACCCTCTAAAAGTTTAATAATTACTGGAGCACCTCTAACATGAGACAATACTTTTTCTATATCTCTAGAATAGTTCGTAAATACCGTTTTAGGCATGCCAATACCAGCTTTAGATAACCTTTGGAAACTTCTAAGTTTATCTCTGGAGCGAATAATGGCATCGGATGTTACAGAGGTAAACACATTCATCATCTCAAACTGTCTAACCACAGCACAACCAAAAAACGTAACAGAAGCTCCAATTCTTGGTATAATTGCATCTACATAATCTAAATAGCGATCTTTATAATAAATAGTTGGTTTCTCTTTCTCAATAATAAGGTCGCATTTAAGAGGGTCAATAACTTCCATCTCATGACCTCTATTTTCACCTTCCTCTATGAGTCTTTGTGTAGAGTATAAGTTGGCGTTTCTAGAAAGGATAACTATGTTCATAAAAGTACTTAAAGTGTCTTAAGTTAATAGTATTTAAAGTTAGTTTCTATTTTACTTTAGGACTTATAGCTTAGTGCAATATACTAAAAAAGCATTGTGATTTTAACACAATAGTATGAGCTTTTAAGAAACTTTAGGAACTTATAACTTTAAATACTTGAAACTTTAATATACCTTTGGTGTAATGAGCGATACGCCTTTAGATATTCAACTTAAAACCTTGCCTAACTCTCCTGGAGTGTATCAGTATTTTGATGCCAATGGTACCATAATTTATGTAGGAAAGGCCAAAAATTTAAAGAAGCGTGTAAGTTCGTATTTTACGAAAAACCACGACTACGGAAAAACTAGAGTTTTAGTAAAAAAAATAGCGGATATAAAGCACATTGTTGTTGAAACAGAGACCGATGCTTTACTGCTTGAAAATAATCTTATTAAAAAACATCAGCCACGTTACAACGTAATGTTGAAAGACGATAAGTCTTACCCATGGATTTGTATAAAAAAAGAACGGTTTCCTAGAGTGTTTTCTACAAGGCGTGTTTTTAAAGGTGGTGGCGAATATTTTGGTCCTTATACCAGTGGAAAGACCGTGCATACGTTATTGGATTTAATAAAGGGATTATATCCGTTGCGAACTTGCAATTATGATTTAGCTCAATCAAAAATTGATGCAGGTAAATACAAAGTATGTTTAGAATACCATTTAGGAAATTGTAAAGGTGCCTGCGAAGGAAATGAGTCTGAAGAAGAATACAACGAGAACATAAAAGCTATTAGACAAATTCTTAAGGGTAATTTTAAGGATTCATTACAGCAGTTTAAAAAGCAAATGAAGCAATTTGCTGAAGATATGTTGTTCGAGGAAGCTCAAAAAATAAAAGAAAAGATTGAAGTTTTAGAGAATTACCAAGCGCGTTCTACAATAGTTAACCCCAAGATTAGTAATGTAGATGTGTTTTCTATAATGAGTGATGAAACCTATGGTTATGTCAATTTTCTTCAATTATCTTATGGTTCCATAATAAGATCCCACACCTTAGAAATAAAAAAGAAATTAGAAGAAACAGATAAGGAGCTGCTAGAGTTGGCAATTACAGAAATAAGACAGCGTTTTCATTCTAACTCTAAAGAAATTTACGTGCCTTTTGAAGTGGATTTGGGGGAGACCGTAAAAGTAACCATACCTAAATTAGGAGATAAAAAACACATTTTGGATTTATCGCTTCGTAATGCTAAGTATTATAGAATGGAGCGTTTTAAGCAAGATAAAATTGTAGATCCCGATAGGCATGCAAATAGAATTATGGCACAGATGAAAGGAGATTTGCGTTTATCTGAAGAGCCAAGGCATATTGAATGTTTTGATAATTCTAATATTCAAGGAACAAATCCGGTAGCCGCTTGTGTTGTCTTTAAAAATGGGAAGCCAAGTAAAAAAGATTACCGCCATTTTAATATAAAAACGGTTGAAGGACCAGACGATTTTGCTTCTATGGAAGAGGTGGTACATCGTAGGTATAAAAGATTGTTGGAAGAAGCGCAACCTTTACCGCAATTAATCATCATAGATGGGGGGAAGGGACAGTTATCGTCAGCACTTAAAAGTTTAGATCTTTTAGGGTTAAGAGGAAAAATAGCCATTATTGGTATTGCAAAGCGTTTAGAGGAGCTGTTTTATCCTGATGATCCAATTCCTTTGTATTTAGATAAAAAAAGTGAAACACTAAAGATAATTCAGCAGTTACGGAATGAAGCACACCGTTTTGGTATAGAGCATCATAGAAATAAACGCAGTAAAAATGCGTTGAATACAGAGTTGGAAACCATACCTGGGATTGGAGAAAAAACGGTTGTGGAGTTGTTAAGGCATTTTAAATCCGCTAAGCGTGTAGCTAATGCTAAATTAGACGAGTTAGAAGTTGTGGTTGGTAATTCTAGAGCTGAAAAGGTGTATAATTATTATCATATAGAAAAGTAATGGTAAATATTTGTCATTTCGACGTCAGGAGAAATCTCATAATTATTTATTTGATAGGTGGTTTTATGAGATGTCTCAATCGTACCTCATTTCGACATGACAAAAGCACTTATTTTATATTTTGAAACAAAAGATAATCATATCACTCATATTTCTATTAGCTTTCATCTCCGCGAAAGCACAAAACAACTTGCTTGAAACTAAAGAACAAAAAGTAGGTTTAGTATTAAGTGGTGGTGGAGCAAAAGGACTGGCGCATATTGGTGTTCTTAAGGTTATTGATAGTTTGGGGATAAAAATAGATTATGTAGCTGGTACAAGCATGGGAGCAATAGTAGGGTCGCTTTATGCATCTGGTTACACAGGTAAAGAACTGGATTCTATTTTTAGAGAAGCAGATTTTGAAACTATTATTACAGATGATTTACCACGTGCGTCTAAAGGGTTCTTTGAGCGTAGTAACGACGAAAAGTATGCGGTAAAATTGCCTTTTAACAAGTTTAAAGTAAAACTGCCTTCGGCACTTTCTAGAGGACAAAATGCCTATAACATGTTGCTTAAGCTGCAACTTCATGTTAACGAAATAGAGGATTTTAGTAAACTTCCAATTCCGTTTTTTTGTATTGCAACTAATGTTGAAACAGGTAAGCAAATTGTTTTAGAAGAAGGTAATTTAACCCAGAGTATAATGGCTAGTGGAGCCTTGCCATCCCTGTTTCAGCCCGTTTCCTTAGGGGATAAATTATTAATAGATGGAGGCGTGGTTAATAACTATCCAATAGATGAATTACGAGCCAAGGGAATGGATGTTATCATTGGTGTAGATGTACAAGACGGATTAATGGATAGAACCGAAATTAAATCGGCTACAGATGTGTTGTTGCAAGTAAACAACTTCAGAACCATAAAAGATATGGAGATGAAATCTAAAAAAACCGATGTATATATTAAACCAGACATTACTAATTATAATGTGGTGTCTTTTGATGCGGTTAAGGAGTTAATAGATATAGGTGTTGTTGCCGGTAAAAACAAGGCTCAAGAATTAAATCAACTGCCTAGAAAAAAACGCAAAGAAATTCATCCTTTTAAGCAAGATACTATTCAAATTAATAAGGTTGAATTAAATGGTCTAGATCGTTATAGAAGATCCTATGTGTTGGGGAAAATGAAAATAAAAAGTTTCGAAAAAACGGATTATGAAGCGTTGACAGAAGGCATAAATAATTTAGTGGCTACAAACAATTTTGATGTATTTGAATACCGCTTGAAATCTTCGAAAACTAGAAAGGGATATGATTTTCATGCTAACTTAAAAGAAACCGAAACAAATACCTTTTTAAAATTTGGAGTGCATTATGATGGTTTGTACAAAAGCGGTGCTTTGGTAAATGTTACAAAGAATACACTGTTATTTGATAATGATGTTGCTTCGTTAGATATTGTTTTGGGCGATAATGTTAGGTATAACTTTAACTACTTAATTGATAAAGGATTCTATTGGAGTATAGGTTTACGTTCTAGATATATAGATTTTCACAAAAGTATAAGTGCGCAATTATTACTAAATGATACTGAAGTAGATGCTTTTGGGTTGAACAAAATCGATGTAGAGTTACAAGACCAAACCAATCAGTTTTACTTGCAAACACAATTTAGAAATGATTTTGCGTTGAGTTTAGGTGCAGAACATAAACGATTAGAGATTAGTTCCGAAACCTTGGCGACGGATGAAGAAGATGAGGATTTTATTTTTGAAAATACAGACTATTTAAGTGTTTTTGGAAATTTAAAGTTAGATACCTATGATGATAAGTACTTCCCTAAAAAGGGCTTTTATTTTAACGGAGATTTACATTGGTATCTATACGCCTCTCGTTTTAATACAACTTTTGAACCCTTTTCTATAGCTAAGGCCGATTTAGGATATGCATTAAGCTTATCTCATAATTTTGCAATAAACATAAGAACAAGTGGTGGTTTTAAACTAGGCGATAAATCTACACAGACTTTAGATTTTGCATTGGGTGGATATGGTAACGATTTAATAAACAACTTTACACCATTTCTTGGGTATGATTTTATTTCATTAACAGGAAATAGTTATGTAAAAGCACATGCCATTTTAGATTATGAAGTGTTTAAAAAACAACATATTACTGCCGAAGCTAATTGGGCTAATGTAGCTGATAATATTTTTGAAACTGGAGAATGGTTTACATTACCCGATTATAGAGGTTACGCTTTGGGGTATGCTGTAGATACTTTTATTGGCCCTATACAAGCAAAATATAGTTATTCTCCAGAAAGGAAAAAAAGTATATGGTTTTTTACCTTAGGCTTTTGGTTTTAGTTTACCACCTCTAAAATCCAGGTGTCTTCAAAATCTTTTTTCTGTCTTGCTTCGAAATACTTCTTTTTTGCAAAAGACAAGTCTTTAGTATGATACAAATAAATGTAATCGTAGTTATTGGCAGGATTGTTAAAGTAACTCACTGAATAGGAAGAGTTGTTATTTAAGTGAATGATCCAGTTTATTCTGTTACTTTTATAAGCAAATACACCATTTACAACATAATAACCCTCAACTATAGATGGAATAGAGTAAGATCTAATGTCAATGTCCGAACTACTACTAGACCTTATAGTGATGTTGTTTTCAGTCCTTTTTTTTTTAGTTACGCTTTGATTTAAAGGTAATGAAGGTTTACTAGCTATACTACTATTATAGTTGTTTTGAGCACTAACTTGCTTGGTTGCAGCAGAGACTTCCAATATCCAAGTATCTTCAAAATCTTTTAGTTTCCTAGCTTCATAATAAAGGCTTTTGGCAACTTCTAAGTCTTTTGTGTACTTTAAGAAGATATAATCAAATTTGTTTTCAGGATTATTAAAGTAATTTAGAGTATAGTCTGAGATCGTATTTAAATGTTTAATCCAATTTATTCTATTAGATTTAACTCCAAACACACCATTAACAATATAATATCCACTTTCTAGATTAGGTATATTATAGGTTCTAATATCAATTTCGTCCTCAATTTTCTTTTCCTCTTTCTTTGCTGTTTCTTGAGCTAAAGGTAATTGAGTATTACCGGCAAAATCCATGTTGTAATCTTGTTCCGGATCAAGTTTTTTAGCCGATGGAATTTCAAGAACAGAATAAATGATTTGCATTTTTTCTGTGTTATTTAAAGATTCAATGCCCAAGGTCATGTCAGTATCATTATCCTTTTTTAACATGAGTGTGGGAATTGAACTTTTAACCGTAAACAAATCAACTCCAAAGTTATTCTTAAGTCTAGGTTGTCTTCCTCCAAAATTATCAATTGAGCTACTCAGTAAATCGGTATTATCCCTGTTTTCAAAATTAATTGGTGTATTTTTATAAGTGCTTTTAGCCCAAAATATGTTCTCTTCATTTTCATTTGGGTCTCCTCCTAAAGTGAACATAGATAAAGAAAACGGTATATCAGATTTGTATTCTATGTCCATTGAGCTTTTGGCGTTAGGGAAAACAATAGCAGTTTCAGTTTCCTGATTGATTTCGGTTAAACCAATAGACCCGCTAATAAAATTGTCTTCTATATTTGGTTGTTTGTAGATAATTAAAATACTCCAACCAGCACTTAGTCCATCTTTGTTTTGTCCTTGAATAGTATTAAAATTTGCAAGCCAATAAGTGCCATTAACCTTATTTTGTTTTTGTAACATTTCGGTGATATCAATGCTGAAAATACTTGGGTCAAAAATGTCCGACTCCGTTTTAGTGTCGTATTTAGAATTATCTAGTATTACATTAGGCCTTAACGTAAGATAATCTTGGTGAAATGGCCCTTTAAATTTAATAGTGCCATCATCCATATCGGTAGAAGGGATCTTATCTAAACGTTTGTCTTTCGCTTCATCTATAAAACAAATGTTATAGTTACATGCCCAAATTACTAGAGCCTTTTCAATAGTAGCATTTTTAGGGATGTTCACAGAAACACTAGTAGAAGAATAGGTCTTTTTTTCCCGATCTTCGTCAATATTGTACAAAACCGCGTCTTCATTTTTCAAACGTGGATTTAGGTAATTCTTTTGTTTTCTTGGTTTTAGGAATGTATTGCCATTTACAAACACTTTGTATGGTCCAAAATATTCGAAGGAGTTAGCCTTATTGTTTTGAGAGAAAGCTGGTATACTGCTGGCTAATAGCAGAATACACAATGCTATTTTGCAATTCATATGAGGATGGTTGTTAGAGAGACTGCTGCTAAATATAACAAAAATACTTTTAATAGCATTTTTTCAATTTATTGTATCTTTATCCCAGATGAAATTATTCTGGCAAAATCTTTTAATTCACTTACACTATCTTATCAAGAGAAATCCTGAATAAGCGGCATTTTTGTATATTTATATATGGCTGATAATTAAAGTTATACAGCTGTTATTTTTTACTTTTTTTTCAACCTTAAAAATTAGAAAAAATGCCTTTTTATCATAAATTAGGAAGTATTCCGCCTAAGAGACACACCCAATTTAGAAAGCCAGATGGTAGTTTGTATTATGAACAATTATTTGGAACAATTGGTTTTGATGGGATGTCCACCAATAGTTATCACGAACAACGACCTACACAGGTTAAAGAAATAAGAAACCAATATAGCGTTAAACCAAAAATTGCTTTAAAAAATAACATAAAGTCTTATAGGTTTAAAGGATTTCAAGTAAAACCCGAAGACGACTTTTTAGAAAGTAGAAAGACCGTTTTAACAAATTCAGATTGCAGCATAGTACTCTCTGCACCTAAGCAATCTACCCAAGATTATTTTTATAAAAATACTGATGCCGATGAGTTAATTTTTGTTCATAGAGGTAAAGGTAAATTGCGTACCATGTTAGGTAATTTAGATTTTAAATACGGCGACTATTTATTAGTACCTCGTGGAATAATCTATAAAATTGATTTTGAGACAGAGGATAATAGACTTTTTATTGTAGAGTCTCATAGACCTATATATACACCAAAAAGATATCGTAATTGGTTTGGTCAACTCCTAGAGCATTCTCCATTTTGTGAACGTGATATTAGAAGGCCAGAAGCGCTAGAAACGTATAACGAAAATGGTGATTTTCTTATTAAGGTTAAAAAACTAGGCGATATAATCGAAATGGTCTACGCATCGCACCCATTTGATGTAATTGGCTATGACGGTTATAATTACCCGTATGCTTTTTCAATTCACGATTTTGAGCCTATAACAGGGCGCATCCATCAACCACCACCAGTACACCAAACGTTTGAAACCGATGCCTTTGTGGTATGTAGTTTTGTGCCAAGGTTGTATGATTATCATCCCCAATCAATACCAGCACCATATAATCATAGTAATATTGATAGTGATGAAGTGCTTTATTACGTGGATGGTGATTTTATGAGTAGAAATGATGTTGAAGCTGGACATATTTCACTTCACCCAGCAGGGATTCCTCATGGACCACACCCAGGTGCTACAGAAAGAAGCATTGGTAAAGTTGATACAAAGGAATTAGCAGTAATGGTAGACACTTTTAAACCACTTATGGTAACTGAGGAAGCTATGAAAATAGCCGATGAAGACTATCATAAATCCTGGTTAGAGTAGGATAATTCAAAAACCATTCTTCGGTTTCAGCACATCCCTTTGCTTTTCAAAATTGTTAAGCAAATCTATTAGAAAGGGTTAAACAAACCAACGAAAAACAAAAACATAATGAGTAAAGACATAAAATCAGTAAACTACGGTTTAGAAAAAATATTTGAAGGAGCGCAAGATTTTTTGCCTCTTTTGGGAACAGACTATGTAGAATTCTATGTGGGTAATGCAAAACAAGCAGCGCACTTTTATAAAACGGCTTTTGGGTTTCGATCGTATGCCTATAAAGGTTTAGAGACTGGCAGTCAAGACACTGTCTCTTATGTGCTTAAGCAGGATAAAATACGTTTAGTTTTAACAACGCCTTTAAATTCAAAGCATCCAATTAATGAGCATATTGTAAAACATGGAGATGGCGTAAAAGTTATTGCCTTATGGGTCGAAGATGCAAAAAAAGCTTATGAAGAAACAACCAGTAGAGGAGCAAAGTCGTATTTAGAGCCAGTAACAGAAACAGATGAACACGGCGAAGTTGTTAAAGCAGGGATTTATACATACGGAGAAACGGTGCATATGTTTGTTGAACGTAAAAATTACAAGGGTGTATTTATGCCTGGGTTTGTAGAATGGAAATCAGATTACAATCCAGAACCTCTGGGCTTAAAATATGTAGATCATATGGTAGGTAATGTAGGTTGGGGGCAAATGAATACTTGGGTGAAATGGTATGAAGATGTTATGGGATTTGAGAATTTTTTATCCTTTGATGACAAACAAATACATACGGAGTACTCAGCATTAATGAGTAAAGTGATGAGTAATGGAAATGGCCGCATAAAGTTTCCAATTAATGAACCTGCGGAAGGAAAGAAAAGATCTCAAATAGAAGAATATTTAGACTTTTATGAGGGTGCTGGCGTACAACATATAGCGGTTGCTACGGATGATATAATAAAAACCGTTAAAGGTATGCGCGCTAGAGGTGTTGAGTTTTTGTCCACACCTCCTGATGCGTATTACGAGGCGGTGCCAGAACGTTTATTAGAACATAATCACGAATTAAGAGAAGATATTGAAACATTAAAAAGTTTGGGTATCATGATTGATGCCGATGAAGAAGGTTATTTACTTCAAATCTTCACCAAACCAGTGGAGGATAGGCCAACTTTATTCTTTGAGATTATTCAGAGAATGGGAGCAAGAGGTTTTGGAGCAGGTAATTTTAAGGCGCTTTTTGAATCTATAGAAAGAGAACAAGCTAAAAGAGGAACGTTATAATAACGTTTACTTTTATAACATAATCGCCAACTTTGAAAAAGAGTTGGCGTTTTTCATGTAACAAATTATCGTTAAGAACTTCTTACTAAAAAGGGGCTGTCTTATTTTTTTTATATTTTTGGAATAGTAATTGTAATTTCTATGCTAAAAGCAATAAAAATAAGCTATAGGAGTTTATTACTTAACCCAATAAAAGATGAAAAAACTACTACTTATATTATTAGTATTAAGCGCATTTAAAGTATCCTTTGCTCAAGAGTCTTCTTTTGGAGATGGAGAATGGTTTAAATTTAAAATGAGCTACAGTAACTTTTTAAAGGCAGGAAATGCTACACTTACCGTAAAAGATTCAAAGCTAGGCGATAAAGATGTGTACCATGTAGTTGGTAAAGGTTGGACTACCGGTATGATAAAATGGTTTTTTAAAGTAGAAGACCAATATGAGAGTTATTTTGATAAAAGTACTTTGTTGCCCTATAAGTTTGTTAGAAATATTAACGAAGGAGGGTATACAAAAGACTTGGAAATAGAGTTTGATCAAGTCAATAACAAGGCGCATATAAATGATAAAAAGCATAATAAGAAATATGTGTTCGATACGAGACCAAATATCCAAGATATGGTATCTACGTTTTATTATTTAAGAAATAATTTAAAAACAGAAACCATGCAGATTGGAGATGAGGTAAGGGTTGATATGTTTTTTGATAAAGAAAATTATGGCTTTAAATTGAGGTATTTAGGAGAAGAAACTATAAATACAGATTTTGGTAAAGTAGAATCCTTAAAATTTAGGCCATATGTTATGGCAGGACGTGTATTTAAGGAAGAAGAAAGTTTAACACTATGGGTGTCAAAAGACAAAAATAAAGTACCTTTGCGCATCAAGGCAGATTTGGCGGTAGGCTCACTAAGAGCAGACCTGGACGCCTTTAAAGGGTTAAAATATCCTTTTCAAATAGTAGTTAAAAATTAATGGGTTTAAACAAAGACATTAGCAACCAACTTAATGAGAAATATAAGGCAATAGACCAAGATGTAGAAGATCATTTAGAAGGCCTATTGCATAGTAAACCCATTACTTATTGGGATTATATCCATACCGATGCTTTGTTGAGCTTACAATTGCCTAGAACTGATTTTCCAGATGAAAAGGTATTCATAATATATCATCAGGTAACTGAGTTACTGTTTAAAATGATACTCTCTGAAATTGAGCAGGTTGCCAAAAGTAACATTGTTGATGGAGGAATGTTTACAGATAAAATAATGCGTATTAGTCGTTATTTTGATGTGTTAACATCATCTTTCAGTATTATGAAAGATGGTATGAGTATAGAACAGTACAATCAGTTTAGACAAACCTTAATACCTGCTAGCGGCTTTCAAAGTGCTCAGTACAGAAAAATAGAATTTGCTTCCACAGAACTTATCAATCTTATAGATAAGAGATTTAGAGATGATTTTGATAAAGAAGCGTCCTATGAAGAAGCTTTCGAACATTTGTATTGGCAAGCTGCCGGTAAGGACTTTAAAACAGGAAAAAAAACCTATACTTTAACAGTTTTTGAAGAAAGATATAAAGAAGAGTTTCTTAGATTTAGCAAATTTTATGGAAAGAATAATCTTTGGTCAAAATTTAAAGAATTACCTGTTGAAATTCAGAAAGATAAAGCATTAATTGAAGCCATGCGTCATTACGATTATACGGTAAATGTAAAGTGGGTTATGGCACACTACAATACCGCAAATCATTACTTAAATATTGGCGGAAAAACTGCTGAGGCTACTGGAGGTAGTGAATGGGTTAAATATATGCATCCTAAATACCAAAAAAGAATATTTTTTCCGGAGTTATGGACCAAAAAAGAAATAGAAGATTGGGGAACAAATATTTAATATTATTAATGTTTGCGCTAGCTCTTTTTAGCGCTTGTAAGGAAGATAAAAAAGAAGTCTTAGAAGAAGAGGTTGTTGAGGTAGAAAAACCAAAAGATATATATGAATTTGGGTTTAATCTCAATGAGTACGTAGTTAAAAGAGATACGGTTAAATCGGGTGAAAGCTTTGGACAAATTTTAGAACAAAATAAGATAGGTTATCCGAAAATATTTCACATTGCTGAAAAGACAAAAGAGACCTATAATATTGCTAGATTTTTTCAAGCGGGTAAACCCTATACCATTCTTTGTTCCAAAGATTCTTTAGAACTTCCGGAATCTTTCATTTATCAACCTACAAAAGAAGAGTATGTAGTTATTAATTTTAAAGACTCTATACATGCATTTAAAGGTAAAAAACCTATAAAATATGTAGAGAAAACGGTAACAGGAGTTATTGATAATAGTATTTCCGTAACCCTTGATGAAAAAGGTGTTAGTGCGGTACTCACCAACTTATTGGCAGACAATATCTATGCTTGGACTATTGACTTTAGACGCCTTCAAAAAGGAGATAGATTTAAAGTAATCTACACAGACAAATATATTGATGATTCTATTTATACTGGTGTACACGATGTTAAAGCGGCCTATTTTGAACATAATACCGAACCGTTTTATGCTTTCCAATTTGAAACGGATTCCGTAAAAGGTGTAATAGACTATTTTAATGAAGAAGCGAAAAATTTAAGACGTGCCTTTCTAAAAGCTCCAGTAAAGTTTAGTAGAATTTCGTCCCGTTATAATTTAAGACGAAGAATAGCGGTTTATGGATATAAAATAAGAGCGCATAGAGGAACAGACTTTGCTGCACCCATAGGAACAGAAATTATGGCTACTGCAAATGGTACTGTAACCAAATCTGAACGAAGAGGTGGTAATGGGAATTATGTTAAAATTAGACATAATGCTACTTATGAAACGCAATATCTCCACATGAAAAGACGAAAGGTAAAAGTTGGAGAATTTGTAAAACAAGGCGATGTTATTGGTTGGGTAGGTATGACTGGTAATACAGGCGGGCCACATGTCTGTTACCGTTTTTGGGTAAATGGGAGGCAAGTAGATCCTTTTAAGCAAAAATTACCTGAAGCAAAACCAATTTCTGATTCACTTAAGGCAAAATATTTAGATTTTATAAAACCTATAAAAATACAATTAGATGCTATTCCTTTTGATGAAGTTGAGAAAACTATTCCAGAGGATACAATAACGAACAACACTAACCTTATTACCCATAATTATTAGCAATGGCTTTACCAACAATTAATCCAACGCAAACCGAGGCTTGGAAAAAACTTCAAAATCATTTTAATGAAGTAAACAATTTACAAATGAAAGACCTATTTGCTCAAGATGCAGAAAGAGCAAATAAATTTACCATTAAATGGGAGGACTTTTATGTAGATTATTCTAAAAACAGAATTACAGAAGAGACTTTTAAATATTTACTTGAATTAGCTAAAGACGTAAAATTAAAAGAGGCTATAGAAAGTCAGTTTTCTGGTGAAATAATAAATCAAACAGAAGGAAGAGCAGTTTTACATTCGGCTTTAAGAGCACCTGAAACTGCGGTTGTAAATGTCGAAGGAGAAAATGTTATTCCAGAAGTGTACAGTGTAAAGAAGAAAATTGAAACCTTTACGAATGAAGTAGTGAATGGCGAAAGAAAAGGATATACTGGTAAATCATTTACGCATGTTGTAAACATCGGTATAGGAGGTTCAGACCTTGGTCCTGCAATGGTAGTAGATTCGCTTCAGTATTACAAAAACGACCTAACAACGTATTTTGTCAGCAATGTAGATGGAGACCATGTAAATGAGGTGATTAAAAAATTAGATCCAGAGACCACATTATTTGTAGTGGTATCTAAAACATTTACTACTCAAGAAACATTATCTAATGCAAATACTATAAAAGATTGGTTTTTGCAATCGGCTTCTCAGGAAGATATAGCAAAGCATTTTGTTGCTGTATCTACCAATCTTGATGCTGTTAAAAGTTTTGGAATAGATCCAGATAATATCTTTCCAATGTGGAATTGGGTAGGAGGGCGTTTCTCTTTATGGAGTGCCGTTGGACTTTCTATTAGTTTAGCTGTAGGGTATGAAAACTACGCTAGTTTATTAGAAGGCGCTAACGCTATGGATGAACATTTTAAAAATGAAGATTTTGATTCTAATATCCCTGTAGTTTTAGGTTTGCTAAGTATTTGGTATAATAACTTTTTCAATGCTGAAAGTGAAGCAATAATTCCATATTCGCAATACTTAAACCAATTTGCAACCTATCTCCAACAAGGTATTATGGAGAGTAATGGTAAAAGTGTAGATAGAAATGGCGATTTTATAGATTATCAAACTGGTACTCTAATTTGGGGAGAGCCAGGAACAAATTCTCAACACGCATTCTTTCAGTTAATTCATCAAGGCACAAAATTAATTCCCGCAGATTTTATTGGGTTTGCTAAGTCGTTGCATGGTAACCAAGATCATCAAGATAAATTAATATCAAATTATTTAGCGCAGACTGAAGCATTGCTAAATGGTAAAACGGAGGCACAAGTAATTGCAGAAGGAACAGCTAAAGAAATAATTCCGTTTAAAATATTTGAAGGTAATAAACCTACCAATTCTATTTTCATTGAGAAATTAACACCAAAAAGCTTAGGGAAGTTAATTGCTATGTATGAACATAAAATATTTGTTCAAGGTGTAATTTGGAATATTTTTAGTTATGATCAGTTTGGCGTGGAGCTAGGAAAACAATTGGCCTCAAAGATTTTACAAGAATTTAACGGAGATGTAACAAATCAACATGAATCTTCAACAACAAATCTATTAGCATACTACAAAAAATTTAGATAGTATTATAAACTCGTTTACGATTAAAAAAGGCTCAGATACTTTAGTATTTGAGCCTTTTTTTTAAGGGTATATGATACAATTGGAGAACTTCTTTTGAGAAGATGTTAAAGCTATGTTTTGGAAATGAGTGAGTTATGTTTGTGAACTTGTGATTCCCCTTCAACATTCAGAAAAGGAAAACTAATAAAGATATGCCTAAAAACTGAAGAAAAAAAGCAATTGCTTAATTACTTACAATTTGTAATTAAAAACACAATATTTGATAGGTAATTTTGCGAATTAAGTTTTTTTTATGTGCAATAATTGTTAATATATGTTAACATATGCTTAACATATAACCAGCTATTATCCGTATTTTTGCATGACTAATTCAATTAATTAATTCATAATTATGAAAAAAACTACTCAATTATTATTGTTGACTGTAACTATGTTATTTAGTGCAACAATTTTTGCTCAGACTATCTCGGGTACAATTGTAGAGGTTGGTTCGAGTGTGCCACTTCCAGGAGCAAATGTTATCGAGAAGGGTACATCTAATGGTGTAACTACAGACTTTGATGGTAATTTTACTTTAAATACATCGTCATCTTCTGGAGAGATTGAAATTTCTTTTGTTGGATATAATACTAAAACAATAACTTTTTCTGGAAGTGCAGATTTAGGAGTTATTGAGCTTGAATCTAGCCAAGTTGGTCTAGAAGAAGTTTTAATTATGGCTTCTGTAGCCGTAGATAGAAAAACGCCTGTTGCGGTTTCAACAATTAAATCTGCAGATATTGAATTAAAATTAGGTAACCAAGAGTTTCCAGAAGTTTTAAGATCAACACCAGGTATTTATGCTACTAAACAAGGTGGTGGTTATGGTGACGCTCGTGTAAATATTAGAGGGTTCCAATCTGAAAACGTAGCTGTTATGATTAACGGTATTCCTGTTAATGATATGGAAAATGGACGTGTTTTCTGGTCTAACTGGGCAGGTCTTGGAGACGTAACTAGCCAAATGCAAGTTCAAAGAGGACTTGGAGCTTCAAAAATTGCAGTGCCTTCTATTGGAGGAACAATTAATGTTGTTACTAAAACAACAGATGTTGAGCAAGGTGGTAATTTAATTACTTCTATTGCAAATGATGGTTATTTTAAATATGGAATGACCTATTCAACTGGATTATTAGATAATGGTTTTGCTGCCACAATTTCTGCTGCGAAAACTGAAGGAGATGGTTATGTAGACGGAACTGAATTCACAGGGTTTAATTATTTTATCAATATTTCTAAAAAGATTAATGATGCCCATAAGATTGCTTTTAGCGCATTTGGAGCTAAACAACGTCACGGACAAAGACAAAACAGACAGTTAATAGAAACTTTTAAAAATAGTGATAGAGGCAGAAAATTTAATGCCGATTGGGGATACAAGCAAGGGCAGTTAACATTTCAGGAAGATAACTTTTATCACAAGCCTCAAATATCCTTAAATCACTATTGGACTTTAAGTGAGAACACGTCACTTAATACTTCTGCCTACGTATCCTTTGGTTCTGGTGGAGGTGGAGGTATCAGAGGTACCAATAAATTTGGATTAGGTGCTAACGGTGTTAGTCCTTATAGATCTGGTTTATATGGGCCAATTAACTTTGATATCATAGCAGCTGAAAACGAAGCACTTGGTGCAAATGGATCTGAGACTATTTTAAGAGCTTCTCGTAATGACCATAACTGGTATGGTGTATTATCTACTTTAAAGACACATCTTTCTGATGATTTAGTATTATTAACTGGTTTAGATTTTAGATCGTATACAGGAATTCACTTCCAAGAAGTAACAGATTTATTAGGAGGTCAATATTGGTTAGACGATAGTGACGAAAACAACCCTAATAATTTAACTAGAGTTGGAGATAAAATTAACTACCATAATGATGGTAAAGTTGGATGGATAGGAGCTTTTGGTCAGCTTGAATACGATGTTAACGAAAAACTTAATACTTACCTTGCTTTAGCAGCTTCTAATACGTCTTATAAAAGAATAGATTACTTTAATTATTTAGATACAGATCCTATTCAAGAGACAGATACCTACAACTTTTTCGGTTTCAGTGTTAAAGGGGGTGGAAATTACAGAATAGATAGCAATCACAATGTATTTGCTAATGTTGGTTATTTCGAAAGAGCAGCAGATTTTGATGCGGTATTCTTAAACTTCAGCAATGATAATATTAATGCAGATGCTGAAAACGAAAAAATTACAAGTTTTGAATTAGGTTATGGTTACAGAAGTGAAAGATTATCTGCTAACGTAAACTTATATAGAACATCTTGGAATGATAGAACTGAAACAGCATCTTTTCAACAACCTGATGGCACAAGAGCTACTGCAAATATTTTAGGAGTTAATGCAATACATCAAGGTATAGAAATAGACTTTAATTATAAAGCTACTGAGAGAATAAACATTACAGGTATGCTATCTTTAGGAGATTGGACTTGGGATAACAATGTGGCTAATGTTAGAATTTTTAATGAAGAACAAGAAGAGATTGACGATTCACCTTTCAATTTACATATCGCCGGATTAAAAGTAGGTGATGCTGCTCAAACTACTGCAGCCTTAGGTTTAAATTATAGTATATCTGATGAAACTAGGTTAATACTTGACTATAATTATTTTGCTGATAATTACGCTGATTTTGACCCAAGTGATAGAGGTGTTAGTGGTGCTACTCCAGAAGAAATAGCAGCTGAATTAGCTACTGACCCAGTACAACCATGGAAATTACCTGATTTTGGGATTTTTGACGCTGTCTTAAAACACGACTTTAAATTAGGGCCTTTTGATACTACATTAACAGGAAGAGTAAATAACGTATTTGATACAGAATATATTTCTGATGCACAAGACGGTGCTGGATCTACAGCCCAAACTGCCTTAGTTTATTATGGTTTTGGAAGAACGTTTAGTGTAGGGGTAAAACTTAATTTTTAAAAAATTTGAAAATGAAAAATTTAATTTATTTAATCACATTAATCTTAGCGGTTACCTTTGTAGGTTGTAACCCTCTAGATGATATTTATAATGATCTTGATGCTGCGGAAACTCCAGGTGTAGATTTTATTCAAGGTGTTGAAAATTATACGTTTACAACTGAAGATTACGAAGAGTTTGAAACAGAATTAAGCGGAGAAGAATATTTTGAAAGTCAAGATCAAGCAGATTTAATTATACCAGACTTTTTAGCAGATAAATATCCTGTTTGGGGAGAAGGATCTCTGGTTAACGTTGGTTACAATTTGTTTGCAGAAACTGTTCCAGAAACATTATCTACTTCAGAGACAATCTCTAGCCTTAGCGGTATTGATGATTATTTATCATCTAACTATGAGACTGCAACCAATGGAACATTCGTAGAACTAACCTATAATGCAGAGGTTTTAGCTTATACACTTAACGATGATGATTTCGAAGCTATTGAAAGTGCTTTAAGTTCTAAATATCCAGAAGCAACTTCAAGTGCAGGTAGATTTGGTAACTTTGAAAGAAGATCAGATAGAGATTCTTATTGGTCAGACGATATGATTCTTGAAGCACTTACCGCTATTTTAGCATCAGAGTACAACACAGGTCAAGTGGTTGTGGTAACATTTGCAATTTATGACGGTAGCTCTGGATCTGAGTCTTTCGTTGTTCAACATAATGGATACAATTTCTTAAAGCTTGATGTTGATGCAACAGGAGGTAGTTCTACGGCATATACGTTAACGGGTGATGATTACGATACTATAGCTGCAGATTTGGCGGCTGCATATCCAGACCCAGCGTCAAACTTAGGTAGATTCGGAAGTTTTGATGTTAGAGTTGGATCAAGCGGAAATGCTTGGACTGATGCTATGATTTTAGAAGCACTTAACATTGTTTTACCAGCAGCTAATGAAGGTGATGTTTACGCCGTTACCTATGCTATTTACAATGGTTCTGTAGGTACTGAAACTGTTACATTATTGTATACAGGTGGTGCATATGTTGAAAATGCAACTACTGTTGAGGTTTCTGCTGTAGTGGCTAAGAATGATGGTGATTGGGAATTCCCATATGCGTTCCAAAGAGCTGATTTTGATACTTTCGGGTTTAGATTCCCTAACTTTAGTAGTAGCAACGTCTATATACTAGATATCTTCTTAGAAGATTTATTCCCTTATGCTCAGGCTGGAGATGTTGCAATGGTACAATACGATTTCTTCGCAGGAGGTGTATCTACTAAATACGGACATAGTATTTTTGATGGAGATAAATGGAACTTAACTCCAGATGTTATTGCAACGTCATTCCAATATGGTTTCGAAAAAGGAGCTTGGGTACCAGACAATACTATTAACTATACATTACTAGGTGCAGATTACGGTAAAATTGTGAGTCAGTTTACAGATAAATACCCAGATGCAACAAGTAGTATGGATAGATTTGGGAATTTTGAAAGACGTGTTGGAAATTCTGCAGAATGGAAAGACGATATGGTTGTAGAAGCGCTTGCTTTCTTGTTAAATGATATTAATCCTTCGGCAGACAATGGTCAAAAGTACGCTGTTACATTTGATATTTATAATGGATCAAATGGAACGGAAACTTTTAAACTAATTAAGGAAAACGGAGCTTGGGTATTAAATGAATAATATTCAAAATAAAATAATTAAAAACCCCTTACGGTTGTAAGGGGTTTTTTGGCTAAAATGTAAATGTAAATGAAAAAGATTTATTCCCTTTTGGTACTGTTAGTTTTTGCTTGTGGTGGTAGTGATGATCCTGCACCAGCTGATCCTCCTGTGGCGGTTAATGATTCCGCTAGTACACCGGAAAATACAGCCGTAACTATTAGTGTCTTAGATAATGATACTTTGCGAAATAATGCGTCTATTTCAGATTTTGATGCATCTTCGTCAAATAATGGTTCTGTTATAGAATTATCCAACAGGCTTATTTATACACCTCCTCAAGATTTTTCTGGAACGGATACCTTCACTTACACCATTTGTGATGGTTTAAGTACGCCAAACTGCGCTACAGCAACGGTAACTGTTACGGTTTCAGACCTAGGAGATCCAGTGGCTGTTGATGATAGTTTTGAAGTTACTGAAAACACAACCTCTCAATTCACAACTATTTTAAACAATGATACAATTGTTGATGGGGCTGAATTAACGTCAATAGATGATTCTGCAACATCAGGAACAGTTGTCTTAAATAATGATGGTTCTATAACCTATACTGCAATAAATGGTTTTTCTGGAATGGATACCTTCACCTATACCTTATGTGATAATGATGCTACCCCAACTTGTGCTACGGGAACTGTAAATATCAATGTTTTGGATGAAGGAAATCCTACTGCAGTTGATGACGCCATAACTGTTTTAAGAAATCAAGTTAATACCATCTCTACCGTTTTAAATAATGATTCGGTTATAGATGATGCTGTTTTAAGTTCTTTGAACGATAGTGCAACTTTAGGGACAGTAACCCTTAATTCAAATGGTACCATAAGCTATGAACCACCAACAGATTTTACGGGTAACGATAGCTTTACGTATTCCATTTGCGATGACGATTCCCCTAATTCGTGTTCAACTGCAACTGTAACGTTAAATGTATTAGCCCCAATTAATTTTAATATTCCTGCGGCTTTGCAAACGTACTACGATAATGTTCTTTTTGTAATGGATTCCGATATTATGCAGGACGAACTTGAAGACGTTACCAAAACAAAGCACACAACAATATTATCCTATGGAGAAAGGCATAATTATCTTTATAATGCAGATGAAGATCTTAACAATACCGATAATGTAATTTTAATGTATTCAGGAGAAAGTAGATATTGGGAGGAGTATACGTCGGGATCTAATTCGTATTCACCGCAAACGTTTAACACCGAGCATGTTTATCCACAATCACTTTTAACTTCTGATGATGCCGTAACAGATTTGCATCATTTAAGAGCCTGTGATGCAACCGTAAATAGTGATAGACTTAATTATCCTTTTGCGGATGGTACGGGAACGTATCAATTAATTGGTGAAACTTGGTATCCTGGAGATGAATGGAAAGGCGATGTTGCAAGAATGATGATGTATCTTAACTTAAGATATGGAGAATCCTTTACAAGAGTAGGTAGTATTGAGCTATTTTTAAAATGGAATATAGAAGACCCTGTGTCTCCCTTTGAAGAACAACGAAATACAATAATTCTTGGAGCTCAAGGTAATAGAAATCCGTTTATAGACAATCCGTATTTAGCAACCCTTATATGGGGAGGTGAAAATGCAGAGAATAAATGGCAGTAGTTCTAACTATTATAAAATTGAAGCCGCTTCTTTTAAGAAGCGGTTTTTTTATAGATTAAAATCATTATTTTTGAAATTCTAAAACAATTACATCATGTACGAAGTCATTCTTAATTTACACTCTTATTGGGCATATTTAGTATTAGTAATCTTAATTATTGCCGTTTTTAACGCCATTATTAAAGGTTCTAAGGAATATAGTCCGCAAGATTTTAGAATAGCCTTATTTACTTTAATACTATCTCATGTACAATTGTTAATAGGTTTAGTTTTATATTTTGTATCACCAAGATTTGATCTTTGGAGTGAGCTAGGTGGGGGAGTTATGAGTAATAGTTTGGCCAGATTGTATTTGGTAGAGCACCCTTTTGTAAATATTCTTGCAATTGCCTTAATAACAATAGGATACTCAAAACATAAAAAGATGCTAACCTCTAAAGCAAAGCATAAAAAGATTGCAGTATTCTATTCTATAGCTTTAGTTCTTTTATTATCAAGAATTCCTTGGAGCACTTGGATGGGATAATATAGGAAGACATCCTTGCTATTTTTTAACTTCTTTTACAATTTGTATATAAACAGGGAAATGGTCGCTGTAACCATTTGAGAAACCTCCATTAGACCAACTTCTAAAGGGGTAGCCCTTGTATGTGCCACTTTTAGTAATTAAATAGTTTTTATTAAAAATTCTGGCTTTATAAAGTTTTAACGAGGTGTAATCTTTTGTCAAAAATGGTTTTGTAACTAAAATTTGATCAAATAAACTCCATGTATCTCTATAGGCTGTGGTACCAAGACCATTGTTATAAAATTTGGTAAAAGGATTGTAAATACCTTTAAGTCCTACTTTTCCTTTCTTAGTTTTGGCTTTAAGAATCTTTTTTACACTTACGTTTGTTGGATTGTCATTAAGGTCTCCCATAATAACTACTTTTGAATAGGGGTTCTTGGTTTGTAAAGAGTCAATAATATGTTTACTCAGTTGTGCAGCAGCTATTCTTTTAGATCTGCTTTTAGTTTCGCCGCCACGTCTTGAGGGCCAGTGATTTACCAGTATATGTATGTCTTCGTTTTCTAATTTCCCACTAACTAATAGTTGATCTCTGGTATAGATTCTCTTGTTGTCTTCCCTGTCATAGATTTTAAGTTCATAGGTTTTGCTATGCAAGGGAGTAAAAATGCGCTTTTGGTATAGTAAAGCAACATCTATTCCTCGAGCATCAGGTGAATCATATTGAATAATACCATAATCGCTATCAATTAAATCAGGAGAGTTAACCAAATCCTCTAGTACCACATGATTTTCAATTTCACAAACACCTATAATACTTGGTGTATTTTTAGAACTGTCATAGCCAATATCCGAAATAACACGAGCCATATTTTTAATTTTCCGTTTATAAACTTTTGCTCTATCAGTTTTAATTTCCATAATGGGGCTGTATTCATCAAGCTTATTAGGTTCGTTTATGGCATCAAACAGATTTTCTAAATTATAAAAAGCTATTGTATGAATTTTATAGCGCTTTTTTTCTTGAGTGTTACCGACCAGAACCACGAAAAAAACAGCAAATAAAAATTGAAATTTTGAAAGTTTTTGTTTGAATTGCATTAAATAAAAATAATACAAATTTGGTTTTTTATAAAGAAATAGTTTACATTTCGTGAATATTTGATGCTTATTCTGCTATGAATAAAACGTTTTTTCTTTCATATATCTATTTTATTACCTTTTCTGCATACACTCAAAATACAAGAGTTTTTGGGAGTGTAAAGGAAGATTATAGTTTTAAACCTATTGTAGGTGTTTTAGTTGAGGTTGAAAACACCAATATAAAGACGCTTACCAACCAATTAGGTGAGTTCGAATTCAGAAGCCATATTCCATTTGGAGAACACGTCTTAAAAATTTCAAAAAAGGGTTATATAACTAAACGATTTCCAATTGTTATAAATGAAGGTCAGATGTTAAACATATCCGATATGACTTTAGAAAGAGATCTTTCCGAAACTGAAGATTTGTTTACAATTACTTTGTCTGATGATGAACTCAATGATGATGCTAGTGGTGCCGATAATATTTCGGGTTTGTTAGCATCGTCGCTTGATGTATTTCAAAGAACGGCTGCGTTTGAGTTTAGTTCTTCTTTTTTTAGAATACGTGGTCTGGATTCCAATAACGGCACCATTTTACTCAATGGAATTGAGGTGAATAAGGTTTACAATGGTAGGCCGCAATGGAGCAATTGGGGAGGTGTTAATGATGTATTACGTAATCAGGAATTAGCCTCAGGATTATCTCCTTCTAGCTATACATTTGGGGGTGTTTTAGGTAGCACTAATATTAATTTAAGAGCTTCAGAAGCCAAACTAGGAAGAAGAATTACGTATTCATCTTCAAATAGAAGTTATACCAACAGGGTGATGGCTACTTACGCTTCAGGTCTTTTGTCAAACAATTGGGCTTACACAATTTCTTTGGGGAGACGGTGGGGAAATGAGGGCTATCAAGATGCCACATCATACAATTCCAATTCGTTTTTTGCATCGGTTGAAAAGAAGTTTAATGAAAAACATAGTTTGGGGTTAACAGCTATTTATACACCTAATAGGAGAGGTAAATCCTCACCTAACACCCAAGAAGTTTATGGTTTAAAGGATATAAAATACAATGCGTATTGGGGATGGCAAAATGGCAAAAAACGGAACTCGAGAATTAAGGAAGTGAATGAACCCATTATAATGCTTAATCATTATTGGAATTTAGATGATAGTATGTCCTTGACTACCAATATTGGCTATCAATTTGGAAAACTAGGAAATAGCCGCTTAGATTATAATGGAACCGATTTAATAAATGGATTCCCCGAAGGAGGCGGTGCAAATCCAAGTCCAACCTACTATCAAAAACTACCAAGTTACTTCGAAAGGAACTTTCCAAACGACTTACAATTTGCATATATCGCTTTAAAAGAGTTTCAGGATGGAGGTCAGATTAATTGGAACGCGATGTATGATGCTAATATAAGTAACTCCTATAATGGAGGAAATGCCATTTATGCGTTGTACGAAGATAGAGTAGATGATACCCAGTTAACCATAAATACCATCTTAAATAAGCAACTAAATGATAATGCTATTTTGAATGCATCTATTGGATATAAAAACCTAAATTCTGAAAATTTTGCCCAAGTGGTAGACCTTTTTGGAGCTTCAACGTATTTAGATATTGATGGTTTTGCTTCTGATATTAACAAAGCTCAGAACGATATGTTAAATCCAAATAGATTGGTGGGTGAAGGTGATAAATTTAAGTATCATTACAATATATTAGCCAATGAATTTAACGCTTTTGTTCAGGCACAATTTACCTATAGTAAGCTGGATTTTTATGTTTCAGGGAGTGTAAAACAAACCCAATACCAAAGGGAAGGTGTCTATCAAAATGGTGGTTTTCCAAATAGTTCCTTAGGTAAAGGGGAACAATTGTCCTTTACGGGATTTGGGGCAAAAGCCGGTGCAACATTAAAACTTACAGGAAAGCATCTGTTTAATGTAAATGCAGGATACATTTCAAGAGCACCCTCCATTCAAAATACCTTTTCAAATTCTAGAGAAAATCATAACATAGTCCCTAATGGTTCCGAAGAAGGTATCATAGCAGTTGATCTTAGTTATATGCTAAGGTCGCCTATTGTTCAAGCAAAACTTACTTGTTATTACACCAAAATAATAGATGCAAACGAGATTTCCTTCTTCTTTGCCGACGGTATTGGTGGAGATAATGCCGTTTTCGTTCAGGAGATTTTACAAGGAATTGATAAAAAACATTTAGGTGCGGAATTAGGTATTGAGGCTCAAGTAACGTCTAGTATTAAATTAAAGGGGGCAGCATCGGTTGGTCAATTCACATACGCTAATAACCCTAACCTTTATCTTTCTACAGAGCCCGACCAAGAGTCTGTAGAAGCTGGTTTTATTAATGGTTTTAAAGATTTTGGTCAATCACAATTAAAAAATTATAAGCTGGCATCTGGTCCTCAAAATGCCTATTCCGTGGGGTTTGAATATAGGGACCCAGAATATTGGTGGTTTGGGGCCACGGCTAATTTTTTCTCAAACACCTACCTTGATGTGAGCCCATTAACTAGGTCTTCAAATTTTAACACAGATTTTGATGGAAATGTGTTTAATGATTATGATGAAGATTTGGCTAGAGAGTTGTTAAAACAAGAACGATTTGATGATTATATGGTAATTAATTTGGTAGGAGGAAAATCATGGAAAATAGGAGCGTATTATGTTGGTTTTTTTGCAAGTATCAACAACCTGTTAGATGAAGTCTATAAAACTGGCGGATTTGAACAAGGTAGAAACGCTAACTATAGAGAATTACGAGATGATAAAGCACTAGATACTCCAGTTTTTGGGCCAAAATATTGGTATGGAAGAGGAACAACCTACTTCTTAAACCTTAATCTCAGATTCTAGAACGCATGATATCACTGTGAGGGAGGAACGACCGTAGCAGTCTATTTAATAATGAACTCAAGATTGCTTCGTTCCTCACAATGGCGGTTGAAAAAACAAAACTATGCAGATAATCAAACTCAACAATCTAAAATCGATTTTCACTCTAACTCTAGTAGTATTGTTAGTATCATGTGTTAAAGATGATGCATACAGTATTCCGGATATTTCAGTGTCTGAACTCGAAGTTCCGCAAAACCAAATCACAACATTTAAAGCCATCAAATCTTTATATGAACAAGCTGTCAATGACGGAAATACTACTGTTGTAATTCAAGACGCTATTTATCTTGAAGGTTATGTAATCTCTTCGGATAGGGCTGGAAATTTTTTTGAAGAACTCATCATTCAGAATAAAATAGATGATAGTAATCCAGATAACGACCCAAGACTTGGATTTAAGATAGCTATTAATAAGAGTAATTTATCAGACACCTATCAGTTCGGACAAAAAGTATATGTTAAGTTGAATGGGCTAACCATTGGAGAAACCAGCGGTGTTTTAACCATTGGAAAAGGAGACGCGGTTAATGTAAAACAAATTCAAGCAGCAGAATATAAAGATATTGTATTAAGAAGCACAGTAATAGAAGAAATAGAACCCAAAGCAGTGAATTTAGAAGATTTAACCGAAGCAGATGAAAACACCCTAATTCAATTGAATAATATGCAATTGAATAGGTTTGAATTAGGAGCCACTTTTGCTAGTGAGTCTTTTGATGAATTTGATGGTTTACGGTTGTTGGAAAGTTGCGATTCGGGTATTCAAATGATACTACAAACAAGTACATTTTCTGATTTTAAAGCATTACTAGTTCCTAAAGGAAAGGGGAGTGTAGTTGGAGTGTTAAATCGGGATTTTAGAGATAATTTTAGTGTGATTCAACCTTTAAGTTTCGCATCTATAAATTTTGATAATACAGAAAGATGTGATCCATTAGAATTCTCCTGCGGGCTGGCAACATCATTTGGAACTGATAATCTATTCTTCGAAGATTTTGAATCGCAACGGAACAACCGTTTGGTAAAAGGTAATGGTTGGACAAATTATATTGAAGAAGGTTCCGAAGGATGGGAAGCTTGGTCTTCAACATCAACCAATGCCTCTTTAGGCCGTTCTGCAAGATTTCAGTCAGCCAGTTCTGGGGATACGAAGAACGTAGGTTGGTTAATTACTCCCAAAATTGATCTAGATACTCAAGACGGAGAAACACTCCGTTTTAAAACCTCTAATAGTAGAGCAGATAGTAGTTTTATGGAAGTACTGTATTCCCAAGATTGGGATGGTACAGAAGCTAATGTAACCTCGGCAACATGGAGTGTTTTATCCGATGCTTATGTGGTTAAAGATTCAGATTCTTTTACAACTTGGTTTAATTCTGGTAATGTAGATTTATCATGTCTCTCAGGAACTATCCATATCGCTTTTAAATATACAGGGGCGGACAAAGAATCTTTCGATGGGGTTTATGAACTAGATGATGTGAGCATTGATTATACACCATATTAAGACTATCTCTAAAAAGGAAATAGAGATGAAATATTTATCTTTACATGATGCAATTGCATCCATTATATAAGCGTTATTTCATACAAATATTTTCCTTCGGACTCATATGGTTGTTTTTTGGGCTTGTTTATGTCATGTTAGAATATGGTATTCTAGGAAGACTCACGTACTATCCTGCTACGGGTAATAAGTACAATGTCATTAATTCACTATTCATGGTTTGTGTAGGAAGCTTTTTAATGGGAATAGTTCAAGGTGTTGTTGAAATTTTTTGGCTGAAGAAATACTTTAGAAGATCGCCCTTTTGGATAAAAATAGCCTTTAAGAGTATTTTTTATCTGGTTTTTGTATTCGTATTTGTAATTGTTATTGCACTTATAAATAATGCCTACCTCTACGATACGTCAGTTTTTGATCCTGTTGTAATCAATATGGTATTCGGTTTTATCTCTAAATTCGCTTTTTGGAGTGTGATACTTTATGTTGGTGTTGTTTTGGATCTTGCATTGTTTTATTCTGAAATTAAGGATTATATGGGTAATAATGCACTGTTTAATTACTTTGGGAAGTACCATAGACCAAAACCAGAAGTGCGCATATTTATGTTTTTGGATATGAAATCTTCAACCGCAATTGCCGAAAATCTGGGGCATCAAAAGTATTTTGAGCTATTGAGAACGTATTATGCCGATATGACCAACGCTATTTTAGAAACCTCTGGAGAAGTATATCAATACGTTGGGGATGAAATAGTGATAACATGGAAGCAAAAACAAGGTATTCATAAGAATAATTGTTTGCATTGTTTTAGAAAAATTTCAAAAGCCATTAATTCGCATAGCGATAAATACCTCAAAGCGTTTGGACTTATACCAGAATTTAAGGCCGGTTACCACATCGGTTCAGTCACAGCAGGAGAAATAGGGATTATTAAAAAAGATATTGTTTACACAGGAGATATTTTAAACACATCTGCACGTATTCAGGCGGAGTGTAATAACTACAATTCTAAAATCCTCATCTCAGGACAATTAATGGATAGTCTCGAAAAAGATAACACCTTTTCATTTACTAAAATTGATGATTTACTTCTTCGTGGAAAGAAGCAACCCATTCAGCTTTTTGAAATCAATTTTATTTGAATATTAAGCGATAACTATCGCTTAAAAATAGCGTAAACAGGAAAATGGTCGCTGTAACCCCCTTTATACTTTTTACCAACATATGTTCTAAAAGGAGACCCTTTAAATCTGCCTCTAAACTGTTTTAAAAAGTCTTCATCAAATATATTGGCGTTGTAATATTCGAATTCCTCATTGGAACTTTTAAAAAAGTTTGAGGTAAAAAATACTTGATCAAAAAGACTCCATTGCTTAAATCTGCTTACTGTTCCCCTGTTATAAGAGCGAAGTGTTTCAAACGGATTATAAAGATTAAATCCTTCAACTAAGCGCACAATACTATTATTATGAGGTTCATCATTAAAATCGCCAATCACAACTATTTTAGCTGCCTCATTTTCATGATGCAATGTTCTTAAGATATTTGCAACCTGCTCTGAAGATGCAAGTCGTTTATGTTCTGTTTCTCTTGTGCCTTCTCGTCTAGAAGACCAATGGTTTACAATAACATGAATAGGTTGGTTATCTAAATTGCCACTTACAAGTAGAATGTCTCTGGTATAGTCTGGTGTACCGTCTTCATCTGTAAGAGGTACACTAAATGCCTCAGAATTGGTAACTTCAAAAGCATTTTCATCATAAATAAGTGCTACATCTATACCACGTTCATCGGGAGATTCGTAATGCACATAATTGTAACTTAAATCCTCTAGGTGTTTAGAGTTTAAAAGGTCTTCAAGAACTTTAGCATTTTCAACTTCTGCTAATCCAACAATAGCTGGGTGTTTGCCAGTTTCTTTCTTCCCAATATTAGAAATTGCAAACCCTAATTTTCTTAATTTGTTTTTGTATCGTTTGGGAGTCCATTTCTTGGCGGAAGTTGGTAAAAAGTCGTTATCGTTGGTGTGCTGATCTTCCTCTAAATCAAAAAGATTTTCAACATTGTAAAATGCAATGGTTTGCATATTCTCTTGAATCGGGATGCCCTCAAATAAATCACTCATAAAAATCAAAATAGACGCTAAAATATAAAAATAAAGAATTCTATGGATTCTTTATTTTTTAGATTCGCGCATTTGCCAGAATGACAATTTAAATGGATAGCAGAACAATTATGTTGCGCAGCAATTTGTGAATTTAAATTGTTGTAATTGCGTAACTTTGCGCAACAAAAATATTTCTTTCTTAACGTTTTAATTTTGAACGAAAGTTTTTTGTTTCGATTCCCGCTTTTGCGAGAATGACAATTTCAGTGGTAACCTTGATAAAAATCAAGGAGACCTTTAGCAATTCGATTTATGATAGAGAAGAAAGATATTGCCTTAGAAAAAGCAGTTTTAATTGGTATTATAACTAAAGATCAAGACGAAGTTCAGTCTAAAGAGTATTTAGATGAATTAGAGTTTTTAACCCATACTGCCGGTGGAGAGGTTTTAAAACGATTTACTCAAAAAATGGAAATGCCAAATTCTAAAACATTTATAGGATCTGGTAAGATGGAAGATGTGCGCCAGTTTATTGAAGACAATAAAGTTGGAACTGCCATTTTTGATGATGAGCTCTCAGCAGCTCAAGAGCGAAATATTAGTAAAATTCTTAATGTGAAAGTTCTAGACAGAACCAATTTGATCTTGGACATTTTTGCGCAACGCGCTCAGACGAGTTACGCAAGAACACAAGTGGAATTGGCCCAGTGTGAATATTTACTTCCTAGATTAAGGGGAATGTGGACACACCTTGAGCGTCAAAAAGGTGGTATCGGTATGCGTGGTCCTGGTGAAACGGAGATAGAAACAGATAGACGTATTGTTCGAGATAAAATAGCTCTTTTAAAGGCCAAAATAAAGACTATTGACAAGCAGATGGCTGTACAACGTGGTAACCGAGGTAAGATGGTGCGTGTGGCTTTGGTTGGTTATACTAACGTTGGTAAATCTACTCTTATGAATGTAATAAGTAAGAGTAAGGTATTTGCTGAAAACAAATTATTTGCAACGCTTGATACAACAGTTAGAAAAGTAGTAATTCAGAACTTACCATTTTTGTTAAGTGACACGGTTGGGTTTATTAGAAAATTGCCAACACAATTAGTAGATAGTTTTAAGAGTACATTAGATGAAGTAAGGGAAGCCGATTTATTGCTTCATGTTGTTGATATTTCTCATCCAAATTTTGAGGAGCATATAGCCTCGGTAAACAAGATTTTAGGTGAAATTAAAAGTAGTGATAAACCAACCATTATGGTGTTTAATAAAATTGATGCTTACAAACAAGAACCTATAGACGAAGATGATTTAGTGACGGAAAGAACCAAAGCGAACTATTCTTTAGAGGAGTGGAAAAGCACTTGGATGAATAAAATAGGTAACAATGCTCTGTTCATTTCGGCAATAAATAAAAGTAACTTAGAAGACTTTAAAAAGCGCGTTTATGATGAGGTAAGAGAGATTCATATTACGCGTTTTCCATATAATCACTTTTTATATCCTGATTATAATTATGAGGATATGGAGTAAGGCAGAAAAGGTTATATTTTATCAAATAAAAAAGGCTCTAAAATTATATTTAGAGCCTTTTTTTTGTTCAAAGTAGATTTATGATTTATTAAAATTTATAGCTTAGACCAAATGTCCAATAGCTTTGTAAATCGTTATCAACATCATCAAATCCTGTTGCCGTAGCAGGAGTTTGTGCAAGGGCATAGTTTAAAGCCTCCTGTTTGTTGCTACGTAAACCAAAATCGAAACCAACACCAATCATTTTCCAAAGCGTGTAACTAAAGGAGTTAGTCCAAGTCCAGTTAGATAAATCGCTAGATTTATAACTTTGGAACGCAGATAAGTTAGTTTTAAAACTTATAGCACCAAGTTGTCTTGAGTAATCTGCCACTATTTTAGCACCCAAAGATGAGTCAAAAACAGCATCATTATCAGCAAAAACAAAATTGTAGTTTAAAGGGTGTATTACAACAACTAAATTTTTAGCTGGAGTCCATGTAGCACCAACACCAACATCTAAGTATCCTGGGTCATTAAAGTTGTCTAATAAAGTTGTTCTGTATTCTAATAATCCAGAGGCAGCAAGCGTCTTAGTAATGTTTCTACCATAAAGAGATGAAATGTTGAATACATCAGTTGTAGGTTCAAAACTATCTTTATCATTTGGATCATCTTTATCATCAAGTTTAACCCAATTTAAATTTGTTGTTAATGAGTTTCTCCAAAAGAATTTATCTTGAATTAAATTGGCATATGCATTAACAGTAAATCCAATGTTGCCTGAGTTGTTATTAGGTGCACCCTGAGCGTACCAGTTATTAAAACCAGATAAGCTACCTCCAATAGTACCAAAGGCACCAGTTCTCCAACCAGGAAGGGCATCAATTTGTGCTTGTAATTTGTTAGCTTCTGCTTGAGCAGCATCTGCTTCAGCTTGTTTTTCTGCCTTTTTAGCTTGTAATTCTTCTTTAGTTTGGGCGTAAGTATAAGATACACTTAAGCTTAAAAGAGCAAAAAATAATAGTTTTTTCATTGTAATTTAGTTTTTAAAATGAGGTCAAATATATACTAATTTTAACAAATGTTAATCAGGTTAAAACCACAATTAACACCTTTTTTTCGACCCATTAAAAACTATAAAGTCACAAGAATTTAGCGGTTTTTATGAAGTGGAACAGAAGAACAAGCCTCACCATACATAATAGATTTTGCTATTGGCTTAAGCTTATTGGTTAACATAATGTAAGCGTTTTGAGGCACTGGTTTGTTGGAACAGCCCTTTATTATTACGGGTTTATCTTTAAAAATTGAAGTGTCTAGATCTGTAATGATATCTTGATAAACCGATGTTTCTAAGGTTTCTAAAGTACCTACAACAACGCGTTTGGCATAGGGTGCTAACTGAATAGTGAGCAACATATAAGCCCAACCCGGAATAATGGCATCAGAACTGCAAGTCAAAGCTACGTAGGCATCTTGATATTGCGACCAATCAAAATCTTTCACTTGTGCTCTAAAATCTTTTTCACGTAGCACGAAGCCTTCAAATAACCAATCTTTAATATCGAAAACGATTCTTTTACCCTCAGGATAAAAATCCTCAAGATCTAAAGTAATTAATTTACTATTCGCTACGCGATTTACTATTTCTTCTGCCATACCTTTAGGCTATTAAATTTTCAAACCCTTTTCCTACTTTGCTAGGAGTAAACTCAATAAGTTTATAATCTGCTAGATTATGTACTTTAAAAGGGTCTTTATTAAGAATTTCTAATAGTGTTTCTTTGTTTGGTAGTTTTGATAAAATAATACCACCATCTCTTGGTTCTTTCCTTCCTGAAGCAATAAAATGACCTAATTCATACTGCTCATTGAGATAGTTAATATGGGCTTCAAGATAAGTATCAACTTCAGAAAGCGGAACCTTATAAGTTAGTTCTACTATAAACATAGTGTATTGTTACAGCATTCCTAATTCTAACTTAGCTTCTTCACTCATTAAATCTTGAGACCATGGTGGATCAAAAGTAATTTCTACTTCGGCATTATTTACTTCATCAAGAGATTTTACTTTTTCCTCAACTTCAAGAGGCAAAGTTTCTGCCACTGGGCAGTTAGGCGTTGTTAAAGTCATTAGAATTTTAACGTCGTAATCTTCGTTTACAAAAACGTCATAAATTAACCCGAGTTCATAAATATCAACTGGAATTTCAGGGTCATAAATAGTTTTTAAAACGTTTACTATTTTTTCGCCTAGGGCGTTTGTATCTATTGTAGTATCACTCATTTTTTGAATGTTTATACGTTTATTTGTTGAGACGTTTAAACGAATACACGTATCAACGCATAAACCTAATTAAGTTGAGTTTGGTACGCTATCGCGTACATTTTTAATTGTTTCACCATACTTACTAATCCGTTAGCACGCGTAGGTGATAAATGTTCTTTTAGTCCTATTTGGTCAATAAAACTTGTATCTGCATCAATAATATCTTTTGGGTGCTGATTCGAAAATGCTCTAATTAAAATTGCAATAATACCTTTAGTAATAATGGCATCACTATCTGCTGTAAATTCTAGCTTGTCATCTTTCATTTCAGCATGCACCCATACTTTACTTTGACAACCTTTAATAATGTTGTTGTCAGTTTTGTATTGGTCGTCAATTAAGGGTAATTCTTTCCCTAAATCTATCATATATTGGTAACGCTCCTCCCAATCCTCGAACATAGAGAATTCGTCTATTATTTCGTTTTGAATATCTTCAATTGTCACGGTCTCAAATTTTAAGCAAAAATACAACAAGAATAGTTGCTATTCAACGTTTTGGGCTAATGATAGGATTTCTTTAACAAGATTAGCAATTTCAGGATGAGGATTGCCATGGTCAAAACTTGGTGTTTCATAAGTTTTGCCGTCTACAATTACTTTTAGTTTTGCTATAGCTGCGCCATCAAACAGTCGCTTTTGCGACGGCGCTTCTAGATTAGAAATGTTTTTAAAAGTGATACTTTTGGAAGCGTTAATAATCTTGGTCCATTGTTCTTTTTTGCATATGACGTTTTGAGGGTTTCCGTTTCTCGTGTTTTGAAATGAGATAGATTTGTTATTAAGTTTTATGAATTGATAAGAACCACGGGACACTGCGGAGTATTCAAACGAAATTGTTTCAAAAGAAGTTTGCTCTTTTTCCGCTATAAGGAGTAGTTTTTTATTTTGAAAGAGCGAAAAGCCACTTTTATTAAAAAGGATGGTATTAGCTTTTCCTAGTGCTTTAAAGAAAGACGATTCAATAGTATTTTTATCATCTTGACATAGCATTTTGGTGGCACCCATTTCGCCAAAATTTAAGGAGTTACCATCAATTGAATAAGAACCAAAAAAACGATTACATCCTGAAAATCCTGAGGCTTGCTGTGTTGCTTTATTAAAACTAATATTTAGGTTATATGAAGATACATCCCTGTCATTTAAATGAACAACGTTGTATTTACCATTTAAGTCTTTCACGGCTGTACTATTATTTTGAGAATCTAACATTAATTGATAATTAGATGGTCCCCAGCAACAGCGTAAAACCATCAGACAAAAAAATAATAAGATAGGTTTCATCTTAGATTAAATTTTATTTCAGTATTGAAAGTACAAAAAAGATGCCTAATTTTTCTGGTCAGTTGTCATTCTGAATTTGCATGTGCTGAATTTATTTCAGTATTTCAGAATCTTAGACTGTATAATGGGAACCTTAAACAACACTATGCCCGGTGTGAGCGTTCAGGTTGACAAAATTTACTTTTAAGACAACATCATTTTGGCTTTTTTAACCCCCTCAACTAAAGCGTCAATTTCTGCTTTAGTATTGTAAAAGGCAAAGGAAGCTCTGATTGTCCCTGGAATTTTGTAGTAATCCATAATAGGCTGCGCGCAATGATGTCCTGTTCTAACAGCAATACCTAATTTGTCTAAAATAGAACCCACATCATAGGGATGAATGCCTTCTAAGTTAAACGATAATACAGATGTTTTATGTTGTGACGTTCCGTAGATTTTTAAGCCTTCAATTTCTAAAAGCTTTTGAGTACCGTATTCTAAGAGCTCATTTTCATATTTGGCAATAGCATCAAACCCAATAGCATTCATATAATCTATTGCGGTTCCAAATACAATACCGCCAGCAATATTTGGAGTTCCTGCTTCAAATTTATGGGGTAAATCTGCGTAAGTGGTTTTTTCAAAGCTAACTTCGGCAATCATTTCGCCGCCACCTTGATACGGTGGTAATTTGTTCAGCCATTCTTCTTTGCCATAAAGCATTCCCATACCTGTTGGTCCACACATTTTATGGGCCGAAGCTACGTAGAAGTCTACATCTAAATCTTGTACATCTGGTTTTATATGTGGGCAAGCTTGCGCACCATCAATTAAAACAGCGGCACCAACTTCATGTGCTTTTGCAATGATATACTCTATAGGATTAATGGTTCCTAAGGCATTAGATATATGATTGGTGAAAACTAGTTTCGTATTTTTAGATAATAACTTGTCGTATTCAGACATAACAAGCTCACCATCGTCATTCATTGGAATAACTTTTAGTGTGGCTCCTGTACGTTCGCAAAGCATTTGCCAAGGCACAATGTTACTATGGTGTTCTAAAGCAGAAACTATTATTTCATCTCCTTTTTTGAGTAAAGCAGAAAACCCGTTAGCAACTAAGTTGATACTATGGGTTGTTCCGGAGGTGAATATAATTTCGTAGCTATGTTTAGCGTTAAAATGGGCCTGTATTTTTTGTCTGGCTTGCTCGTATAAATCTGTAGCTTCTTGACTTAAAGTATGTACACCTCTGTGAATATTTGCATTGTAGTTAGAATAATAATCTACAATGGCATCTATAACTTGTTGAGGTGTTTGCGATGTAGCCGCATTATCAAAATATACTAAAGGTTTTCCATTCACTTCTCTTGAGAGAATAGGGAAATCTTTTCTGATGTCTTCAACGTTTAACATAGTTGTTTTTTAGCCCCGATTGAGGCATTTGTTGAAGCTCTCCCGATAAGAAAATCGGGAAGCGACTGCCGAAAGCGGGAATTAGCTACAAATAATTTTTATACTGAAATGAATTCAGTACTTATAGATCAAAACCAATATTAACGCCCAATTGTTTGGCTATAATTTTAGTAATTCTCTGTTTAATTTCTGGGATTTTTACAGAACTTAAAACGTTATTACTAAATGCATACATTAAAAGGGCTTTGGCTTCTTTTTCCGGAATTCCGCGAGAACGCATGTAAAATAAGGCGCTTTCATCTAACTGACCAATAGTACATCCATGAGAACACTTTACATCATCTGCAAAAATTTCTAACTGTGGTTTTGTATTAATGGCAGCTTTGTCACTTATTAAAATATTGTTATTGGCTTGAAACGCATTGGTTTTCTGCGCTTCTTTTTCAACCACAACTTTACCATTGAATACACCTGTTGAACGGTCTGCAAAAATACCTTTATAGTCTTGGTGGCTTTCACAATTCGGTTCAATATGATGTACCAGAGTGTTATGGTCTACATGTTGTTTATCGCCTATAATCGTTACCCCTTTTAAAGTAGAGTCTATACGTTCTCCTTCTTGGTAAAAATTAAGATTGTTTCTAGTTAATTTTCCACCAAAAGAGAAGGTGTGCACCGATACATGACTTTCTCGGTCTTGTTTAATGAACGTATTATCTACCAAAGAAGCATCTTGGGTATCGTTTTGGATTTTGTAATAATCTACAATAGCGCGTTTTTTAGCAAAAACTTCGGTAACACAATTCGTTAAAACAGGGTTGCTCGTTAAACTTTGATGACGCTCTATAATTTGTACATGAGAATTCTCTTCAACTACAATTAAGTTACGAGGTTGTAACATGGTTGCAGATTCATCTCCAGTTGAGAAATGAATGATTTGAATTGGTTTTTGAACCACTTTCCCTTTAGGAATATGAACGTAGGCTCCTTCTTTTGAGAATGCAGTGTTTAAAGAAGATAAACTGTCTTTGCTAGAAGCTTTGTTAAAGTAGTTTTCTATAATTAACCTGTATTTCGGTTTGGTTAACGCTGCAGACATTAAGCATACATCTAATCCGTCATGTGTTGTTTCAGACAGATGTGAAGAATATTTACCATCAATAAACACAATTTTATAAGTGTCTATTTCATGGATAAAATATTTTTTAACATCTCTATATTCTAAAGCATTTTCTTGTTTTGGGAATACGCTATAGTCTTCTTTTAAAATTTTATTTAAAGAAGTGTATTTCCAAGCTTCGTCTTTCTTGGTAGGAAAGCCTTTTTCTTCAAAGGTTTTTATAGCTTCGTTTCTTACCTCATGCACATAAGAATCTGCTTCAGCTTGGTTTTCAAAAACTATAAATGACGATAATAATTTTTCTTTTAAACTCATGTTGTTTCAGTTTTCAGTCGCGGTTTTCAGTTACAATAAACACTGTCTACTGAGATTTGAGACTGCTTACTACTTTATGCACCAACTTCTTCTTTAATCCAATCGTATCCTTTAGCTTCAAGCTCTAGCGCTAATTCTTTAGTTCCAGATTTTACAATTCTACCATTATGTAAAACATGTACATAATCTGGTACTATATAGTCTAATAGACGTTGGTAGTGTGTAATAACGATAACAGCGTTGTCTTTACTTTTAAGTTTGTTAACACCATTAGCTACAATTCTTAAGGCATCAATATCTAAACCAGAATCGGTTTCGTCAAGAATAGCTAATTTAGGATCTAACATGGCCATTTGAAAAATCTCATTACGTTTCTTTTCACCACCAGAGAAGCCCTCGTTTAAAGAACGTGATAAAAACTTTCTGTCTATTTCTAATAAATCAGATTTTTCACGGATTAACTTCAACATATCTTTTGCAGGCATGTCTTCTAACCCTTGTGCTTTTCTAGTTTCGTTAATAGCTGTTTTAACGAAGTTAGTAACAGATACTCCTGGAATTTCTACAGGGTATTGGAATGATAAAAAGATACCTTTATGTGCTCTTTCTTCTGCTGCTAATTCTTCGATATCTTCACCATCAAAAATGATGCTTCCTTCTGAAACTTCGTATTCTTCTTTACCAGCAATTACAGATGATAATGTACTCTTACCAGAACCATTTGGTCCCATAATAGCATGAACTTCCCCAGGCTTAACTTCTAAGTTAATCCCTTTTAAAATGTTCTTATCTTCAACACTAGCGTGTAAGTTTTCTATCTTTAACATACTTGTTTGCTTCGTTATTTATTTTTATAGGAATTAGAGATTAACCTACACTTCCTTCTAAACTTATTTCTAATAATTTTTGAGCTTCAACGGCAAATTCCATTGGAAGCTTATTTAATACTTCTTTACTAAATCCGTTTACAATTAAAGCAATAGCCTTTTCGGTATCAATACCTCTTTGGTTACAGTAGAAAATTTGGTCTTCACCAATTTTGCTTGTAGTAGCCTCATGCTCAATTTGAGCAGACTGATTTTTGGCTTCAATATATGGGAAGGTATGTGCACCACACTCATTACCCATAAGTAAACTATCACATTGCGAAAAGTTACGGGCATTTTTAGCCATTGGCTGAATTTGTACCAGCCCACGGTAAGAGTTCTGAGATTTCCCTGCCGAAATACCTTTTGAGATGATAGTAGACTTAGTGTTTTTTCCTAAGTGAATCATTTTGGTACCCGTATCTGCCTGTTGATAATTGTTAGTAACTGCTATGGAGTAAAACTCGCCAACCGAATTATCGCCTTTTAGCACACATGAAGGGTATTTCCAAGTTACCGCACTACCAGTTTCTACTTGTGTCCAAGAGATTTTAGCATTGGTTTCACAGAGACCTCTTTTGGTTACAAAATTGTAAACCCCACCTTTACCTTCAGCATTTCCTGGGAACCAGTTTTGTACTGTAGAATATTTAATTTCTGCATCATCAAGAGCAATTAACTCAACAACGGCCGCATGTAATTGATTTTCATCTCTACTAGGCGCTGTACAACCTTCAAGGTAGCTTACATAACTTCCTTCATCGGCAATGACCAAGGTTCTTTCAAACTGACCAGTACCGGCTTGGTTAATTCTGAAATATGTAGATAATTCCATAGGACATCTTACGCCTTTAGGAATGTAACAGAAACTACCATCACTAAATACAGCACTATTTAATGCCGCGTAAAAATTATCTTTCTGAGGTACAACGGTACCAATATATTGCTTTACCAATTCAGGATGTTCCTTAATGGCTTCAGAAATACTCATAAAAATAATGCCTTGTTCTGCTAACGTTTCTTTAAATGTAGTTGCTACAGAAACAGAATCTACCACAACGTCCATGGCTACACCAGCCAATTTCTTTTGCTCATCTAAAGAAATACCAAGTTTGTCAAAAGTTGCCAATAATTCAGGGTCAACTTCATCTAAACTATCATATTTAGGTTTGCTGTTTGGCGCAGAATAATAAGATATAGCTTGAAAATCTGGTTTTTCGTAATTTACATTGGCCCATTCAGGCTCTTCCATATCTTTCCAAATTCTAAAAGCTTCTAAACGCCATTCGGTCATCCATTCTGGCTCTTCTTTCTTTTTAGAAATAGCTTTAACGATATCTTCGTTTAAACCATTAGGAAATGTTTCCGACTCAATATCTGTATAAAAACCATATTCGTATTCCTTGGTTTTTAACTCTTCTCTTAAATCGTCTTCCGTATATTTACTCATGCTTCGAGTTTATTAGTTTTAAAAGTCCTCCTTTTAGGAAGATTTAAATGTGTTTATAGTGAAAATGATTCACCACAACCACAGGTTCTATTGGCATTAGGATTATTAAATACAAACCCAGTTCCGTTTAATCCTCCGGAATACTCTAAAGTTGTGCCAATTAAGTATAAAAAGCTTTTTTTATCTACTATGATTTTAACGCCGTTGTCTTCAAACACTTTATCTTCTTCTTGTTGTTCTTTATCAAACTTTAGATCGTAAGATAAACCAGAACACCCACCACTTTTAACACCAACGCGAACAAAATCTGTAGTAGCATCATAACCATCATCGGTCATAAGCTCTATCACTTTTTTCTTTGCTGTTTCTGAAACTTTGATCATACCCTTATTTTAATTTAGATTTGCACTAAATTGACTGCAAATATACAATATAAGTCAGGGATTTCAATGTAACCTAACATTATATTAGCATATGGGCTAATAAGTTTTTCTTATAAGTAAACAAAATAGGTTTTTAGGTGAAAATTAACTTTGAAAGTAGCGAAGAAATTAAATTTTCCGTAATACTCTAAGCTGCACTTCTTCTCTTTTTTTAGGCTGTTGAGAACGTACAATATCACCATTAGGAGCATATTCAAAATACTTTTTACAGTTTTTGCATATCAATTTGGGTGAGTCGTCATTTGAGTTTTCTACACGGTGGTAGTTATGACCATATATATAACAATATAGACTATTCGGTAAACCAGATTTCATATTAGAGAGACTTTACGCTGGTTAAAGTATTAAAAGATATTGACGTTTTGCTGCGGGAAAACCGTACATATGGTATTTTAACCCATTTTTATTCATTTTTGCGGAATTATTCCATGAATTCGAAACCCGTTTCATGTTATTGGGAAAGGCTATTGTTTATTTAATTTTAGGGAGCCACCAGAATAAGTAGGCGAAAGCTGTAGGTAATGAGCTTGTTGTGCATGTAAAAGTAATAGTCATCAAAAGCTATTCCGTTTTAGAAGGGCTTCGGTATTTTGGTAAGATTAATTTACGAACTACTTTTTTTTAACTTTCTTATAAGTTTTAATTGTTTGTTCTTTTTAGCGGAAAACGGAATTATTTCGCCTTTAGAGTCGTATGTAAAATAGCTTTTGCAGGTCTTACAAATAAGTTTTGGAGTGTTCTTTTTGGCTTTTTCAATGCGCTTATAATTATGCCCATAGAGGAAGCAATAGAGTTTAGATGCTGTATTAAATGTCATGTCTTAGGCTTTAAGTAGCTTTAAATTACAATAAAATTTTTACAGTATTATGTTGAAAAACCACATTTATAAACGTGTAAAACTTCTGATTATCAAAGAATTTTTGATTTATTTAATGAATTCGTAATCTGATAGTGTAAGTAAAAAAGCTTTTAAATCTGCCTTGTCTTGAGCCGTAAGTTGAACACCTCCTTCAGCAATTTTTTTCATTAATGGGTCTATTGTTGGAGAGGCTTGTAGACCTTCACTATAATGGTTTATCACCTCGTCTAGAGTTGCAAATCGACCATCATGCATATAAGGTGATGTAAAAGCTAGATTTCGTAATGAGGGTGATCTAAACTTTCCATTGTCTGCAGGATCTCCAGTTATGGCGCCAAGGCCTAAATCTGAAAATTCAGAATCAAGCCCGTTATTATGAAACAAGTTGTCGGTCCAAAGCGGATTATTTTCACTACCGTGGCAATGAAAACAATCGCCTCTATTTTCATCCATAAAGACGTTAAAACCATTTTGTTCTTGTGGCGTTAACGTGGCCTCTCCTAAAAGAAATTGGTCAAATTTTGAATTGGCTGATATTAGAGTGCGCTCAAATTGCGCAATGGCTTTTGTTACTAAGGTTGAGTCTATGATTCTGGTACCAAAAGCTTGATTAAACAACTCTGGGTATTCATTATGATTTTGAAGTCTGTTTTCTATTTGCGGCCATGTGCTGGCCATTTCTATTGGGTCTGTTACGGGAACAAAGGCTTGATGTTCTAAGCTAAAAGCGTTACCATCCCAAAAAAACTTTTCATCATAATTCCAAGCTAAATTAAATAAAGGCATAGAATTTCTGGTGCCTAAAATACCCGCAATACCATCACTAAACCGGTCTGTATCTGTAAATGCGTTTTCTGGGGCATGACAATCTGCACACGACTGTGTATTGTCTGAAGATAAAATTGGATCAAAGAAAAGCTTTTTACCAAGAGCTATACCCTCTTTGGTTTGTGGATTGTTAATTGGAATTACGGGAGCTAAAATTTTGTCTTGAAATAGTTGCGGGATTTCTAAAGGTTGCGGGGTTGGACTATAACTATCTATTTTTTCATTAGCACAGGAAAGGCAAATGAGAAGTATACAAGCAATATGTAAAGTCCGTTTATTCAATTGGCGTTAGTCTATAGATTTTAAAGAAAACACATTTTGTCCGTTGTCATACATCATAATTTGAGCTGTAGAATTTGGCATTAGTGCTTGATTTAAGGCATCCAAATCCCAAGTGTGTGGACTTTTAAACCACTGGGCAATATTCATTTCAATATTAAGATTGGTGTTGCTATTTATAGTAACTGCTCCGAGGTCTACTTTAAAGAAAGTGTCTTGCGGAAAACTTGGGCTCGCTCCGGGATTATCTACCGCCCTAATGGCATGATAGTTATAACCTTGTTCTGATGATGAACTGTTAATAAACTTTCCGTCTAATTGCATGTAGTGGTAGCCACCACCCATCATTGTAGGTACACCAAAACTTGCAGAGTTTAAGTCAGCATAGGCAGCATCAATATTCTTTGCATTGGTAAACCCAAATATAAAAGACACATTAGTGTATTTGCCTTTTGGAATGGTTGCTGCTGGGGAAAAACTTAAGTTTTCCGCATTGGTAACATCAACGAGATTATAACCTTCAATAGAAATGGTTTCTCCATTAGAATTGTTGAAGGTAAGATCTGAAATCACATATCTAAGACGTTCTATGCTCAATTGATTACCATTGGCATTAGTGAATTTTATGGTATTAAAATCCGAATTCGTAACTGGTGTATCATCCCAAATATGACCAAAATTTAGACTAATGTTATAGCCTTTATTACCATCATCCGAAGAACAGGATAATAAAATGAACAAACTAACAATAGCTAAACTTAGTTTTTTCATAGGGCTATTTTATATTAAAAATTAATAAATCGGAAAACCCTTTGTTTTCGGGTATATCTGCATTTGAACTATTTGATTCACCAACAACAACAATGGAGTTATCATTTAATTGAATGGCATCATAAGCCAAATCTACATCTGCGCCACCAAGAGATTTTTGCCATTCAAGATTACCTTGGTTATTTAATTTTATGACCCAGGCATCATTTTGCCCGTTGTTGGCCTCAAGGTCTGTATCTGCACTTCTTGAACTGCCAGAAATTACAAAACCATTGTCTTTAGTTCTATGTATTGCGCGGGCCGCATCAAAACTACTACCACCAAATGTTTTTTCCCATAAGAGATCACCTTGATTAGAAATTTTAATGACCCAAAAGTCTGCAGCGCCCTTATTAAATCCTACATCTTTATCATTACTTCTGGTGTCTCCTATAATGATGAAGTTACCGTCATTCGTTTTTGCAATTCCTCTAGCTTCATCTAATTGTGTACCGCCAAAGGATGTTTCCCATACCAAATTACCAGTTTCAGAAATTTTAATGACCCAAAAATCATAGGTGCCTTTATTATTCTTGATGTCTGTGTCTGCGCTATCGGAGGAGCCAACTAAAATGTAACCATTATCATCTGTTTGAACCACATCATAGGGCGTGTCTGTAAATGTACCTCCAAAGAATTTACTCCACTCAAGGTTTCCAGAAGCATCTAGTTTTACTGCCCAGTAATCACCACCAGCATGTCTTTTGGTTAAGTTGTGTTTGGTGTTTCCTTGTCCGCCAGATGCGGTTACATCTAAAACACCCGTTAGGAGCAAGCCGTTATCATTTGTTTCAATAATAGAAATGCCTTCATCTGTTCCAGAAAACCCAAAAGATGTTTCCCATGAGATATGACCAGAAGCATTTGTTCTAATGACCCAAAAATCATTGAATCCGTTGGTGCTTTTACGCGAACCTAATAATGCAAAACCGTTATCTTGGGTTTGAATGAGACAGCTTCCTCTATCATCACTAGCGCCTCCATATGTCTGTTGCCACTGTAAGGCGTGGTTAGCATCAAATTTTAAAAGCCAATAATCAAAAGACGAATTGGTTTTATTGGTAATGTCGCCATCAGAACTTTGAGTATATCCTAAGATAGCGTAACCACCATCTGATGTTGCTATAATAGACCTAGCACTTTCATTGTTGGATCCGCCAAGAGTTTTTACGAAAGTAACGTCTTTATCAGGAGGAGAAGATGTTTGGGGGGTGTCATTATTAGAACACCGAAGTACTAAAACTGCCAAAGCAATTGAAAGGAATTGGAATATTTTGTTCTGTGTGAACATAATCAAAAACTTAAGTGCCGCTTTTTCTAACTATAAAAAGTCCGTTAGTAACATCACTTATTATAATATTTCCACTCGGTAGGTATGGGTAAACTGTCCAAGCGCCATCAAAACCAGTGTTGTTATTGTCTGGATAGGTATCAAAAAAACCAACTTCGGATACATTAGTGTTTTCTATATCCGAAATGTCTAAAACACGCATTCCAGCATTGTAGTTTGCAAAGAAAAAGTTATCTCCCTTTACATATCCGTTGTGGTCAATAGCCGAGGTGGGGCCAAAATAATTAAAATGAAATTGCGGGTTGTCTAAGTCTGTAAAATCAAAAACAATGGTTTTGGTATCAATGCCAATTCTAAGTTCATCTAGTTCGTCACCAAGAATAAAGTATTTCATATCGGAAGTAAACCAACCTTGATGTGCATACCTAACATTGGTATATGTAATTCTAGAAATAATAGTTGGATTGGTTTTATCCGTTACATTAACTATGACAACTTCATCTTCATTACTACCTATAAATATTTCTTGACCAGTATAATCCGAATCAGGGCCATTATAAGTTACAACTTGAGCATCATGAGAATAACCTAAATTAATAAAGCCGCCTTCAATTACAGGGTTCATTGGATCCTGAATATTGATAAAAATTGGCCCACCTAAAAAAGAACTACTTCCAACAATGTAGGCATAGCCAGTTTCTTCATTAATAAACAAGTTATGGGCTCTTCCAAAACCAGTAAAATTTAAATCCTCTGTAAAGGTCTCTGGCGGATTTGCAACATTTCGTAATCTAGTAAGATCAAAAATTTGCATTCCATGACTGTCCTCTCCAACAGAATTGTCGGCCACAATAAATGCATGATTCTGGTATATTTTTACATCACGCCACGGGCTAGCAATGGTTGCAGTAGGTAATTTTCCTAAATATATTGGATTTAAAGCATCTGTAATATCAACAAAACCAACGCCATTATCAAGACACATTAACGCATATTCTTTTTGTGTTGTTTCATCTACCCAACCCCAAGAATCATTTCCTTCATTACCATCAAAAGTATCTACTGGCAAATGTGCCATTAAATCGTAGTCCCTGCATGGATACCCTGCAGCAAATCCATTAACACAAGGAGCTAAAACATCTTCATTAATACTAATGTCTGTGTTTAAAGGAATATTGTTATCTCTCTCGCAAGAAAAAATTAGGGTAGCACAAAACAATCCGAATAAAGAAATCCGGCATAGTTTCTTTATAAAGTAAGACATAGCTAAGCAATTTTTAATTAAAACGGTTTTTTAAACGATTATATTATGAACCTTTCAAAAACTATTTGTAATGTACCAAAATTAACCTAATAAAACTATTATTTTTGCATTATGATAGAGGATAAAAATCAGCAAAGAACCCAGTTAAGTGATTTGGGTGAATTTGGTCTTATAGACCATTTAACGAAAAACTTTAAAGTAAAACAATCGTCAACCGTTAAAAGTATTGGAGATGATGCCGCCGTTTTAGATTTTAAAAACAATAAAATTGTGGTATCCACAGATTTGTTAGTTGAAGGCGTGCATTTCGATTTAAGTTATATGCCCTTAAAACATTTAGGCTACAAAGCTGTAGTTGTTAATTTGTCTGATGTTTATGCCATGAACGCAAGTGCAACTCAGGTTACAGTTTCTATTGCTGTTTCTAACCGATTTCCTTTAGAAGCTCTTGAAGAATTATATGCTGGGATTGAAACTGCTGCAAAAATTTATAATGTAGATGTAGTTGGTGGTGATACAACCTCTTCAACAACAGGGTTATTGATTTCTGTTACTGCTATAGGGGAGGTGGTTAATGATGAAGTGTACAGATCTGGAGCAAAACCAAACGATTTATTGGTAGTGACTGGAGATTTAGGAGCAGCTTACATGGGGTTACAGGTTTTAGAACGAGAAAAAGAGGTTTATAAAGTAAATCCAAATAATCAACCAGATTTGGAACCTTATACATATATCGTTGAAAGACAATTAAAGCCTGAAGCAAGGAAGGATATTGTTAAATTGTTAAAAGATTTAGAGGTTAAACCGACCTCTATGATTGATGTTAGTGACGGGTTATCATCAGAAATACTTCATATATGCAGGCAAAGTAATGTTGGATGCGATTTATATGAAAATAAAATACCTCTAGATCCTCAAGTTATTTCAACTTGTGAAGAGTTTAACATAGATAGTACAACAGTTGCGTTGAATGGGGGAGAGGATTATGAATTACTTTTTACTATTTCACAGGAAGATTTCCCTAAAATAAAGGCCAATCCGAATTTAACCGTTATTGGTTATATGAGAGAAAAAGAAGCTGGTGTACACTTGGTAACCAGAGCAGAAACTAAAATTGAACTACAAGCTCAAGGGTGGAAAAATTTTAATGCCTAAAAACTAATAACTCCGGATACAATTTTTGTTGTCTAAGAAGACGTTTATTGTGAATTTTTTCTAAAACAGTATTAATTTCTTTGAACTTAGGAGTTAACTCAACTAAGTTGCCGTTACTGCTTGTAGTAAATTGTTTTCCGCAGTTTTTGCAAGTGTATTCTTTAACATGTAAAGTGACATTTTTACTGACTCTAAGGTCATGTCCAAATACTTTGCAGTGAATGTTTTTCATAAAAATTAGCCATTAAAATTAGGGTTTCGGGGAGATGACTTAAAGGTATAAAAAACCGATGAAAGTTATTAACAGCACATTAACAAATCGACGAAATGACGGCTTTTCCCTTTAAACGTTCTTTTCTGCTGTTATGAATTCTTTCTAAAATTAAGTTGATTTCTCTAAATTTTGGAGTTAACTCTGTTAACTCTCCGTTGCTATTGGTGGTTAGTTGCTTTTTACAACGTGTACAGGTGTACTCTTTTACATGTTCCGTTACCTTTTTTGTAACCTCATAATCATGACCAAAAAGTGAGCAATATACCTTAGGGCTTAAAGTAGGTTTTTTCATTATTTTTGATTTGGAGGATATAAACTTACAAAAAAATATCAATTATTCGACGAATAACTATTTATTTTCGATGAAATGCAATATTGTGTCTTTGCACTCCGTTTTATTCTCTATAAAACTCATATGTCCACCATCAAATTCAACCACCTTAACTTTTGTGTTTTTTGTCTGGGCAATTAATGCCTCATAATTAAGTGCTGGGTCTTTCTTACCAATAATCATTAGCTTTCTATAAGGAGAGAAATGAAGAAGGACTTCTCTATCATTTCTTATTTTCATGCCTTCTAAGGCAGCTACAATACCTTGCAGGGGTGTCTTTAAGCATTGGTCAATAAGTTTCTTTATGTCTTTAGAAAATAGTTTTTGATTTTCTGAAGAAAACAGATTTGCTACAGCTATTCGTATGAACGTTTTGTGATTTTTTTTAACAGCTTCAATACCTCTATCTCTATTAATTTTTTTCTCTGGAGTGTCAGCACTTGCGGTAGAGTTTAATAAACATAATCCTTTTACATTGTCCGGGTTTTTTTCAGCGTAAGCTAAAGCCACATAACCACCCATAGAATGACCAATGAGAATTGACTTTCTAATTTTTAAGTGTTTCAGCACTGCCTCAACAACTTCGGCCATTAGTTCCATGCTGTGAATGTAACCCAGGCAACCAGTTTTTCCATGCCCTAAGAGATCTATTGATATAACTCTATGTCGTTTGGAGATTTCAGCACTAAGGTCTTTCCATATGCTTGAGTTTTCTAAAAAACCATGTAGTAAAACAACAGCGCCTCCTTTGCCTTCATCTTTAAAAAAAATATCTAAGCCTTTATACTTAAGTGTCATTTAAAAATACCTTTTAAGAGATAATCTAACATTCATGCAAAACTAAATATCATTATTGTATAATACGTTTAGTTTTAATAAATAGATTTGAAAACGTACGAAATCGTTTAAGTGACAAATATTACATTCTAGTTGAAAACTTTCATTGAAATTTGAATAGAAATTGAATTTAGAATGAAAAAAATTATAGTAATAGGAGGTCTGTCTGCAGGCCCTTCTGCAGCAGCCAAAGCAAGACGAGAAAATGAAACAGCTCAAATTATTTTGTTTGAAAAAGGTGCAAATATTAGCTATGCAACCTGTGGAATGCCTTATGCTTTTTCGGGAGTTATAGAGACTAGAGATAGGTTAATGGTGGTTAAGCCACAATTACTCAAAACTAGATTTAATATAGACGTTCATTTAAATGAAGAAATTATTAGGATTGATGCAAAGAACAAAACGGTATATTCCAGTATAACAAGTTACCCATACGATATTTTAATTTTTGCCACAGGAGCAAGATCAATTGTACCTCCAATTGAAAATGTAAAATTAGCTCATAACTGGTCTACTTGTAGGTCTATGCCAGACTTTGATAAAATAACTAAAGAAGGTCTAACCAACGTATCTAAACATATTACAGTAATTGGTGCCGGTTTAATTGGTGTTGAAGTAGCCGAAAACTTAAGGCATGCTGGTAAGAAGGTAACTTTAGTTGAAGGCTCAACTCATGTTTTAAATATGTGGCAAAAGAAATTTGGAAATTTTGCTGGTAATATCTTAGAGTCTGAAGGTGTTGAGGTGCTAACCAATACATTGGTGTCTAAATTTAATATTGATACTAATGGGAAAATTTTATCGGTAACCACTTCCGATGGGAAAACAATTTTAACAGATTTTGTCATATTAAGTACAGGCATAAAGCCCAATACGGACTTACTAATTGAAGCGGGGGCAGAGGCCATTGATAATGGAGCCTTAATAGTGAATACAGCAATGGAAACTTCTATTAAAGACGTTTATGCTGCTGGAGATAACGTGTCAATTAAGAATTTACAAACTCAGGAGTATGATTATTTCCCTTTAGGAACACACTCTAACAAAGGAGGTAGAACAGCTGGAGCCAATGCATTAGGTAGAAATCTAACATTTAAAGGTGCTTACAAAACGGCTATCGTTAAGGTGTTTAATTTCACATTAGCAAGAACAGGAATGAATGCCTCCACTTTAGCTCAAAAAGGTTTACCGTTTAAAACCATACTCTCGGTAGCTGGTTCTACCCCGGGTTATTATCCTGGTAAGAAGGATTTGATTACAGAGATTTATTATAATCCAAAAACCGAAGAAATCTACGGCGCAGAGCTCTTTGGAGAAGTTGGTGTAGATAAGCGTATTGATGTTTTAAGTACGGCTATTTATGCCAAACTAAAAATTACGGATTTAGCCCAATTGGATTTGGCTTATGCGCCACCATTTTCGCCAGCAAAAGATCCAATTGTTGTTTCTGGATACATTGCAGAGAACGTTTTACATGAAAGAAGCCAACAAATATCTGTAGAGGATCTAGAATTACTTATAAAATCAGATAATAATGTGTTGTTAGTTGATGCTAGAACGGAATTGGAATATAAAAAAGAGACTATTCCTGGAGCGATTAACTATCCGTTAGATGAATTAAGATTGCATATTGATGCTATAAAAGCACTTAACAAAAAAGTTGTAGTGTTTTGCCAAAAAGGATTAAGAGGTTATTTAGCTGAATTAATTTTTAGGAATAATGGTATTGACCAAGTGGCGAATTTAGCTGGCGGATTTAAAGTTTGGGAAATGTATACAGACAGTATTTATAAGCCAGAAGAAATTATTGAAGTTTAAACCTAAAAACAATTAAGCTTTAACCCTTTTTATGGCGGTAAACGCTTTATCTACATACTCATCTTCAACTAGAATAGTAAATTCATTAGTTGTAGAAAGTACCTCATACAATACAATGCCTTCCCAAGCTAGTCTTTTAAAGAAGTGATAGTACAAACCGGCTATTTTAGAATTGTCTTGAGGTAAGTTAATAGTTATTGCGGAAAGTCCATTTTGAACTGCAAGAAATGTTTCGTTTTTTAAATTGTCATGTACAAATTCATTAAGACTGCTCGAAATTATTAAAGTACTTTCGTGAATACCTCTGGTAAAGGTGTAAAAAAGTTTATCTTCTTTATTTATGCGCTCTAAAATTTTAGAGTGGTTATTAATTAACGTTTCCGAGTTTTTAACTGTAAAATCTGTAAGGTTTGAACGCACAGTGATATCACCTAGGTTTTGAATAACCCGTTTCATTTTAATGGAGTTCCCCAAAGTAGGCGGCGGATTATAACGCCTTAAAGCCATCATAATAGCGCCTGGTTTTACGTCCTTTTTTAACATTTTGCTTATGGGTTCCGTGAGTTCAACAGCTAAAGCACTATAGTTAATAATATTTCTAGACAACGCTTCTTCTAGGTAAGGTTGTGTTATTAAAATGTCTTCTACACAGTTGGATACAGTTTTCATCTGCTTTTATGTTAATTATTTAACAATATGTGTAAAAGTAAACATTTTTTTATAAAAATAAGTTTTAACGCTCTATGTATTTTAGTTTTGTTTCTCAAAATGATGAAAATGAAATATATAGACGAAAGTCTATTTACAATATTAATATAGATATGAAGGTTTTAAAGTTTGGTGGAACATCGGTTGGGTCTGTTGAGAACATGAATAATGTGAGGTCCATTATTAATGATGGTGAGAAAAAAATAGTAGTCTTATCGGCTATGTCTGGTACAACAAATTCATTAGTAGGTATAGCTTCTAAAATTGCTAGTAATGCTGTTACCGAAGCATTAGAAGATGTTGAAAACCTTTATTCTAAATATACAGCAGTTATAGATGAATTGATAGTTAGTTCATCTATTAATACTACGGTAAAAGTTTATGTTTCTGAGCGTTTTGATTTTTTAAGAGCATGTGCATCAAAACCTTTCTCCCAAGTTTTAGAAAATGAGATTTTAGCACAAGGAGAATTGCTTTCAACTTTTATGTTTAATCAATTTTTACAGCAAGAAGGAATTAATTCTCAATTATTACCGGCGTTGGATTTTATGAGAATTAATGAAGTAAAAGAGCCAGATTTTGCTTCTATAAAAAAGGATTTAGATGGTGTTTTAAGCAATACACCTGAAGCTGATATTTATATAACTCAGGGTTTTATTTGCCTAGATGCTAATAATGAAGTGTCTAATTTACAACGTGGTGGTAGTGATTATACGGCAACTATAGTTGGTGCAGTAATACATGCTGAGGAAGTGCAAATCTGGACAGATATTGACGGGATGCACAATAATGATCCTAGATTCGTTGAAGGGACTAAACCTATATCTAATTTGTCTTTTGATGAAGCTGCGGAGTTGGCTTATTTTGGTGCAAAAATTTTACACCCTCAAACAGTGCTGCCGGTTAGAAAAGATGGTATTCCTGTTAGACTTAAAAACACGATGAATCCTCCCGCTCATGGTACGCTAATTAGTAAAAACCACGTACAATCGGGTATAAAGGCTATTGCTGCTAAAGATGGAATTACTGCCATAAAAATTAAGTCGGGTAGAATGTTACAGGCTTATGGTTTCTTAAGGAAAGTATTTGAAATTTTTGAGTCTTATGAAACTTCAATCGATATGATCACCACATCTGAGGTAGCGGTTTCTTTAACAATTGACGATGATAAAAACCTTGGCAAGATAATTGCAGAATTAGAAACATTCGCATCAATTGAGGTGGATACAAATCAGAGTATTGTGTGTCTTGTAGGGCACTCAATAGTAGATCATGAAGAAACGTTTAAAATGTTTCAAATATTAAAAGATGTAGATATTAGAATGATTTCTTATGGAGGTAGTAGAAACAATATTTCCATATTAATCGATACAGAAAATAAAGTAGGAACACTGCAGAAGCTAAATGAATATTTATTTGAGTTAGTCGCTATTTAAAAATAAAATTTTAAGTTTTTGCCAAAAGAGGGATTATTAATCCCTCTTTTTTTTATGTACTACTTTTGCATTAAATCTTCTATTTCCTCTGCTTCAATTGGTATATTTTTCATAAGATTAAATGGAACACCTGTTTCTTGAATTACAACATCATCCTCAATTCTAATTCCAAAACCTTCATCGGGTATATAAATGCCCGGTTCTACTGTAAATACCATATTTGGTTGCATTGGTTCGGTTAAAATGCCATAATCATGAGTGTCCAATCCCATATGATGACTGGTGCCATGCATTAAGTATTTTTTGTAAGCCGGCCAATCTGGGTTTTCATTTTGTACATCTGCCTTGTCAAGTAAACCAAGGCCTAACAATTCTGAAGTCATTACTTTACCAACTTCTATATGATATTCTTCCCAAAGTGTTCCCGGAACTAACATTTTTGTAGCCTCGTTTTTCACCCTTAAAACTGCATTGTATACCGCTTTTTGTCGGTCTGAGAATTTTCCAGAAACAGGGATTGTTCTCGTCATATCACTAGAGTAATTGGCGTATTCTGCACCAACATCCATTAAAATTAAATCCCCCGCTTTACATGCTTTATTGTTTTCTATGTAATGCAAAACATTGGCATTATTACCACTGGCAACAATTGGAGTATAAGCAAATCCTTTAGATCTATTTCTTATAAATTCATGAATGTATTCGGCTTCAATTTCATATTCCATAACTCCAGGTTTAACAAAGTTTAAAACTCGTCTAAAACCTTTTTCAGTAATGTTGCAGGCGTGTTGAATTAAATCTAATTCTATATCATCCTTAACTGAACGTAATCTTTGTAGAATGGGATTACTTTTTGCTACAGAATGCGCAGGATACTTTTCTTTAAGCCACTTTGTAAATCTATCTTCTCTTGTTTCAACTTCTACGTTTGAGCGGTAATGTTCGTTTGTGTTGATATATACTGTATCGCATTGCGTCATGATTTCAAACATAACACGTTCCATATCTTGTAACCAATAAACGGTTTTTACGCCACTAACCTCAAAAGCTTTTTCTTTAGTTAATTTTTCTCCTTCCCAAATAGCAATGTGTTCATTAGTTTCTCTTAAGAACAAGATTTCCCTATGTTTTTCTTTAGGGCAATCTGGAAACAATACTAAAATACTTTCTTCTTGGTCTACACCACTTAAGTAGAAAATATCTCGGTGTTGCTGAAAAGGTAATGTACTATCTGCACTAATGGGGTATATGTCATTTGAGTTAAAAACAGCTAAACTACTGGGAGCCATTTTTGATGTAAAATTTTCTCTATTTTTGATAAAAAGATTACGATTTATAGGGGAATATTTCATGTTAATTACAAATTAAATTTTTCCATTAGGTAAAAGTATGAAGAAAAAGTAGATTTTTAGCAGTATTTAAACCTTGGATTTTTGTTCCTTTTTGGGTTTATTTTTGGAGTTTTTAAACTATGACTAAAATCATAGTTTAAAAACTAAGTATTATTACTTATAATTGTTCTAAATTATGATTTTAAATTGCCTACTTTTTGCCTAAGAGTATCTAGTAATTTACCTTTGTATCATACTACTAAATTTTATAAATAATGAGCGGATTTTTAAAATCTTCAATAGGGAGGAAAATAGCCATGGCGCTTTCTGCATTCTTCCTAATGTTTTTCCTTATCATTCACTTAGCAGTTAATATAACTTCAATTTTTAGTGAAGATTTATTTAACGAATTATCTCATTTCATGGGAACCAATCCAGCAGTGCAATTTGCGTTGCAACCAGTACTTATTTTTGGGGTTGTTTTTCATTTTGTGATGGGATTTGTTTTAGAATTAAGAAATAAAAAAGCAATAGGCGTTTCTTATGCAAAAAACAACGGAGCTGCTAATTCTACTTGGATGAGTAGAAATATGATATATAGCGGATTAGTAATACTTGCGTTTTTAGTATTACACTTTATTGATTTCTGGATTCCAGAAATAAATGTTAAATACATTCAAGGTGATATGACTGGAATGCATGATGGTAGCTTTAGATACTTTCATGAATTACAGGAAAAGTTTGTGAGTCCATTACGAGTTGGAGCTTATGTTGTGTCATTTATTTTATTGGCCTTACACTTATTACATGGGTTTACATCGGCATTTCAATCTGTTGGTTCTACTGCTGGTAGAAAAAAGGCATTACAAACATTTGGTAAAGCTTACTCAATTATCATTCCTTTAGGATTTATAATCGTAGCTGTTTATCATCATTTTAATCACCATTAATTTTTAGAATATGAGTGTTTTAGATTCAAAAGTACCAAAGGGTCCTATTAAAGATAAATGGACTACTTATAAAGATAAAATAAACTTAGTAAACCCAGCAAACAAACGTTTAATAGATGTTATTGTTGTTGGTACAGGTTTGGCTGGTGGTTCTGCAGCAGCTACACTAGCAGAATTAGGATATAATGTAAAAGCTTTTGCTTATCAAGATTCTCCTAGACGTGCCCACTCAATTGCTGCACAAGGAGGTATCAACGCCGCAAAAAATTACCAAGGTGATGGTGATTCAACATACAGATTATTCTATGATACTGTAAAAGGTGGTGACTACCGTTCTCGTGAAGCTAATGTATACCGTTTAGCTGAAGTATCAGCTAATATTATTGACCAATGTGTGGCGCAAGGTGTTCCTTTTGCTCGTGATTATGGTGGGTTATTGGACAACCGTTCATTTGGTGGTGTTCTTGTATCAAGAACCTTTTATGCCAAAGGACAGACTGGGCAACAATTATTATTAGGAGCGTATTCTGCTATGAACCGTCAGATTGCTCGTGGAAAGATTCAAATGTATAACCGTCATGAAATGTTAGATGTTGTTAAGGTAGACGGAAAAGCAAGAGGAATTATAGCTAGAAACTTAATTACAGGAGAAATTGAGCGTCATTCTGCTCATGCAGTAGTAATTGCTTCTGGTGGTTATGGAAATGTATTTTTCTTATCAACGAATGCAATGGGTTCAAATGTATCTGCGAGTTGGAAAATTCATAAAAAAGGTGCGTTTTTTGCAAACCCATGTTATACACAAATTCACCCAACATGTATTCCTCGTTCGGGAGACTATCAGTCTAAATTAACTTTGATGTCTGAGTCTTTACGTAACGACGGACGAATTTGGGTACCTAAAAACATGGATGATGTGTTGGCAATTAGAGAAGGACGTAAAAAGCCTACTGATTTGTCTGAAGATGAAAGAGATTACTATTTAGAAAGACGTTATCCTGCATTCGGTAACCTTGTACCTCGTGATGTTGCATCTCGTGCAGCAAAAGAGCGTTGTGATGCGGGTTATGGTGTAAATGCTACTGGAGAAGCTGTTTACTTAGATTTTGCTGCGGCGATTCAACGTTACGGAAAAGAGCAAGCCAAAATACAAGGTATAGCTAACCCTTCAGCTGATAAAATTTATGAGCTTGGGCAGAAAATAGTGGAAGCTAAGTATGGTAACTTATTCCAAATGTATGAGAAGATAGTAGATGAAAATCCATATGAAACACCAATGATGATTTACCCAGCGGTACATTATACTATGGGAGGTGTTTGGGTAGATTATAATTTAATGACTACAGTACCTGGATTATATTGTATTGGAGAAGCTAATTTCTCTGATCACGGAGCAAATAGATTAGGTGCCTCTGCTCTTATGCAAGGTCTCGCAGATGGGTATTTTGTATTACCTTATACTATTGGAGATTATTTATCCGATGATATTAGAACAGGTACTATTCCAACAGACACGCCAGAGTTTGATGAAGCTGAAAAAGAGGTGAAAGATAGAATAGATTTCTTTATTAATAACAAAGGTACTAAGTCTGTTGACTACTTTCATAAACGTTTAGGTAAAGTAATGTGGGACAAAGTAGGGATGGCTCGTAACGAAAAAGGTTTAAAGGAGGCAATGGCCGAAATTAAAGCCATACGTGAAGAGTTCTGGAAGGAAGTTTCAGTCCCTGGTGGTGCTAATGAAATGAATCCTGAGCTAGAAAAAGCAGGTAGAGTTGCAGATTTCTTGGAGCTAGGAGAATTGTTTGCTAAAGATGCTTTAACAAGAGAGGAGTCTTGTGGGGGGCACTTTAGAGAAGAATCAGCAGAAGAAGACGGACCTCAAAAAGGAGAAGCTAAACGTAATGATAAAGATTTTGCGTTTGTGTCTGCCTGGGAATATAAAGGAGAACCAGCTGATGCGGTGCTTCATAAAGAAGAATTAGAATTTAAGGATATTGAATTAAAACAACGTTCATATAAATAAGAAAGATATGTCAGGAAAAGGAATGAATTTAACATTGAAGATTTGGCGTCAAAAAGACGCTCAATCAAAAGGTAAGATGGAAACTTACAAGGTAAATGATATTTCAGAACATATGTCTTTCTTGGAAATGATGGATGTTCTAAATGAACAATTGATAGCAGCAGGCGATGAGCCTGTGGCATTTGATCATGATTGTCGTGAAGGTATATGCGGAATGTGTTCTATGTATATTAATGGAGAAGCTCATGGGCCAGATAGAGGTGTGACTACATGTCAATTACATATGCGTATGTTTAAAGATGGTGATACTATTACAATAGAACCATTTAGAGCAGCAGCATTTCCAGTTATTAAAGATTTAATTGTTGATAGAACTTCATTTGAGCGCATTCAACAAGCTGGTGGTTATATATCTGTAAATACATCAGGTAATACACAAGATGCTAATGCTATTCCAATTTCAAAACATGCAGCAGATGAGGCTATGGATGCTGCAACATGTATTGGTTGTGGAGCTTGTGTTGCAACTTGTAAAAACTCTTCAGCCATGTTATTTGTTGGAGCAAAAGTATCTCAATACGCACTATTACCGCAAGGGCAAGTTGAGGCTGCAGATCGTGTTAAGAATATGGTAGCTCAAATGGATTTAGAAGGTTTTGGAAACTGTACGAATACAGGAGCTTGTGAAATAGAGTGTCCTAAGGGAATTTCTCTTGATAACATTGCAAGAATGAATAGAGAGCTTATTAAGGCTTCTTTGTAGTTCAAGTAAAAAATAAACATTATCCAAAAAAAACCATACCTTGTACAAGGTATGGTTTTTGTTTTTTAATATGTACCTCTAATTAAAAGAATGATGGAAATGTTATTAAGAACTAATTTACAACCTAAGGTTAAACTGGTTTTAGCCTTTTTATTTGCGTTTAATTCAATCGTCTTCGCTCAACAAAAAATTGAGCTAGAAGGGGTCGTAAAAGATGAGAATGGTTATGAAGTGCCCTATGCAGCCATTGGAATTCCTTCGAAATATTTAGGTACAGCAACAACAGAAGATGGAAGTTTCTATTTACAGCTTTCAGAAAGCAATCTTTCTGATATTCTTGAAGTTTCAAGTATAGGATATGTAACGTATAAGATTAAAGTAGAAGACTTTCTTAAATTAGAGGAGAAAGTGTTAATACTAAAAGAGGATATTGTATCTCTAGATGAGGTAAATATTCTTGCTCCTGGAGATTATGTGAAAAATGCTATTAAAGGTGCTAAAAATACATCTCTAGGAACCTCTCATCAATTAAATATGTTGTACAGAAGATTTTCTACCGAGGCCGGAAAATCTCGTTTTTTAGTGGAGCATTACATAAAAGTTTTAGATCGCGGATTAACATCTCCACAGTATGCTAGGGTCGAAGTTGCCGAAGGAAGAAAGTCCGCAGATTACAGGTTTATAAAAGACAAGTATCCTGGTCATCAAGTATTAAATGTGGCCAATACAAATCCTTTTAGAAAAGGTATAAATCAAAAGAGCTACAATTGGAAGAAAATTGGAGATTCATCTTATGATGGAGAAGACATTGTTATTATAGAAGGTAAAGGAAAAAAGAACAAATGGAGATGGATAAAATTGTATATAGGTGTAGATACTAAAGGTATTTATAAAATTGAATCTTCTAATTTAAATTCGGTGTGGATTTATAAAAAAGGCCCTAACGGTAAACTCATATTAAGTTATCATAATAGGGTTTGGGCAAAAGATAAACCCATAAATAAAATGCAACAAAGGCTTTTAAATACATCTTCAGATAAAGTGCCTGTATCTTATAGGCATGAAGCGTTTGTTTTAGGTGTAGAAACAAATAAAAAGAAGATAAAAATTGGAAATTACGAAGGTTATAAAAAGGATATGGGTGATATAGAAATAAAGTATAATCCTAACTTTTGGAACAATTTTAGTATTCCACCAGAGACAGCATTTTATAAAAAGAGTGTAAAAGAATTAGAATCAATTTATGGTGTACCTTTAGAGTCCCAATTCCAATCTGTTAATAAATGATACAATTTTTGAGAATACCCAATCTATTAGGCCTAATACTAATTTCTATTTTTTATTTATCTGTTGGGTATTCTCAAGAATGTAAAAAGCAATACTTCGAAAAAGAGACTATACTAAGACATGTAAAGGCACTTTCATCAGATCAATTCGAAGGCAGACATACAGGTACTATTGGTGCTATTCGTGCTAAAAAGTATATCATTAATCAGTTTCATTCTTTAGGCGTAAAACCTATAAAAAAGACCTTTGAGCAACCTTTCATTTTTTACAAAGGCAAAAAGGAATATAAAGCTACCAATGTCTTAGGGTATGTTAAAGGAACATGCGAACCAAAGAAAATAATTGTTATTTGTGCGCACTACGATCATTTGGGTGTTAGAAAAGGTAAAATATTTAATGGGGCAGATGATAATGCGTCTGGCCTAGGGGCTTTATTTGCTTTTGCAGAATATTTTAAAACACACCCGCCCAAACATACTGTGGTTCTGGCTGCTTTTGATGGTGAAGAACTTGGAACCAAGGGGTCTTCTTATTTCATGAATAACTTACCTTTTTCTGAAGACAGAATACTGTTAAACATAAATATGGATATGATTAGCCGCAGTGATAAAAAGGAACTTTATGTTGTTGGGGCTAATATTAATACATTTTTGAAGGAAGCGGTTTGCTGTGTAAATTCAAAGGAAATTAAGTTGATATCTGGGCATGATGGATATGATAATAAAGATAGTTGGGTTTATGCATCAGATCATACACCATTTCATAAAAAAGGCATTCCATTTTTATATTTCGGAGTAGAAGATCACGACGATTATCATGAGCCAACAGATGTTTTTGAAAAAATTAATCAAGACTTCTATATAGCTTCAGTAAGTACAATTATTTCTGTTTTTAATAAAATTGATTCACAATTTTAAAAATAAGCTTTCAACTGAATCGAACCACTGTGTATGGTTCTACTACTTTCGGTTTTTCTGCCAAAGTAACTTAGGTTAAGATCTAAGTATTTAGTGATTTTCCTTTGCGCGAATAAAGTCCAAGTAAAATTCTTTCCGGGTTGTAACCCTTCTAACATTTGATAGGAAACAGGCGTGTTTGCGTTGCCATTAAATGTATTAGAAAAGTAATTGAATTCCCCGTTAATAGCACTTTTAGCATTTTTAGAGAACATAAAAGATACACCGTATTTTTGTTGCTTTAAAGACTCAAATGCACCAACTGTGTTGTCTTTTTGGGCGAATTGGTAAAATACATCAAAACTAGAATTATCATTGAACAGGTAAGATAATTTTGGGTTAAAACGTGTTTCTTCGAAATTGTAATTCTTGCTTGCAAAATTTTCACTTATACTTTCATTATCCTCAATAGCAGAAAGTAATGTTACCAGCCAATTATCCGATAGTTTATGATTGAAGTTTAATTGATGGCTTTTTAAACTATTTTCCACAAAACCTACCGAAAGGGTATTTCTTGTTTTGTTACTGAGGTAAGTGTAAGATGTGGTATACTTTTGTTTTCCTCTATTAAAGAACAACACATTTCTTAAGTTTAATTGAAGCCCTAACTGGTTATCGTCATCACTTTTAAAAGGATTCAGGTCAAAGTTATTTCCTTCTCGCTTAACCTTTCTATCAATTAAATAACTGGTCTGATTATAAAAGTGAGACCAAAATTTTTCAGATTTCTTTTTGCTAACAGACCACTGCGCTGGATTTATGGTTAATGTTTGGCTTAACCTATTTTGATGCGTTTTAATATAAACTCTATTGGGTAGAAGTACTCTTATGTAGGTGCCTTGATCTTGGAATTGAGCTATTTCAAACTCTTCTAATTCCTGAATACCATTATTGTTATAATCAATCCAAGTATAAGTGCCCTGTCCAGGTTCAACTTCAACATAAGTAAAATCTTGTTGGGGTAAGGTTCCCGAATTAGTCTCAAATATGGTGTTCCAAAACACAATGCGTTTAAAAAGTTTTTGGTTAAATTGTATACGCGAGTTTATGGATTGTTCATCCTTAATATTATCCTCTTCACTTTTAAGCGTTCTATAGTTAGCATAAATAGATAAATTGGTGTTCTTATTCTGAATAAGTTTAGAATCTAAATAGAAGGTATTAGAGGTATTTACTTTTTGTAATTCATTGTTTCTTATACTGTCATTTACCCTATTTTTATAACCTATTTCAACAAAAACCTTGGTGCTATCTCCAATACCCGTAAAAACTTCATAAGATTTAAATCTTTGGCTTAAAGGGGTTAAAGTGCCCGTTACAATGTCCCTTTGTTCGTTGTCTTCAATAGACAACTTTGTTCCAACCCAGTTTTTTTTGCCACCGTAGGTTATAGTATTGTAAGATCTTAGAAAAGATGATTCATTACTGGCTGATGTCGCTTTTAAAAAGCTGGAATTTGAAGCTATTCTAAACCTGCCAAGTAATAGATTAGCATTGGCCATATGTCTATTTCCATTAAAACCACCGGAATAATCTAAATGTTCAAACTGATAATTTATAAAGCCTTTTTTAGGATGATGTAATCTTAATCCCGAATTCGTTAATACCTGATCTCCAATGTTTACGTTTGCTACCGTGCCAGTTGAAGAGAGAAGATTCCAATCTCTGGCAAATTCAGCATTATACAAACGTTCAATGGTCTTAAATTCGTTTTGAATATAATCTCCTTTAACAAAAAAGTTTAGGCTCCAAAGGCTATCAGTTTTAATGATGTCTTGATGGAGGTTAAGTTTGGCGGCAAAACCATCATTATCATCATCATTCAAGTTAGAAAATAAATTCAAATCGTTTTTACTTCCAGCAAGTTCAAAAGAAACATCTGTTTTTTCATTTGGTGTGTAACGACCATTAATTACTGCAATTTGTAACTGTGTTGGAGCAACAAGTTGAATTATTGGCGCATAATTACCTTGATTTACACCTACATATTCATAAATGTTATTAATAGTATTTACATTACTTAAAATATAATCACCTTGGTTAGCTCCTACTTGGGTAAAGGTAACCCGGTATAATTCGTCATCAGGATTGTTAGAAAATACAAAGGCTTCAACACCACCAATAAGTTCCTTTTTGTACAGAATCCTATTTTCGTTTAGGGATTCTTGAACTTCAGATGGCGCTATCATTTGGGTTTGATCATCACCTGCATCGGCTAAAATTTGAACTTGTTCTTCGGATAAGTTTTGTTGTAAAGGTTGATTTTTAGCATCACTTTCGGAATACACAGAAACACCAATTTTAAGTTTTTTAGAATCGATATTGCTTCCTCCATAGGCTACGAATCTTGAATAATTTCTATCGCTAAACTGATAATCTACTGTAATGCGCATTTCTGAGGTAATAGGAAAGGTAGAGTTAAAAATGATTTCGCCAGCATTGTAATCAATAATATAGTCTTGGTCTTCGCCGCGTTCTACGGCAACGCCATTAACATATACCGTTTCACTACCCGAAACAATGAGAACAAATAATTCTCCGTTTTGTCCTTGTAATTTATAAGGCCCTTGGTTTCCTTCTTGGGCAATAAATTGACTTCTTGTAAATTGTCCACGTACTATGGCGCCAGCCGCAAATAGGTTGATTTTAGTGTCTCCATTACCCAAATTAGCATTAACCGATAATCCTTGAACCCGTTTAGAGAATTTAGCAAAATAGGAATTGTTATTCTGTAGATCTATATCTCCAGCTCTAACACGCCATTTATCGCTAAATAACTCAATAAATACTTGATCAAACTCATCTAACCTTTGGCTATAACCACTTTCTTGTAATGGAATATTTGCATCTTGTATAGAGGCTCGTAAAGAAACTTTATCATTTAGTTTTCCAGTTATCTGTAAATCTAACTCACTATTTAAAACCGAGTTTTGATTATTTCCAATAGTAACACCCCTTGAGATGCTCCCCGAAGTTGTTAACCCATCAAAAGGAGTAAAGGTATTGTTAGTATTAGGTTGAGAAAGTTTATACAGTGCTTTGGTATTAGCATTATTAGAAACAATAATTGATTCATCTAATTGTTTATAGGTTCTAGTTAAGAATTCCGGAAACTTCAAATAGTTAATTATTATAGAATCCGTATCTACAGGTTTTTTAAAAGTTAAAAGTGCTTTTGGGAAATCAATAGTGTAAAAAGAGCTATCAATTGTAATACCTTTTTTTGTGGTAACGGAAAATGAACTAGAATTTATGCTTACACTATCTACTCTAATAGAATCCCTTAGCGCAACTTTTACCGATTTATAATTAGAGTTTTGGTCTTGCGAGAATCCAAAAAAACTAAGACATAAGAAAAGTATGGGTAAAAGTTGCTTCATTCTATATTTAAACTACAATAAGCTTAAAATATTTTTAGAAATAGTTAATTGTCGCTTAATTTGGTAGTGTAAAAGTAATGTATTATTTATTTTAGCTGAAATGACGAAACTATTTATGAAAATAGTTGAAGTCAAGCTGAACTTGTTTCAGTTTCTCTTAAAAATTAATGAATAACTTGATGATATTCTGAAACACTGAAGTTAATTCAGAATCACAAACTAAAGAAATGAAAATTATATCATACAACGTAAATGGCATTAGAGCAGCCTTAAACAAAGGTTTTATAGACTGGTTAACGGCCGCAGACCCGGATGTTATTTGTATACAGGAAATAAAAGCGCTTAAGGAACAATTAGATTTAGCGGTTTTTGAAGATGCAGGTTATACGTATCATTATTGGTTTAGTGCACAGAAAAAGGGATACAGTGGTGTAGCCGTTTTGTGTAAAACAGAACCCAATCATGTTGAATACGGAACCGGAATAGAGTCTATGGATTTTGAGGGGAGAAATCTTCGTGTAGATTATGATGGTATTTCTATAATGAGTCTATATCTGCCTTCTGGAACAAATGATGCGCGTTTGCAGCATAAGTTAGATTATATGGATATGTTTCAAGACTATATAAACAAGCTTAAGAAAGATGTGCCTAACCTTATTATTTGCGGCGATTATAATATCTGTCATGAAGAAATAGATATTCATAATCCTAAAATGAAAGGCGTTTCAGGATTTTTGCCTGAAGAGCGCGAGTGGCTTGGTAAGTTTATTGATAGTGGCTTCATAGATTCTTATCGCTATATAAATCCTGAAAAACAAGAGTTTAGCTGGTGGAGTTACAGGGCTAATGCTAGAGCTAACAATAAAGGTTGGCGATTAGATTATGCCATGGTAGCAAAACCACTACAAGAAAATATTAAAAGAGCCGTTATACTCACTGAGGCAGTACATAGTGATCATTGCCCAATTTTAGTAGAGATAGACAATTAACATAATACATTCAAATCAAAACCTAACCTAATGAGTAAAAAAATCTTATTAATAGTACTAACAATTTCTGTTTTTGCATCTTGCGTTTCGCCAAAAGTTTATAAAGAATTGGAGGCTAAATACAATAATTTAAAAAATGAAAACAGAAAACTTTCAGACGAAAATGAAGCGCTTTTAGATGCAAAAAACGCTGCAAAAAATGAGCTTAAACAAATTCAAGCAGCATACGATGAAGCTGCTACAGAAAGAGATAAGTTACAAGCAGATTATAACGCAATGAAGGCTAATTACGATGCATTAAAGAACTCGTATGATGCCTTAGAAAAGAATAGTTCTGCTGCAATTGCAAAGAATTCTCAAAAAAACAGAGAGTTGTTGGCTGAATTAGAAGCTAAAGAACAAGCCTTAGCAGCTGAAAATGCAAGACTAGCGCAACTTAAAAAAGAGTTAGAAAAACGTTCTAATAGAGTTGCCGAACTAGAAAAAGTTATAGCCGATAAGGACGCTGCAATGAGTGCTTTAAAAGATGCTATTTCTAGAGCATTAACCGATTTTGAAGGGAAAGGCTTAACAGTAGAGCAAAGAGACGGTAAGGTTTATGTTTCTATGGAAAATAAGTTGTTATTCAGTTCTGGTAGTTGGGCAGTAGGAACCGAGGGTAGAAGAGCAGTGGAACAATTAGGAACTGTACTTGGTGATAACCCTGATATTGCTGTTTTAATAGAAGGACATACAGATAACGTGCCTTACAAGGGTAGCGGACAATTAAGTGGAAACTGGGATTTATCAACCAAACGTGCTACTGCTATTGTTAATATTCTTAGAGAAAACAATAATATTCATCCAGAAAATTTAACGGCCGCTGGTCGTGGAGAATTTGCACCAGTTGCTACTAATGATTCTGCAGAAGGGAAAGCTAAAAATAGACGTATTGAAGTTATTTTAACGCCTAAGTTAGATGAGCTTTCAAGACTTTTAAATGATAATTAATATTTAAACAGTTTTATAACTTATTAATAAAAGCCTTTTAGGAACTTCGAAAGCCTGAAAGGTTTTTATATTTATAGCCACTAATGAGCAGTCATTCCTGAGCTATATATGGAACTTGTTTCAATAGAATAGGAACCCACAATAAAACAAACCAGTTTAAAATAGAGATTCCCGTCTTTACGGGGATGACAAAAACGTAATACATGAAATACACAACGCTACCAAATACCGATATAAAAGTTAGTAAAATATGCCTTGGTTCTATGACTTGGGGTAACCAAAATACAGAAGAGGAGGGGCATTCTCAAATAGACTATGCCTTAGAACAAGGTGTTAATTTTATTGATACGGCAGAATTGTATCCTGTCCCCGCTACTGCCGAAACTAGCGGACGTACAAGTGAAATTATTGGTTCTTGGCTAAAGAAAACTGGAAAGCGAAATGAGGTTGTAATTGCATCCAAGATTGCTGGTCCTGGTGATTATACAGCACATATTAGAACTACAGGTTTTAGTCCTAATTCTATTAAAGAAGCTTTAAATTCGGAGCTTAAAAGATTACAAACCGATTATATAGATTTATATCAACTGCATTGGCCAGAACGTGATACCAATAAATTTGGAATTAGAAATTTTCCTTATAAATCAGCACAACAATGGGAGGAGAACTTTGCCGAGGTTATTGAAGAGTTAAACAATCAGGTTAAAGCAGGTAAAATAAGGCAATTTGGTATATCTAATGAAAACTCATGGGGTACCATGCGGTATTTACAAGAAGCAAAAGATAAGAATTTACAAAGACCAGTAACTATTCAAAATGCATATTCTCTATTAAATCGTTTGTTTGAATATGATTTGGTTGAAGTATCAATGAGAGAAGATATAGGTTTATTGGCTTACTCTCCAATGGGCTTTGGAGTATTATCTGGTAAATACATTAAAGGTATAGCAAAGGACAATGCCCGTTTAAAATTGCATCCAAGATTTGCTAGGTATAGTAGTGAGCAATCTACAGAAGCTACTAAGCAATATTTAAAAATAGCCGAAGACAATGGAATAACATTGGCTCAGATGAGTTTGGCCTTTGTAAATCAGCAACCATTTGTAACCAGCAACATTATTGGGGCAACGAGTTTGGAGCAGCTAAAAGAGAACATAGCAAGTATTAATTTAGATTTAAATGAAGAGGTGTTAGAAGCTATAGACGCTGTTCATAATGTAATGCCTAACCCTGCGCCTTAGTTTAAGAATGGAAGGAAAAGTAAAGTTCGATTTTAAATCGAAAATGTGGACAGGAGAAACTGCGGGAAGTTGGTATTTTATGTCTTTACCTTCGGAAATTTCAAAGGAGATAAGAGCAAATTTTCAATGGCAGGAAGAAGGTTGGGGAAGAATGAAAGTGGTTGCAAAAATTAAAGATTTGGAATGGAAAACCTCTATTTGGTTTGATTCAAAACTAGATATCTATGTGCTTCCAATTAAAGCCGAAATTAGAAAACGTGCTGAAATTAAGCTTAATGAAGTGTTAGATGTGTGTGTTTGGATTTAAAACACTAAACGAATTGTTATTTAATAGAATTGGTAATATTAGAGCTAGTAGGGTTTAAAGAATACTTTATTAAAAGGTTGTGAAGTTTTTTAATTTCTATGGGTTTTGATATGAAGTCATCAATACCATGCTCAGTGGCTTTCTTTCTATCATCAGTATATGCGCTGGCAGATACTGCAATTATCGGGTAAGGGTTGGATATAAAATGTTTAGAAGCTTTTATTTTTTTTGTAGCTTCTAATCCATCCATTATGGGCATTTGTATGTCCATGAATACAATGTCATAGTCTTTTGAATTAGTAAGTTCTAAAGCTTCAAGTCCATTGTTTGCATAATCAATTTTTAAATTGAATTTTTTAAGCATTAAACCTAAAACTTTTTGGTTCATAATGTTATCGTCAACTACTAAAACTGTTATAGATCTTCCAAGTTCAGATAGATTTCTGGTAAAATCAGGATTAATGCTTATGTCTGCTTCTTCCATAGTCCTTTTCAAGTGAAGTACGAAATAAAAACACGATCCATCAGTTTCTGAAGGTTTATACTGTAATTCAGATCCCATTAGTTTGGCAAGATCATTAGATATCGTTAAACCTAAACCTGTACCTCCAAATTTTCTAGTGGTTGATATATCCTCTTGTTCAAAGGCCAAAAATATTTTATCAATTTTTTCTTTTGCAATACCAACTCCTGTGTCTTCAACAGATATAGATAATTCATCGTATTCATCATTTAATTTTTTCTGTTCAATACTAAGTTTAACCCATCCGGAATTGGTGAATTTAATAGCATTGTTCAATAGGTTAATAATAATTTGGTTTACTCTTATGGAGTCTCCCATAACCATATTTGATGCATGCGAGGACTTGTTATAGGTGTACAATAAATCTATACCTTTTTCATTGGCTTGAAATTGAAATATCTTAATTAACTTATTCAAGTCAGTTTTAAGATTCACAGGTCTAATTTCAAGCTCCATTTTGCCAGCAGTTATTTTGGAGTAATCCAAAATTAAATTGATTAAGCCTAATAAGTGGCTAGAAGAGTAATTGGCTATTTCTAAAAGTTTGATTTGTTGTTTGTCAAGGTTAGATTGGTCAATTAAGTTTAAAACGCCTATTATACCATTTAATGGCGTTCTAATTTCGTGACTCATATTTGCTAAGAAGCTAGATTTATAAACTGTAGTACGTTCAAGCTCATCAATGGTCATTTTTAAGCCATCTATATTTTTTAAAAGGTTTTTCTTAAGTAAGTCATACGCCTTATATAGGAAGTTAATTTCTAGTATTTTAGACTTTTCTTCCTTAGTATCGTCTTGAGTCTTAAAACCGGATTGGATAAACTCATGCATAGATCTTTGCAGTTTCTGAATGTCTTTGGTAAGAAGTCTTGAAAGATAAAATATAACGCAAATAATAAAGAAAACAATTAAGGTAAAAGACACCTTCACATATTGGTCTATATCCGTATTCTTCCTAAAAATGCCATTTAGTGCAAGTGTTTCTAATACATTTATATTGTCTTTAATGTCTTTATTTAATAGGAAAATTTGGCCATATAATCCATCATTGGTGCTATTACCAATATGTAAATGTAGGTTAGCCATATCGTTAAATGCATCCTTATAATCATTTAAAGCAGCTATAGTTTGCTTATTGGCTTCTTTGGAAATTAAATGATCGGATAACGTATTGAATTTTAGTATATAACTGCTATCCGAACGTAATAGAAAGTCTTTTTCGTGCCGTCTTAATTGAAGTATAAACTCATTTTTAAGTTTATTTTCATTTTCTATTTTATGGGCTATACTTCGCATTTTTCCAATACTGCCATAATCTTTAAATCCTAATTGATAGCGCTCAGTTTTAAGAAGTCTGGATAAAGAATCTAGATTTTGGAACCCTTTAAATACGGAACTATTAAATACGCTGTCGGTAGTAATACCATTATTTTCTAGGTTATTTAAAATATTTTGAAATTCAGATTTTAATTTAGAAGAGTTGTTTATAAATGCATCAATGTTTTGTTCCTTTTTAGTTCCATAGAATGCACTCGATTTATAACCGTAAAGCAAGAACGACTGAAGGTTTCTTTCATTGTTGGAAAAGCTAGATTCTAAATTATATATTTTGGTGGTTATGTTTTGCAGATCTCTGCTCTTTGATTTGAAATAGTTATAGCCAACAAACATTAATACTGTTGGAGCAATTATAAAAAGGAAAGATAGAGCAATCCTGAATCTATAGGAGTTATAAAAACTGAACTTCATTAGGGATTAGGGTAATTTAACTAACGAAGTTATTTATTATATAATTTTGTATGGTTATGGCTATGTTAAATATTAAGCCAGAAAATAAAAAAGCCTTAACACTTTAGTATTAAGGCTTTTTGGTTATTTAATCTGATTACCATCTTTGTCATAAAAATGATATTCTAAATATGTGTAAGCATCTCTTGGTAAAACTTTTACCCATTTTTTATGTTCAAAAAACCATTTTGAACGTATAGATGGAAAACCTTTAGTTAAAAAGGCTGCTATAAAAGGATGTGTGTTTAAAGTCAACTTTTTATAGTCTTTGCGTAACAATAGTTCAAGATCTTGTTCTATTTTCTGTACAATTCCAATTGGTGCTTCTACTTCGGCACCATTAACACCATTAGGATTTTCCTCTCTGGTCTTAATTTTCATTTCTGGTCGTACACGTTGTCTTGTTATTTGTATCAATCCAAATTTACTTGGAGGCAGTATTTTGTGTTTTGCTCTATCATCTTTCATTTCTTCTCTAAAATGATTGAACAATTTTTGCCTGTTTTCAGCATTTGTTAAATCTATAAAGTCAACAACAATAATACCGCCCATATCGCGCAAGCGTAATTGACGAGCAATTTCTGTAGCGGCAATTAAATTAACTTCAAGTGCTGTTTCTTCTTGGTTACTTGCTTTGTTAGATCTGTTTCCACTGTTTACATCAATAACATGTAAAGCCTCAGTATGCTCTATTACTAAATAGGCACCCTTGGCCATAGAAACAGTTCTTCCAAAAGACGTTTTTATTTGTCTTTCAATTCCAAATTTCTCGAAAATTGGAACTTTTGAAGACTGATACATCTTAACTATTGATTCTTTCTTTGGTGCAATTTCTTGCAGATAATCTTTTACTTGATAATAAAGCTCCTCGTCATCAACATGAATAGCAGTAAAGGTGTCATTAAAAATGTCTCGTAATATAGACGAGGCTTTGTTCATTTCTCCTAATACTTTACTTGGATGATGGGCTTTATGTAACTTTTTGCTCATTGCAGTCCAACGACTTAGCAAATTTTGCAAATCTTTATCTAGTTCGGCTACTTTTTTGCCTTGTGCTACGGTACGTACTATAACGCCAAATCCTTGTGGGGTTATACTTTTAACCAAACGTTTTAGTCTATCTTTTTCAGCTCTATCTTCTATTTTTTGAGAAATAGAAATTCTACTAGAAAAAGGAACTAAAACAATATATCTACCAGCTATTGAAAGCTCTGAACTAATACGTGGTCCTTTAGTAGATATTGGTTCCTTAACAATTTGTACCAATAACGATTGATTAGATTTTAAGACGTCGACAATCTTGCCGTCTTTCTCAATATCTTTTTCAAATGGGAAATTTTTTAAAGAAAAATCTCTTAGTTTACCTGTGCTTACACGTTTTGTGAATTTTAAAAGTGAAAGAAGTTTAGGGCCTAAATCATGATAATGCAAAAATGCATCTTTGTCATATCCTACATTAACAAATGCAGCATTTAGACCTGGAACAGTTTTTCTTATTTTGGCTATAAACACATCACCAACCGAAAAATTGTTATCATCTTCATCTTTTTGTAATTCAATTAGTTTTCCATCTTTTAATAAGGCAAAATCAACAGTTTCTGAACTAGAACGAATAATCAATTCTTTATCCATTAAGTTAATTTTTTTCCATCACATTAAAACGTGACAGATGGATTAAACAATATTTTAGATTAAGCATAAAACAATTCGAAATATGTTAATCTGGAATCACAGGATTTTCACCCGCGGAGTTCTTATGTAAAAGAACTCATTTCAAAGAACGTTTTTTAACCAAAAAAGTAGTTAATCTAACTACTTTTTTGATTTATTTTTTCTTTTTGTGACGATTAGCGCGTCTACGTTTTTTACGCTTGTGCGTCGCTACCTTATGTCTTTTACGTTTTTTACCACTTGGCATAAATAGTGTTTTTTAAATTAATAATTTATTTTCTAATACGTTTATTACTTAACTTCTACGTTAGTTTTAACTCCTTCAACAAAAACTTTTGCAGGTTTAAAAGCAGGAATGTTGTGAGCAGGAATTTTAATAGTAGTATTTTTTGAGATATTTCTACCAGTTTTTTCAGCTCTTGTTTTGATAATAAAGCTTCCAAAACCTCTTAAGTAAACATTGTCGCCACTTTCTAATGAAGTTTTTACTTCTTCCATAAAAGATTCTACAGTTGCTTGTACATCTCCTTTTTCAATTCCTAATTTTTCAGAGATTTTTGCTACTAAATCAGCCTTCGTCATTTTAATTATTTTATTTTTAGATTACTATATAATTTTTTTAAGGAGTGCAAATATAGGGATTTAATATTCAATATTTCAAACCTAATTCATTAAAATTTAATATTATAAACGTTTATTTTAGCGCTTTCTACAAAAAGTTGCAATGCGTTTCAGTAAAACTTTAACTAATTGGTATTCAGTTAATAAGAGAGAGCTTCCTTGGAGGCAAACAATAGACCCTTATACGATATGGTTGTCAGAAATCATTTTACAACAAACTCAGGTTAAGCAAGGGTTACCATATTATTATAGTTTTTTAGATGAATTTCCGTCTGTTCATCATCTAGCCGAAGCCGATGAAGAAAAAGTACTTAAGTTATGGCAAGGGTTGGGTTACTATTCTAGAGCTAGAAATTTACATGGGACAGCAAAATATATTGTAAATGAACTCAACGCCGAGTTTCCTAACACTTATAAAGGGCTTCTTAAATTAAAAGGTGTTGGAGATTATACGGCAAGTGCTATTGCTTCTATATGCTTTAATGAACCTGCAGCTGTTGTTGATGGTAATGTGTACAGGGTATTATCGCGCTATTTTGGAATTGATACACCAATTAATTCAACAAAAGGGATTAAAGAGTTTAAAGCATTAGCTCAGGAGCTTATAGATAAAGAAATGCCAGGAGAGCACAATCAGGCCATTATGGAGTTTGGTGCAATACAATGTAAGCCTAAAAACCCAGATTGTAATATATGCCCTTTCAATGATTCTTGTATTGCATTTTCTGAACATAGGATTACAGAATTACCCGTGAAGTTAAAAAAGCTAAAGGTGAAAAAGCGGTATTTCAATTTTCTAGTCTTGCTTTCAGAAGACTTTAATACAGTTTTAGAACAAAGGGAAGGGAAGGGTATTTGGCAAAACCTTTATCAGTTTCCTTTAATAGAAACTGAATCTGAAATGGATATTGAGGAGTTTCGTGCTAAAATTAAAGACAATGAACTGCTAAACGAATCCAGGTATCGGTTATCCTTGTATAATGAAAAGAGTATCATTCATAAACTTTCTCATCAACATTTGTATACAAAATTCTGGATACTTAATATAGATGAGATAAAAACCAAAAGTATTCCTGTAAATAATATTAAGAATTATCCTGTTCCTATTCTAATAGGTAATTTTATAGATACCTTTAGATTTAAATAAGGTATGCAAATGCTATTTTTTTATTAATTTTAAAAATGAGTTGCAATTAATAAGTAGCTTTGTAAACTAATTAAATAAATTATGTCGGGAACATTAAATAAAGTGATGCTAATTGGGCATTTAGGAGATGAGGTTAAAATGCATTATTTTGAAGGTGGAGGTTGTGTAGGTAGATTTCCTTTAGCTACAAATGAAACGTATACCAATAAGCAAACAAATGAGCGTATTTCTAATACAGAATGGCATAATATAGTTGTTAGAAATAAAGGAGCAGAGATTTGCGAAAAGTATTTAAGCAAAGGCGATAAGGTGTATATTGAAGGACGCCTTAAAACGCGCAAATGGCAAGATGATAAAGGTAATGAGCGTTACAGTACCGAAATACAATGTACTGACTTTACGTTTTTAACAACCAAAAAGGAAAGTGAAAATAACGCGGCAAATTCTGTGGCACAACAAATGCCATCAGCAAGTCAGCCGCAAACTTCTAATACTAGTGCGGTAAACGAAGACAACGATGATCTTCCATTTTAATAACCACGCTAAAGTTTAACTAAAATTATAACATTTGGATCCTGATCCCGCGAGTTTAATAGGTTTAGTAATTGCAGTAGATTTTTCTATAATCTCTGGTTTTGTATTATTGTTTCTACTTTTAATTTGTTCTGCACTTATTTCTGGTGCCGAAGTTGCTTTTTTTTCGCTTGCTAAAACAGATATTGAAGAGGGTTTAGAGGAAAAGTCTAGACGAATGCAGGTTGTTGCAAAATTATTAGAGCGCCCAAAAAAGTTACTGGCAACTATACTTGTTGCTAACAACTTTATAAATATAGCCACAGTTATTTTATTTGCTTATTTAGGTGATTTTATGTTTGGCAGTATAGAAGATGCTACTGTGAAATTTATTTTAGAAGTCATTGTAATTACTTTTCTCATCTTACTTTTTGGAGAAATATTACCTAAAATATATGCCAGTAGAAATAATATAAAGTTTGCTTCTTTTATGGCATTTCCTCTTAAGGTATTAGATGTTATATTTTCACCTATAAGTTTGCCAATGCAAAGTGTAACTTTGGCAATTCATAATAAGTTAGGTAGGCGTAAGTCTAATTTAAGTGTAGACCAGTTATCACAAGCGTTAGAGCTTACAAGCGAAGAGGATACAACCAAAGAGGAACATAAGATTTTACAAGGAATAGTATCTTTTGGTAATACAGATACAAAACAAGTTATGAGGCCACGCATAGATATTTTTGCTTTAAATATAGAGCAAAAGTATGCTGAAATAATGCCAGAAATTATAGAAAAGGGATATTCCAGAATTCCTGTTTATGAAGATAATATAGACCAAATAAAAGGGGTGCTATATGTTAAAGACTTGTTGCCCCATATTAACAAAAAGCAGTTTAATTGGGTAAAACTAATTAAAGAACCATTTTTTGTTCCAGAAAACAAGAAGCTAGATGATTTAATGGCAGAATTTCAGGAAAAAAAGGTGCATTTGGCTGTGGTAGTAGATGAGTATGGCGGTACTTCTGGTTTAATTTCTTTAGAAGATATTATCGAAGAAATTGTAGGAGATATTAGTGATGAATTTGATGATGAGGATTTACAATACTCTAAACTAGATGAGCATAATTACGTGTTTGAGGGAAAGACCGCGTTAAAAGATATTTATAGAATCATAAAACTAGAGGATGATTCTATTTTTGAGGAAAATAAAGGTGAAGCCGAAACCATTGCAGGCTTTGTCTTAGAAATATCAGGCAGTTTTCCGAAACTGAATAGCAAAATAAATTTTGAAAACTACGTTTTTACAATTGAAGCTCTTGATAGAAAACGGATAAAACTTGTAAAATTTACTATTAATTAAATGAATAGATATTTAATTTTAATACTCCCATTAGTGATTTTGTCTTGTAATGAAGATTATAAGCCCAAACCTAAAGCTTTTTTAAGATTGGATTACCCAAGGGCTAACTATGTTCAGGCAAATGTAGATTTACCATTTAGTTTTGAGACTAATTTGGTGGCAAATAAACTATCGGCAAAACAAATACCGGCAACAACAGAGAGCTATGGGGTAAATATTGAATATGAAAAACTAAAGGGAACTATATTTTTGACTTACAAGGCAATTGGTGAAAATAAAACCAATCTTAACGCCTTTTTAAGAGATGCCCAAAAATTTACATTAGAGCATACAAAGAAAGCAGATGAAATTCCTGTTACGTCTTATTTAAATGATGAACGAAAGGTTTATGGAGCTTTGTCTGAGGTAAAAGGAAATGTAGCTTCACCTGTGCAGTTCTACGTTACTGATAGTGTAAACCATTTTTTAACAGGTTCACTTTATTTTTATGCTAAGCCTAATTATGACTCTGTATTTCCAGCTGCGAATTATTTGCAAAAAGATATTATGCATTTAATGGAAACCCTAAGATGGAAATAAAAAAAGCTTCACCAAAAAGGAGAAGCTTTTAATAAATCATTGTATTTAAAGGAGAAGTTCTAAGCTTTTTTCATAGAACACTCTTTCTTGCATTTTTCTGCACAAGCTTTCTTTTCAGCATCTGTTTTGTTAGCGCAATTCTTTTCGCAATCTGATGCGCATTTTTTCTCTGAAGAAAAAGCCTCAACAGTTTTCATGTTACTCACTTTATAAATATCGGCAACATTTGTAACTGTGTTTTCTAAAGATGTTGGAGTAACTTTTGCGTCATTATATTCTACCATTGCTAATTTGTTTTCAAAATCTACTTTAGCAGATTTAACGCCTTCCATTTTAGCAATTTTCTTTTCTATAGTTTTAGCACATCCAATTTCGCAAGTCATACCATCTATGGTAAACTCAGCTTTTGCATAAGTAGCATTAGGGTCTAATGTTTTTGAGGCTTCAGAAGCCACCTCAATTGTTTTTACTTCTGGTTTTGTTTCGTTTTTACAGCTAACAGTTGCTAATACAACTACAGCAACAACCAAAAAGTTCTTTAAAATGTTCATTATGATATAAAGTTATTGAATATTAAAAATTCTATTAATTACAGATTGATATCTATTCCTGCAAAATTAGTAAATAAATAACGTTTTATAATATTAAAAGTTGCAATTTTGCATTTCAATTTTTAGGTATGAGTAATAGTATCAAATGGCTATACTTAGTCGTCCTTTCATTAATTTGGGGTAGCTCATTTATTCTCATTAAAAAGGGATTAATTGGTTTAACACCAATGCAATTAGGTGCTGTTAGGATTATTTTTACCGGAATATTTCTCTTTGTTATCGGTTTTAATAAGATAAAAACAATTAAAATTGTAGAGTGGAAATGGGTTATTTTAACTGGACTAACTGGCACGTTTTTTCCAGCCTTTCTTTTTGCTTATGCAGAAACTGAGATAGACAGTTCTATTGCGTCAATTTTAAATTCGTTGGTACCTCTAAACACTATTATCCTTGGTTTTGCGGTATTTAAAATTAAGTCTACCAAAAGGCAGGTTTTAGGAGTGTTTATTGGATTAATCGGAACCATAATGCTTATAATGAATGGCGCCACAATAAATCCAAATCAAAATTACCTTTACGCAGCCTTTGTGATTTTAGCTACCCTAATGTACGCCATTAACATTAATCTTCTAAAGCGTTATTTACAGAATATGCATGCGCTAACCATAACGGTGGGTAACTTTTTGGCAATTATTGGGCCTGCTATTATAGTACTCATTTCTACAGGTTTTTTTAAAACCGAAGTCTTAACAAGTGAAGCACTAAAGCCAGCATTATTTTATATGTTGTTATTAGCTTTATTTGGTACGGCAATAGCAAAAGTTCTTTTTAATAAGCTAGTTCAGGCGTCTTCACCTGTTTTTGCATCTTCTGTAACCTATTTAATGCCAATAGTTGCTGTTTTTTGGGGTGTTTTGGATGGCGAAAAGTTTAGTTTATTACAAGGCGTTTCAACAATTATAATTTTAGTTGGCGTGTATTTGGCACATAGAAAAGGTAACTAAAACTTTAAATAATAGGGGCTAAATTATTAAAAGTCAATTTTTTTCACGAAATTTAAGTACAACCAAAATTTAAATAAGATGAAAAAAATATCACTTCCAGTTAGGTTTGGCCTCGTTACAAGTGCTGTATTAATAGCATATTTTTTGATTCTATCCATGTTCAATAAACATATAAATCCTGCTTTTAGTTTTTTTAATGCTGTAATTACAGCTTTTGGTGTTTATGAAGCCGTAAGGTTAAGCAAACTTCAGTATTCAAATGATTTCTCTTATGGAGAGGGCTTTAAAACTGGAATAGTAACGGGTTTTGTAGCTACCTTTTTCTTTACAACCTTTTTCCTGTTTTATTCCACAGAAATTAGTCCGGGTTTTTTAGCAGAATTACTTGGTGGTTTTAGTAGAGAGTTTGTTGTAGATATTGGTATGGTAACCTTTATCGTAGCCGTTATGGGGTTGGCTACCACTGTTGTGGCAACACTAGCTGTTATGCAGTTATTTAAGAATAGCAGAAATATTCTTCAAAATCGCTAAAACGTTTGTAGTTTAATTAATTAGCAGTATATTTGCATCCGCTTTTGAGGACTCAAAAGCTATGTTTAATAGAAATAATTAATAAAAACGTTACGCTATGTACGCAATTGTAGAGATAGCAGGGCATCAATTTAAAGTTGAAAAAGACCAAAAAGTTTTTGTTAACCGTTTACAAACAGAAGAAGGAAAGAAAGTAGCTTTCGATAACGTTCTTCTTGTTGCAGATGGAGACAAAGTAACTGTAGGCGCCCCGGCTATAGACGGAGCTCAAGTTGGAGCTAAAGTCGTTAAGCACTTAAAAGGTGATAAAGTAATAGTATTTAAAAAGAAAAGACGTAAAGGATACCGTGTAAAGAATGGTCATCGTCAAGCTTTAACAGAAATTGTAATAGAAAGTATTGCAGCTTCTGGAGCTAAGAAAGCTGCACCAGCTAAAGCTGCTGCAAAGAAAGAAGCTCCTAAAGCAGAGGCTAAACCAGCTGCAGCTCCTAAAAAAGCAAAAGCTACTGGTAAAGCAGATGATTTAAAGAAGATTGAAGGTATTGGTCCTAAAATTGCATCTACATTAGTAGAAGCTGGAATTGCAACATTTGCAGATTTAGCTGCTGCTACTCCAGAGAAAATTTCTGAAGTAATTGCTAATGTAAGAGGTAATCATGTTACAGACACTTGGCCAGCTCAAGCTAAATTAGCTGCTGAAGGTAAGTGGGATGAACTTAAAAAATGGCAAGACGAATTAGATGGAGGTAAAGCTTAAGCTTTAGTTCTTATTGTTAAAAATAAAATCGAAATAAAATGGCACATAAAAAAGGAGTCGGAAGTTCGAAAAACGGTAGAGAATCAGAATCGAAACGCTTAGGTGTAAAGATTTTTGGTGGTCAAGCTGCAATTGCAGGTAATATTATCGTAAGACAAAGAGGTAATACGCATCACCCAGGTGAAAATGTATACTCTTCTAAAGATCATACATTACATGCCAAAGTAGATGGTATTGTAAAGTTCACAAAAAAGAAAGACAATAAATCTTATGTATCTATAGTTCCATTTGAGGCTTAAGATTTAGGTTTATAATAATATTAGAAAAAACCCTTTTCAATTTAATTGAAAAGGGTTTTTTGTTACCAAATTTTAAATTTGAGTTAGCCTATCCACTTTATTTCTTTACAAATTTAGCAACACCAGCATCGGTAACTAAAACATAGATACCGCTAGATAATTCAGAAACGTTTAGGCGTCCGTTTGCTGCAACTTCCTTTACAACGTTTCCTAGAAGATTGGTTACTTTATATGTTCTAGATTTAATGTCCTTACTAATGGTTAATTCAGAGATAACTGGGTTAGGATAAATGCTTTTAGAAATATTGAAATCTCTTGCACTTAAGCTCTGCACAGATAAATTTGTATTAAGTCTAAATGTTGCATTGTTGGCATTCCCTCCTGTTTCTTTTGTTTGTACAAATGTTAAGCCTGCTCCTGTAGCTCCAACAAACCTAATTCCTATATCGGCACTAGTTATTGAACCTGTTAAGGCAGGATACTTTTTAATGGTATAAACTCTAGTAAAAAAACCAGAACTAGGAGTGTTAAGGGTAGTTACTGTTTTAAGTGTTGCTGTATCAATATCAGGATCTGTTTCATCTAAATTAAAATCAGTCGCAGCAGAATAACTTGCTACATGACCACCACCACTAATTGTAGTTCCGGCATCATAAACTCTAGAGTTAATTGTTACTCCGGTGGCTGTTCCAACATTGTAAGTGCCGTTAGGTATATTGCTTAATGTGATAATAATTGGATTGTCTAATGTACCGTCATCGTTAATCGTAGTCGGCGTATTATCAAAGGCCACATTAATTTGTCCAAATGAATAGGAGACGGCTAAAACCAAAGCCCCAGTACTGATTTGTCTAAGTAATTTTTTCATCATAAAATGTTTTAATTGTTAGTTATGTAAAGCTATTAAACTATTAATCCTCTTAAGTTTAGGTATGATTTTGATTTCATTACAAATGAGTTTTATGCCTCTTTTCGTATGTTTTTAAGGTTTGTTATTACTGTGTTTACTCAAGCTATCTTTATTGTTAACTGACTATTTTTTCCTACTCGTTTATAACGTTATCTTAAAACTTATTTAATAGGCATGGTGTAGTGGTTTTGTTATTTCGCATTTATAACTAACAATCAAATTAAATTATGAAAAAACAATACGTAATTTCACTATTTGCCCTATTGTTTTCATTTATGGCATTTGCCCAAAATGGAAATATTCAAGGTACTATTATTGACGAAAAAGGACTTGTAGTACCTTTTGCCAATGTGTTAATAGAATCAGAAAGTAAAGGGGTTATTTCTGATGCAGATGGGAAGTTTTTATTCATTAACATTCCTACAGGAACGCAAACGGTAAAAGTAATGTACTTGGGGTACTCTAATACTGAAGTTCAAGTAGAAGTAAGTGAAGGAAAAACAACTAACGTAACAATTAGCTTAGAAGCTAAAGCCCTAGAATTAGAAGATGTTGTAATTAATGGTTATAACAACGGGCAAGCAAAAGCACTAAACTCTCAAAAGAATAAACAGAATATCACTAATGTGGTATCTACAGACCAAATAGGTAAATTTCCTGATGCCAACATTGGAGATGCCGTAAAGCGTATTCCAGGTATTACAATGCAAGTGGATCAAGGTGAAGCCAGAAATATTATAGTTAGAGGTTTAGCACCACAGTTAAACTCAGTTACTTTAAACGGAAGTAGAATTCCTTCTGCAGAAGGAGATAACAGAAATGTGCAAATGGACCTTATTCCTTCGGATATGATCCAATTAATAGAGGTGAATAAAGCCGTAACTCCAGATATGGATGCCGATGCCTTAGGAGGTTCTGTTAACTTGGTAACCAGAACATCTCCTAATGGATTTAGAATGTCAACCACTCTAGGTTCTGGTGTTAACTTTATTACAGATAGACGTATTGTTAATGGGTCTTTTTTAGTTGGAGATAGAACTAAAAACGGTAAGTTTGGTTGGATGGCTTCTGCATCTATTAACGATTCTGATTTTGGCTCTGATAATATTGAGTTTGAATGGGACGATAGTGAAGATGATTTCATTAAAGAACACGATATTAGAACGTACTTAGTGCAACGTATAAGACGTAGTTTTTCTCTTAATTTAGATTATGCTTTAGATGCAAACAACAAGATTTATGTGAAATCTATGTACAACTGGAGAGATGATAGAGAAAATCGTTTTAGATTACGTTACAGAAGCATTGAATTTATAGATGAAGATAATCCAGAATTAGGATACCAAGGAGAAATTAGAAGACAGACTAAAGGTGGAATTGACAACGATAGAAACAAAAATACACGTTTAGAAGACCAACGTATGCAAAACTACAGTTTAGGGGGTGAGCATTTATTTGGTAAACTTCAATTTGATTGGTTAGCGTCTTATGCTAAAGCATCTGAAGAAAGATTAAATGAGCGTTACATTTCTTATGAATTAGAAGAGACTTCTGCTGGAGATCCAATTCCTTTTAATATAGATTTATCGGATACTGAATTCCCAGTTATTACTCCAGCAAACGCTAGCGATGTTAATTTAAGTAATTATAGTTTAAAAGAAATTACTGAAGAGAATCAATATACCGATGAAGAAGATTTTAACTTTTTCGCAAATTTCAAATTACCTTTAGACTTAGTTGGTAACGGAGGGTTTTTAAAGTTTGGTGGTAGAGGTAAACTTAAAGAAAAAGAAAGAGACAATAACTTCTTTGAATATTCTCCAGAAAACGGAATTTTTGATAGCTTTAACTTGTTGCCTTTAGTGGACAAGACTAATGATGATTATTTAGCAGGAAGTGAGTATGTAGCTGGTATATTTGTAGATCCAGAATATTTAGGTACACTAGATTTAAAAAATTCAAGTCTGTTTGAAGAAGAAGATTTACCTGAGGAGTATGCAAGCGGAAACTTTAAAGTAAAAGAAGATGTATATGCGGCTTACGTAATGACAGAACAAAATTTATCCGATAAACTATCTGTTTTAGCAGGGATTCGTGTAGAAGCTACTTCTGTTGAAAGTACTGGTAATATTGTTAATTTTATTGAAGAAGATGAAGACAATGGTATTGAAGAGGCTATTGTTATTAATCAAGTAAACGAAGACACAGACTACGTTCATATTTTACCAAGTGCACTTTTTAAATACAATGTTTCAGATAATACAGTTTTACGTTTTGCATGGACAAATACTTTGGCAAGACCAAACTATCAGGATTTAGTGCCTTATCAAGAAATTATTAATGAAGATGAAGAAGTAGTTCTTGGAAATTCAGATTTAAGTGCTACAGAATCTATGAACTTCGACTTAATGGCTGAGCACTATTTTAAAAACGTAGGTATCATTTCTGCAGGTGTTTTCCATAAAGAAATTAAAGACTTCGTATACACATTTACTAGAGAAACAACTGTTGCTGAGTTTGGTACGGGTACGGCGGGGTATGATGTTTTTCAACCACAAAATGGGGATGATGCCACAATTACAGGTGTTGAGGTGGCTTTCCAACGTCAGTTAGATTTCTTACCAGGTTTCTTAAAGAACTTAAGCTTAATGGCTAACTACACTTATTTAACTTCAGATGCTAAAGGTATTAGAAACGGCGATGGAGATGAAAGAACAGATGTAGATTTACCTGGTACTTCGCCAAATATGTTTAACGGTTCTTTAGCTTATGGTGGTAAGAAATTAAATTTACGCCTATCTGCTAACTTCTCAGATTCTTATGTAGATGAAGTTGGAGGAAACAAGTGGGAAGATAGATATTATGATGAGCAATTCTTATTAGATTTTAATGCATCATATGCATTTAGTGATAACTTAAGAATTTACTTTGATTTAAATAATATTACAAATCAGCCATTACGTTATTTCCAAGGTGTTAAGAACAGAACTATGCAATCTGAGTACTACGGCAGACGTTTAACGTTTGGTTTAAAGTATGATTTATTTAAAAAGAAATAAATCTTAAATGAAAAGAATTTTAATTATAGTTGGATTAGTATTTGTATCATGTGGAAAAAAGTTGCCTGTAGTTGCTCCTAATGTTATTACAGAAAAGACATTACATGATACAGATGATCCTGCTATTTGGATTAACAAAAACGATGCTTCTAAAAGCATCGTTTTTGGTACAGATAAAAATACAGAAGGTGGTATTTATGCCTTTGATTTAGATGGCAAAATCATTGAAGATAAAACGATAAGAGGTGTAAAACGCCCTAATAATGTAGATCTAGAATATGGTTTTCAGTTAAACGATTCAACTCAAGTAGACGTTATTGCTTTTACCGAAAGGGAACGGAAACGAATTCGTTTATTTTCGGTTCCAGACATGAAACCTCTTGATAATGGTGGTTTTCCGGTGTTTAAAGATGCAGAATTACCTGAAGCCGATTTACCAATGGGGATTGCCTTGTATAAATCACCAATATCTAAAACTCTTTACGCCATAGTTGGAAGAAAAACAGGACCTAAAGAAGGTTATTTATATCAATATATATTACTGTCTGATAGTTTAGGGGTACATGCTCAATTGGTTAGAAAGTTTGGTGAGTTTAGTGGTAAAAAGGAGATTGAAGCTATAGCTGTAAACGATAAAGAAGGTATTGTGTATTATTCAGACGAAGGACATTGCATAAGAAAGTACCATGCGGAACCTTCAAAAGGAGATAAAGAAATTTATTGTTTTGGTGGTGAATATTTTAAAGAAGATATAGAAGGCATTGCCATTGCTCATTATCCAAAAAAATCGTTTTTAATTGTATCTAATCAACAAGCAGGGACGTTTAATATATTTGATATTAAAACAAATGAATTCATTAAAGAAATTAACTTAGGTACAACAGAAACTGATGGTTGTGATGTAACAACAGAGCCATTAGGAGATAAGTTTCCAAACGGATTATTTGTTAGTATGAATGATGATAAAACATTCTTTTTTCACGATTTAAAGAAACTCAGTTTAATAGAGTAGCATTAAATTTTAGATAAATGCGAAGCCCTTTTCTGTAATGGATAAGGGCTTTTTTTATTGACCCGCATTAAAAAAATCATTAAATTAGGCTGATACGTTTTAGATAAACACCATTTAATTTTTAAAATATATAGGTATGCTTCCATTTAGATCAGAAATTAGGAATTCCCCAATGCGACCTACTATTAAGATTTTTTTAGGCGATGTATCTTTAGATAAGCGCATCAAAAAGCATCTTGAGCACTTTAACGAAGTCGATGCGGTTGAAATTAGAACTAGCGTTGAACGTAATCGTGTAGATGAAAACATAACCGTTTTTCTAAAAGATAATGTTGATATTAATAAGATGAAATCTTCAATAGACTCTAGCCTTTGGTGGTACTTTGAAAGAGAATATGAAGAGAAAGATGTTTAATATTATCTTTTTTGTAAGAACATATATGATAAATAAGTTTTTCACGTTGTAATTGTGTGAAAAAACGCCATCTCTTTATTGTCCTTTTTTATTGTGCATTTTGCTTTGGTCAACCTAAGCCTAAAGCTAAAACAATTCATGTCTTTGTAGCGCTATGCGATAATGTTAATCAGGGCATTGTTCCTGTGTCTTCTAAATTAGGAAATGGTCAAGATCCATTTAACAATTTGTATTGGGGAGCCCTTTATGGTGTTAAAACCCATTTTAAGAGAAGTAAAGATTGGACTTTAGTTTCTACTCAAAAAAATCCTAAAGAATATATTTTAGAACGTGTGCTTTTTAAGCATACTACAACCAATACCTTTTTATTAGCAGATGCCTATGATGGTAAATTCATTAAACAAGCCATTACAGATTTTTTAGAAGCTTCCGCAGGAAGAAATTCTATAAAAGTTAATGAGAAGGTTTTTGGAGGAACATCTAATTTATTGGCTTACGTTGGTCATGACGGACTAATGGAGTTTGATGTTTCTGGACATTTCTTACCTCTTAATAAAGAAAAACGAGATGCCATTATTTTAGCTTGTGTTAGCAAGACTTATTTTGCACCTTATTTAAGTATAACTAAAGCAAATCCTTTAGTGTGGTCAACAGGATTAATGTCTCCCGAGGCATATACGCTTAAATGGGCAGTTGATGGTTGGATAAATAATGAAACTGATGCTCAAATTAGAGAACGGGCAGCTCAGGCTTATCATAAATATCAAAAATGTGGGGTTAATGGTGCTAGAAGGTTATTGGTAACAGGAAATTGATATGAGAAACATTATTTTATTCGGCCTGTTGTTGGTGTTTCTTTCTTGTAAAAAGAAGGCAGAGATGCAAGACTTAGAAAAACCTGAACTTCAAGAAAAGGCATTTACTGAATTAATCGTACAAGTTAAATCAATTGATAGTCTAGAACTTGGACTTCACTTTAAACCAAGAGGAAGTTATAACACAATTAAAAGGCAAATAGGACAAGATAAAGCATATTTTAGGAGTTCTTATGAAAGAGATCAAGAAAAGGCCTTAGATTCTGTTTCAAAGTATTTGTATTCTAAATTATTAAATGAGCTAGTGCCTCACTGGTATAATACACCTTGGGATTTTAATGGGCACACTAATATTCCTAACGAAGGAGAAATTGCATGTGGTTATTTTGTGTCTACTACACTAAAGCATTTGGGGTTTAACTTAAACCGATACAAAATGGCACAACAAGGTGGTCTTAATGAAGCAAAGACGCTACAACCTAAAGACCAACTGAAGATTTTTTCAAACCTTTCATTCAAGAAATTAAAAAATAAGTTAAACGCTGTTTACAATGATGGTGTCTATTTTGTAGGGTTAGACAATCATGTGGGTTATGTGCTTCTCAAGGATAAAGAAGTTTATTTTCTACACTCAAGTTATTACGATAATAAGGTCATGATTGAATTAGCTGAAGCATCCCCTTGTTTTAGTTCTAGTATTTACGTGTTTGCTGAAGTTACAACAAACAAAGAACTGATTAAAAAGTGGATTTTTAATGAAAAGTTGATTGTTCCTCTTAGTTAAGCTTAGATGATTGATACATTATCCTGTAAATAAACCGACATTACAAGAAGTGAGGTACGAACACCGAAGTAATCTCTTAAATGAAGTGGATTGCCTTAGGTAATTAAAAAACTACCTTCACAATGAGGTCTATTTGCAATGGTCAAAATAGAATTTAAATAACGAAACAGGACCTCACTTGGAATGATTCCGAAGCATGAGGAGTTGTGTCAAGAAGTGCTACAAACAAAAATCCCAAACATCACTGCTTGGGATTTGTTATATTAATATTGGATTTTTGAGATTCTCGCCTTCGCGAGAATGACAATTAATATCTATAATGTTCAGGTTTATAAGGCCCTTCAACAGTTACACCAATATATTCTGCTTGGTCTTCACGTAACTCTGTTAACTCAACACCAATTTTAGCTAAATGTAATTTTGCTACTTTTTCATCTAGGTGTTTCGGTAACATATATACCTCATTCTTGTAAGCTTCAGAGTTATTCCAAAGTTCAATTTGAGCCAAAGTTTGGTTTGTAAATGAATTACTCATTACAAAACTAGGATGTCCTGTAGCACAACCTAAGTTTACTAAACGCCCTTCAGCTAAAATGATAACGTCTTTTCCGTTAACAGAATATTTATCCACTTGAGGCTTAATTTCAACTTTAGTATCGCCATAGTTTTCATTTAACCAAGCCATGTCAATTTCATTATCAAAATGCCCTATATTACAAACAATAGCTTTGTCTTTTAAAGCTTCAAAATGTTCACCTCTAACAATATCTTTATTTCCTGTAGTTGTAATAACAACATCAGCATTGCCAACTATAGTTTCTAATTTTTTAACTTCAAAACCATCCATTGCAGCCTGTAACGCACAAATAGGATCAATTTCCGTAACCGTAACGATAGAACCAGCTCCTCTAAATGAAGCAGCAGTACCTTTACCAACATCACCATAACCACAAACCACTACACGTTTACCTGCTAACATTACATCTGTTGCACGACGAATAGCATCTACAGCACTTTCTTTACACCCGTATTTGTTATCAAATTTAGATTTTGTAACAGAATCATTAACATTAATAGCAGGCATTGGTAACGTACCATTTTTTACGCGCTCATATAAGCGGTGTACACCTGTTGTTGTTTCTTCACTTAATCCTTTAATACCAGGAACTAATTCTGGGTATTTATCTAAAACCATATTAGTTAAATCACCACCATCATCAAGAATCATATTAAGAGGCTGTCTGTCTTCACCAAAGAATAAGGTTTGTTCTATACACCAATCAAACTCCTCTTCGTTCATGTTTTTCCAAGCATAAACGGCAGTTCCCGCATCTGCAATAGCAGCAGCAGCATGGTCTTGAGTAGAGAAAATGTTACAAGAACTCCAAGTTACTTCTGCACCCAAAGCTTGTAATGTTTCAATTAATACAGCCGTTTGAATAGTCATGTGTAAACAACCAGCTATACGTGCACCTTTTAAAGGCTGAGAATCTTTATATTCTTCACGCAAGCTCATTAATCCTGGCATTTCTGCCTCTGCTAATTCTATTTCTTTTCTTCCCCAAGCAGCTAATGAAATATCTTTAACCTTATTAGGAACGTAAGCAATTGTTTTTGTACTCATATTGTTATATTTGTGGGTCTTAAATATTGGACGGCAAAGATAACCAATAACTTTCAGAAAACTAAATGCCTCTTTATAAAACCATTATACCTAACTCCCAAACTTGTGTTAAAATCTGGAAGATATCCGAGTCTTTTAATGAGTTAATGCAACCATTAGAGTTAACTGAGAATAGTCAGAATAGAGTTAATGGTATGAAAAGTGAAATGCACCAACGTGGTTTTTTAAGCGTACGTCATTTACTGAGAGCGTTTGGCTATACAGATTCCGATTTATATTATGACGATTGGGGTAAGCCTTATTTAAAGGATGGTAAACAAATTTCCATTACACATTCTTTTAACTTTTCGGCCATGATTGTTAGTGATGCTGTTGTGGGGATTGATGTTGAAAAACAACGCGATAAAATATCAATAATTGCACATAAGTTTATTGATTATGAGGAAGACTACCTGAATGAAGCAGCCCAAGACTATGTGCAAAAACTCACGGTGATTTGGTGTATTAAAGAGTCTTTATATAAATTGTTTGCAACCCCAGGACTAAGCTTTAAAGACCATTGTCTAGCTATTCCATTTACACTTGAGGAGAAAGAAACCATTGCTTGGGTTGATTATGAAAATAAAAAACATAGGTATAACATTCATTTTTTAGAATTTGAGGGTTTTACTTGTGCTTATGCACTTTCTTAAATGAATTCAATTTATAAACATATAAAAGCTTCTGTTTCTAACAGAAAAAGGTTGCTAGCGGTTTTGATTGACCCAGATAAAATGGCTGTGAACCATGTGGCTTCATTTATTTTTAAATTGAATGCTTCTAAAGCTACTCACATTTTTGTTGGCGGAAGCACTGTAAATGGAAGTATTACAGAAGACATTGTAAAAGAAATTAAAGAGCATACACAATTACCAGTTGTTTTATTTCCAGGAGACACCAATCAAATCACAAATAAAGCCGATGGCATTTTGTTTTTATCACTTATTTCCGGAAGGAACTCAGAATATCTTATTGGTAAGCATGTTAAGGCAGTTTCGGAATTAAGAGGAACGGAATTGGAAGTAATACCTACAGGTTATTTACTTATTAATGGTGGTAATGAAACTGCTGTAGAGCGTGTCACAGAAACAAAACCATTAGATCAAAGTAATGTTCAATGTATTGTAGATACGGCAAAAGCTGGAGAACTTTTGGGGAAGCAATTAATATATTTAGAGGCCGGTAGCGGAGCTAAAGAACATGTTGCTTTAGACGTAATTAATCAAGTAAAAAAAGAACTTAATGTCCCATTGATAGTTGGAGGTGGCATTAGAACCAAATTACAGTTAGAAAATGTATATGAAAGTGGTGCAGACTTGGTTGTTATAGGAACTGCCTTTGAAGAGGATGAATCTTTTTTTGAGGATTTAAAGAAGTAAGACACTATTAAATTTAAAATAACAGTTTATCTCCTTTGGAGAGATTAAGAGAGGATTATGAAAATATCAGTAGAATTAACATTAACACCTTTACAAGACGATTTTGAACCAGCTATAATTCATTTTATAAAGAAATTAAGAGCTTCAAAATTAAAAGTGTTAGAGAATCCTTTAAGTACGCAAGTTTACGGAGAGTATGATGAAGTAATGAAGGTGCTAAGTGAAGAAATAAAAGAAGCTTTTGAACTTATTGAAAAGGGCTTGTTATACATGAAAATCGTAAAATCTGATAGACACGATTATGAGCCCCATTTTTGATTTTTTCTTTGGTCAATATGCAGAATATGAAACTTTGGATGTTGTTTTAGAAGCCATTGCTATTGTCTTTGGTTTTTTATCAGTATGGTATTCTAAACAAAATAAAGTGTTGGTATTTCCAACCGGAATGATAAGCACAGCTATATTTGTTTACCTACTTATAAAATGGGAGCTTCTTGGTGATATGATGATAAACGCATATTATTTTATAATGAGTGCCTATGGTTGGATTATTTGGACAAGGAAAGTTGATGAGACCCATGTTACACCAATATCCAGGACTACTAAAAAAGAAAAAATAACAAGTATCTTTATTTTTATAGCAACCTTGTTTTTTGTTTATGCTGTATATAATGCCTTCGATAAATGGACTAGTTGGATGGCTTATGTAGATACTATAACAACAGCAATTTTCTTTGTTGGCATGTGGCTTATGGCAAAGCGTAAAATAGAAAATTGGATATACTGGATAGTTGGAGATGTTATTTCTATTCCGCTCTATTTTTACAAAGGTTTTACACTTACTAGCTTTCAATATTTAATATTTACCATTATAGCTATATTTGGATATTTAGCATGGAAAAAAATCTTAAACAACATCCAGCAACCTGCATAAAAGTAGTTTTGTTTGGTCCAGAGTCTACAGGTAAAACAACCTTGTCTAGACAATTGGCACGTTATTATAACTCTGTATGGGTGCCAGAGTACGCCAGAGAGTATCTGCAAAACAAATGGAATAACGAACGCAAAACTTGTGAGCCAGAAGATTTACTACCCATTGCAGAAGGGCAAATGCACTTAGAAAATGAACTTGCTCAAAAAACCAATACCGTTTTAATCTGTGATACCGATCTTTTAGAAACTAAGGTATATTCTGAAGTTTATTATGTGGGCGAATGTGACCCAATTCTTGAAAAATTTGCACTAGAAAATACTTACGATTTGTATTTTTTAACTTATATTGATGTCCCATGGGAGGCAGATGATTTAAGAGATAAACCAAAGGAAAGAGAACGCATGTTTGAAGCCTTTCAAAACGAGTTAATAAAGCAAAATAGGCCTTTTGTTTTGCTTAAAGGAAACAAACAAGAGAGATTAGAAGAGGCGGTTAAACATATTAATAAGCTTTTAAATAGTAAATAGAATGTTCACTGAAAAAGATATTCAACAAATTCATAGTAAAGGAATAACCTTCGATCAAGTAACAAGTCAAGTAGAACGATTAAAAAATGGCATGTCTTATTCTAAATTATTAGCAGCTGCAACAATAGATAAGGGTATTGAAAAATTTAGTGAAACCGAAATAAAAAACTACGTTGAATTTTACGAAGGAAAACAAGATGATTTATCCATTCTAAAGTTTGTTCCAGCTTCGGGTGCGGCTACAAGAATGTTTAAATTTCTATTCCAGTTTTTATCTGCATTTAACCCAGATAAAGAAACTATTGAAGAGTTTGTTGAAAAACCAAGTTCAGATTTGGTGAAAAGCTTTTTTGATAATCTTGAAGGGTTTCCGTTTTACCAAGAGGTAATTGATAAACTTAAGGAAATTCAACCAGATTATAATGAACTATCTGAAAGTGAAAAAAGCGTAGCTTTTGTAAAAGCTATGCTCAGTGAAGATGGATTAAACTATAGTTTTTTTCCTAAAGGCTTATTGCCATTTCATAAGTACGAAAACGGCTTTGTTTCGGCTTTTACTGAGCATTTATTAGAGTCTACAATATACGCGTCTTCTAATAAGACAGCTAACCTCCATTTTACGGTATCTGAAAAGCATCATGATTATTTCAAGTCTGAATTTGATAAGGCAAGTAAGGGGTTATCGGAAGAAACTGGTGTTACCTTTAATGTGTCTTATTCCTATCAAAAAGAAGAAACCGAAACCGTTGCATTACAATCAGATAATAAGGTTTACAGAAAGGAAGATGGTACCATTTTGTTTAGGCCAGCAGGACATGGTGCGCTTTTAGAGAATTTAGATGATTTAGATAATGACCTTATTTTTATTAAAAACATTGACAATATAACAGTTGCAGATAAAAATATAGATATTTCTAAATACAAAAAGCTCTTAGCAGGAGTGTTGCTAGATGTTCAAGAGAAAGTGTTTACATATCTCCATAAATTGGATGAAAACAATTGCGACGAAGAGGATTTTAAACTAATAGTATTGTTTCTAATTCATAGACTAAATGTAGTGGTTCCAACAGATTTTGAAGGGTTTTCAAATGAAGAAAAGAAAGTTTATTTAAAAGAAAAGCTAAACCGACCTATACGTATTTGTGGGATGGTTAAAAACGAGGGGCAACCAGGTGGTGGTCCGTTTTGGGTAAAAGATGATAAAGGCAATATCTCACTTCAAATTGTAGAGTTTGCTCAAATAAACTTTGGTAATAAAGATCAACAAGATATTGTTTATAAAGCCACACATTTTAATCCAACCGACTTGGTTTGTGCAGTTAGAAATTATAAAGGTGAAAAATTCAATTTAAAGGACTTTGTAGATTACGAAGCCGCATTTATTACCATGAAAACACAGAATGGTACAGATATAAAAGCGCTAGAGCTTCCTGGGTTATGGAATGGTAGCATGGCAGATTGGATTACACTGTTTGTAGAGGTGCCATTAGAAACTTTTAACCCAGTAAAGACGGTTAACGATTTACTAAAACCCGCTCATCAGGTAGAATTATAATGTTTAATGAAGAAGCCTTATTAAAAGAGCTGTCTTTTAAAGCGGTTAGAAGCTCTGGCAGTGGCGGACAACATGTAAATAAAGTAGCAACAAAAGTAGAGTTAAGTTTTAACTTGGCTGCCTCGGTTGCTTTTTCTTTAGAACAAAAGGAGCGCTTATATCTTAAACTTCAACATAGACTTACCAAAGAAGGGGTGCTAAATCTTCAGTGCAACGAAACAAGAAGTCAGTTTAAAAATAAAGAATTGGTCATCAAAAGGTTTTTGTTTTTAATTAAAAACGCCTTGATTCTTCAAAAGAAACGCATCCCAACAAAAGTTCCAAAGTCTGTAATTAGAAAGCGCTTAAATAGCAAAAAACGTAATTCCGAAAAAAAAGCGAATAGAAAAAGGCCTGACTTAGATTAACGAAAAAAGTAAAAATGTTAATTGATTATTAAGAATTGGTTAGTACATTTGCACCGTTCTCAAAAAGGGGTGCTATATCCAGTTCTCAGTATAGAGTGTTCAGTATACAGTAAAACTGTTAACTGCAAACTATGACTGCCAACTGGAAACAGGCTGAGATCATACCCAATGAACCTAGAACAGGTAATGCTGTTTAGGGATTAAGAATGTTTAAATTTTATTACGTCATTACGAACCTAGTGAAGTAATCTCTTTAATGAGATTGCGGATCACGTTTAAGCATAACGCGCAATGACAAAGTAGTTGAAGTTAACGTTCAAAATTTTATCATTTTTTAATCAACCAAAAGAATAATTACCTCTTTTTATTCGATTATAATTTTTAATCGACATGAAAAATTTAGTTCTTTTTCTAACACTTTTAGTGTTATCAGTCGGCGCTGGTGCGCAACAAAATCAAATTCAACAAGATTCTACCAAACGCGAAAAACTAGACGAGGTTTTAGTAAAAGCGGTAAGAGTAGATGCAGATTCCCCAATTACGCACTCTAATGTGAGTAAGGAAGAATTGGCTAAACGTAATTTGGGGCAAGACATTCCTACGTTACTTAATTTTTTACCATCGGTAGTAACTACTAGTGATGCTGGAGCAGGTATTGGTTATTCTGGCATTCGTGTTCGTGGTACAGATGCAACGCGTGTAAACGTTACTATTAACGGAATTCCATATAATGACCCTGAAAGTCAAGGGACATTTTGGGTGAATTTAGGAGATTTTGCATCTTCAACAGAAAGCTTACAATTGCAACGTGGTGTGGGAACATCTATTAATGGTTCTGCAGCTTTTGGAGCTAGTTTAAACTTGCTTACAGATGCTTATTCAGATAACGCTTATGCCGAAATATCTAATAGTTTTGGTAGTTATAATACTAGAAAGCATACTGTAAAACTAAGTACGGGTTTAATTAATGACCATTTTGAGGTTTCGGGCCGTTTTTCTAAAATAGACTCAGATGGTTATGTAGATAGAGCCTTTACAGATTTAAAAGCATTTTTCCTTCAAGGGGTTTATAAAGATGAAAACACCTTAATTAAAGCGGTTACTTTCGGTGGTGCAGAACGCACGTATCAAGCTTGGTTTGGTTTAACTGCTGAACAATTACAAGAGGATAGAAGACAAAACCCTTATACTTATGAAAATGAAACCGATAATTATTGGCAAGACCATTTTCAATTACACTGGAATCAAAGATTCAACAACAATTGGTCTACAAATATTGGTTTAAATTATACCAAAGGGAAAGGATATTTTGAACAATACAAACCTGAAGAATCTGCTAGCGATTTTGCTAATTTAATCGAAGAGGATTCAGATGTTATAGTAAGAAGATGGTTAGACAATAATTTTTACGTTGCAAATGCTAATGTAACTTATAAAAATGAAGGGTTAGAGATTATTACAGGTTTGTCATACAGTACATATGATGGCGATCACTTTGGAGAAGTTATTTGGGGAAGCGATTTAGCTGACGGCACACAAATAAGAGATCATTATTACTTTGGAGACGCTATAAAAAATGACTTTAGTGTATTCTCTAAGGCAACCTTTAAATTCTCTGATGTGTTTACTGGATTCGTTGATTTACAAAGTCGTTTTGTAGGTTATGAAACAGACGGATTAAATTCAGATAGAGATGAGTTCGTAACAGATGCCGATTTTAGTTTCTTCAACCCTAAATTTGGTTTAACATTTAAACCTAGTGAAAATAATAGCTTTTATGCGTCATTTGCTAGAGCAAACAGAGAACCGAACAGAGATGATTTTGAAAATGGTGTTACCGAAAATGAAACTTTAAATGATATTGAATTAGGTTGGCGCCATAACACCGAAAAAGTAGCATTAAGTACAAACATTTATTATATGTTTTACCAGAATCAGCTGGTGTTAACAGGAGAGTTAGACGATGTAGGGAGTCCTATTAGAGCAACTAGTGGTAAAAGTTATAGATTAGGTTTAGAAGTAGATGCTAATGTAAAGTTTTGTAAATCATTTACAACATCTACCAACGTTGCTATTAGTAGTAACAAAAATAGAGATTTCACATCTTCAATAGATGGAGCCTTAGTTAATCTTGGTAATACAAATATTTCATTTTCACCAGATTTAATTATTGGTAATGCGCTTAACTTCTTTCCTGCTGAAAACGTACAACTATCATTTTTAAGTAAGTATGTTGGTGAACAATACATGGGAAATGTAGATTCAGAAGCTTCAAAATTAGATAGTTATTTTGTGAATGATTTTAATGTTAACTATGTAATTAAACCAAACAAAATATTTAAATCAATAACCTTAACGGCTTTAGTAAACAATATTTTCAATAAAAAATATGTTTCTAATGGGTATTATTTCACTTATGACGATACGTGGTCAGATCCTAATGCAGTAACAACTATTGAGGGGGCTGGATACTACCCTCAAGCTACAACAAATTTCTTAGTAGGTGCAACACTAAAATTTTAGTTAGTTCTAATTAAAAGTATAAAGAAGCAACTTAAAAATAAGTTGCTTTTTTATTTTTGGTTATATTTGCCCCGATAAACTTTAGGGGTGTTAATTTATATTAACTGAGAGTTACCCTTTGAACCTGATTGAGTTAGCGCTTGCGTAGGGAAAAGTAAATTTTATTAGAAATAATAAAAGCGATTTTAAATCGTACTCCTTCATAAGATATTCCATTCCTGAAGTTATCATTTAAGAACTAAAAGTAATGATAACTATAACAATCAATAATCAAACAAAAGAAATTTCTAAAGCTGTTTCAGTTGAGCAATTACTAAATGATTTAAATCAACAAAGTCAGGGTATAGCTGTTGCTGTAAATCAATCTATTATTAGTAGACATAATTGGGATCAAGAAATTTTAAATGATGGCGATGATATACTTATCATTCAAGCCACTCAAGGCGGATAAATTGGCAATAAGCCTCAAGCAAAATTTTTAAAGAAATCACTAACCGCCAAGGATTCCAAGCCGATAACTAGAAGATAAAAAATGAAAAACAAAGACACTGCACCAAAAGAAGGGCAAATTACAAGAAAGCCATTTCCTAACTCTAAAAAGATTTATGTACCAGGAAAAATTCACCCACATATAAAAGTGGCAATGCGTGAAATTTCATTGAGCGATACTAAAGACTCTATGACAGGAAAATTGACTCCGAATGAGCCAGTTACTGTTTACGATACCTCTGGGCCGTATACAGATCCTAATAAAGAAATTAACGTTCATAATGGAATTGAAAGAATTAGAGAGCAGTGGATTTTAGATCGTGGAGATGTAGAGGAATTAGACTCTTTTTCATCTAAATATTGCAACGAACGCTTAAATGATGCTAGTTTAGATCACATGCGTTTCGATTTAAAGCATAAACCTAAGCGTGCTAAAAAAGGACAAAATGTAACACAATTACATTATGCAAAAAGGGGAATTATTACACCAGAGATGGAATATATTGCCATTCGGGAAAATCAGCGAATTGATGAAATGACCGAAATAAGAAAACAACATCCAGGACAAGATTTTGGGGCTTCAATTCCAAGCAAAATTACGCCAGAATTTGTTCGTGAAGAAGTTGCTAGAGGTCGTGCTGTAATACCATCTAATATTAATCACCCAGAAGCGGAACCTATGATTTTGGGTAGAAACTTCTTAGTTAAAATAAACGCAAATATTGGTAACTCGGCCACCACATCATCTATAGAAGAAGAGGTTGAAAAAGCAGTTTGGGCATGCCGTTGGGGAGCAGATAATATCATGGATTTATCTACAGGTCAAAATATTCATGAAACTCGTGAGTGGATTGTTAGAAACTCTCCGGTACCAGTAGGAACAGTGCCTATTTATCAAGCATTAGAAAAAGTAAACGGTGTTGCCGAAGATTTAACTTGGGAAATTTTCCGTGATACGCTAATAGAACAAGCAGAACAGGGGGTAGACTACTTTACTATTCACGCAGGGGTGTTATTACGTTATGTGCCAATGACGGCTAACCGTGTTACAGGAATTGTTTCTCGTGGAGGTTCTATTATGGCAAAATGGTGTTTAGCACACCACAAAGAGAGTTTCCTATACACGCATTTTGAAGAGATTTGCGAAATCTTAAAATCTTATGATATTGCCTTCTCTTTAGGTGATGGGTTACGTCCAGGTTCTGTTGCTGATGCTAATGATGAAGCACAGTTTGCAGAATTAGAAACATTAGGAGAATTAACGCAGATAGCGCGTAAGCACGAAGTTCAATGTTTCATAGAAGGACCGGGTCATGTGCCAATGCATATGATTAAAGAAAATATGGAGAAGCAAATTGAAGTCTGTGATGAGGCACCTTTCTATACATTAGGACCTTTAACAACAGACATTGCTCCTGGTTATGATCACATTACTTCGGGAATTGGTGCAGCCATGATTGGTTGGTACGGATGCGCGATGTTATGTTACGTAACACCAAAAGAACACTTAGGATTGCCAAATAAAGAAGATGTACGTGTTGGTGTAGTTACTTATAAGTTAGCTGCTCATGCCGCAGATTTAGCAAAAGGACACCCAGGTTCTCAACACAGAGATAATGCCTTAAGTATGGCACGTTTTGAGTTCCGTTGGGAAGATCAGTTTAATTTAGGATTAGACCCTGAACGAGCACGCGAATATCATGATGAAACCTTACCAGCTGCGGGCGCAAAAATTGCTCATTTCTGTTCAATGTGCGGGCCGAAGTTCTGTTCAATGAAAATTTCACAAGAAGTTCGTGATTTTGCAGCCGAAAATGAAATCGCAGATGATAACGAAGTAATCCAAAAAGGATTCGATGAAAAGTCGGAAGAGTTTAAAGAAAAAGGTTCGGAAATATACCATTAAAATAAATAGGGAGTTCCCACGCTAAAAAGCGTGGGCAGGCTTTCCGCTGCCATCCTTAACTTAATAAACAAATGTCTGTTCGAGTGATTTTGAGGAACGAAAAATTGTATCGAGAACTTGTCGATAAAAATTTAACTCATTTCAATCGTGAAATTAACTCAAAGTGACAAATAAGTAAAAATGATAGTATTAATAGCACCAGAAAAAGACGTTCAAAACGAGATTGATATACTACATCAGTTATTTCAAGAAGGTTTGGAGTATTATCATTTAAGAAAACCTAACAAAGATTTTCAACAACATTGTGATTATTTAAATCAAATCAATGAGAAGTACCACAATAGAATCGTGGTTCATTATTTTCATGAATTAATCAATGATTTCAATTTAAAAGGAATCCATTTTCAAGAGCAAAAAAGAAAGGAACATATAGATAACCCTGGTCAATATTTTAAAGGCTTAAATATGTTTGGAAAAACAATTAGCTCTTCTTTTCATGAACCAGAAGAATTAGATGAATGTTACTTCGAATTTGATTATCATTTACTAAGTCCAGTCTTTTCATCCATTTCTAAACAAGGTTATGAAGGTCGCGGTTTTGATGTTAATCATATTGATAAAATAATTGTTGGAATGGGTGGCGTTAATGCCAATAACTTAACTGAATTTGATAGGCTAGGTTTTAAAGGTGTTGGTGTTTTAGGAGGTATATGGAATAGCAATGAGCCAGTTGAGGTTTTTAAAACGATGAAACGTCATTTCGAGTGATTTTGAGAACTGAAAAATTGTATCAAGAAGTTTTAGATATACATTTTACCCATCAGCAATCATAAAATTAGCGAACTAACGGACAAATAAGATTAATAATTGAAAAACAATAAATATATAGTAACCATAGCAGGTCATGATCCTTCAGGAGGAGCAGGTTTAACTTCAGATATTAAAACATTTGAGGCTCACGGTTTACATGGTCTTTCAGTTTGTAGTGCTATAACCGTTCAAAATGACATTGATTTTAAGGAATGTATATGGACAGATACCAGAGTAATTATTGCACAACTTGAAACACTTTTTGAACGTTTTGAAATTTCAACTATTAAGATTGGAATCATTCAGTCTTGGGAGGCGTTATCAGAAGTTTTAAATAAACTTCATGCATTAAACGCGGAAATAAAAATAATTCTAGATCCGATAATAAAAGCTACTGCTGGTTTTGATTTTCATTCAACCGAGAATCAAGACTTGTTAGACAGTATTTGGAATAAGTGTTTTTTAATCACACCAAATTATGAAGAAATTAAGCTGCTATATCCTGAAAAAGATATAAATGAAACTATTGAGCATATTTCGGAAAAAACAAATGTTTATTTAAAAGGTGGACATAGAACCGACAAGAAAGGTTGGGATGTGTTATGTCATAACAGAATTATTCAAACTAATATTGAACCTAAGGCAAGGCGTGTTTTTGAAAAACATGGTAGCGGATGTGTTCTATCATCTTCTTTGGCAAGTAATATTGCTTTAGAAATAGAACTAGAAGATGGCGCTAGAGCATCTAAATATTATACTGAGAATTTTTTGAATTCAAATGAGACCTTGTTAGGAAAACATCAATCAATTATTAAAGCCAATATCTAATGCCAGTCATAAATAAATTACACTATATATCACAAGGAACCAATGCTAAGGAGCATTTAGAGAATATCCAAAAAGCTTGTCAATATGGATCCGAGTTAGTGCAACTTCGGTTAAAAAATCTTTCAGAAAAAAAGATACTAAAAGCGGCCGAAGAAGCTAGAGAAATTACAGGTCATTATCATACCAGATTAATTATAAATGATCATTATAAAATTGGAAAAAAAGTAAATGCAGATGGTGTTCATTTAGGAAAGACAGATACCTGCCCTACTATAGCTAGAAAAGAGTTGAAAAGTTGGCAAATAATAGGTGGAACAGCAAATACTCTCCAAGATTGTGAAGCTTTAATTGCTAAAGAAGTTGATTATATAGGTTTGGGACCCTTTAGATTTACAACTACAAAAGATAATTTAAGTCCAATTTTGGGTCTTAATGGTTATACTTCAATAGTAGAAGCTCTAAATACTAAGACTCCAATTATAGGCATTGGAGGAATAAAAACCGAAGATGTTAGCGAAATATTAGAAACTGGTATTTCAGGAATTGCAGTTTCAGGTGAGATAACAAGAGATTTTAATAAAATTAAAGAGTTTCATAAGCTGCTAAATACCGGAAGCTCTCAAGAACAACGTTACAGCTTTAAAAATTAAAATGATGAGTGATACATTAAAAATAGCTGATAAAGTATTTAATTCAAGACTGTTTACTGGAACTGGGAAATTTAGCTCTAATGACTTAATGGCACAGGCTATATTAGCCTCAGAAAGTGAGTTGGTAACAGTAGCATTAAAACGTGTTGATGTAGAAAATGGACAAGATAAAATGTTGGAAAGTATAAATCAACCACACGTTAATTTATTACCAAATACATCGGGAGTAAGAGATGCTAAGGAAGCCATTTTTGCAGCACAATTAGCTAGAGAAGCCCTTGAAACTAATTGGGTTAAGCTAGAAATTCATCCTGATCCCAAATATTTATTACCAGACCCAATAGAGACTTTAAAGGCTGCGGAGGAATTGGTAAAACAAGGATTCGTAGTAATGCCATATATTCATGCCGACCCTGTATTATGTAAGCGATTAGAAGAGGTCGGGACGCAATGTGTAATGCCTTTAGGAGCACCAATTGGAACCAATAAAGGATTGAAAACAATGGATTTTCTTGAGATTATCATAGAGCAAAGTAATGTGCCTGTTATTGTAGATGCCGGTATTGGAGCACCATCTCATGCCTCATACGCTATGGAATTAGGTGCAGACGCTGTTTTAGTTAATACGGCAATTGCCGTATCTCAAAATCCGGTAGACATGGCAAAGGCATTTAAAATGTCTGTTGAAGCTGGAAGAATGGCATTTAATGCAAAATTGGCTAGTGTGAAAACACATGCCGAGGCTAGTAGTCCGTTAACAAGCTTCTTAAACTAAAATGAGTACAACATTTCAAGATATATTTGATTCTTATAATTGGGACGCCACTCTTGCAAGTATCCATGCTAAAACATCTAAAGATGTTGAGTTTGCATTGAATAAATCTAAACGAGATTTAGAAGATTTTAAAGCATTGTTATCTCCTGCGGCTATCCCATATCTGGAGGAAATGGCCCTACAAAGTAAAGCGTTAACTAAAAAGCGTTTTGGTAATACTATTCAGATGTATATTCCAATGTATTTGTCTAATGAATGTCAAAATATCTGTACTTACTGCGGGTTTAGCATGACTAATAAAATACCCCGTAGAACATTATCTGATTCTGAAATTATTAAAGAAGTTGAGTTCATTAAAGAGAAAGGATACGATCACATTTTATTAGTAACCGGTGAAGCCAATAAAACGGTTGGAGTACCATACATTAAACACGCTATTGAGCTTATAAATGATAGGTTTTCTAATATTACTATTGAAGTACAACCGCTTAATCAAGATGAATACGAAGCGCTTATTGAAGCAGGATTGTATGCTGTTTTAGTATATCAAGAAACATATCACCGAGCAGAATATAAAAAGCATCATCCTAAAGGAAAAAAATCAAATTTTAATTACCGTTTAGATACACCAGATAGGTTAGGTAAGGCAGGAATTCATAAAATTGGTTTGGGTGCTCTATTTGGTTTAGAGGATTGGCGTGCCGATAGTTTTTTTGCGGCTTTACACTTAAAATATTTACAAAAAACCTATTGGAAGACTAAATATTCAATTTCATTTCCTAGGTTACGTCCGCATAGTGGTGGTTTGGAGCCTAAAGTTGAAATGACAGACAAAGATCTAGTACAAACTATTTGCGCTTTTAGGTTATTAGATGAAGATGTTGAGCTATCATTGTCTACTAGAGAAAGTGAAATATTTAGAAACAATGTTGTCCAGTTAGGTATAACATCAGTAAGCGCAGAGTCTAAAACTAACCCTGGAGGATACGTGGTAGACCCACAAACTTTAGAACAGTTTGAAATATCGGATGAAAGACCAACAGAAGATGTGGCGAGAATGCTTCAAGAACAGGGTTTAGAACCCGTTTGGAAAGATTGGGAAAGTTTTAAATAGCGCTATTATGTTAAGTAAAAATGAACAAAAAATATACAGCCGTCATTTACGGTTAAATGAAATTGGTGCTGAAGGTCAAGAAAAGTTAAAACAAGCCAAAGTATTAGTTGTAGGTGCAGGTGGCTTAGGTTGTCCTGTTCTTCAATATTTAACAGCTGCAGGTGTTGGTACCATAGGTATTGTTGATGGTGATGTGGTTGATGTTTCAAATTTACAACGGCAAATATTATATGCATTTGAAGATGTAGGAAAAGCTAAAGCTAAATGTGCTTCGAATAGATTGAAGTCGCTCAACCCATTTGTGAAATTTAAAGTCTATCAAGAATTTTTAACGAATGAAAATGCGTTAGGCTTATTTAAAAAGTATGATATAATAGTTGATGGTTCAGATAATTTTCAAACCCGTTATTTATGTAATGATACAGCGGTAATTACTAATAAACCCTTAGTTTTTGGTTCTATTTTTAAGTTTGAAGGGCAAGTAACGGTTTTCAATTATAACAATGGACCAACGTATAGATGTTTGTATCCAACACCGCCAAGCCCTGGAGCTGTTCCTTCATGTTCTGATATTGGTGTTTTAGGAGTTTTACCTGGTATTGTAGGCAGTTATCAGGCCAACGAAACTTTAAAAATGATTCTTGGTATTGGAGAAGTGCTTTCAGGAAAACTACTCACTTTTAATGCGCTTACCATGAATCAAATGTCGTTTAATTTCAATAAAAATGAAGCCATTAATATCCAGGTTTTAGAAGATAATTATGACGTGTTTTGTGGTCTTCCTCAAGTTGATGAAGAAATTACTTTAGAAGTTTTTAATGGAAAGAAAATGGCTTACAATTTATTAGATGTAAGAGACCATTGGGAAAGAGCGCAAGATAGTATTGGGGGGAAGCATATACCATTAAATGAGTTACCAGCTAGATATACCGAAATTGAAATTAATAAGCCAGTTGTAGTATATTGTAAGTCTGGAATAAGGAGTAAACGCGCAATAGAGTTTTTAGAAGCAGCAATTCCAAATACTAGTTTTATTAATTTAAAGGACGGAATTGGGTAATTTCTAATTAAAAATTAAAAGGTTATTTCCGTTTTTTTCTATTCTATAAAACTTTAAAGAGCATCTAAGGCTCGGGTTTTCGGGCTCACCAGTAATAAGGTTATAGGTGTTTTTATCAGTACATGTAGAACTAGCATTTAAACCAGAAGGCACCAAAATTGAGCAAGGCGAAGGTGTTTTGTTTGGATCACTTGCATCCCAAGCATAAAAATCAAACCCTGTACTTGCTACAATAATGCCCCCGTTACCCGCATTAGGTATGTAAACAGAATTACCGGCAAATTGTAATTGGCTGAATTGAGGTAAGCTTAGATTTACAGTTTCTTGAACGTTAATATTCAATAAAAATTTGCAATTTTCATCTTCACCAGAATTGCTGCTACACGCGGTTAAAACAACAAAACAAAGGGCGCAAAAAAATAATTTCATAGTCAATAAAAATGGTTTGCAATTTACAACAAAAAGTAAATCAACTTAAATATTTTGTATATTTGCCTTACAATCTCGTGTCAACGAGATTTTTTCTTTTGTCCCGAACTTGTTTCGGGTTCTTTTTTTAGATATAACGAAAGAAATTATTAATTATTTAATATGAAGTTATGAGTAAAGTATCTTATTACACGGCAGAAGGTTTAAAAAAATTAAGAGACGAGTTAAATCAGTTAAAGGATATTGAACGTCCAAAAGCATCTCAAGCCATTGCAGAAGCAAGAGATAAGGGAGATTTAAGTGAAAATGCAGAATATGATGCTGCAAAAGAAGCTCAGGGCATGTTAGAGATGAAAATTTCTAAAATGGAAGAGACTTTAGCAAATGCAAGAGTTATAGATGAATCTCAATTAGATACTTCTAAAGTATTGGCTTTATCTACAGTTAAAATAAAAAATCAAACCAACGGTATGGAAATGACTTATACTTTGGTTGCGGAAAGTGAAGCGGATTTAAAAACGGGTAAAATATCGGTAAACTCTCCTATTGGTAAGGGGTTATTAGGTAAATCTGTTGGAGATGTAGCCGAGATAAAAGTTCCTAATGGTATAATGAAATTTGATGTTATTGAAATAACACGATAATACGTTTAGAGTTGTATGGCTTCGATTTTTACTAAAATAGTTAATGGCGAAATACCTTGCTACAAGGTTGCAGAAACTAGTGAGTTCTTGGCATTTTTAGATATTAACCCAAATAGTAAAGGGCATACCCTTTGTATACCAAAAAAAGAAGTAGACAAAATCTTTGATTTAGATGAAGCTACCTATAATGGACTTATGAGTTTTTCAAGAAAAGTAGCTCTGGCCATAGAAAAAGTGATGCCTTGTGAACGTGTTGGCGTATCAGTAATTGGTCTAGAAGTACCGCATGCACATGTGCATTTAATTCCGTTGCATTCTATGGAAGACGCGCGATTTATAAAGAAAACCAGTTTAACTTCAGAAGAATTTCAAGAAATAGCCAAATCCATTCAAGATAATTTTCTTGCTTAAGAACTCTTCAATGTTATTTGAATTGTGGTGCCTTTGTCTTTTTCAGAATGAAGTACCTTTATCTTACCATTATGAAAATCTTCTATAATACGCCTGGTTAGTGATAAACCGAGTCCCCAACCACGTTTTTTGGTGGTGTATCCAGGCTCGAAAATTTTCTTAAAGTCTTTTTTCGCAATACCTTTTCCAGTATCGGATACCTTAATTTTTACATTGTCTTCTAACTCTGCAATTTCAACAGTAAGTTTGCCTCGCCCTTTCATAGCATCAATGGCATTTTTAACCAGATTTTCAATGGTCCAACTGTATAATTGTTTGTTTAAGTTAACAGGAATGTAATCTGTGCTTTTAGTGAATTCAAATTCTATTAAATTAGAAGCTCTTGATTTAAGATAGTCATAAGAAGCAATAGTTTCTTCTACGATATTCGTCATTTCCAAGGTTGGCAATGAGCCAATTTTACTAAAGCGTTCAGTAATAATTTTTAACCGATCTACATCTTTTTCTATTTCTAAGATATAATCTGGATTAACATTTTCACTTTTTAAAATTTCGGTCCAACCGATTAGAGAAGATAATGGAGTTCCAATCTGATGGGCAGTTTCTTTAGCCATACCAGACCATAACTTATTTTGAGTTGCATTTTTATTACTACTGTAAAAGAAGAAAATCACTGCAGCAAAGAGAATTACAATTAGTATTAAAAAAAGAGGATAATATTTAACCTTATTAAGCAAGGGAGAGTTTCCATAGTAGATTGTGCTAAATGTTTTTCCATCAAATATTACTTTTATAGGATCATTCTCCTTTTCATATTTACGTATTAGTTTATTTATGTAAATAGAGTCTTTTGCTTTAACTGGGTCTATATTATTAAAATCAATACTACCATCTCTATTAACTAGTATCATTGGAGTGGTTTTATTACTAGTAATTACTTTTAGAGGTAAATCGCCCATATTAGCATCTAAATTGTCTGTCTTAATCAAATCAGATTGAGAAGAGGCCCATATTTCCATTTTAACCCTTTCTTCATGCTTAAAAAGCATAAAAAACTGATAGGTTTTCCACATTATACCCGAAACAACTATAAATGAAGCTATTACAATTATCCAACGGAAAGTGTTGTTTTGATTCGTGAAAATCATTAAAATTTAATTTTATACTGAAATATAATGTAAATCTGTTAATATTATTGTGCTACTTGTTAGTAAATTGGTTTTTAGTTGCATAAGATATTGGTTACATTTGTTGAAATAAAATTATTTGATGGCATCGTTTGAACCTAGAGATTTATCAACCAGCAAACTACATAGTTATTTATTAAATGCTATTGCTCCAAGACCGATAGCTTTTGCAAGTACGGTTGATGAAAAAGGAACTCCAAACTTATCACCTTTTAGTTTTTTTAATGTGTTTAGTGCTAATCCTCCAATATTGATTTTTTCTCCTGCCAGGAGAGTGCGAGACAATACAACTAAGCATACCTTACAAAATATAGAAAAGACTAAAGAGGTAGTTATTAACGTAGTTAATTATGATTTGGTACATCAAATGTCATTAACTAGTTCAGAATACCCAGAAGGTGTTAATGAGTTTGATAAGGCAGGACTAACTATGTTAGAATCTGATATGGTTAAGCCATTTAGAGTAGCCGAATCTCCTGTACAATTTGAGTGTAAGGTTAATGAAATTAAAGCTTTAGGAGATCAAGGAGGTGCTGGTAATTTGGTAATTTGTGAAGTCGTAAAATTTCATATTGATGGTGAGGTTTTAAATGAAGATAAAACTATTAATCAGACCAAGTTAGATCTTGTATCAAGGGCAGGTGGTAGCGTGTATGCACGGGCAAAAAAAGGATTTTTTGAAATACCCAAACCAATATCTAGTCAAGGTATAGGTGTAGATAGCTTTCCTGATTTTGTGAAAAATTCAATGATTTTAACTGGAAATGACCTGGGAATGTTAGGGAATGTAGAAATGTTGCCATCAGAAACAGAAGTGGAGCTGTTTGTTAATGACTTAAGCCATAGGTACCCTAACATTAAAACGGCATCACATAGAGAAAAACATAAGTTGGCACGTAATTATCTTAGTTTTGGAGATGTTGAAAGTGCATGGAAAATTTTATTAAGTAAGAGTAAATAATAATTATATATAAATTAATAATGGAAGTTCAAGGAAGAATAAAAGTAATTGGTGAGACACAAACTTTTGGAGCAAATGGTTTTAGAAAGAGAGAAATAGTTGTGACTACAGAAGAACAATATCCACAGCATATTATGGTAGAGTTCGTTCAAGATAAAACAGACTTATTAAATAACTATCAAGTAGGGCAACAGGTAAAAGTAAATATTAATTTAAGAGGGAGAGAATGGGTTAATCCACAAGGTGAAACCAAATATTTTAACTCTATTCAAGGTTGGAGAATTGAAGCAGTACAAGCAGATGCAGGAGCAGGAAATGTGCCTCCAGTACCACCAGCAGATGCTTTTGAGCCAGCAGGAGAATTAAATAAAGAAGATCACGACGATTTACCTTTTTAAAATTTAACTTGTTATTCCCTCGAAGTTGGGAATCTTAATCATAAATAACCTCAATGTATTATTAATACGTTGAGGTTTTTTATTTTTACACTATGTATTACTTAAACCAAGAGTTATGGTTTCCAGATGTAAATAAAGCAACACCAGAAGGTATATTGGCAATTGGTGGCGATTTATCTGCAGAAAGATTAATGCTTGCTTATAAATCTGGGATATTTCCTTGGTTCGAGACAGACCAGCCTATTTTATGGTGGAGCCCAGATCCAAGATTTGTTTTGTTTCCTAAAAAGCTTAAGGTTTCTAAAAGTATGAAACAGGTGTTGCGGAATTCTGGTCTAGTAGTTACGGTAAACAAGGCATTTAAGGACGTTGTTACAGAATGTTCAAATATAAAACGTAACGGGCAACAGGGTACATGGATTACTCAGAGCATGATTGATGCCTATGTAAAGCTGAATGTCTTAGGATACGCTAAATCTATTGAAGTATGGCAGAACAACAAATTAGTTGGAGGATTGTACGGTGTAGATTTAAACAATGGTGTTTTTTGCGGCGAAAGTATGTTTTCTAAGGTTAGCAATGCAAGTAAAGTAGGGTTTATTACATTTTTAAATAACTCAAAGTACCAACTCATAGACTGCCAAGTTTATACAAGCCACTTAGAAAGTTTAGGAGCAGAAGAGATATCTAGAAAAGAATTTTTAAGCTTTTTATAGACGGGGTTAGTATTTAATGGCTAAATTAGTAGCGTATCTTGCTGTTTAACGCTCTCATTTTAAATTTATACGAATATCTAATTATGAGAAAAACATCTAAATCTGCATTAACTCAGCAAAGTGTTTCTGAACTATCCTTCTACAAAAGATTTAAGTATAAAATTGAAGATTTTATAAAGCCAACCTTAGATCCCAAAATATCTTTTTTTTCTAGGCTAGAAAAACAAATAGTCTTTTTTGTAATTCTCTTTTTTGTAGTTGCTATTTCAATTTTTATGGTGTTGGAATTTGGCCATTATCAATTTCCTTAATTAATACGCAAATAATGCAATCTCTATGTTGAAAAAAATTAAAATGTTACTGGTTATTTTTTTGATAACAAGTAATATCGTCTCTCAAAATATCAATATTTTTTTTGATCACAATATTCCTCAATTTGAGTTTGCAGCAAATGAGATTAAAATAGCCTTGAAAAATAAAGGCTTTCAATCTACCCTAAGGCCTTTAAAACAAATTTCAAGTTACAATACTTCAGATAAAATAGTTTTAACCCTACATTCCAATAAAGCGTTGTTAGATCAGCTTCATAAAGAAGGCCCAAACTTAAATGTCATTAATAAACTTTCTGAACAAGCCTATGCCTTAAGAACCTTAAAAGATAATTATTTAAGTTATTGGGTAGTTGGAGGCGATGTTGCCGGAGCTATGTACGGCGGACTTCAAATAGCAGAAAATATAGCTTTTAATGCATTAGATGGAGTTTATAATGAGGAGGCCTCTCCCTACTTAAAGAAGAGAGGAATTAAATTCAACATTGCTTTAGATAATAAATCGCATAGTTTTGATAGTGATGGAGATCAAGACAAAAGTAATATTAAAGATGTTTGGGATATTACATTCTGGAAATCATACCTCGATGATTTAGCTAGGTATCGTTATAATACTTTATCCTTTTGGACTAAACACCCATTTACCTGCATGATAGCATTAGAAGAGTATCCAGATGTAGTAATACATGATGTTACAGATGGTTATGGGAACTTAGTCAAGAAAATGACTATTGAAGAAAAAATTGCCTTTTGGCAAGAAGTTATGACATATGCTAAGAACAGATCTATTGATATTTTTTATTTTACATGGAATATATTCTTAAGTACAGCAGAAGGTAAATATGGTATTACCCATAAAGGGACAAATGAAAATACTAAAGTATATTTAAGAAAATCTGTAGAGAAATTTTTGTTAACCTACCCACATATTTCTGGAATTGGGGTTACCGCTGGAGAGCGTATGCGTGATCTGAACTTTGATGAACGTGAAAAATGGTTATGGGACACCTATGTTCAAGGAATAATGGATGCTAAGAAGCAGCAACCTAATCGTGAAATTAGATTTATTCACCGACATTGGAATACGGCATGTAGTGATATTATGAATCATTTTAAAGATTATGATGGAGCTTTTGAGTTTAGTTTTAAATATGCCAGAGCTCATATGTATTCTAGCCCCAATATCGTTTTTGAAGATTTTTTATTGGAGGAAATGCCAGAAGGTACCAAGAGTTGGTGGAATGTGAGAAATGATGATATGTTCTATCTAAGGTGGGGAGATCCAGAGTTTACACGAGATTTTTTATTGGGTTTTGATAAAGAAAAGACAGCAGGTTATCTAATGGGGTCAGACGGATACACTTGGGGAAGAGTGTATTCTAGTAAAAAGCCATTATTTCAAGGAAAAACAGAGATTAGTAAGCATTGGTATAATTTTATGCTCTGGGGTAGGCTAGGTTACAATCCGCAGCTATCGCAAGATGTTTTTAAAATTCATTTAAAACAGCGTTTTAAGACCAGTACTATTGATAATCTATACAAGGCTTGGAAAACTGCTTCAAAAATTATTCCTCAGACTACGCGTTTTGCCTGGAGAGATTGGGACGGTAACTGGTATCCTGAGGGCTGTAAAAGTGGTAAGTTTTTAACAGTAAAAGATTTTATGGTTGGCTTCACTATGGAGGGTAGCGGGATTTTGAATATAGCGGACTACTGTCAAAAAGTTATGAATAAAGAAAAGATATCCGATATTACACCTTTTGATGTTGCTAATAATTTAGAAAACTATTCGGGAACTGCTTTAGATTTAATTAATACAGTTAAAGCAAAGGATGAGTCTGAATTACAACTTGTAAAAAATGATATTATTGCTTTTGCCCATTTGGGTAATTACTACAGCGAAAAAATAAGAGGCGCCACTGAATTAGCGCTGTATGCAAACACTCAAGAAAAATCTCATCAGAAAAACGCCGTAAATCACCTTGAAAAAGCTCTAATACATTGGAAGCTGTATGCGCAAGTTTTAGATGAACAGTACCTTCCTAAAGTTCTTGCGCGTACTGGTAAAATGGATTGGAATGCCCTAACTGCAGACGTTAAACAAGATATTGAAATAGCAAAAGATTTTAAAGGGTTTGATGTAAATATCTCTTTTGAAAACATTAAAGATGGTAATGTATATCCTGTCGGCACAGATTTAACGGTGAATTTAGTTATTGAATCTAATATTGAAATTGAAACGGTAGGATTTGTTTTAAATGGGGAATATCTTGGAGTTAAGAAAAATGCCCCCTTTTTATGGAACGCTAACAATACGGCATCGCTCAAAAATATGAATACTGGATCTTACGAACTCAAAGCTTGGGTAAAAGACAATACAGGATTTAGAATAGATAAAATTATCAATATTGAGGTAAAGTGAGTTAAATTTTGAACAGTGCCGAGGTAGCAAAATACAAGTAGTTGTTTGCTTTTGTGTTGTAGTTCTCCCATCTATATTCTAAACCACTTTGTAATTTTACATTTTCACTTATCAACCAGCCAATAAATGAGGTAAACCTTTGGTCAAGAAGGGGGGAGTGTTCTTTACTAATACTGCATAAAGCCTCTGTGCTTCCAATGAAATAGGCTTCTCCAATATCTAGTGTATCTCCATTTAAGGGTAAATCTACGGCAAATCTATATCGCGGCCTATACACAGTATAAGTGTCAAAAAAACGTTGTTCAAGCCTAAGTCTATGCCCTAACTTAAATCCTATTTTCTGCCTGCCTAAAGTATATTCCTGTAAAAGGCGAATTTCATCACTCCCAGAATTAAACCAATCTCTATTACGATAATAAAAGCCAAAACCAATCTTATTAGAATTCCCAACATTAAAATTTGAAAAGTGAAAGACATCAACTTGCTGTTGTTCATAATCTAGGTTGCTCTTGTGTAAAAAATAGCGACTTCTAAAAATAAAACTGGCGTTATACTTTTTTGAAATACTGTGGTTAAAGGACAACGTGGTTTCTCCTAAGACATCAAAATAATCTTGAGAAAATGCCGAAAAAGATAAAAAAATAGTGCAAACTAAAGAGAGGTATTTAACAACGTACATATTCAAGTTCATAAGGCTAGAAAACGAATTTCTAGAGTTTCTAATGTTAATAGTATTGCTTTTTAATTCCAAAGAAAAGTCTACCCATTATACAAAAAGTATACAATACTTTTGAATAAGCTTTAAATACTAGTAATAAACCAAATGTAGTTAAAAAAATAGTATACGAACTGTGATAAGCCTAAGTTGTTATTTATTTTTAAGAAAATATTTTTAGTTATGAGGTTTATAAAAAACGCATTAGTTCTGTTTATAGTATTAGTTTTTGCTTCCGGTATAGTAAGGGCTCAGGATTTAGGAACATTCGAATATTCTAAAAAACTTAAACCTAAAGACCGTATTTGTTTTGCGTTGTATACTGTACACGAAAATACCGTAAAAATGACGGCTCAATTCTACCCAATTCAAAATTTTGAACCCTTTGAGGCTAGTTTGGAACTAAAAGAAAACGGTGAGTGGAAAACAGTTTCGCATTCCAGAATTCATTATCCTGGATATACAGCACATTTTCGATTAGATAATTGGGACGATACCAAAGACGTAGCGTATAGGGTAAACTTCATGGATAAAGCTTTTTACGAAGGTTTAATACGAAAAAACCCAGTACATAAAGATGAATTTGTTATGGCGGCTTTTTCATGTAATTCAATTTACTCAAGACATGATGGCAATATTCCTAAAACAGACATCATAAACAACTTAAAACAAATACAACCAGATTTATTATACTTTGCTGGAGATCAGGTTTATGATCATAGTTTTCATTTGATTCACTGGTTGCAATTTGGAAGGGATTTTGGTGAAATTATTAGAAATACACCAACCATTACACTACCTGATGATCATGATATTGGACAAGGGAATTTATGGGGAGCTGGTGGAAAAGTTGCACCAACACGCCATGGCAACATGGGAGGTTACTATATGCCCGTAGAATATGTGAAAGAAGTTGAAAGAGCGCAAACTAGTCATTTACCAGATCCCTATGACGCAACACCTATAGAAAGAGGTATTGGGGTATATTACACGGATTTAAAATGGGGAGGAATGAGTTTTGCTATTCTAGAAGATAGAAAGTTTAAAACAGGACCTAAGCCTATAACAGATAAGGTTAGAAAGCAAAACAAGGGTGGTTTTAATGCCATTGATCCTAAACTATTTGACGACCCAAAAGCAACAATGCTTGGGAAAAGACAATTAGACTTTTTAGAAGATTGGACAACAGATTGGGAGGATGCAGAAATGAAATCAGTTTTATCGCAAACAATTTTTTGTAAATCCGCTAACTATGGTAATAAAGGCAAAAATGAAATACGTTTTGACTTCGATTCTAATGGATGGCCCCAAAAAGGAAGAAATAAGGCGTTAAAAGTTATAAGAAAGAGCTTTTCTACCATGGTGGCAGGTGACCAACATTTGGGATCTGTAATCCATCATGGAGTAGATGATTGGAATGATGCTGGCTACTCATTTGCGGTACCAGCTGTTGCTAATTTCTGGGTGCGCTGGTGGGATCCAAAAGAACCAGGTAAGAATAGAAAGAAAGGTGCACCATATTACACAGGCGAATTCCTAGATGGTTTCAATAATAAAATTACTGTTAATGCTATTGCAAACCCTAACTTTAAGGAAGATATGGAGTCTGGAGATAGATTAAACACTCGAGCTGCAGGATATGGTATTATTAGATATAACAAACCTAAAAGACAAGTTACTTTTGAGTGTTGGGGGAGAAATGTTGATATGAGTAATCCAAACAGTCAACAATATCTCGGATGGCCAATAACAGTTACTCAAGAAAGTAATTATGCTATAGAAAACGGATTTGAATTGCCTAAGTTAGAAATTTCTAAATCCAATCAAGTTGTAACAGTAGTTCATAAAACTTCTGGAGAAGTCATTTCTTCTCATAGAATAAAGGGCAGCTCATATCAACCAAAAGTTCATAAAGAAGGGCTTTACAATTTAATCATAGGCGAAGGAGCTAGTAAAAAGACTATTGAGGTTTCGGCGAAAAAGAAAAATAGAACTACAAAGAACGTAAGTCTGTAATTTTAGACCTCATTATACCTAAAGCAACTGGTTAAGTGGTCATTTACCATGCCAGTTGCTTGCATATAGGCATATACTACTGTTGTGCCTACAAATTTAAAACCTCGCTTTTTTAGGTCTTTACTAATAGCATCGCTTAAAGGTGTATTTGCAGGTACTTCTTTTAAAGTTTTAAAAGCATTTTTAATGGGCTTGCCATTTACAAATCCCCAGATGTATTTACTAAAACTTCCAAATTCATCTTGAATTTTTATAAAAGCCTGAGCATTGGTTACCGTTGCCTTTACCTTTAATTTATTTCTAATTATTCCAGAATCCTGAAGTAAGTCATCAATTTTCTCTTGATTATAAGTGGCTATTTTTTTATAATCGAATCCGTTAAAAGCTTTTCTGAAGTTTTCACGTTTACGTAGAACAGTTATCCAGCTTAATCCGGCTTGAAAGGTTTCAAGAATTAGAAATTCAAATAATCTATCGTCTTCATATTCTGGAACACCCCACTCTTCATCATGATATTTTTCATATAAATCATCGCCTTCACACCAGCTACATCTATTTTTTTTGCTCATTGGTTGTAAGTTTTAATGTATGTCCATGACAAAAGTCATCTTAAAACGCTTAGCAAGATACTAATTTTGTCTTGTCACTAAAACAATGATATAATGAATACAGTTATTAAATCTAGTATGGAGAATAGTGTGTCTTATGAGGCATATCGTAATATGGTTATTCAATTAGTAGAGGATAAAGATACAACAGGTGATGATAAAAGTGAATCAAGAATTGATTTTACAAAGTTAAGTAACAGACGCATGAAACGTTGGGATAAAACACTTAAAATTGATGAGGCTGCTAAGAAGAGATTTGCAGATTTTGATAGAAAAGTGACATGGTTAGTGATTACTGAAAGTTGGTGTGGTGATGCTGCTCACGTAATGCCTGTTTTAAATAAAATAGCCGATTTAAGTGAAAACATTGATATGAAAGTGGTGTTAAGAGATGAAAATGAAGCCTTAATGGATATGTTTTTAACTAATGGGGGAAAGGCAATCCCTAAACTTATAATGCTAGATGATGAGACTGGAGATGTTTTAGATACATATGGCCCTAGACCAAGCGAAGCTACTGGCTATGTAAATAGATTTAAAGCAGAACATGGCAGTCTAACAGCAGACTTTAAAGAAGACTTACAGCATTGGTATAATAATGATAAAGGAGCAACTGTTGTTGAAGATGTTACCCAAATGCTTAGAAAATTTCAGCCTAGTTTTTACCAATAAAATTAAAAGTAATTGTGCCAATTTGGGTTGCTTTTGAAGCGTCTGAACTAAAAACAGATTCCTTTGCGTATTCCAAGGCATGTTCTATTAAACATTCATTGTCAGAATTTGAACTGGAGTTTATATAAGCATCAGTTACATTACCTTTAGCATCTACGGTAATAGTCACTACTATTGTACCGTTTTCTTCGCAAAGATAAATAGGTATAGGTATATGAACCTTATCTCTGTTTTTAAGAGAGAACCCAATAGTACTTCTGGAATTATTGGCTTTTTCTTGTTGCTTTTTTAACACGTCGTTGGCTTTGTCAAATTGGTCAAGTGCTTCCTTGTCTAATTCTTCCTTGTGCGTGTTTTTGTATTTTTCCTTATAGTTGTTAAGAGCTTCCGAATTATTAATCGCAGTGTGTTCTGGTGTGTAATCTTCGGGTGGAGCAATAGCCTTATAAGCTTGGGCAAATCTGTTAGAACTTTTAGTTTCATTAAAAGCGCTATTGGTCTCAGCTTTAGAATTGTTTAGTTTTTCTAAGGCCTCAATCATTTTTTGCTCTTCTTCGGTAAGTTCTTCTTCTGGTTCTATTTCATAGAAGGTTTCGGCTATGCCTTTTTCATGTTGTTTAAGGCTAAGACTAAAAACAGATAACACCACCGTTCCTGCAATAAGAACGGTAATTAATAATGCTTTATGTTGATCTTTTAAATGCAATTAAGTAGGTTTCTTTAGAACAATATACGCAAAAACTGAAAATTTAGTTTTCAAAGCTGTCTATGAAAGCTTCAATAGATTGGGCATTTTCTACCTTAAAATCGCCAATTTTTGTCCTGCGCAGAACAGATAAATGAGCTCCAGAATTTAGAGCCTTCCCAAAATCATTAGCTAAAGAACGTATATAGGTACCTTTACTGCAAACTACTCTGAAATTTACGTTTATACCATCTTTAGCTGAGTTTGAATGCTCTACATTAGTGATTTCAAATTCTGAAATACTAACTATTCTCGACTTTATTTCAACATCTTTACCTTCTCTTGCAAATTCATAAAGCCGTTTCCCATCTTTTTTTATAGCGGAAAAAACAGGCGGATATTGCGCTATATCTCCAATAAATTGTTTTGTGGTAGAATGAATAAGGGCTTCAGAAATATGCTCTGTTGGATAATGTTTATCAATTTCAGTTTCAAGGTCAAAAGAAGGCGTAGTGCTTCCAATAACAAAAGTGCCAGTATATTCTTTTATTTGTCCTTGGTAAGTATTTATTTCTTTGGTCTTTTTACCAGTGCATATAACTAACAAGCCAGAGGCCAAAGGATCTAAAGTACCTGCATGGCCAACTTTAATCTTTTTTAGGTTAAATGTCTTTCTAATTTTCCAGCGTATCTTATTAACCGCTTGGAAGGAGGTCCAATGCAAAGGCTTGTCAATTAATAAAACTTGACCCGATTGATAATCTTCAGCAGTCATAAACTAGTTTAAAAACGAAACAACTATGGCAATTAAACCAACAATGACACAGTAAATAGCAAAGTAAGAGAGTTTACTCTTTTTAACTAAGGCAATCATCCAAGTACAAGCAAAAAGTCCTGCTACAAACGCAGCAATAAAACCAGCTGATAATGCTGTAAAGTTTTGACTCTCCATAGAAATATCGCCACTTAATATGTCTTTTGCAATTTTTCCGAAAATTAGAGGAACTACCATTAAAAATGAAAAACGAGCCGCTTTGGTTTTATCGTTTCCTAATAAAACGGAAGTGGAAATTGTAGCACCAGATCTTGATATACCTGGCAGCATTGCAATGGCTTGAGATATACCAATAACAAAAGCATTGCTAAAACTTACTTTTTTATTGGTGTCCTTGGCCTTATCGGCTAAAAATAATAGCGCTGCGGTAATGATAAGCATACAACCAACAAGCAATATATTTCCGCTAAAAAGGGCTTCTAGTTGTTCTTCAAAAAACAATCCAACTACAACAGCAGGAATCATTGAAACGGCAATTTTAAAAAGAAATTGCAAGTCTTCATTCCATTTAAATTTCAGACAACCTTTAATAATATCTAGAATGTCTTTTCTAAAAATAACTATGGTACTTAACGCTGTCGCAAAGTGTAGGACCACAGTAAAAAGTAAACTTTCCTCAGGTACAGAGTTGTCGCCTAAGATTGCTTTTCCTAATTCTAAGTGACCACTAGATGATACCGGTAAGAATTCTGTAAGTCCTTGAATTATACCTAAAATAATTGAGTCTATTATATCCATGTAGGCAAAAATATTAAAATTGAAATACCAAAAGTTAAAATATCAATTAAATTAACTAACAGCGGCTTTAAATGTAGAATCCCTAATTATAAGATTCCCTTTAATTTCAACTGTTTTATTGCCAATGGAGTTGGGGTCTTCGATTTCCTCCACAAGATATTTTACAGCCGTTGAACCAATACGTTGTCCTGGTTGGTCTACAGTAGTTAGCATGGGCTCTATGATTGTGGAATTTCTAGAATTACTAAACCCAATAACAGCTATCTCTTCGGGTATTTTAACGTTAAACTTTTTTAGAGTTTGTATAACGCCAATAGCTGCACTATCGGTAATGGCAAAAATGGCATCAGGTTTCTTTTTAAGACTCAGAAGCAAATTGGCCATTCGTTTGCCTTGTCTCTGAGAAATATCATCAACGCTAATAATGATTTTTTCATCAATAGCAATGTTATGCTCTTTAAGAGCTCTTAAGTAACCTGCATAACGCCTTTCGGAGTTGTATGAATATTCATTTTCCTTAATAATGGCAATACGCTTTTTCCCGATATTAATTAAGTGTTCAATGGCATTATATGCTGCCTCTTCTTCATTAATTACCACTTGAGAACATGGTATTTTATCTGAGGCTTTATCAAATAGTATTAAAGGAACATTATTAATCACTCTTAAGATATCGTCAATATCTCTAGTTACTTTAGAAATAGACATTAAAATACCGTCAACATTAAACTGTAACATTGTGTTTAACATTTCAGTTTGTTTTATAGCATCGTTATTAGACTCAGAAATAATTACGCGGTACCCTTTTAAGGCGGCTTCATCTAAAATGCCTTTTAAAATAGTGGATGTAAAGTAATGGGTTATGTTTGGTACCAATACTCCAATAATGTTTGTTTTTTGTTGCCTAAACCCTTTGGCAAAAATATTAGGTACATAGTTAAGACGACTTGCTAGAGCTTTGACTTTTTGCTTGGTATCTTCACTTATGTCGGGGTGATCATTCAATGCTCTTGAGACTGTAGAAATAGATAAATTTAATTCTTGAGCTAACTTTTTTAACGAAACAGATTCCTTTTTCATTTTAAAATAAATTTTAAATTGCAAACGTTTTCGCAAACGTTTGCGTACAAATATTGCAAATTTTTATCATTTTTTTTGTGATATTGATTATAAATTTGAGAAACAATTAACTAATTCTAAATAAAATGAAAAAAATTATTTTTGTATTAACGTGCATTTTTAGCGTTTCGTTTGCGTTTTCGCAAACCGATGTTTCGGGAACGGTAAAAGATGCAAGTGGGGTACCAGTAACAGGGGCTAATATTTTAATAGTAAATAGTTCTTCTGGTGCAACTACAGATTTTGATGGTAATTTTAGCTTTTCAACAAGCTTAACAGGAACTCAAAAATTACAAGTGTCTTTTATTGGCTATGAGACGTTTTCACAGGATATTGATTTAAACGGAACTGCAATAACCTTAAATATTGTTCTTAAAGAAGGAGGTAATAGTTTAGATGAGGTAGTTTTAACAGCATCGGCAACTTTTAGATCGCAGAAGGATACTCCAATGTCTATTAGCTCACTTAAACAGAAAGAAATAACCAAGCTTTCTGTGAACTCTCAAGCAGATGTTTTAAGAAGTATACCAGGTATTACCGCTGAAGGTGGTGGTGGTGAAACTGCATCTAACATCTTTGTTAGAGGTTTGCCTTCTGGAGGGCAATATGTTTTTAATCCATTACAATATGATGGAATGCCGCTAATGAGTACGTTTGGGTTAAACTCTTCTGCTCATGATGTGTATGCAAGACCAGATATAGGATTTAAAGGCGTTGAGTTTGTTAGAGGTGGTGCTGCCGTGTTATACGGTTCTGGATCTGTTGCAGGTATAATTAACTATACAAGTAAAACCGGAGATTCTAATGCAGAAAATATGATTAATGTAGAGTGGGCAGACAAAGGACGTATTAAAACCGACTTTTATACTGGTGGAAAACTAGGAGGAGAAGAATCTAATACCTACTATGCTTTTACTGGTTTTGTTAGAAAAGATGATGGGCCAATTGAAACAGGTTTACCAACAAAAGGGGTACAGTTTAGAGCAAACATTAAACAAAAATTTGAGAATGGCTCATTCACAATTCATGGTCAGTTTATAAATGATAATGCGCAATTCTTTTTACCACTTCCTTTAGATGGTGAATCAAGAAAAAGATTAGCAGGTAATGATGGTAATGAGGTTTCTCAATTATTATCAGGTGAGTTAGCACATACATCATTCTTAACTCCTGGTGGTGTTTATAAAAGCCCAATTGAAGATGGTGTGCATACACAAGGTGGATACTTAATGGGGGATTTTAAATATAATTTTTCAGACGATTTAAAATTTAAATCTAAAGTTAGATATGCTAACTATAAGCACAACTTTGCCTTATATGTAGGAGGTAATGGCGCAAATAACAATCCAATTACATTAAACGAATATGTTAATAATGTAGCTCCTGGAAACTTAGGATTTTCAGCGCAATACCAGGGAACATCATCAGATATTAGTGGTTCAGATTTGGTAGTTGATAATTTACATATTGATAGATTAAGACCTATGACTGATTATTCGGGAGAAGCGTCTTTAACTAAGACTATAGAAGTCCCTAGCGGAACTCACAATATTACTGGTGGTGTGTTTTTAGCACGTACAGAAGCAGAAGATGTAAACTATCAGTATAGAGTTTTATCTGAATTTAATAACAATCCTAAATTAGTAAACTTAAGCTATACAGATGCAGGAGGAAATAATGTGATCTTCTCTGAAGGTGGGTTGTATAATAGAATTGGTATGACATCTAATAGATTTTTATCTCAAAGTAGAACGGCATTCTATTTAACAGATGAGATGGTTTTAGATAAATGGCGTTTTGATATTGGTTTTAGAATTGAAAATACAAAAGGAACTTTTAATAATGGAAACATTGTAGAGTCTCAAGTGTATGATAATCCAGAGTTAACTCCAGAATTAGCTAACGTTCGTTTTGCAGATGGAAGCTTTACACGTGCCGATGTAGATGTTACAGATTGGGCTGTATCTTTAGCCGGTTTATATAAACTAAGCGATGCAGTTAATTTATATGCTAACTTCTCAAAAGGATATTTCTTTCCACAGCTTAGAGGATTTGCTCCAATTGCAACTGGTGTAACAGGAAGTAAATACGATTCTGAAAGAATTATACAATTTGAAGCAGGTGCAAAAGTAGGTACACCAAAGTTTAAAGGATCTTTTGCTGGATACTACGTAGGCTTAAGCGATAGAATTAAAATTGACCAAGGGTTTGATAATGGTGTATTGGTTGATTTATTTAGATCAGATCAAAGCACAAGAACTATTGGTTTAGAAACTACTTTCGATTGGAGATTTGCAGAAAACTTCAACCTTAGAGGTACAGCAACATATCAGGCACACGAGATTACGAAAAACGAAAGAACAGATTTAGTAGCTAATACAACAACAACTGCAGATGAAGGTAATAAACTAGCAAGACAACCTAATTTCTTAGGGTCTATTGGAGCGTATTACGATGATGGTAACTGGGATGCTCTGTTTTCTTTCAACCATACCGGAAGTAAGTTTGCTGCAGATAACAACAACGTAGAATTAGATGCTATTACAATAGCGCGTTTAGGAGCAGGATATGAATTCCCAATGGGAGGTGTTGATAGCGGAGATACATTAAGACTTGGTTTTTCAATATTCAATTTATTCAATGACGAAGGTGTTACAGAAGGAGATCCAAGAAACATTAACCAGTCTGGTACTGCTGAGTTTTTCTTCGGAAGACCAATTTTACCAAGACGTTTCTTCTTAACTGCAACCCTTAATTTTTAGTTTTTTAAATAGTTTGGTTTGGTTGAATTCATCACCTTTTAGCTAAGGTGAAGGTGATGGATTTTTAGGATTATGAGTTAAATCCTTAAGAATTAAAGACCTGCTTCAGTAACAAGCGGGTCTTTATTTAAACACTTGTTGAGAAAATGAAAGATACATTATACAAGAAAGCTGTAGAGGTTTTAGAGAACAATTGGAAAGAAGGGTTTAGTATTCCATGTGCTAAATTGTATCCCTTTCAATGGTTTTGGGATTCGGGTTTAATAGCTATAGGTTTTGCACATTTTGATATGAAAAAGGCAGAACAAGAAATAGAGACCTTATTAGATGCACAATGGGGTAATGGCTTTATTCCGCATATCATTTTCCATACAGAAAGTGATACGTATTTCCCAGGTCCAGATTTTCATCGTTCAGATTTGCACCCACAGTCTTCAAAAAAATACAGATCTACAGGAATGACACAACCTCCTGTAACAGGATTTGTGCTTGAAGAGATATATAAGATAAGTAAAGATAAACCAGCAACCTTAAAATTTATAGAAGGGGTTATCGATAAAGTATATTTTAATCATGAGTATTTCTACGATAATAGAGATCCGCAAAATGAAGGTTTAGTTTATATCTATCACAATTGGGAATCGGGTACTGATAATTCTCCAATTTGGGATGATATTTGGAAAACTATGAATCCACCAGAATACACTTTTGAAAGAAGAGATACCACGCATGTAGATGCAGCTGAGAGACCCTCTAAAAGAGAGTATGATCATTATCTGTACATTATAGATATAGCGAAGGAGCATAATTATAGTGATGAAAAAATAGCGGAACTATCACCGTTCTTGGTGCAAGATCCATTGTTTAATGCCATGTTGATAAAGTCAAGTAAGAGCTTAATCAAGCTTTACGAACGTATTGGTGGAAATGAAGAGAAAATTGCTCAGTTAACCCAATGGCAGCAAAAAGCAATTGCCACATTTAATGAGAAACTTTATGATGATAGTTTAGGAGCCTATGTGCATTATGATTTAAGAAACGAGAAACCTATTAAGTTTCTGTCATCATCATCATTTGCTCCAATCTATGCTGGTATTCCAAGTAAAGAACGAGCTGATAAAATGGTAGAGGTAATGCTGCAAAAATTTGGCGGAGATCATCAATATTTATGTGCGTCTTTTGATCCAGACAGTGAACGATTCAATCCTAAAAAGTATTGGAGAGGACCAGTTTGGGTTAATCTTAATTGGATGCTGCATAATGGACTCAAAGCCTATGGCTATTCAGATGTGGCATTAAGAGTAAAGCAAGATACTATTGCTTTAATGGAAAATAACGGATTTTATGAGTATTTCGATTCAAGGAAAGACATGCATAAAGATGGAAACGCTGGCTATGGAGGACATAATTTCTCTTGGAGTGCTGCCTTATTGATAGATCTACTAGAAAAGGAGGAATAAAGTGCTAAACTTTGACTTTAATAATGATTACACTCTAGAAAATGATAAGGTCAAATTAAGTCCCTTAAAATTAGAGCATGTAGAACCTTTAATTAGCATTTCTAATGAAGATGAATTATGGACATTCATGCTAGAAAAAGGTAACGGATGGGAAAACCTAACAAAGTATATTTTATCAGCCGTAAATAAAAGAAAATTTAAAAAGGAGTATCCCTTTATTGTCTTTGACAAAGTGAAAAATGAATTTGCTGGCACTACAAGACTATACGAGTACTCTAGTGAATTAAAAACAATTAAACTTGGTCATACTTGGTATGGTAAAGCGTTTAGAGGAACAGGTTTAAATAAGCATTGTAAATATTTGTTGTTTGAATTTGTTTTTGATGTTCTTAAATTAGAGCGTATTGGTTTTGGTGCTCATGCAGATAATAAAGTTAGTATTGCTGCAATGAAAAGTGTAGGCTGTAAAGAAGAAGGTGTTCTAAGGAATTTTATACCCGCATTAATTGGAAAAGGAAGAGCAGATATTGTGTTAATGAGTATTCTAAAAGAAGAATGGCAAGAAGAATGGAAAATGAAGTTAGAGCAAAAATTAAATAACTAAAAGCATTATGAATTATATAGATTACATTATTATAGTTGTATACCTGTTGGCTTTTTTAGGAATAGGCTATTTCTTTAAAGAAAATAACGATTCTAAAGATTATTTTTTAGGCGGACAATCTATGGGATGGTTCCCATTAAGCCTATCTACAATGGCAACACAGTTGTCAGCAATTAGTTTCATTTCGGCTCCAGCTTTTGTAGGTCTAAAAGAAGGCGGTGGTTTACAATGGTTAACCTATGAATTTGGGGTGCCCTTGGCAATGGCTTTTCTTTTAATAGCCGTAATTCCAACGCTATATAATTCTGGTATTGTAAGTGTTTATGAGTTTTTAGAAAAGCGCTTTGATGCCTCTTCAAGATTGCTAATAAGTTTTGTGTTCCAAATTAGTCGCTCAGTAGCTACTGGAGTTATGGTATATACCATGGCACTAATTCTTCAAGCCACAGTTGGTATAGACTTTTTATGGTCCATTTTGATAATTGGTGTTATTACCATGATATACTCCTTTCAAGGTGGTATGAAAGCCGTTATTTGGGGAGATGTTATACAAATGCTCATTCTTTTCTTCGGAATAATTATCTGTTTGGTCTACGGATTAAGTGAATTGGGAGGATTTGATAACTTTTTAACGCATGTAGATAAAGATAGATTAACGGCAGTAGATTTTTCAAAATGGGGATTTAATAATGCTGATAAAAATGACGAGTTTGGTTTTTGGCCAATGGTTATAGGAGGGTTCTTTTTATATGCCTCTTACTATGGTACAGATCAGACACAATCACAAAGACTGTTATCTGCAAAAGGGATGCCTACCATAAAAAGACTATTGCTGGCCAATGGTTTATTACGTTTCCCCATTACCCTAACATATTGTATTATGGGGCTGGTACTAGGCACCCTTTTGCTTCAAGATTTTGGTTTTCAAGAAATGATGGATAGCGTATACCAAAGTAATATTGGTAGCTTAGAGGGTAAGAAAGCAGATTTAATGGTGCCCGTTTTTATTATTAAGTATTTGCCTAATGGCATTATTGGTATTTTAATTGTAGCCATTATGTCGGCAGCAATGTCCTCATTAAGTTCAACTGTAAACTCTTTATCCGCTGTATCCCTCGAGGATTTTATTAAACGTTTTAAGCCAAATATGAGTGATAAAGAATATGTAATGAACTCAAGACTGTTATCTGTATTTTGGGGAGTTGTTTGTTTGTTATTCGCTTTGTTCGCAGGAAGTATAGAAGGAACCGTAATAGAGGTAATCAATAAAATAAGTTCTGTGTTCTATGGGCCTATTTTGGCTGCGTTTATATTGGCAATTTTAACAAAGAAAACACACGCGTTAGGAGCCAACATAGGGATTGTAGCGGGAGTCTTGTTTAATATGTTTTTATGGTTATATGTTCCCGAAGTATTTTGGTTTTGGTGGAACGCCATAGGCTGTTTGGTAACCATTATAGTGGCGTATACCATTAGTGCCGTAATTAAGAAAGAAACCAAGGAAGGTTTAGAGGTTGTTTTTTATAAAGCAGGAAAAAGAGAAGTAATTATTTTACTAGGCTATTTTGTTATTATTACCATTGTAGCCATTTCTATGGTAAATATTTTAAGTTAAGAATAAAAAGATTAATAGCATAAGTTAGACCTACAAAGCTTATATGGTTTTGTAGGTTTTTTAAATTAATTTTGAAATAGTGAAAATAGTATTAGCACCAGATAAATTTAAAAACTCATTAAGTGGATTGGCATTTTGCGAAGCTGTTGAAAGTGGCATCTCAAAAGTTCGAAAGGATGTTGAGTTTATAAAACTACCATTAGCAGATGGAGGAGATGGTACCATTGAGGTGGCAAACTTTTATCTTAATGGAGAGGTGGTCTATGTTACTGTAAATAATCCTTTTTTTGAACCTGTTAAAGCGTCTTACTTGTTTTCAATAGATTCAAAAACAGCATTTATTGAAATGGCTGAAGCCTCTGGCGTTAAATTGCTACAACCGGACCAATTTGATTGCAAAAATGCCACTACATTGGGAACAGGTGAAATGATTGTTGATGCTATAGAAAAAGGAGCTGAAAAAATCATTCTTGGTATAGGGGGAAGTGCCACAAACGATTGTGGAATTGGTATGGCAACAGCCTTAGGCTATAGATTTTTAGATAACAGAAGTAAAGAAGTAATGCCTATAGGAGCTAATTTATCTCAAATAGCAACGATAGATGTCTCTAATGTACATCCTAAATTACACGAAGTAGAATTTCAAGTGGCATGTGATGTAACAAATCCTTTATATGGAGAGAATGGTGCTGCTTATGTGTATGGTGCTCAGAAAGGTGCGTCTTGGCAAGATATAAGGATGTTAGATAAAGGCTTAACAGATTTCTCGAAAATTTTGGATGATGTATTTCAAGTGAATTCGCAGTCTGTTAAGGGTGCAGGAGCAGCAGGAGGAATGGGTATTGCGTCAAAGGTGTTTTTAAATGGCCACTTAAAACCAGGTATTGAACTCATTAAAAGTTTAGCACAATTTGATGAAAAAATAGAAGGAGCAGATTGGATTATTACAGGTGAAGGAAAACTAGATTCGCAAACCATGTCTGGCAAAACGATACAGGGTGTATTGTCTTCAGCGAAAGCGAAACAAATAAATGTAGGTGCATTTTGTGGTGCTATTGATGTTTCTGAAGCTGAAGCCACTGAACTAGGAATACGTTATACAGATGCCGTTATTGAAAAAGCCAAATCTTTAGAGGATGCAATGGAAAATGGTTATGACTACGTGCAGCAAATAGCAATTGAGTTTGCTAAATATCTTAAGTAATTGTTTCATGATTTTTAGTATTAAAGTTGAATGTTACCTATTGCGCTTATTCTACTAAAAAACCTTGTGCAATTTTATCTACTAAATTATGATGATTATGCCATACGTCATAAACACATTTAGCCCATTGTTTTATTAAATCTTTACATTTGGTTGTGTCTGTTGCAACTTTAAGTATATCTACTGTTGTAATATTTCCTCTTTTGAGTAACTCAGGGGGATTTAAATGCTCGTCTGGTTTGTCTTTTTTATATGAGTTTAAATGGTTGCTTAGTTTAGGAGATAATTTATAAGTCCACTTAACATCATATTTAAAAATTAGATGCAGCCTTAAAAGATGAAAGTGATTACTCCATCTACCGTGAATTTCAGGGTGTTGTAAAGCATGAGCATCTACAATAAAAAACCTATAAATATGATTTTCAGTATCAGAGAAATCACTGGAATCGAAACTTAGATTGAAAATTTCAAGACATTCGCTAATGCCTCTTTCTGTGTTTGCTCCACAAAATTGGCATTTTCCACTATTAAGAAGTGTAACGCCGTTTTTGTTAGCTAAATCAATATAATTTTGCAATGCAGTTTAAACTATTTCTTGTCAGGGTTAAGTAGAATAGCATAAATCTGAATGCCAAAACCAATCAACACTAAAGCAGGTGCTAAGCGAATACGTCTCCAACTAAAGATTTCTGGATTAAAAACATTAGGGTCATCACTACCGCCACCGGCCATTAATATAAAACCTAAGGCAATTGTTGCTAAACCAATAAACATAAACTTGTAGTTTTTCTTTCCAAATACAAATGTAGATTTAGGCTTAGGAGACTCTTTCTGTTTTTTATTTGCCATAGTTACTTAAATTCTGTGAAAATTATAGTGTCATCAACTTCAAGCTGTGAAATATGTTCAGAGGTAATTCGTCCTCCAAAAATCTTAGCTAGGTGCAAAGTAACGGTTTTATTTAGAACTTTTGCGTTAAGAGAATCTAAATTTAATCCTCGCTCCAAACCTCTATTAATGTAATAACGGTCACCTTGGGCATCTTTAAATATAAGGTCAAAAGAAGATCCTTCGGAAATAGCTACAATTTTTCGAGTTTCTACGTTGCATTTTTCGGCTGTAGTATCTTGAATAACAGCAGCCATTAATCCTTGATATCCAATAAAAATTAGTAAGGCGAGAAGGCATAAACCTCCTAAGTAGTAGACTGTTTTTTTCATGAAAGTTGGTGTTAGTTAAATTACTAACGTTTCACCTTCAAGAATATTACTAATAGTATAATTCGTCTGTTCTTAAATTTAAGAAACGCTGTGTTGCAAAGTGCGTGCTTATCCAAGTAATAACAATACCTAAACCAAAAATCACAACAAACAACAAACCAACAAGAATAGCATTACTCGTTAATTCCAATTCTGGGAACGTTTTGTTCAAATAGTAGAAAACAACAGCCATCCCTATTAAAGCAAGAGTTGCACCTATAATACCCAAACGAATGCTTTTCCAAATAAACGGTTTTCTAATAAACTGTTTAGTGGCTCCTACCATTTGCATAGTTTTAATTGTAAATCGTTTTGAGTACACAGATAAACGTAATGAGCTATTTATTAGTAAAACTGCAATAACGGTAAACAGGGCACTTATAATTAATACCCAGAAACTTATCTTTTTAACGTTATCGTTCATTAAGTTTACTAAATCATTATCGTAGCTTACTTCATCAACAAACTTTTTATTTAAAGCTTCGGCTGAAACTGTTTCTAGGTGTTCAGACGTTACATAATCGGCTTTTAAGTGCACATCAATGGAGTTTTGTAATGGGTTATACCCTACAAAATCCATAAAATCTTCACCAGTTTCAGCTTTCATAAATTCAGCAGCTTGTTCCTTAGAAACATATTCGGTAGATTTTACGTAATCGCTCATCATTAGGCTCTTTTCAAGTTGTTTTACCTCTACCTCTTTAGCATTTTCTTTTAAGTAGATGGTAACAACCACTTGTTCCTTAAAATGATCCGATACTTTTTTCGCATTTAAGAGCATAATACCCAACAAGCCCAATAAAAACAAGACCAATGCAATACTTAAAACTACAGAGAAATAAGAAGAGATAAGTCGGCGTTTTTGTTGTTTTTCGTAGTATGAACTCATAGAACTATTGGATTAATGCAGTAAAAATATAAAAGAAATATTACTTCCTTAAGTATTACAACGTTTAACTTTTAATAGTCTTATAATAAGTTTAAATTTGCGCATTTAAAATCCGTCATTTTGAGCGAAGCACGGGAATCTTTTAATTAAGAAACGTAAAGTTATTTCAAAAGATTGCCACAGCCGTGTCTCCTTCGCAATGACAAAAGGTGTTTACAAAATAATGCGATACAATTTCAACGAAATAGAAGCCAAATGGCAGAAATATTGGGCAGAGAACCAAACATTTAAAGCTGAAAATAATAGTGATAAACCAAAGTATTATGTGTTAGATATGTTTCCTTACCCTAGTGGAGCAGGCTTACACGTTGGGCATCCGTTAGGATATATCGCTTCCGATATTTATGCACGTTACAAACGTCATAAAGGTTTCAATGTATTGCATCCTCAAGGTTATGATTCTTTTGGGTTGCCAGCAGAACAATATGCTATTCAAACAGGACAGCATCCTGCAATCACTACTAAAGAGAATATTGCAACGTATCGTCGTCAGTTAGATCAAATTGGTTTTTCGTTTGATTGGTCTCGTGAAGTACGCACGTCTGACCCTAAATATTACAAATGGACACAATGGGTGTTTATTCAATTATTCGAATCTTGGTTTAATTACGATACTAATAAAGCCGAAGACATTTCAGAATTAATTAAACTATTTGAAGCCGAAGGAAACGCAAATGTGAATGCGGCATGTGACGATACCGTTGAGGTGTTTACAGCTGAAGATTGGAGTAATTTTTCTTCTGAAGAACAACAAAATAAACTACTACACTATAGATTAACCTATTTAGCTGAAACCGAAGTAAATTGGTGTCCTGCATTAGGAACCGTTTTAGCAAATGATGAAATTGTAAATGGGGTTTCGGAACGTGGCGGACATCCTGTAGTAAGAAAGAAAATGACACAATGGAGTATGCGTATTTCGGCATATGCTGAAAGACTACTTCAAGGTTTAGATACTATAGATTGGACAGATTCTTTAAAGGAAAGTCAACGTAACTGGATTGGAAAATCTGTTGGGGCTTCTGTAACTTTCAATGTGAATAATCATGAAGAGACTATTGAGGTTTTCACCACCCGTCCTGATACTATTTTTGGTGTAAGTTTTATGACTTTGGCACCAGAACATGATCTGGTATCAAAGATCACGACACCTGAACAAAAAGCGGAAGTAGAAGCTTATATTGAGGCAACGTCTAAACGTAGTGAACGAGATAGATTGTCTGATGTAAAGACAATTTCAGGTGTGTTTACTGGTGCTTATGCAGAGCACCCTTTCACTAAAGAACCAATTCAAATCTGGATTGGCGATTATGTATTAGCAAGCTACGGAACGGGAGCAGTTATGGCAGTACCATGTGGTGACCAACGTGATTACGATTTTGCGAAGCATTTTGGAATTGATATTCCGAATATTTTTGAAGGTGTAGATATTTCAGAAGAAGCATTTGCAGACAAAGACAAAACCATTATTGCCAATAGTGATTTCATTAATGGTATGAATTATAAAAAGGCTACCAAACGTGTTATTTACGAATTGGAGCAGATTGGTCAAGGTGAAGGAAAAACTAATTACCGTTTACGTGATGCCGTGTTTAGTCGTCAGCGTTATTGGGGAGAACCATTCCCAGTATATTATGTGAATGGTATGCCGCAAATGATTGCTACAGAACATTTGCCAATTGAATTACCAGAAGTTGAAAAATATTTGCCAACCGAAACCGGTGAGCCACCATTAGGAAATGCCACCGTTTGGGCTTGGGATACAACGAAGAATGAAGTTGTTTCAAACAACTTGATTGATAACAAAACGGTGTTTCCACTTGAATTGAATACCATGCCAGGTTGGGCGGGAAGTTCCCAATACTTTAACCGTTACATGGACCCTAATAATGAGGATGCTATCTTCTCAAAAGAAGCTATTGATTATTGGCAGCAAGTGGATTTATATATTGGAGGTTCTGAGCATGCTACAGGACACTTATTATATTCTCGTTTTTGGCAAAAGTTCATGTTTGATAAAGGCTATGTAAACCATGATGAGTTTGCTAAAAAACTGATTAATCAAGGGATGATTTTGGGGACTAGTGCAATAGTTTATAGGGTTGCAGGTACTAACCAATATGTGTCAAAAGGGTTAAAAGGAGATTATGATGTGGAAGAATTACGTGTTGATGTAAATATGGTTAACTCTTCAGATGAAATTGATGTAGAAGCATTGAAGAAATGGCAACCTCAATTTAATGACGCTGAATTTATTCTTGAAAATGGGGTTTATATTGTTGGAAGAGAGGTAGAGAAAATGTCTAAACGTTGGTTCAACGTTGTTAATCCAGATAACATCTGCGAAGATTACGGAGCAGACAGTTTACGTCTCTACGAAATGTTCTTAGGGCCATTAGAACAATACAAACCTTGGAATACCTCTGGTATTACAGGAGTTCATGGATTCTTAAAGAGATTATGGAAACTGTATATTGATGATAACGGCTTAAAAGTAACGGATGCAGAGCCTTCAAAAGACAGCTTGAAAACATTGCATAAAACCATTAAAAAGGTAGAAGAAGATATAGAGAATTTCTCGTTCAATACATCAGTATCTACGTTTATGATTGCGGTTAATGAATTAACAGCTCAAAAGTGTACTAGCAAGGCTATTTTAGAACCGTTGTTAATATTGGTGTCTCCTTATGCACCGCATATTGCTGAAGAACTATGGAATGCTTTAGGAAATACTGAGTCTATATCAACAGCTGAATTCCCTGTATTTGATGAAAGCCATTTGGTAGAAAGTAGTAAGAACTATCCAATTTCATTTAATGGTAAAATGCGTTTCACTATGGAATTACCATTAGATATGAGTAAAGACGATATTGAGGCTGCTGTTATGGCGCATGAAAAGACTCAAGAACAACTAAAAGGACGCACTCCGAAAAAAGTGATTGTAGTTCCTGGTAAGATTGTGAATATAGTAGGGTAAAATTGTTGTCATTCTGAGGAGGTACGACGTGGGAATCTCTTTGGTCTAGGAACTAACTAAAAAGAGAAGGTTGTTTATTTATTAAACAAATTTTTGCGGTTATTTATTCCTTTCGAACGGTTGCGATGTGGTAACTTGGACTTGTTTGTGCCGAACTTGTTTCAGTATTTCGGGTTGACGAATTTTGGATAAGATTCTGAAATAAATTCAGAATGACAACCATACTTTAAGAAGAACTATGGAAGGTTTTAAAATAGACTACATTGAAATTATAGGAATTGTAGCGGCTATCCTAACTACAGCTTCCTTTCTTCCGCAGGTATACAAAACTTGGAAAACAAAAGACGTGTCTTCACTTTCACTTCCTATGTGGCTTATCTTTTTTGTCGGTATTCTGTTCTGGTTGGTTTACGGTATTCTAGAAAAAAGTATATCTATGGTTTTAGCTAATTCAATAACCATAGTGTCTTCCTTTTTAATGCTTTATTTTAAGATAAAGTACGGCAAGCGCCAATAAATTTCCTCAAATTAAGGGGTTTCCTCAGGTATTGCGTCTTTGGTTTATGAATACGTAACAAAACGCTTTTAAATCGGTGTGTTTTATTTGATTCATATCAAAATGTTAATTTTGTTATTTATTTTTCAACAAAAAACGTTTTTTAGAATTAATTATCAAATATTGTATTAAATTTGTAACCGTTTTAAAAGAATATTTAAAAATTTATAAGCCTTATGAAAATTGGTGTTCCTATTGAAATAAAAAATAACGAAAACCGTGTTGGAATGACACCTTCTGGTGTTTTCGAATTAACAAAAAGAAACCACGCAGTTTATGTACAAAAAGATGCAGGTTTTAATAGTGGATTTTTTGATGAAGATTATATTAAAGCAGGTGCTTCTATTCTAAATACTATTGAAGAGGTATACGAAGCTGCAGATATGATTGTAAAGGTTAAAGAACCTATTGAAAAAGAATATACCTTAATAAAACCGCATCATACGGTATTTACCTATTTCCATTTTGCCTCTAGTGAACCTTTAACAAAGGCTATGGTAGATAGTAAAGCTGTTTGTATAGCCTATGAAACTGTTGAAGCAGAAGATGGTTCTTTACCATTATTAATACCAATGTCTGAGGTTGCAGGTAGAATGTCTATTCAACAAGGGGCTAAATATTTAGAAAAGCCAATTAAAGGAAGAGGTATTTTATTAGGAGGTGTTCCAGGTGTGCCACCAGCAAAAGTTTTGGTTTTAGGAGCAGGAGTTGTAGGGTATCAAGCGGCTAAAATGGCAGCGGGATTAGGAGCCTATGTGATTATTATGGACATAAATATGAAAGCGCTTCGTTATGTAAGTGACTCTATGCCTAATAATGTAATTAGTGAATTCTCAAGTGAATATAATATTAGAAAGCACATTAAAGATGCCGATTTAATAATTGGAGGTGTATTAATTAAAGGAGCTAAAGCCCCTAAATTAATAACAAAAGATATGTTGAAAGATATGCGCCCTGGAACGGTAATAGTAGATGTGGCAGTAGATCAAGGTGGTTGTTTTGAGACGACTAAGCCAACAACACATGAAGAGCCTACATATATTATTGACGATGTTGTACATTACTCCGTTGCAAATATGCCAGGTGCAGTACCTTACACATCTACAATGGCATTAACCAATGTAACATTACCATACGTTATTAAATTAGCAGAAGAAGGATGGGAAAAGGCATGTGAAAGTAGCACGGCTCTTGCTAAAGGATTAAATGTGGTAAATGGAAAAATAGTATATAAAGAAATAGCTGAGGCATTCAATTTAGAATTTGAAATGGCTTAGTACAGCTAGAACCAATTAATGGCAGAATAGACTCTAAAACCAAAAAGTGTTTTAGGGTCTTTTTTTTCTGTCAAAATTTCAGAATTAAAAATCTGGTGTAATTATTGTTATATTTAAGGAAAATTTTGACTTAAATATTATGATGACAGGATATATGGGTTACTACATACTAATCGGAGCCATTTCTTTGGTAAGTTGGTTAGTTAGTAACCAATTAAAAAGAAAATTTGCCTACTATTCTAAAGTGAGTTTACGCAATGGTATGAGTGGTGCTGAGATTGCCGAAAAAATGTTGGCAGATCATGGTATTAGAGATGTTCAGGTAATTTCTACTAGAGGACAGCTTACAGACCATTATAACCCAAAAAATAAAACGGTTAATTTAAGTGAGGTAGTTTATAACCAACGCAATGCAGCGGCGGCGGCGGTTGCAGCACATGAAGTTGGGCATGCGGTGCAACATGCCACGGCATATCAATATTTAACTATGCGCTCTAAGTTAGTGCCAGTTGTTCAAATTACCTCTAGCATGTCCAAACTTGTAGTGTTTGGTGGGCTTGCTTTAATGGCCTCTAATGCTATTGGAGGTGCTGGTTATTTAATAGCTTTAGCAGGATTAGTAATGATGGGGTTTGCAACGTTGTTTAGTGTTATAACCTTACCAGTAGAATACGACGCAAGTAATAGAGCTTTAAAATGGTTGAAAGCTAAAAACATAGTGACCCCAGAAGAATATAAAGGTTCTGAAGATGCCTTAAAATGGGCAGCAAGAACGTATTTAGTAGCCGCAATTGGTGCAATTGCATCACTTTTATACTGGGCTTTGCAAGTATTTGGAAATAGACGATAACAATTAAAAAATAATATAATAATTATGGATCACTTTCAGGAAAATGAATTCCAAACCAGAACATTAGTTAGCCATTTAACAGATGAAGAACAAGTAGCATTTTACAAAAGGACCTACGCTCATGTTGCAGGAGGTGTATTAGTGTTTATTCTTTTTGAATACCTTATGTTACAAAGTGAAACCTTGCTGAATTTTTCACTTTCAATGTTAGATGGATGGCGCTGGTTAATTATGTTAGGAGGTTTTATGCTGGTAACAAACTATGCTGAAAGTATGGCGCTAAGAACAGCAGATAAGAACAAGCAGTATTTGGCCTATGGACTCTATATTTTGGCAGAGGCCTTTATATTTTTACCAATGATTTATTTTGCTATAGCTTACACAGAAAATTTTGATTTGTTAAATCAAGCAGCTATAGTAACTTTAGCATTATTTACAGGGCTTTCCGCTGTTGTACTGATAACTAAAAAAGACTTTTCGTTTTTAAGAGCAGGTTTAACTGTTGGATTTTTTATAGCCATTGGTTTAATATTAGCAGGAACGTTGTTTGGGTTTAACCTTGGACTTTGGTTTTCTGTTGGCATGTGTGTTTTGGCAGCCGGTTCCATTTTATACCAAACTTCTAACTTAGTACATAAATATTCACAGGATCAATACATTCCAGCAGCTTTAGGCTTATTTGCTGCATTAATGCTGTTATTTTGGTATGTGTTAAGAATATTTATGTCTAGAGACTAAGCTTAAAAATTAACATAATATAAAAAGCTCTGTTTTTTCAGGGCTTTTTCTTTATTTCTATATGGACAATCCAATTGAATATTATAAAGCGCATCTTGAGACTTATAAAGCGGAGGCGAAAGCATGCCAAAAAAAGATGATAAGCCTCAGCTTATTGAGGTTAGGCGTGTTTGCTTTAAGTGCTTTTGGTGTTTACTTTTTCTTTGATAATTGGCAAATTGCCGCAGGCGTTGGTTTAGTAGGTGTCATAGTATTTGTAAAATTACTTTCACGATATACAGATGTTAAACAAAACAAGGCTTTTTATGAAGCATTGGTCAATATTAATGAAGATGAACTAAAAATAGCCTCTGGAGATTTTCATAATAGAGATGAAGGCTTACAGTTTCAAGATCCTTCGCATTTTTATAGCTTGGATATCGATTTATTTGGCAGAGGATCTTTTTTTCAGTTCATAAACAGAACCACAATTAAAGAAGGCGCATTTAAACTTTCAGAATTACTAAAAGCCAATAACATAGAAGAAATTCCTGAAAGACAAGATGCCATTAAGGAGCTGTCATTAGACCCAAAATGGCGCCAACATTATTCAGCAACTTCAAGTTTGGTATCTGTAGAAACACCTGCTAAAGAAATTATAGGTTGGTTAAAAGAATATCAAACATTTTTACCAAAAATTGCTAAATGGCTGCCCATAGGTTTTTCTGTAGTCACTATTACTTTACTTGTGCTAACCATAACGAGTGTAATTACCCCTTCTTTTATTGGGTATTGGTTGTTTGTTGGTTTAGGGATTTCAGGAAAGTATGTGAAGAAAATAAACATGCTTTCGTTAAAGGTAGACAAGGTAAAAGATACATTTAGGCAATACAGCTTATTACTCAAACTTATTGAAGATGCCTCCTTTAAATCAGGGCTTTTAAAGGAAAAGCAAGAAAAAATAATGTCTAATGATAAAAAAGCTTCTGCAATTTTTAAGGAACTCTCTAGAGCGCTGGATGCATTAGATAATAGAAATAACATTATAGGCGCCATCTTTGGAAATGGTTATTTTCTAACCGATATAAAGAATAGTTATAGAATTGAACAATGGATCAAAGACTATGCGCATAAAGTACAAGACTGGTTTGAGGTTGTGTCTTTCTTTGATGCTTATAATTCACTTGGAAATTTTGCATATAATCACCCGCAGTTTAATTATCCCGAAATTTCTTCTAATGCAGCTGTTATCGATGCAGAAAAGTTGGGACATCCGTTGCTTGATGCTTCTAAACGCGTAGATAGCGATTTGGTAATTAACAATGAGCAATTCTTTATTGTTACAGGTGCAAATATGGCAGGAAAAAGTACCTTTTTAAGAACAGTTTCTTTGCATATAGTAATGGCTAATGTTGGCTTACCAATTTGTGCTAATGAAAGTAAATACAACCCAGTTAAACTTATTACGAGTATGCGAACTACAGATTCTTTAACAGATGATAGTTCGTATTTCTTTTCGGAGTTAACACGATTAAAGTTTATTGTAGATACGATAGCTAAAGCACCTTACTTTATAATTTTAGATGAAATTCTAAAAGGAACAAATAGTACAGATAAAGCTATAGGTTCTAAGAAATTTGTTGAAAAACTAGTAGCTTCTAATGCCACAGGAATTATTGCTACGCACGATTTAAGCCTTTGTGATATTGAACAAGAACTAGATGATGTTCAAAACTACTATTTCGATGCAGAAATTATAAATGATGAGCTTTATTTTGACTACAAACTAAAAAAAGGTATTTGTCAAAATATGAATGCATCTTTCCTTCTAAAGAAAATGGAAATAGTATAGGAATACGTTTAATGTGACTTCTTTAAGTTCTATTGGTCTAAAGAGTATGACGAATAGAATTTTTAATATGACTAAAATACTGGTGGTCCTAGTGTTTTTTGGATGCGGCAATATGTTTGCTCAAGAGGTAACCTTAAACGAGGTAATTTACAAAGTAGAAAAGGATGTTATTCTAAAAGAAGGCACCGATGTAACTTCTAACCTAAGCGAAGAACAAAAAACTAAGATTTTACAATTAGCAAAAGATAAAAGATTACAGGAAACTGCTGATTCAGAAAAAGCTAAGGAATTAAAAGAAGCCGAAAAAAGAGAAAAAAGAATTCATAAGAAGCGAAAGAAAACCCAAAAAGCATTAAAACAAGCAGAAAAAAGACAGGATAACTTTAATAGTGCTGATAAAAAGTATAAAAAGACCTTAGCAAAGTATAAAAAGCTAAAGGAGAAAGGGAAACTTTCTCCTGCAGATGAAACTAAAATGCTTGAAAAAATTGATAAGCTCAATCAAAAGTTAGACAAAGCCAAGCGTAAACTTAAATAGTTGACTTTATTTTTTCGATCATTTTTAGAGCATTTTCATCGTTTGGTGTAATGCTTAGTACTTTGTAATAGCTCCTTAAAGCATTTTCATTGTTTCCAGTTTCAAATTGAGCTTCTCCCAGGCTATCATAAACGTTAGGTTTATAAGGGAATATCTTAGTGTTTAATTCAAAAACAAATAAGGCTTTTTCCGTTTCCTTAGATCGTAAAAGCGCATATCCATAAGTGTTTAATTCTCTTGAACCTTTTACGAATTCTGATAATCTAGGAATTAAATTAGGGGTTTCCTCCCTTAGTGCTTCCACAGATTTTGTTTGTAATAAATGATCCAAATACCGTACAACAAAATAATTAGGTGTATATTTTTTTTGAGTAACTATTTTTAGAATATCGTTTTCTAGGGTTTCCTTCGGTGATTCTACAATTCTATTAATTTCTTTACCGTCTTTATAAAAGATAAATGTAGGAACTCTGTGAATATTTAAACCTTTTTCTTCATGGTTCGGACTCTGTTTATAGGCCTCTTTAGTTCTGTCTACAGCGATAACCTCTAATTGAGTTTTTGGAAACTTGGCTTGGTCTAGTATTTTGTAAAATCTTGGGACTTCCCGTTTACTATCACCGCACCACGTTCCTAAAAAAGCTTTTATTTCATAATGGGATAGTGAGTCTTTTAAAAGTTTAACGACCTTTTTATTTTCTAAATAGTCATCATAGTTTTTTAAAAACCACGCTTTAAAAGAGTTTTTAGTTAAATCGGATTTGTCAATTTTTCCTAATAATAATTCTTTGCCTTCTCTATTTACCAAAGCGTTTTGTGAGGTTTGCGAAAAGCCAAATTGTAGGTTAAGTAGAATGATAAAAAGGATTACTGTTCGTTTCATGATTATTGATTGTTTATCCAAATATAAAGAGCTAACTGTTTGTTAACTAGAATAATGTACAGGTTGCTCAATAATGTGTATTAACTAATTAATTGGTAATACAAACAACATTTTGGTGTAGTAACATTAAGCCAAATACAGGTTCGTCTTCATATAATTAAGTTTAATCGTTACATTACAGGACTTTCATCGAAAGTAAGGAAGGTATCTGTAGATTCTGGGTTAAATTAGAGAGACTAATCCATTAAAAACTGCTCTCATGATTTTACTCATCAAAATTCTATTAATTTCCTTAATTGTTCTATTCTTTTACACCGTACTATCCTTTTATCTTCTTTTAACTAGTGTTGTATTTAAAAGCTATAATTAGAAGCTTTAGGCAAACAATTGTTGGTGTGTATTGCAATTAATTCTGTTGTTTGTAACTTCAAACGATCATTTTGTACTATCTATTTGAAGATTTAGGCTTTTCTCAGTATTTTCATCGCTATGCAAATAGTGAACAAACATCTATCTAGAGCCCTGGTGCACATCCTCTTTTGGATGCTCTTTATTTTTGTGTCGCTTTTTTTGTTTTCAGATTTCTATTGGAGGCAAAATCCGTTTTTACAATATCTGTCCCTTTTAGTTATCATAGTATATGTTAATTACTTTTGGTTACTGCCGTTTTTTGTGAAGAAAAAAATGTACGTGATGTATGTTTTACTCTTTTCGCTAATATCGTTTTTAGCTACGCAGTTGTACTGTTACATATTTGCCCAATGCGGTTGTTCTTTGTTTAAGTGCTTAAGTGATTATTTATGGCAGTCTCTAGTGCCTTTAATATTCTTTTCTTTTGTGTGGATGCTATATAGGTTTTTAGATGAACAAGAAAAAGTAGCGGCAATAAAAAAGCAGCATACAGAGATGGAATTAAAGTTCTTAAAGTCTCAGATAGATCCACATGTATTATTTAATAATTTAAATACCATTTACTCTTATGCTATAGAAAAGCCTAATGAAGTTCCTGAAATGGTGCTTATGTTATCAGATAATCTGAAGCATGTGTTATATGACAGTAATTCTAAAACAGTAGCTCTGGAAAAAGAAATTCAGTTTATAGATAACTATATTAAATTTCAGAAGTTGCGTGTTGAAGGGGTAAAACAAGTAAATTATTTAAAAGAAATTGACGGATATAATTATGAAATAGCTCCGTTATTGCTAATTTCTATTATTGAAAATGCGTTTAAACATAGCACACTAAATAGTACCATTTCAATAAACATTGAAGTTAAAAATAGCGAGTTAGTATGTGTTTGTGAAAATGGGTTCAAAGAAGTTCAGACAGATGAAAAAAATGGCATTGGGCTGAGAAATCTTAAAAAGCGTTTAGAACTTATTTATCCTGACGATTATGTTTTTAATGTAGAGAAAGCTGAAACTTTCAAAGTGTATTTAAAATTAAAATTGCAATGACTTGTATAATTATTGAAGATGAAATACCAGCGCAAAGGATTTTAAAAAACTTTATTGATAAGATTCCTAATTTGGAACTGGTGAAAACCTTTAAGGCTGCCATGGAGGCTAATTCATTTTTAAATACACACACTGTAGACCTAGTGTTTTTAGATATTAACCTTCCTGATATCTCTGGAATTGATTTTATTAAGACAGTTAAAAATCCACCTGCTGTAATTATGACTACAGCGTATCCTGATTATGCAGTTAGTAGTTTTGAATTAAGAACTATTGTAGATTATTTGGTAAAACCTTTTTCTTTTAATCGGTTTTTAAAGGCAATTAATAAGGCGGAAGAACGTGTTGGGAATTCTACAATAGCCTCAGACAATAAAGAGGAGACTATTTTTTTAAATGTAGATAAAACCATGCATAAAATTGTAATTAATGATATTCTCTACATTGAATCCGATAGGAACTACTTAACACTAGTAACCAAAACTCAAAAACTTTCGTTTATAGATTCTTTAAAAAATTGGACTGAAAAACTTAAAGCAGATGCCTTTGTTCAGGTCCATAAATCGTTTATAATTAATTCGAATTACGTAGATAAAATTTCAGGGAACATTGTTTTTTTAGAATCGAATAAAATACCTGTAGGTAGAACCTATAAACCTAATTTATTAAAGGCGCTAGGTGTTTAGGTTATTAGATTAGTTTTATCTTTAGCTCATGCAAGAAACACTTAAGGTAGCAATAATACAGTCTAATCTAGTTTGGGAGAATCCAAAAGAGAACAGGGCTAACTTTTCAAAAAAGTTTGAAGAACTTTCAGGAACTGTAGACCTCGTTATTTTACCAGAAATGTTTACATCTGGTTTTACAATGAATGCCGAAAATGTAGCAGAATCTATGCAAGGAGAAACAGTCTCTTGGATGAAGGGAATGGCATCAATGTATAATACTGGTGTTATAGGCAGTATTGTAATTTCGCAAAACAAAAATTTTTACAACAGATTAGTATTTATTGACCCATCTGGAGACATAAAAACATATGACAAGAAACACACTTTTACTTTAGCAGGAGAAGACAAGGTATACTCTGCTGGAAAAGAAAAATTGATTGTAAATTATAAAGGATGGAAATTATGTCCTTTAGTTTGTTACGATTTAAGATTTCCCGTTTGGGCTAGAAACACTGCTAATTACGATGTCCTTTTGTACGTGGCCAATTGGCCGAAACCTAGAATTTCAGCTTGGGACGCTTTATTAAAAGCTCGAGCTATAGAAAATATGAGCTATTGTATAGGTGTAAATAGAGTTGGGGTAGATGGTTTGGGTATTGAATACTCTGGAAACTCTGCAGCTTATGACGTTTTAGGAAATAAAATATCAAACATGGAGCCTTATAGGGAACAGACTGAAATTGTAACATTAGAAAAAGCTCATGTAACCAAATACAGAAATAAACTAAAATTTCTAGACGATAGAGATAAGTTTACTCTGGAGTAAAATTTAAAGTAGGAGACAAGCCCCAATTAGACCTTACCTCATCTGGCATTTCAAAGTGGCTCACACGTTCTGGCTGGATCTTTTTTAAGTAGTTTCCTGTATCATACTTTTTGTTGCCATTAGTGTCATGAATAACTCTAATATTATACTTCCCCGGACTTAAATCCAGAAAATCAACGGCTTCAGGCTTTTCTGAGTATTTCTCATATTTTACTTCGCCTTTAGAATCCGTTAACTGAATAATCACTGGGTATTCTGCTCCAATCAAAGTAAGTCTTGCATAACCATAGTCAGCTTCCTTTCTGGTGTTAACACTAAAGTAAAGCGTGTCGGTATTAATACCACTAAAGAAACCTTCAAAAGCCTCTGGTTCTACCATGAACTCATAGCGATTTTCATAGGTCTTTTTAAAGTCAAAAAGATACGTGTTATTAATAGTATCAAAGGACGTCTTGAACTCTACATTAACAGAGTCCTTATCCATTAACTTAATTTTAGATTTGTCAAAATAAATAAGCGGCGTTGATCCAGAAATTTTAAAAGCTTCTTTTAAACCAATAGAACCCGAAGGTGATTCTTTTAAAGTTAAAGAATCTCTTTCTTGTATACTAATCCTAGCGGTAAGGTCCTTCTCGTAATCGTTATTAGTAACCTTAAAGTTTAAAGAATCTACATCTTCACCTAATCGGGGATTATACCAGTAATAAAGAGTATCTGTTTTTTCATCTTTTGTAATTCTATATTCAAATTCATCAGGCACTTCAGAAGTAATAGCAATCTTCATGTTTTTGTTATCTCCCTCATAACCAAAGGCTATTTTTTCGCCAGAAATTAATCTAGGTTTTACCGCTTTGAAATCTAATGCTTCCTTGAATAATTTTAAGGTGTATGAAGAATCCGTAGGCACTTCTATAAAACTTTTATGAAAGGCAATTTGATCTGATTTCTGCTGAAATTTATTATCACCATTATTATCCTTTAACGCCATAAGCATATACTTTCCAGCTTTTACGTTTTCAATAGAAAATGTAGTAAGACTATCTAAAGTATTTGTAATGTACTTGGGTACTTCTTTATAGACTATAGAATCGGTAAACGTAGAATCTACCTCATACAACGCAACATTAACAAAAGTTTCTGGCTGATTATAATACGCGTCCATAATAGTACCTTTAACACTTAAAGAGTCTATATAATCACCGGTAGAAAATACGTATCTGTAATACGGGTAAGGATTACCTTCATTATTGTCTACAATACTATTACCAAAGTTAAATGCGTAGGTAGTATTAGGAGAAAGTGTATCTAGGATTTTAATTTTTATCTTTTTGCTCGCTCCACTCATAGGTCTAATTTCTGGAGTGTATTTCATTGGAGGCGAGATAATAAGTTGCTTTTGGATGTTCTTTATTTTAATAAATTCATCAAACACAATCTCAATTTCATTACCCTTAAAGTTTGTTGAATAGTTTTCGGGAGAAGATTTTTCAATTTTTGGTGGTTCTTCATCTTTAGGACCTCCTTCTGGTGTACCACGATTAGCACAATTAATTAAAAGTGCTCCGAAAAAAACTAATAAAACAAAGTTTGAAAGGGTTTTATTCATTACCAAGTTAAATTTTGCACAAACCTACATAAAATTAGAGATATAACGCCAAAATTAAGGTACTATTGCCATAGTAGCGATGCTAATTTTTATGTTTTTAGCCTGTTGTAAAGTGGTTGCGCAGGCTTCTAAGGTTGCTCCTGTGGTTATAATGTCATCCACAAGCAAAATATGCTTGTTTTCTAGTTTGTAACCCTTTTTAAGGATAAACAATTCATCACTAGGTTTCCACCTAGAAAGTCTAGATTTTTTTGTTTGAGATTTTGTATTGGTAATTTTAATTAGAACGTTGTCTATATAGTCTGCATTTAAAGATTCGGCAATTTGTACCCCAAATTTAGCCACCTGATTATAGCCTCTTTTTCGAAGTTTTTTTTCATGAAGCGGAACTGGTATAACTACATCGACTCCCTTGTAGTGAACTAAGTTTTTTAATTCTCCTCCAAGCCAATTTCCTAAGGTAAGTCCTATGCTTTGGTAACCTTTATATTTTAAACCGTGAATAAGGCGTTGCAAATTGCTTTTCTTTTCAAATTTAAAAAGGGCAGTGGCATGTTCTATTTTTGCACGTCCGTAAAGTACTTTTTGTATGGTGTTATTATTGTCAAAATGAAAATTCGTAATTGGTAAATCATGTCTACAATTAGTACAAATAACGTCTTCATTATCATGTAACGGATTATGGCAGGCATAACATACCTCGGGAAAGAAAAGATTTATTAATGCTTTGTACATGGTAGGTTGCTAAATTGCTTTTTCAATAGGCTTGTAATCCGTTTTTTTGTCTGAATCACCGACGAAATTTCTTAAATATAAACTTAAGCAAAAAATATTTCATTTTTGACGAAATTTTAGGGTTGAACTACATTAGTTTCAAGGGGTTTTATATTTTTGCACCTATGGCAAATCAAGACGATAAATTTAAGAAGGTTATATCACATGCAAAGGAATACGGATATGTGTTTCAAAGTAGTGAAATTTACGATGGTTTAAGTGCAGTTTATGACTATGCGCAAAATGGGGCAGAGTTAAAGAAAAATATACGCGATTACTGGTGGAAGGCCATGGTGCAAATGAATGAAAATATTGTTGGTATAGACGCCGCAATTTTTATGCACCCAACTACTTGGAAAGCTTCAGGACATGTTGATGCATTTAACGATCCTTTAATTGATAACAAAGATTCTAAAAAGCGTTATAGAGCAGACGTTTTAATAGAAGACTACTGTGCTAAGATAGAAGCCAAAATTGATAAAGAAGTAAAAAAAGCTGCTAAACGTTTCGGTGATGCTTTTAACAAAGAAGAATTTGTATCTACCAATGGTAGAGTGCTTGGTTACCAAGAAAAGATAAATACAATTCTATCTAGAATGGCAAAATCTTTAGAAAATGAAGATTTAGCAGATGTTAAGGCTTTAATAGAAGAGTTGGAAATTGCAGATCCTTTAACCGGATCAAAAAATTGGACAGACGTTAAGCAATTTAACTTAATGTTTGGAACCAAGTTAGGAGCAAGTGCAGAGAGTGCAATGGATTTATACTTACGTCCTGAAACAGCTCAAGGTATTTTCGTTAACTTCTTGAATGTGCAAAAAACTGGGCGAATGAAAATTCCTTTCGGTATTGCGCAAACAGGTAAAGCCTTTAGAAATGAAATTGTAGCAAGACAATTTATATTTAGGATGCGTGAGTTCGAACAAATGGAAATGCAGTTCTTTATAAAGCCTGGAACACAAAAAGAATGGTACGAACACTGGAAAGAAACACGTTTAAAATGGCACCATTCTCTTGGAATGGGAGCAGATTTATACCGTTTTCATGACCATGAGAAGTTAGCGCATTATGCTGATGCCGCGGCAGATATTGAGTTTAAATTCCCATTTGGATTTAAAGAATTAGAAGGTATTCACTCTAGAACAGATTTCGATTTAAAAGCGCATGAAGAGTATTCTGGTAAAAAGCTGCAATACTTCGATCCAGAAGAAAATAAGAGTTATGTGCCTTATGTGTTAGAAACGTCTATTGGTTTAGATAGAATGTTTTTGGCGGTTTTCTCTAATTCTTTACAAGAAGAAGAATTAGAAAACGGAACAACTAGAACAGTTTTAAAATTACCAAGTGTTTTGGCTCCTGTTAAAGCGGCTATTTTACCACTGGTTAAAAAAGATGGATTGCCAGAAATAGCGCGTAAAATTGTAGATGAACTAAAGTGGGATTTTAATGTTATTTATGACGAGAAAGATGCTGTAGGACGTCGTTATAGAAGGCAAGATGCTAATGGTACTCCGTTCTGTATTACGGTAGATCATGATACCTTAGAAGATAATACTGTAACCATTCGTCATAGAGATACGATGGCACAAGAACGTGTTAAAATTGACGATTTAAGAGACATCATTAAAAAAGAAGTTGATGTACGTTCTTGGTTATTAAAAATGAAGTAGGAAATACATTTAGATGATCTAAAACTATAGTCTATTTTCAAATAACGAAATAAAAATCCCGAAGTATGCCTCCGGGATTTTTATTTTTTTAAGCTAAAACCTATAACCAATCCTTAAATGAAGGTTGGCAGTTGCCTCTCCAAAGTCTTCCAAGTACCCTTCGCTTTTGGCAAAGTAATGAATGTACCCAATGCCTATTCCCGTTTCATAGTTAAAATGCTTACCTAAATTGCGTTTTATTCCCCAAGTAGGAATTATTGATGCATGAGTAACAATTTCTACGTTTTCATAGTTTGATATTGTAAACCAATTGGGTCTAAAGTTAACTTGTAGCGTTAAGAAATTTGCGCTATTATCTTCTATGTTTTTCCCTTTGGTTACTCTTCGGTTTAAGTTGTAATACCACCTTGGTTCAACCTTAAATGAAGGTGTAAACAAGTAGCCGGTTTTTGGATAAAAACTTCCTCCCCAAATACCACCATCGAACCCAACTTCACTTCTTAAAGCAATTTTGTTGGATAGTTTGGTTTCATTGTGAAACCAAACGCCTAGAACGCCTATTTGAACCCCAGATGTAGATTCCTCTACACTAGCCGATTGCGAAAATGATGTCTTTGAAATAATGAGAGCAAAAAATAAGAATAGATAAACGTTTTTCATTGATATAGTTTTTATTTCCTGAAATTTCTCAAAAATTATACCAGAAAAAACACATCCAATTACTTCTAAATTAATGGTATTTCGAAGTTAATTTTTACAATGAAGACTATTACATATAATAAAGACAGCCCAAGTTAATTTAAAGCTCTTGAATTCTAATATTTTTATAAGTGAGTTCTGCTCCTTCGGCCTGAATACCTATATAGCCATTAGATAAAGCATTGCCTTCAGCATCAAAAAAGTTGGTGATTTCGTTTACTAAATTACCGTTAACATAGAATTTTGCTGAAGAATTAGCTCTGACTTCAACTCTAACTTTATTCCATCCCTTCTTTTCATGGTTAGCATACTTTACACTACTAACATACTTCTTTTTTCCACTAGCATCAACTAGTTTCGTGGATGCGTCGGTGTTTTTTACAGTAACTTTAGGGCCTTTAATTACCCATAAATCTCCAGTGTCATTTTCTTGAATTTGACACTCTAAACTAGAAGGCCACACCAGAATGTTACCATGTACATGAAAAAGAATACCAGCATCTCTTTTTTGTTCTAACCTAGGTTCAAATTTTCTTTTTCCCCATTTATATTCAAGCTCCAAATTAAAACTACTATACTTTTTGGTGCTAGTTAGTAATCCAAAAGGAGCTTTGTTGCCTTTCCAATCATATAGAACACAAACACGATTCTTTTTTACTTTAAATAAATATGTGTTTTTAGAAGCAGACTCCGCTTTAAATGTTGCAGAGTAACTCTCGTTTAGCCCATTTTTAGGAAAAGGGTTGTGCCACGCACTTGTTTGAGAAAAGCCATTTAAATAAATAGCGATAAACAAAATAAGCAGAGAAAACTGTCTAGACATAATTATATCTTCATCTGTCTATCAATTTGCTGATCTAGAGAAATAAAAGTTTCAGTTCTAGACACACCAGAGATCGTTTGAATTTCATCATTTAACAAGTGCATAAGATGTGCATTGTTTTTACAAATAATCTTTATTAATACATTCCAATTTCCAGTGGTATAATGACACTCTAAAACTTCAGGCACCTTTTTAAGCTGTTTAATAGCTTCTGGATTGTGAATGGCCTTATCTAAATATACACCAATAAATGCAACAGTAGTATAACCTAATACTCTTGGGTTAATGACAAATTTAGAGCCCGTGATTAGTCCAGACTTTTCTAATTTACGCAAACGTTGGTGAATTGCAGCTCCAGAAATACCCACATTACGGGCTATTTCTAAAATAGGAGTTCTTGCATCTACCATTAATGCTCGTAAAATCTTTTTGTCTATGCCGTCTATGGTTAAGGCTTTATCTTTTGACTTCATATTGATTTGTTTCTCTTTATAAGGCAAATGTAATGATTTGATTTCAGATTAAAACAAAAAATTGTTAATTGATTGACCAGAACAATAAATCATAGATGAAATGCAACTGGAGATTTATTATTTTTGATGGTTTAAAAGGAAGAAATGAATAAGAAAATCTCAATTATAGGAGCTATACTTGGACTTATAGCTATAGTGTTAGGCGCTTTTGCCGCTCATGGTTTAAAAGAGTTGATTTCAGAGAGTGCGCTAAGAACTTTTGAAACAGGGGTGAAGTATCAAATGTATCATGCCATTTTTCTACTTTTCGTTGGAAATAGCACTTTACTAAATACTAAACTTAAAGGTATTATTTTCTATTTAGTAATATTTGGGGTGGTTTGTTTTTCTGGTTCTATATATGGACTGGCTACTAATCAATTATGGTCTTTCAACTTTAAAACAATTGGTTTTATAACACCAATTGGTGGTTTACTTTTTATCATGGCTTGGGGACTGTTAATCTATGGTTTTTTGAAGAAAAATTAAAAATTACGGTTTTTACAGCATAATTATCAAAATAATTCCGTTAATTTTGCGCATAAAATAATTTTTAACAAATCTATGGATAACCACACTCAAGTCACGAAAACGATTTCGTTAGAACGTTATGGTATTAAAAATGCTAAATTAAATTATCAGTTATCACCAGAGCAACTTCATGCAATTTCTATAGAAAAGGGGTTGGGCGTCGAGGCTTCTTCAGGAGCATTGGCTGTTAATACTGGCGAGTTTACTGGTAGATCTCCGTTGGACCGATTTATTGTTAAAGACGATATTACAAAAGATCGTGTTTGGTGGGGCGATATTAATATTCCATTTGATGCAGATAAATTTGATAACTTATATAGCAAAGTAGTTAGTTATTTATCCGATAAGGAGATTTTTGTAAGAGATTGTTATGCTTGCGCAGATAAAAACTATAAGTTAAGTCTTAGAGTAATTAATGAGTACCCTTGGAGTAACCAGTTTGCTTATAATATGTTCTTAAGACCTACAGAAGAGGAGCTTCACAATTTTAATCCTCAATGGACAGTAGTTAATGCTCCTGGTTTTATGGCGGATCCTGAAGTAGATGGAACGCGACAACATAATTTTGCCATTCTAGATTTTTCAAAAAAGATAGCGCTAATTGGAGGAACAGGTTACACAGGTGAGATTAAAAAAGGTATTTTTTCTGCATTAAATTTTATTCTTCCTGTATTTAAAAACACCTTGCCAATGCATTGTAGTGCTAATGTAGGTAAAGATGGAGATACTGCAATTTTCTTTGGTCTGTCGGGTACAGGTAAAACCACACTTTCTACAGATCCGAACAGAAGTTTAATAGGAGATGATGAGCACGGTTGGACTAATGAAAACACAGTTTTTAACTTTGAAGGAGGTTGCTATGCTAAAGTTATTAACTTATCAAAAGACAAGGAACCCGAAATTTATGATGCTATTAAAAAAGGGGCAATTCTTGAAAATGTAATTTTGGATGCTAATGGGGTGGTAAACTTTGAGGATACTTCAATAACCCAAAATACAAGGGTAAGTTACCCTATTCATCATATTGAAAATATAAAGGTGCCTTCAATTGGTAAAAACCCTAAGAATATATTCTTTTTAACGGCAGATGCTTTTGGAGTTATACCACCAATTTCAAAGTTAACTCCTAGTCAAGCAGCTTATCATTTTATCTCGGGGTATACGGCTAAAGTTGCGGGTACTGAGGCTGGAGTTGTTGAACCAGTACCTTCTTTTTCTGCTTGTTTCGGGGCGCCATTTATGCCTTTACATCCTGCTAAATATGCAGAAATGTTAAGTGATAAAATGGTTAAATCTGGTGTTAATGTGTGGCTGGTTAATACAGGTTGGACAGGCGGGCCATATGGAGTTGGTAAGCGTATGGAGCTAAAATATACAAGAGCAATGATAAATGCTGTTTTAAATGGTGATTTAGGGCTTTATAATTATGATGATTACCATATTCATTCTGTTTTTGGTGTGGCTCAACCAAGAACATGTCCTGGGGTACCAACTAGTGTTTTAAGTCCAAGACAAACATGGAATGATGACGAAGCCTATTACACTATGGCATTTAAGTTAACTAATGCCTTTAGAGAAAACTTCAAAAAGTTTGAAGCCCATTGTAATGAAGAAATTAGAAGAGGCGGTCCTCAGCGATATGCCTTTTAAAAGGACTATATAAAAACTGTACAGATGATTTTTAAAACACCTTTCTTAAGGTGTTTTTTTTATATTCGAGAAACTTAAATTTTTGAATCTATGATTACTGGTGTTCTTTTGGCCTTTTTATCGGCAATATTATTAGGAGTATATGCACTTCCTTCTAAGTATACCAAAGGATTTGCTTGGGAAAACACTTGGGGTGGTTTCTTCTTTTTTGGCATGTTTGTTGTTCCACTTATTGTTACATTTTCTTTAGTTAATGATTTATGGGGTATTTATGCTCAAATTCCTTCATGGGTGTTTTTTACCATGTTTGGTTTAAGCTTTTGTTGGGGGATTGGAAATATGCTTTGGGGATATAGTATTGATTCCATTGGAATGGCATTAGCATTTAGTTTGTTTTTAGGTGTTATAACTTCTATAGATACTGTATTACCCTTAATACTCGTACCCGAAGGCCAAGAAAGTGTTATAGGTACCCCAATTGGAAACATTATGTTAGCTGGTATTGCTGTTATTGTCTTTGGGATTGCTTTGAATGGTTACGCTGGAATTCTACGAGATAAAAGCAAAGGAAAACAAGAAGGAAAAAAAGATACAAAAGTAATAAGGCAAGGTATATTGTTTTGCGTTTTAGGCGCTATTTGTGCAGCAGGATTTAACTTATCTTATCATACAGGCAATAACCTTGGAGGTATTGGTGAAGTTGCAGAGGTGCAATTTGGTAACGAACCTTGGATTGCTCGTTTAGCAGTATTATTACCTATTTTCATGGGGGCTACAATTTCTACAATGCTGTTTTTTAGTTACAGACTTACTAAGAATAAAACATGGACTAATTTTAATAAGAAAGGTGCTTTGATAGCCATTGTTTTAGTAATAGCAATGGCCGTTTTTCATGATGCCGCTTTGGTAATTTACGGTTTGGCGGCTTATCATCTAGGAGAGCTCGGAACTTCGGTTGGGTTTGCTATATTAGAAACTGGAGCCATTATGGTAGCCACTATAAATGGTATTTTAACAAAGGAATGGACTGGAGCGTCAAAGAAAAGTAAAACGATACTGGGTTTAAGCTTAGCGGTTTTAATAGTAGGTGTCTTAATTATAGCAAATGGTAATTACATGAAGATTCAAGAAAATGAGGAAATTGCATTAATTATAAAGGATTCCGGAATTAAACCATAACTGGGTAATATTGGTAATAAAAAAAAGGAAGCTTTTAAAGCTTCCTTTTTTATTTTATGTTCTAAAAGAAATTATTTTTTCTTATTAACTTGTTCTATATATTTTTCCAAAGCCATAGTCATAGATGGCGTTTCTGGGGTTGGCGCTGCAATATCAACACGCAATCCTTTTTCCTTAACAGCTTTAATAGTAGTATTACCAAAAACGGCAATTCTAGTATCATTTTGCTTAAAATCTGGGAAATTTTGGAATAAAGATTCAATTCCAGAAGGGCTAAAAAACACTAAAACATCATAGTAAACATCTGCCAAATCAGATAAATCACTAACTACAGTTTTGTAAAAAGTTGCTTGTTTCCAGTTAACACCTAAAGCATCTAAAGTTTCAGGAACCAATGGTTTTACTTTATCTGTGTTTGGTAACAAAAACTTTTCATCCTTATATTTTTTAATTAAAGGAGATAACTCAGGAAAAGTTCTTTTACCTACATAAATTTTACGCTTTCTGTAAACAACATATTTTTGAAGATAGTAGGCAACAGCTTCAGACTGACAGAAATACTTCATTGAATCTGGAACCTTAAAACGCATTTCTTCGGCTACTCTAAAGAAATGGTCCACAGCATTCCTACTAGTAAGTATGATTGCAGTGTAATTGCTTAAGTCTATTTTTTGATGTCTTATTTCCTTAGCAGGAACGCCTTCTACATGAATAAAAGGTCTAAAATCTATCTTTACTTTTTGTTTCTCCTGTAAATCAAAATATGGAGAGTTCTCTATTTTAGGCTCAGGTTGAGATACTAAAATTGTTTTCACTTTCATAAGCGCAAGCGGTTTGTTCTGTGTTCCTAGGTCAAAAACACCTTATATAAAATTACATAGGGTGCTATTTCAAGTGCGCAAAGATACAAAATAAAATAAAAAAAATGGTGCTTTATAAAACTTTGGTGTGTTTTAAAAGAAGTGATAACCCCAATAATATTAACTATTAATAAAAAAATAATCATGATGTAAATTAGGGGTAATGATAAATCTACATTGTAGAGAATAATGGCATTAATTGGCAATAATAATAGACCTAAATAATTTTTATAGCTTATTTTTTGAAATTGATAATCGTCCATTAGCTTGTCAAATTCAAATAGACTTGCAACGAGCCTTTCTAAAAGTACTTTTATTAAAATTAAAGATCCTATTCCAAAAACTATTTTAAATAATACTTCTGAGGAAATCTGTTTAACGTCGTAAGCATATCCGTAAATAAGATAAATGAAAACTGAAGCGCAAATAATTAAATTACAGAATAATAAGGCATCAAACCTATCGAAGAATTTTTGATCTTTAGAGTAAATCTTTAAATATTTTGAATTCCCAATGACATAAACAAAGTCATTAAAACGTTTCGGACTACTTAATTTTGCAATGGCAACAAAAACCAATCCAATAACCAATAAAACGGTAAATAATTCGTTTGATACTATTTCTCTAAGCATGCGTTAAAATTATCACAAATAATTAATAAGGTGCGTAAATTATTAAGGAATATTTAAAATAAATAAAAGCTTATTAGTGTACATTTGCTAAAAATAAACGTTCGCAGAGATAGAATGGTAGGAGCTATAGTTATTATTCCAACTTATAATGAAATTGAAAACATAGAGGAGATCGTTAAAGCGGTGTTTTCTCAATCTAAAGATATTAATGTTCTTGTAGTTGATGATAATTCACCAGACAAAACAGGTTTGAAAGTGAAAGAACTTCAAAAGGAGTTTCCTAAAAGGCTATTTTTAGAAGTTAGACAAGAAAAATCTGGACTGGGAACGGCTTATATTCATGGATTCAAATGGTGTTTAGATAGAAATTACGAATATATCTTTGAAATGGATGCCGACTTTTCTCATGATCCAAATGATTTACAAAAACTTTATGATGCTTGTGCTAAGGATGGAGCAGACTTATCAATAGGCTCAAGATACATTACAGGCGTAAATGTGGTTAATTGGCCAATGGGTAGAGTTTTAATGTCGTATTTTGCATCAAAATATGTGCGTTTTATAACAGGAATGAATATTAATGATACAACCGCAGGATATGTCTGTTATAAACAGGAGGTTTTAAGAGCCATAAATTTAGATGCCATTAAATTTGTGGGATATGCGTTTCAAATTGAAATGAAGTTTAAGGCATATTTAAAAAAGTTCAAAATTACAGAGGTTCCAGTAATTTTTACAGATAGAACTAAAGGGGAATCTAAATTAAGTAAGGGTATTATTTCTGAAGCAATTTTTGGAGTAATATCTATGAAATTAAAAAGTATTTTTAGAAAATAAAGTCAACCAAAAGGCTACAAATTTTAAAAAATGAAAATAAAAAAAACACTCATTAAAAATGCCAACATTGTTAATGAAGGTAAAGTTTTTAATAGCGACATTCTTATTGAGGGAGAATGTATTAAAAAAATAGGGGAATCTTTAACACCTAAATCGGCAGATGTGCTGGTTTTAGATGCAGAAGGGAAATATTTATTACCTGGTGTTATAGATGATCAGGTGCACTTTAGAGAGCCCGGGTTAACCCATAAAGCAAATATTGAAACTGAGTCTAAGGCTGCAATAGCTGGTGGTATTACATCTTTTGTTGAAATGCCTAACACAAATCCGCAAACGACTACAATTGAGAAATTAGAGGAAAAGTTTGCTATAGCAGCTAAATCGTCTTCAGCCAATTACTCATTTATGTTTGGAGGTACTAATGATAACTTAGATGAAATTTTAAAGTTAGATGCTAATCAAGCCGCAGGGCTAAAACTGTTTTTAGGATCTTCCACAGGAAACATGTTAGTTGATGATCCAGAGGTATTAAAAGAGATTTTTAAGAATACCAATCTTAGAATTTCTGTGCATTGTGAAGATGAAACTACCATAAAGACTAACTTAAAGGCCAATATAGACAAGTACGGAGAAGATATACCTATAAGACAACACCCAATAATTCGAAGTGAAGAAGCCTGTTATTTATCATCTTCAAAAGCAATAGAACTAGCAAAAGAAACTGGAGCAAGATTACATGTGTTCCATTTATCTACAGGTAAAGAGACCAGTTTGTTTGAAAATAAAACGCCACTAAAGGATAAAAAAATAACATCTGAAGTTTGTATCCATCATCTATGGTTTACAGATGAAGATTATGATAGTAAAGGCACCTTTATTAAATGGAATCCGGCGGTAAAAACAAAAGAAGATAGAGAACAATTATGGGAAGCGCTTCTTGATGATAGAATTGATGTTATTGCAACAGACCACGCTCCACATACTTTAGAGGAAAAGAAAAACGTTTATACAAAAGCACCCTCAGGAGGTCCTTTGGTACAACATGCTTTACCAGCTATGATTGAAATGCATCATAGAGGAAAGATTTCCCTTGAAAAAATAGTTGAAAAAATGTGTCATAATCCAGCTATTTTATTTGATGTAGAAAGACGAGGTTATATTAAAGAAGGGTACTATGCAGATTTAGTTTTGGTAGATCTAAATAACCCTTGGACAGTAACTAAGGAAAATACGTTGTATAAATGTGGATGGTCTCCATTTGAAGGTACTACATTTAAATCAAGAATAACGCATACTTTTGTAAACGGAAATATAGCATATCAAAATGCTAAATTTAGTAAGGTAAAATATGCCAAAAGATTAACTTTTAATAGATAATGCTAAAACGTTTTTTCATAATTTTTATAGCTCTTTTAGTGGTTATGGCTTGTGATGGTTCTAAAAAGCCTAAAAACTTAATTTCAAAAAAGAGAATGGTTAACATTTTAATTGATGCTAAACTCATAGCTGGAGCAAATAGTGTTAACAGAAAAATCATGGAGAAAAATAACATTTTCCCGAATAGCTATATTTTTAAGAAGCATAATATAGACAGTCTTCAGTTTGCCGAAAGTAATACCTATTATGCTTATAATGTTAAGGAGTATGAAGAGATTTACCAAATGGTAAAAGATAGTCTTGATGAATTAAAAGAAAGCTTAAAGAATCTACAAGATAGAGAACGAGAAGAGGCTGCAAAAAAAAGCAGAGATTCACTTGATGTGATTTTAAAGAAAAGAGATTCTTTAAAATTTTCTGGACCTATAAATGACTCTTTAGCCTTAATGAAAATTGAAGAAGAACTTGTAAAACAAGAGCTTGAGGAAATAGATATAGATGAAGAAATAAATCTTATTGAGCCTGTTTCAGATAATTAGATCCAATGTCTTTTATCGTTTTATCTATTGGTCTAAAACTATAGTCTAAAGCATTTGTTATTTTGCTGTTATCGTAACTATTATTATTCGTTAGAGCATCAGCAATATGTCTTGTAAGTACCCTTCTTTTTCCAGTAAGTTTTGTTTTTAACCAATCTAGTTTCCAACTAATGGTCAACAAAAACTTGCTTGCTTGCCTTTTAGGCGGACTCATGTTAACAGACTCCGCAAGATGTTGTAAAAATTGCTTATAACTCCAATCTTGGGCAACAAGAATATAGCGTTCATTTTTTAAATCGCTTTTAATAAGCTTAATCATAATTTCAGTAACATCATCAACATTAACAAGTCCTACAGAGCCCGAAGTGTAATATTTAAAACCTTTATGAGCTCTTTTAAAAATATTTCCAGAACCATATCTCCAAATTCCAGCGCCAAGAATTACTCCAGGGTTTACAATTACTGCATCTAAACCTTCTTGGGTACCTCGCCATACTTCCATTTCCGCACCATATTTTGTTATGGCATATATACTATGGTCATCTTCGGGGTTCCAGACGTTTTTTTCGTTAATAGGAGCATTGCTAGTGTTGTTTCCCAATGCAGCAATAGAGCTTACGTGACATAGTTTTTTTACATTATTTGAGGAACAAAAATTTACAATATTGGCAGTACCTTCAATATTGGTTTTTCTAGATAAAACATACTTGTCTGGTTCAAAAGACACAAATGCCGCACAGTGATAAACGTATTCAACATCTTTAAATGCATGGACTAAAGAAGGAATGTCAAGAATATCTCCTTTTACAAATTCAATGCCGTTATAGATGTCAGAATAATTGTTGGTATAGCAAGAGAAAACACTTTTTATGTTTTCAAGCTTTTTTTCATTCCTAAAAATAGCACGCACCTTTTCACCTTTACTTGCCAATTTGTAAAGTAAATGAGCTCCTACTAAACCCGTTCCTCCAGTTACTAAAATCATGGAACTAAAGTAAAGAATTATTCAGAATACATGAGTAATTGTGCACGTATTTTTATATTTGCCAACAATTACTAAATAGAATTGAAATGATAAAGAATTTTGTTGAAGAACTAACTTGGAGAGGAATGATTCATACGGTTATGCCTGGTGCTGAAGATCATCTTATGGAAGGTATGAAAAGCGCTTATATAGGTTTTGATCCAACAGCAGATTCTTTACATATTGGTAATTTGGTACCAATTATGATTTTAGCACATTATCAACGTTGCGGGCATAAACCTGTAGCATTGGTAGGAGGAGCAACAGGTATGATTGGTGACCCTTCTGGTAAATCTAACGAGCGTAATCTGTTAGATGAGAAAACGCTGCGTCATAACCAAGACTCTATTAAGAAGCAGTTAGCTCACTTTTTAGATTTTGAAAGTGAAGCCGATAATGCGGCAGTTCTTGTGAACAACTATGATTGGATGAAGGCGTTTTCGTTTTTAGAATTTATAAGAGATGTAGGAAAGCATATTACAGTTAACTACATGATGGCAAAAGATTCTGTTAAGAATAGAATTTCTTCTGAGTCTTCGGAAGGAATGAGTTTTACAGAGTTTACATATCAGTTAGTTCAAGGCTATGACTTCCTTCATTTATATAAAGAAAACAATTGCACATTGCAAATGGGTGGGAGTGATCAATGGGGTAATATAACAACTGGAACAGAGCTAATAAGGAGAATAGCTGGTGGAAAGGGATATGCAATTACCTGTCCATTAATTACAAAGTCGGATGGTTCTAAATTCGGTAAATCTGAAGGTGGTAATGTCTGGTTAGATGCTAAAAGAACATCGCCTTATAAGTTCTACCAATACTGGTTAAATTCATCTGATGATGATGCCGAAAAGTATATTAAGATTTTTACCTTTTTAACAGAAGAAGAAATTAATGCATTAATTGAGGAGCATAAAGAAGCACCTCACGCTAGAGTGTTACAAAAGCGTTTAGCTGAAGAAATTACAAAACTAGTGCATTCTGAGGCTGAATTGGAAAATGCTATTAAAGCAAGTAATATCCTATTTGGAAAATCTACTAATGAAGATTTAAAACAATTAGATGAACAAACTTTTTTAGATGTGTTTGACGGTATTCCACAAGCTGAAGTTTCCAGTTCAGATCTTGAAACTGGTCTCGATATGATAGGTGCTTTAGCCGCAAAGACAAACTTTTTGAAGTCTAATGGAGAGGCAAGACGAGCACTTAAGGAAAATTCAATTTCGGTTAATAAGCAGAAAGTAAAAGAAGACTACATAATCACTGAAAAAGATTTAATTAACGAGAAATTTCTTTTATTACAACGAGGAAGAAGAAATTATTTTCTAATAAAAATACAATAAAATATAAGGCTCGATTGAGAGTGTCGAGCCTTATATACTAACCAACCAATTAAAAACTAATCTTTCTTTTTCTTAGCTTTAAACTTTTGTCGGTTAAAAGTTCAATAACTTACACTATTTGTGATTTTTTTATAAAGTTTTCTTTTATAAAACCATTAAGTTACAACCTCTAATATCAGAGTTGTCAAAACGTCCTATAATCTCAAAGGAATTATTCGTATAAATTCTACCCAAATCTTGCGTGGCAATAAAAGAACAGGAATTAATATTGGCTAAATCTATAACATTTACACCTCCTGTTTTACCTTCTTTTTGAATACTTAAAGGGTCTTCTGTGTCTCTTATTAATATACGCATCCATTGCGGACATTCAAAGATGCCATATCCTTTAGAATATCCTTGACTCAAAAGTTCAGTCATACCATATTCGCTATGAATGGTATTTACGCCAAAGCCCGATTTTAAAATAGCATGAAGTTCGGCTCTAATCAATTCTTTTCTCCGACCTTTCATTCCACCAGTTTCCATAACAATGGTGTTCTTTAAATTAAACTGATAGGTTTCAACCAAATCTAAAAGCGCAAAAGAAACACCAATTAATAAGACTTTTTCACCTTTTGAATCTAGTTTTACAAGGGTTTCTTTTAAATCAGATAGGTTATTTAAATAAAATCCGCTCTCCGGTTTGTTCGATTGCTTAATTAAGGCATCTACCATATAGATTAAAGATGAACCTTCTCTTTCTAAATAAGACGGAAGTAAGGCTAAAACTGTATATTCCTTAATATCACCATAGAAATGCCTAAACCCTTGGGCAAAACTTTTATTATAGACATTTAAATCGGTAACATTATGTTTGCTAGTAATGCTTCCGGTTGTTCCAGAGCTGGTAAATGTAGTTTCAATTGAAGATTTTGAACTTATTACCTCATGCGTTTTAAAGAATTGAATAGGCAAAAAAGGAATGTCCTCAATAGTTTTAACATCACTAGGTGTTTTATATAATAAATCACAAAAAGATCTGTAAACTCTATTATTTTCAAATTGAAATTTAAAAACTTCAAGAGTCTTTTTTTCAAACGCTTCCTTAGTTTTTATGTTGAAAATGGAATTTGTATCTATCATGGCTTTATGAACGCAAAAGTATATAAAATAAAAAAGCGCTACCATAGGCAACGCTTTTTAATATGTCTTGTAAGGGCGTTATTTGATAACTAACTTTCTTGTCTCGCTTACATCACCCTCGGTTATTTTTAAAATATAAACACCTTTGTTTAGATTAGTAATATTAAGTTGCTTACCAACTAACCTAGTGGAATATATACGTTTTCCTAGAACATTAAAAAATTCAATGTTTTTAACCAAATTTCTATTAGAAGTAATATATATGAATGTTTTACTACTATTAACCGGGTTAGGATAGATAGATAACCCTTCTATATTTTCTTGTACAGGTTTAGTATCACCGAAACTCTGCGCTTCACTATTACTAGTGAAAAAGAGAACGGCTAAAGTAAATATTGTAGTTAAAAAGTAGTTTTTTACCATAAGTGTTATTAAGGTTATATAAAGGTAAGAAATAATAACAAAAGTTGTACCAAAAATTTGTTAAAGATTTTCGTTTTTAATCGAAAGGTTAATTTTCAGTAAGAGGTTTGTTACCTTAATGTTATTAATTAGCCAATATTAACTATATTGTTCTTTAAGTTTTATCTTTACTTTTTACAAACATTAATTTAAAATGAAAAAAAAGGATATTAAAATACTACTAGTTGATGATGAACCAGATATCTTAGAAATAGTAGGTTATAATTTATCAAGCGAAGGTTACCAAGTAATAACAGCAGAGAACGGTTTTGAAGGGGTAAAGAAGGCTAAAAAGGAACTACCGCAGTTAATCATTTTAGATGTTATGATGCCAGAAATGGATGGTATTGAAGCTTGTGAATTATTGCGTAAGAATCCCGATTTAAAAAATACAATCATCACCTTTCTAACAGCTAGAGGAGAAGACTACTCTCAAGTAGCTGGTTTTGATGCTGGAGCAGATGATTACATAACTAAGCCAATTAAACCGAAAGTATTGGTAAGTAAAGTAAAAGCTTTATTAAGACGCTACAAAGAAGAAGATATAGCAGACACTGTAAAAATAGGTAGCTTAGTTATTAATAGAGATGAATACAAAGTTACTTCTAAAGGAAAGGAAATTATTTTACCAAGAAAAGAATTTGAATTATTATCTTTACTAGCATCTAAGCCAGGGAAGGTCTTTAAACGTGATGAAATTCTTGATACTGTTTGGGGTAATGAAGTTGTAGTTGGAGGTAGAACTATTGATGTTCATATTAGAAAGCTACGTGAGAAGTTAGGAGACGATAGTTTTAAAACCATAAAAGGCGTAGGGTACAAGTTTGTAGATTAATGCCAAATGCGGACAAAATTTAAAAAATCGTACAGGTTTGCGGTAAATACATCGCTTTACATCACCTTATTTATAACACTCTTAGTGAGTGTTTTTTTATATTACTTTCATGAGATAAAGTGGTTTAACATACTTATACTAGCCAGTATAGTTTACGCCTTCTGTTTTGTTGTTATTCAATTTAGAATTGAAAAATTTATTTACAAAAGAGTAAAAAGAATTTATGACGACCTTACACTTCTGGAATCCGCAAATTTATCAAAAGGGGCTATTACCACAGACATGAAGACGCTTACTCAGGAGATTGATAAGTTTGCCAAAGACAAGAAAATTGAAATTGAAACTTTAAGGGTAAGAGAAAAGTATAGAAAGGAGTTTCTAGGTAATGTTTCTCATGAACTAAAAACACCATTGTTTACAGTACAAGGGTATATTTTAACCTTGCTAGATGGCGCAATGGATGATAAAAAGATTAGCAGAAAGTACTTAGAGAGAGCAAGTAAGGGTATTGAACGTTTGGGCTATATCATTAAGGACTTAGATATGATTACCAAATTAGAGGTTGGTGATTTAAGTCTTAATCTTGAAGAGTTTGATATTGTAGAGTTGGTAGAAAACGTATTTGAGATGTTTGAAATGAAGGCTGCCAAAAAGAAAATTACCCTCACTTTTGATATGGATTATACCGAACCTATTATTGTTAATGCTGATAAAGAACGTATCCAACAAGTTTTGGCAAACCTAATAGTGAACTCATTAAAATACGGTAGACAAAAAGGAACTACAGAAATTAGTATTGAAAACTTAATTAAAAATAAAGTCATTGTTCGTGTAACAGATAATGGTGAAGGAATTGAATCTGAACATTTACCACGATTGTTTGAACGTTTCTTTAGAGTTGATAAAAGTGGTTCTAGAAAAGAAGGAGGTTCTGGTTTAGGTTTATCAATTGTAAAGCATATAATTGAAGCTCATAACGAGAAAATTTATGTGGAAAGTGAGTATGGTGTAGGAAGTGAATTTTCATTCACCCTTGAAAAGACTGAATAATTCACCAAAGTCTACTGTATAATCAAAAGCTTTTAGGCCTTCAAAATGTTTTAAAACATCGAGTTTGTCTATACTAAATTCATCTTGAGTACAACTTGGAACTAGACCTAACTCCGTTAAACGTTCCGCTAAATATTCCTGTTCAAATTGTCCAGGAGTTGGAATAAAAAACGCCTTTTTATTCAATTTCGCCAAATCCATAACAGTGGTGTAACCAGACCTCGAAATGACCAGCTCACTTTCGTTAATGGTTTTTTCAAGTAATTTAGAAGTCATGAAGTTATAAACAGTAATGTTGCCCATAACCTGAATAGTTTGTTCGTCTTCCATTAAGCCTTTAACCAAAATAACCTTTCCGTTAAAGTGTTTTAGTTCATTCAGTAATTTATCAACTAACAAACTACGTTGTGGCTCAGGTCCTGAAATTAGAGCCAAAATTTCATTTACTGGTTCTACTAGTTTCTTTTCAAACCTGCTTAGTGGTCCAATATATGTTGTAGCAATGTCAAAAGATTCAGTGTGTCCCAGAATACCACTAAGGTTTATTTCTCCTTCTGTATCTGGAACCCAACAAGCATTAAATTTTTTAATAATTTTTTGGTGCATTTTGGTACTAAACCAAGTAGTAGTACCGCTCAAAACATTTAATTGATGCGTAATAAAAACAGAAGGTACTTTTTTACTGTAAACACCTAATCTATTATCGGAAATAATACCATCTATATTCTGTATTTCTACAATTTTTTTAACAGCTTTCTTTTCTTCCTTTACCGCTTTTAAAACTTTAGGAGAGTCCTTTAAAAGTTTCATTTTAAAGTTCTTTCCTTTTTTAGCATAAGTAACATTATATGAAGGTAGTTCTATAGATGAAATCAAAGGAAATTCTTTTCTAAGTAAAGCTAAGGCTACGCCATCACTAGCTATAATAGGCTCAAAGCCATTATCTAGTAATGCATTTATAATTGGGATACATCGTGTAGCGTGACCTAATCCCCAGTTTAAAGGGGCTACTAAAATTCTTTTTTTTTGTTCTTTCACAAAATAGATTTTGAATCTGTCTTTTGCTGATGCGGAAGACAGCGTATTTCTAATTTTTTAATTCTGTCATTTACTTCTTTTGGGAAGAATTTCAGAATAAAAGAATATTAATTTATCCTTCTAACTTAATTTTAAAGAAAACAAATATAAGTATATCAACACTCATGTATATTTCCTTAATTTTACCAAATATTTTTAAATAATAAGAAATAGTTAATATATAGTGGGAAGCAAAAACAAGCTAAAGCGATTTAAAGAGAACGAAACTTTTTCTAACGTGCATCAACCAAGTAGAGATGAATTGGTTAACAATAACTTTGATTTAAAAGGGAATTGGAGAGAGAAAATCTTTAAAAATAATAATCCTGTTGTTTTAGAGCTGGGTTGTGGTAAAGGAGAATACACAGTGGCTTTAGCTAAAAAGTTTCCAGATAGGAATTTTATTGGTATAGATATAAAAGGTGCACGGTTTTGGAGAGGTGCAAAAACTGCTTTAGAAGAAGATATTCCAAATGTAGCATTTCTAAGAGCGCAGATTGAGTTAATTGAATATGCATTTTCAGAAAATGAAATTGATGAAATTTGGATTACTTTTCCAGATCCTCAAATAAAATATAAACGTACCAAACATAGGTTAACTAATGCCGATTTTCTTAATAAATATAAACAGGTTCTAAAGCCTGGAGGTATTATGAATTTAAAAACAGATAGCGAGTTTATGCATGGCTACACGCTTGGATTATTACATGGTGCTGGTCATGACGTGTTATATTCTAATCATGACGTATACAATCAAGAAGGAAGTCCTGAAGAAGTTACTTCAATACAGACGTTTTATGAGTCTCAATACCTGGAGCAAAACAAACCAATTACGTATATTAGATTTAAAATAAACTAACCTTGAACATAACTGTTATTTTCTTTTTAGGTTTAATAATAGCCTTAGTTGGTGTAATTCCACCTGGTTTATTAAACATGACAGCAGCCAAAATTAGCTTAAAAGAAGGCCATGGTAGGGGAATAGTCTTTTCAATTGGGGTTTGCGTTATTGTTGCTTTACAAACATATATTGCTTCTATTTTTGCTAGCTATTTAAGTAATCATCCAGAGGTAGTAGATATTCTCCAAAGGGTGGCTTTTGTAATATTTGTGCTCATAACTATTTACTTTTTATTTGTTGCAAAGGCAACGACTAAACAACAGATTGAACCTAAAATTAGAAGTAAAAAAAGTCGATTTTTTCATGGTCTGTTTTTGTCTTCAATTAATGTGTTCCCTATACCTTACCAAGCTTATATGACCATTACTTTGGCGTCTTTTGGATGGCTGAATTTTGAACAAATAAACATATTGTCATATGTAGCTGGTGCATCCTCGGGTACTTTTGTTATGCTCTACATGTACATCTTCTTTTTTGATAAGATTAAAGAGAAAAAGTTTACCTCTCAAAAGAATATGAATTTTATTATTGGAGGAATAACTGGTGTTATTTCCATTGTTACGCTTATAAACATCATTAAGGAACTTTAGCATGAAACCTGAAACTTTAAGTTTTTTTGATAGGGTATATGAGGTGGCTAAGTTAATTCCATACGGACGAGTAACGAGTTATGGTGCTATAGCTAAATACCTTGGAGCCGCTAGAAGTGCACGTATGGTTGGGTATGCTATGAATGGTTCTTCTGGAAAAGACGTTCCTGCTCATAGGGTAGTAAATAGAAAAGGTCTGTTAACTGGTAAACATCATTTTGATGGCACCAATCTCATGCAACAACTTTTAGAAAGTGAAGGCGTTGAGGTAGTTGATAATCAAATTAAGAACTTTAAGCAAGTATTTTGGGACCCTTCTGAAACGCTTTAAAATGTCTTTCTGAATTTATTTGAGAATCTCATCAAATTTATCTCCTTTCCAGTAATTAAAGGTTTTTTTGTTGATAGCTACTTTTTTAAGAAACTTTTTTTCAACTAATTCTTCAATATCTATTCTTGCCGTTTGGTTTGTTATACCAAATGTGTTTTCTATTTCTTTCACGGTGAAAAACCTGTTATTATCTTCTTCTATTTTTTGTAGAATAATAGCTTGTCTTTCGTTTATGCCTTGTAATTTTAAATATTTAGACAGATTTGTTTCCGCTTTCTTTTTCTTGGCTACATATGTTTTTAGTTCCTCAAAGGCACGCATTAAAACTTTAACTTGATAATGTATAAAATAGGTGATATCCATATCATCTATTTCAGAATAGATATATGCCTTTTCATATTGAACTTTAGTTTTCATAATAATTCTTGAAATAGATAGATATTCTGTGAGCCAGTATCCATTTTTAAGTAAATACCAGTAAAAAATGGCTCTTGCAGTACGTCCGTTACCATCTACAAAAGGGTGAATGTAACCTATCAAGAAATGTAGAATACTACCTTTAACTATTGGGTGAATAAAGTCTTCCTTAGGGTTATTGTTAAAAAACTCGCAAAAGGAAACCATTAAATCATTGATTTCTTCATAATTAGGTGGTGTATGAACTATCTCTCCTGTGAGTTCATTAATTACATGTACCTCGTTGTTATTTCTAAAAACACCTACATTGTCATCGTCCAGTGTGTTTTCTGTTACCAATCGGTGTATCTCATAAAGTTTATCAATAGAAATATCATTGTCTTGGTGTTCACTTATGTATTGAATTGTTTTATAATTATTCAATATCATTTGTTCACTTTTGTTTTTAGGCTTTTTACTTTTTCTAAGCATATCCTTAGCCTTAACTCTTGTAGTAGTAGCACCTTCAATCATTGAAGAAAAAATAGATTCTTCCATTAAAGCATTGTTAAGGTAGCTTTGTTTGTCTAAATCTGATAGTAACTTCTCTTTTTGTAATCCTGCTCCAAAGTTAGTATCTAGGTAATGTATTTTTTGACTAAGGTGTGAATTAATATTGTAGTTCAACCATGTTGATTTTATACTGGCACTCCTTGAATTTACTTGTCTTGATAGTTTTGTTACTTCCCAAGCTTCTTCTGAAGTTAAATTAGTGTATTTTAAATGTTTGATTTTATCCCAGTATAAATAATCACGTTCAATTTTATTAAAAACATCTTTATTCATATGTTTTACCATATTTAAAAAACCTGTTCTTAAAATTACATCTCTATCAGATTCATATTTAGGAGCTTTCTCAATCATAATTCGCTAATATTTCCTAATTTTTGAAAAATTTACAAATATCATCAAATATACGAAATATGTAATTATTTCCTAATTTTTGAAAAATTTACAAATATCATCTAAAAAGATACACCTAATCCAAGAGATGGCATTGAAAACTTTTGACTACCAATTTTTAATCGTTCATAGCCACCAGAAATTTTAAACTGTTTTAGATAATAATTTATCAAAGCATTAAATTTCGTAATGGAGTTTCCGTTAACAGAGGTGTGATTAAAGTTAGATTCTAAACTTATAGGTTTTGCGAAAAAAGCTTCGGCACCTAATCCAAATGTAAATCCAAAATCATCAACAGCACCATCTGCATAGGAAGCTCCAACACCCCACCATACATCTAATTTTTTTGTTCTAACTCTGTGATATTTTAGTAAAGCTGTATAAATGGCTAATTCGTCATGCCCAAAATTGGGGTTGTTTTCCCAAAGTTGAAGATAATCGAGTTTAAGAGCCAATTTATTGTAAAAACGAAGGCCTAGGTTAAGATGATGTCCGTCTAGAATAGAATTTTCAAAGATATATCTGGACGAAAGTGTTGCTCTACCTACTGCAGAATTATCATTCCATTCGTAACTATAGTTTCCGTTTTCCGTATTAAAATAGGGGTGTTTATTTAATATAGCACGACTACTTGGGGTGGTTTTTTCAAAAGGCATTTCTACTAAAATACCATAAGCGGTATAGTAAAAAATAGCTACAGCTAACCCTCCAAACGTTTCTTTAACAATAGCTTCGCCCAAACTATCATCATCGTTACTTACACGGCCACCACTTTGGGTAGAGACCTTAGTAGTGTTGTTTTCTTTTTTTAGACTTTCTTCAGCCTTTCTAATTTTACTTTGACTAAAGCCTGTATAAGACATAAAACAGACTACTATAATGAAGAGTTTTTGCAGCATACAAAAGATATTAAGTTGTGTGTTTTTACACATAAATCATACCAATTTTTGTAGTAAATAATATATATAGTGCAATAGGTAAAAGTTCTAGCTTGTGCCTTCTTACTTCGGGGTTTATTAATTATCTTTGTAGATGCAATTAATTTAAGAGTTATGAAGCTTAACAAGCAAGATATATTAAAGGCTTTAGAGCATATTACAGTACCGGGAGAAGGACAAAATATGGTTGAAAGTGGTGCCGTAAAAAATGTGGTGACTTTTGGTGATGAGGTAATTGTAGATATTACTATTAAGAACCCTAGTTTACAGGCTAAAAAACGTACCGAAGTGGATATTTTAAAAATTATTCATGAGAAAGTATATGCAAAGGCCAAAATTAAGGTGAATGTAAAGGTAGATGCTCCAGAAACACCAAAAGCTAATGTTATAAAAGGGAAACCTATTCCAGGTATCAAAAATATAGTAGCAGTAGCATCGGGTAAAGGAGGTGTTGGTAAGTCTACGGTAACAGCAAATTTAGCAGTTACTTTAGCTAAAATGGGATTTAATGTTGGTGTTTTAGATGCCGATATTTACGGTCCTTCTATACCCATTATGTTTGATGTTCCTAATGAAAAGCCTCTAGCTGTTAATATTGAAGGAAAATCTAAGATGAAACCGATAGAGAATTACGGTGTTAAAGTGCTGTCTATTGGATTTTTTACGCAACCAAATCAGGCGGTAGTTTGGAGAGGGCCAATGGCTGCTAAAGCATTGAATCAAATGATTTTTGATGCGCACTGGGGTGAATTGGATTTCTTATTATTAGATTTACCTCCAGGGACTGGAGATATACATTTAAGTATTATGCAGTCCTTACCAATTACAGGAGCGGTGGTGGTAAGTACACCTCAAAATATAGCCTTAGCAGATGCTAAAAAAGGTGTGGCAATGTTTCAACAGGATAGTATTCAAGTGCCTGTTTTAGGAATTATTGAAAATATGGCGTACTTTACGCCAGAGGAATTACCTGAAAATAAATACTATATCTTTGGAAAAGAAGGCGCTAAGAACCTAGCCGAAGACTTAAAGGTACCGTTTTTAGGAGAGTTACCTTTAGTGCAAAGTATAAGAGAAGCAGGAGATGTTGGACGTCCAGCGGCATTACAAACCGCTACTCCTTTAGAACAGTCTTTTGAGAAATTAACTCAAAATGTGGTACAAGAAGTAGTGAGAAGAAATGACACTTTACCTCCAACAGAAGCAATTAAAATAACAACAATGGCTGGTTGTTCGGCAGTTAAAAAATAATGAGTATGACTTCAGAAGAAATAAAAGAAAAAGTATTATTGGCTTTAGATGAAATTCGTCCGTTTTTACAAAGTGACGGTGGTGATATCTCATTACTTTCAATTGAAGACGATAAACTTGTAAAGGTGCAACTTCAAGGCGCTTGTGTTGGTTGCAGTGTAAACCAAATGACATTAAAGTCGGGAGTTGAAATGACCATAAAAAAACACGCACCTCAAATAGAAGAGGTAATTAATATAGATGCTTAAAAATCTATAAAAGCTATAATAAAGAGCCCTTTTTACTAAAAAAGGGCTTTTATATTTCGACTAATTTTAAAAAATCTTCATTTTTCTTAATTCCTATCAAATTAGTAGAGAAAAGATTTAATTATTACGTTTTCTTAACTTAAATTTGCGGCACGAAATATGATATGCCTTTGGCAGTAAACAATTTATTATCATGCAAGACGTAAATATTAAAATAACAGATAGAGATGGTGTAACACACGATATTGTGGCACCTACAGATATGGCTATGAATTTAATGGAAGTAGTTCGTTCTTATGAACTAGCTCCAGAAGGTACCATTGGAGTATGCGGCGGTATGGCTATGTGTGCTTCTTGCCAGTGTTATGTAAAAAGCGATAATGAATTACCTCCTATGGGCGATGATGAAGAAGCTATGCTTTCGGAAGCTTTTGATGTTCAGGACAACTCTCGCTTAGGGTGCCAAATTCAAATAACTCCTGAAATGGAGGGGCTTGAAGTAGAATTAGCTCCTGAGAGTTAATAGAAGGCCATCACTTTCTTACCCGTTTCAAAACCTTGTCTTAATTAGGGTGTTTTTTATTTTTATTTATTCTAAATAAAAGGTATATTTGCTGCGTGAATTTAGATGCCGATACTACATATTGTTACGAGATAAAGCAAACAACCTTTTGTAAATACGTTTTAAAAACGCCAAATAAGGACATTGATTTAAGCTTTCCTCAAATGTTAGCACTTAGACGTAAGATTAATGAGTTAACAACGTTTGAAACGCTTAACCGCATTATAAATACGGATAATTTCGTGCTTCTTTTTGTAGCAGATAAACAACATCTAATTTTTCTTGATATTCCTCAATTGCTAAAGTTAAAGGAAGAAATTGAATTGTTTTTCCTTGATTTTAACCCTGTTTTGGTCTAAGTTTTATGTTTATTTAGACTTTTTTTAAATTTTATTGGCTTTTAAAATCGCCTTCTTTTTGTTGTAACTTTGATTAAAACAAAAAAGGTATGAATACAATAGTAAGAAAACAAATGTCTATTCATCCAGATGTGATGGATTTACTAAATAACCAAATAGCTATGGAAATGAAGGCATCTGCTTCTTATTTAGCCATGGCATCTTGGTGCGATCAACGTGAGCTTTTAAATGCAAAAAGCTTTTTTTACAAGCAAGCTGAAGAAGAGCGTGAACACGCCATGAAAATATTTACATTTGTTAATGATAACGGTGGTGCTGCAGTATCGCCTAATGTAAGCGATGTAAATAATGATTTTGAGAGTCTCAGAGCTATATATGAAGCGTCTTTAGACCAAGAGATTGCTGTTACTGAATCTATTTTTAAGGCATTTAAAGCAGCAAGAAAAGCAGATGATTTTATTAGTGAGGTCTTTTTACAATGGTTTGTAACAGAACAAGCTGAAGAAGAAGATACATTTAGAAGTATTCTTGATATATTTGATTTAATGGAAGGTATGCCATTAAAAATGATTGATGAAAGACTTCCAAAGGAATAAAAATCAACTTTTACCAACTATAACTATAAATGTTCTTAGCTACCACCATACTAAGAACATTTTTTTTAATGCTCCATTTTTGAACTTCACCCAACATAATGTCGAAAATTGCGATTCAAAGTAGGTTGTTGCAATGGTTTTAAAACTATTGAAGTTTAGCCAGTCTACATTGGGGTGTGGCTGTATTAACCAGTCTTTTTTGGTTGGGATATAAAACTTACAATCTTCAAAATCAGCTAAATCAATACGCGTAATATAATATCCAATTACACAATCATTATTTAACTCTTGTAGCTGAATGTCTTGGTTGTGGTACGGTAAAAATAATTGGGCTTTAAAGTATACCTCTTGCAAAATATTTTCGGCTCTTAAGTTAAGACGGTCTAAATACGGTTTACAAGTTTTAGAATGCAGTAAAGGCAATTGTTTGTCTTTAAGTTTGTTTAACTTTTCAATTAACGCATCCTTTCGATTTGGACCTATAAAGTGTTCTATTTCAGTATTACCAACAGAGGCATCGTACAAATAAAACTTATAAATAATTTCTAGGTGAATAGGTTGGTCGTCTTTGAGCAATAGACAATCTAGTTCGCCTAAAGTGATTTTGTCTTTTAGAATTTGAATGTTTTCCGCTAGAACTGAAATATTAGGATGTTGTGCCAATTCAAAAGATACAAAACGTTCTACATACTTACCTAACCTAAGACTCTCATCAATTTGAAAATTAATTTTTGATGAAGATGATGTTATCTCAAATTGGTTTAAATCAAAAACTGAATTCTTATACCATAAACATGGTGTAGCTAAAAAGCCTTGGTATCTTTTTTGAAGCATTAATAATCTTTTTTAAGATGTTTTGTAATTCTAACTAAATAGGGTATAGTTGAAATTATGGCACTTGCTCCAATAATAAAGTCATAATTTATATCCGTCCAGTGTAAACCTCTAATTCCATCTTTACAATTTGTACATTCAAGAACTTTTATATTTGCGTCAATAGCTGAAATTAAGAATATGGCTATTCCAAAAATAAATAGGCAAATAAGAGTGTTTGTTATAATGTTTTTGAAATTTTTTCTGAGGTTAGCATAAATAAAAATTAGGATACTTAAACCTAAGAAATATTTAAATAATCTATCTGAAAAAATAAACATATTCTTTCCATAAAAATGAATTTTATTTGAAGTTGATAATCTAAAAATGTCTTGAATTGTTCCACGAAGAAATGACTCAAAGAAAAATGCAATACTGAAACCAGCAATAAAACTTAGTACTACTAAGCTAATTCCTTTAATTAGGTTTAACATCCTTTTCTTCATAAATTAAGTCCTGTAATCAATCAACTTTACAGGGCCTTCCAACAAAGTTCTAACAATTTGTAGCGTACCATCATCTTTGGTTGCAATATGCCATTTAATCAAAGAAATGGCTCCGTTTTCAATTTCCAGTCCTGTTATACTTCTAGGATGTACACAGCTACCATCGTTAAAAAAAGCAATGTCTCCAGGTTCTGGAAAACGTGGTCTGTGGGTATGTCCGAAAATGGTAAGTAGATTGTTATGATCTGCAATCCATTTTTTAGCGCGTCTTTCTACTTTTATTAATTCTTTGTAGTTTTTTGCTGGACTTGTGGGGTCTGCAATGCCCATTACATTTAAGGGTTTCCAAAGAATTCTAACTAAGAATCTACTCCATTTCCAAAATAAGAAGTTCCACCAATCTGCCTGATGACCATGGGTTAAAAACAACTCTTGGTTTGTTTCAGAATGTTTTAAAATAAGTGCTTCGTTATAGGTTATATCTCCAAAGAGTTTTACTTCTGTACCGACTTTAGGATCAAAATACGTGGATAAATGTTTTTTTACATAATTAGGATTTCGATACACCATATCATGATTGCCCCAAATCATATGTAATTTGTTTTCCTCATGAAATTGTTTCATTAGTAAAAACACATTTTTATGGGCATTTAGGATAGATTTAAAGGAAATATTCTCCCAAAGTTCATCACCATCCCCAAGTTCGCAATATTGAAAGCCTTCATTGTAATAGTGCTTTAAGGCGTGGAAATAAATGTTACGGTTATTGGCGAAGTCGTCGGCAAAACTATTATCTCCACGATGGCAATCACTAAATAAAATAAACTTACTAGCGTCATTAAACGCAATAGTTTTGGCATTTTTATAAGCGTAGTCTAGCCGTTTTTTAGATGAAAACATTTTGCAGAATTACTTTAGGCTAAATATAGACAATATTAATTTGAATTGAAGCCAATTTTATCTAGCGCTTCGGGTAGAATTCTTTTAACAAATTCGGTATAAGCTACTTCAGATGGATGCAATCCATCATTCGCTACTAACTCTGGTTTTTGCAAACCTTCTCTGGTTATATCAGTGATAAAAACATAGGTTATACCATTCTCATTACAGTAATTTTCTATGTAATCATTATAACGATCTATACCATCAGATATAGAACTACTGCCATTACCAAAAGGGGTGTAGGCATAATCTGGAATAGAAATTACAATAAGGCGCTTTTGTTCGCCTTTAGCAGAACTAATGGCTAAATTTACCAACTGCGGAAATTCAATTTCGAACAGACTAAAGGGTTTGCCCTGAAATTGATTGTTCACACCAATAAGTAGGGTGGCAAGGTCGTAATCATTTTCGAGTTCCTCATTAAGGATGGCGTTTTTAAGGTTGGTAGTGGTCCAGCCGGTAGTAGCAATAACTTTTAGGTTAATGTTTCCATTTCCTGTTCTTTTAATAATGCTGTCTTTAAGTTGTTCGGGAAATCTGCATGTTGTACATACACTTTCGCCTATGGTATAACTGTCACCTAAGGAGAGGATTTTTAAAAGACCATTAGCGTTCTCATTGTTTTCTTCTTCTTCTTCTTCTTCTTCTTCTTCTTCTTGCGGTTGCTCAATAGATTCTTCCTGTTTTTCTTGTTCTTGAGTTTCAGAAGAGGAACAGGCTACATAGAATACTAAAATTAAACCTATACCTAGAATGATAGATTTCAATTTCATTTTTCTTTTAAAGATACGGCTTTATTCAGTAAACTAAGGTGTAATAAAAAAGTGCTTCGTTAAAAGCACTTTAAAAAATTAAACTTAAAAATTTATATTACGGATTTGTGGTCCATAAAGCTGCTGACTTTAACATGGCTCTTCTTGGTAATTTTAAGCCAGAAACTATTAGTTCTGCAAAATCTTCTGGTTGTAGTATATGCTCTGATCCTTTTTCCATCATGCCTAATTCTAAAGTCATATCTGTTTCTATGGTGCTAGGCGTTAGGGTGTTTACTCTGATGTTATGTTTTCTAACTTCTTTCATTAGAGATTCCGATAGGCCTATAACCGCAAATTTAGAGGCACAATACCCCGATATATTTGGGTTGCCATTTAAACCAGCTGTAGAAGATATATTAATTATATCGCCTTCGTTTTGTTGAATTAAATGAGGTAACACTTCTTTGGTAACGTAATACATGCCCATAACATTAGTCTGTATCATTGCGCTCCATTGTTCAACGGGCATCTCATTAAAAGATCCAACATAGCAGATCCCCGCATTATTAACCAATATGTCTATACCACCTAAAGTCTCTATTAGCTGTTTTATTCCAGATTTTACTTCATCATAATTACCAACATCAAATACAGCATATGTGGCATTAACACCTAGAGCTTTTAATTCTTCAACGGTAGTTTTTAAAACAGCTTCATTTCTACCAGTAATAGCAACATCAATACCTTCTTTTGCAAATGCAACGGCTGTAGCTTTTCCAAGGCCTCTACTACCACCTGTAATAATGGCCTTTTTATTGTTTAACGTACTCATATTTTTATGTTTTAACTATGTTCTTTTATTTTATAAATGTGCTAAAAACTGGCTTCAATCCAAATGCCTGGAATTAGAGCATTGTCAACAGTTCCCGAGCCTCCCGGACAGATGTCGTATTGCACTGCAGGTTGTAACACAAAATAATCTGTAATTTGAAAACGATATCCCATTTCTAATACCACCTCTGGTGACAATTCATCAAAGTCTTGTAATGCTGTCCACTCTTCACTAAATGTGCCTACTGTGGCAAAAAACAGTATTCTGTCTTCTGGTCTGGTGTTAACCAATCCTTTCCAATTGAGGCCAAAACTACTTTGAAAAGGTAGTTTAGCTACTGCACCGTGAGGTGAATACGCCAAGGTAAGGAAAGTGTTTAAATCTTCTGTGAAATCTACGTCAATATGACCATAAAGCCTTAAAAAATACTCCGATAACTTATTAGGATCTAAATTGGAGAAACTACCAAATACTTGGTTAGCACCCGCATATACTCTTGTTTTACAATCAGCAATTTTACCAAACCAATCGTATTGAAAAAATACGGAGACGTCATCTGAGTCCCTAAAAGCAAAGTCTAAACCATGTAAGGTTTCATCAAAAACAGTTTCGCTTAATTGGTATACGCCTAATTGAAATTGATGTTTAGCGTTTGGTTTAAACTTGAATCTTGTACCCCATGTTGCAAATGGAAATGTTGTTGTTCTGCCATCTAGTAGCAAGGCTCTTATTACACCATTAATGGTATTGTTTAAAGAATAAAAGTACCATTTGGAAACCGAAAAATCATCAACCGTAGTAGTGCGGCCCAGCTTCCATGAGAATTTATCTCCAAAATCGTGTTCTAAGTTTAAATCGTATAAAAAGGTACTTTGCCCACCAACTAGATTTAGCGGCTCAAATACAGAACCCACTTCATTAGATAAGCCTTTACCGTGGCGATTAATCATTGAAATTTTTCCACGTGTTCCTTTCCAGCCCAATAGCTTTTCAAAATTAAGTTTAATTCCCGTATATAATTGTCCGGAGTAACTAGTTTCTTGTTCCAGTCCTCCAGAAATATTTGATGCGGCTATTGATGCGTAGTGTAAAAAAGGATCTACACCTTCGGCTAAACTTAGTTTAACTTTATCTTCTTCATTTTCTTGCCCAATTAGGGAAAACGAGGCAAAAATAAAGCTGAGTAAAATCAACGTCTTCATTTTACTTGCTAAATGATTTTCTATAGGCTACAGATATCAAGATTCTAAACTAATTCTTGATATCTATAACCTATTGATTAAATAAAAATTTGTGATTTTTATGGTTGAACTATTTTATTCTTCAGTCCAATAATCCATAACTACAGCATCAGCAAAGAACTGCGCATATTTATTAATTAAGCCAAGGTGTGCTTCATGAAATAAATATTGTTCTCTGGCATTTTCATCCTTAAATGTAAGAACAAAAGAATGTGTAAGCCCTTTGTCATGGCCTTCAGTACTGTCGTTTTCTCCCCATTCAAAAGCTGCTATTGAAGGGATTTTATTTTGAAGGTCCACAAAAGCTTGAACCGCTTCATTAACTTGTTCTGCAGTTGCTTCATCTTTATACTTTAGATGTACAATGTGTTTGATAACCTTGTTTTTTCTATCAATTTTAGGAGCAATCTTATAAGATACTGCTTTACCAAAGTCAAATCTATTAGATCCTGCTATTAGGAAATTATCATCACCAATTTTATGTGATCTTAAGCCGTAGTAAATTGAAAATCCAGTTTCCAAATAATTAATTGGACTTAAAATACCATCTTCATTTAACTTACAAAGTTGAATAGCGGCATCATCTCTTGTTCCAACAGCGAATACTGCCTCTTTTCCATTGCTAGAAACTAATTCAATTCTAGTTTGTCCCTTAAGTTTATTGGTTTCATCATCTTTTAAGACAAAATGTGGTACAAGAGCACCTCTGTTATTTAGTTTAAAGACACTTACACCATCACCATGATATACGAAATCTTTGTTTTTAATGAATTTAGGAGCATAGCCATAATATTGATGATGTCTGTGTCCCACAACTACATAATTATTTTCACCAAGAGTAACTCCAGTTACTGGGTAAGCTCCATTTAAATATCTATCTGTAGTGTTATCATGAATGTTATTAACATTCTTGAACTTTCCATTTTCGTAAACTCTAAAACTACTTACGCCACTATCTTGGAAACCGCTAGTGTATAAATAGGTTTTTCCTTTAATTTTAACTGTGTACATCCCAATAATACCATCGGTGTGTAATTCGTCATTGTCCTTCATGGACTGTACATGAGTTAGGCTTCCGTCGTTATTAATTTTAAAGCAAGTTAGTCCTGGAGTTGTTCTTTCAAGTCCACCTACAAATAAATAAGATGCCTTTTTCATATGAACAACCTGTAATGTAATACCAACTGCTAAATGCATATCTTCAGTATCTTCTACCATAGCGGCACGTTCCAAAGAACCACTGTCTAATATCTTGAACGTTTCAACAACGTTACCAAATTTATTAGCAACAAATAGAAAATCGGTACCACCAATATTGTCTGCAACCATACCTCTAGCAGGGCCTTTCTTTTTGTATAATTCATGGCTGCTAATTGGTGTAAGTGCCCCTTTTTTATTTAAACTGAATACATCTACATCTCCAGCACCACCTACAAATACAAGGTGTTTGCCATCTTTTTCGTAACTAGTTACAGAAACGGTATTTTGACCAGCTATATTTTTAAAATCTTGTCTGTACAGCATTAGGTCATCTGAAACTTGCGCTAAGGAAATTTGAGATACTAATAATGCTAAGAAGAAAATTGCTTTTTTCATGTTCTTAAATAATTTAAGTCTTTCGTAAATTTAGTTTATTATTCTATAATTGCTTTTGCTCCCACAGTTGCAATTTCTCTATCTTGTTCTATGGTACCTCCACTTACGCCAATAGCTCCAATAATTTTGCCATCTTTATTTTTAATAGGAAGACCTCCAGGGAAAGATACTAAGCCATTATTGGTAAGCTCAATATTATAAATAATACCTCCTGGTTGTGTCCATTCACCTAGTTTTCCTGTATCTACATTAAAATAACGTGCTGTTTTTGCTTTTTTAATGGCTACATCAATACTACCAAGGTAAGATTCATCCATTCTAATAAATGCTTTAAGGTTTGCTCCAGCATCTACCACTGCAATATTAACAAGAACATTGTCTGCCTCGGCTTTTTCTTTGGCCGCTAAGAGGGCTTTGAAGGCTTGGTCATGTGTTAAATCGTAAGTGATTTGGGCATAGGTAGCATTAGATAATAAGATTAAGGCTGCTACTAATACACCAGTTTTTAAATGTTTAAGAAAGTTCATAATTGTGTTTATAGTTTGATTAATACAAAAATTATAAACCGTTATGAGAAAATAGTTGAACTTGTTCAATTCATTAAAATTACATGCAATTTCTTATGCTGAACTTATTTCGGAATCTATGTTAATGTGAAGGCGTTAAGCTTGTTTTTTAATTTTACTCAAAAATTCATGTGTAATGCCAAGATAACTGGCTATTTGTTTATCTGTAAGTTTTGAAGCTATATTGGGATAGGTAGTAGAAAAATGATGGTAACGCTCTTTGGCAGTTTCACAGTGGTTTCTAATTAAGCGTCTTTGCCAAGCAACTAAGGCTTTTTGCGACATAATTCTAAATAGCTTTTCAACTATTGGAAACGACTCATAAAGCATCATTTTATCCGCGCGGTCTATAAGAAGAACTTCACTATCTTCTAAAGCTTGAATATTTAAACTTGATGGTGTTTGATTCATAAAGCTATCAATATCCATAAGCCACCAATCTTTTGCCGCAAAATACAAAGTGTTTTCGTTTCCTTTTTTATCAATAGTAAATACTCTAAAGCAACCATCTAAAACAAAGCCTTCGTATTTGTATATGCTTCCTTGATTAAGCAGGAAATCCCTTTTTTTAATAGATTTTGGTTTAAAGTAGCGGGTTATGGTCTCTAGATCCGAAGAAGAGATGTCAATGTTCTTTTTTATATGTTGTTTTAATGTTTCTAGAGACATTTTTTTAATGTATGCGCCTAAAATAGAGTTTTGAAATGAAAAACTAAAATTTATAAAAAAAGCACTTCAAGAAAAGAAATGCTTTTAATATTTAAATCTTACTTAATGTAGAGATCAATGAACGGAACCCTCGATGCTGTGCACCGAGGATGCTTTTTTTAATTAAATCCTAATGAAAAGCATATTGCAATCCGAACATCAAATTATAATTTTGTTTCAATTGAATACCTTCTAGATCTTGGTATAAAGGTGTGCTAATTTCGGTAGCAAAACGCAGGCCTATAAAAGCACCACCATTAATAATGTAATTTAAACCAAAACCTGAATTGATAAACGTAGCACCAGAGTTTTTAGTGTCTGCTGTAGTTACCATCATTGGGTTTAGTAAATCACTATTACCATCAATTTCATCTATTAAAACACCTTCAAGCCTTACTGAAATACTCAAGTTATCTCCAGCTTTTGCAGCTATCCAGTTGTTAAATCTATATTGGTTGCCAAACTTGTAATCTTGGTCGTTATCATTAACGTTTATCATTCCAGTTAACTGATGACCCCAAGAAAATGTATTACATTGCCCTAAATAAGTTAAACCTAATTTAGCCCCAAAAGAGCCTGTACCCAATTGCATTGGGTAGGGTAATTGCATTTGCATACCCATAGACATTGGTGTTACGTCTTTTTCTTCTATACTGCCTGTTGGAATATTAAAACCAACTTGCGCATGCATGGCTTTATTGTTTTTGTTAAAGATGCTATAGAGGGCACTTACCATAACATCACCCAAACCGCTTGAACTTGTATTAAAGTTCATGCCATTACGCATTTGTAAAGTCATGTCGTTTTCTAAGTAATTAGCCATTACCATTAATGTAATTTTATCGCTAGGTGCATACATAGCTCCTAACATATGCATATTCATGACCATATCTTGAGGAGCTACCATATAATTAGCATGGGCTGAGGCGTTGGTAACATCGTCTGTACCTTGTCTTAATTGGCGCATATCCATAGTCATATAACGGTAAGAGAACATGAATTCGCCTTTGTGGTGAACGTGATCTCCCATTACTGAAATTGGAGCGTGTCCATCTGGTCTTCCTGATGTCCAGTGATGGCTATCGTGTTTTTCTTCTTGAGCAAAAGTTAAGGTTGTTGCAAGGCAAAGCAGTGCTATAAATAAATGTTTCATTGTGAATTTTATTGTTATAGTTTTAAGTAGTAATCACTAATCTCTAGCGGAGAAGATTCCGAAGACATTAAAAAAGTTGTTATGTATTACTACACTAACTCTGGAGGTTGAAAACTTTGTCCGGAAAATTGGAAATTATACAATGAACGATATGAATAGAGGGGACTATTAAAAACGATGAAATTAGTAGGTTTTTTTAAATTTAGAATAGAAACAAAACCTATAGGGTAGTTTTCCATGGAAACTGATAAAGCATGTTGAGGTTCTTCTTGTTGCTTTTCTATTTGTTTTGCCAAATGGCACTTGCCTTTACACTGAAGTTCAGGTTCGTTTTTGTTAATACATAAAAACTCGGCAATATAGTCTTGATTAAGCATGTATTCAATACAAGGTTGAATGGGTCTTAACATGGCTACTACGTATAAAGCCACAAAAAAAAGTGCTGCCGATTTATGCAAGAAAAAAATTTTTGCAAATATATACGATACCCTAAAAGCAACAAAGAAACCTCAATTAAAAAAATTAAGATTTCTTTGTGCAAACAAATCAGGCACTACCCTGAATAACTAAAAATAATCAAACTATCTTTTGAACAGTGATTCTGAGAATCTGTAGTTTATACCAAACTATTTAAGTGTGCTTCGTTTTTTGCTGTTTTATCAACGTTTAAGTCTTTTTTAAACAGCGGATCTGAACCTATAGTTCCTACTAAACTATCTAGATACTCCTCAGTCTCAGCAGTTTTATATAATGCTTTAACAGCTTCTAATTTAGCTTCAATATCTAATTCAGATACTAAAATGCTGTTATTTGGTTCTGCAATGAATGCCTCTAGGTAATCTATTTGAGATTGGTAGTATTTTAGGTCTTTTTGCTGTTTAAGCGCTAAGCGTTCTTTATACCAATCGCTATTTAATACATAGTCTCTATCAAATAGTTTACGTAATTCTGGATCACTAATGTCCTTACCTTCGTAATGACCGTAAGCCATAATGTGTAACAGTACTTTTAATGGAGGAATAGCCGATTCTACACTGCCATCAGCAAAGTAGTTAAGTGCTACTTTTTCTTGTGCTTCAACAATGTTGTTTATACCATCAACATAATCTTCTAGTCCTTGAAGTTCTGGTTTTAGCATACGTTCGCTAAATACAGCAGTAGGCTCATCAAAAATTCTATTTAAGCATAGTAAATCGAATTTTCTGGTAATTCTGTATCCTAATCTACTAGCAAGTATCTTTTTGCCTTCGTATTCAAAATCTTCAAGTTTTTCTAAAGAGCCATTAGCAATTAAGTTTTTAGGATCTCTATCATTTGGAGTCATTCTCGCCCAAATTTCTGGGATTAATAAACTCACATCATGATCAATTTTGTTTTCTGCACCAACATAACCGGCAGCAGTACTAAATCCATTAGACTCTGTTAAGATATGCGATAATAAAGCGTTGTTTAAGTCTGTTGTAGGTGTAAGCATGTTAAACGGTGCTTTAGTAAGTGCTCCTTCAGAACCCGCTCCGGTTGTAGAAGGAGACTTACCTGTTAAACTACAAACAAAATCCATAAACAACTCCGGAGTTTCTTGATAGTGAATAGGGTTATAAACCGCTAAAGGTCTAATACCATTTTCTCTATCTACCGGGTTATTTCTTCTACCTGGCAATACAGCATTTACAACGTGAATTACTGGATCTTCAGGTTTAACTTTTCTATGCAAGCGTACACCCATGTCTGAGATATAAGAAGCCTCTGTTTCATTATAGAATCTATTTGGCTCTAAGTAACGTGGGTTTTTAGTTGGTAGACCATCGCCAATAATTCTTGGGTGTGACGGTAATACAAACTGAATATCTTCCTCCTCACTATTAACTATTTCTAAAATGAAATCTTTAACAGGTTGTGTATACTTGTCATAATTAATAGTGTCTTCATAGATAGCAATAGCATCTTTCTTAGTTAACATTTCATAGTTAGTTAAGAATCTACCATCTGAAATAATATCTAACTCAGCACCTTTATCATAACCTCTTACAATAGCCTCATCTGGTCTTTGGAAAAGATGCGCTTCACAGTTAATTAAAACTTTTACACTTTCATTTTTATATTCTGGATTTAAATCTTTGAACTGATTTCTAGGAAGTGTAATAGAAGCCGAAATATCATCTTCTGTCTGAATCTTTTCACTTGCCGAGAAATCTGAACGTAATTTATTAAGCATCCAGTTACCTTGCTGGTTAAAACCAATACGTACATAACTACCAACTACTGGGTTATTGTCGTAAATTAACTTAGTACCTTGTACACCGTTAATAATTTCAACAGACATCATGTCTTTCCAGTTTATGTCCGCACCATGTGCTTGTCTAAACAAACGTTTTACAAATAGCACTAAAGAACGTACATGCACAGGAATAGTCTCTAACCAAGCATTGAATTCATCTGAGTTTTCCTCAGATGGCGTTAATAACTTAACTACTGAACCTAAAGTTCTATCTTCACTTAAGAATGATCTAGATTTTGGTCTGTTAGGGTCTTTTACTTTCCATCTTGTAGAGTAGTCAAATTCAATAATTTCATCTGCTTTTTTGAAATCTTCTTCAATATCATGAATGTTGAAACTGCTGTATGTAATGGCATTTTGCATAGATTTAGAAATCTCTGATTTACCACCACCAGACACTGTACAAGGTTTATGACAGAAGATACCCTCTGGATACGTTTCTACCATGCGCCATAAATTAATAGACGGGTGTTTTTCTAAACGTAATTTGTTACCAGTTGGGTGCACGTAAGTTTTAAACGGCGACAACAATAATTTTTGCTCTTTGCCATTATATTCCCAAGTAATATCATTCGTATTAATATTAAAATATGCCGTTTCTGGAACATAAATAATATTAGGGTACTTTTTATCTACTGCATAGTTCTCTGGTTTAACCTCAATTCTATCAGCTAACAGAGTTTTTACAGTTTCAAAGTTGTGTGTTAACCCGTAACTATCTGCATAATCTTTACCATTTACGGTACTACCCATAATACGTCTTGCGTAAGCAATAGCACCACCGGCATGCTCTTCTTCAACTAAACCAAATAAGTTAGCAGAGTAACTAATTTGTGTTTTAATCTCTTTTTTAGAGTAACCATAATAGTTGTCTGCAATAAGCGTAACTACAACACCACTTTCATCTCTGGCAGTGATTTTAAATGCACCACCATCATTATAAAGCTCGTTTTCATCTTTATAGCACATACCATCTTTACGTTGACGCTCTGTGGCATCGTCATAATGTGGTAGTCCAACATCTTTTTTCTTTAATTCTTTTAAGTGCGGTGCAAGGATAATACATCCTGTATGTCCAGTCCAGTGCTCTGGATCTAAAGCAGCATCGTTATGTGCTAAATGTGGATCTCCAGCATTGCCAAAAATATTTTCAACAAAATCTAAGTTACTTACCAAGTTACCAGGAGCAAAGAATCTTACTTCTAAAGATTTTTTCTTCATGATACCTTTTACCTCTGGAGACACCGTTGGTCTTAACATCATAGACACCATTACCTTAGCTTTGTCTTCTTGTAAAGACGTAAATGGTAATACTTTTAGGTCTTCTGGTGCGTTAAATGCTGCGTTTATAAAGTGCGCTAATACAATTTTTGGTACTTCTTTTTTGTCTAAAGGTACCGGTAGTGGTCCTTCAACAATATGGAACGTACCTTTAGTAGTTCTTTTATCATGCAAAGGATTATTTAAAATACCTTGCTTTAAGCGTTTTGAGGTAACCAAATCACTCACAAAAGAATCACCATTTGCTGGTAAACTAGCCTCTCTTGCTTGCCCTTTTTTAGACAGAATAAGCGTGTCATTTGGCAATTTGCAAGGTTTATTAAAAGGTACTTCTTCTAAATACCTATCAATAAAATTTTGAATTCTTGCATCTGCAGGAGACAGGTGATCGGCGAGAAGTCTGGACTTCTCTTTTATGCTCATTATTAATCCGGTAGTTAACTCATCAAACTTAGGGTCACTAAACATGTCTTTGCTACCTTTTTCATCTTTAAAGGTAGGTTGCCCAATAGCTGCCAACTTTAAGTTGATAGACTGAACAATGTCTTTTCTTAATTTTTCCATAGGTTCTAACTTAACTGTTTGTAGTTCTGCATTAATTACATAACAAAGTTAGATTCCGGGTACTTTAAAAAACCTGACAAAAATCAGATTGCCACTATATTTTTTACTAAAACGATGTAGTATAAAGTTTTAGGTAATAAAGTTGAATTTTTGGATGTGTTAAGGGTGGTTTTAGGTTCTAGATGTGAATGCAATTATGATAAATTGATTTTAGGAACCATTTAAAAGTGTATTGACGATGCTTTGATAAGGTATATATTCTTATCTTAGGATTTCATTTTAAACTTATTGGATATGATTTTAGGTGTTTCAGATTGGCTAGCAACAAAATTGGGTTGGAAAGCGTCTCATATAAGAATAGCTTTTGTAGTTAGCGTATTGTTATTTGGTTTTGGTATCGGTTTATATATTATACTTTGGATCGTAAAATTATTGTCTAAATAGGTTGCTTAAGGGACATGATTCGGCGAAGTTTAAATCTTCGCAGAGGCAAATAATTTAGAAACTTATTCGGTAACCAAGGCCAATGTTATTTTCTGAATAGCTATTTATAGTGTTGAAGTTGTAAAAAAACCGAAAACCTTTATGACTCCAACTTAAACCGGGTTGAAGCTGCCAAGAGTTTCCCCAATTGGTAATCTCTGAAGTAACTCTAATGCCTCCACATAAATATTGTTCGAAACCACCTGTAACACCAAATCTATTTTTTGAATTCAGGGTAGATTTACCGAGGCCAAATGAGAATGATGTCCTTTTTAAGCGAAAGGTTTTGAACTCGGTTTTTAGAGTTGCTTTAAAAGCTTTCCATTTGAAATTGTTGCCTAATTCAATATTATTGTATGAAAAGTCAATATCAAGGGTTTTTCTAAAAACTCTGATTATGTCATCTAAATTAAACTCCACCAATATTTGTTTGTTCTCTTTTGAATTGGTTTGATATCCAAATCTAATCTCAGGAACAATAGGTAGTTTTAGTGGGTACGGATCAACGTATTCTAACATGAAACCTCTTCCAGAATTGTTAAGTCCTCCGTAATAGTTTAGACCAATATATTGTGCATACCACCTACATACGGTTACAATTTCATCCAATTGTAAAATGTCTTCATTTAGGGTGATAACTTTATTTGTATTAGAGATGTCCGAAACATTAATTTCTTTGGTTACAAAGCCTAAGTAAGATATTTCAATAGTGTTTAATGAATCTGGAATTTTTATGGTGAACTCTCCATCAAAGTTTGAAAACGTGCCAATTGAAGTCGTTTTTACTTTGATTGTAGCGCCAGCAATTGGATAATTATTATTGTCTGTAACTGTGCCTTTAATTTCTTTTGTTTGACCTAGCGCTAATTTGGAAATCACTAGGAGTATAAAAACTACTTCTTTCATATTGGTTGGTTTAATTTACAGCTAAGCTAGAATCAATAGTTGTAAAAATTAAACTAGAGTTAGGGAACTCCTCTTTCTAATGAGTGAATTGGTTGGGTACAAAAAAAAATCATGTAAGGTATACATGATTCTTAGTTTTATGTCTATGTTAACTAAATTTTATTCAGCTGCACTTAAAGCAGTTCCATCATATGGGCAGTAAGACCATTTACCAGAAAGTAATTTGCTACAATTTTTACAAACCTTTTCTTTTAAAAGAGAGCCTAATGGTAAATCTGCTTTAGCTTTAAAATCACCAAGTATAAAATGCAGTGCATCAGAACCATAAGGATCAACGGGAAGAATTTTTTTAAACCCTGGATCTTTATAGAGTAGAATCTGCATATTTTCTCCCATAGAACCTAACATGTTTTTTAACATTGGTTTTATGGCAGATAGGAAGTTTAGCAAATCTGGATTATAATCCTCCTCTTTAACAAGCTCAAGAATTTCATCTTTAAATTTTACTTTCATAGCATCTTCAACAGCATCTTTTGGTGAATATGTAATACCTCCAAAAAGGCCAATTTTACCTTTTACAGCAATTACGGCAACATAATCTTTTAAAAGACTTATAATAGCTTCTTTTTCACTTGCAGAAACTGTGTCGTCTTGGGAGAAGACCACATCCCAATATTCTGTCGGCATCCACCAGATAAGTTCAATAGAATCTGTATCATCACTAGAAAATTGAGTTTCAGTTATAAGTTGATCTATGCTTACTTCTTTGAAATCTTTTCTTTGAGAAAAAGACATTTGAAACAGACATACGAAAGCTAGGGTAAAAAAAGTTTTATTCATGAAGTTGGTTTTGTGCTAATTTACTTAAAAGCATTTAAACCTGTAACATCTAATCCAGTAATTAATAAATGAATGTCATGGGTGCCTTCGTAAGTAATTACACTTTCAAGGTTCATCATATGGCGCATAATAGAAAACTCACCAGAAATACCCATACCGCCTAACATTTGGCGTGCTTCTCTAGCAATTTTAAGCGCCATATCTACATTATTACGTTTCGCCATAGAAATTTGTGCTGAGGTAGCAGTACCATTATTTCTAAGAACACCTAAACGCCATGCAAGGAGTTGGGCTTTGGTAATTTCAGTAATCATTTCGGCAAGCTTTTTTTGTTGAAGCTGAAATTGCCCTATAGGCTTATCAAACTGTATGCGTTCTTTGCTGTAGCGCAATGCGGTATCATAACAATCCATTGCAGCTCCGATAGCACCCCAAGCAATACCATAACGGGCAGAATCTAGGCAGCCAAGAGGCGCGCCTAACCCCGATTTATTTGGTAATAGGTTTTCTTTAGGCACTTTTACGTTATCAAAAATAAGTTCTCCAGTTGCACTGGCACGTAAAGACCATTTATTATGGGTTTCTGGGGTAGAAAAGCCTTCCATACCGCGTTCTACAATAAGCCCATGAATTCTACCTTCCTCATTTTTTGCCCATACCACAGCCACTTGTGCAAAAGGCGCATTACTAATCCACATTTTAGCCCCATTGAGTAAATAATGATCGCCCATATCCTTAAAATTGGTCACCATACCCCCTGGGTTACTGCCGTAATCAGGTTCGGTTAAACCAAAGCAACCCATCCATTCACCAGAAGCTAGTTTTGGTAAATATTTTTTGCGTTGCGCTTCGTTGCCATATTTAAAAATAGGATACATGACCAAAGAGGATTGTACAGAAGCAGTACTGCGAACACCTGAGTCACCACGCTCAATTTCTTGCATTATGAGGCCATAACTAATTTGATCTAAACCAGCGCCGCCATATTCCAGTGGAATGTATGGACCAAAAGCACCGATACCGGCTAAACCATCAATAATTTGTGTTGGAAATTCTGCTTTTTGAGCGTAATCTTCAATTATGGGAGTTACATCTCTTTTAACCCACTCACGGGCTGCATCACGTACTAATTTATGTTCGTCTGTAAGGAGCTCATCTAGGTTGTAATAGTCTGGAGCTTCGAATAAATCTGGCTTCATATTTTGATATTATTCAATTGTAAGTCAAATTTATTGAAAATAATTAAAAATATAATGGGTTTTTTAAATAATGTTTAATTTTATAAGTAGTGCATATAATGAGGTATGCAATAAGTAAGTTCCCGCTTAGAAGTTCTCAAAGAAACTTTAAGGCTACTCAAGAGGTTCTCGATACAATTGCCTATCGTGCAATCACTCGAACTGACAATGGGATAAAATTTAAATTTTCTTAATCACTACATCTTGAGGTAAAAATCTTTAGTGAGTGCAATATACTCTGGCGTATACTCATGTCTAGCCGTTTCTATAATTAATTCCTTGGAGCTAACGTCGCTTTGCGAAAAAGAAAAGGCCATTAAACTACGTTTTATCTCTGAGGTTGAATGCCCTTTTACATGTAGAATATCATTAGGGTAAAGTCCATGCTCTAAGGCTAACTCAATGAAATTCGCTTCTTCCTTAAATGGTACTATTACGCAGAAACTGCCTGTTTTGGAAAGTAGTTTGCTAACCCCTTCTATTAAATGATGAAAAGGTAGCGCATCTTGAAACCTAGCTTTATCTCTGGAGGCATTTTCGGTTTTGTAATCTTCTGAGTAGAATGGAGGATTAGAAATGATTAAGTCGTACTCATCGTCAATTTCCTCTGCAAATTCTTCTAAAGATGCATGGTAACAAAAGAGACGATCTCCCCAAGGAGATTGTTCAAAGTTATCAACACATTGCTCATAGGCGTCATCGTCAATTTCTATGGCATCAATTACCTCGGCAGTACTTCTTTGAGCCATCATAAGAGCTATAATTCCTGTGCCAGCGCCAATGTCTAAAATGGCAAACGGATGGTTCTTAATAGAGGCCCATGCTCCTAGTAATACACCATCGGTGCCAATTTTCATTGCACATTGATCTTGATGTATTGTGAATTCTTTAAACTTAAAAGGCTTTTGTGACATGCTAATATTTTATATTTTCGCAATGTTAAAGATTTAAATAGAAATTGTTAACAACTAATATAAAAACTTTATAATTTTAGAATCTTTTAGGAGTTGTTATTACGTATATTTAAAAACGTTAAAGAGTAAAAGTTTTGAAGAACGTCACGCATATTGTAGAAAAACTAAATGATTTGCTAATTTTAAGTGAGGAGGTAGAGAATACTTACGTTAAGGTTAGTGAAAAATTAAAGTTTACTGATAATATTGCTTACTCAAAAAAGATAGGAGCAGAGCGTGGTAAATTTGTACAATTTCTAAAAAAAGAACTTGATAAGATTGATAAAGGTGGTGAAACTACTTTAGCTTTAAAAAGACGTAACCATTTGATAAGAACCAATTACAAAAAGTACTTTAAAATTGGTAATGATTTAGATTTCTTAGAAAAGGTTTATGAAATGGAAGTGTTGAGCGTAAATAAGTATGATGATTTGTTATCTCAAATAAACCTGCCTTTAACGCTTTGTAGAATGCTGCTTAAACAACGTGATAGTATTCAAGCTAGACTACATGTTATAGAAAGAGGTGAGCCTATAATGGCTTCTTCGTATTAAAAATCTCTTATTTTTTATAGGTATAAGTCAATTAGACCTTCTGGAGTTTCTACAGTTATAATCTTGTTGTCTCGATCTACTTCTACTATAAATTCATCATTCATTGGTATTAGAATATTAACACCATTTCTGTCTATTTCAAAAAGAGCTTGGGCAGTAGAATCGTTTATTGCTGTAATGATACCAACATCTCCAAAGTTTTTATCTTTCACGGTAAACCCAATTACCTCGTGATAATAAAATTTATTACCATCTAGTTTAGGTAACAGTTCTAAAGGGAGAAATAGTTCTGTTTTTATAAGTGCATCGGCATCAGCTTCTGTATCTACATCTTCAAATTTTATTCGGAGTAAGTCGGATTTATGAAGTTGCGATTTTTCAATAAAAAAAGGAACTAAATTGTTTTTAAAGTTCAAGAAAATAGCATCTAGGTTTTCATAAAGATCTGGCTGATCCGTATCTAGTTTTACTAATACTTCACCTTTAAAACTATATTTTTTTACAATTTTACCTAAGTAAAAACAGTCGTCTTTTTTCATGACAAATTATTTATTGTCACCCTGAACGCGTTTCAGGGTCTCTCTAATAGAGATTTGGTAGATGCTGAAACAAGTTCAGCATGACACTAGAATAATCAAATAAAAAACTCCGATAGTAACTATCGGAGTTTAAAAGTATAAAAATTTAATTTTTATGCTTCTTCTTCGTTTTGCTCTGGAGCAGCTTCTGTAGCAGGAGCTTCTTCAGTAGCTTCAGCTGTTGCTTCCTCAGCAACTTCTTCTGCAGCCTCTTCAGCTTCTTCCTCAACAACAGGAGCAGCAGCAGCAATTCTTGCTTCGTTTACAGCTTTTTCAGCAGCTAACGCGTCAGCTTTAGCCTTAGCTTCAGCTTCAGATAATCCATCAGCTTTAGCTTGAATTTTAGCAGCTTTCTCATCTAACCAAGCGTTGAACTTAGCTTCAGCTTGTTCTTCAGTTAAAGCGCCTTTTTTAACACCTCCAGCTAAGTGATTTTTTAATAGTGCACCTTTGTAAGATAATAATGCTTTTGCAGTATCACTTGGTTGAGCACCATTCTGTAACCACTTCACAGCACCGTCAACATCTAAATCGACAGTTGCAGGGTTAGTGTTTGGATTGTAAACACCTAACTTTTCAAGGTATCTACCATCTCTTTTTGCACGCGAATCTGCGGCAACAATCCAATAAAAAGGTTTTCCTTTTTTACCGTGTCTTTGTAATCTTATTCTAACTGGCATAATAATTAATTATTTGAGGTTCCCGACCTCTGTTATTAATGAGGGTGCAAATGTACTGCAATATTTTTAATTATCAAGCATTTAGTTAAAATAATAAACATACTGGTGTAGGGGTTTTTACATCATATAAAAACGAAAGTTTTCCAGTAGATGTATTTACCTTAAAAACAGAAATATTATTACTTTTTTGATTGGCCACCAATAAAAAATTTCCGGAAGGATCTAAAGTAAAGTTTCTAGGCCAATCTCCATGTACACTCATGTTTTGAATTCGTTTTATAGAACCAGTTTTGGCATTTCTTTTAAATACTGCTATAGTGTTTTCGCCACGGTTAGAGCCATATAAAAATTGTTCGTCTTCAGATAAATGTATATCTGCACAAGAATTCTTGTCTTTAAAATCTTTTGGTAAGGTAGATACTGTTTCAATTAAATCAAACCCATTAGAGGTTCTTTTACCTGCACTTATGGAACATCCCAATTCATTTATAATGTAAACATAGTTACCATCTTTTGTAAAGGTAAAATGTCTTGGTCCTGGATTTCCACTAACGTCTACAATAGCTTTTGAACTCAATTCGTAGGTGTCGGAATTAGGGGCTAGTTTGTATTGCGAAACGGCATTTTTACCTAAATAAGCCACGTACAGTTCGTCTTTGTAAAAAAATGCAGAATGTGCTCTAGACTTTTTGTTTTCTGAATTTTTATTAAAAACCTGCGAAGCTTGTAATAAGGAACCATCATTGGCTATTGGTAATAGGGCAGAGGTGCCTCCTCCGTAATTTGAGCTTATGGCCTTATCACCTGTTTCATTAACCGCAATGTGGCAAGCGCCTTTTCCTTCGCTTTTCACTCTAGTTAGTAAAGATAGTTGCCCGTTTTCTTCAACATTATATGAAGAGATGAATCCGTTTTTATGAGCAGAGTACAGTTGTTTTCTATTTGGACTATAGGCTAAAAAAGAAGGATCATCTATGGCAATAGCTAATTCTATTGTGCCCAATTGTCCTGTTTCTGTATTAAAGGTTGTATGGTAAATACCTTTACTATCTTCATTTGTAAAAGTGCCTATGTAAAGCGGTACATCTTGAGAAAATAAATTTATGATGTTTAATGCAAATACAAGGATGACTAGTTTTAATTTCATTATGTTGATTTTGAATGCTTTCAAAAATAGAACTTTTATTGAGTTAAGCTGTGCAAAAGTTAGGTAGATTTTGTTCAAAACTCGTAATAACTTCGACTAAGAATATCAATATTGATTGTGTATTTTTATACACTTCGTTTTTCTAAGAACGAAAAGATCTAAGAAGCTTAACGACAAATATCTAAACTTTTTTATGTACTTAATATTTGATACGGAAACTACCGGATTACCTAAACGTTGGGATGCACCAATTACCGATACAGATAACTGGCCAAGGTGTATTCAAATTGCATGGCAATTGCATGATGCCATGGGTAATTGTATTGAACATCAAGATTATTTGGTACAACCAGAAGGATTCAATATTCCCTATGATGCCGAAAAAATCCATGGTATTTCTACTGAATTGGCTGCGGAGCAGGGTGTGCCGCTTTCTGAAGTTTTAGAGAAATTTAATGCGGTTTTAGAAAAATCGAAATTTATAGTTGGACAGAATGTAAAGTTCGATTTAAATATCATGGGCGCGGAATTTGTGCGAGGTGATATTGCAAACCAATTGCAAGAACTACCAGTTTTAGATACCTGTACAGAACATACAGCAAACTTGTGTAAAATTCCTGGAGGACGTGGCGGACGCTTTAAATTACCAACCTTAACGGAGTTACATGAGTTTTTATTCAACGTGCCATTTGCTGAAGCGCATAACGCAACTGCCGATGTAGAGGCAACAACACGTTGTTTCTTAGAGTTGGTGCGTTTAGGTGAATATACCAAGGAACAATTAGATGTTGAAGACGATTATCAGGCAAAGTACAAAGAAGCCAACCCTGATACCATTCAGCTTATTGGTTTAAAACATGTAAATCTTAAGCAAGAAAGTGATAAGATTCGCAAGCGTTTAGAAAATCTTCAATCTAATGTTACTATTGATGATGGTGCGGTAGATGTAGATGTTTCCAATGTAGATTTTGTGCATATGCATAATCACTCTCAGTTTTCGGTATTACAATCCACTATGAGTATTCCAGATGTGGTAGCTGCAGCTGCGTCTCATAATATGCCTGCGGTAGCGTTAACGGATCACGGAAACATGATGGGGGCTTTTCACTTTATTAATGCGGTAAACAACCAAAATAAAGGAATCAAAGCTGCTATTGAAGAGGCTGAAGAGAAAGGAGAAACAACAGATAAAAAGCTAATTAAACCAATTATAGGTTGTGAGTTTTTTGTTTGCGAAGATCATTTAGATAAATCTAGAAAAGATAATGGTTATCAAGTTGTGCTATTGGCTAAAAATAAAAATGGCTATCACAACTTGGCAAAATTATCCTCTCATGCCTTTGTAAATGGGTTTTACTACGTGCCTAGAATAGATAAAAAACTCATTCAACAATACAAGGAAGATGTAATTGTACTAACGGGTAACCTTTATGGAGAGGTTCCGAGTAAGGTATTAAATATTGGTGAGAACCAAGCTGAAGAAGCGTTAATATGGTGGAAAGAAGCGTTTGGCGATGATTTATACGTGGAACTTATGCGCCATAATCAAGAAGATGAGAATCGTGTAAATACCACTTTGGTAAAATTGGCAAGAAAGCATAACGTAAAGCTTATTGCTACCAATAATACCTATTACCAAAACCAAGATGATGCTAATGCCCATGACATTTTATTATGTGTTAAAGATGGTGAAAAACAAGCAACACCTATAGGTAGAGGACGTGGGTATCGTTACGGACTACCAAATCAAGAGTATTATTTTAAGTCTTCTGATGAAATGAAGGCGCTCTTTAAAGATTTGCCAGAAGCCATTTATAATACTAAAGAGCTTACTGATAAAATTGAAGCATTTCAATTAGCGCGTGACGTACTGTTACCTGCTTTTGACATTCCGGATGAGTTTAAACACGAAGAAGACTTAGTTGATGGTGGTAAACGCGGTGAAAATGCGTATTTAAAACATTTGGTATATGAAGGCGCCAAAAAACGTTATGGAGACCCGTTATCTGAAGAGGTCATTGAGCGTTTAGACTTTGAACTGAGTGTAATTGAAAATACTGGGTATCCTGGCTATTTCTTAATTGTAGAAGACTTTATTCGCGAAGCTAGAAATATGGACGTATCGGTTGGTCCAGGGCGTGGTTCTGCTGCAGGTTCTGTGGCTGCCTATTGTTTATGGATTACCAATATAGATCCTATGAAGTACGATCTGCTTTTTGAGCGTTTCTTAAATCCGGATCGTATTAGTATGCCCGATATTGATATTGATTTTGATGATGAAGGCCGAAGTAGGGTAATGGACTATGTAATCGAAAAATACGGAGCTAATCAGGTAGCGCAAATTATTACTTATGGTACTATGGCGGCAAAATCGTCTATTCGAGATACTGCGCGTGTACTAGACTTGCCACTATTTGATGCCGATAGAATAGCAAAGTTAATCCCTAATATGTCTAAACTAAATAAGATTTTTAAGTTAGACGAAAAAGGGTTGGCTAGTAAATTCAGAGCTGAGGAATTAGAAAAAGTTAATGAGTTACTAAATATTTCTGAAGGCACCGATTTAGAAGCCAAAACTGTAAATACAGCTAGAGCTCTTGAAGGTTCAGTAAGAAATACGGGAATTCATGCCTGTGGTGTGATTATTACTCCAGATGATATTACCAAATTCGTTCCGGTTTCTGTAGCCAAAGATTCCGATTTGTATGTTACCCAGTTTGATAACTCGGTGGTGGAATCTGCAGGACTGCTTAAAATGGATTTCTTAGGATTAAAGACCCTAACTTTAATTAAGGACACCGTTAAAATTGTAAAGGCAAAACATGGCATTGAGTTAGATCCCGAAAATTTCCCTCTAGATGACGAAGAAACCTATGCATTGTTCCAAAGGGGAGAAACTGTTGGGGTATTCCAATACGAATCTCCTGGTATGCAAAAACACCTTAGGGATTTAAAACCAACAGTCTTTGAGGATCTTATTGCAATGAATGCCTTATACCGTCCAGGACCGATGGAATATATTCCAAGTTTCGTTAGGCGTAAGCATGGTGATGAAGAAATCACCTATGATTTACCAGCCATGGAGGAATATCTTAAAGAAACCTACGGAATTACAGTATATCAAGAGCAGGTAATGTTATTGTCTCAAAGTTTAGCAGATTTTACTAAAGGTGAAGCGGATGTTCTCCGTAAAGCAATGGGGAAAAAGCAAATTGCTGTTCTAGACAAAATGAAGCCTAAGTTCATTGAGCAAGCAAGTGCTAACGGACATGATGCTAAAGTATTAGAAAAAGTCTGGAAAGATTGGGAAGCTTTTGCAAGTTACGCCTTTAACAAATCGCACTCTACATGCTACGCTTGGATAGCTTATCAAACAGCATATTTAAAGGCACACTACCCAGCAGAATATATGGCGGCAGTACTGTCTAATAACATGAATGATATTAAATCGGTTACCTTCTTTATGGAAGAATGTAAACGTATGAAACTAAATGTTCTTGGACCCGATGTTAATGAGAGTTATTATAAATTCTCAGTAAACAAAGATAATGCGGTGCGTTTTGGAATGGGGGCTATTAAAGGTGTAGGGCATGGCGCTGTAATGACTATTGTTGATAATAGAAAAGAAGGGGGGCATTACAAATCTATATTTGATTTTGCAAAACGAATAGATTTAAGAGCTGCCAATAAAAAAGCTTTCGAAAACTTAGCTTATGCCGGTGGTTTTGATTGTTTTGGAGAAACGCATAGAGCACAATATTTCCATAGAGAGACAGATAATACCTTTTTGGAAATGGTCATTAAATATGCCCAAAAACATAAAGAAAATGAGAATTCTGCTCAGGTAAGTTTGTTTGGTGAATCTAGTGAAGTACAGATTGCAGAACCTGCCATTCCGCCTTGTGAAGATTGGGGAACCATGGAAAAATTATCTAAAGAAAGAGAGGTCGTTGGAATTTATATTTCGGGGCACCCATTAGATGATTTTAAAACCGAAATGAAAACCTTCTGTAATGCAACGGTTGGTGTGTTTAATAATTTAGAGCCTTATGTAAATAGAGAGTTAGTTTTTGGAGGTGTAGTTACCGATGTGCAACATCGTGTAAGTAAGCAAGGAAAGGGATGGGGCATGTTCACCATAGAAGATTATACAGATAGTTATGAGTTCAGAATTTTTGGAGAGGAATACTTAAAATTCAGGCACTTTTTAATGATAAGCAACTTTGTATTTGTAAAAGCATTTGTTCGTGAAGGTTGGGTAAATAAGGATACTGGTAAAAAGAGCGATCCTAGGTTACAATTTAACAACTTTCAACTGTTACAAGATGTTATGGAACAGTATGCTAAAAAACTATCGCTGCAATTAGATATAAATGATTTAAAAGAGGATAAGGTTTTAAAAATACAAGACCTATTAAGCCTTCACCCTGGTAACCATACCCTTAATTTTATAGTTTACGATGCCAAGGAAAAAATTAAATTGAATATGTCTAGTAGAACCCAAAAAATAAGAGTCTGTCAGGAACTTATAAGTGAATTAGAGGCGGAACATATACATTATAAATTGAATTAGCGTTTACCTAGTCATTTCACGGACTGCCCTCTTAGCAGAACGAGCTGCAGCATGAACACTACTCCAATCTTCTCCATTGGTGTAGGCATCACCTGCAAAGAATAGTTTGCCGTTTACGGATGTTCCTAAAGTTCGTATTAATTTCCAGTTCTCCTCGTCATTAATGTATGCCCCATTAGCGTACGGTTCCTTATTCCAGTTCTGAAAAGTATGTTTTACATAATTTGCTGAAGCTTTACCATTAAAAATGGCATCTAGTTCGTTCAATATAAAATCTATTAGGTCTGTATCCAATAAGTTTACATAAGGCAGTGTACCTGTACCAACAGCAAATAAACCTAAAATATGTTGCGTTGTGTTTTGTCCGTAAGAGGCGTCATAATACAATTTTTGTCCGGCAGATTCTGGCATAATATCATAGCCTATAAAAGTAGGGTAGAATTTTTCTTTAAACTCAATAAATGCTTTGCAGCCATCCCAAACCGTAACGTTATTAATAGCATTGACTTTGTCATTTGGTAATTCTGGTGTAAAAGTAATAGCTCCATTTTGAAGCATTTTAACAGGAACAGTAACAATAACTTTATCGGCTGTGTAGATTTCGGTGACTGTTTTAACTTCTACTTGGTTAGCCGAATAGTTAACAGATTGTACCACCTTGTTATACGCTATTTTCGATTCAATTGATGGTACAATATATTCTTCAAAAAAATCTAACCAAGAGGAACTGATGAATTTTTGATCAATGGTAAAACCAATGTCTTGAGGCCTAATTTGCATCCCTTCGAATAAACCAAAATCTGTAGATTGATTATATGGCGTGGTTTTAGTCTCCACCTGAATATTAGCGTCGTTTACAATTTCATCAAAAACACCGCGCTCTACATGCAGCCATTCGGCGCCCAAAGGAATTGGAAAATTGGCAAAATTGGTATTGCGTTTTGTACGTCCGCCGTAATAAGAATTCGCTTCTAAAACTTGAACCTCTATACCCTGTTGATTTAGCAGATAGGCAGATGTAAGGCCAGCAGGTCCAGCGCCTACAATAATGACTTTATTTATATTAGAAGCTTCACTGCTATCACTAGTTTCACTACAAGCAGCAAATGTAGATTGCAATGGCAAACCAATGCCAAGGATACCACATATTTTTACAAATTCTTTTCTAGTCATGGTTTAGGTTTTTTATTATTGAAAATAGAACTATTGTATTGAATTGAAATCTTGAATGGTGGTTTTTACATAATTGTATAAAGGTGTATAATGGTCTTCCCCAGGGTATTCATAAAGTTTTGAATTTGCTCCCACTAATTCAAACTGCTTATGAGCATTTGTGCTGTTGTAATGCGGTACGATTTCATCATCTGTCCCAGAGTGAAAAAATAAGTTACCCGTTGGTGTCCAGCCATTTATTAATGAGTTGTTACTAGCTAAGTTGGTTAGTCTTATGTATTCAGGATGAAACGGATTCAAAATTTCTGGTTGATAAATATTGTTAGGTTTATAAGATGGGATGTTTAGTGCCTGTGTTTGATTTTCAACCGTATACGACCAGATGGTTTCTTTTGTAAGACTTAAGGACGGTGTAAATTTATTTACAGAATAAATACTCCAGTTATAGATATCCAAATTATCTAAATTTTCATCATTGTTAGCCAGAATATCCGAAGTGAATAAAAAATAGTCATAAGGTCCTGCAAAAAGAGAGCTTGCTTTGATGTTAAATTCTTTGGGGTAGTTTAACTGTAGGTATTTGTGGGTAGCTAGACCAGCACCACCGCCTTCGCTCCATCCAGTAAGAAAAACGTTCTTAGAGAAATCTACTGAAAGCGCATTCAATAAGTTTTTGGTTGCTCTAATCATGTCTACAGATACTTCAGCTAATTCATGATGCACTGTATAAGGATGCTCTAAATGCGCTGTTTCCCCATATCCGACATAGTCTGGAAGAGAGACCACATATCCATTTGAAGCCATAACCGCCCCAATAAAACTTGTCTCTATATCATCATCTGTAGAACTTCCGTTATAGTTAGAAGGCACCTCGGCTTTGGAATCTGCTGAAGGTATAATAGTACCGTGATGATGCTGAATTATACGTAATGCCCCTAATGTGTTTTGAGGCACGAAAACAAGTCCAGAAACTTTTGTTAATTCACCCGCGTACAGGGAATTATAAATTACTTTGTATGCTTTTATATCATGCGTGGTTAAAGTTGAAACATTTCCAATATTGGCGCCATTACTGGCAATCTCCCCTGTAGTGAGATGTCCCTTTTCTTGATATGAAATTAATGCACCTCTTTCAGATGATGACGGGTTTACATTGATTATTGGATTACTAATAGTTGAAGTGTCATCATTTGAGCATGCAAGTAGGGTTGACATGAAGCATAATGCGATAATAGTATGTAATTTTCTTTTTCTAGCGTGTATTCTCATTATTTGAAATATTGATGTATTGAGTTCAAATATCAGTATTCCAGTGGTTTTAGAAGTGCGAGAAACATCAAACTATGGAAAGTCGGACGTATTTAGGAAACCTGTACTTAGTATTCAACTTAGGCATGTCTACGTTTAAAAGCCGATGGGGTTTCGTTAGTAAACTTTTTAAATACCGCATTAAATGTAGACTTAGAGTTAAACCCGCTTTCTAAAGCAACACCCATAATAGTGTAATTGCTGTAGTCATCTTCTAACAGCTTTTTCTTTACAGCTTCAATTCTATAAAAATTGATAAACTCAAAAAAGTTCTTTTGTTCGTTTTCTTTAATAATCTGCGAAACATATCCACTACTTATCTGTAGTTTTTCAGAAATTTTATCTAGCGTTAGATTAACATCTTCGTAAATTTTTTCCTCAGACATTAACGTTAATAATTTACCATAATAATGAGATGTATTTGCAGAGAGCTTATTTTGGTTGGATGCTTTATCAGCATCAGAATGTTCTATAGGAACAATTTCAAACCAGTTGTAATATATAATAAGGAAGTAACTTATCCAGAATAGTAATATTACAAAAGCCAAAGTAATAATGCTAAAGGTAGTATCACCTTCATCATCATGTCCTAACCAATATTGAATAAAACTCACTGTTGTTATACAAACTATGATTAATAGTAAAATTAAAAAGGTCTTTAACCAACCTAAACTTTTTTTATGAGTAGTTGAATAGTTGTTGTATAAATACCTTTGATACGTGTTTACTCTTTTTAAAGCCATTGGTAAAAAAATTAAACCGCACACAATACTTAAAAACCATGATATCATTATGGTATAGGTTTCTGTAATTTCTTCTATCACAAGGTTTTCAGTGAATAAGCTTACTAGAGTATAAATGATATGTAATAGTATTTCTATTCCAATAAAAACAAATCCTAATTTCTCAAATTTGGACAGTTTATGTTTTGGTTGAATAAGAAATACAACAAAATAAAAAATGCCAACAGGAATTACTGTCCGGATATAAATAGGAAGATATTGTATCCAGATAGAAACATAATCTTCTAAACTTAACCAAAAGACAAATTCATAGCCAAGAATTACACAAATACCCAATATAGAAAGCGCTAAAAACCTATTGGATTTTGCGTTTAATCGTTTATGAAATAAGAAAATAGAAGCTAATAAAATGCCATGAAAAAAAGCCATTAAAATTATACCAGAAAAGAAACCAATTTCAATATAGCCTTCAGCGTTCATTAGATTAAAGTGAATAAAAATGTTCTATGACCAATTTACTAAAAATGAGTAGAGTCAATCAAATTGAATGTTTTTTAATTCCTCAAGGTAGGAATAATTAAAACTATCCTGTTATATAAATGAACAATTAAATTAATAAATACATTTTACCATGAAAAAGATTTTTAGCTTAACATTTTTATTGGCCTTATTTGTAGTTGCTTGTGAAACCGAAGGAACTTCAGACAATAATAGTACAGAAGCATTATCAGTAGACGCCGAGGTGAGCGTAGAAGAAACTGAAGAGGTACTTGATAATATTGCCCTTTACACCGAAAGTGCTTATGGAATTTCAACTTCAAAAAACTATTCTAGCGTAACAGCAAAAGGTCCAGATAAACATGGACACTCAGGATTCTTTAAAGAATGCGCAGATATTACCGTTGAGGTAACCGAAACAACAGTTACTACAACTATTGTTTTTAACGGAGAGTGCGAGGATAAAGATGGAAATGTTATTTCTGGAACTATCACAAAGGTTAGAGAGATTAGTGATGCCTCTAGAACAAAAACTGTAACATTTACAGACGTAACAATTAATGGTAGAGTAGTAAATGGAACCAAACAATATACCTTTACTGAAGAGAATAACAATGGTAACCCAGAAATGACTGGAACGGTTGATATCACTGTTGAAACTGAAAATGGAACTGTTACAAAAGTTGGAAACAGAACGGTAGAAATTACCGCTGGAGGAGACACGTATTTATGGTTTGATGATGAGAAGACAATTACTGGATCTTGTACTTACACAAATGCTGAAGGAAATACATTTAGCGTTACAATAACAACGCCTTTAGTTAAACCTGCAGAATGTAGATATATTGCATCTGGTGTTAAGGAATACAATAGAAATGGAGAAATAACTACAATTGATTTCGGAGATGGAACATGTGATAATGTTGCTACCAAGACCTTACCAGATGGAACAACAGAGGAAATAACGCTAAGAAAAAAGAGAAAGATGTAACAATTAATTAAGCCTCAAATATAAAAGAGTCATCTTGCCCTAGGATGGCTCTTTTTGTATTTAGACCCCTTGAAACTCCGGACAATCTAAACGAATATCGGCATTGGATAATGGGCTTTCAAGTAGATTACAATAGGAGCTGTTGCCTTTGTTACTGTAAAATTTACATGAAAAACACGTACGTTGCACTGACAATAGACCTGTTCGGTTTAGTTTATGAATTAACTGACTTAAAACGGCGAATGTATCTTCAAGTAATTTGTTATCTATTTGATGAAGTTGATGCTCCAAAGGTTCCGCAAAGTTCTCGGTATCCATAACCATATTTTTGCCTGTTGGAGATAGCTGAATGGCGTAACTTCTGCTATCTGAAGAAGAAATCACTTTTTCTATTAACTCTTTTTTTATTAGAACCCTAACAGCATCACTTATAGTAGGTTTGGTCACATTAAATTCTTTAGCAAGGTGACTCACATTGCATTGGTCAAGTTTATGGTAAGCAATAAAAATCAGAATTTGAATTTGAATAGGACTTAAACCCAAAGTTTTGGCCTTTTCCCAAAGCAGTACTTTAAACGCCTCAGAAATACGTTCAAGACCTGCTATTATTTTAGCCGATAAATTGTTGTTTTGGTTTTCTGGATTAAATATACTTTTACTCATAACACAAAAAGTCCCGCGTTAGCGGGACAAAGTTAGCAATCCTAATTAAATTAATTGCAATTTTCTATTTCTATTATAGAATAACCTTTTTGATTTATGTCTTTAATGACACTTTTTGTTGCCTCTTCAATATGGCAAAATTTGCATTTATTGGTAGAAAGCTCTAAGGTCTTAAAGGACTTAGTACTTAAATACGCTTTGCCATATTTTAGAACAACTTCTGGTTGATTGATAGTGGTTTCAACCAAAATATCAAAATGCATGATGGTGTTGTCATGGCGTTTCACATAGGTGTCCCAAACTGAAATTTTCATAGTCTTTAGTTTACTGTATAGGGTAAGGATAAATCACCGCTTGCTATACTATGAACTTCATATACACCAAGCATTGGCAGATTAGGTTTACTTGTGTTTACCTTCATGTATGCGGCTACGGCATCAAAATTAAAACTTGTTTCATTTTTTATACGGTAGTCTGGTACCACAACACTTATTAGACCGTTTCTTGTAGTAACCGGATAACCTGGAGAATCCATGTACATTGGCATTCCTGGGTTTGTTGGCGGAAGTATTACAGAAGTATCACCTGCTTCAAACTGTTTTATTGAAAATCCGCCACTTACTCTATCATCTTCAACAAGAATTACCCAATGAGGATGCCAAATAACACCGTCATTATTATAGTTAGCATCTGCATTTTCATCCCAAAGCGGGGTGTCATCAAAATCTGGATGCGAAGTTAAAGCCAAAGCAACAATACCTTCGGTGGCATTAAAACCTACATTTTCGGGTTTAATGGTAGTTGGAAAAACATAGCCAAATACAGAAGCTCCATCTAGTTGACCAATGGGTTTTGGAGTAGAAGCTCCTGCTTTTCCTGCTACTTCTATATTCCAAACAGTTACGCTTAATTCTGGGTTATGTTTTACGTTTACAGATACAATTGAAAAATCATCGTTTTTTGAATCATTTTGAGTACTACAACTCCAAGTTATTAGAATTGTTAATAGGGAGATATATGTTATTGTTCTCATAGTTTATTTTATTAGGAATCCTAATTATTTGGGTTAAAATTAACCCTTCACATCTTCTATAGACGCTCCAAAATTAATATGAAGCACATTACCATTAGGTGTAACTAAAGCAGGTACAGATTTTACTCCTGCATTTTCTGCTTCCGCAATCTTAGACGTTTCTTCACCTATATGTACAATTTGTACATTGTCATTTCCAATTAAATTGATTAAGTCATGTTCTGCGCTTACGCATACTGGACAACCCGCGTGATAAAAAATTGATTTACTCATAATATGTGTTTTTTAGTTATTACTTCTGCAAATATAGTAAGGAATCCTAACTAAAAAAAATTAGAGCAATTTTTTTTGAAATTCGTTTATGACTTATATCAAGTAAGCTTTCAGTTTTTCCTTTAAAAACATATTCCAAGTAGATGCACAAGTGTCGTAGCAATGTAGCTTGGAGGTAAGACCAACTTGTTGGAAGTTTAGAGTTGCGCTTGAGCCATTTTTTGTAATGGTCCAATGCAGTACGTGCCCAATCCATTCTTTATTAAATTCAGGTTCTCCATCTATACATTTCCAAATAAGTTCGGAGTTTGGAGTGTATTCCATAATTCTGAATGTCCACCAGTAGCCATTATCAAAAGTAATGGTGAATTCTCCTCCTGCTTTAAAATGGAAGTTGCTTAAATTACCCCACCAATTTTGCATGCCTTCGTTCAACGCCCTAAAAATATGTTCTGGGGTTGTATTCAATTCTAAATCTAGCGTATAATCTTTTAAGAGTTCCATTATGTGTTTTTTGTGTCTAAGTAATTTTCAAGAGCACTAATTTTAGTATCCCAGAATTGCGAGTAGAATTTTAGCCATGTATTAACTTCCTTAAGCGGTTCTGCATTGGCATTACAAAATCGCTCCCTTCCTTGGGTTTGTATATGGACTAAGCCAGCATCTTCCAAAGTTTTAATATGTTTAGTTACACCTTGTCGGGTCATTTCAAACTGGTTAGAAATTTGGGTAATGGATAGGGCAGAGGTTGCTATAACTAAGGCGTGAAAAATATCACGCCTTGTTGGGTCTGCAATGGCTTTAAACAATTTGGTTATTTTATCCTGCATGGACTAATTCTTGTAAATAGTTTGATAATAAATTAAAACAATTGTCCCAACCACCATTAAAGTTTTCAAACATGGTTACAGCGGTTTCGCCCTTATAGTTTGCTATACCAGAGTGTTCTAAATTTAGTCTAGTCCCATCTTTAAAGGGCTCTAGATTCCAGGTGACTTTAGTGATAGCCTCTGTACCTTCTACAACCCAAGTATAAACTAAGGTATACGGAGTAGCTTCTAATACCTCTCCCAAGATAGGTTCACAGTGGTCATCTTTAGATTTAAAAGTGTATTGATATCCTTTTTCTGCTTTAAAATCTGCAGCTAAAAACCAAGTAGATATTTCATCGGCTTTTGTTATGGCACTCCATACTTTGTCTATGGTATGATTAAATACGTGCTCTTTGGTGATAACATCGTTCATAATTGTTCGTTTTTTGATTAAAATGCAACTTTATGGTTGCTAAATTACAATAAAATTTTTAATACGCAACAATTTGGTTGCTTATTTGAGTGTATAGAAATAAAAAAATAGGTCAACGTTAATAATTAAATCCACAATATTGGTAAAGCGTAAAGCACAGCTTATGAGTTGTTTTAAAACTTAAGGCGTCTCATAAACAGCTGTTTAAAAGTGAAATAAGACTAAATAATAACGCTATAAGCAAAACAAATTGTTAGTTTGTAAGCTTCGGAGTTTTTTTTGACTAATTTTGTAATTAAATAATTAAGAATAATTTAAAGTAAATATATTATGGCATTAGAAATTACAGATGCAACGTTTGAAGAAACGGTATTAAAAAGCGATAAGCCAGTTTTAGTAGATTTTTGGGCAGCATGGTGTGGACCTTGTAGAATGGTAGGACCAATTATTGAAGAAATAAGTGGTGATTATGAAGGTAAAGCGGTTGTTGGGAAAGTAGATGTAGATGCCAACCAAGAGTTTGCTGCTAAGTACGGAGTTAGAAATATCCCAACAGTCTTAGTATTTAAAGACGGTGAGGTTATAGATAGAAAAGTAGGAGTTGCTCCAAAAAACTCTTACACAGAAGCAATTGACGCTTTACTATAAAATATTTAGAAAAAGAAAATGGAGAAGGTTTGCTGTAATGGCAAACCTTTTTTTATTTTAGATGAGTTTTAAACGAGATAAATATTAAATAAAATGAGCAAAAAAGGTAAAGTTCAAGATGCTATAGATACAAAACTAATTGAAGAACGTAAAGTGTTTTTATGGGGGCAAGTAGATGATGATTCTGCTAAGCACGTCATTGATCGCTTATTGTACTTAGACGCGCTAGAAACTGCAGATATTCACTTATACATTAATAGTCCTGGAGGATATGTTACTTCTGGCTTTGCAATTTACGATTGCATTAAGTCTTTAAAAAGCGATGTGTCTACCATTTGTACTGGTTTTGCAGCGTCTATGGGGTCTATTATCTTATCTGTAGGTGCTAAAGGAAAACGTTTTATTCAACCGCATGCTAGAGTTATGATTCACCAACCAAGTGGTGGTGCTCGTGGGCAAGCAAGTGATATAGAAATTACAGCAAAAGAAATTTTATTAACTAAAGAATTAAGTGCGAAAATTTTAGCTGATAATTGCGGACAAGATTTCGATAAAGTAATGAAAGACTTTAATCGTGATCATTGGATGGGAGCTGAAGAGTCTGTACAATACGGTATCGTAGATGATATTCTAAAATAAGATGCTAGTCTCCCTATTGGGGAGCTATAGAAGGGATGGATTTACGCCAAGAACTAAATAAAGCTGAAGGGTTTAAAAACATTGGACTACTTGCCAAACAAGTGGTTGAAGGTTTTATTGCTGGTATGCATAAAAGTCCGTTTCATGGATTTTCTTCTGAGTTTGCCGAACACAAAATCTATAATAGAGGCGAAAGTACCCGTCATATAGATTGGAAATTGTATGCCAAAACAGATAAACTCTATACAAAACGTTATGATGACGAAACTAATTTACGTTGTCATATAATTGTAGATAACAGTAGTTCTATGCATTATCCGGAGTTGTCTGGTTTTTCTATTGATAAGCTGAATAAAATAGCCTTTTCAGCCTTGGCAGCAGCAGCTTTAATGGAAATGCTTAAGAAGCAAAGAGATGCAGTTGGTTTAAGTGTTTATAGTGATGCTTATGATTTTTATGCACACGAGAAGGGTAGTGAACGCCACCATCAAATGTTGTTAAATCAATTAAGTGAAACGGTTATCTCTAAACCCCTAAATAAACAAACCGAAACCTATACGTATTTGCACGAAATAGCAGAAAAAATACATAGACGCTCTATGATTTTTTTGTTTACGGATATGTTTCAAACCGCCGAAGATGATGTAAAGCTATTTGAGGCCTTAAGGCACTTAAAGTATAACAAGCATGAAGTAATATTATTTCATGTGTTTGATAAAGAAAAAGAATTCACCTTTAATTTTGATAATACACCTAAGCGATTTGTAGATGTTGAAACTGGGGAGTTCATAAATTTGTATGCAGATACAGTAAAAGAAAACTACAGTAAAAAAGTAGAGGCCTATTTTACAGCATTAAAATTAAAATGTGCTCAGTATAAAATAAAATACGTTGAGGCAGATATAAATGATAGCTTTAATCATATCTTAACAACTTATATGGTTGAACGCCAAAAGTTTGTCTAAACCTTTAAAAATAGGAGTCTAGAGGTATTTATAGTTAAAAAAGTTCTTAGAATTATTTTTTTTAAAAAAAGGCTAAAAAAGATTTGCGATATTGAAAAAGCCTTGTATATTTGCATCCGCAATCATGCAACGGTCTGGTAGTTCAGTTGGTTAGAATATCTGCCTGTCACGCAGGGGGTCGCGGGTTCGAGTCCCGTCCAGACCGCAAGATTCAAAAAGAGGCTCTATAGATTTAGAGCTTTTTTTGTTTAAAGACGTTGTGTTGTTCCCAGTAAAATGGGGCGGTTTAAGTAGTTAAACCAATGGAAAGCTTTCCTTTTTTCTGCAAAGAAAATTGTGAAGCTTTTTTGTTTTTGTACGGTTTTTGTACGGTCATTTCCATTCAGGATTATTATTGTGGCAAAAGAAGTGACAATTGATGGAAACTTTGGTAATGCTTTTGAATAGTGAGGTTGGGGTGAATCATAGATGCTCTTTTAGCAATTATTATGTACAAATTACTATAGCTTAATAAACACCTTATAGACGTACCCTTTTGCCTCGATTAGTGATAGTGAATATAAAAAAGTTCAAAAGTTTTGAGATAGAATCTTTTTGCTGGAAGGGGGGTGCTTCTTTTAAAATGGGTTTTCTTTTTGACTTGGTAAGGGGTAGTTTATATATAGACCCTAATCTCCCCAATTTTCCGAAAAAAAATCAATGTGCTTAACAATTACTTTTAAAGAAATCTGCTTTTTCTTTGATTGATGAGATTACGCTTCCAATGGCATGTCCAGTTGTTCCACCTCCTGTTTTTTTCCAGATAGTTAAGTATTCTTCCAAGTCTAGTTGTAAACTGCTTAACTTATGTAAAATCTCTTCTTTTTTTTCCGTTCTCGTCATGTCCATTGGTTACTTAAGTTGTTTTTTTTGCGTGCATTCAGTAAGCTCATACCATAAATAGATATATCTGAGTGATAAATATTTTGACAATAGGTTAGAATTTGCAGCAACGTTAATTTTATCATTATACCATTCTTCGGTAATTGCAAGATGCTTCTTACCCTTTTTCCATTCTGTTTTTTTCCATTCAACTGACTTGTTATTAGTAGAAATAGTAACAAATGTTGAATAAAGTTCTTTGTCTATTTTGCTCGAATTGTAGCTAAAAGAAGATTTGTCAATATCGGACAAGTAAAATGAGATTTCTGTTTTGTTGAATCGAGTTCCCCAATCAGCAAAGTTTACAATGTTTATTCTCTTGGTTGTTGGGTTATATTTCATGTCTAATTTGTACTTCATTTCATTGCCAAATACAACTTCAGACCAGTTTGATAACTCTTCTATTTGAGCTATAATTTCTTGTTTGGTTTTCTTGTTCTGAGCATTGATTGAAATTGTTATGGAAGCTAAGATAATTAGGTTAAATAGTTTCATCTTGAGGTTTTATTATTTCACCAGTTCCGAAAGTGATTTTATTATTTTTTTAAAAAGAAAAGCACGGAACTATAGCTTACTGAACAAGAGGTACTGGTATACCTAAACCCAAATAAACCAAGCCCGTGCCAAGACACAGGCATTAGGTCTATTATTCTTGGGTTTTAAAAATTACCAGTTTTCTTGTTCAATGAATAACAGCTAATGCAATCTTATATGTTGAATCTAATTTTCTATTCTTATACTTTTTATTAATTCTTTTGTTTGGTAAATGTACTATTTATGTTCTAAAATAGTAACACCGTTTAAGTTTAACTAATCAATTGACCAAGCTCTTTTGGCTGATTTGACAGATTGCCAATGCTAAAAGGTGATTTTAATAGCGTTAAAACTTTATAAACTTAAAACAATTTAGGGAATTTCTTACTGAAATATTTAGTCTTGAAACTAACTTTAATTATATTTATCCCTAATTCTCTCTCTCCCTTAATTAACTAGATAATATATGACAAACATTAAAGAGTCAGCAAATTTTATATGGTCTATAGCAGACCTTTTAAGAGGTGATTATAAGCAAAGCGATTATGGTAAAGTTATTTTGCCATTAACTGTTTTAAGGCGTTTAGATTGCGTACTGGAAAACACTAAAGCTAAAGTGCTTAAAAAATATAGTCAAGTTAAGACCATGAATATTCAAAATCTTGACCCAATCCTTAATAAAGAAGCTGGTTATAATTTCCATAACAAAAGTCCATTCGACTTTAACAAGCTTATTGCTGACCCAAACAATATTGCTTCCAATTTGAGAAATTACATTAATGGTTTTTCTGAGGATGCCAGAGAAATCATTGAGCAATTCGAATTCGACAATCAGATTACCAAGTTAGATGATTCTAATCTAATATTCATGGTGTTAAAGCGATTCCAAGAAGTCGATTTACATCCAAATAGAATTTCCAGTATGGAAATGGGTTATATGTTTGAGGAGCTTATACGAAAGTTTGCTGAAATCTCTAACGAAACCGCAGGGGAACACTTCACACCTAGAGAGGTAATTCGTTTAATGGTTAATCTCTTGTTTATGAACGACAGAGAGATTCTTACTCAAAAAGGTATTGTGAAGACCATTTTTGACTGTTGTGCTGGAACTGGAGGTATGCTATCTGTAGCCGAAGAGTATTTGGCGGAATTAAATCCAGATGCTCGTTTAGAAGTGTTTGGTCAAGAGTTAAACCCCGAATCTTATGCAATTTGTAAATCTGATATGCTTATTAAAGGTCAAAACCCTTCTAATATAAAACATGCAAACAGTTTAAAACGCATTACAGACACTAAATTAAAAGGTGACCAGTTTATAAATCATAAGTTTGACTACTTAATTACAAATCCTCCTTTTGGTGTTAAATGGAAAAAGGTTGAAAAGGAAGTAAAAGATGAGCATAACGAACTTGGTCATGGCGGTCGTTATGGAGCAGGATTACCTTCTGTTAGTGACGGTTCATTTCTGTTTTTGATGAACCTCATCAGTAAAATGCAAGACCCTAAGAAGGGTGGTTCACGTTTGGCTATCGTTTTTAATGGCTCTCCATTATTCTCTGGTTCGCCTAGCAGTAAAAAGAATGAAAGCTCTATTCGTCAATGGATAATAGAAAATGACTTGCTAGAAGCCATAATAGCCCTCCCCAATCAACTATTTTATAATACTGGAATAAGCACTTATATATGGATGATTAGTAATCACAAACCTTCTGAACGTAAAGGTAAAATACAACTCATTAATGCTATAGATTTCTATAAGAAAATGAGCAAGTCATTAGGCGATAAACGCAATGAACTCAGTGATGACCACATCAAGGACATAACGGAGCTTTATGGTAGTTTTAAAGAGAGTAAGTACTGCAAGATTTTTGATAATGAAGATTTTGGTTACTCTAAAGTTACGGTTGAAAGACCTCTTAAGGAACAAGGTAAAGTGATTACTGACCGTAGTGGAAACCCAAAACCAGATAGCAGTTTAAGAGATACTGAAAACATCCCTCTAAAAGAAGACATTACAAGTTATATGAAAAGAGAGGTTCTACCTCATGTACCTGATGCTTGGGTGGATGAAAAGAAAACCAAGGTTGGCTATGAAATCAACTTTACAAAATACTTTTATGAGTACAAACCATTGAGGTCTTTAGAAGAGATTAGGGCTGATATTTTGGCGTTAGAAGAGCAAACCGATGGTTTAATTAAAGAAGTTATAAGCTAATGAACAAAAAGTTAGGTAAGCTAAACAAAGTTAATTTAAGAGAGTATTGGGCACATGAAGCCCTCGACTTTACACAATGGTTGGCTCAAGAAGAGAATATTCAATTGTTAAGTGATGAAATAGGCGTTTCGTTAATCAATGTAAGACCAGAGGAAGCTATAGGACGATACAATGTAGATTTAGTGGCTACTGATGAGGATTCAGAACGTAAAGTCATTATAGAAAACCAATTAGAATATACAGACCATAAACATCTAGGTCAAATCATTACTTACGCCTCTGGCTATAATGCCAGTATTATTATTTGGATAGTTAAAGAAGTAAGAGAAGAGCATCAAAAAGCAATGGAGTGGCTTAACAATAATACTTCCGTAGATTTAAGTTTCTTCTTAATTCGAATGGAGTTGTGGCAAATTGGCGATTCTCCTTTTGCTCCTAAATTTCATATTATAGTTGAGCCTAATGACTGGGCAAAAGCTTTACAAGAAAGTGCAACTTCAACCAAAGAGTTGACGGACACAAAACTAAGTCAATTGGATTTTTGGAAGCAATTTAAGGATTATGCCAAAGCCAATAATACTAGTTTAAGAATCGGTAGAAAAGCCAGAGCACAGCATTGGTACAACATCAGTTTTGGAACTTCCGAAGCTCACATTGCACTAACGGTAAGTACCAGAGATAACGCAATTGCCTCTAGCATTTATATATCAAAATCTCCTGAACTTTTTGAAAAATTCTTACTAAATAAAGAAGCTATAGAAGAAAGTTTAGGCTTTTCTCTAGAATGGCAAGAATTGGAAGGCAAATTAGCTTCAAGAATTACCATTGGAAAACATGCTAATCTAAATAATGAAGACGAATGGGAAACCTATTTTAATTGGCTACTTGAAAAGGCTGAAAAAATGGCTAAAGAATTTTCTAAATATTATTAATGAAGCGTTACCAAACATATAAAGACTCTGGCATTGAATGGTTAGGTGAGATTCCCGAAGACTGGAAAATGAGTCCAATTAAATATTCTTTCTCAATACAAAAAGGTAAAAAACCTGAAGTTATATTGGATGAACCTCATGAGTTTTCCAAAATCTATATGTCTATGGAAGTATTGAGAGGAAACCCTAAACAAGTATTTTATGTTGACAAATCGGAGAATAAAATAGTTGAAACAAAGGAGGGACAGATATTATTATTATGGGATGGTTCTAATGCAGGGGAATTTTTAAAATCAAAAGAAGGAGTATTATCCTCAACTATGGCAATAATTAGACCATTCAACATAGAACCGAATTTTGCTTGGTATTATTTCAAAAACTTTGAAAGTCTCTTAAAAGACAACTGCAATGGGATGGGAATACCTCATGTTGACGGCAATTTTTTCAGAAATTCCAAAATTCTTAATCCAACACAAGAAGAACAAACCAAAATAGCAAATTACCTTGACCACAAAACAACCCAAATAGATGAGTTAATTGCTAAAAAAGAAAAGCTTATTCAACTATTAGAAGAAGAGCGAACTGCTATAATCAACCAAGCAGTAACAAAAGGTTTAAATCCAGATTCACCAATGAAAGACTCTGGCATTGATTGGTTGGGTAAAATCCCTGAAAATTGGAATCCAATAAAAATGAAATTTGCAACAGAATTCATTCTTGATGGAACTCATGGTACACACACAAGAGTTGAAGAGGGTTGTCGATTATTGAGTGTTAGAAATATTGTAAATGGCAAATTTGTTTTTAGGGAGGATGATAGTAAAATTTCAGAAGAAGAATATTTAAAAATTGCTTCAAGATTTAAGATAAAGGAAAATGATATTCAATTAGCGATTGTGGGTGCAACTCTAGGCAAGGTTGCAGTAGTTAAAAATTTACCAGAAAATTTTGTTACCCAAAGAAGTCTAGCTACCATAAGGTCTAAGGAAGGAAAATGCAATCATCTTTTTCTATACTATTTTATGAAAAGTAGCATTTTTCAATCCTATCTGTGGTTAAATGCAGGGTTTTCAGCTCAACCTGGAGTTTATTTGGGTACTTTACAAGGATGTACAATACCTATACCTTCTGTTGATGAGCAAAATTTAATAGTGAAACATATTGAACAAAGAGAATCTAAAATTGATGAAATCTTACATACAAGCAAACGAGAAATTAACTTTTTAAAAGAATACAAAACAACATTAATTAGTGATGTAGTTACTGGTAAAATTGATGTCAGAGAAGAAGTTTTAAATTAAGTATGGAGCAATTAGTTCATAGGGTAAAAAATATCGTTGATATATGTTGGAATAGCTTTTCGGCAAAGGTTGGTTGTGGTCTTATTTCTATTAATAAAGAAGCTTCTATGCAATTACAATTTGCATACCTTTTAAAAAATAGTCTTGATTTAGCTGTATACAACAATGATGAATCTGTAGAGCTTGAGTTGGAAACAGGTATTCCTGTAAATGGACGTTTAAGAGAGTGTGATATAGTTATCCGAATGACTAAAGAAGAATCTAAACTGTATTTGCCAATTGAAATGAAGTGCTATAAAACGAAAACATCTACTGGCAAATTAAGAGGGGCACAAGATATTTTTAAATTGGGAGTTTATGAAGATTTGCAACTACTTGAAGCTTATGAAAATGCTTCTTATGCATCTGGAATTCAGTTAACCATGACTGATAGTAGAAATTTTGTTTATCCTAAAAGTAAAGAGGCGAAAAGTTGGGACTACGATATTTCTGATGGACATAAGATTAAGGGCGGTATTAATTTAAACACACCTATTGGAGGTAAACCTGTTAACGTTAAACTTGATTTGGATTATAGTTTTAAATGGGCTCAGGTAAATAATTATTACTTTTTAAAACTTGAGTCTAATGATTAAATGGACATACATAACTAATAAAGATAATTCTGCGAGATATACTTTGGGTGAAATTGGCGAAAGCAACCTAATTTGCATTGGGATAAACCCGAGTACCGCAACCCCTGTAAAACTAGATACGACACTTAAGAGAGTTAAACGTATTGCTGATATTAATGGTTATGATGGCTGGATAATGTTAAATGTTTATCCACAAAGAGATACATATCCTGAAAATATTGATAGTATAGCCAATCTAGATATTATTCAAGATAATAACAAGGCTATTAAAAACATTTTAAGGGATTACGAATTAAGAGATATTTGGGCAGGATGGGGTGTTGAGATTACTTCTAGAGATTATCTAAAGAATTGCCTTTTTGAACTTTATGAAAACTTTGATGATTCTTTTAATTGGTTGCATTATGGTGATTTAACAAATGATGGACATCCAAGACATCCTTCTAGAATGTCCTATTCAGATACGTTTAAGCCTTTTGGGGTGGAAAATTATATTAAAAAGCTAAAACAAAAGTAATTTATGGCAAAAGGAATCCATACAGAATTAACATTTGAAGAAGCAATTGAAGCATCATTATTGGAAGAAGGGGGCTATGTAAAAGGACTGTCTCAAGATTTTGATGTTCAGCTAGGTTTATTTCCATCCTATATAACTAACTTCCTGAAAGACTCTCAGCCTAAAGCTTGGAATAAGTTAAGTAATATCCATAAGGAGGATGTAGAAACTAAAGTTGTTCAACGTCTAATTCGTGAATTAGATTTGAGAGGCACTCTTGATGTTGTTAGAAATGGATTTACAGATTATGGAGTTAAGTTTAAAATGGGCTATTTTAAGCCTGAAACGACACTTAACAAGGATGATAAGATATTATACAATAAAAATCATTTAAGCGTTACTAGGCAGCTTTATTATGAGCGTAATGGCAATAACTCTTTAGATATGGTGCTGAGTTTAAATGGATTGCCAATTGCCACCATAGAGCTTAAGAATCAGTTTTCAGGTCAAGATGTTAATAATGCTAAAAAACAATATGTTTTTGACAGAGAGCCAACCGAACCCATATTTGCATTTAAAAAGAGAGCTTTAGTTCATTTTGCGGTTGATACAGATGAATGTTACATGACCACAAAACTAATGGCTAAGGCTACAAGATATTTACCGTTCAATTTAGGCTTTAACAATGGAGCAGGAAACCCGCCTAACAAAGATGGTTATAGAACTGATTACCTATGGAAATATGTTTGGGCTAAGGATAGTTTCATGGACATTATTGGGAAATTCCTTCATCTAAATGTTGAAGAATATGAGTTAGATGGTGTGACAAGGAAAAAGGAAACTATGATTTTTCCTCGTTACCATCAATTGGATGTTGTTAGAAACTTAACTCAAAATTCAAGGGATAATGGGGCAGGTAAAAACTACTTAATTCAGCATTCAGCAGGTTCAGGTAAATCCAATTCTATTGCTTGGTTGTCCTATCGATTATCTAGTTTACACAATGCTGGCAATGAGCGTATTTTTGATTCTGTAATTGTAATCACAGACCGCAGAGTTTTAGATAGCCAGTTACAAAATACCATTTATCAATTTGAGCATAAACAAGGTGTCGTTCAAAAGATTGATAAGAATTCACAGCAATTAGCTGATGCGCTTGAAGCAGGTTCAAATATTATAATTACTACACTTCAGAAATTCCCATTTGTTCTTGATAAGATTGGAGATTTACCAACACGAAGATATGCCGTGATTATAGATGAAGCACATTCATCTCAAGGTGGCGAGGCTACAAAGAAAATGAAAGAAGTTCTTTCTGCTAAGACGTTAGAAGAAGCTGAAGAGCTTGAATTAGAATCTGGATTAGACGATGATGCAGAAGATGCCATTAGAAAATCTATGGAAGCAAGAGGCAAGCAAGATAATTTAAGTTTCTTTGCCTTTACAGCTACTCCAAAAGCCAAAACAATTGAAGTCTTTGGAAAAGTTGACGTGGATGGTAAGCCTAAACCTTTCCATGTATATAGTATGAAGCAAGCTATTGAAGAAGGTTTTATCTTAGACGTATTACAGAACTACACCACTTACAAAACATATTTTAGACTTTCAAAAGAAATAGAAGAAGACCCTAAAGTAAACAAGAAACAAGCATCTAGGGCAATTGGTCGTTTTCTTTCTTTGCATCCCCATAACCTTGCTCAAAAAACAGAAGTTATCATTGAGCATTTTAGACAAGTTGTTTCCAAAAAAATTGGAGGAAAGGCAAAAGCAATGGTTGTAACTAGTTCTAGGTTGCATTCAGTTAGATATAAAGAAGAATTTGATAAGTACATAAAAGATAAAGGTTACAAGGATATTAAAACAATTGTTGCCTTCTCTGGTAAAGTTGTATACAGTGGTTATCCAGAAGGAGTAACGGAAGTGGAACTTAATGGTTTTAAAGAGAAAGAGTTGCCTAAAAAGTTTGGCACAAATGAATATCAACTGTTATTAGTTGCTGATAAATATCAAACTGGGTTTGACCAACCATTACTGCATACTATGTATGTTGATAAGAAATTATCAGGAGTAAAATGTGTTCAGACACTTTCAAGATTGAACAGAATGTATGCAGGGAAGGAAGATACATTTATCTTAGATTTTACCAATGAAGTTGAAGACATCATAAGTTCCTTCCAACCTTATTATGAGCTAACAACTATAGAATCAAATACAGACCCAAATCATCTTTATGACTTGAAGCATGAGATAGAAAAAGCTCAAATAATTTGGCAATCAGAAGTTGATAATTTTTGTAATATTTATTTCAAATCTATCAATGCATTAAACGTGAAGCAACAGAGTAAATTGAATGCATATATAGACCCTGCTGTGGAGCGTTTTAAAGAGCTTCCTGAGGAGAATACAAAGGAAGATACTCTAGATGTCATAATCAATCAGGAAGACTTTAAACATGCTTTAAAAGCCTTTGTTAGAACCTATTCCTTTTTAACTCAAATCATGCCTTTTACCGATGTGGATTTGGAGAAGTTGTTTACTTATTCTAGGTTTTTATTAAAGAAATTACCACGTAAAAATCAACGAGATAGATTTAAGCTTGGTGATGAGGTTTCATTAGAATATTATAGGCTACAAAAGATAACTGAGCAAAATTTGGTATTAGAAAGTCAAGGTGAGTATGGATTAGATACTATTACTGAATCAGGTATAAGAGTCTCTAAAGAGGAGAAAGAAGCTCTATCTGAAATTATTAGCGTGCTCAATACTAAATTCGGAACGGAATTTACTGAAGCTGATAAACTCTTTTTTGACCAAATTGAAGAAGAATTGGTAGCAGATGATAGGCTAACGGAACAAGCCCAAAACAACACATTGGATAATTTCAAGTTTGGTTTTGAAGATGCTTTTATGGACAAACTAATTGGAAGGATGGAACAAAATCAGGATATCTTTTCTAAAATGATGGATGATAAGGATTTTGGGAAGATTGTAAGGAACTACATGTTGAAGAAGGTTTATAAACGTTTAAATCAATAAATAATGATTGTTGGAGATTATATAGAAAACATTGAATGTGAAAGTTTTCTTGACCCAGAGACAGGTCGAGTAAGAATAAGACCATTACCAAATCAAGATGTACCTACCAACCTTGTAATTGAATGTAGCAGAACTTTTAGGGATACAGCTAAGTATCCACTAGGAACGAAATTCAAAACGGAAAATGTTAAGGTGTGTCAAAAAGATGTTGGACGTATTTACTTGAGAGCTCAAGACCAAATGTTATATAAGATTTAAATGTAAATGCCAATAAAAGTTTACCGAAATAAGTTTGAACATGTTCATGAAAATATATTTTTCAGAAAATTAGCTTTGGAGTTAATTGAGCGTTATAAATATAGCAAAGGACAATATGCGTTCATTGGAAACCCTGTAATTACCGACCAAGATGGTCAAAGGGTTGCGCCAGATGCCCTATTTATATCCTCATCTTCTTTTGTGATAATTGATTTTAAGAATTATTCAGGAGAATTAGAATTACCCGAACCAGAGAATTTTCAAGTAGAAAATTGGACAATTAATGGGAAGTCGGTAAAAGGAGGGAATCAGAAAAATCCATATATACAACTTTCAAAGCACAAACAAAAAATTGGTGATTATATAATCTTTAATAAGGCAAAATTTTTAAGTAAAAACTCAAAATTTCATACAAGGTTTATTGATTGTGTTGTTAGTTTTACTAGTGAAGTAAGCATAAGTGGTGGCATACCTAATGAGGATAAAAACTGGTTTTTCATTACTGATAAAAATACAGTTCTACCAACACTTGAGGATATTACTTCTACAAGAATAAATTTAAGTGATGGTGATTTAGAAAGACTGGCTCACTTATTTAGTACTACTTTATGGAATCCTGAAGACAAGTTTAAAGTAGATGAGGAGCAAGATTTAAAAAGTGAAATAAAATATAGTTTAACAGCTGAACAGAACAATGTTTTTGCTGAGGTGGAAAAATTCTTGAAGAACGATGAACAACAGATATTAATTCTGTCTGGGTCGTTTTCATGTGGTAAGACATTTTTAATCAATCATATAATCAACAATATACCAAAAAACACAATTAAAGGTTGTGAAGTTCTTGCTCCCCATAATCGGATTGCGAGAAATGTTAGAAAGCAGGTGGAATCGGTAAATACCCTTTACAGTTATGTGTTTAAATTTTCAGAAGAAATAGAGGTTGAAGTTAATGACAAAGAGTTAGAAATTGAATTAGAAAATGATGAATCAGAAGGAGAGTTAACAGATACAAAATTGATTTTTAATATTAGGGAAAATAACGACCCAGAATCTTATCTCTATATTGTTGATGAAGCTCATCATTTAACAGACTCAGGTTTTATAAGTGATAATATCCAGTTTGGAACAGGATATCTTCTGTCCGATTTTTTGACTTTTGCCAATATCGCAGAAAGTAAGCGCAAGATTATTTTCGTTGGAGATAGTTATAGGCTTGGTTATGGCAGTTATGAAGAATCAGCTTTATGTTCGAGCTATCTAAAATCAAATTATTTCCTTGACTGTAAAGAATTGGAAATCCCACCTTACCCACCTACAAATAATAATATTGTTAAGCAAGCATTTAAAATAAGAGGACAAATAATTAAAGACCAATATAATCAATTGGAGTTAATTGATTCGGATTTGGTAAAGGTGTCAAAGTCAGGTAGTCATTTGAAGGAGTCAATGGCAAAGCACTTCGGAAATGAATTGTACAATACTAAAATTTTATCTTACTCTAATGATAATATTTCACAATCAAATAATTGGGTTAGAAAAAACGTATTGAATAAAAATAATGAACTCGAAAAGGGTGATATTCTACTTATAGAGAATGACGTTGTTGTTGCTCCCGATAACCCGTTTGCTGTTCCTCAACGAATTTTTAAAGGTGAGTTTGCAGAGGTAATTACTGTTGGTGATGAAATTGAGCCCATTACACTACCATTCAAAGGGAGGAAACCTGTTGTAATTAAGTATAGGGAACTTAGGTTAAAATTAATTGAAAGAAACTTGGAGGTTTCCGTTCTTAGTAACCTTAACTACTGGGTTTCAAAAGATATATCAAAAGAAGAATATATTGCTCAGAGGATTTATATTAGTAGGAAGATTGGAGAGCAAATAAAAGAAGAAAAAAATTCTTCTGAGGATTGGAGAGAGTTCAAATTATCACAAAAATATTTGAGATTTGAAAATACTGTGAAAGAGCTCACGGATGCTGAAGCCCGAGGAGAGCAAGTTAAGACTAAATTAAAAGAAGCCAAGGCTGGTATCAATCGTCTAGAAAAACAGTTTTGGAAAAAGCGGAGAATTGAACTTAATCGTGAAATTAAATTTCATGATAAGTATATAAATGCTTTGAATTTAAATTACGGTTATGCTTTGACAGTCCACAAAGCACAGTCATATAAATGGAAGAATATTTTTTTTAACTTAAATCCAGACGGACGAGGTACTTCTAATAAGCAATACTTTAAGTGGGTTTATTCAGGGATAGGTTGTGCTGTCAAAAGACTATTCTTGATAAATCCCCCATATATAACTCCTTATTCAAAATTAGAATGGAGAGATAATCACAATTGTACGGTCAAAAATGAAAATTCTGATTTTTTTCCTTTTACTGAAGAAACTCCAGTAAGGTTAATCGATAAGCCTAAGTCTTTTGAAGACAAAGATGATGTGTTATATCATTTTTATTGCTGGATTTCAAGAGAACTAGCTTCATTAGGTGTGATTGTCAATTCTGTATTACATCATAATTATGCTGAGCACTACAATATTGAAAATTCTAAAGGAGACAGAGGTAAACTAATAATTTACTATGATGGTCAAAATAGATTCAAACGACATCAAATTGTTACATCCACTAATGATGAGTTTAAAAAAGAGGTTGACGAATTTTTAACTATGATGAAGTCAAATTCTATTAACCTCTATAATTCAGGACTCAATTTTAGTGATGCTTTATTTGAAAAACTGTATGACCATATTAAATCAGATTTAGAATCTAAAAATATTGAATTAGTATCAGTAAAAGAGGGGAAATTCTCGGATAGATTCATTTTTAAGTCAGATGACGATTTGTTAATGTTAGACGTTTTTTTAAACTCAGAGGGTTTCTTGACAACAGTTTATCCAATTAAATGCAATAGTGCTTCTCTTTATGATGAGTTGAAAATTATTTTTTATGACTTTATAGATAAAAATGGAAAATCAATTACAGAAAGCTAAAGAACTAAGGCAAGAAAAAAAATTTGATGAAGCGGTTGTTTTGTATGAGCAATTATATGAAGGTGAGTCTGTTGTCTTTAATCATTGGGATATTTGGAGTTATGTCCATTCGTTAAAAAATTGTGGTCAATTAGATAAGTCGATTGAGCTTTCTGAAAGGTATGTGGAAGGGTTTCCAGATTTTGAGTTAATAAAAAATAATTTGGTTTGGGCGTATTTCGATAAATATATAAGAAACTTTAACTCTGATTTTATTGTTGAAATAGAAAGAGCTTTAAACCGAATACATGAATTAAATGGTCAGCAGGAGGTAAGCGAAAATAACAATATTCCGTGTCCATTTACAATTGGGGTATTTAAGGTTTTAAAGCACTTTAGGAGACCAAATTTTAATTTGTTTAAAACGAGGTACTGGATTGATAAGATTTCTCCTGAAAAGCTTTCAAGAAGAGAGCAATCCATAGAACAAAATGGCGTTGAAAGAAAATTAGCATCAGATTTTGAAAAGTATTATTCTTATCTGATTTCTCTACAATATGGGGAGGGGGCTTTCGAAGAGTGTATTAAAAGTGCAGAATTGGCATTAGAAACTATTACTAATTTCCATTATAACAATGCTAATTGGTTTAAAAGAAGAATGGCTTTAAGTTATTTTGAGTTGGGAGAACTGGAAAAAGCAGAAGAAATTTTAAAACCTTTAGATAAAGGAACAAATGAAAAATGGTTTATCGAATATGAGTTAAGTCAAATTTATTTCGAACAAGGGAATTTTGATAAGTCTCTTGAATTTGCTTTAAAGGCTGCTAAGAACTTTGGGGATGATTTTATGAAAGTTAATTTATTTACCCACCTTGCTAGGATATTTTATAAACAGGACAAATTTGAATATGCTAAAGAACATGCCCAATTAGTTATCTGTATTAAAAAGGATAATGGGTCACAATTAGATTCAAAACAAGAAAAGTTGATTGCCTTTTTTAAACTGGACAAGAATTCTTCTATAGGCTTGAGAGAGCAGAAGAAAATTGTTGAGGATATTTGGAATGATTTGTTGTTCGATGGTCAACCAATGAATCATGGTATAATATCTAAAATACTCCCAAATGGTAAAGCAGGTTTTATAAGTCTTAATGATAGTCGGGAATCATATTATTTCAGTTTTCAATCTATAAAACAAGGGAGGAGATTTGCTAAAGAGGGAAAGAGTGTTAGTTTTTTTCTAAAAGAAGGGTTTGACAAAAAAAAGAACGAGATTAAAATGAATGCATGTGAGATAATTGTTTTGAAGAATTAAATCTGTTTTAAATGCAAGGGTTTGTTTTTCAGAAAGTAGCATGTTTAAATTTTAATTAAAAACATGCTACATTAGGGGTAATAAAATTATTATTATCTGTATTCTTTATTTCTTTCCAATCTTCTAATTCTATTTTAGGTTTAATACTTGTTAGTTCCTTGATAATAGATTTCATTTCTTTTTTCAGTTGAGACACAAACTTTGTAGTCGTTGCTAAAGCATCATGAATACTAAATAATGGCATTTCTGGATATTTTACATGAATCTCCTTTGCTACACAATCTAAAAGTATGTGAGCTTCAATATGTTGTAAAAGAAAGGAGAAATTAATTTTGTTTTCATCAAGGCAAACGAAAATTTTATGGATACTAGGATAAGTTTCTCTAAATACTTTTGCTTCTTTTATTGTTGTTTTTGGTTTACTGTAGAATATTTCCATTAATACAGCTTTAACGAGGTCTCGGGATGTTTTATATTCTTTTTTTGTTCTGTGCCGTTTTTCTATTTCTCTTTTCTTCCGACTTTTTCTCTTTTTGTTTCTTTTGTAATTAGAGACCATTCTATAAGGTTGTCCTTTTTCATCGAAACTAATATTTAGTTTTTTCTCAAATTCGTCATACAAATCTTTATTTAAAACAGTGAGTACAAATTCTCTTAATTCATTAATGTCTAAATCTAGATTAAAGAGTTTATTTATTGTTGTTTCGTCAAGTATTTCAATGGCATTTATTTGTTTAAGCAGTTGTTTGTCTTTCTTTACAATTGCAACAATCAGTACGCAAAGAAAAAACGGCTGAGAGGTTTTTAAATCTACTCCAACAATAGGATGCCCGTCATATCTGATATGCTTTCTTATAACTTTTGGTGTTCTAGTTAGGTTAGTGTGAAGTCTGTTGTCTGAGTTTGGTTTGATAGAATACTTCCATTCTTGTTTTATAAATTCTTTTATTAGTACCATGCTGGCATTTCTTTTCCTTTTGGCTTTAGCAGTGATTGTGTTTTGGTTAATTTCGTTAAAAGCCTCTATTGCATTTATTGTCAGCCTATCGTCAAAGAATTTTACAAGGTGTGGTCGTTTTACTTGGCAAAACTTATTTTTTTCTTGTTGTATTGAATCTCTTCCACTGCTATCGAACTTTTTCAAAAGAGTTATACTCTCAATGTTATAAGATACTAGAGGAGAGGTCAAAAATCTAGCTGATAGGACAAAGCTTTTACATTCATGAATATCTGCTCCATAGTCTTTCTCTTTTTTAATGAAATCTTCTTTTACAAAAAATGCAAGATACTTGTTATATGAAGCGTGATAGCTTTTTAGTCTTTGAGAGTCTATTGAAATTATGTCCGTTTGCTCTTCTTCCCTAAAATTGGTAGGAATGCTGTTAAACAAGCTTAGAAAAAACACTGCAACATCTAGTTTTAATTTTGGTTTAGGGTTGTTGCTGTTGTGTTTTTTAAGTGCAATAGTTAAATCTTCTAAAAGCTGCTTTTGAATTAGTACGGTTTTCATAGCTCTATTGGTTTAACTCAATAAGAGCTTGTTCAACTTCCCTTCTTATGTAATATCTTCTTCCTCCTAATCCGTAGATTTTAAGTTTGCCTTCCTTAGTCCAGTTACTAACTGTTTGAGGATTTGTTTTCAATAGTAAGGCAACTTCTTTTCTCGAAAGATATTCGGTAGGTTTTGTTTGATTAAGAGATTGTTTTAGTTCTTCAATTTCTTTTTTTAATAATTCCAGAGGCTTTAGTAAGTCATCTGGCTTTAAGCTGTGTAGCTGTGTGATAATATTTGACATCGTAATGGTTTTTACATTAAACGATGCTAAATTACACAAACACCTAAAAATCAATTAGTTAGTAAATAGTTACTAACTATGAATTTTAACATGTTTTAACTAAAACTCCGTTATTTAAGTCTATCAAGAATTGATTTTCTTAGTGAACTATCTAACATTGGGATGAATACGGTTTCGTCCTTTACTCGATTCCTAATGTCTGCTTTGTATTTCTCATGATATAGCTTGTCGATATTGAAAAGATTGGCTAAATAGTCGTAAAATTTCTTTTCGGATATTTCCCCGACCCCTTTTCCAATATTAACACTTTTGCTTTCAATAAGTGCCATTGCTAGTTCAACTAAATGGGTTGGTTTGGCATTCCATTTTAATTTGGAGTTATCAATTTTACTTATTGATAAATCCCTCAAGTTATTCTTTATTGATAATTTTTCAGTGCCATTGTCTTCTTTAGAGAATGTGACGGTAAAGTCATTGTCTTCTAAAATCCCGATTAAATATTCTTTAGCTCTATCAACAGAATAACCAATAGACTTGATTAGTTTAATATCCAAATAATTTGGTAACTTGAAGTGAATAAGCTTATTCAATTCGTCATGAATGAAATCATGTTCTTTTGAATCTTTGTATTCAATTTGAAAAGTTTTTAATCTTGATTGATATGTCTTTTCGTATGTGTCGAATTCACATCCCAAGAAGTATGTGTTGGATTTGTTAAGAGCCTCATATTCTCTTTTAAACTTATTACATATTGATGCTTCGTACTGATATTCAGGGGATGCTTTTGCTTCTTTTTCTAACTCTTCCAGAGAATGGTTTGTCTCTGGTGGTAAATTATCACCTTTAGGGTTTGTTATTATTTCAATGCTTCGCTCAATATCTTCCAAATAGCTTTTGTATTCTCTCTCTACTTTAAGAGTCTCTCTAAATTCTTTAGGTATCATTTTAATTAGCTTCTTTAATAACTGTTAGTTTCGGTTCTTTGCGTTCTTTGAGTCCTTTTGTTTTGTAATACTCAAGAAATGCTCCAATATGAGTGTCTTCAGCTTGATTAATATAATTTAAAAAGGTGCTTTCTTTCTTGTGACCTGTAACTTTCATTATAAGTGGAGTTGGCATTTCCCCGTAATGTAAAGAGGCAAAAGTCCTGCGTCCAACATGAGTGCTTAAGTATTTATATTTTGGTCGTAGTTTCTTTACTCCTCTTCTTCCTTTTTCTTGGATTCTTCCCATAATCATATCGTCTATGCCTGCTTTCTCTCCAATTTCTTTGTAATGTTTATTTAATTTTTGAATTGAAACTGTATATGGCAGTCCATTTTCGAAAATTTCTCTGACTTTGGGTAATACTGGAATATTAATAGGTATGTTTCCTTTTTTCTGAATTATTTTTATTATCAAGTCTTCTCCATAAGGTTTAAAGTTTTCCTCGGTAATTCGGGTAGTCAAAGCCTGTCCTCTTTGACCAGTGTAGCATCCTAATATAAGCCATTTACGAGCATTGATTAATGCTTTGCTAGTTAGTTCTGTATTTTCAATTTTTTCAATCTCTTGGGCTGTTAATGCAATGACATCCATGTCATCGTCGTATGCGGAAGCTTGTTTTGTTTTTATACTGTCAAGGTCAATTGCAACATCTATTCCTTTTCCTTTAGCATATTTGCAGATGCCTTTTAAGTCTGACAATTTTTTGGTGGAATAAGTTGAAGAGTAATTCTTGGTTTCTAAAAGCCAAGTTTTGATTTCGTTAAACTTATTGCTGTTAAGTTCCTTAATTTTTATTTTTCTTTTACCTTGGAATTCATTGAATAATTCTTTGAGTCTCTTATATGCATTAATCCGACATGTTCCTAATCCTATCCCTCCTTTACCATTTTCCCTTGTGGGTGCTTCGTTAATTATTTGTTGAATTACATCTATAGTGTATTCACTAAAATTATGTTCAGTTGAAGGATTGTAATACAAGTGAACTTGGTGAGTTAACCATTCTTTTGATATGTCATTTATATCTGTTTCTTTAAAAGCTCCAAGAATGTGGTTTTCGATATTCTGTAACTCTGTATTAACCTCAAGCTGTTGTTTTTTGAGTTGTGCATCTTTGGTGTTTTTAAAGTGTTTTTTCCAATAGTCTTTTTCAACCTCGTACTTAACCTTAGAACTAAAGACATGGTCAGTGTCGTTATGTCTATATAATAGTCTAAGGGTAAGAGGTGCTTTCAGCTTTGTAGAACGGTAAAGAAAGTTGACTGTTGCCATGACATTAGAATTGGTTTAAGTACAAAATTAATAAAATTGTACGGTATTTGTACGGTTAATTTTGTTTTCTTTTTTGTTTATTTGATTTTTTAACTTTTCAAAAACTCCTTATTTCATTGGTTTTTTGGCGTTGTTATTCGTGTTTAAAGGGTTTGTGGATGTAAATGTGGTAAAATAAAATAAATGGTTTCAAGTCCCGTCCAGACCGAAAGAATTGCTAAAAGCCTTAACAACCTTAAGGCTTTTTTTGGCAATAAAAAGAAGTTGTGTTGTTTTATCTCAATACCAATTGAGATAAAAAAGGTTGAAGTACTGAAACCAATTCAGTAATAAACCAATGGAAAGCTTTCCTTTTTTCTTTATTGAAAATTGGGATGCTTTTTTGTTTTTACTCCCTCTGTATTTTAAAATTCACGTAACATAAAATTTTAACAAAACATTATTAGTTGCACGTGCAACTAAATTTATCCAAAAACGTAGTTTTGCATCATGAAAAAAGAAGAGAACCCTATAGACTTTGAGAGTTCTTTGGGGCCATGGCTTGGTAAAACGGTTAAAATGGTTGAATACCATATGCAGGAACTGTTTAAAAAAAACGGTTTAGACCTTACAAAAGAGCAGATGGTAGTCCTTAAAAAACTACATGAAAAAAATGGGATGAGCCAAAATGAATTGGCGCGTTTAACCTTTAGAGATAAGTCATCCTTAGCACGTTTGTTATCTAAGATGGAGAAGAAAATGTACATCTTTAGAACACCAGATGAAACAGATAAACGTGTTAATCAAGTGTTTTTAACACCAAAAGGTATTGAGATGATGCAAAGGGCAAGACCGATAATAAAAAATATGATTCAGAATATGGAGCAAGGGGTTTCATTATCTGAGAAACAACTCATAATTCAAACTTTAAAAAAAGTTCAACATAATATAAATTCAAGTATTGAATCATTATAACTAATCAAAAAAATGAGGAAAATTATATCAATTGCGTTAGGAGTTTTGTTGATAGCGGGCACCATTTTTGTTGCTAAATCTATGATAGATAATAAAAAGAAGCCAAAGCCAAAATTCAACAAAGTTGTTAAAACGGTTTTTGTAGATAAGGTTGTTAATAAAGAAATACCCATAGTAATAACAACCAGCGGCAATCTAATAGCTAAAAACAAAATAGATTTATATGCTGAAGTACAAGGAGTATTAAAACCGTCTTCAAAAGAATTTAAACCAGGATCGGTATACACCAAAGGCGAGCATATTATTAGAATAAATAGCGACGAGTTTTATGCAAACTTGCAATCTCAAAAGAGTAATTTCTATAATAGTATCACCTCTATAATGCCAGATATTCGCTTAGATTATCCTAAAGAATATGCTAAGTGGCAGAATTACCTCAATAGTTTTGACTTAAACGGTACTACGCCTAAATTGCCTAAGATGAATTCCGATAAAGAAAAATATTTTATTTCTGGTAGAGGAATTAATACTGCTTATTACAATGTGAAAAACTTAGAAGTTAAACTAGGTAAATATAATTTAAGAGCGCCTTTTAAGGGTGTTTTAACCGAGGCTTTAGTAACACCAGGATCTTTAGTTAGAGTCGGACAAAAATTAGGAGAGTTCATTGATCCTAGTGTTTATGAGATGGAAGTATCGGTTAATGCAGAGTTCGCCGATTTACTACAAAAAGGAAACGAAGTGATCTTACATAATCTTGAAAAAACCAAAACTTACAAGGGCAAAGTTGTAAGAGTAAATGGAAAGGTGGATACCGCTTCACAAACCATAAAAGCCTTTATAGAAGTTGCTCACAAAGACTTAAAAGAAGGCATGTATTTAGAAGCTAGTTTACAAGCAAGAAGTGAAAATAATGCTATTGAAGTTTCAAGAAAACTATTGGTAGATAATAAACAGCTATATGTGGTTAAAGATTCTGTTCTAGATCTTATAGAAATTACTCCTGTGTATTTTTCTGCAGAAAGCGCAGTCATTAAAGGTGTGGACAATGGAACGCTTATGTTATCCAAACCAACCCCAGGGGCATATCCTGGTATGTCTGTGAAAATATTTAAAGGTAAAAAATAGACTATGAAAAAGCTTATAGGATATTTTATAAAATTCCCCGTTGCGGTTAATGTACTCATTTTTGCATTTATTGTTTTTGGAGTCATTGGGGCAAAGTCTATTAACTCTTCCTTTTTTCCTCTTGTAGATTCCCAGCTAATTAGGATTAATTTGTTTTATCCTGGAGCATCACCCTCAGAGATGGAAGAAGGTGTTGTACTTAAGATAGAAGACAATCTAAAAGGTATTGTGGGGGTAGAACGTGTAACGTCTATTTCTCAGGAAAATACAGCTACAATTAGTGTCGAAACTGAAAAAGGAAAGAACATTGATGTTGTTTTGGCTGAGGTTAAAAATGCTGTAGATAGAGTGCCTTCATTTCCTAGTGGAATGGAGCCGCCAGTAATTGCTAAGGTTGAAAGTATTCGTTCTACCATAAGTTTTACTTTAAGTGGTGATAACATACCTCTAAAAACACTAAAACAATACGCAAGAACCATAGAGAATGATATTAGAGGCATTCCTGGAATTTCGCAAGTAACTATCTCCGGATTTCCAGAGGAAGAAATTGCTATTTCGGTTAGAGAAAATGATTTAAGAGCATACAACTTATCGTTTCAAGATGTTGCCAATGCGGTAAGTAGAACAAACATCTTAATAACTGGTGGAAATATTAAAACCAGTGAAGAAGACTACCTAATTAGAGCAAGAAACAGATCTTATTATGGCAATGAATTATACAACGTTATTGTAAGAGCAGAACCCAACGGTAATATTATAAGGTTAAAAGATGTTGCCGATGTAGAGGATACGTGGTCTGAAACACCAGAGCGTATCTTCTTTAATGGCAAAAAGGCCATCAATATTACGGTTAATAATACCAATAATGAGGATTTAATAGTTTCGGCTGCAGATGTTAGAAATTACATAGATAAATTTAATCAGCAGTATGATAATGTAGAACTTAATGTTTCTAGTGATCAATCTATTACATTAAACCAACGTACACAATTATTAATTGAGAATGCCATAATGGGAGTGTTATTAGTACTGCTATTTTTGGCGGTGTTCTTAAATGCGCGCTTAGCATTTTGGGTAGCTTTTGGTATTCCAATTTCATTCTTTGGAATGTTTATACTAGCAGCTCAAGTTGGGGTAACAATTAATGTGTTATCACTTTTCGGAATGATTATAGTTATTGGTATTCTGGTTGATGATGGTATTGTTATTGGCGAAAACATTTATCACCATTACGAAATGGGGAAATCACCCATCAAGGCCGCTATAGATGGTACAATAGAAGTATTGCCTCCGGTTGTTTCAGCTTTGCTTACCACTATGATTGCCTTTTCTACGTTTTTCTTTTTAGACGGACGCATAGGAGAGTTTTTCGGAGAGGTTTCAACCGTAGTTATATTAACCCTATCGGTTTCTATGATTGAAGCTTTGGTAATTCTTCCAGCTCACGTTGCACATTCTAAGGCGCTTCAAAGAGAAAATAGAAAACCTAATAAACTCAATGCATTCTTTATTAAGCTGAATAAAGGTGCCGACAAATACTTAAATAGATTTAGAGACAAATATTATGTGCCTTATTTACGCTTCTTTTTAAAGCATAAGTTTTTAGGATTTGCCATACCAATAGCCTTAATGATTTTTAGTATTGGTGCTATTGGCGGTGGAATTGTTGGGACTTCGTTTTTTCCACGAATAGCCAGTGATAGAGTTTCTATTGAACTTAAAATGCCCCAGGGAACCAATGAAAAGATTACAGATTCTATAATATCCGTAATTGAAGAAAAAGTATGGGAGGTTAATGGTGAATATGACGAAAAGGATTTTGATAATCAATCTGTAGTTCAAAATGTTATAAAGGGTATTGGTCCGGGAACCTCAAATGCAAGACTAACGGTTAATTTATTACCAGGGGAGTTGCGTGGGGATTTGGCATCCCAAGAAGTTACAAATAAGATTAGAAATAAGGTTGGAAGAGTATATGGTGTTGAGAGTTTAACCTTTGGCTCTGGCGGAAACTTTGGAGGAAGCCCTGTGGCCGTGTCCCTATTAGGGAATAATATTGAGGAACTAAAAGCTGCAAAAACTGAATTAAAAGCTGAATTAGCTACGAATTCCATTTTAAAGGATATCTCCGATAACGATCCAGCAGGAATTAAAGAAGTGCAAATCCAGTTAAAGGATAAGGCACATATGTTAGGGCTAAACCTTCAAACGGTTATGAGTCAGGTACGTTCTGGATTCTTTGGTTTCCAAGCACAGCGTTTTCAACGTGGACAAGATGAAATTAAAGTTTGGGTGCGCTATAAAAAAGACAACCGCTCATCAATTAAAGATTTAGATGATATGTGGATCAGTACGCCCTCTGGAAATAGAGTGCCCTTCTCTGAAATTGCCAGTTATCATATAGAACGTGGCGATGTTGCTATAAATCATTTAGAAGGCAAACGCGAAATACAAGTAACGGCAGATTTAAAATCTAAAGATGATTCTGCTACAGATATTCTTGAAGACATAAAAAATCGAATTATGCCAGAGATTGCCTCTAAATATCCTACAGTGTCCGCAATGTATGAAGGTCAGAACAGAGAAGCTTCAAAAGTAATTAACTCGGTTAATTTTGTGGCGCCTATCATCTTCATTCTTATTTATATGGTTATCGCATTTACATTTAGAACTTATAGTCAACCGCTGCTATTAATGCTAATGATTCCATTTAGTTTAATTGGAATTGTGTTCGGCCATTTTGTGCACGGATTTATGATTAATATTTTATCATGGTTAGGTATTATAGCCTTGTTGGGTATTATGGTAAATGACGGACTTGTATTAATTGGAAAATTTAACGGGTATTTGCGCGAAGGAATGCCATTTAATGAAGCTTTGGTTCAAGCGGGTAAATCTAGATTCAGAGCTATCTTTTTAACATCTTTAACTACCATAGCGGGACTAGCGCCTTTGCTTTTAGAAACAAGTAGACAAGCGCAGTTTTTAAAGCCAATGGCAGTTTCTATTTCGTATGGAATAGGTATTGCCACAATTTTAACACTTGTGTTTTTACCATTATTACTATCGGTCTCAAATTCGGTTAAGGTCTTTGTAAAATGGATGAGAACAGGAGAGAAAGTGACAAATGAAGAAGTGGAACGCGCTATTATTGAATCAAAATTTGAAGAAGATGAATTGCACTAAAACCATACTATATGTTTTCCTTTTATTAGGAATTCAGCAGTCTATTGCTCAAGAGGTACTTACTAAAAAGGAAGCTCTAGAAATAGCCTTAGAAAACAACTACGGTGTAAAGATTGCTAATAACAATGTTGAAATTGCCAAAAACAATACGAGCCTATATAACACAGGATATTTACCAACATTATCGGCTAGTTCGGGTGCTAATTACAGTAAAAATAATCAAGAAGTTGAGCAGCAAAACGGTAATGTAATAAGTATAGACGGCGCTGAAACTAAGAGTTATAATGCGTCATTAAACTTAAACTATACCTTATTTGACGGCTTAGGGAGAAAGTACAATTACAAACAATTAAAGCAGACCTATAACTTAACCCAATTACAAGCCAGAGAAACTATTGAAAACATGTATTTGCAATTATTTTCAGTGTATTTTCAAATTGCGAGGCTTTCCGAAAATACAACGAATTTAAAAGAAGCTTTAGATGTTTCTAAGCAACGTTTAGAACGTGCCAAATACCAATACGAATATGGCCAAACCACTAAACTAGAATTATTAAATGCCGAAGTGGATGTTAATAACGATAGTATAAATTACATATCTACGAAACAATCCTTTCAAAATGCTAAGCGCGATTTAAATATAGTTTTAGGTGTAGATAAAGACGTGGCTTACAATGTTGAAACCTTAGTGGATTTTATCGTGTTAGAACCTTTTGACGCATTGTTAGTTAAAGCTCTAGAAAGCAATGTAAATCTAAATCAAAATGACAAGAATATTGCTATTAATGAGTTTAATATAAAGATTAACAGGTCTAGTTTTTTACCAAAGGTAAATCTTAACAGTTCTTACGGTTGGAATAAAAATATTAATCCAGCAACATCTTTTGTGGCAGGATCTAATTCTACAGGTTTAAATGCAGGCATTAATCTGTCTTGGAATCTTTTTGATGGTGGAAGCACTAAAACAAGAGTGGCTAATGCTAAAATAGCCTTAGAAAATCAAAAAATATTGAAACAGCAGCAAGAGGAAACCTTAGAAAACACATTAAAAAACGCTTACGAATCTTATAAGAATGCACTGTTTGTCTTAGAAGCCCAAAAGAAAAATGTGGAGACTAATACCAACAATTTTGAACGCACACAAGAACGTTATAAGTTAGGGCAAGTAACCTCAATAGAATTTCGTCAAGCGCAGATAAACCTTTTAAATGCTAAAACGGCTTTAAACAATGCGGTCTTTGATGCTAAATTGCTGGAGCTTGATGTATTGCAGTTATCCGGTGATATATTAAATGTAGCCTTTTAATTTAAATACACTGAAATTAAGAGAGGTAGCTAAGTATTTAAAAAATGTTTAAACTTAAGTGTTTGCAAAGAGTTGTCATCCCATTTTCCATATGACAACTTTTCGTTTTTCATGTTTAATTCAATTCTTAGTACAACTTCTTTGAGCTCCTTGTTTACATAGGTGAATTTAAAAACCCCATACTTTTTTGAGCTTTCCGATTTCACAAGTTTAAATGAGGAAAACTCCTTGAAGTCTTCTAAGGTGTTTATAAAACCATCAATAATTAATAAGGGTTTTTGCAAGGCGTAGGGTTTATTAAGTTACTTTGCAAAGTTAACTAAATATCAATTTAATGTTATGTAATTGTTGTTTAAAAAACAGCTTGAATTTACTATTGTAAATTAACTTGGGTACGATAAAAATATTGCTGAAAATGAGTTGTTTAAATCTAATTGTTTAAGATCTGCTTCTCTTTTTTTAACCGATGGGAGAAAAATGTATTGAGAAGTCTTGGCTTTAGAGGTTCTCCATACAATTTCTTCGTGCCTCAGAAATCATGCGAACTAACAGTTAAATTTTTATCTCTAAAGGCATTTAACTGTGTTATAAAAAAGCCCGCTTTTGCGGGCTTTTGGTTTGATATTATATTTACTTAAAGTGTTTGTTTCCTTGGAAATCTTTAGCTTTCTTCTTCTTGCCTTTCATGTTTAAGGCGTAGGTAATACCTAATTCAAATACAGGTCCGTTTCGTTCATAAAGCGTCTCTTGATAGAAAATTTGCTGGTTAGCAGCATTAAACGCATTCGTATCTAACCCTGTGTCATTTTGAGCAAAAATATCTAAACCTCTTAGCGCAATATCCCAAGCCTCGGTAGGTTGGTAACTTAAGGCAATATTAGACACCGTAAAGGCATCATTTTGACCTTGAGATGTTACCGTATTAGAAATTCTACTAAAGTCGTAGGTAAACCTAAGCTTATCAGAAATTGTAAAATTGGCATTGCCTTTTAAGGACCAGTTGGTGCTGTTTTGGTCAACATCAAAACCAAATACTTCACCTTTAATTTGGTAATTGTATAAGGAACCACCAATAAAGAATTTAGCCCAAGAACTTGGTATAACATTTATATTTAATTCTGCTCCTAAGGAGGTAGAGTTTCCTGCATTGGTATACGATCTAATTAATACATCTTCACCTAAAATGGCATTTAACTCTGGGTTTTCAACAGTTGTTGTTACAGTATTTACTCTAAACACCGTATTATCCGTTCCCCTGTAAAATCCTGTTAAACTAAAGGTGTTTTTACCTGCTTTAGTTTCATAAGTTATCTCAGCGTTGTTTAAATATTCAGATTCTAGTTCCGGATCTCCTACAACATAAACCTCAAAATGTCTACGGTATAAAAAAGGCGCTAATTTAGTTACAGAAGCACGGTTTATCCTTCTGCTTCCAGCAAGTGTTATTTTGTTAGCATCATTAATAGCATAGCTAAAGTGTGCCGAAGGGAATAAGTCTAATTTATTTTGAGTATATTTTTTTTGTAAATCTGCTCCAAAAATCGGTACATAATCTGTGGTGCCGTTTTCTAAAGTTTGATCACCATACTCGGCTCTTAAGCCTAAAATATAGCTTAGCTTTCCTCTAGTAGCAGTATAGTCTGCATAGGCGGCGTAAACAGTTCGAGTTAAATCAATAGTATTGTCTAAATCTTTAGTTACTAAGGTATTGTTGAATTTAAAGGCACCTTCAATATTGGTGTATTGTATCTGCGCTCCCGTTCCAAAGGTGCTGTTCTCATCAATTTGTTTTTCGTAATCCGTATTAAAACGTAATCCCTTTAAAGGCGTACTGTCCGATAACGAATAATCATCGGCTTGAAACGCATTGGCATAATCGTTTACCACATCGTTATCCACCTCGGCTCTTGAGTTATAGAAGTAATTTTTATTGTTTAAAGCTCTACTTAATTTAGACGTTTCATAGGCCGCGGCCATTTTAAAACTTGCATTATTTGGTAACTCAACCGCGTAGTCTAAGTTAAACGTATTGTACTTTCCGTACCTGTCATCTACATTAGGGTTGTACATAAACTGCTCAGTAGCGGCGTCTTTATTAGATTGGTCGGCGTCTGCATAAAAGGTATTGTAAATGTAGTATGCTGCCCTTCCTTCGTTTCTATTGCCGTAGAAATAAGAAAACGAAAGCTTTTTGTTATCAGCTAAATCTAAATCAATACCAGCATTTGCTGTGTAGTTTTCATACCATTCCGGACGCTCTCCATTTTTTGCGTTCATATGGAAGAAATCGCCCTGTGGTTCGTTTACAAATACACGAGCCTCTCCAGAACGCTTTCCATTTACATTTTTCATGTTATAGTTAAAGCCTCCGTAAACGGTAAGGTTTTTGGCGCCATAGGTAATGTTAAATCCGCCACCATAACGATCGTCTTTTAGTTTATGTTTACTATAAACATCGGTTAGGTTTGCCCAAGGCGCTCCACCTAATAGACCATTAACAGAAACAGATAATCCTTGGGTACTATTTTTCTTTGTAGTGATATTAATAATACCGCCTTTTCCTTGTGCATCATAACGCGCTGTTGGTACGGTAATGACATCTATTTTACTAATATTGTTAGATTGAATTTGGCCTAACAAAACCGAAGGTTTAATGTTTGTTGGCTTTCCATTTAAATAGACCATAAAATCACTTGTACCTCTTACAGAGACGTTGCCTGTTGGATCTACAGTAATAGAAGGCAGTTTGTTTAATACATCTGCGGCATTTCCTCCTTTTGCAGTTTCAAAATCACTAGCATTATATACTTTTCTATCTATTTTGGTTGTGGCAGTTTTAGTTTGTGCTTTTACAGTTACAGCGTCTAAAGATTCTAACTGAGGCTGAATTAAAATAGAACCAACATTAACATTAGAAGCTGTTTTAGATACGATAACATTAGCTTCTGTTACGGTTTGGTAACCTATAAACGATACTTTAACGCTGTACGCGCCAAACTTTAAATTGCCAATGGCGAAAGAACCATCTTCTGAAGAAATAGCTCCCGAAACCGTTTCTTCCGAATCGTTAAGAATTACAACAGTTGCAAAGGGTATAGCATCATTAGTAGCGCTATCTACAATTTTACCTGTAATACTACCTCTTTGAGCAAAAGTTATGGTTGTAAATAAAAGAAAAAAAGCAGTTACAAACCATTTGTTTTGCAATGCTAAAAGATTTGAAGTTTTTTGAGTTGATGTTACCATTATTAAATTGTTCCGAATAGGTGTTCTTTTAAGCCTACAAATGTAAACTTTACAATAGATATTTGTTGTGTTTTACGGCGCAATTTAGGTAGTAAAAGGTTTAAATTCTATCATAAAAGAATTTTTATTGTTAATAAGATATGAAGTATAAGAATAGTATAATTAGGTTATAGCATTAAGGAATTTTGTAACTTGCATTTCAGATTAATTGGGGATTAAAACGTATGGTTACACTAAAACAACTGGCAAAGGAATTAAACGTATCAATTTCAACGGTTTCTAAAGCATTAAATAATAGCGAAGAGATTGGAGAAGAAACTGTAAGACGTGTAAAAGAATTGGCAGCGCTTTATAACTATAAGCCGAATAAAGTGGCACTAAGTTTAAAGCAGAATAAGACAAAGACTATTGGTGTAATTATCCCAAACATTTTAAATCACTTTTTAGCCAAAGTACTTTTTGGTATAGAGCGCGAAGCCACAAAATTAGGCTACAATATTATTACCTGTATCTCTAATGAATCTTTAGAAAAAGAAAAGGAGAGTCTTCAAATTTTGGCCAATGGTAGTGTAGATGGTTTTATTTTATGTGTTGCCGAAGAAACTCAGATTAAAAATGAAGTAGATCATTTTAGAAGAACCATTAGCCAAGGTCTCCCTATAGTAATGTTTGATAGAGTAGCGCATGATGTAATGTGCGATAAAGTTATTGTGGATGATTTTGATGCTACATATAGAGCTACAAAAGGCTTGTTAGCCGAAAACCGAAAACGTATTGCCTTTATAAGTAACGTAGACAAGCTTAGTGTAGGTAAGCTTAGAGAACGTGGTTATGCTAAAGCTATTTTAGAAAACCATGACATGGAGCTCTTACACCTATCTATTAAAAAGAAAGATGACCACCAAAAGAAGGTGAAATCGTTCCTAAAAAAGAATCCAGAAATAGATGGTGTTATAGCTGCAGACAGTTCTTCTGGTATTATAGCTATTAATGCTGCAATTAATTTGGGTAAAAAAGTACCTAGAGATATGTCTGTAATTGGGTTTGCAAGTAAGGGAGATTCGTATCATGCCTTTCCAAAATTAACCACAATTAGACAACATGCTAAGGTTATTGGGGCAAACGCCGCAGAAATGCTAATACATAGACTACAGAACATGCATTTAAATGAAGACGTTAAGACTAAGATAGTTAAGACGAGTTTAATTAAAACGAAATCTACACTGTAAGTAATTTACATCACAAGTGTTTTTCGTCGTTAAAAAAATGCATTTCATCGATTATATTGCCTCTTGAATACGGTTTAACATATTTTAGCTACCGTTAAGCGACACCCAAATCATTTTCCCTCTCGTCTTTTAACACTTAATTAATCCATTTATTATAAATGTAACTGTTAAAGTTGCATTCCCTCAAAATTAAAGTCTATGTGCTTTTGTGCATTTTGATTTTAAAAATTAATTATTCCATTTTCCCTCAACGAGGATTTTGCTTTGCAAAGTCTTAGTTAACATGTTGTATTAAAATTTTAAAAAGAAAATAGAATAGTTTAACCTTAAATCGAAATTATATGAAAGCCCTAAAAATTACTTTAATTATCGCAGTAGTATTCGCAACATTCTCTTCTTGTACTAAGCAAGATTTAAATGAAGATGATGTACTTACAAATTCAAGTGCTCAGACTACTCGTTTCACCGGAGGAAATGGACATGATTAAACTTTAAATATTTAAAGATATAAATATTAGACCCGTATTTTATACGGGTTTTTTTATTTCAAAGAAATTGTATTCCAATAAAAAAAATATAATAAATTTGGAAATAAGTATATAAACTCTCAAGATTGGCACATAAACGAGTTCTTCTAATTATATTTCTTTTATCCCTAGTATATAATTTATCTGGGCAAGATGAACAAAGTTTAAGAATGATTGACTCTATTAAAAAAAGTGTAAAAAATCTTAAACCAGTAGATTCCGTAAACATAGCTAATCAGCATTATAAAATTGGAGAGTTTTACAGATATTCCCAAAAGAGCGATAGTGCATTTTACTATTATAATAAAGCTGAAAAAGTATTTAAAAAACAAGGTTTAAAGTATGAGTTAGCAATAACTTATTATGGTATTGCTGTGGTTCAGTGCAATGAAAAGGACTATACAGGTAGTGAAGTAACTTCTGTGGAAGCAATAGCACTGCTCGAAACTTTGGGTTCTAGGAATGATGTTAGAAAATACAAATCTTTTCTATACAACAATTTAGGGATTGTTTATGATGAATTGGAACAATTTGATGTGGCAATTCAATACTATGAGAAGTCTCTCCGACTAAAAAGAGGGCTGAAGGGTGATTTTACTAGGAGTATAGGGTTAACACTTAATAATATGCTTAAGGCATATAGACGTGCTGGAAATTATGAACTTGCAATTGAAAAATATAGAGAGATTTTATCTAACTCGGATTTAACAACTAATTATCCAGAGGTTTTTGTTCTTGCTTTAGGAAATTATGCTAATACTCTTTATGTTTCCAAAGAACATGATAAGCTGCCAGGGCTATATATTCGAGCTTTGGAAATTTGTGATAGTATAAATGACAATTATAATTCTATAATTATCCATCAACACTTGGCGGAATATTATAATTATATTAATGTAAAAGATTCAGCTAAGTATTACGCATATAGAGCCAAAGACTTATCAACTGAATATTATAATGATGACTTATTAAAATCACTTAAACTGTTATCTGAAATTGAAGAAGGAGATACGGCAACTGATTATTTAAAACAATATGTAGAATTAAATGATAGTATTCAAAATGAAGAGCGAAAAATCAGAAATAAATTTGCCAGAATACGTTTTGAAACCGATCAAATAGAAAAGGAAAATATAAAAATTGCCAAGGAACGTATGTGGTTGCTTATTATTTCAACCGTATTAATTATAGCCTCGTTTTTATTATACTTAGTGATTAGGCAGCGAATAAAAAATAAAGAACTACAATTTGTACAACAACAGCAAGAAGCTAACGAGGAAATTTATAACCTTATGTTATCACAAAATGATAGTATAGAAGAGGCCAGAACCTTAGAGAAAAGACGTATTTCAGAGGAGTTACACGATGGTGTATTAGGGCGTCTTTTCGGTACACGTTTAAGTTTAGATAGCCTCAATATGGCTAATAGTGCAGATGCAGTAAAAACCCGTGGCGACTACATAGAAGAATTAAAATCTATTGAAGAAGATATTAGAAAAGTGTCGCACGAGTTAAACACAGATTTTGTTGCTGGTGGAGGATTTAGAGACATTATAGAAACTTTAATAGAAACGCAATCTTCGGCGTATAAGTTTCAATTTGAGTTTACGCACGATGATTCTATAAACTGGGATATAATACCCAATAAAAACAAAATTCATATCTACAGAATCATTCAAGAAACTTTAAATAATATTTATAAACATGCCAATGCTTCTTTGGTAAATATTAGTTTTAAACTGAAAAAAAATGTAATTTGCTTGGTAATGAAAGATAACGGAGCTGGATTTCAGGTAAATAGGGCAAGATCTGGTATCGGATTAAAAAACATGAAATCTAGAATAAAAGAAATAAAAGGAGAGTTGAACATTACCTCTAAAGTAGGCGTAGGAACAAAGGTAAGAATAGAAGTTCCAGTTACAGAAACAACAACAAACGTATGACCACCAACCAAGTAAGAATTTTAATGATTGATGACCACCCAATGATTATAGAAGGTTATCAAAATACATTACAATTTACAAAAAAAGACAACCAAGAATTACTTATTGACATTGCAAATAATTGTGATGAAGCCCTAAAATATATTAGAAAGTCATCGAGATCTGAAACGCCTTATGATGTCCTTTTTATAGACATAAGTTTACCACCATCATCAGATGGTAGAATGAATTCTGGAGAAGATTTGGCAGAATTTGCTAGAGATGTATTGCCAACATCAAAAATTGTTGTACTTACCATGTTTAACGAGTCTTACAGAATTCACAATATCATTAAGAATATAAACCCCGAAGGATTTTTAATTAAAAGTGATTTAACTTCTAATGAATTAGCAAGCGCCTTTCAGGCAGTGCTAAATAATCCACCTTTTTATAGCGGTACCGTAAACAGCTACATTAGAAAAGTAATTTCTAGTGATATGGTTATTGACGAGAAAAACAGAAAAATTCTACATTTGCTATCTCAGGGTGTTAAAACCAAGAACCTAGCAGTTCATATTGGCATCTCGCTAAGTGCCGTAGAGAAAAGAAAGAAGCAATTAAAAGAACTTTTTTCTGTTGAAGACGGTCAAGATGAAACCCTTTTAAATGAAGCTAGGAAAAAGGGTTTTGTGTAGAAAAACTTACTTTTCTTACTTTTCGTCGAAAATTTATTAAAAAAAATTTAAGATTTTTTTTCGTATAACCTGTTGATAAACAGTAATGTATGTAAAAACCGTACTTTTATTGTGGGAAAACCGCAATTAAATTTTGATTATAATATATATATTTGTAAGGTCAACACTTCAAAAAAAATTATTAATCCCTCAATTTTTTTTTGTTGATAATAGCAATTTACAGCCCTGTGGAGGTGAGAGACCCACAGGGCTCTTCTGTTTAATAAACTTAAGTGATTTATTTAAGCAAAATACCTACAAATAGACCCAAGTAGATAATCGCAACTATAAACTTCATAAAGGTTGAAGTAATAAAGCCAATAAAAGAGCCAAAAGCAGCTTTTATTGCTGTTTTAGAGTCGGTATTGTTTAGTAACTCTCCTATATAAGCTCCTAAAAATGGTCCAATTATGATTCCAAAAGGAATTGGAGCAATGAGTCCCACTATAAGACCTATAGTAGTACCTATCATGCCATACTTTGTACCTCCAAAACGTTTGGTGCCCATAGCGGGAATAATGTAATCTAATACCCAAATAAGTATGGCTACAATGAGTGTTATAATTAAAAAGGATCTGTTCATAGGAACAGTATCTGAAAAGTGTAGTATCAATAAACCTACCCAACTGGTTAAAGGACCAGGTAGTACTGGCAAAAAACTACCAATAATACCCAGAATCATAAATAAGGCGGCTATTACTATCAATAAAATATCCATCATAAAAATTGTTATGCTTGCTTTAATAAGACACTAAAGTGGATAAATTGTTACATTTTTAACTAAAAAATTAGTTCAAACTAAATTTTTAGTTATATTTGCCTTAACTAAGAACTTAGTTGAATACTAAAAACGCACGATAATGAAACAATTAACAAAGGCAGAAGAAGATATTATGCAAATACTTTGGCAACTAAAAAAAGCTAATGTAAAAGCTATAATTGAGTTGTTCCCAGACCCTAAACCAGCATACAATACTGTGTCTACTATAGTAAGAATTTTAGAGAGTAAAGGTTTTGTGGGCTATGAGAAACAAGGAAAGGGGCATGTGTACTTTCCGGTTGTAGAAAAGCAAGACTATAGCAATCAATCTATAAATAAGCTTGTAGATAATTATTTTCAGGGCTCTTTTAAGAGTATGGTATCCTTCTTTGTTAAGAAAAACGATATGAACATAAAAGATCTAGAATCGGTATTAAGAGAGATTAATAAAAAAGAAGAGTAATCATGTTTCAGTATATTATTCAAACCATAGGGTTCCAATTATTCTTTTTGTTAGTATATGATTTTGTGCTTAAAAGAGAAACCTTTTTTAATTGGAATAGAGTGTATCTTTTGGGAACTTCAGTACTATCTTTACTTATTCCTCTTATAAGAATAGAGGGCTTTAAAAATGCCATTTCAAAAGATTTTATTGTAACATTACCAGAGGTCTTTATTGGAAATCAAGAAGCCGTTGAAAATCCAATACAGTTTAACTTATTTGAGCTAGAAAAAAGTACTTCTGTTTTTGAGATACTGTTTTACATAGGTTTCGTTATAGCTGCTTGTCTATTTCTGTTTAAGTTTTTTAAAATTCTAAAATTACTAGTTAATAATCCTAAACAAAAAAGTAGGGGTTATAAGATAGTAAGCCTAAGCAACAGCACAGCAGCATTTTCATTTTTTAAATACATCTTTTTAGGAGAGTTAATTGATACCAAAGAAAAGGACGTCATTATTAAACATGAAATGATTCATGTTAAACAGTACCATTCTTTTGATTTACTCTTTTTTGAAGTTTTAAGATTGCTGCTTTGGTTTAACCCTCTAATTTATATGTATCAGAATAGAATGGTAGAACTCCACGAGTTTATTGCCGATGCACATGCTGTTAAAGATCAAAACAAAGCAGATTATTACGAAAACCTCCTACAACAGGTTTTTAACACACAAAAAATATCATTCATCAATCCATTTTTTAAACAATCATTAATCAAAAAGCGAATCGTTATGTTGTCAAAATCAAAATCGAAAAAAACGAATTTATTAAAGTATGCCTTATTAATTCCAATGGTTATAGGAATGTTGGCTTATGCATCAAGTTCAAAAGAATTAGAACATACAGCTGCAGTTAATTACACTAAAAAAACACCTTTGCTTGAAAAAATACATGCCGTTAAAACTCAAATTGCGATACAAGGTAATGTAAGTGAGAATGAAGAAAACATGCTTAACTTGTTATTAGAGACCTTAAAAGGTTCTGAGTTTAACCAGGAATATATTAATAAGGTTAATAAGTTCTTAAACTCTAAATGGAAAAGTAAACTAGAAAACAAGATAGCAGCTGTATTTGAACAAATACAAGTTCAAGGAAATATTAGTAATGAAGAAGAAACCGCTTTAAAACACCTGTTGGTTTTAACCAGTGAAGAAGGTTTAAATGATCCATTTTTTGCTGATATTCTTAAAGATGTTAAAATTCCTTTTGGAGTAACAGACAAGGTACCATCATTTCCAGGCTGTGAAGATTTAAGTGCAAATGAGCAGAAACAGTGTTTTGCAGAAAATGTTTCAAAACACATCAATAGAAATTTTAATACCAAGCTTGCTGCCGAACATAATTTAAAAGGTAAACAAAGAATTAATGTGATTTTTATTGTAAACAATGAAGGCAATATCACTGGTGTTAGAGCAAGGGCACCACACCCGGCTTTAGTTGAAGAGGCTAAAAGAGTAATACAGAGTTTACCAAAAATGATTCCTGGAGAGCACCAAGGTAAAACGATTAATGTGCCTTATAGTTGCCCAATTATTTTTCAGGTAAATGACGATAAGAAGAAGAAGTAAATATGAAGAACGTTTTTCTTTTAATATGTATAATTTATTTTAAAACCGAAGCTCAGTCTTCGGTTTTACATTTTGCTGATAGTTTGTATGCTCATGGTAACTACTCTAAAGCCATTGAGCACTTTATGAAATACAACAATCAAAGCAAAGTCTATGACAAAATAGCAAAGTCTTATATTGCTATTGGTAATTATGACTCAGCAATACTTGTTTACGAAAAGCATCTAACCAATAAACCAGAAGACGCCATAGAAAAATACAACTATGGTAAATTGCTTTATAAGACGAAAAGGTATGATACAGCTTCTAAAGTGTTTAAGGAACTAATTGACTTAGATACGTCTAACCCTAATTACCAATATGAGATGGGTGTAACATTGGTACAACTAAAGGACTCTACTGCTCTAAAGTGCTTTCTCAATGCCTATGAGCTAGATAATACACATCAAAAAGCCATTTTTAGAATAGCAAAACACTATTTAAAAAAAGGAAAGAATTCATTAGCAGACGAATATATAAATGTGGGTTTGTCTAGCTACGAAAATAATAAGGAGCTCATAAGTCTTAAAGCTCAAAACTATTATTTAAGAAAACAATATGAGAAGGCAATCGTATGGTTTGAAAAGTTGATTAGTCTCAATGAATCTACACAGTTTATTCATGAGAAATTAAGTTATGCCTATGCCAGAACTATTGCCTATGAAAAGGCTATAGAACATCAAGTTTTAGCTCTAAAATTTCAACCCAAAAACACCAATAATCTTTTTATTCTAGGGAGACTTTATGAAAGAAATTTAGATTTTGAAAATGCCGAAAAATGCTTTCGCGAAGCTCTAGAAATTTTAGACGAACCCTTAGATCAAGAATATATGCAATTAGGGATGGTGTTAAATAGGCAAAAGAAACATAAAGAAGCCTTAGAGGTTTATAAGAAAGCGGTTAAAGAAAATGTTTCAAACGACCAGGCTCATTTCTTTTTAGTACTTACCAAAGATAGGTATTACAAAGATTTTGATACTAGAATTAAACTTTATGAAACGTTTACAGAGAAATTCCCTAAAAGCGTTTTTGTTGAAATGGCAAATCATAGAATAAGTGAATTAAAAAAGGAAAAGTTTTTGAAGATGGATTAAATGTTAAAAAAATCGTACTTTTCAGTCACAGTATTTAATTCATGAAGTATACCCTCGTTTTTTTTGTCTTCATCACTTTAACATCTTGTAAGTATTTTGATGTTGAAAAAACGACTTCTGAAGCTATCTTAAATGAAGAATTAAAGGCATTTAACTGGAATGATGTAGATACCTATCCTTCATTTAGTATGTGCGATTCTTTAGATGGCAAGTATGAAAAGATGTATTGTTTCCAATATTTCTTAAAAAAACAAATATTTAACGCATTAGAAGAGGAAGGTATTGTTGTAACGCAAGATGTAAATGATACCGTTAATTTAAAGTTTCAAGTTTCGGAAACTGGTGTTATAGATTTAGTGGGTGCCGATATGGACAGCTTAACGAAAGAAGAAATTCCTAATTTAGAATCGCTAATTATAGGGAGTCTAGATTCTTTACCTAAAATTTATCCGGCTATTAAACGTATGATGCAAGTAAAAACTGAATTTGACTTACCTATTGTTATTAATGTAGACTAGTTTAACCGTTTTACTTTCTAAAAGTTCGATCCTTCCATTTGTAGGTTTTAAACAAGGATAAAAAAGCTATATATACACTAAAAAAAGGATATAAAATAAAGACCCAAGGGTAACTTAATAGGGCTTCTTTCTGATTAAAAAAACTAGCGGTTTTAAAAAGAAGTAAGAAGTCTATACTAAATTTTATGACTAAAACGTATACCAGACTTTTAGGATGAAATTCACCCAAAAGCGTAAGCAGTATTAAGGTTATAATCAGCGTGTTTGTTAGTAATACAACAAGTCCAGTGAATTTACTAAACCAGTTTTTATAATGACTTGCTTTTGATGCCCAACGGACACGTTGTTCAATAACATGGCGCCATGATGTTTCTGTTGTTGTCGTTACTATAGCATGTTCTGATTTAAGATAATGAAGTTGCTTTGGGTGGTTCCTGCTTACTTTTTCTAGAAAGAAAATATCATCACCACTTGCAATATTAGAGTTGCCATCAAAACCCTTTAAAGCATTAAATAGAGCCTTTTCATAGGCAAAATTTGCACCATTACACATAATGGGTTTGTTAATACCAAAACCTCCAATGGTAGCACCTTGTAAACTTAAAATATCTAAAAGTTGAAAACGTTTAAACGAAGTGTTTACATTATAATAAGTAACCGGGGCTACGATGCATGTTGCATTATTTTCTTGTATGTACTCGTCAAAACTATCTAACCAGAATTTAGGGAGAACACAATCGGCATCAGTTGTAATTATCCAATCGTTTTTGGCATGTTTTACAGCAGTAGTTATAGCATCCTTTTTTGGTGAGTTTGTTTGTCTGTTATTTTCAATAATATGAATATTCAATGTATCGGATCCAGATGATTTTAGCGTCTTACATGTTTTTTCAATTATAGAAACGGAATCATCATTAGAAGCATCGTCAACAAAAATAACGTCGTACAAATGTTTAGGATACTCAAGTTTTAGAATTGATGCTAATAACTCAGACAGGTGTTCAGCTTCATTTCTAAATGGAATTATAACCGAAAAGGTAGTTTTCGAAGAACGACTTTTTAGTGTAAAATCTTTTACCCTATCAAAACCAATAGTAAAACTTCCTATTAAAAAGAGGTAGATTAAAATTATAATAAAGCTTGTTAACACCACCTTTACACCGTTTTTTTAGGTAAGTTAAAGTTAAGTACATAATAGCTGCCAAAAACACTTGGTAGTACAAAATTGAAAAACCACATAAGCGTTGTAACACTTAAAATTGTAAAAGCATTAATATGTAGTAAGGAAAATAAATATAGACTTACACTTCCTTTTACAACAACATCAAAGATAAATATTGATGGAATTATAGAGGATAGTAAATACATTGATGTTATAAAAACCATAGCTGTAAAATAACTAAGTTCAATATTAAAAAAGAGTAGCAGTAGGTGAAATTGAAAAGAGAACACTAAATATCGCAATATAGATAACCCTAAAACTAGTGAAAGTATTCTTTTGGGAAAATTGATAACAAAACGTTTAAGTTTTTCAATTGAAAACCCTTTTATTGAAAAGTTAGTTTTCTTGGTTAGAATAATAATTATTAAAGCTAATATTAGTACTGAAACCGCAACAATTGAGATGTTATAATAGTTTACAGGAAGTTCATAATTAATAAGTAATACGCTTAAACCTATTAGACCAAAAACAGTTGTTACTAGCATTTGTGTTACATTACCTAAAAAGTTAACCAAAAGAACTTTTTTTCTGTAATCGGTAACAAAGTAAATGGCTTTAGCGCCATACTCGCCAATTCTATTTGGAGTAAAAATAGAGGCAGTTAAAGATCCTAAACTTTGCTCTAAAGCCTCTTTAAAAGAGATTTTTTTAAATGTGGATACTAATAATTGCCATTTTAAGATTTCAAAACCCCAATTAAAGCTGGTTAAAAGCGTTAAAATAAACACGCTTTTTAAGGAAAGCGCATTATTTTGTTTTACAACAGAAATAAAATCAGAGAAATTTAAATTAGTATTTGACGTTAATCTACTAAAGATAAAATAGAAAGCTCCAACAACTATACTTACTTTAATAAGTACAAAAAAGAATTGCTTAGTTTTGTATTGGAGCAGATGATTCATGTTTACAAATAAAGTTAATATTTAGGTTATGGTATCAGGTTTTAGAATTAATAAAACTTTTTTTTGTTTGATAACGGCTTTACTGTGTTTTACAATAGGAAATGCACAAGATGGAACTAGTCGTATTAAAGCACAATTTGCTTTAGGTGTTAATAGTCCTTCATCAAATGGTTTTGTTACGGATTACAAAGGTAAATCCGTGAACTTCCCCACAGTAGATTTAGGATTACAATATATGTTTAAACCTAAATTTGGTGGTCGCTTAAATTATAGTTTTAATAGAATCTCTAATGAAACTAATTCGCCTTCGTTTAAAGTAAACTATGCTAGAGTAAATGCCCTTTTAGTATATGATGCTAATGATATTTTTAGTTTCTTACCACCAAGAATGGGAGTGTTTTTTCAGGCAGGACCGGGCTATTCCTTTGTAAAGCCTTTAGATAATTATACCCAAAACAAAATCTCATTTTTTAACATAATGGCTGGGGCACAATTTCATTATGGTATATCCGATACGCTTTCAATCTTTACAGATGTTTCATATGTAAACGGATTTGCGAAAGATTTTAATCCAGTATCAGAAGGATTCGGATCGTTTAATGGTAATGTGTTAGCTATAACTTTTGGAACCTCAATTTCGCTTAGCGGATGTTATTTTTGTGATCAATAATGGCAGAAGAAAAAATCATTTTAGGAATAGATCCAGGTACAACTATAATGGGGTTTGGTCTTATTAAAGTTGTAGGCAAGCGTATGCAGTTTTTGCAATTAAATGAATTAGATTTAAAAAAATACGATGACCACTACCTAAAGTTAAAACTTATTTTTGAGCGTACCATTGAGCTCATAGACACCCATCACCCAGACGAAATAGCTATTGAAGCGCCTTTTTTTGGTAAAAATGTGCAGAGTATGCTTAAATTAGGAAGAGCTCAGGGTGTAGCTATGGCCGCAGGACTAAGTAGGCAAATACCAATTACAGAGTACCTTCCTAAAAAAATAAAGATGGCTATTACGGGTAATGGAAATGCTAGTAAAGAACAAGTAGCTAAAATGCTTCAGAGTTTATTAGGCTTAAAAACCATACCCAAGAATTTAGATGCTACCGATGGTTTAGCAGCTGCTGTTTGCCACTTTTATAATTCTGGACGCGTAGAGGTTGGTAAAAGTTATTCAGGATGGGCTGCTTTTGTGAAACAAAACCCCAATAAAATAGGCTAATTTTAAATGGCTGGTATATATATTCACATACCTTTCTGCAAGCAAGCTTGCCATTATTGTGATTTCCATTTTTCAACATCCTTAAAAAAGAAAGAAGAACTTATTCAGTGTCTTATACAAGAAATTGAATTACGAAAAGAAGAACTTCAGCATAAACCCGTTGAAACCATATATTTTGGGGGAGGCACCCCTTCCTTATTAACAATTGATGAATTGCAATTATTGATAGACGTTATCTACACTAATTTTGAACTTACTGAAACTCCAGAAATTACTTTAGAGGCAAATCCAGATGATTTAACTTTAGAAAAGATTGTTGAATTGTCAAAATCGCCAGTAAATAGACTAAGTATTGGTATTCAGTCATTTTTTGAAGACGATTTAAAAATGATGAATCGAGCCCATAGCGCAGAAGAATCCAAAAAGTGCTTGTCTCTTGCAACTCAGTATTTTGATAATATTACCATTGATTTAATTTATGGCATCCCCAATATGTCTTTAGAAAAATGGAACGATAATTTGAATATAGCCTTCAGTTTTGGAGTAAACCATATTTCTAGTTATGCCTTAACTGTTGAACCAAAAACGGCTTTAGATAGTTTTATTCAGAAAGGGAAGTATCCTTCTTTAGACGAAGCCTTAGCTTTAGAGCATTTTAATCATCTTATCAAAAGAACAGAAGAAGAAGGATTTATTCAATACGAGATTTCAAATTTTGGTAAACCTAATTACTTTTCTAAACATAATACAAGTTATTGGCAGGGAAAATGGTACTTAGGTATTGGGCCGTCTGCACATTCTTTTTTGGGTGACCAACGTAGTTGGAACGTGTCTAATAATACAAAGTACATTAAAGTAATTCAGAATAACGAACTACCAAGTACTGCAGAAACACTTTCAAAAATAGACATGTTTAACGAGTACATAATGACAGGTTTAAGAACTATATGGGGCGTGTCTTTTAATACGATTGAAACTGAGTTTGGAGTCGAATTTCTCAAGCATTTAAAAACTACCTCTCAGAAGTTCATTGATGAAGGTGTGTTAACTGTTACTTCTGGAGCTGCCGATGACAATCTTAATAATATGGGGAAACTCGTAACAACTCAAAAAGGCAAGTTTTTAGCCGATGGAATTGCTGCGGAATTATTTATTCTGAACTAGTTTCAGAATCTCTTAACAAAACACTCATGAAAGAAGGGTTTGTTTATATTTTGACTAATAAAAATAAAACGGTCTTGTATGTTGGCGCTACTGGTAATTTAAAAAATAGAGTTAAAGAACACATTTCTGGCAAAGGTTCCGTTTTTACAAGAAAATACAAGTCCTATTATTTAGTCTATTTTGAAAAGATTGCTAAATATGAAGATGCTTTTAAAAGAGAAAAACAAATAAAAAATTGGAAAAATGAATGGAAATGGAATTTAATAAAATCTAAGAATCCAGATTTAAAAAACTTATATTTGGATTTGTTGGAATAAAAGTAAAAGATACTGAAATACTGAAATTAATTCAGCACAAGTAAATTCAGCATAAATGATAGCAACAATACAATACAATTCTAGAAAAATACAAATAGATGTATCTAAACCTATAGATATTTCTATAGCCATAGACATGTCTAAAAAGAATATAAATGCATGGTATGTAGATGACCCCAAGATTTTTCCGGAAAATATTGAAGGTGAAATTGTAAAGGTTTCGGAGGGCGCCGTTGTAAATTTTAATAACATTCATTTTAATCCGCATGCACATATTACACATACAGAATGTGTAGGGCACATTACTAATGAAATTCATTCTGTAAATAAAAACTTAAGGCATTATTTCTTTGTTGCGGAAGTAGTTACAGTAGCTCCGGAGAATGATGGAGACGATTTTTTTATATCTGCTAAGCAATTAAAAACGGCACTAAGGAATAAAAAAAGAGATGCAATTGTAATTAGAACACTACCTAATTTGTTAGAAAAAAAGAGTAAGGGGTATTCTAATACTAATCCTCCATTTTTATTAGAAGAGGCAGCGCAGTATTTAAAGGAAAAAGGAATTAAACATTTGTTAATTGATTTACCATCTGTTGATAAAGAAAGAGACGAAGGCAAACTCTTAGCACATAATGCCTTTTGGAATACCAAAGGACAGTTAAGATTAGACGCTACAATAACGGAATTTATTTACGTGCCAAATACCGTTGAAGATGGCGAGTATTTGTTAAATCTTATGATTGCACCTTTTGAAAATGATGCCACACCAAGCAAGCCTATTTTGTACCAAATAATTCAATAGTATGGAAACTTTTTTTGCCATTATAATTACGGCCTTAGTTACTTTAGGCTTAGTAACTGTCTTTAAAACGTTTAAGAAAAAGCAGTTGGTAAACGCACAGTCGGTCATTCTATTAGACAAGATAAAAAAGGTCTGTAAGTTTATAACCGTTGAAGGCGATTTTGCTGAAATATATCATTATGAAGATGTTAAACAGAAGTTTTTAAAACTTATTTCTAGCAAGAAAAAAGCACTGGTAGTCATAAATGCTAAGGCTCATGTAGGCTATGATTTGTCTAAAATCCATTTAGTAAGTGATACAGGAAGTAAGACTATTAAACTAGAACATTTTCCAGAACCTGAAGTGCTATCTATTGAGACTAATTTAAATTATTACGATAAATCGGATGGCTTGTTTAACAAGTTTGAAGCTACAGATTTAACAGATTTACATCAGGAAGCAAAGCAACATATTGAGGCTAAAATTCCGGATAGCGGACTCATTCAAATTGCACAAACAGAAGTGAAAGAAACCATTTTATTAATAGAATCTATAGTTGAAACTATAGGGTGGAAATTAGATTATTCGGCATTAACTTTACCAAGTAAAGATGTAAAACAGTTGAAAGAATGATAGACATTTCTAAAGACAAAAGTAAACTTCAAGTTGAGATAATTCATGGGTTTTTAAAGACATCTTACTGGGCAAAAGGAAGAACTATTGAAGAGGTTAAAAGAACTATTGAACATTGTTTGTGTTATGGCGTTTATTTAAATGAAAAACAAATTGGGTTCGCTAGAATTGCAACAGATTATACCGTTTTTGCTTATCTAATGGATGTGTTTATTTTAGAAGATTATAGAGGACAAGGCTATTCAAAACAATTAATAGCAAAAGTGGTTGCAGATGAAGAACTAAAATCGTGCAAAGTCTGGATGTTAAAAACCGCGGATGCACATGGGTTATACAAACAATTTGGATTCACTGAATTAAAGCATCCTGAAAAAGTAATGGAACGCTTACTGTAGTTTTATATTATGAACATAGAACAAATAAGAACATACTGTTTAAGTAAAAAGAGTACAACAGAAGATTTTCCTTTTGATGAAGACACGCTAGTGTTTAAAGTTTTAGGTAAAATGTTTGCGCTGGTTTCTTTAAAAAAATGGGAAAGTGGAGAAGCAGGGATCAATTTAAAATGTGATCCGGACTATGCGGAGGAGCTACGTGCAGAATATAATAGTATTCGCCCTGGATTCCATATGAGTAAAAAGCATTGGAATACCTTGTATTTAAATGAAGGAGGACTAGCCCCTAGTTTGGTAAAAGAGCTCATAGATCATTCTTATGATATGGTGGTTAAAGGTATGCCAAAGAAACTTAGAGAAACTTTATAATTTGCTGTATTATTGCAAAAAAATATAAAATGAGTGTACTTCAGACCTTAATAGAAAGAAGCGGAAATACGTGCGAATTATGTGGAGCTACACATGAACTAAGTCAATATACCATTCCTCCATCACTAAATGAAAATGTAGCTAATGACATATTGGTTTGTAGCACTTGCAAGTCGCAGATTAATGAAGAAGAAGAAATGGATGTTAATCACTGGCGTTGTTTAAATGATAGTATGTGGAGTGAGCATGTGGCAGTGCAAATAATGGCTTGGAGACTACTGCAAAGATTAAGAAATGAAGGTTGGCCTAAGGATTTATTAGATATGATGTATCTGAGCGATGATGCCTTAACCTTAGCAAGAGCAACTGGTGAAGATAAAGACCCAAGCGAAAAAATTATTCACCGAGATTCTAATGGTGTACAACTTAAAGCTGGTGATTCTGTTGTGTTAATTAAAGATTTAAAAGTAAAAGGATCTAGTATGGTAGCAAAACAGGGTACTGCAGTAAGGAACATTCGTTTAGATCATGAAAATGCTAAATACATTGAAGGCAAAGTTGGTGCACAACTTATAGTAATAGTAACCGACTATGTAAAGAAAACTTAATCGATCTCGTTTAAGTTTAAGCGCATATTTATCATGTGTTTTTTAAAACCAGCTTTTTCGTAAGCCTTTATAGCAGGCAGGTTGTCTTGATACACATGTAACCTTATTTCATCAATTTGTCGTGCTCTACACCAATTCAAAAGGGCGTTTATAATATGCTGGTTTAATCGTTTCCCTCTATGAGTTTTATCAACAAACATAAAACCCAAATACCCCTGTTGTATGTGTTTTAAGTAGTGTCTGTCTGGTTTAATTTTCACGTAACCAGAGGCTACGATTTCATTTTCAATTTCGGCAACAAAGACTTCAGAGTCCGTGTTTGTTATTAATTCGGCAATATCATAGTAATTAATACTACCCTCTTTTATTGTAGGATCGAACGGGCGTTCAGCTTCTATAATACCTTGTTCAAAACTTAATAAGACGGGAAGATCATCTAAAGTGGCAATTCTTACTAATGGTGCCATGAATTTAAGTAGATGTATCGGCTATTATTTTCCATTCTCCATTAATCTTTTTAAAGACTAACATAAAGATGCCATCGGCATTACCTACCTCTCTTTTTATGTGGTATTCCCCCAAAACATAATAAGCACCATCGGTAATTTTAGAAATTTCGTTAATTCTAAAACTTAAAGTTCCCGTATGCTCCTCAGTAGGGTAAGCTTTTTTATAACGCTCTAATGTACTTTCCCAACCTTTTACGACCCCATTACTACCGTAAAAAGCCAGTGAGTCACTTTTCCAATACCCCTCCATGAACTTTTCAATGTTATCTTTAGACCAAGCAATTCTTTGCGCTTTTAAGACAGCATTAATTTCCTTTTTATCTTTTTCTTCAGAGTTTTGAGCATTTAGCGTTAAAGCCGAAGAGGCTAAAAATATGAATATATATAAAACAGTTTTCATTTGAATAATAAATAATGACTTGGGTAAAAGTAGTGAAAACTAATTTTAATTGTGTAACTCATCGATTAATTTGACATCAATTTTGTCTTCATCTAATCTTACAAGGCATTCATCGAATTAATAATGCCAATGAGCTGCATGAATGTATATTTATGACGAATTAAAAGTTCTCCCTCAAATTTAAATGATAAAAAAACTGAATTATGGAATTAAAAATTACAAACTGCAACAATTTTTTTAAGATTAAAGGAATCTTAGACAAAAAAAGTATTTCTCTTTTTGAGGAAGAATTCAACAACATTTTTGACAGAATGGATAACTTAAAAGTGAGCATTGAAGCTGTAGATAGTATGGATCGTCATGGAATTATGGCACTAACAAGACTACACGAAGAAGCTTTAATGAGAAATAAGAAGTTATCTATTATTGGATATGGGTGTAAGAATCTATTAGCTGAATTTAAAGCTACAGCCGCGGCATAATACTGCATTTCGTCGATTTTTTTAGCGTTTAAACTGCTAAAAATTGAATTTTTGGGCTTTTATCGTAGGAAATTTAAGTTTATTTTGTATATATTTACGAAATGATCAATTTTTTGATTAGACACCCCGAGTTTATTGTTTAACTTAAATTAACTGTATTATGAGTTTAATTATTAATAATTCCAGTAACTTTTATGAGCTAACTGGCGTACTAAATCATAGTAATGCTGCAAATTTAGAAAAGGCGTTAATTAAAGGCTTAAAAAGGTTTGACAAGGTTATTCTTAGTATTGAAGAAGTAGAAAGTATTGACCGCTATGGCGTTGAAGTCATTACAAAGATTCACGAAACTGCTTTAAGTAGTAGTAAAAGTTTATCAATTGTAGGCTATGGCTGTAAAGATTTGTACAATCACTTTAAAAGTAGTTCCGCGGCCTAATTTTACAATATCTTTTTTTGGTTCTTGAAGAAAGCATCAGCTTGCAACTGCATTAGCTCCCTAGCTACTTTGCGTTTATGGTTGTATAGCTCCTCTTCTTGTTCAATATCCGTATAAATACGATCATTGATAGTATTATCTGTTTTAAGAAGTAATGCTCTTTGGTTTTTGTTTTGTGCTACATTAGTTTTTAACATATCCTCTTGATCTTCTAGTTTTAAATCGTAAGCTCCTTTTGGTGATAAGAGTTTTGCTAGGATAGGAGAGGTTTCAATAGCCAAAAACAACAAAAAGATAAATAAAGATGGTAACCAAGGTAATCTCCCTAAGGCGTTTACGCGTGCCATTAAACCATCAAAACTATTAATTATTGGCTGCGTGTCTGTAACTTGCGTTTCGTAGTCTGTTTGTAATTGAGCAATCTCAGACTCGGCAGCTTTTATTTTAGCTTTGTTATCTGCCTTTAATTCTTGTAGTTCAGCAAGAAGCGCATCGTGCTTTTCTCTTTTTTCTTTGTATACAGGTCCTTTACCTACTAAGTTAGTACCGGCAGTTCCTTCAGCTTCTGCAATATAGGTATCGTATAGTTGGTTAACTTCAGCTTCTTTAGTATCAACTTCGTTTTGTAAAGCAGTGATATCATTTTTAAGAGCTTCAATATTTGGAGTATATTGCTCTGCTATCTGCGCTTTATTGTTAAGTGTCAATTGGTTTTTTTCTTCTAAAAGAACTTGATTAATTTCTTTTTCAAATATCTTTAATTCAAGAGGCTTAGAAATTACGATAGCAATTATTACTGCTAAAACAATTCTTGGTGATGCCTGTATGAGTTCATCAATTATGTTTCCAGTTTTTTTTATGGTAGAAACGATATACCTGTCTAAGTTAAATATTAGAAGTCCCCAAATACAACCAAAGAATATCGCAGTAAAAAGATTATCAAAAACAGTATATAAAGCATAACTGCCAGCAATAGCAGCCATTAGCGCGGTAAAAAAGACAGTGGCGCCAATTCCCGCATATTTATTTTGTTCTCCTTTAGAACAATCTTCTAAAATATCGGTATCAGCACCAGAGCAAATAATAAAAAATTGCTTTAACATAACTCACTAGTTTTTTGATTGATTGACTATTAGAACGTAAAAGTTGTAAAATTGTTACATTTTAAATCAGAAAACTATTTTTGTCTGGACCTAATACTTTCTACAATAACAGTAGCTAGAATCAAGGCTCCACCAATATAAGTGTTAGATGATGGGATCTCGTTTAAAAAGAAAAAGGCCAGAATTATACCAAATATAGGTTGTGTACTTAAAATTATGCTAGCAGTACTTGCCGAGAAATGCTTTAAGCTTTTAAGAAATAGCGAATGACCAATAGCCGTAGCGAACAAAGCTAAAAGTATAATATAGGGATATTGATTTTCAATACCAGACGAACTCATAAAATAAAGGACTGGCGATAATGTTATGGTTACCACGATTAACTGAAACGTCATAAGCATGGTGCCATTATACTTTTGAGCTCTCTTTTTTAAGATGATGTTTCTAAGCGTAAAAAGAATGGCAGAAAACAAGCCCCAAAGAATACCTTGAAAATCCGAGTTTTGAATATTAAATTCTGGAGCCAAAATATAAATACCAACCAAAACCATAAGCCCTAAAGGTAGATGAGCTTTATCAAATTTAGTATCGGTAAAAATCGGTTCCAAAATCGAAGTAATAGCAGGAAAAGTATATAGAGATAACATCCCTATTGAAACATTAGATATCTTAACAGAATAGAAATAAGTTACCCAGTGTGCGCCTAAAAAAATGGCGCTAATGATAATTACGGCTCTATCGGTATATGAGTCAAATTTAAATGCTATTTTTTTGTATCTACAGAATACATACAGTACAATTAATGCAATAAAAGCACGCCACCAAATAATAACTGCTGCTGGCATTTGGATGTACTTACCTAAAACTGCGGCAGTACTAATTAAAAAAGTAGCAAAGCTAAGTTCTAAAACATTTTTAAAATGTGTGCTTTTCATGGTTTGGCTTTTGAAAATGGTGCTTAGGCATTAAAAAAATGTGTTCCCAACTATTGCTGTACAAAAGCTAGGAACACTAAAATTTATTTAGATAATTCTGTAAAATGTTTGTAAAAATACGGAATGGTTTCAATGCCCTTTAGATAATTCCAAACACCAAAGTGTTCGTTTGGCGAATGAATAGCATCACTATCTAAACCAAATCCCATAAGAATGGTTTTGCTTTTTAGCTCTTCTTCAAAAAGAGCTACAATTGGAATACTTCCACCACTACGTTGTGGTATTGGAGTTTTTCCAAAGGTTTCTGCGTAGGCCTTTGAAGCTGCTTGGTAGCCAATACTGTTTAATGGAGTAACATAACCATTACCCCCATGATGCGGCTTTACTTCAACTTTTACACCTTTTGGAGCAATGCTTTCAAAATGACTCTTAAATAAGGTTGTGATTTCAGCCCAATCTTGATTTGGTACCAATCGCATAGAAATTTTAGCATATGCTTTACTTGGTATAACAGTTTTTGCACCTTCGCCAATATAACCTCCCCAAATACCATTTACATCTAAAGTAGGCCTTATAGAGTTACGCTCATTTGTAGTGTATCCTTTTTCTCCGTATACAGATTCAATAGCTAATGCATTTTGGTAGGCCTCTAAAGAGAAGGGGGCTTTAGCCATTTCATCTCGTTCTTCTCTAGATAATTCTTCAACCTTATCATAAAATCCTGGAATGGTAATATGATTGTTTTCATCGTGCAAAGACGCAATCATTTTCGTTAAAATATTAATGGGGTTTGCAACAGCACCACCGTATAATCCAGAATGCAAATCTCGGTTTGGTCCGGTTACTTCAACTTCTACATAGCTAAGTCCTCTAATGCCTGTTGTTATAGATGGTGTGTCATTGGCAATCATTCCTGTATCAGAAATCAAAATAACATCATTGGCTAATCTTGCTTGATTGTTTTTTACAAAAGTCCCAAGACTTTTACTGCCAACTTCTTCTTCACCCTCTATCATAAATTTTACGTTACACGGTAGTTGGTTATTAGCCGTCATAAACTCAAGGGCCTTAACATGCATAAAAAGCTGCCCTTTGTCATCACAAGCTCCTCTTGCAAAAATGGCACCTTCAGGGTGTTTGTCGGTCTTTTTGATTACCGGCTCAAAAGGAGGAGAGGTCCATAAATCTATTGGGTCTGGTGGTTGCACATCATAATGTCCGTAAACTAGAACTGTTGGTAGCTCTTTGTCTATTATTTTTTCGCCGTAAACTATTGGGTAACCTTCGGTTTGGCATACTTCAACAGTATCGCAACCTGCCTTTTCAAGGCTTTCTTTAATAATTTCAGCTGTTTTTAAAACATCATTTTTATAGCTTGAGTCGGCACTTATTGATGGTATTTTAATAAGGTCGAATAACTCATTGAGAAAACGTTCTTTGTTTTGTGCTATGTAAGATTTAATAGTATTCATAAATAAAAAGTAAAGTTTACTAATGTTAGTTGAATATTTAGTCTAGCGTATGTTTAACGCCTACTTTTTTAGTCTAAAGCGGCATTCTATTTTACAAAAATAAGATTAAATAAAGATTTGAAAACAGTCTCCGAAATATAATGCAAATATCTTGCTTTTTAGTATGTTTTTAAAGCACACTATTGTAGCTTTACCAATAAATAAACACAAAATTTTTTATGAATATCCCAAAGACGGATTTGCCAAGGGTTGTTGTTGTTGGAGGTGGTTTTGCTGGATTAAACTTGGTGAAGAAACTGCGTAAATTACCTGTACAATTGGTAATGCTTAATAAACATAATTATCACACTTTTCAGCCTTTGTTATATCAAGTGTCCACTAGTGGAATTGAGCCTGATTCTATAGTGTATCCGTTAAGAATGTTCATAAAACGGCAAAAGAACTTTTATTTTAGGTTAGCTGAAGTAAATTCGGTTGATCCAGAAAGGAAAACTTTAACTGCAGACATTGGAGAGTTGTCGTTTGATTATTTAATTATAAACACCGGAACCAAAACAAATTTCTTCGGAAATGAGCAGATAAAGAAACATGCAATGCCCATGAAAACTATTCCACAGGCATTGAATTTAAGAAGTTTAATTCTTCAGAATTTTGAAAAAAGTACCATTGCGGTTTCCAAAGAAGAAAAAGAGTTTCTACTAAACTTTGTAATTGTAGGTGCAGGACCTACGGGTGTAGAGTTGGCAGGTGCAATAGCAGAGTTTAAGCATAGTGTTTTACCTATGGACTTTCCTGATTTAGATCCAGAATTAATGCAGATTCACATTTTAGAAGGGGCTAATAGGGTATTGCCTCCTATGAGTGAGAAGTCGTCCAAAAAATCTGCTGATGCACTTAAAAATCTAGGGGTGCAAATACATACGAATACTATTGTTACAGATTACGACGGCGCTTTGGTAAAAACTAAAGAAGGAAAAGAGTTTAAAACCAGAACATTAATCTGGTCTGCTGGAGTAACAGGTAATTTAATTGAAGGCTTTCCAGAAGAAAGTTATAATGCCAGAACAAATAGGTATTATGTTAATGAATATAATAGAATAAAAGGGTATACAGATATTTTTGCTTTAGGAGATATTGCGCTAATGCAATGTGAAGATTACCCTAACGGACACCCTCAGGTAGCCCAACCTGCAATTCAGCAAGCAAAAACACTTTCTGATAATTTTACCAAAATATTAAAAGGGAAATCCGAACTAAAAAAGTTTAAGTATACAGATAAAGGGTCTATGGCTACTATTGGGCGTAATAAAGCAGTAGCAGATGTTGGTAAGTTTAAATTTAGCGGTTTAATGGCTTGGTTAATTTGGATGTTTATCCATCTAATGGCTTTAGTAGGCTTTAGAAATAGACTGGTGGTATTCCTAAATTGGGTATACAATTATGCTAATTACAACAAAGCCTCTAGATTAATTATTAGAAGATTTAGTGTAAAAGAAAGGCGCGTAAGAACTAATTCTGAATTATAATTACTTTTTTTGAACATAGAAGTTTGCAATTTAAAAGTATTGATTATATTTGCATCCCGATAATAATTGGTCCTAGCGGATGTGGTGGAATTGGTAGACACGCTAGACTTAGGATCTAGTGCCGCGAGGCGTGGGGGTTCGACTCCCTTCATCCGCACCAGTTTAATTAAAAGCTTCTCTATTCAGAGAAGCTTTTTTTGTTATAGAAAATATGATATTTTTGATAGAGCAAATGTCATTATTTAAATCTTGGATCTTTCCTCTCAAAATATTTCTTTGTTAAACAAGTCCATCGTTGTTTTACCATTTAAAAACCTAAGTGGCGATGCCACTAATGATTATTTCTGTGATGGTATTACGGAAGAAATTATAAACGCTCTTTCTCAAATTGATGGTTTAAAAGTTATTGCTAGAACAACAGCCTTTGCTTTTAAAGGAAAACCAACTGATATTAGAATTATTGGTAACGAGCTAGGTGTTAGTAATGCTGTTGAAGGAAGTATCCGGATTATAAAAAACAGAATTAGAATTACGGCGCAATTAACACGAACAGACAATGGATTTTTATTGTGGTCGGAGAAGTTTGATAGGGAACTAAATGATGTTTTTGAACTTCAGGATGAAATTAGTTTACTCATTGCAGATAAGATAAGAGAAAACTTTGGACATATTGATATAGATGAGTCTTTAGCTACTATAGATACCCATAATCTAAGTGCATACCAGCTCTATTTAAAAGGAAGATATTATCAACTTACTTGGAATTTGCCTAATATAGAGAAAGCCATTGGCTTTTATAAGAAAGCATCAGAATTTGATGCGTCTTATGCAGATCCTGTAATTGCCATTGGTTGGTGTTATGCTATTAATGCTAGCTGGGGATATATGGATAGAGAAGAGGGGCTTAATAAAGCCAACTATTATTTGGACAAAGGATTAGCTATGAATCCCGATTCCTATATCGGATATTTTGCAAAAGCTACCATACACTTTTGGGGCAATTGGCAGTTCAAGGAAGGTTTTCAAGACCTTCAAAATTGTCTAAACATAAATCCTCATTTTACTGAAGGAATGGAGGCTCTTGCCGAACTTTTTACCGCAACCGGTTATTTCGGAAAAGCTTTAGAACAAACAGAGTTAATTTTAAAAATTAATCCGTTATCTCCAAATCATCATTACACCAAAGGAAACATACACTATTTACAGGGTGCCTATGAAACGGCATTGGGTAGTTTTGAAAACTCTTTAAAACTTGATAATAGTTTTCCGCTTAGTAGGCATTTAAAAGTAGCTTGTTTATTGTTTCTAAAAAGGAAACAGGTGATGATGGATTATGCTAAACAGTTTCTAAGTGACAAGTATTTGGCTATGCTAGAAGCAATTTATGAGTCAATTCATAATCAGAAGGAAATTGAATATGATGATTTACTCGTGTCTGAAGACTTAAATTTAATGGTGTATTGGGATTTCTATTATCTTGCTCATAGTAAAAAAACAGAAGAAGCCTTAGAGCGTTTTGAGCTATTGATAAACCAAAGAATTGGACAAGTCATTAATTTTCAATTTGACCCATTTTTAGAGCCGCTTCGCCATACTTCAAAATACCAAGACCTAGTGCAGCAAGTGTTTAGTAGTATAAAACTGTTAAACGATAATTTAGAGTTTGAAAAAAAGCCAGAATCTAAAACTGTGGTTGTGGATGCAGAAATTATTGATTTTAGAGAAAAAATTAAAGGTTTCTTACAGGAGGATAAAGTGTATTTAGATTCTGAAATATCTCTTAGAACATTGGCGCAACAAATGAAAATGCATCCTAATAAATTATCTAAATTGGTAAATGACGCTATGCAAACTAACTTTAACGAATTGATGAATAGTCATAGATTGGCTCATTTTAAAGAAATTGCAGCAGACCCTAAAAATAGTCATATAACACTACTAGGATTGGCCTATGACAGCGGATTCAATTCTAAGACTGTTTTTAATACTTATTTTAAAAAAGTTGAAGGGGTGTCTCCAAGAAAATGGCTTTCAGCTAATAGTTAAAGTCTTTCTATACTAACAATCTCTACATTTTCCTTTTTACCTTTTAAATTAACATCGCCTAATGCTATAACTTTGAATGCGTTTTTTGTGTTAAGTTCCTTTATTAAAGTTCTAGATACGAGAAGATCGGCTTTATATTGAGCGCAAAGACTTAAAATTCTGGCGCAGGTATTTAGTACATCACCAGTAAAAAATATGTCTTTTTTAAGTGCACCAATTTCGCCAGTAGTTACTTTTCCACTGTGTAAAGACGCCTTAAAATCTGGTACTATGCCATAATTTTTTTCAAAATAAGCTGAGCGTTTTTTCAAAGATGCTTTCATATCGTAAAAACAATGCAAACAGTGATTTTTATGAATCCCATTTTTTAGTTTCCAAGTAATTACAATTTCATCGCCTACATACTGATAGATTTCCCCATGGTTGTTTATTATGGCATTAGAAAAACTGTCGTAAAAGGCTCTTAAAAGTCTAAAGTAATGTTCATTTTCCAAAGATTCCGCTATGGTTGTAGAATCTTTCATGTCAACAAACATAAAAACACGATCTTCAGTTACTGGTTTATGATATTTCCCAGTAAAGAAATTCAATAAGACGTTTTGACCAATATGATCGCTTATTTCGGCATAAAGTAAAGAAACAGACAATGAAAAGAAAAGCTGAATCCAAGTACTCAAATGATGGATGCTAAAAAAATAGGTTTGGTACTTATGCCAAGCTTTTTCACTAAAAAGAGGCGTTTTAAGTTCTATACTTGCGGCTATCCAGAAGAGTACTAAAATTACAAAAGACATTAAAATAACGTAAAGTACAAGTTTGGATACTAATTTTTTAGGAAAGCTAAATTTTGTAAATAATTTGTTTACATAAAAGACTTCCAGAATACCCACTAAGCAGCCTAACAAAAAGACACTAAAACTTGAGAAAACTAATATTTCGGGTGTCAAAGCTATAGAGGGAGAAGGTGTGTTAGTTGTGTTGCCAATAGCAATATGTTCACTCCACATAATCAACCACGCAAGTAATAACCAAATTAACCCAAAGGGTAATATGCGCTTAATACTATATTTCGTTTTTGCAGATAAAGACATAAGTACAAAGTAATAAACTTATCATGAATCTTTTGAAGGAGAATGACGAAAAAAGTTCGGAATCTCATATAAAAGATTCTAAGTTTCATTTCAGAACGATTGCCTTTCTCTTTCGTGGCACCTTTGTACCAAATTAAAAAACGAATAAAAGCAAAGTATAATGTTGAAAGGTAAAACAAATCCAAAGATTCTTCTGGCGGGAGGTACAGGATATCTTGGAGGTTATATAGCCAAAGCAATAGTTCAAAAGGAATTACCAGCGGTTTTAATTGCTCGTAAGGCGCAAAAATTAGAAAAATATCAATCAAAAAACGTTCAGATAATAGAGGCAGAGGTTACTAAACCAAAAACGTTAGCTAACCTCTGCAACGGTGTAGATGTGGTAATTTCAACTGTAGGGATAACACGTCAAAAAGATGGTTTAACCTATATGGATGTCGATTATCAGGCCAATGTAAATCTATTAGAGGAAGCTAAAAAATCTGGCGTTAGAAAATTTATTTATGTGTCCGCAATCAACGCAGATAAGCATAGACACCTTAAGATGTTAGAAGCAAAAGAGGCTTTTGTAGATGTACTAAAACAATCTGGAATAGAGTATACAATATTAAGGCCTAATGGTTTCTTTTCAGATATGAAAGATTTTCTACAAATGGCAGAAAAGAAACGTGTATTCATTTTTGGTAATGGTGATAAACTGCTTAACCCAATCCATGGTGAGGATTTGGCTGAGGTATGTCTTGATCTTATAAATGAACCTGTGACTGAATTTAGTGTGGGTGGACCAGATGTCTTAACCTATAATGAAATAGCTGAAATGGCTTTTGATGCTCATGGAAGATTACCAAAAATAACAAGATTGCCAGATTGGTTAAGACGCTTTACCATATGGACTCTAAGAAAGTTTTCGCCTTTGCATATTTATGGTCCAATTGAATTCTTTTTAACACTTATGGCAGAAGATAATGTTGCAACGCGTTATGGTAAACATCGGTTAAAGGATTTTTTCTTTGAAGAAGCAAAACTAAATAGACAAAGCTCATGATACACGGTATATTAACAAACACATGTCCCAATTGTAAAAAGGGAAAGATTTATGAAGAGACCAACATCTACTTCAATTTTAGAAAACCGAAAATGAAAAAGGGATGTGACACATGTAATTTTACTTTCGACAAGGAACCTGGATTTTTTTACGGCGCAATGTATGTGAGTTATGCCTTGGGAATTATTGAGGCACTGCTAACCTTTTTGGTAGCTTACTTTTTCTTTGATATAGGGTTGGATCTAAAATTGTTAGGAATTATTTCACTTGTCTTATTGGTAATGTCCTCCTTCAACCTAAGAGTATCTAGAATTATTTGGATTTATCTTTTAAGGGGGATTTAATATGAAAACATCAGCATTTTTTCTTTTCGCAACAAAAGTTAACGAGCCTAAACAACTCATATTCGTTGCCTATTATTTAAGGCGCATTGTTAAAAAAGGTCAATGGAATTTTGATCTTGAGGATAGCGACCGCGTGTTAAGATTACAATGCGATAATTTAACGAAAACGGCAGTAGTTCAGTTTTTGAAAACTCACCATTTGTTTTCTAAAGAACTGCATTTCTTGGAAAACGAAATGCCCAATTTACGGCATACACCATTTAGTCCTTTAGTAAGTAAACAGAATTATATACAAATACATTAAGATGATGAAAACGTTAATAGAAAACATGAAAACAATTAAGAAAAAACAAAACGCCCAAGTAGTTCAAGATTATTTCAAGAACTTCCAAGTAGGAGATGTTGAAGGCGTTTTAAATAGTTTTCACCCCAATTGTTACATAGTAAGTGTAAAAGAAGAAGAAAGGCCAAAGGAACAATTACATGGTATTTATAGAACAAGAGAAGAAGCAAAACAATTTCTAAAAAATATCGTAACACTTTTTGATACTAAAGCGTTTATAGTAGAAAGAGTGGTGGAGGCAGAAGATAATTTAGTAATTGCGATGGGCACATTTTCACATTTGGTTAAAAGTTCAGGCAAGTTATTTAATAGCAATTGGGTACAATTCTGTATAATTGAAGATGAAATGATTAAGGAATATAGATTTTATGAAGATTCAGCAGCATTAATTGAAGCTTCAAAATAATTTTAGTATGCCAACATCTTTAGCAATAATACATCAGTTTAGTTTTTGGAAATACTTGGGTCATGTTGGTGGCTATTTTCGTCAGCTTGAAGGAGCCTCAGTTTTGCATCCTAAGTCTGGATTATGGCCTTCAAAAATTTTTGGTTTAACAAAGGGTTTTAATGCAGAAAATATGCGTTCTTATATCATGCAGGGTCTTGTGCCAAATGCCATTGCTTTAGAAGAAGATGGAATCTTAGAAACCCATTTAAGTGCATTCAATTTTGAAAAAACATCAACCGTAAAAGGAATGGGTTTAAGCTTAAGTGCCTACCAAGTTGTTGATGTAGAAGATGTTCAAATTGAAAAAGTTAAGGATAAAAAAGGCCTTGAAGTATTCTCGCAAATAGCATCAGATGCTTTTGGATATAATATTAGTCCTAAAGTATTACATGGCAGCTTAAAAGAAGATAGAATACAACTATTTGTAGCAAAAAATAATGGGATTTATTGTTGCACAGGTATTCTATATACAGATGAAAACAAACAATCCGGAATACATATGATTGGCGTGCCAAAGAAGTTTAGAGGTCAAGGTTTAGGCAAGCAAATGACTATGTATTTGTTGAATAAAGCTTCAGCCGACCAAAGTGAACATGTATTTTTGGTAGCCTCAAAGCTCGGCGCCTTAATTTATGAGAAATTGGGCTTTAGGGAAGATGGAAACTTAGTGTCTTATAGGTTAAAAAAATCACAATAATATCTTAGAAGTTAACATTTGTTTGTTATCTGATTAATAGCAGTTAGTAAAGTCTTATGCGGCAATACTAAGCCTAAAAAGCTTCTTATTTATAGGAGGCTTTTTTAGTTTTAGTAAAGTTTATAAACTCCTGCTTAATCAATTAAATTGCGCTATTTTAGACTTTACAATTGCTTTACTATGGACTTTTGGTTTAGGATTAATTGGTGTTTTGAACTAAAAAAAACATGACTTGTGAGCACCTTAAAAAGATTAGTTTATTGCATCTTGATTGTGTTAATAGAGCTAGCTTTAGAATTCATTTAAAGACTATCAATTACAATTAATTTTAAGGCAAATAACCCATGAAAACACAAAGGATTTTTTTAGTGTTGTCACTATTTCTAATACATCAAATACAGGCGCAAACTATTCCCGCGTACAATAATAACCGTATAGCCATAAGTGCAGATGGTAATAATCAACCTGATTTAAGTTATACGGGTAAGTACAACACCGCAGATCCTGACGATTGGGGCGCTACACCAGCAACACTTATTATGATTGCTAAAAGACAACTGCAGAATAAGTTAGTACATTTTTCATATAACAATTTCATGCCGTCGCCACCGCATACTACCAAAAAAAACTATATGAAAATTGCTACCGACCAAGGTGCTGAACGTTTAAAATTTAATTCAGAAGTTTTCTTTGATGTGGGAACCCATAAAAAGCAGGCTATAACAAGTTTGAAAAAGGAGATTCTTAAATCTACAGCTTCAGATCCGCTATTCTTTGTTAACATGGGACCTTCGGAATTCTTTTATCAAACTATTAAAACCATTGTGGAAGATGGTACCAGTTTAGAATCTATGGCACATGTGTATATTATTTCACATTCGGGCTATAATGATAATCACTTAAGGAGAGCTAATCATCATACAATGAAAGAAGCAATTGCCCTGAGTGGAAATAGATTGAAGTACAAAAAAATTAAAGATCAAAATAATTGTGAGGTCTTGTATTTAGGATGGTGCTCTAAGAAAAAGCCATATCATTGGAGACATATTAGAGATCATAAAGATCCTCACATTCAATGGTTATGGGAAAGAATGTTGGATCATAAACATGGTAAATTTGATATTTCAGATGCAGGTATGGTGTATTATCTATTAACTGGAGATGAAGATGGTAGCCCTAGTAAATTTACCGATTTTATTGGGTACGGAATTATGTTGCCTGGAGATAAGGTTGCCGAAGCTATTGATATTACAGAAGAATCAATAACCGTGTATGAGAACAAAGCACATCAACTAAATTTTAGCTTTACACCTAAAGCATCTTGGGATGATTACTTTTCTTGGAAAACCAGTAATGCAAATGTGGCCTATGTATCACCTAATGGAAGAGTAGTAGGGGTGTCTCCAGGAAAAGCAACAATAACAATAACCGCGGGTATAGGGAATTTTACAGATAAGGTTAATGTTGAGGTGAAAAGAGATTCTGAGTGTGAAATAATCACTTACGATTCAGGAAAAGACTTTAAACAATTAAAAGTAAAAGGATTTGTGCCTTCCTATATTGATAAATGGCGAAAAGTAGTGGCGGTAGATGCCTCAAAATATCAAGGTGAATTTGGAGCTTCAAAAACAGTTTTTAAAGGAGAAACGCGTCGTTATGATATAACGGTTACCTCATTAACCGAAACTGACGGAGAAAGTACATACAAGTTGAAGATAGGAAATAGCTATATTGGGGAATTTCAAAACCCTGAATCGGATAAGGACTATAAAAAGCACACATTTACATTTAAAAATGTTCTAGTAAAAAAGGGGCAAAAAATTCAAATTGAATCGAATACGCATTCAAATGGGAAGGTGCCAGAAGGTAACGCTTATGCCTTTTCAAGAGGGCGATGGAAATCAATTGAATTTCATTGTCCTAAAAAATGTGAGTTAGTTGAAAAAGATGGTTTCTTAGTACTAGAGGCAGAGCGTTTTGAGCTTAAAGGCGATTGGATTTTAAAAGAGAACAATTTGGCTTCGAGCGGAAAATATATTATGTATTCTGGACCTAATAGTTACAAAACCCCCAATTTAAAAAACGAAATAAGTTATACCTTTAATATTACTAATCCTGGGAATTATTCGGTTAGGTGGTTTATGAGGCAACCAGATGAAGCGGAGGGAGATAAATCTAATGATGCTTGGATAAAGATGGAGGGTAATGCAGGACTTTTTGGAGAAGAACAATTTACCGATTATAGAAAATTTGTAGGTAGAAGTAAACAGGTGTTTGCAATGAACGGAAAATTAGAAGCACATCATCATTTTGCAAATTTCAATTGTAATTTTAATACTCCAGGAAAATATACCATTAAAATTGTTGGTAGATCTACATTGCTTCAAATTGATAAGCTTGTTTTCTATAAAAACGATATTAGTAATGAAAATGCTGCTTTTAAAGCTTCTGAGGTAACGGAAACTACATCTTGTGCGGACGAAGTAATACTAAAATCTAATACAACAGAATAAGTTAATGTAAATGCATTTCAAAGAAAGTAAATGCAACAAAATTTTAAAATCATGATAAAAAAAGTAGCAATAACTTTATGCATAGTTTTAATTGCTAATCTCGGAATTAGTCAAATAAAGACTTGGAATTCTCCTAAATCTAGTAAGGTAATTACCTTAGCGCAATGGGAAATTGGAGATGTTATCTATAAGACTAGAAGAACGATAAAAGACCCATTTTCTAAAAAGGTTTATGCCTTGGTTAATGATGGAGAAACAAGTCAAAAGATTCCTTTGTTTTATAAAGGAAATAAGCAGTGGGTATTTCGTTATTCAAGTGCTATTGTCGGCAATAAAACTTTTAAAATAGAATCTGAAATTAAGGATCTTGATGGAAAAAAAGGAAAAATAAACATAACTCAAAACTTAAAGATTAACCGCCATGGAGGTATCGTATTAAAAGAAGATAACCCACAACATTTCTTTTATGAAGACGGTTCCCATTACTTCAATTTAGCTTTTGAATGCGATTGGCTGTTTGCCTTAGATTATGGCAATGCCGCTTTACCTAAAACCAACCACTTACTGTCTTTGGTTGAAGCTAACGGATTTAATCAGGTGGTTATGAATGTGTATTCTTATGATGTTAAATGGCAAAAGGATCCAAAACTAAAAGATCACCCAGAGCATGAATACGGTGGCAGGGAAGATATCTTCCCGTTTTTAGGTTCCAACACTAATCCAGACTTTAGTAATCTTAATTTTGAGTTCTTTGATCATCTGGATAGGGTCTTGCTCACCATGCATGATAAAGAAATTGTGAGCCACCTTATGATTTATGTGTGGAATAAATTAGTGAGTTGGCCAGAAATGCAGACGCCCGAAGATAACATGTATTACGATTATGTGATTAAAAGATATCAAGCGTTTCCAAATATTGTGTGGGATGTGTCTAAAGAAGCATTGAGCTACGGTAGAGCTACAGAAGAGTATATTTTAGAACGTGTTGAGCGTACAAGAAAATTAGATTCTTATCAAAGATTGGTGTCGGTTCACGACTGGGGCTTTTGTAAAAGAAACGCCGAAAGTGTCGATTTTATTTCTTTGCAAAACTGGGATTATACCTTGTACAATATCATGCACGACGCCAAGAAAAAGTTTCCGAAAAAACCTATTTTCAACATAGAACATGGAGGTTACGAAGAGTCGCCGTATTGGGTGTTTCCTGGAGCATATATTAATGCAGAAACCTGTCTTAGAAGAAATTATAAATGTGTTTTTGGGGGTGGTTATTCTACATACTATTGGCAAGGAACATCTTGGAATGCAGTAATCCATAACCCTTATGAGCAACCCGAGGATTTTATAAAACCTAAGTTTGAATATTTCAAGCACATGAGAACCCTAATGGATTCTGTGAATTTTGAAAATTGCGAAACATGGCCTCAATTTAATTCTAGTGGCTATAGTTTGGCTAACGTAAAAGATGGCATTTATTTAATGTATGTGCCAAAAGAAAGTCATTATACAGCAACCAGAATAGCCATGCGAAAGTTTAATACAGATAATGCCACTATTCAGTGGTTTAATACCTGGACAGGCGAGTTTACAGAACTTAAAAGCTATAAAGAGGGTAAACCTTCTGCATGGAATAAAGAAGAACCACGTCCGTTTAGATATGAAGCAGATGCTGTAATTATTATTAGAGGGCTAGAATATTTGAATAAGTAGTAAAACGTAATAATATAAAAGTTAAAACCAAGCATATTGTTTATATGCTTGGTTTTTTAATAATGGTACTTTTTAACTATAATTTTGTAATGTTTTTGCGAATTAATGCTCTAGATTTTAAAGTTTATTTGTGTCAATAGAAAGGAACTTAAAGGCTTTCGTTCTTTTTAATTAAAATATCAGCTTTTTAGTAACTCAACTAATTAAAGGTTATATATTTGCAAAAATTATTTTCAGCATAAAACAAAGAAAATAGTAAGGTTTAAAAAGATTAATATTCAATATAAATTAACCAAACATTAAAATGAATAAACAAATAGATCAGCAGTCAGCAGATAATATTAGAGCGCTAGCTGTAGCAATGGTAGAGAAGGCAAATTCAGGTCACCCGGGAGGTCCAATGGGAGGCGCCGATTTTATGCATATTCTGTATTCTGAGTTTTTTAACTACGATCCAACAGATATGACATGGCCATTTAGAGATAGATTCTTTATGGATGCTGGTCACTTATCAACTTTAATGTATGCGCAATATTACCTTTTAGGAAACTACAAAAAAGAAGATGTTGCTAACTTTAGACAATGGGGTTCAATAACACCTGGTCACCCTGAGGTTGATTTTGAAAGAGGAATTGAAAATACATCTGGTCCTTTAGGTCAAGGGCATACTATGGGTATTGGAGCTGCAATTGCTGCAAAGTTTTTACAAGCACGATTTGGAGACTGGATGAACCATAAAATCTACGGATTTATTTCTGATGGAGGTATTCAGGAAGAAATCTCTCAAGGAGCTGGTAGAATAGCAGGTCATTTAGGATTAAGTAACTTCATTATGTTCTTTGATTCTAATGATATTCAGTTATCAACTTCTACAGATGAGGTTACAACAGAAGACACGGCAATGAAGTATGAGTCTTGGGGATGGAATGTTGTAACAATAGATGCTCATAATCATGATGAGATTAGAAAAGCATTAACTGATGCAAATAATGAAACTGAAAAACCAACTTTAATTATTGGTAAAACAATAATGGGTAAAGGTTGTGTAACCGCAGATGGATCTATGTATGAAGGTCATTGCGAGTTACACGGTAAGCCAATTGGTGCAACTGGAGCAGATTACGCAAAAACCTTATTAAACTTAGGTGCTGATTTAGATAACCCATTTGATATTTATGGAGATGTTGCAGCATATTATAAAGACGTAATAGCTACTAAAACAGCTGCAGCAACTAAGAAAAAAGAAGAAATAAATGCTTGGAAAAATGATAACACAGCCTTGGCTGAAAAATTAGATTTTTTCCTTTCAGGTGAATTGCCAGCTTTAGATTTTGAATCTATTGCACATAAAGAAGGGTTAGCAACAAGAGCAGCTTCTTCAAATGTATTAGCATATTTAGCTGAAAATGTTGAGAACATGATAGTATCTTCAGCAGATTTATCAAACTCAGATAAGACCGATGGATTCCTTAAGAAAACATCTGCTTTACAAAAAGGTGATTTTAGCGGCTCGTTCTTACAAGCTGGTGTTGCCGAATTATCAATGGCTTGTATAGCAAATGGTATTGCATTACATGGAGGAGTTATTCCTGTGGTTGCAACGTTCTTTGTATTCTCAGATTATATGAAGCCAGCTATTAGATTAAGTGCTTTACAAGAATTGCCTGTTAAATATGTGTGGACGCATGATGCCTTTAGAGTAGGTGAGGACGGACCAACGCACCAACCAATAGAGCAAGAAGCACAAATAAGATTATTAGAGAAGCTTAAAAACCATAAAGGAAATATGAGTTTCTTGGCCTTACGTCCTGCAGATTCTAATGAGACTTCTGTGGCTTGGAAAATGGCTATGGAAAATACAGGAACACCAACAGGTTTAATCTTATCTAGACAAGGCGTTAAAGATGTACCTGCAAATGGAGCTTCAAGATATCGAGATGCTTTAGCTGCTGAAAAAGGTGGTTATTTAGTAAAAGAAGTTGAGAACCCAGATGTTGTTTTAGTAGCTAACGGTTCTGAAGTGTCTACCTTAGTAGCAGCAGCAGAAATTTTAGAAGCTGAAAATAACTTAAAAGTGAGTATTGCTTCTGTAATTTCTGAAGGTGTATTTAGAAATCAACCTAAAGCATATCAGGAAAGCGTAATACCAACCAATAAACCATTATTTGGTTTAACAGCTGGTTTACCTGTAAACTTAGAAGCTTTAGTTGGTGCTAATGGTGAAGTATTTGGATTAGATCATTTTGGATATTCTGCGCCAGCAGGTGTTCTTGATGAAAAATTTGGTTTCACTGGAGCGCAAGTAAGCAAAAACGTATTAGAGTACTTAAACTCTGTTCAATAATAAACAAAATACAAAAACATGAAATTTTTTATAGACACAGCTAATCTTGATGAGATTGCAGAAGCACAAGCTTTAGGAATTTTAGATGGTGTAACTACCAATCCTTCATTAATGGCTAAGGAAGGAATTACAGGTGAAGAAAATATCTTAAACCACTACGTAAAAATTTGTGAAATTGTTGATGGAGATGTAAGTGCTGAGGTTATTTCAACAGATTTTGAAGGTATGGTAAAAGAAGGTGAAGCTTTGGCTGCATTACACCCACAAATCGTTGTGAAATTACCATTAATTGCAGACGGAATTAAAGCTTGTAAATATTTCTCAGATAAGGGCATTAGAACTAATGTAACGTTAGTGTTTTCAGCTGGACAAGCGTTATTAGCTGCTAAGGCAGGAGCTACATACGTTTCACCTTTCTTGGGAAGATTAGATGATATCTCTACAGATGGTTTAAACCTTATTGCAGAAATTCGTCAGATTTATGATAACTACCAATTTAATACGCAGATTTTAGCGGCTTCAATTCGTCACACAATGCACGTAATTGATTGTGCTAAATTAGGATCTGATGTTATGACAGGACCTTTAAAATCTATTACAGGATTATTAAAGCACCCTTTAACAGATATTGGTTTAGCCAAATTTTTAGAAGATTATAAAAAAGGAAACTAGGCATTAGTTTCACAATAGAAAGAAAAAAGCTTCTCAATTTTTGAGAAGCTTTTTTTTCACAACTAAACATATAAAAAACTAAACTACAGTTTTACTATTTTGAAGGTTTGAGACGAATTTAAATTCTTGATTTTTCCAACATAAATACCTTGCGGAAGGCTAGAAATATTAAAAGCATGTGCTTCATTAAAATCACCCTTAAATGATTTAACCGCTTTTCCTGTAAGATTGAAAATGGTTACTTCATTAACCGATTTATTTAATTTGAAAGTGTTTTGTGTCGGATTAGGATATACTACTAAACCAGACTCAAAAACCTTATCATCAGTACTTAAAGAAGCAGACTGATTTCCATAAATTTTAAAAGCTCCAGCGGCAAGATTAACAGAAGTAGTGCCTCCACTTATAGTGGTATTGCCGGTTTCATCCATTAAATCATACCACGTACCACCATATGGGAAATTTGGATTTACATTTTGGCTAGAGGTTGAAAAGTTCGCAATTACAATAACATTTTTAAGTGTAACACCCGAAGTACTTTCATTGCCAGTATAAATGCTTATTCTAGGCGTTTGGGTGTTCGTCGTAATGTTATAATCGCCCTCAAACACATCAGCATTTATTTTTAGCTTTATAAGTTTACTCCAGTCATCATAAATTTGAGACCTGTTAGCATCATTAATCCAATTCTCAGTCCATTGCGGTTGCGGCTTGGTATCAAGTTTACAATCTCCATCATTGTTACCATCGTAATCAGAATTCACTGTACCATTGGAACAGGTCCAAATAGAATCATCCATTCCCAGTTCTGCAAAATGCCATATCATTTTAGGTCCTGGTACAGTTATAAATACTGCTCCAAGGGCAGACATTCTATTAAGGGAAGCATTTAAGTTACCCTGAATACCAGTTTGACCAAAAGTGAACATTTCATACATAAGTCTGTCCTTATCATGACTTTCGGGATAACCTATAGTTCTTTTACCCGTGAAACCATGAGCAGTATGCCCTATTCGAGAAATATTAATACTTGAGCTTTCACCTTTAGCCAAGTTGGTATAGTCATGCCACATTTCACTCCACATCATAATACCTTTGCCTTCGCCAATTCTGTAATTAGCCCATTCTTGTTCTTCTGTATCTCCACCAAGGTGCTCAAAAATTACATAATGATCAGCGTCTTGAGTCCAAGAGTGGTCCGCATAATCTTTTAATACTTGTACACGATCTGCTTGATAGTTATTCGTACAAGTTTCATCACTTCCAGAACAATTTTGAGTAAATCCTTTTGTTAAATCCCATCTAAATCCATCAATTTTAAACTCATTTATCCAGTATTCAATCACTCTTTTTACATAGTCTTGAGTAATGGTTTGTGAATGATTAAAATCATAGCCAACACTATAAGAGTGTTTAGCTGTTTGGTTAAAATATGGATTTTCAGAACTAGGACTTCCCCAACCATCACCATCGGCATCATCCATCCACATTCTTACCATTGGGTTTCTACCGTAAGCATGGTTAAACGCAAGATCCAGTATTACAGCAATACCATTTTGGTGACAAGTGTCAACAAGTTCTTTGAACTTATCAGAGGTGCCGTAAAACTTATCTAATGCCATATGAAATGCCGTATTGTAGCCCCAAGACTCGTTACCTTCAAACTCCATTATTGGCATAAGTTCAATGGCGTTAATTCCTAAGTTTTTGAAATACGAAATTCTATCAATAACATCTTGAAAATTTCGGTCTGAATCAAAGTCTCGAATTAATACCTCATAGATAATTAAATCTTCTTTTTTAGGCTTATTAAAGTTGGCAATATTCCAAGAATAAGCGGTTTGACCAGTTTGTAAAACGGTTACTTCACGTTCCTGTCCTGTTGGGTATTGATAAGTAGTACCAATACCGGGGAATGTAGTTGAAGCTATTCCTGAATCATCAAAAGGAGATAATACTAAGGTTGAAAATGGATCAGCTGTTTTTACAATATACGGCGAACCAGTTACTGGGTTAGAATCATAAACCCAATATTGAAATGTCTCCACTTGTCCTGAGGTTAACCCCGTTAGTTCTAGCCAAAACTTACCCGAAGTAGGGTCTTTTTTCATCAAATATGAGGCTCCAGGAGTATAACTGTTAAAACTACCAACAACATATACATAATCTTTTAAAGGCGCATTAAGCACCAAAGTTGCTTTGGTATCATCAGCATTATCGTAATTAATTCCTTCTTGTAGGCCAACAGGCATACTTTCTGAAACCACAGAAGGTGCCAAAATAACTTCGAAGGTTGTTTCCTCGCTTTCTGTTGGAGCAGATAGAGGAGAACCCACAACTCTAACAGTACCAGCGGTGGTAATGTTATTTATAGTTCCCAAAAATGTAGAAAAACCGTTGCCGCTGTCTTGCAGTACGTTGTTGAAATAAATCTCAAATGATCCCGGTGCTAAACCACCTTGATACGTTAAATTGGTTCGTACATCTAAGTCGTTTCCAGATGACACCACCACAGGATTAGCCCATGGCTCAACAATATTAATATTTAGAATGCCTACAGAAATAAAAAAGTCTTCGCAGTCTGTTGCTTTAAGTTCTTGAGAACCATCTGCATTTCTAAAAACGCATCCAATTTGAGTTGCATTTGCAGCTTGTGTTGCATTTAACCCGAAGTATGTTTCTGGGGTTAGTGTAATGCTCCATGTGCCATCACCGTTATTAGACATTTCTCCAATACCATCATCTTGTCCCCAATTACCAACTACATTAAAACCAAAAGCGTTACTATTGTCTCCAATGCCAGCATGCATGTATACTTTAGAAGGACTACTTAGTCCATTACAGTTGGTAGCACCACTGTTAAGGTCTACTGTAATTGTTATTTGTTCATCAACCTCAAATGAAGTTGGGTTTACGCTTACTTGCGCGTTAAGAACATACCCCGTAACCACAAGTAAAAGAAATACTATTTTTTTCATAACAATTAATTTGGTTTTATGCAAAAAGAGCCATGAGGAAATCATGACTCTTTTGCATAAATTCATGTTATTAATCTAGTGTTATCGTCTTATTTACTGTATCGATAGTGAGTAAATAAGTTCCTGTAGTACCTGTGAAAGCGAAGTTGTTATCTCCATCTCCTGCATCTGCAAAATCACTATCTATGGTATAACCGTCATTGGCAAAATATGGGAAGTTATAACTTGGTGATCCCCATTCTAAAGCTCTATCTGTAAAGAATCTGAAATTATTATCTGCACCTCCGTTGTTTTGAAGGTTTACATTTCCAGAATAAACCCCATTTCCTGTACAAGGTAATTCAACCGGCGTGGTCCAAGCCCATCCTGCATCTGGCACACCAGCTCCTACTAACCAAAGTTGGTCAAACTCACAATTGGGAACGGCTACCGCTATTAAACTTATGGTTTTAGCCATTGTATCAATAGTTAACCTATAAGTTCCAGTGGTTCCAACGAAAGCAAAGTTACTGTCGCCATCACCTGCATTAATGAAATTACTATCTATAGTATAACCTTCATTTTCGTAATAAGGGTAATTAAAACTTGGTGATGCCCATTCTAAAGATCTATCAGAAAAGAATCTGAAGTTATTGTCTGCGCCTCCATTATTTTGGAAATAAACATCGCCGGAGTAAACACCGTCTCCGTAACATGGTATAACTACAGGAGTATCCCAAGCCCAACCTGCATCTGGCACACCAGCACCAACTAATGATAGTTCATCAAATTCGCAAGAAATAGGCTCTAAAGTTATGGTTTTAAGTGCATCGTTAATTGTAAGCAGGTAATCTCCTGAAGTTCCAACGAAAGCAAAATTGCTATCTCCGTCATTGGCATTAATGAAATTACTATCTATGGCATAACCTGCATTTTCGTAATGCGGATAGTTAAAACTTGGAGATCCCCATTCTAATGATCTGTCTGTAAAGAATCTGAAGTTGTTGTCTCCGCCATTATTGTTTTGGAAAGTAACAACACCCGTATATACGCCATTACCAGAACAGTCAATTGTAACAGGAGTATCCCAAGCCCAACCAGCGTCTGGAACACCAGCTCCAACTAGTGATAACTGATCAAAATCACAATTAGGTCCTGTTCTTGCATCACCTAAAGTAATTGTTCTATTCTCAGTATCAATTTCTAAATAATATAATCCTTCAGTTCCAACAAATTGGAAGTTTAAATCACCATCATTTGCGTTCTGGAAGTTAGAATCAATGGTATATCCTCTATCAGAGTAATATGGGAAATTTTGACTTGGAGAGGCCCATTCTAACGTAGCGTCTGTAAAGAATCTAAAATTACCACCATTATCTGGAGAGAAATTAACATTTCCACCATATTTAGTTCCTGTTAAAGTTAATTCTACTGGAGAATCCCAGCTCCAACCAGCATCTGGAACACCTGCGCCTACCATATATAATACAGGAGGTAATACAACATCATAAGGTGTTACTGTTATAGTTAGGCCATCTGAGTAACGTACCATATCACCACCTGGTAATGCTATTGATGCTTTTACTCTGAATTCTACAGGACCAGCTACTTCTGCAGTAAGTCCAGAATTTAGAACAGCTTCATTTAATTGTTCATGACTAAGAGTCATAGTAGTTTCTCCAACATTCTCATCTGGTTCAATTAAGAAAACCGTAGCAAAGTCACTTCCAGCCTCAGAAAATTCTAGTGCATAAGAAACATCAACCGTTGCATTTTCTCCAAAATCTGGATCATTCCATTCTACAGTTAAAGCGTCATCTGAAGGAGCTACATCTGATAGTACTACTTCAAACGTATTATCAGGACTCGTAATAATAGGAGATGTCTCTGCATAAGATGATACACTAAAGCTCACCACATTAGAGATCATACTGCCCGATGATACCCTTATAAAAATAGGAAAGGGCTCAAATGCTGGTACACCAGCGCCAATAACAGCATCATTAAATTCTGCTACGGACATACTAAATTTTCCAGAATTTGAAGTTCCTAAAGTCATAGGGTTTTCAAATGCTATAGGGTCTTTAGATAACTCTACAGTATACGTTGTACCTTCACCAGAAATTTGGTCTGTCCATACAATGGTAAAGGCAGGGTTATCTGGTAAATCCGGATTTAAATTAATATTTGAAATTGAAGGTTCCTTAAGTTCAAATACTGGATCCGGTGATGTTATATTTAAGGTTTCTTCGGTTTCACACGCCAAAAAGAACAACGTGAAACCTAATAAAAACCTGCTAATTTGTTTTATACTTATTTTCATAGTACTATTTTTTATAAGTTTAATGGTATCATTATATACCTACCAGTAAGGTCATTAAACCAAACTTCATAGTCGTCTTCTACAATTACAGGAATACTTCCTCCGTTTTCGGTTGCTTGCCCCGAAAACTCAGTTGTTCCGCCCCAAGCACTTCCAGTATTGGTGGTAAATTGTAAGTCTCCTGGCACTAAACGTATACTGCTTATGTACCACAAATGTGTATCAAAACTTAATTGATTCATTGCTGTATCGCTAACCGCTGTGCCTCCTATTGTCATACTAGTAAAGTCTGCTGCTCCTGAAGCGTCATACGGTGTCATTGTATACTTTTTAGTTCCGAAATCAATCGTAAACTCATAATAACCTGATGCCTGAACACCAAATCTTCCTGGATCGTCAGATTGTGTACCTGGGTTTCCAGCTATTTCTCCTTGGGTTTCAATTGGGTCGCTTCCATCAGGATGGGTAGATCCCCATTGTGGTTGCCAAAGACCTCTTGTTTCAAGGACTTTGAATCTTCCATCTCCATCGCCACCACCACCTTTGGTGAAATAAGCTGTAAAGAAGTAATGATTACCATTATCAGGATTTCTAAATAAAACAGGGTTGTTATTATTGTTGTTCCAATCTGCGGCTGTTGCGTTACCAACTAGGTAATAGTCTTCAAACGGATAGTTAAAGAATGGAAATACCTGAAAGTTAAGCGTGTTAGAAGCAATGCTTTCACCTTGTTGTGTACCTATTGAAGCCACAACTCTTGTGTAAAGCGTAGACCATTCAAACGGATTTAAACCCGCGTTACCTGCTGCGGAGTTAATTTCTCCAACAGATAATGTTAATGCAGTTTGTCCTACAATAGTAGCTGCATTGACTGGATTCGTAAAGCCTTCATCTATTGAAAATTGAACAGCATAATTAACAGCTGTTTGTAGTCCGTAATCAGATTCAGACCAACTTAATGTTACAGCTGGATTAGATGTATTTAAAGCGTCTAACTCTAATTGAGAAAAACTCAAATCTGCTAAAACTGGTGCAGAAGGTGCCGATATTGTAAATGTATCTGAGTTATCATCACAAGATGTTGCAAAGAAAAGCATAACCAAACCAATGATACTAACTGCTGAAAATTGTTTTAAATTTTTCATCATCTTTAATTTTTAAATTATTAATATCCTAGGTTTTGAGTTAAATTTGGATTAGAAGCTAAACTCGCAGAAGGAATTGGATATACTGCCATATGTGCAGGTAAAGCTATCCCGCTACTTCCGTTACCTTTCCAAGCCCAGTTGTAGTTACCACCAGTAAATCTGTTGTATCTAATTAAGTCTTGTCTTCTATGTGCTTCCCAATGTAACTCTCTTGATCTTTCATCTAAAATGAAATCTAAAGTCATATCTGTAGATGTTAAAGCTACAGGATTATTGGCTCTAGTTCTTAGGGCGTTAAGGTATCCTAACGCTGTTGTAGCACTACCGCCACCACCTCTTAAGTGCGCTTCTGCATACATTAAGTAAACATCTGCTAACCTAAATAATGGAAAATCTGTATCTACAAAGGTTTGGTCTACACCAAAACCTCCAGTAGACGTTGCATTAGAATATTTTTGAATGATGTACCCTGTATCCTTATCTGAAATATCTGCGATATCAATTGGTCTGTTTGCAGAAATAAGGGTATTTCTATCATCGTTTGCAAAGGCACCATCAAATAATTGTGCAAATTGTTTACGTACTCTTAAAGCGCCTCCCCATCCAGCAGCACCAACACCAACTTCAGCTCCATTAACCTCTAAGCTTCCAACAGAACCATTAATCATAACCGTTGTTGGACCAAAGTTTTGTGTTGTAACACCATCTGAAACTATTGGGAAAATAATTTCATTTAAAGCAGAGTTCGTATTATTATCTGCCATAAAATTGTGCAAGTAATTATTAGCAAGCGCATAACCTCCAGCGATGATTTTTTCACACTGAGTTATACAATCGCTATATCTATTCTCACCAATATATACTTCGGCATTTAAATACATTTTAGCCAAAACCATATAGCCAACAGCTTTATCGGCACGACCATATTGGTTTTGTCTTGGATTAACTAAATCAGATTCAATTGCTAATAATTCAGATTCAATAAAACTGAATAACTGAGCTCTTTCATAAACTTCAGGAATTGCGTTTATCGGCGTAGTTTCGTCAGCAAAATTTGCTTTTCCAAAAAGATCCATTAAGTAGTAATAGGCCATTGCTCTCATTAATCTAGCTTCGGCTCTGTATTCAACTATTTCACTTCTTGTACTTTCAGAAACATTTCTACTGTTAAGTTTATCATCTGTAGTTTCGCGTAAAAAATTGTTAGCTAGTGCTATTGATAAATGAGCCCTACTAAACATTCCTAATAACAACGGGTTTTGGTCAGTCCAAATATTACGTTGTAATTCTCTAGTTCCTGGGTCATTTTCATAAGACCAAATCATTTGATCTGCAGCTAGCGTTTGCGTATATAAAAGTACACGTCCAAATTGACTGGTACCTGCGTCTATGTTCTTTAAGTTAGAGCTACCTGCTCCATCTGTACCTGTTAAAGCTAAATTAGCATAGATACCGGCTAGTACTTGTTTGTAAGCGGCTTCATCTTCAAACAGGTCTTCACTAAGAACAGTTTGATCATCATTTGGTGTAATATTCAAGTCATCGGTACAAGACACTAGTGTTACGATAAAAAGACATATTAAACCAATTGTTTTATACATTTTAAATCTTGTATTCATAGTTAGTTTTTTTAAAATTTAATGTTTGCTCCTACCAATACCGTTCTTGGTCTTGGGTATACAACATTATCTATACCTAATGTTAAAGTAAGGTCTGAATCATTGTCTGTAACCTCAGGGTCTAAACCGCTGTAGTTAGTAATGGTAAATACATTTTGTACACCTCCCCAAACTCTTACGCTTTTAAGTAGTTTAGAAATATCATTGAATGTATATCCTAAGGTGATGTTATCCATTCTTAAGAAAGAAGCATTTTCTACATAAACATCAGAAGTAATAACATCAGAAGTTCTTTGGAAATTAGTATCTAAAACGCTGGTAGGAATGTTACCTAATACTGCATTGTCTAATAACAATTCGTATTGTGCTCTAGAAGATCTAACATTATTATAAACGTAGTTTCCAAGGTTAGCTCTTAAGTTAAAAGCAAAATCGAAATTTTTATAAATAATATTAGATTGGAAACCAAAAATAGCATTAGCTCCAGGGTTTTCTTTTACATAACGATCATTGTCATTAATTACATTGTCTCCATTCAAGTCTGCATATGCACCTTCAATTGGATTTCCGTTGGTGTCATATAATTGTTTGAATACGTAAAATGAGTTCGGAGCTTCACCCTCTCTGTGTATTTGGATGTTGTTTCCAGTACCTCCGCTAATACCTCCTGTTCTAACATCTTGTCCAAGAGCAAGTTCTTTTACTTCTCTGTCTAATAAGGTTGCGTTGAAGTTGAAGTCTACTTTCCAGTCATCAGTATTAATTACATCGGTATTAACCGAGAATTCTAAACCTTGAATTTGAAGTTCTCCAATATTTTGAATGATACTGTTTGAAAAGTTTGTACCATCAGGAACAGATGCGGTAAATAATAAATCTGTTGAATTCTTTTGGAAAAAGTTTAAAGAACCAGATACTTTGTTGTCAAATAATCCATAATCTATACCCATTTCTATTGTTGCAGTTTCTTCCCATTTTAAATCTGGGTTTATTTCTGAAGCAATTAGAGATTGAATAACTTCATTATCAAATTGGAATTGAGAATCTGTTCTTCCGCTTCTATATCTGTTTAAGAAGATATCTTTTTCTGTAATAGATTGTTGTCCTGTAATACCATAACCTAAACGAAGTTTTAAATTAGAAAAAACCTTAGATTCTTTCATGAAATCCTCGTCACTAATAGTCCAAGCAAAAGCAGCAGCAGGGAAATCACCCCATTGGTTGTCTTTGCTAAAACGCGAAGTTCCATCGCGTCTATACGTAAGTGTTAAAGCATATTTATCGTTAAGTGTTACATTAGCTCTACCAAAGAAACCTATTAAAACAACATCTGGATCTGTGTAGAAATCATCGACGCTTAAAGGATCTGTTAAATTTCTTCCATTAACACCTTCATTAGTAAACTTTTGGTAAGAGTAACCAGCAGTTAAATCTAAACCAATATTATCAATGTCTTTTTTATAGTTTAAGTAACCATCAAAAAGTTCATTGGTACGTTTTTGAGAATTGTTTCTGCGCTCACCTTTAAACAGAATGTCTTGGTCTGTAGTTGCTTGTAATCTATCTCTAGTATCTAAGCCTGTAGCTTCCGTTTTATCATAACCAAGGTTAATTACCGCTCTTAATTCTGGTAAGAAATGGAATTTGTAATCAAAATTTAGATTTCCGTAAACTCTATTCGCATCTCCTAAATTTGTGCGCTGTAACAATTGTGCTACAGGGTTTGTAGTTCCGTTAGCAACTTGATTACCATCTCTGTGTTGGTAAAAGCCACCAAATGGAGAGTTTGGATCGTATACAGTTTTTGTAGGATCATAGCGCATAGCTGCACCAATTTGTCCTGCATCTGCAAATCTGTTATCCTCAAAAGCAAGATTAGCGTTTAAACTAACTTTTAAGTGATCATCAAAGAATTTTGGGTTTAAGGCTAAACTTAAATTACGTCTTTCGAACTCCGATGTTCTTAGCGCACCTTCTTGATTAACCAGTCCAAAAGAAAATCTAGCTGGTAATACTTTAAATAATGCACCTTGCATAGTTATATTATGCTGAGATGATACGGTGTTTCTGAAAATTTCGTCTTGCCAGTTAGTATTAGCACCACCAAGTAAACTTTCGTCAATTGTTGTGCCGTTAATAGGCTGTGATCTTACAAGATCTCTATATTCATTACCAGAAAAAACATCAATAGTATTGGTAACTTCACCAAAACTATATTGAGTGTCATAAGTTGCGCTGAATGTAGATTTACCTTTTTTAGTTACAATGATAATAACACCATTTGATGCTCTAGAACCATAAATAGCAGTTGCTGAGGCATCTTTTAAAACTGAAAAAGAATCGATGTCGTTTGGATTTATAGAAGCTAATACACCTCTGGACCCAGTAACACCATCATTAGAAATTGGTAAACCATCTATGATAATTAATGGATCATTAGAACCATTAATAGAAGCACCGCCACGAATTCTAATTTGCGAACCAGAACCAGGAGCACCACTTGTATTTATACTAACACCAGCAATCCTACCATTTAATAGGTTTTCAGCAGTTACGATATTACCCTTTGTAAAATCTTCAGATGTTATGGCTTCAACAGAACCTGTAGCGTCCTTTTTAGTTGTGGTACCATAACCTATAATTACTATTTCGTCTAATTGAGCAGCATCTTCTGCTAACTCAACATTAAGAGTTGCTCCTCCTGTAAAAGGAATTTCTACCGACTGATATCCAACGTAAGAAAACACAAGTATGTCTCCGCTGTTGGCTTCTATTTGATATTCACCATCAAAATCAGTAGAAGTACCAGTTGTAGTACCTTTAATTACAACATTTACACCTGGTAAGGGTATATCTGTTGATTTTTCTGTTACTTTACCTTTAACTACAGTTTGTGCAAACAAACCAATAGGCACAAAAAATAAGAAAAGCAGTAACCTTTTCATTGTTGTTTTCATACAATAATCTTTAAATTAATGTCTTAGTTAGTCAATATATTTTCACTTCTCGATTATAAAACTATGTAAAGAAATTGTTAACAAATAATCTTAAGTTACGAAATATTCAACGAAAACGTTTTCGTGTTGACAACTTTTTATTTTTTGAGGCTTAAACTGATAAAATCGCATAATACATTGAAATTCTTGATTATGTTTTTATCTTTAACCTTACGAACTGAGCTCACATAGATTTTTTACAATTAGATGAAGAGAAAAATTACATTAAAACAAATAGCAAAAGAACTAGATGTTTCTGTTTCAACGGTGTCTAAAGCATTAAGCGGTAGCAAAGAAATTAGTGAAGATACTACTCAAAAAATTCAGGCTTTTGCTAAACTGTACAATTACAGACCTAATAATATTGCGCTTAGTTTAAAAAACAGGAAAACTAAGACCATAGGTATTCTTATTCCTGAAATTGTACATCATTTCTTTTCAACGGTTATACGAGGTATTGAAAGGGTTGCGAATAGACGAGGGTATAATGTTATTGTTGGTTTGTCTAATGAATCCTTTACAAAGGAAGTTATTAATATGGAGCTGTTGGCAGGTGGTAGTATTGATGGATTTGTATTGTCTATATCTAAGGAAACCTTGTTAAAGCAAGATTACCATCATTTTAATGCTACGATAGATCAAGGTATGCCTATTGTTATGTTTGATAGGGTTGTTAGTGAGGTTGAGTGCGACAAGGTAATTGTTGATGATCAAAAAGGAGCTGTTAAAGCCGTTAAAATGTTGGTTGAAAAAGACTGTAAAAACATTGCGCTTATTACCACAATGGATTATGTAAGTGTAGGTAGATTAAGAACTCAAGGCTATTTAGAAGCTTTACAAGATTGCGATATAGAAGCGGATCCTAATCTAATTTTAAAAATTGACGATAGTTTAGATGTAGAAAACCATTTAGAACTTCTAGAAAATGAGATTGAAACATTTTTTAGAATGAACAAGAATATTGATGGTTTATTTGCTGTAAATGAACTTTATGCGGTTACAGCCATGAAGGTTGCAAGGAAATTAGGGTATAGTATCCCAGATGATATTCAGGTTATTGGTTTTACAGATGGCGTGCTCTCAAAACATGCTACACCAAGCCTTACAACAGTGAGTCAACATGGGCAAAAAATAGGAGAGCAATCCGCTAATTTATTGATAGATAGACTGGAAGCCGAGGATTCTGAACCAGATTCTTATATTGTAAATACCGACCGTAAAAAGGACTTTATTAAAATGGTAATTGAGACAGAAATTATTGAAAGAGAATCTACTAAATAAAAAAATTATTTGGTTGTGTAAAAATCTTTTCTATATCTTTGTATCGAAATCAAAACTTATATTTTCACTTCTCACATAAGTTTTGATAAGTAATTCGCTTATCAAATAGTATTAATTTAAACATACTATTTAATGGAAAAGCGTAGATTAAGTTTCTGGGAAATATGGAACATGAGTTTCGGTTTCTTAGGAATCCAAATGGGTTTTGCCCTTCAAAATGCCAACGCAAGTAGAATACTTCAAATTTTCGGAGCCGATGTTCATGAATTGTCGTGGTTTTGGATAATTGCACCCTTAATGGGGCTAATTGTTCAACCTGTTATTGGACATTACAGCGATAAAACTTGGGGGCGATTTGGAAGACGTAAACCGTATTTTCTTGTTGGAGCAATATTAGCCTCAATTGGTTTAATATTGATGCCTCAAGCAGATATGTTCATTGCATTTTTGCCAGCACTTTGGGTTGGAGCAGGAATGCTAATGATTATGGATGCTTCTTTTAATATTGCTATGGAGCCGTTTAGAGCTTTAGTTGGTGATAATCTAAGAACAGACCAAAGAACACTAGGTTTTAGTGTTCAAACAGCATTAATCGGTTTTGGAGCAGTAATTGGTTCCTGGTTGCCATATGTTGTAAGTAATTGGTTTGGAGTGTCTAATACTGCTAACACGGGTGAAGTGCCTACTCATTTAATTTTGTCCTTCATTATTGGAGCTGTTGTTCTAATTGGTTCAATTCTGGTCACAGTTATTACTACAAAAGAGTACTCTCCAGAAGAGATGAAAAAATTTGAAGATGAAAAGGCTCATTCTGATGCTATGGCATCTTCTAACGATGAAGAGAAATCTAGTTTGCTGGATATTTTTGAAGACTTCAAAAAGATGCCAGAAACAATGAGGCAACTTAGCTGGGTGCAGTTTTTCTCTTGGTTTGGATTGTTTGGTATGTGGGTTTTTGCAACTCCTGCAATTGCTCAACATATATACGGGCTGTCTCATACAGATAGCAGTAGTGCGGCGTATCAAGATGCAGGAGACTGGGTAGGAATTCTGTTTGGAGTCTACAACTTAGTATCTGCGTTTTATGCCTTTGCTTTACCAAGAATAGCCAAAAAGGTTGGTAGAAAAAAGACACACGCTTTATCCTTGGTAATTGGAGGTTTAGGTATGCTATCAATTTACATTATGCCAGACAAGAACTGGTTAATAGTCTCAATGATTGGTGTAGGCGTAGCCTGGGCCAGTATTTTAGCCATGCCTTATGCTATTCTTGCAGGTGCAATTTCTCCAAAAAAAATGGGTGTGTATATGGGAATTTTCAATTTCTTCATTGTAATTCCTCAAATTATTAATGCCTTAATTGGAGGACCACTAGTAAAGTATGTTTATGGAGATCAAGCAATATTTGCTTTAGTAATGAGTGGTATTAGCTTTTTAATTGCAGCTACTTTAGTTTCTAAAGTTAAGGACGTAGACGATATAGTAAAATCATAAAAGAACAAAAATGAGTAAGATAGGAGTCATATTCGACTTAGATGGGGTTATAGTGGATACTGCGAAGTATCATTATTTGGCATGGAAAAAACTAGCTGATGACTTAGGTTTTGAGTTTACCGAAGAACATAACGAACTTTTAAAAGGTGTAAGTCGTGTAAGATCATTAGAAATCCTTTTGGAAATTGGCGGAATTAGTATTTCTGAAGAGAAAAAACAAGAGTATTTAATTAGTAAAAACGAAGATTATTTAGGCTTTATTACCAAAATGCAGGCCGATGAAATTCTTCCTGGAGCTTCAGAATTATTAGACTTTTTAGATAAGGAAGGAATTAAGTATGTACTAGGTTCTGCAAGTAAAAATGCACCATTAATATTAAGGCAAATAGGTTTGTTCGATAGGTTTGCAGGTATTGTTGATGGTAATAGCGTATCTAAAGCTAAACCAGATCCGGAAGTATTTTTAATAGGAGCAGAGAAATTAAGCTTAGAACCAAATAAATGTGTGGTTTTTGAAGATGCCATTGCAGGTATAGAAGCTGCTAATGTGGCTAATATGACTTCCGTAGGAATAGGAGATAAAGACACATTAAATGAAGCAGATTACAATTTTAAAGACTTAACAGAGTTGCCACAAGACTTCTTTGATAAGTTAATGAACTAAATTGAGAGAACAATGAATCAAGATTATATAAAACCAAATAGCTGGTCTATTATAGAGGAAGGATTTGACGCCGATAGGGTTGAATCTTCAGAGAGTTTGTTTAGTATTGGAAATGGGGCTATGGGGCAACGTGCTAATTTTGAAGAAACTTATACTGGTGAAACTTTTCAAGGAAGCTATATTGCTGGAGTGTATTACCCAGATAAAACACGTGTAGGGTGGTGGAAGAATGGTTACCCAGAATACTTCGCCAAAGTATTAAATGCGCCAAACTGGATTGGAATTGATGTGCAAGTTAATGGTGTAACTCTAGATTTAAACACTTGTAAAAAAATTGAAGGGTTTAGAAGAGAACTTAACATGCAAGAAGGTTGGTTGTCTAGAACGTTTAGGGTTACGATGCCAAATGGTGTAGATTTAAAAGTTGAGACGAAGCGCTTTTTAAGTTTAGATATAGACGAACTTGGAGCTATTCAATACAATGTAACACCTTTAAATGGAGATGCTGAAATAACATTTACACCTTATTTAGATAATGGCATTACAAATAAAGATACCAACTGGGATGATAAATTTTGGGACGTCCTAAATGTTAGTAACGCTGGTGAACAGGCGTTTATTGAAGCTAGAACTATGAAGACCGATTTTTATGTGTGTACATACATGGAATCTCAAGTGTCTATTAATGGCAAAACTTTAAATTTAGAACCATCCTCATATACAGAAAATAATAAAGTTGCTTTTGAGTATAAGACAGAAGTTAACTCTGAAGATACCTATACAATTACAAAGTATGCAGGTTACACAGTAGATAGAAATCATGATAAATCTAAACTAGTTTCGGCTGCGAAAAAGGTTTTAAAAGAAGCCGTTAATACTGGATTTGATGCTTTACTGGACAAACAAAAAGAAGCCTGGGCAAGTATTTGGGAACGTGCCGATATAACTATTGAGGGAGATGTAAAAGCGCAACAAGGTATTCGATTTAATATTTTTCAATTAAACCAAACCTATCTAGGCACAGACTCAAGATTAAATATTGGGCCTAAAGGATTTACAGGAGAAAAATATGGAGGTAGTACGTACTGGGATACCGAAGCTTATTGTATACCATTCTATATGGCAACAAAAGATCAAAGTGTTGCTAAAACGTTGCTAGAATACCGTTATAATCATTTAGATAGAGCTATTGAAAATGCTCAGAAATTAGGGTTTACTAATGGAGCAGCATTATATCCAATGGTAACTATGAATGGTGAAGAATGTCATAATGAATGGGAAATTACTTTTGAAGAAATTCACAGAAATGGCGCTATAGCATTCGCTATCTATAACTATTATCGTTACACAGGAGACTATAGTTATATTCCAGAAAAAGGATTAGAAGTTTTAATTGGTATTGCGCGCTTTTGGCAACAACGTGCAAACTTTTCAAAAGACAAAAATAAATATGTAATTCTTGGCGTAACAGGTCCAAATGAATACGAAAACAATATAAATAATAACTGGTATACTAATTATTTGGCACAATGGTGTATTAACTATGCTTTAGAAAGTATTGAAAAAGTTGAGGCTGAGTATCAATCAGACTTTGCAAGAATAGCAAAAAAAGTAAAGTTAACAAGTGCCGAAATAGCCCTTTGGAAGGCTGTTGCAGACAATATGTATTTCCCATATTCAGAAAAACACAAGGTATTTCTACAACAAGATGGCTTTTTAGATAAAGAGCTGATTTCAGTTTCAGAATTACCAAAGTCTGTGCGTCCAATTAACCAACACTGGTCTTGGGATAGAATATTACGTTCACCATACATAAAACAAGCAGATGTCCTTCAAGGATTCTACTTTTTTGAAGATCAATTTACTGATGAAGAGTTAGCGAATCATTTCGATTTTTATGAGCCATTAACTGTACATGAAAGTTCATTGTCGCCATGTGTGCATAGTATTCAGGCTGCTAAGTTAGGTAGAATGGAGCAAGCGTATACTTTCTATTTGCGTACATCTAGATTAGATTTAGATGATTACAATCATGAAGTTCATGAAGGTTTACATATTACATCAATGGCAGGAACTTGGATGAGTATTGTTGAAGGTTTTGGTGGTATGCGAATTAAAGAAGATAAATTAGCCTTTACACCTCAAATACCAGAAAAATGGGATTCCTATTCTTTTAAAGTGAATTTTAGAGATAGTATTGTTAAAGTAAACGTTTCTAAGACCGAAACTAACTTTGAATTAGAGGGAGATAAAGAATTACAAATTCTTGTTAATGATAACTTGGTAACTATAGCACCAAATAATTTAGTTACTGTGTAATTTTAAAACTAAAGCCATGAAAAGGGTATTAAGTATTATACTTTTAGGGGTCTTGATGCTGTCGTTGTCTTGTAATCCGAGCAACAAAAAAGCAGATGAAATTATTGGTAAATCAGAACCTGTAATAGAAAAACATGAAATAAATCGTGTTGAACCATTAAATTGGTGGGTTGGGTTTAAAAATAAATCACTTCAGCTCTTAGTGCATCACCCTAATATTTCAGAAGCTACTCCTAGTATTAACTATGAAGGGGTAACTATAGAAAAGGTGCAAAAAGCAGACAGTCCTAACTATGTGTTTATAGACCTAAATATTCCAGATGGCACCAAGGCGGGTAAATTTAATATTCAATTCGCTTTTAAAAACGGAGAAGTTAAAGAACATACTTATGAATTGAAGTCTAGATTAAAACCTGCCGAAGATTTTGTTGGTTTTGACAGTTCAGATGCTATTTACTTAATAACTCCAGATAGATTCGCTAATGGAAATCTTGACAACGATATTGTGGCATCAATGAATGAAACCAGTATTGATAGAAAAGATGGCTATAAGCGTCATGGGGGAGATATTGAAGGGATTACTAAACATCTAGATTACATATCTGATTTGGGTTTTACAGCCATTTGGCCATGTCCTTTGTTAACCAATGATATGTCCGAAGGTTCTTATCACGGATATGCTATGACCAATTTCTATGAAATAGATCCGCGATTCGGGACTTTGGATGATTATTTAGAACTGTCCTCTAAATTATCTGAAAAAGGGATGAAACTTATCATGGATCAAGTGGCTAACCATTGCGGATTGGAACATTGGTGGATGAAGGATTTACCATTTAAAGACTGGGTGAATGATCAGGAGTATTACGAGAAGAACAAAGACCATTGGAATTGGAAAACTGTAAATACATCTAATCACAGAAGGACCAGTAATCAGGATATCTACGCAGCAAAAAATGATAAAGAAGGAATGACTGATGGTTGGTTTGTTGCAACAATGCCAGATTTAAATCAGCGCAATCCTTTTATGGCTAAGTACATTATTCAAAATAGTATTTGGTGGATAGAAATGGCTCATCTAGGTGGTATTCGCCAAGATACATATCCGTATCCGGATAAAGATTTTATGAGTAACTGGGCAGGTGCTATAATGCATGAGTATCCTAATTTTAGTATTGTAGGAGAAGAGTGGAGCTATAACCCTTTGTTAATTGGGTATTGGCAAGAAGGTGCTAATAATAAAGATGGTTACGATTCTAATCTGAAATCATCTATGGATTTTGCCATGCAAAAGAATATAGTAGAGGCCCTGAATGAAGAAGAATCATGGGATAAAGGACTGGTAAAAATGTATGAAGGTTTAGCAAATGATTTTCATTATGCCACACCTAAAGACATTATGATTTTTCCAGATAATCATGATATGAGTCGTATATATACCCAATTAAATGGTAATAAAGTAAATACTAAAATGGCACTAAGCTATATACTAACATTACCAAGAATTCCACAAGTATATTATGGGACTGAGATTTTTATGGATGACTTTGCAAAACCTGGAGACCACGGGCTTATAAGAACTGATTTTCCGGGAGGTTGGTTAGGAGATAAAGTGAATGCATTTACAGGAGAAGGATTAAACGATGAACAAAAGGAAATGCAAACATTCCTAAAACGTATATTAAACCATAGGAAAAACAGTAAAGCCATTCATGAAGGTAAAACTGTGCATTTTGCACCTGAAAATGGAATATACCTTATGTTTAGAATGGGCAAAGATGAAACTGTGGTTACCATTATAAACAAGCGTTCTGAAAAATTTGATTTAGACCTTTCTCGTTTTGAGGAAATAGGTTTAAAAGGAAAAACATTAAAGAACATTGTAACAGGAGATACTATTGTTTGGAATGATACTTTAGCGTTAACTGAAAAAGGAAGCATGATTTTAACAACAAAGCTATAAAAACAATGAAAAACATAACAATCCTATTCTTGTTGGTAATAATAGCAATGTCCTGCAAGGAAAACTCAAAAAAAGAAGTTCAGAAAAAAATGCCCGAAATTAGAATTTCGGAATACCCTGGGGAATTGGCTTCAGGAACAATTAAGAGAATTGATAGTTTTCCATCAAAATATGTGCGTCCAAGAACTGTAGATGTATGGTTGCCTAATGGATATTCTGAAAATGAAAAGTATGCGGTTTTATACATGCATGATGGGCAAATGTTATTTGATTCAACAACAACTTGGAATAAACAAGAATGGAAAATAGACGATATAATGGGGCAGCTGCATGCCGAAAATAAAATTAGAAAAACCATTGTTGTTGCCATGTTTAATCATGCAGATATTCGTCATTCAGATTATTATCCGCAGAAACCATTCGAATTAATTCCTCAAGCTATTAAAGATTCTATTTCAAACTTTGCAAAAACACAAAACGAATATTTAGCAAGTAATAAAATGGATTCAGACAATTATTTAAAATTTATTGTTGAAGAAGTAAAACCCTTTATTGATGCTAATTTTTCTGTAAAAACTAATGCAGAGAATACTTTTGTTTCAGGGTCTAGCATGGGCGGATTAATTTCTATGTATGCAATTTGTGAATATCCAGAAGTTTTTGGAGGTGCTGCCTGCTTGTCTACGCATTGGATTGGCTTTGTACCATTTGAAAACAATCCAATTCCAGAGACGTTTTTTACATATTTAGAGCAGAACATACCTTCACCGAAAGATCATAAAATCTATTTTGATTATGGTACAAAAACTTTAGATGAATTTTATTTACCGTATCAGCATAGAGTAGATGAGATATTAAAATTGAAAGGCTATAACGAGACAAATTCAAGAAATTTAAAGTTTGAAGGTCATGATCATTCTGAGAATTCTTGGAACTTACGTTATCAAATCCCAGCTGAGTTTTTATTGAAGGAGTAAAAATTTTCGCTTGTCATTTCGACAGAGTGAGGCACGAGCGACAAGAAATCACATATTGTTATAATCTTGAGATTCCTCCTCTGCGATCGGAACGACAAAGAGAAACACATATAAAATGAAAACATTAAAACTAATACCCCTATTTTTCATTTTCTCGGCAACAATTTTCTATGGACAAAATCCAAATAGAAAATTTAAGGAAATAAAGAAATTTGAAAACCATGTTGAGGTTATCACCAATGACGGCTTATATCGTTTTCAATCTTATAAAGATGAGATAATTGAAACCTCCTTTATTCCTAGAGGAAATGAGTATATCTCAAGTTCGCATGCCGTGGTTTTAAAACCAGAAGAGGTTAAGCCAGAAATTCTGGAAACTCAAGGAATTACTGAAATTAAAATGAATGGTGTTTCAGTTAAAATTCAGCATGTACCGTTTAAAATCTCCTATTACTACAAGGATAGTTTCTTAATTTCAGAAAAAGCAGGCTACGTAAAAAACGATAGTTTAGAAACGCTTCAGTTTAACTTAAAGAAAGACGAAGTCCTATATGGTGGAGGCGCAAGAGCCTTAGGAATGAATAGGAGAGGACATAGATTACAGCTGTATAACAGAGCACATTATGGGTACGAAACGCATAGTGAATTAATGAATTACACCATGCCTATCGTATTGTCTTCTAGTAAATACATGATGCATTTTGACAATGCGCCTATTGGCTTTTTAGACTTAGATAGTAAAGAGGATAACACCTTAACCTATGAAACAATTTCCGGACGAAAAACATACCAGATTATTGTTGGAGACTCTTGGTATGATGTTCTTGAAAACTATACTGACTTAACAGGGAAACAACCTATGTTGCCAAGATGGGCTTTAGGTAATTTTTCTAGTAGGTTTGGTTACCACTCTCAAGCTGAAACAGAAGCTACAATTGAAAAGTTTAGAGAAGAGGAAATTCCTGTTGATGCTATTATTCTTGATTTGTATTGGTTTGGTAAGGAGATGAAAGGCACTATGGGAAATTTAGAATTTTATAAAGATTCTTTCCCAGATCCAGTTCAAATGATTAAAAATCTAAGAGCTAAGAATGTGGAAACCATATTAATTACAGAACCTTTTGTGCTATCAACTTCAAAACGATGGGATGAAGCTGTTAAGGAAGATGTTTTGGCTAAAGACACACTAGGGAATCCATTTACATTCGATTTTTACTTTGGGAATACAGGTTTAGTAGATATCTATAATCCTCAAGGAAATAGGTGGTTTAAGGATGTATATAAGCGTTTAGCCAAAATGGGAGTTACTGGTTTTTGGGGAGATTTAGGAGAGCCAGAAGTGCATCCGGAAGGGTTAATACACGCTGCAGGAACCGCCAATCAAATGCATAATATTTATGGGCATGATTGGGCAAGCCTAGTTTATGAGGCAAATAGAGAGTTTAATCCCAATCAGAGACCATTTACTCTAATGCGAGCAGGTTATTCTGGTTCACAACGTTATGCTATGGTGCCCTGGTCTGGAGATGTAAATAGAACTTGGGGCGGACTTCAAAGTCAACCAGAAATAGCTTTACAAATGGGTATGCAGGGGTTGGCCTATATGCATAGTGATTTAGGAGGGTTTGCTGGTGCTAATTTAGATGATGAGCTGTATGTGCGTTGGTTGCAGTACGGTGTTTTTCAACCTGTCTATCGTCCGCATGCACAAGAAGATGTGCCTAGTGAACCTGTTTTTAGAAGTGAAAACGCCAAAGCTTTGGCAAAAGCAGCTATTGAATTACGATACAGATTGTTGCCATATAATTACAATTTGGTCTTTGAAAATAATCAAGAAGGTAAACCTTTAATGCGTCCTTTACTTTTTGAAGAACCAGATAACCCAGAATTAATGAATTATTCAAAGACATATTTATGGGGTAATGATATTTTAGTATCACCTGTATTAACTAAAGGGGCTAAGCAACAAGAGGTATACTTTCCAAAAGGCGCTAAATGGTTTAATTTTTATACAAATAACATCATTGAGGGCGGACAAACCAAAATGCTGGAGCTTAGAGAAAATCATATCCCAACTTTTATAAGAGGAGGTGCATTTATTCCAATGGCTAAAGCAATGCAATCCACCAAAGAGTACAATGGAGAAGCCTTGGAGTTACACTATTATTTTGTGTCTTCGGAAGAAGAATTTGAATCTGAGTTTTATAATGATGATGGCAAAACAGCACAAGCTTATGAAAAGGGGAATTATGAAATTTTAGAATTTGAGGCAGAACTGGAAAAACGTTGTTTAGAAGTAGAATTTGAAGCTGAAATAGGAAGTGATTTTGAACCCGTTACTAAGCATATCGACCTTGTAATTCATAACATTCAAAATCAACCAAAACGAATAAAAGTGGATAAGAAAAAAGTAGATGTAGACTGGAATGATAAAACAAAATGCCTTACAATACCAGTAGCTTGGCATCCTTCAAACGAATTAGAAATTAAAATTAAATTAAACAAAAAATAAATCCAATGAATAAAGTAGTAGTTTTAACATGTGTTATGGCGCTAACAGTTTTTATTGGCTGTAAAAAAGACGTAGAAATACAACCTCAAACTCAAGTAACATTGAAGAAAAAACAAGTAGTGTATCAAGTTTTTACAAGGCTATTTGGAAATACAAATACAACGAATAAACCTTGGGGAACTATTGAAGAAAACGGTGTTGGCAAGTTTAACGATTTTACTGATAAAGCACTTAAGGAAATAAAAGATTTAGGCGTAACTCATATTTGGTATACAGGTGTGCCTCATCATGATGTTATTACAGATTACACCGCTTATGGTATTGATAATGATGATCCAGATGTTGTTAAAGGAAGAGCAGGATCGCCATATGCCGTAAAAGATTATTACAATGTAAATCCAGATTTAGCGGTAAATGTTGAAAATAGATTAGAAGAATTTAAAGCACTTATAAAGCGTTCACATAATGCAGGATTAAAGGTTATTATTGATATAGTTCCTAATCACGTAGCCAGAAATTATAAAGGCTTAACAAATCCAGAAGGAGTTACAGATTTTGGGGCGGAAGATGACAAAACGGTTACCTATCATGTAAATAATAATTTTTATTACAATCCAGACGAGTCTTTTAAAGTGCCGAATTGGGATAACAATTATTCTCCATTAGGACAAGAAAAACACCCACTAAAAGATGGTGAATTTGACGAGGCTCCGGCCAAATGGACAGGGAATGGATCTCGTTTGTCTCAACCTAATATGTATGATTGGTATGAAACAGTAAAGGTTAATTATGGTGTTAGGCCAGATGGAACAAAGGATTTTGATAGCTTGCCAGATGGGTTTGGTAACGAAAATTATTCTAAGCATTTTGAGTTTTGGAAAGATAAAACAGTGCCTAGTTCATGGGTTAAGTTTAAAGATATTGCTTTGTACTGGACAGCGCTAGGAGTTGATGGTTTTCGATTTGATATGGCCGAAATGGTACCTGTTGAATTTTGGAGTTACATGAATTCCAATATAAAAACTAAAAACCCCGAAGCTTTTCTCTTAGCCGAAGTTTATAACCCTACCTTGTATAGAGACTATATTAAAAAAGGGAAAATGGACTATCTCTATGATAAAGTACAGTTATATGATACCATAAAACATGTAATGCAGGGACATGGAAAGACAGATAATATTCCTCCCATTCAAGATGATTTAAAAGATATAGAACACCATATGCTGCACTTTTTAGAAAATCATGATGAGCAACGAATTGCTAGTCCTGAATTTGCAGGTAATGCCGAAAAAGGCAAACCAGCTATGGTGGTTTCGGCAACAATTAGCACATCGCCAACCATGATTTACTTTGCTCAAGAATTTGGTGAGGATGGAAGCGAAGATGCAGGTTTTGGTAAACCTTCTAGAACATCCATTTTTGATTATGTTGGTGTGCCAACGTTACAACGTTGGGTAAATAATAAAGCTTTTGACGGCGGCCAATCTACAGCAGATGAAACCCAATTAAGGGACTTTTATAAACGCTTACTAAACTTTACAATAAGCAGTTCTGCTTTAGCAGGAAATTATCAAGATATTCATGTGTACAACAGAGCTCATACCGAGAATTATTCAGATAAGGTACTTTCTTTTGCGCGATGGAGTCTTGAGGAAAAGCTAATTATAATTTCCAATTTTGATGCTGAAAACACATTTCAATTTGAGTTGAAGCTGCCAGAAGATTTAGTAAAAAACTTGGCGTTAAAAAATGGCTCGTATAGGGCCAAAGATGCGTTATACGGCACCTATGAATCTGTTCTTGAAGTTATTGATATGAAAGGGAAATTAAATATCAAAATTAAACCTTTAGAATCGCTAATATTAAAGATTGAATAAAATGAAGAAGCATTATATACTTGCTGCAATTTATTTACCACTGGTGTTACTAGTTCTATGTGCAAATTGCAAGGAAAAGCGCATGAATGCAGTTGAAACTAAGACCGAAGCTCCTTTTTTATGGGAAGCAGCTAATGTCTATTTTTTACTAACAGATAGGTTTAATAATGCCGATCCTTCCAATGATGTAAATTTTAATAGAACGGATAGCACAGCAATACTTCGAGGTTTTAAAGGAGGGGATTTAAAAGGTGTTACTCAGAAAATAGAAGAAGGTTATTTTTCAGATTTAGGTATTAACGCAATTTGGATGACTCCGGTGGTTGAGCAAATTCATGGTAGTACAGATGAAGGCACAGGTGTAACCTATGGTTATCACGGTTACTGGGCAAAAGATTGGACTAACATAGATCCTAATTATGGTACAAAAGAAGACTTAAGGGCTTTGGTTGAAGCTGCTCATAACAAAGGTATTAGAGTGTTGTTGGATGCTGTAATAAACCATACTGGTCCTGCTACAGAAAAAGATCCTGCATGGCCAGAAGGATGGGTTAGAATGAACCCTACATGTAAATACAAAGACTATAATTCTACAATTCAATGTGTGTTGGTAGAAAACTTACCAGATATTAAAACAGATAGTAATGAAAATGTTGAGTTGCCGCCTCAATTGGTCCAAAAATGGAAAGCAGAAGGCCGATATGAGCAAGAGATAAAGGAATTAGATGTCTTTTTTGAAAGAACAGGACACCCAAGAGCACCTAGATTCTATATCATGAAGTGGTTAACAGACTATATTACCGAATTTGGAATTGATGGTTATAGATGCGATACTGTTAAGCATACCGAAGAATTTGTTTGGCAAGAGTTTAAAGCAGAATGTGATTATGCTTTTGCAGAGTATAAAAAGGCAAATCCAGATAAGGTCCTAGATACTAATGATTTCTATTTGGTAGGAGAGGTTTATAACTACGGAATTAGTGGTGGTAAGTTCTATGATTTCGGAGATAAAAAAGTGAATTATTATGACGGCAGGTTTACGGCTCAAATAAATTTTGAATTTAAGTGGAATGCCAAACAAACTAGTGCCAACGAAATGTTCAAAAAGTACGATAGTATTTTGCAACATGATTTAAAAGGGTACAGCGTTTTAAATTATTTAAGCTCTCATGACGATCATACGCCCTTTGATGCAAATAGAGAAAAACCATATGAAACAGCCAATAAACTACTACTAGCTCCAGGAGCCTCACAAGTGTATTATGGCGATGAAACAGCTAGAGTATTACATGAAGAAGGCGCTGTTGGAGATGCCCATTTAAGAACATTTATGAATTGGGATGCTTTAGAGGGTAATAAAGATATTTTAGAACATTGGCAAAAATTAGGACAATTTAGAAAAAGCCACCCGGCCGTTGGAGCAGGGACGCATTCTGAGATTTCCGAGGCGCCATTTGTGTTTTCTAGAACCTATACCAAAGACGCTTTTGTAGATAAAGTAATTGTAGGTTTAAATATGCCTGAAGGAGCAAAAGAGATTTCCGTTAAGAACACGTTTAAAGAGGGAATAATTGTTAAAGATGTTTATTCCGGTAAAACAAGTACCGTGGAGAATGGTATAGTGAAAATAGATTCAGAATTTAATGTAGTGCTACTAGAAGAATAAGGTGTTTTTTTATTTGAAAATTTAACGTAAAAAATGTAACATTTTAAGCGTTAAGAAGTCTTGTATTTACCGACTAACTCAAATATTTGTAAATTTGCTAAACAAGACTACTTATATGAAAGATATTAACGAGAATATAGACTCTCCTCTTGTTCTTAAAGTTAGTTTCAATAAACTAATAGAATATTACGAAGATTTAGCCAATAATGAAGATGAAGTCATTGCTGCTAGAGCTAATCGAGTAATTGAAGTAGCTAAGGCTTACCCAGAACTAAGAGAAGGGTTTACAACACCAAAAACATTAAAAGATAGAAAAAAGGAAATAGGCGTAATTTTACAAGATTCGTTTAGTCCTGTTTTAACCAATAATGAAATTAAAACGGCATCCGTTCCTTTTCATGACTTAATTTTTAATAAATCACAACGATTTAAGAAAATTATAAATACTGCAGGTGAAGGATTTGAACTTCAAATTAAAAACATGCCAGAAGAGTATAGGTATATTATTGCCTGTACAATTATTTTGAATTTCTGTTATGGATATGATTTAAATTTTAAACGTCCGTTTTATTACGAAATCCCAGATGCCAATGGTATTATGCGTTATTATAAAATAATGTATAATGCAGATTTCTGTGAAATCTTGCCAACTAAGTTTGCAAAAGAAATTACACAAGATGATTACGAAGAATTATTAGATAATTTTGATAATCTAGAACTTTGGAAAGAAAAATTCCCTCCAAATAGTTACTTGTTTAAAGGATTTGTAATATCAAACATTTTTGACGTTACAGATGACCAATCTATATCTAATATTAAATCTACTTTAATAGGAGAAGATAAAAGAAAAGACGAAGCTTTTATGGATGGTTTTCATGATATCTTTAGATCACTTTTAGGTATCAATGATATAAAGGTTGGGTTCTCTATATTTAATGAAGAAGATAATACGTTTGAACGTGTTTATGGCGTTGGAATGGATAGTTTTCTTTTAGGAAAATCTGAAAAAGAAGCGTGTTGCAATGTGTTGTGCGACTGGTCTTATGACAAGATGCTGAAAGACTATGAGTTCTTTTCGGTTTCTGATATTGACAAGGCTTTTGAAAAAACTGAAGGTAAAGTTCCTCATATAAAGGTATTGCGAGAACAAGGCATTAAAAGTGCCATTTTTGCACCAATTGCTAATGAAGACGGTTTAATGGGGATTTTAGAAATAGTTTCTAATAAATCGCAAGTACTTAATAGTATAAATGCTAATAAGTTGGCAGATATTATGCCTTATATTATATCGGCCGTAGAACGCTCAAAAAGTGAGGAGGAAAACCTTATAGAGGCTATCATTCAAAAAGAATGTACTTCGATACATCCAAGTGTGCATTGGCGTTTCGCAAAAGAAGCCAAAGAGTTTATTAAAAATGAAATGAATGGTGAGAATGCCAGATTTAAAAAAGTAGTTTTTGATGATGTGTATCCTTTGTTCGGTCAAATAGATATTAAAGGATCTTCAGAAGCCAGAAATAAGGCAACTGCACAAGACTTAACGTTACAGTTAACTGCCGTTAAGAATATCTTTAAGAAAGCAAAAGAGCAAGAGCCACTTCCTATTTATGATCAGTTTATTTACCAAGTTAAGGCATATCTTAAAGGTCTAAAAGATCATTTTCAGGTAGATAGTGAGCAGCAAATCTCTGAGTTTTTCAAAACGGAAGTAGAGCCAGTATTCAAGCATTTATCTAATGTAAATGAGGTAAAAGAACTCATAGAAGAGTACTACGGTACTATTGATGATAAAGTTGAAGTACTCTATAAACATAGAAAAGATTATGATGAAACCATAGCTAGAATTAATCAAGATATGGCCTCATTATTAGATGAAAAGCAAGCCGAAGCACAGGCTATGTATCCACATTTCTTTGAACGTTTTAAAACCGATGGTGTAGAGCATAACATGTACATTGGCGAATCTATTACGAAAGAGGATAGCTTTAATCTGTTATATCTTTACAATTTAAGATTGTGGCAGTTACAAGTAATGTGCGAAATGGAAAATGCCTATTACCAAATGCAATCTGAGTTTCCAATTTCACTAGATGTAGCTTCTATGATACTAGTTTTTAATCAGCCATTATCTATTAGTTTTAGAATGGATGAAAAACAATTTGACGTAGACGGTACATATAATGCTCGTTATGAAATTGTGAAAAAACGCGTTGATAAAGCCTTTATTAAAGGAACCAACGAACGTGTTACTCAAAAAGGAAAGATTAGTATTGTGTATTCTCAAAAACAAGATGAGATAGAGTATATGCGCTATATTAAGTTCTTACAAGAGAAACATTATTTAGATGATGATGTTGAAATTGTGGAATTACAAGATTTACAGGCCGTAACAGGTCTTAAAGCTATACGTGTAAGTGTGCTTTATCATAAAGATGAAAATGATAAGTTGTTTTATACTTACGACGATTTAATGAAAGAGATAAAGGCGTAGTCTAAACAGCTGCGCCCGAAGTCTGAAATGCCACAGCAAAGGCTATTACACTTACAATTATACCAATCATAAAAACGCTATAGGTTAAACGAAGAATCTTATACTTCTTATTAAGAACAAGCCCTAAGAAGTACAAGTCTTTTTTCATTGAAGAGTAAAGGTATTCTTTGTCTTGCATCATTTCTCCCATTGCCCATTCAAAATCTTGTAAACTCATTTTGTGAAAGTTTCCAAAGAATAAAAGATTTACTTTTTTATTGGCAACATCGGCTTTGGTAAATTGTCCGCTAGTAACATTAGGTCTTGTAGCCAATACTGATAGAATAATAGAAGCAACAGTTACAACTACAAAAATTACTGTTGGGATAATAAGATGACTATTAGAAGGGTTATCAAGTTTTGGAATTAAATTAGCCAAAACTAAAGACACAATAATGGCATTTACAGATAGCAAGATGTTCGCTTTTGTATCCGCTATATTACTTAAAGTTATATGGTTTTTAAGTGTAACCCTAAACATGGTTTCAATACCACGTTCGGGCATTTCAACTTTATTCTTTTTAAAACTTAGTTCTTCTTTTTTCTGATTTAATTTTTTGTTGTCCGAGTCTAGTTTCTTTTTCAACTTTAATAACTCCGAAAGGTTTTTTCCTTTGCGTTTATCCCAAGCTGAAGCAGCTTCGGGCGTATGAAATCTATGTACTGTGGAAAGAAATTTAATGTTCTCTTCTAACCACTCACTTTCGGTATAAGTCTTATTACAAAGTATTTCCCATTCTTTTCTAAGCAATTCAGAAACCTCAAAATAACTTTTGCTACCAATATGAGAACAGTCTGCATCTCGTATAATTTTCTCAAGTCTGGTGTTTGGAACAAAATCAACTTTTGTTGCTGCTATAAGCTTGCAAACGGCTTCAATGTTTTCCGCAGGGTAGTTTAGAGAATTCAAGAACTCCTTTGCAATACCAATGCTTGATTCTTCATGATTTTCAACACCTTTTGTGTAACCAGTATCATGAAGCCAGCTACTAATAAATAGAATTTCTTTTTCGGTATCAGTAAGTTCACACAATTCAGCAAGTTCTACAGCCTTTCCGGCTACTCTTTGTGTATGCGTAAGATTGTGGTAAACATAAGATGTGTCTAACTTCTCATTTAAAAGTTGCGTAGCAAATTTTTCAACAGCAATAATCAGGTCGTTCATAAAAAATGGTTTAATGTAAAAATACTAAACTTTAAGAAAACAAAAGTACAGTATGAAAACGTAATAATTTGTCGTAAATTTTAAAGATACTTTTCAATTTATAAAACTTAATTTTGTATGTAAGAAAGTTGATTGAAAATCGACTTAATTTAGGTTTAATATTTAAACAGAATTTTATGTTAACTTGGAAAGATATCATTAGTTTTTCTGTAAACGGAAATCCTACTCCCGATAAAAGAATTCAAAAAACCGAAAATGAATGGAAGGAGCAGTTAACCCCAGAACAATACAGAATAACAAGACTTAAAGGTACAGAAAGACCTCATAGTGGAGATTTCTGTACAAGTTATGAAGAAGGGGTTTATAGTTGCGTTTGTTGTAATACGCTGTTGTTTGATTCTACGATAAAATTTGAATCTGGTACAGGGTGGCCAAGTTTTACACAACCCATAAAAGATAATGCTATTAAGTATGAAAAAGATGATTCTTTTGGTATGATACGCGTAGAAATAATGTGTAATACTTGTGATGCACATTTAGGACATGTGTTTCCCGACGGGCCAGAACCTAGCGGATTACGTTATTGTGTGAATTCAGAATCATTAAAATTAGAAAAAGAATAAATGGATAATAAATTACAATTAGCCACTTTTGGTGGTGGCTGCTTTTGGTGTACAGAAGCAATGTTTAGAGAACTTAACGGTGTAGAAAAAGTGGTGTCTGGGTACACAGGAGGTAATGCCCCGGGAAAACCAACATATAAAGAAGTGTGCTCGGGTTTAACGGGACACGCCGAAGTAGTTCAAATAACCTTTGATGAAAACCTTATTTCTTATGAGGAGTTGTTAACCATATTCATGACAACCCATGACCCCACAACCTTGAACAGACAAGGAGCCGATGTAGGAACACAGTACCGATCTGCTATTTTTTATCACAATGATGCCCAAAAACAAATTGCAGAGACAGTTATTGAAGGGTTAGCTTCATATTTTGAAGATCCAATTGTAACGGAAATAACACAAATAGAAGTGTTTCATGACGCTGAAGATTATCATCAAGATTACTACAGAAATAATACGGAGCAAGGCTATTGTAATGCCGTAATTAGTCCGAAATTGGCTAAATTTAGAAAACTATATGCTGAGAAATTAAAGTAATGACAATAAAATTGTATGGCGCCGAAAGATGTCATAAAACACAATATTATAAGAAGTTTTTAGACGATCTAAATCTAAAGTATAAGTTTCTGGATGTTGAGCTTAACGAAGAGGATGCAGCATCTTTGAGAAACTTGTATGAAAACAGAAAGCTTAATTTTCCAACAATTACAATTGGAGAAAAAAGATTAAGAAACCCGTCTGACAAAGACTTAAAAAAGTGGATCGAAAAACTAGTATGCAACTCAATATAAAAGATACGTTTAATAAAGAATTACCTTCCGATCCTATTCTTGAGAATTCAAGAAGACAAGTATTTGAGGCCTGTTTTTCTTATGTATCGCCAAAGGAAACCTCAAAACCTGAGTTATTACACGTGTCACCAGAAATGATAGAGAATTTGGGGTTGTCTCAGAACGATGCTAAAACCGAAGAATTCTTAAAAGTATTTACAGGAAACAAAGTGTTGCCAGATACAAAACCATTTGCAATGTGCTATGGCGGACATCAATTTGGTAATTGGGCAGGTCAATTAGGTGATGGTCGTGCAATTAACTTGTTTGAGGTTGAGCATAATCATAAAAATTGGGCGCTACAGTTAAAAGGAGCAGGAGAGACACCTTATTCTAGAAGAGCGGATGGTTTAGCTGTATTGCGTTCATCCATTCGTGAATACTTATGTAGCGAAGCTATGTTTCATTTGGGTGTACCCACTACAAGAGCTTTGTCTTTAGCCCTGTCTGGAGACCAGGTAATGAGAGATGTGATGTACGATGGAAATCCTGCCTATGAAAAAGGGGCTATAGTGTGTAGAACTGCAGAATCCTTTTTACGTTTTGGAAACTATCAAATTTTCGCAGCGCGTCAAGATCTTAAAAACCTTAAGGTATTAGTAGATTATACTATAAAACAGCACTTTTCCCATTTAGGAGCACCTTCAAAAGAGGTCTATCTTAAGTTTTTTAAAGAAGTGGTCAACCGTACTTTAGAAATGATTATCCATTGGCAACGTGTGGGGTTTGTGCATGGTGTTATGAATACAGATAATTTATCAATCCTCGGGCTTACTATAGATTATGGCCCATATGGATGGTTAGAGGGCTATGACTTTGGTTGGACTCCCAATACAACCGATAGACAAAATAAAAGGTACCGTTACGGTAATCAACCCAATATAGGACTTTGGAATTTACTACAATTAGCAAATGCTATATATCCTTTAATTGAAGATGCTGAGCCTTTAGAAGCAATTTTAAATCAATATAAAACTGATTTTGAAACAGGACGATTAGATATGATTCGTTCTAAATTAGGTTTGAAAATTAAGGCTGATACCGATGCATCATTCATTCTAGAATTGGAAGATGTGTTACATCTCACGGAAACCGATATGACGATCTTTTTTAGAAATCTCGCCGATTTCAAAAAAAATGATTCCTCAAAAGGTCTAGAAATAATTTATAAAGCGTTTTATAAACCAGATGAAGTTGTTGGAAATATCGAAAAAAAATGGAACGACTGGTTTGTTAAATATGCTGAAAGATTACAACAGGAAACACGCTCTGATAAAGAACGAAAAGATACAATGAATCAGGTCAACCCTAAATATGTGTTAAGAAATTACATGGCGCAATTGGCAATTGATGATGCCAATAAAGGGAATTACGAGTTAATTGACGAGTTGTTTACAATGCTTAAAAAACCTTATGATGAGCAGCCTAAATTCGAAAAATGGTATGCTAAAAGGCCAGAGTGGGCTAGACACAAAGTAGGTTGTTCTATGTTATCTTGTAGTTCGTAATGCAACATGATGTCTTTACAAAAAATAGCATTGGGCGGGGGATGCCATTGGTGCACCGAAGCCATTTTTCTATCCTTAATAGGTGTTGAGAAGGTAGAACAAGGCTATGTGTCTTCAACAGATGAAAATAGTAGTTTTTCTGAAGCAGTAATACTTCACTTTAATAAAGAAAAGATCCCTCTAGAAATACTAATCGAGATTCATTTGCTTACATATAAAAGCACTTCAAACCACTCCATGAGAACTAAGTACCGTTCCGCTATTTATACTTTTGATGAAGCACAAGAGAAAAAAATACAGGAACAATTAGAAGTATTACAATCAAAATTTCAAAATAAAATAATCACACAAGTACTACCTTTTGTAAGCTTTAAACCATCAAGAGAACAGATTCAAAACTATTATTTTAAAAATCCAAATAAACCGTTTTGTGAAAGTTTTATCAATCCAAAGCTACAAATGCTATTAAGTGAATTTAAAACATATTCAGACTTGAATAAATTAAAACATTTAGACCAAAATGAAGCGTACGAAACTTGATATAAAAAATAAAAACGGACAAAAGCTACAGGCATTTTTAGAACTTCCAGCAAATCAAAAACCTAAGAATTATGCCGTATTTGCGCACTGTTTTACCTGTTCTAGTTCCTTAAGCGCCGTTAAAAATATTAGTAGAGCCTTAACATCACATGGTTTTGGAGTCGTGAGATTTGATTTTACAGGCTTAGGAAGAAGCGAAGGCGAATTTGCGGAGAGTTATTTCTCTGCAAACGTTCAAGATTTAATTTCCGTAAGTGAGTTTTTAGAAGCGCATTATCAAGCCCCTTCATTATTGGTAGGGCATTCTTTGGGAGGCGCTGCAGTTTTGGTTGCTGGATCACGGTTAGATAGTGTTAAAGCTATTGCTACAGTTGGGGCTCCAGCCTCTGTAAGTCATGTAAAACATTTGTTTTCACACGGTATTCATGAAGTTGAAGAAAAAGGAGAGGTGGAAATTAATATAGGAGGAAGACCTTTCCGTATTGATAAAGATTTTGTAGACGATTTTGATAAAACAGATCTTCCAGAAATAGTTAAGAATTTAAGAAAGCCACTTTTAATAATGCACGCTCCTTTTGATACCATTGTAGGTATAGAAAATGCTCAAAAATTGTATCATTATGCGCATCATCCAAAAAGCTTTATTAGTCTAGATGGCGCTGATCATCTTTTAACAAATTCAGAAGATAGTAACTATGTGGGTGATATTATTGGGAGCTGGGTAAAACGTTATTTTCCAAAAACGGAACACGAAGAGCTTGATACCAAAGGAGAACAAGTAGTCGGACACTTAAATATTGAGGAAAATAATTTTACAACCACCATACAAACTAAAAACCATAGTCTTATTGCCGATGAACCAAGATCTATAGGCGGAAATGATTTTGGACCCTCGCCTTACGAATTATTAAATGCAAGTTTAATTGCATGTACAACAATGACCTTAAAAATGTACGCCGAACGCAAACAGTGGGATCTAAAAGAAGTGTATGTATATACCAGTCATTCAAAAAAACACAATCAAGATTTTGATATGAATCCCGATGCCTCACGATTTTTGGATGTTGTAGAAAAGAAAATAAAACTCATTGGGAATTTAGATGAATCTCAAATTGAAAGACTAAAAGAAATTTCTTCTAGGTGTCCAGTTCATAAGACACTCACCAATCAAGTAATTATTCAAACGGTATTGGTTAAAGATTAAATTACTTATTTTTATAATACTAATTAATCCAAACTCTCTAATGAAAATTCATTATAAACGTTTATGGGCACTTCTAAGTATTGCACTTTTAAGTGCTTGTGCAACTTATAAACCCCAATATAATACAGAAGCCATATCTGGAAACTTTGAAGAAGATGACATCATACACTCCATCTATCTTATAGGAGATGCTGGTAATTCACCTTTAGGTTCTAAATCACCAGCATTGGCAGCCTTCGAAAAAAGTTTAAAACAAGCTAAAAAAAATAGTACTGCCTTATTTTTAGGAGATAATATATATCCTGAAGGAATGCCATCTAAAAGTGAGGAAGGTAGAGCTTATGGCGAACATCAACTTAATGTGCAAACCGATGTTGTTAAAGACTTTAAAGGTGATGCCATTTTTATTCCTGGAAATCATGATTGGTATAGCAACGGATTAAAAGGATTAAAAAGACAAGAAAAGTATATAGAAGATAAACTTGGAAAAAATACGTTTTTGCCAGAGAACGGATGCCCAATTGAAAAAGTCGAGATTGCAGATGATATTGAGTTAATTATTATAGACTCAGAATGGTTTGTAACAGATTGGGATAAACACCCAACCATAAACGATGATTGCGAAATTAAAACGCGTTTCAAGTTTTTTGAAGAGTTAGAAGGTTTAATTAAAAAGGCAAGAGGAAAAACTACGGTTATAGCTATTCATCACCCAATGTATTCTAATGGACCACATGGTGGTGAGTACTCTTTTGGAGCTCATATGAAACCGTTACCAATTTTAGGAACACTTAAGAATGTCCTAAGAGAAACAAGTGGTGTGTCTCCTGCAGATTTACAGCACAAAAGATACCATACCTTAAAAAAGCGCTTGGTTACCCTTGCTCAAGAAAATGATAAAGTAGTTTTTGTGTCGGGGCACGATCATAACTTACAGTATATAGAACAAGATAATTTGGCACAAATAATTAGTGGTGCAGGAGCTAAATCTACAGCAACAAGAAATGTAAAAGATGCCTTTTCTTCAAGTGAAGGAGGTTTTGCAAGATTAGATATCTTAAATGACGGATCATCCTATGTTAGATTCTTTTCTGCAAAAGATGATAAAGTTATTTTTCAAACCCAAGTGTTTGCAGAAGACAAAAAAGAACATGTTGGTAGTTATCCCAAAGACGTTCCAAAGACCGTTAATGCATCAGTATATTCGGAAGATGAAGTTTCAAAAAGTGGATTTTACAAAACAATTTGGGGAGAACGCTACAGAAAGTATTATGGTGTAAAAGTGAATGCACCTACCGTAAATTTAGACACCTTATTTGGAGGGTTAAAACCATTTAGAAAGGGTGGAGGTCACCAGTCTAAATCACTTCATTTAATAAATGATGAAGGGCAACGCTATGTAATGCGCGCTATTAGAAAAAGTGCTGTAGTTTATTTACAGGCTATGGCATTTAAAGATCAGTACATCGAGGGACAATTTGAGGGTACAACTACCGAAAAACTTTTGGCAGATTTCTATACAGGTTCTCACCCCTATGCGCCTTTCGTAACAGGAAAACTGTCAGATGCGGTTAACTTGTTCCATACAAATCCTGTGTTGTATTATGTGCCCAAACAAAATGCTTTAGGACAATACAATGTTAGTTTTGGTGGTGAATTATACATGATAGAAGAGCACGTTTCAGACAGTCATAAAAACCTTAAAAGTTTTGGATATACCAAGTCTATTGAAAGTACAGATGACTTAATGAAAAAACTTAGAAAAGACGAAAAATATAGTGTAGATGAAGCCTCTTTTTTAAGAGCACGTTTATTTGATATGGCTATTGGCGATTGGGATAGACATACAGACCAATGGCGCTGGGCAGAGTTTAAAGAAAAAGGAAAGGTCATTTATAAACCTATTCCAAGAGATAGAGACCAAGCTTTTTCAATAATGGGAGATGGCGCTTTAATGAAGTTTGCTACTCGTGTAATTCCGCCCTTAAAACTCATGGAAGGATTTGATGAAGACATTAGAAATATAAAAGGTTTTAATTTTAGCCCGTTTTCTCTAGATATGATGTTGCTTAATCAAACCTCTAAAAAACAGTGGGAAGAACAAGTAGCCTTTATTCAAGACAACTTAACAGATGACGTTATTGATGCAGCCTTAGAGGATTTCCCTAAAGAAGTTCAGACAGAAACGGTAGCAGAGATTAAAAGAGTTTTAAAAGCAAGACTGAAAAATTTACCTAAAATAGCCAATGACTACTTTAAAGTTTTAAACAAAAATGTGCTTGTTAAAGGAACAGATAAAGACGATTTGTTTGAAATTGAACGTATGCCAAATGGAAATACAAAAGTTTCTGGCTATAGAATTAAGAAAGGTGAAAAAGGAACGCTCTTTTTTGAAAAAACCTTTAATAAAAACATTACGAAAGAAGTCTGGATTTATGGTTTAGATGATGAAGATGTCTTTAAAGTTTTTGGTGAAGGCAATGATTTGATAAAAATCAGACTAGTTGGAGGGCAAAACAAAGATGTGTATACAATTGAAAATGGAAAAAAAGTGAAGTTTTATGATTATAAATCTAAGAAGAGCGAGATTACAACGAATAAAGGAAGTAAGAAGCTAACCGATGATTATGAAACTAACATTTACGATTATTCTAAACCAAAGAATAATACCAATCAGTTTGTACCAACAATAGGAGCTAATCCAGACGATGGTTTTAAAATTGGCTTTGTAAATACTTATACTGGTTATGGTTTTGAACGTAATCCGTTTACATCACAACACACAATTTCTAGTGCTTATTATTTTGCAACTAATGGTTTTGAATTGGGTTATAACGGTGAATTTGCCAATGTAATTGGTAGTTGGAATTTAGCATTAGATGCAAGATTTACAAGTCCGAATTACGCTATTAACTTTTTTGGTTACGGCAACAGTACGCCCAACCCTGAAGCCGATGAAAACGATGGTTTAGATGTAGATTTAGACTATAACCGTGTAAAATTGCAGACATTAAGATTTTCTCCAGCTTTAATTTGGAGAGGTGATTTAGGAGCAAGCTTCAAGGTGGGATTAAAATACGAATCTGTTGAAATAGAAGAAACACAAGGAAGGTTCATCAACCAATTTGCAAATAATAATATTGACGATGTTGAAAATGATTTTGTTGGTGCTGAAGTTTCATATGCTTATCAGAATCATGATAATGAAGCATTTCCAACAATGGGTATGAGGTTTTCTTTAAGTGCGGGTTATATAAGTAAATTGAAAGCCTCTGAAGGGTTTGCATATATCATTCCTGAGCTAAGTTTTGATTATAAACTAATTCATAGCGGCCAATTGGTATTGGCAACAAAATCTAGAGGGCACTTTAATTTGGGGGATGATTTTGAATTTTATCAAGCAGCCAATATCGGTGCAAATTCTGGCCTTCGCGGCTATAGAAATGAACGCTTTACAGGTAAATCTGCTTTTGTTCAAACTTCAGATTTAAGACTAAACCTTAGAAAGTTTAAAACTGGATTGTTGCCTCTTAATATTGGAATTTATGGCGGGTTTGATATTGGAAAGGTTTGGGTTGATGATGATATGGTGTTGAACCCCGCGCATAACTCTAATGATTGGAACACATCTATTGGTGGTGGAATCTTTGCCAATTTAGCTCAAATTACCACACTTAATGTTTCTGCATTTAATAGTGATGACGGTTTGCGTTTTGCTTTTAAAGTTGGTTTTGGGTTCTGATGCATAGGCACAAAATCCAAAAACAACCCAATAAAGTAGTTTGTCTTTTCGACAGAAGGAGGTATGAGTAACAAGAAATCTTATTATTAAGAGATTTCCCATTAATTCTTTGCTGAGTGATAAATATAGTTGAATGTTAATTCATTTTAACTATTAAAAGATTCTTCAGTTGTCCCTTCTTCTGAATTACAATGTAATTTCAGTCAAAATTTTGCGTCTAAACCAGCAGTTAAATTATTGAAAAATGAAGAGTAGTTTTAAAGATATAGTAAATTCAGAAAAAACGGTTTTGGTTGATTTTTTTGGAACTTGGTGTGGACCTTGTCAAGCACTAATGCCAATTCTAAAAGATGTAAAAGATACCGTCGGTGATGCCGTTAAAATTGTAAAAATAGATATTGATAAAAATAACGAATTAGCAGTTAAATATCAGGTAAGAAGTGTACCTACTATGATACTTTTTGTAGATGGCAAACCAAAATGGAGGCAATCTGGTGTTCTACAGAAAAATGATATTTTAAATGTTATTCAAACCCATTCTAACGTTACGGTTTAGGAATTATATACGTATATAAGTTGCCACCTCGTCCGTGATCGTCTTCATCGGTTACTAAGAGCGTGTCTTTGTTTTTATAACAGATACCTTCTTTTTGGGTGAGGTGCTTAAAATGTATTTTGGAGACTTTTCCGTTAAAAAAATCATCCTTTTCGAAATCAGAAAAAAGCCAAATATCTCTTTGTGTTAATAGGGCTACTTGTTTACCATCGTCTCTTATGTCAGCTCCCGTAACCCAATTATAGTGTTTCTTTCCTAAGTTATAAGAACCTATTTTTTTTGCTTTATGGTTACCTTCTTTGGCAGGTATCTTATACACACTTGTTTTACCATAATCATCTTCTACACGGCTTTTAGTGAACACGTATAGATTATCATTAAAGTGGAAAAAAGCTTCACAATCAAAATACAGTTTTTTCTTTTTCGGAGGATACTTTTTCTGGTCTTCAAAATTAAATTTGATGCGTTTCACTTCTATTTCATCTTTAGATTTTAGGGCGGAATGAGGTACAATTAAAATCTCTAAATCCTCTCTTTTATTACTGTTGTTGCCAAAATCGCCTACATACAAATTCCCTTCTAAATCCGAAGTAATATCTTCCCAATCTTCGTTATCCGCATCCAAGTAAATCTTTTTAATAAGTTTACCTTTTAAGTTTACATAAAATAAACGAGGGCTATCGCCACTATCATTATGCATCCAAATACCATTAGAGTCTGCTATAACTTCATTGCCAGAGACTTCTTCAAGAGCACTTGGTAAATTAATTCCAGTTTTTACATCTTGTTTTTTTTGACAAGAAGCAGTCATTATAAAGAGGAATATAAAAAGGTATTTTAGCATAGTTTTACGTTCTTTAAAATTATCGGTATTTATTCATTAATCCAAAGTCAAAAGGAGTCCATAAACAAGCCTTTAAACCACTTTCTTTAAACGCTGTATTTACCCAACTATTACATGTGTTAAAACAAGAGTAGCTACCATGAGATTTATAAAAGTCGTCATAATTTGTGTAGCCTCTGTTTTGAAGCAAAACTTTCATTCCGTTTTCGTCGTTTTTGAATGAATTCGATAAATATAGATTTAGACGTTCAAATTCAGATTCACTAACTTTTATTTCGATCCAGTCGGTTTGTATCTGTTGGTATCTTGTAACATGTATTAATGTAGAACTTGTCAAAAACATGGCGTTAAATGCTGTTTTAAATGTTAAGTCTCCCCATGTTGGAGTATTTAGGTAGAAATCTTCATCACCCCAACCAAATGATAAATAGTTTGCAGATTCTAAATGTTTAATACCGTTTTTTAGTTCAATGGTTAGGTCATTTTTAGGAATCGCAATATCTAAATGCACACCATTAGAATGCAAAAAAATCGATTTGTTAGAAAAAGAAGAGGCACTTTTCCGATCTACAGTTATCAGGGTCAGGATCATTGAGACTATAAGGTACATCAACGGTAATAGTAGTAGATTTAAAAACCATTTAAGTAGCTTTCTAATGCGGTTCATTTAATTTGTTTAACAATCGGTCTTCCCACTTTTAAATGCTAAATTTACACCGATTTTTTTACTTATGAATCAATTTGATGTTATTATAATAGGAGGTGGAGCAGCCGGCTTTTTTGCAGCCATAAATATTGCCGAAATGCATCCACATCTAAACGTGGCTATTTTAGAAAAGGCAAAAGAAGGTTTGCAAAAGGTTAAGATTTCTGGTGGCGGACGATGCAATGTTACCCACGCCGAATTCATTCCTAAAGAACTGATAAATAATTACCCAAGAGGCAAAAAGGAGCTTCTGGGGCCTTTTCATCAATTTATGACTGGAGATACCATTGAGTGGTTCGAAAATCGTGGTGTAGAACTAAAGATTGAAGAAGATGGACGTATGTTCCCAATTACTAATTCATCACAAACTATAATTGATTGCTTTTTAAATGAAGCAAAAAAACATAATGTAAAGTTGGTTTATAGTTCTGGAGTACAGTCTATTGAAAAGTCTGGTGATCTTTGGCAACTTAACACCAGTACAGGTGATTTTAAAACGAAAAAACTTGTTGTTGCAACAGGGAGTAGTGTTAAAATGTGGAAAGTTCTTGAGCAACTAAATCATACAATAATACAACCAGTACCTTCCTTATTTACTTTTAATGTGAAAGACAAACGAATACATGGTATTCCAGGTGTGGTAGCCCAAGATGTAGATGTTAAAGTTTTAAATACGAGTTTAAAGTCTCAAGGGCCTTTATTAATTACTCATGTAGGATTTAGTGCTCCAGCCATTTTAAAACTGTCTGCTTTCGGAGCAGTGGAACTGGCTAAAATGGATTATAAATTCAGAATTGAAATTAACTTTATAAAGCAAAGTTTTAATACATGCTTAGAGAACCTGAAAGGTCTAAAAAAAGACATGGCTAAAAAAACAGTTTTTAAGTTTGCTCAGTTCGATATTCCAAGACGCTTATGGCAACGTTTGATTTTGGCTTCTCAGATTGGTGAGAACACTACTTGGGCTGATATAAACAAAAGTCAATTAGAAGGATTAGCAACTCAACTTACGCAAGCTGTATTTCATGTTGATGGAAAAAGTACGTTTAAAGAAGAGTTTGTGACCGCAGGAGGTATAGATTTAAAAGAGGTTAACTTTAAAACTTTTGAGAGTAAATTGCACAAAAACTTATATTTTGCTGGTGAAGTTTTAAATGTAGATGCAATTACTGGCGGATTTAATTTTCAGAATGCTTGGACAGGTGCCTATATAGTTGCTAAGAATATTAAGAGTAGCTAGAATTTTAACAACATAGTTAAAACAAAGGGTATGAGTGTCCCCTCTAACAAGAGGGGAGTAGGGGTGTGTCATTTTAGTTAAAAACATAAGCCTTAACACCTCCCTTAATCCCTCCTTGTTAGGAGGGAAATTGTAACGGAAAAATGAGGTGTTGAAAATACAGAGCAAGAATGTTTCTTCTATTAAGGGGAGCGCCAGAGTTGTGTTAGAAAAGAAAGAAATGAAGATCCACTACAATCCAAAACTTAAAGAATTAGCGAGGCAGTTGAGAAACAATTCAACAAAGTCTGAAATAAAACTATGGACATATTTGCGCCGAAATCAAATGCACGGCTATGATTTTCATAGACAAAAACCAATTGATGAATATATAGTAGATTTCTTTTGTAATAAACTTCAGTTAGCAATAGAATGTGATGGCTATTCACATGAAATTTTAGAAGTTTATGAAAAAGATGTAAAGAAAACAAAGCGTCTTAACGAGCTTGAAATTGTTGTTTTGAGGTTTTCAGATTATCAAATAGTAAACGACATTGATAATGTCTTAAGGGCTATAGAAGATTATATTTATAAATTTGAAGAGAATGGTTTTAAACCGCCTAATTTATTTATGAGTACCGAAAAATAAAGGTAATGACTGTCCCCGCTAATAAGTGGGGAGTAGGGGAGTGTTATTTTGGTAAAAAACATAAGCCTTAACACCTCCCTTAATCCCTCCTTGTTAGGAGGGAAACTGTTGTAGTGAAAAAATAAAGTGCATGAGTGTCCCCTCTAACAAGAGGGGAGTAAGGGGTGTGTATAACTAAAAAAAGAAAATGAAGACATACATTGCATTATTAAGAGGTATAAATGTGAGTGGGCAAAAGAAAATTCCAATGGCGGAATTACGTGAATTGTTAACTCATTCTGGACTAAACAATGTGCAAACGTATATACAAAGTGGGAATGTGATTTTTCAAGCTTCAGAAGAAAATAAAACTGTTTTGCAAGCTAAAATTCATGACGCCATACACGATCATTTTGGATTTAGCGTACCTATTTTGGTGCTGGAACCCGTAACACTAAATGAGATATTTAATAATTCTCCTTTTCCTCAGAATGAAAAAGAAAAAAGTTATTTCATGTTTCTTTACGAAAAGCCAGAGAATAAGTTGGTAAAGGAAGTATCTCAATTAAATTACCCGAATGAAGCATTTAAAGTGACAGATAATAGCGTGTATTTTTATTGTTCAACAGGTTATGGTAAGGCTAAATGCAGTAATAATTTCTTTGAACGCAAATTAAAGGTAACGGCAACGGCTAGAAATTATAAAACCATGGTAAAGTTGTTATCTTTGTCAGCTCAATGAGAATTATGACAGTACAAGATTTCATTCCAAAATCATATTCAAAAACAGTTGAACGTGGTAATGTAACTTGGGAATCGCCAAGCAATATAGCACTTGTTAAGTATTGGGGTAAAAAGGAAAACCAAATTCCTGCAAATCCTTCTATAAGTTTTACACTAAGTGGTTGTAAAACAAAAACCACTTTAAGTTATTCAAAAAAAGAAAATACAAGTGATTTTTCTTTTGAGGTCTTTTTAGAAGGTGAACAAAAGGATAGTTTTAAACCAAAGATTGAGACATTTTTTAAACGCATAGAGGTTTATGTGCCTTTTGTTAGAGATTTTCATTTTAAAATAGAAACTGAAAATACATTCCCTCATAGTTCGGGAATAGCATCGTCGGCTTCAGGAATGAGTGCGTTGGCTCTTTGTTTAATGAGTGTTGAAATGGAATTAACCAATGACGGTTATAGCGAAAACGAAGAATCTCAGAAATATTTCACTAATAAAGCATCATTTCTAGCGCGTTTAGGTTCAGGTAGTGCATGTAGAAGTCTGGAAGGTGATTTGGTGGCGTGGGGAACCCACAAGGAAATTACAGGAAGTTCTGATTTATTTGGAGTGAAATACCCGTTTAAAGTTCATGATAACTTTAAAAACTATCAGGATACAATTCTGTTGGTGGACAAAGGTGAAAAACAGGTAAGTAGTACTGTAGGTCATGGATTAATGCATAATCATCCTTTTGCAGAACAACGTTTTGAACAGGCGCATGAAAATTTATCGTCTTTAATTAAAATCTTTAAAGAGGGCGATGTATCAAAATTCATTGAAATAGTAGAAAGTGAAGCGTTAACATTACATGCAATGATGATGACTAGTATGCCTTATTTTATTTTAATGAAACCGAATACTTTGGAAATTATCAATAAAATTTGGGCCTATAGGACTGAGACTAACTCTAAGCTGTGCTTTACACTAGATGCAGGAGCTAACGTGCATCTATTGTATCCTGAAAATGAAAAGATACAAGTGTTAGAATTCATTAAGAATGAATTAGTTGCATATTGTCAAAACGGACATTATATTTGTGATCAAATTGGCTTTGGAGCTAAAAAGTTAGCCTAAAACCTTGTGTTTTGTTTAAAAATATTATATTTTAGTTAAACAAAATTAATTTAGAATCCCAAATCTGAATTAAAGTTATGAAAGGACCACTCTTTTATTCAAAAATATTACTCTTTGGAGAATACGGCATTATTAAAGACTCCAAAGGACTTTCCATTCCTTATAGTTTCTATAATGGCGCATTAAAAACGGATGAAAACCCATCCCAAAGTGCTGTTAAATCAAATGAAAGTTTAAGACGTTTTACAGATTACTTAGCTACGATAGATGCAAACTTGGTGTCGTTCGATATTGCAGCTCTAAAAAAACATGTGGAAAGCGGAATGTATTTCGATTCCTCTATCCCGCAAGGATATGGCGTGGGTAGTAGTGGTGCTTTAGTGGCAGCGATTTATGATAAATATGCTAATGATAAAATAACTGTTTTAGAAAATCTTACTAGAGAAAAACTATTAAAGCTCAAGGCTATTTTTTCTGCAATGGAATCTTTTTTCCATGGTAAATCTTCTGGTTTAGATCCTTTAAACAGTTATTTAAGTATTCCTATTCTTATCAATTCTAAAGATAATATTGAGGCTACTGGGATACCATCTCAGAAAACAGACGGAAAAGGCGCAGTTTTTTTATTAGACAGTGGCATTATAGGAGAAACGGCACCCATGATAAGTATTTTTATGGAAAACATGAAACAAGAAGGTTTCCGTAAAATGATAAAAGATCAATTCATTAAGCATACAGATGCTTGTGTAGAAGACTTCTTAAAAGGAGATGTGAAATCCTTATTCCGTAATACCAAACAGCTTTCTAAAGTAGTTTTAAATCATTTCAAACCTATGATTCCTTCTCAATTTCATGAACTTTGGAAAAAAGGGTTGGAAACTAATGACTATTATCTAAAACTTTGTGGTTCTGGTGGAGGAGGTTATATCCTTGGTTTTACTGAAGATATACAAAAGGCAAAACAAGCCCTTTCAGATTATAAATTAGAAGTAGTTTATAACTTTTAATACCTTTATATCATCCTGAACTTATTTCGGGATCTCGTCACAATTTATTTATGCTTTCAAGAAGACAGAAATATATATTGCTGAAATTTTTTAGCCTGTTTTCTGTGGTAAGAGGTTACAATATTTTAATTATTGTGTTTGCGCAATATTTAACTTCTGTATATATATTGGCTCCAGAGAAACCTTTAAGTGAAGTAGTTTTTGATTTACGTTTATTAATGTTGGTTTTGGCTTCTGCTGCCACTATTGCCGGAGGTTATATTATAAATAACTTTTATGATTCTGAAAAAGACCTCATAAATAGACCTATAAAATCTAAATTAGATAGGTTAGTTAGCCAAAATACGAAATTGTCATTCTATTTTGTTCTGAATTTCTTAGCAGTAATAATGGCTAGTTATGTGTCTTTTAAAGCTGTTTTGTTTTTTTCGGTGTACATATTCGGAATTTGGTTTTACTCACATAAATTAAAGAAATTACCCTTTATTGGTAATGTTACTTCAGCCGTACTTACCATAACGCCCTTTTTCGCCATTTTTATGTACTATAAGAACTTTGATACGGTAATATTTGTGCATGCTACCTATCTGTTTTTAATTATTTCTATGCGCGAACTCACCAAGGATCTAGAAAATATTAAGGGAGACTTAGCTCAGAACTATAAAACCATACCTATTACTTACGGAGAAAGAGCATCTAAGATAATGCTGTCTATAATGTCGGCACTTACTTTAATACCAACGTATTTATTATTATACCATTTTCAGATTGGCCATATGTATTTCTTTTTCTATGCCTGTTTAGGCTTACTAGGTCTTTTCCTTTTTATACTGTGGCAATCGAAAACAAAAATCCACTATCTTATTCTTCATAATATATTGAAATTCATATTACTTGCTGGAGTTTTTAGTATTTTACTAATAGACGTAAGTGTTATTTTAAATAGGATATAATTTATACCTTAACTTTAGAATAGAATATAAATAGCAATCATAAATTAAAGTCTATCTTTGCCAAAAATTAGAAGATATGAACAGGCAACGCGGAGGAAAACCACAGGGTAAACGTTTTAATAAGAGTAACTCTAATACTAATGCTAAACCAAAAGCATCAAAGAAAGGAAGTAATTCTGGTGAAATTCGTTTAAATAAATATATAGCCAATTCTGGTATTTGTTCTCGTAGAGAAGCCGATGTTCATATTGCAACAGGTTTAGTTTCTGTAAATGGAAAAGTAATTACAGAAATGGGGTATAAAGTTAAACCTGATGATGAAGTGCGTTATGACGGTGCTAGAGTAAACCCAGAGAAAAAGGCTTATGTGCTTCTTAACAAACCAAAGGGCTTTGCAACTACTACAAGCGAAGGTAAAGGGCGCACAGTAATGGATCTTGTGGCTAACGCCACACCTTCTAGAATAAAGCCAATTGGAAGGTTAGGTAGAAACTCTAAAGGCTTGTTGCTATTTACTAATGATAAGGAAATAGAGGATAAATTCAAAAACTCTAAAAATGGCGTTCCGCGTTTGTTTCACATTGAATTAGATAAAAACTTAAAACTGGAAGACTTAAAGAAGATTCAAAACGGTTTTAAGATAGAAGGAAGACTAATTACTGTTGAAGAAATAAGCTATATAGATGGCGCAAGTAAGAAGGAAGTAGGACTAAAGATTAAAAATACTGGCAATACCATTATACGCACAATTTTTGAGCATTTCAATTATGACTTATTGAGTATAGACTGTGTTGCCATAGCTCACCTTACCAAAAAAGATATTCCACGCGGGCACTGGAAACACCTTTCAATCCAAGAGCTTCAAACGCTTCAGATGCTTTAAGGTTTCTTTTATTTGTTTTACTATTAATATAATGTTATTGGCTTTTAATTAAAGTTAACAATTACATAATAGTATCGTATAATTTTTTGTATTTCATTTGTAATAATGTTTAACGTAGCATTACTGTAGTTAAAATTTTGAATATTAGATATTTTAATTTTCAGAAATTATTTTTAACTTAACACTAAGTTTTTAGTATTTGTTTTAACCCCAAACCAAAATAAAATGATACGTAAAATTGTAGATTACCAAAAATTGAATCAAGATATCTTGAATCTTCTTGTTGAAAAATTCCCTGACGGTTACGGCGATGACCATATAATTTCTTTTAGAAATGCTAAAAATGAAGTTATAGAAGCTGTTGAAGTAAAAACCCCAGACACTGTATATTTAGTTAAAGTAGGAAAGCGTTTAGTACAAGCAATGCTTGACTTTGGAATAGATGGTGATGCGGACGATGATGCTTCAACACCAGCTCCAGAAGGTGATTTTAACAACTTAGATTAATATTTGATTCCTAACATACATAATGAAAACCGCAACTTTTAAGTCTTACCAAGATGGACTTTTTACATTTTGGTTTGACAATGGAGATGAATTGGCCTTTGAGGAGGTTCACCCTAAAGCACTCTACAAGTATAACCTTAAAGAAGATGACTCTTTTTTAGATCAAACCTTTAAATTAACCTATTCCGAAATAGTAGATGATTTAGACGCTGTAACTTACAGGATAGATTCGCTTACGCTGGTTTAGTTTTCTTTTTGAAGACTTCATAGAAGAAAACGCCATATACTACTAGGTATTCTAGCGCAATTACCAATAGATTTTCGGACTTATTGGCATTTCCTATTTGCATATATGCTAGATAGCTTAAAATAATAGTAAAGCTCCAAACTAAAGGGAATTTATAGTTGGTAAAAATTGAAAGAATTAATAAAGTGGCAACATACCAAGGGTGTACCGTTGTAGATGTAAAATAGTAAAAACTTAACACCAGCAACATGGCAGTAATAAGTTGTTTTGAAGTGTTGTTTTTCCTAAAAAAGGTTATTAATAGAACAAATAGTATTACAATTAAAGGTGTTACTTTTCCAATAATAGCAATTTCATTATAGCCCCTAAAGGTATAGCCAATGGCTCTTGCTATGTAATATAAACTCGCATTAAATTCAAAGTTTTGAAACCATAATCCAACCGTTTCAGCATAGTTAGATATGAATTGGGTTGAAAAAAATGGGGCAAAAAGTAGAATAGTTATTACTCCTACAATGGCATAAAACCCAATTAACTTTGTTATTCCCGATACGTAAGGAATCCAATTATTGTCATTGTGAGGAACTCTTGAAGAGGCAATCTCTACATCTGACATAGATGGCTTCGCTGCCTTCGCAATGACGTTTCTTTTTACAAACCACTTAAAAAACAAAGGCAAAAAAATAAGTGGTACCAATTTCGTTGAAACAGACAACGCCAAAACAACAGCGCTCCATTGCCATTTGCCTTTTTGCAGCAAATACAAACTCCATACTAAAAAGAAAATCATGACCCCTTCAAAATGAAGATTGCCTGTTAGCTCTATAATTATAAATGGATTCAATAAATACCAAAAGATATTATGGCTTGGTAGGTTTAAATTTTGTAATAGTCTTTTACCAAAGAAAAGCGTTCCAAAATCCGCAGCTATAATAATTAATCGCAGTCCAATAACTGAGCTTAAAATACCTGCTCCTGGAAACAAATTCGCTAATACAAAACATAGTTGATTAATTGGAGGGTAGTTGGTGAAATGACCAGCATTTAATTCCCCCATACCATTATATAATTCTTGTCCGTTAGCGACTGGCAAATTGCCATCATCTATAAAGCTTTGTACAGTATATAGATACGGGTTTAGACCTTCTAAAATCATGCTCCCATCCCAAATAAAGCGATAAAAATCTTGAGATAAATTAGGGATGGCTAGTATGAAAACTGTTCTAAAGATAAACCCAATTGCGGTTAATAATTTTAGGTTATTCTTGTATTTTTTTATCAGCCAATAAAATAAGCCGAAAAGAATAGTATAGAGTAAAACAAGTTTTAGATATTCAGTACGTTCAAGTTGGTATGCAAAGACTCCGTATAGTAAACAGCTAAAAAGGGTTAATAGTGCTGCTGTTTTGTTTAACTTTAGTAAAGAAAGGTTTAATTGCATAAAGTAAATATAGCATTTTGTGGAAATCTATACTGCGAAATTCGAAAACTTAAATTACCTTTTAACAGTAGGTGTTTTAGCTTAAAACTTACTTTAAATTGTGAGAAAAAATATCTAATTTTAGAGGGTAATCTTTAGTCTTATTTTAATCCTTAAATTTCATGAAAGCTTCCTTTAAAGTGATTGTTGTTTTGCTGTTTTCGTTAGTTGGTCTTCAATTATGCGCTCAAGATGGTTCAAATGTGTATGGGAAGATAATTGACTCAAAAACAGGGAAGGAAATAGCTTTTGCCACTGTACTAATGAAAGACTCTAAACGGGGTGTTATTGCAGATGAGAATGGAGGTTTTGTAATTCCTGCTTCGGCATTAAGTACCTATGAAGGGTTAGAAATAACCTGTATCGGTTATAAAACAGGGTATGTGAATATGTTAACTTTAAAGAAAAATGAGGTTAATATTATTAAGTTAGAAGTAGCTATTTCCGCTTTAGATGAAGTCGTTGTAAAGGCAGAAAAGAAAAGATTATCAGCAAAACAAATTGTAAAGAGAGCCATAAAAGAAATCCCGAAGAACTATTCCGATACAGCCTATAGCTATGTTGCCTATTATCGAGATTACCAAAAAGATAATGCCGATTATGTGAATTTAAACGAAGCCATAGTTCAAATTCATGATGAAGGTTTTGGAACAGGAGATAGAACAACTACCAAAATTAGTTTACATGATTATAGAACTAATAACGATTTTAAAAGAACTCCAGAATTATTAGTTGATTACGATAACAGGTCCAAGAAGTTTATTCCACAAGCAAGAATAGACCCTAGCGGAGGAAATGAACTTACTATTTTAATGGCACACGATGCTATTAGAAATTATGACTTTCCTTCTTATTCTTTTATGTATATAATGAAGAAGCATTTTGTAAAACACCATAATTTTAATCTAACTAAAATCACGCAAATAAATAATGAGAATCTATATGTTATAGATTTTAAACTTAAACCGGTTATTAGCAGTTATTATCTAGTTACGGGGCAGTTGTTTATTAATAGAAATACATTTGCGATTCATAAACTGGAATACACCCTTTACGAGAAGAAAAAGAAATCTAAAGAGCAGATATTTAATGTTAAAGTAGAGTATGCTGAACAATTTGGGCATATGTATCTCAACTACATCTCATTTAATAATACGTTTAAGGCGCCAGATCCTAAGGATTTCTCAATAGTAGAAGCTACCTATAATCCTTACAAAGAATCCATGAGTATTACATTTAATCACCCTTATAAAGATGATAACATACATAAAAGATCTAACTATAATATTTTTATAGATGGCCAAAAGGTACCAGTGAAAAAGGTGTTGACTGATGCTTTAAACAACAAAAAGTTAAAACTTTTGTTAGATTTTAATGGAGAACAACCCCCAATTATAACCGATGATAGTGTAGAAAGAGTAAGCGTAAATATATCTAATATAACTAATGAAGAAGGACGTGTTCTAGGGGCGTTGTCTTATCTGAAATACAAACAGTATAGAGAATTGTTTGTGCAAGAGTTGCTTTCCGAAAACAATAGCAATACACTGTTTATTGATAAGTTTAAGTCTTTAAAAGATGGAAACATAACCCAATCCTTAGAAAAAGACAGGTATTGGATGAATACACCTTTGAATACTTCTAATTAAAGCATATACAGCCTCTTAAATAAAGAAGCTGTATACGTGTTAATCTACTAAACAAAGACTTTAGTTAACGTTCCAAACACCAGTTGCAGCAGTTTCGGTAACATAATCAGAGAAGTCTTTGGCTTTTCTCTTAAGTACCTTTTCTACATCATGGCTAACCACACTATTGTTAGGGTTGGTTAGAACATTAGAAAATAGATAGTCTATAAGCCATACATAGTCTGCAGGAACATCATTGTCTTTTAAAAAACCAATGTATTGTTCTAAATTTATAGGATTAAATTGAATGTCTCTATTTGTAACTTTTGCAATTTCTGAGATCACTTCTTCGAATGTTAAAAGTCTTGGTCCTGTAATTTCATAAATCTTACCATTATGTTCGTCATGCAATAAGGCTTCTGTAACTACATCTGCAATATCAGAGGTGTCAACATAAGGTACTTTTGCCTCAGGACAAGGTAGATTAACTTGCCCGCTTAAGATTGGGTCTAAAAAGAAGCTTTCACTAAAATTTTGGTTAAACCAGCTCGCTCTAACTATAGTGTAATCTATGCCTGAGTTCATAACAACCTGTTCACAGGCTTCGGCTTCGGTTTCTCCTTTACCAGATAGAATGACCAGCTTTTTAACACCTTTTTCTTTAGCTAATTTAGATAGGTTTTCTATGGCTTGTAAAGCTCCTGGTACGGCCAAATCTGGTTGAAAAGTTATGTATACTTTATCTATGTTTTCTAAAGCTTCTGACCAAGTATTGGAGTCTTGCCAATCAAATTTAGGAGAGGCATTTCTTGATCCTACTTTAACGTTTAAACCTAATTCTTTTAGGTTGTTTACTACTTTACGTCCTGTTTTACCAGTACCTCCAATGATTAAATAATTGTGTGTTGTCATAATTGTTTTCTTAATAATTTATTAAATGTGTTTACTGTATAATACAATGCTTATTAAAAGCAATATGAAAGAGAGGCAAGAACTAATGGTTCTCGCTAAATGGAAGCTATTCCATTTGTTTTCAAATGAAGTCCTAAGTGCTCTTACGTTTTCTAAAGACATAGAGTCAAGGTTGACTTTGTCTATCATTTCGTTTAAAGGAATGTTCCCTAAAACAGTTACCGAAACAAGACCTAATATGTAGAGTATTGCGGCAATAATAATTAACCAAGTAATGGAATTAGGGTCATTTTTGAATAGAAATATATTAGCCATGTGTAAAACGAATGGCCCCATAAAAACTATTATAAAAGTTGGGTTAATGATGACTCTATTCATTTGTTGAAAAGCCTTGAGGTATTCCAAGTCGTTCAAGTTGCCTATACCTGGTGTTACAGCATTAGCCCACGTAAAACATAGGCCAGCAGTTAGCCCTGTTAAAAAGGTACAGACAATAAGAATGAGTAAATTAATTGATATTTGCATGGTGAATTTTTTTTAGATTTCCCGTAAGTATAGAAACTGTTAAAAACTCAAGAGCAATTAGCCAAAAGGAAGCATTTAGAAAAAAATCTGAATAGCCTAACCCCAAGGGTTGCATCAAGTATGGAACGGTTATCAAGGCATCTAAGCAAGCAAGTGTTAGAAACATGATTATGGCTACTTTGTAAGATGAAAAATCAGTAGGATTTTTATAATACAGCTTAGTAGCAAAAATTGCCAATGGAATTAAGACAAGGGCTAATACTATATTAGCTTGTAAGTCTAAATTATTCAATACAGGAAGATAATAGGAAAGGGAGAAGGCTGTTACTCCGAAAATCCAAACTCCTGCAGCAATTATAATAGCTCTGATTGTTTTCATATGTCATTATTTAATGATTAATATGATGCAAATCTAGAGCCTAATGAAAGGGTTCATTAATTCGAAAAGGAGAATGATTTGTTCTAAAAGGAGTGGTTATTTTATTTGGCTTGGCCTATACCCAAATTTCTTGGCAAAAGCATTAGAAAAAGAACTTAAGCTATCATAGCCCACATGCCATGCGGCCTCTTGTACTGTGGCATTTTCATTACGGATTAAGTTATTAGCTACTTCTAATCTTTGATTTTGAAGGTATTTAAAAACGGGTACGCCAAATAAATTTTTAAAGTCTTTTTTAAGCGTATAACTATTTAACCCAATTAATCTTGATAGTTCCGATAAGGAAGGAGGGTTGTCTATGTTTTTAAGAAGAATGTCCTTGGCAAGGTGTAATTTGTTCTGTTCGGGTTCTTTTAGTTTCTCAGTTGTGGAGGAGGCTAAATATCCAAAGAAATGAGATAATAATACAGTCATTTGGCTCCTAAAGAACATCATTTTAGTTTTGCCATGATATTTGTTTTTAAAGACCTGTTCTACTATTGTATTCATTTCGGGAGACATAAAAAACCTAGGGCCTTCTACATAAGAATCTCGAGGGTTTACTAATTCATTTAAAAGATTTGAAAATATTTCACCCTCTTCATTTGGGAGTTTGTCTAGGTTTCTAAGTGCTGTAACAATAACTATACACTGTAAAGGTTTGTCTGCAGAAACTTTATGAACAAATTTTACCTGTTCATCGGCATAAAAAGATAAGGCTAAACCTTTTGTGTGAGTATAAGGTATTTGATTTTCTGGGTATTCAACAGAAACTTCAACATTGCCAGCACCATAAAAAGCAACGCCAATAGATGGCTCTTCAAAAGAACAGGCATCAATTAAAGGTGCTATTGCGGTTGATTCTTCAACCAAAATGGTAAAGTCGTTTATGTCTATATAATCCCTTGTCAAAACTAGTAAAACATTAGACTATAAATTTACAAATTCCTTTCGTTACCACAGGTATAAAAAAGAGCACTCTAAAAGTGCTCTTTATACGGACGTCTGTAGTTTAATTGTAAATTGGTGACTAACTCAAATAATTAAATAATTGTGGACTGTCCTAAATGTATGTTTGTAAAGTTTAGATTGGTCTCATCAGGATTATGAATAAAATCCTCAATAAAATCTCCAACTTTAGTGGTGCTAATATTGTCGTATTTAGTATTTAAATCTGGTGTTGTAATATGAAGCTTTAATGATTTGTCTACACCTTCTCGTACAAGAGATGCTTCGTCATATAACCCAAAATGATCTAATAACATAGCAGCAGATAAAATAGAGGCAATTGGATTTGCAATACCTTTATTGGTAGCTTTCGTATAGGCGCCATGAATAGGTTCAAACATAGCTTTAGTATCTCCAATAGAAGCAGAAGCTAATAAACCAATAGAACCAACAATAACACTTGCTTCTTCAGATAGAATATCTCCAAACATGTTCTCAGTTAATATAACATCGAATTGTCTCGGATTGATAATAAGTTCCATAGCGGCATTATCAATATATCTGCATTCTAAAGAAACATCTGGGTATTCTTCAGCAATTTCCGTAACGACCTTGCGCCATAGTCTAGAACTTGCTAAAACATTGGCTTTGTCAACTAAAGTTAATTTCTTTTTTCTGCCCTGGGCTGCTTTAAATGCTTGATGCGTGATTTTTTCAATTTCACTTCTTCTATACGTACAAACATCCGAAGCTTCTTCATCGCTAAAATGTTTCTCGCCAAAATAAATACCACTGGTTAATTCTCTATAAATAAGAATATCAGTGCCTTTTATCTGTTTAATTTTTAGAGAAGATTTATTAAGTAAATCTTCATAAGCAATTACAGGTCTTATATTGGTATGTAAACCAAAGGTCTTCCTTAGGCCTAATAGTCCTTGTTCTGGTCTTATTTCCGTTGTAGGGTCATCATATTTTGGGTTACCAATAGCACCAAATAAAATAGCATCTGCGTTTTCGCAAATGCTAACAGTTTCTTCAGGTAGAGGTAGTCCGGTTTTTTCAATAGCCGCAGCACCAACCAAAGCGGTGTTAAAAGTAAAGACATGATTAAATTCCATGGCAATAGCTTTCAAAACCTTTATGGCTTGAGCAGTAACTTCTGGTCCTATACCATCACCCGGTAAAACAGCTATATTTAACTTCATCCCTCTAAATATAATGAATTAAGCCGAATTAATTTCGTTGTAAATAGATGAAGATTCAACTATTTGATGAATATCATTATCATCAATTTCCTTTTTCTTATCAGCAAATTCTAAGAACTTGGTATACACTTCATCTAATTGAAGTTTAGTTAATTCATACCCTACAATTTTTGCTCTGTAAGCTAATGCAGCTCTACCGCTTCTTGCAGTTAAAACAATGGCAGACTCAGTAACACCAACATCTTTCGGGTCTATTATCTCGTATGTTTCACGATTTTTAATTACACCATCTTGGTGAATTCCCGAACTATGAGCAAAAGCATTAGCGCCTACGATAGCCTTATTAGGTTGCGTGTATATACCCATGCTATCTGATACTAATTGACTAATACCATAAAGCATTTTAGAATTTATACCAGTGTCTAAATTTAAGTACGGATGTTGTCTTAAAACCATTACTACTTCTTCTAAAGCAGTGTTTCCAGCCCGTTCCCCAATACCGTTAATGGTACATTCTATCTGGCGTGCTCCATTAATTACACCTTCTATAGAGTTAGCTGTAGCTAAACCTAAATCATTATGGCAATGACAAGACAAAATGGCTTTGTCAATTCCTTTTACGTTTTCTTTTAAGTATTTAATTTTAGCACCATATTCATGTGGCAAACAATATCCTGTAGTATCAGGAATATTTAATACTGTTGCACCAGCTTTAATTACGGCCTCACAAACACGAGCTAAATACTCGTTATCGGTTCTACCAGCATCTTCAGCATAAAACTCAACATCCTCCACAAAAGATTTTGCATAACTTACTGCCTTCACAGCACGTTCAATAATATCTTCTTGAGTAGATTTAAATTTGAACTTAATGTGAGATTCAGATGTTCCGATTCCTGTATGAATTCTTGGCGTTTTAGCATATTGCAATGCCTCAGCCGCTACTTTTATATCGTTTTCAACCGAACGCGTTAAACCACATACAGTTGCATTTTTTACTATTTTCGAAATGGCTTCAACCGATTTAAAGTCCCCAGGACTGGAAACAGGAAACCCAGCTTCAATTATATCCACGCCTAATTGATCCAGCTGTTCTGCAATAACTAATTTTTGTTCAGTATTTAATTTGCATCCTGGAACTTGCTCACCATCCCTTAGCGTAGTGTCAAAAATTTGTACCTTATTATCAGACATTTATTCAAATATATTTTCTTATTCTTTTACGAATGTATATTTTGGTTTCGTAAAACTAACTACTTCAATTACTTTTTTTACGATGTTTAACTACAGTTGATTGTGGTTAATTATCTGTATTTCAGTATTTTGAATTTGTTTTTGTAACTATGACAAGAGAGCAAAAAGATAATTTGTTTGTTTTGGTAAAGTCATTGTCTAAGTCAGAAAAAAGACAATTTAAACTTTACGTAGGTCGATTAGGTGTTAACGAAGATTCAAAATTTTTAACCTTATTTAATATTCTCGATAAACTACCTAAGTACGACGAGGCTACCATTTTAAAAAAGGGAATTGTAAAGAAGCAACAACTCTCAAATCTAAAGGCGCATTTGTATAAACAAATACTTATTAGTCTTAGGTTAAATCCGTCTCACCAAGATATTAGAATTCAAATTAGGGAACAGTTAGATTTTGCTACAATTCTATATCATAAAGGCTTGTATAAACAGAGCTTAAAAATTTTAGATAAAGCAAAGAATTTGGCCATTGCAAATGAGGAAAAAAACATTGCTTACGAAATTGTTGAGCTTGAAAAAATAATAGAATCACAATACATTACACGCAGCTTAAGTAATAGAGCAGATGAGCTAACAGTACAGGCAAAAGAGTTAAGTCAGCAAAACGTTGTTGCCAGTAAGTTGTCTAATTTGTCACTTCAGCTTTATGGTCTCTTTTTAAAAACAGGTTATGTAAAGAACGATCATGAGCATCAAATAATTACAAAGTATTATCAGGATAGGTTACCAGATTATGATATTAATAAGCTAGGTTTTAGAGAAAAGCTTTGGCTGTATAAGGCTAAATTATGGTATAGTTTTTTAACAGTAGATTTTTTGTCTTGTTATAAATTTGCTTCGAAGTGGGTGGATTTATTTTACGACAACAAAGATATGATTGTTTTAAACCCTGTGTTTTTTTTAAGAGGAAATCATTATTTACTTGAAGCCCTCTTTTATTTAAGACAGTATGATAAATTCAAAGAAACTTTATCTAAGTTAGAGGTCATTACCCAAGAAAAGTGGTTTCCGCTTGATGACAATATTGAAGGTTTAGCTTTCCTTTACATTTATACTAACAAGTTTAACTTACACTTTATAGAAGGTAGTTTTAATGAAGGTTTGCCGCTCATTGATGAGGTTTTAGAACAATTAAAAAACTATGATAATAGAATTGATGAGCATCACGTAATGGTATTCTATTACAAAATTGCTAGCATGTATTTTGGAGCTGGCGATAATCGTGGTTGTATTCAATTTTTAGAGAAAATTATAAGTAATAAATCTTTACAAATGCGAGAAGATTTATTGTGTTTCTCTAGAATTTTGAATTTGGTAGCGCACTATGAAGCTGGTTTAGATTACAACCTAGATACGCTTATTAAAAGTACCTATAAGTTCTTGATTAAAATGGAGGATTTGTATGAAGTTCAGAAGGAATTTATTAAGTTCTTACGTGGTTTAGGTGATATATATCCGCACGAGGTAAAAAGAGAATTTACCAAACTTCATCAAAAATTAAAGGAGTTTGAAGATGATCCTTATCAAAGCAGAGCTTTCCTGTATTTAGACATCATTTCTTGGTTAGAATCTAAGATTGAAAACAGACCAATTGGAGATATTATTAGGGATAAATTTCAAAAGAATCTGACCTAAACTTTAATTTTTTTCGTTAAAAATTTGGATTTTACACTTTTCTGTTGGAATATTTGCAGAGCAAAAGTTCAATACACATATTGAAATGTTATCAAGAAAGGTGGAGGGATTAGACCCGGTGAAGCCTTAGCAACCCTTTAAACTTATTAAAGAAGGTGCTAAATTCTACTTAAACAATCGATTCATTTATCGGGCGTTTGGATAGATAACGTAACAAATTACATTCCGTAATTTTGATTTCTTTTTAGCATTTTTCTATATATACGTATGTTAGTAATAACACATTTTTGGCTTTTGGTTTAGTTTATTAACTCAAAGAAAAAATTAGAAAAATGAGCGATCAAAAATTAGCAACAAACGCATTACATGCAGGGCATGACGTAACAGCAACAGGAGGAACAAGAGCGGTTCCAATTTATCAAACAACATCTTATGTGTTCAATGATTCTGAACATGCTGCCAATTTATTCTCTTTGCAAGAGTTAGGATTTATTTACACAAGATTAAATAACCCAACTAATCAAATTTTGCAAGAGCGATTGGCTGCCGTTGAGGGAGGTATTGGAGCAGTGGTTTTTGCTTCGGGTACTGCAGCAATCTCAACTGGATTGCTAACACTTTTAAAAGCTGGAGACCATATTGTGGCATCTAGTAGTTTATATGGTGGTACCTATAACTTACTTAATGTAACATTACCAAGATTAGGAATTACTACTACCTTTGTAGATGCTTCTAATCCTGAAAACTTTACCAATGCCGTTCAAGATAATACTAGGGCATTCTTTGTGGAGTCTTTAGGGAATCCAAAATTGGATGTATTAGACTTAGAAGCCATTGCAGAAGCGTCTAAAAAAGCAGAAGTGCCTTTTATAGTTGATAATACAGTAGCCACACCTGCATTATTAAACCCCATTAAACATGGAGCTAACATTGTTATTCATTCATTAACAAAATATATTGGCGGACAAGGAACTTCTCTTGGAGGAGCAATTATTGATGCAGGAACATTTGATTGGGCTAATGGAAAATTCCCTGAATTTACAGAACCTTCTGCTGGTTATCACGGATTAAAGTATCATGAAACTTTAGGCGCAGCTTCCTATACTTTCAAATTAATTCTAGAGGGCTTACGTGATTTTGGTGGGGCTATAAGTCCTACGAATGCCTTTAACATTTTGCAAGGTTTAGAAACCTTACCTGTTAGAATTAAACAACATAGTGAAAATGCCTTAGAATTGGCAAAATGGTTAGAAGCACAACCAGAAGTGGCTTGGGTTAACTATCCAGGTTTAGAAAGTAGTAAATACAATGCTTTAGCCAAAAAATATTTGCCAAAAGGACAAAGTGGAATTGTAACTTTTGGTGCTAAGGCTGGTTTTGAAGCAGCTAAAACTATTGCAGATGAGACCACAATATTCTCATTATTAGCGAATATTGGCGATACAAAATCATTAATTATTCACCCATCAAGTACAACACATCAACAGCTAGATGAAGCTCAACAAGCATCTGCGGGTGTAACTCCAGATTTAATTAGATTATCTGTAGGTATAGAAGATGTTGAAGACCTAAAAGCAGATTTAAAACAGGCATTTGCTAAGATAAAATAAATAAAATACAAGAGTAGAATTCCCCTCCTTTGGAGGGGTTAGGGGAGACCTCAATATGGAACAGAATTTACAACATATAACAATCAATAATTACACTACAGAAAGCGGTGTAACAAATCCTGAAATACAATTAAGCTATCAGGTGTTTGGGCAAGCTTTAGGTACAGCACCAATAGTGCTTGTTAATCACGCATTAACAGGAAATAGTAATGTAGCAGGAAAAAATGGCTGGTGGCAAGATTTAATAGGTGATAACAAAGTTATAGATACCAAGTTGTATTCTGTTCTAGCATTTAATATTCCTGGAAACGGATTTGATGGTTTTGTTATAGATAACTATAAAGATTTTGTTGCTCGTGATGTGGCAAAACTATTTTTAGAAGGTCTTAAGATATTAGAAACGGGTAAAGTCTTTGCATGTATTGGAGGTTCTTTAGGAGGAGGAATTGCTTGGGAAATGGCAGTGTTGCAACCAGATTTTGCAGAAAACTTGGTGGTAGTGGCTACAGATTGGAAATCTACAGATTGGTTAATTGCCAACTGCCAAATACAAGAGCAATTTTTAATAAATTCTAAAAATCCAGTGCACGATGCTAGAATGCATGCCATGCTATGTTATAGAACACCTGAGTCTTTTAAGGAGCGTTTTCAACGTACAAAAAATGAAGATTTAGAAATCTTTAATGTGGAAAGTTGGTTATTGCATCATGGAAAGAAACTTCAGGAACGTTTTCAATTGTCGGCTTATAAACTCATGAATCAACTGCTAAAGACTATAGATGTTACTAAAGGCAGAGAAGAAGATTTTAATGTGCTTGATAATATTAAAGCGAATATTCATATAGTTGGAGTAGATTCAGATTTGTTTTTTACTGCGGAAGAAAACAGAGAAACGCATAAACAGTTGGCGTTAACGCATCCAAATGTAACGTATAGTGAAATTCACTCAGTGCATGGTCATGACGCGTTTTTAATGGAATACGAACAACTGGAAAAAATTATTGAAGGCATTTTTGTGCCAAATTCTAAAAGGAGAAGAATGAAAATATTGAAATTTGGAGGTAAATCTTTAGCTAACGGAAAAGGCTTAGAAACAGTACTTTCAATTATAGAGAATAAGATAAATGATGGCGAACGTATTTCGGTGGTGGTTTCTGCAAGGGGGGCTGCAACAGACGAGCTGGAGCATCTTTTAGATAAGGCTATCAAAGGTGAGGATTATAAAGAGGAATTAGAAGCTTTTAAAAGTTATCAATCTGAACCTTCAAAAACAATAGATTTTTCTAAAGAGTTTTCAACTCTAGATAAACTATTTGAGGGTGTAAGTTTGCTAAGGGATTTTAGTAAAAAGACGAAGGATACTATTTTGGCTCAAGGTGAATTACTTTCGGTTAAGCTTATTACTAACTTGTTAAATGAACGTGGCATTGAAGCGAAAGCCACTGATTCAAGGGAGTTAATAAAAACCGATGAATCTTTTGGTAATGCGCAACCATTATCCAAACTTTCTAAGGAAAATATTAAGGAGTACTTCAATTCTAATAAAAATGTGGTTAATGTTGTTACTGGTTTTATTGCTTCTAATTTAAAGAACGAAACCACTACCTTAGGAAGAAACGGTAGCAACTATACAGCAGCACTTTTAGCCAATTACTTGGATGCTGAAGAGTTGCAAAACTATACGCATGTAAGCGGTATTTATACAGCGGATCCCAACTTGGTTCCAGATGCCAAACAAATTAGAGAATTGTCTTTTAGTGAAGCTAATGAGTTGGCAAATTTTGGTACCTCAGTTTTACATGCCAAAACGATTATTCCGTTAGTTGAAAAGAATATCAACTTGAGAATTCTAAATACGTTTAATTCCGATGATGAAGGTACTTTAATTACGGCTAAGCCAAGTGTTAAAGAAGTTACATCTTTATCTGTACTAGATAATGTGGCGCTTTTAAATTTAGAAGGTCGCGGACTATTAGGTAAAATAGGTGTAGATGCAAGGATTTTTGGAGCATTAAGTAGTTATGGCATTAGTGTTAGTATTGTGTCTCAAGGCTCTTCTGAAAGAGGAATTGGATTAATTATAGATGCAGATCAAGCTACTCAAGCTGTTATTGCACTAGAGCGTGAGTTTGAAACAGATTTCTATTCTCAAGACGTAAATAAAATTGATGTAGATGACGATGTAGCAGTAATTTCTATTGTAGGTATAGAGCTGAGCTCATTTCACAAACCGTTTAACGCGTTAATAAGAAATCAAATTACACCATTATTGTTCAATAATACAGTTACTGGTAAGAATGTGAGTTTAGTGGTTAAAAAACCACAACTGCATAAAGCGTTGAATGTAATTCATGGTGAAGTCTTCGGAATTTCTAAAAAGATAAACATCGCTATTTTTGGTCACGGAGGTGTTGGCGGTGCCCTAATAAATCAAATTTTAAAGTCTAAAGATGAGATTGAAAGGCGTAAGGGAATTAATTTAAATGTTTTCGCTATCGCTAATTCTACTAAATTAATACTTGATAAAAATGGGGCTAATACCAATTGGGAGAATGCCATTGCTTCAAGTAATTTAGAAAGCTCAATTAATGATATCATTACATATGCCAAGAACCATCATTTAGAAAACTTAATTGCTGTAGATAATACCGCAAGCTCAGAGTTTTATAAAAATTATATTCCTTTGGTTGAAGCCGGATTTGATTTAGTATCCTCTAACAAAATAGCCAATACCATTTCACATTCGTTTTATAAAGAATTAAGAGAACAACTAGAGTTAAATAACAAAGAATATTTATATGAAACAACCGTTGGTGCAGGTCTACCGTTAATTGATACGATTAAATTATTGCACGAATCGGGTGAAAATATTACAAGAATTAGAGGTGTGTTTTCAGGGACGTTAAGTTATTTGTTCAATAATTTTTCTGTAGAAGACAAACCGTTTAGTGAAATCATTCAGGAAACAATAGATAAAGGTTTTACTGAACCAGACCCACGTGAAGATTTTTCAGGTAATGATGTTGCTAGAAAGTTGTTAATTTTAGCTAGAGAGTTGGATTTGCAAAATGAATTTGAAGATGTAGAAGTGCTGAATTTAATTCCAGAAGCTTACAGAGATATTTCGGTGCAAGAGTTCTTAAGTCAGTTAGAGGTTTTAGATGAGCAATATCAACAAATAAAGGACAATCAGGAAGAAGGTCATGTACTAAGATATGTAGGTGATTTATCGGGAGATTTATCTCAAGATAAAGGGAATTTAGAAGTAAAGTTAGTGTCAATACCAGAAGATAGTACCTTAGGTCATGTAAAAGGTAGTGATGCTATTTTTGAAATATTTACCGAAAGTTACGGCGAACAACCCATAGTCATTCAAGGCGCAGGGGCGGGTGCTGAGGTTACAGCTAGAGGTGTGTTTGGAGATATTTTGAGGTTGTCTAAACATGTTAATTAATAAAAAAATAAATGCTATCCTGAACTTGTTTTAGGATCTCGAAACATAGAAGGTCTAAATTTAGACCAGATTCAAGAAAAAAGAAGATGAGCAAAGAAAATAAACATTTTGAAACAGAAGCAATACGTACACAATCCGAAACTACACAGTTTTCGGAGCATTCTGTGCCATTATACTTAACCTCAGGTTTTGTGTTTGATGACGCTGAAGAAATGCGCGCATCTTTTGCTGAAGAAAAGGAACGCGATTTATACAGCCGTTACAGTAATCCAAATACCAATGAGTTTATTGAAAAGGTATGCAAAATGGAAGGTGCTGAAGCAGGGTTTGCCTTTGCGAGTGGTATGGCAGCTGTATTTTCAACCTTCGCTACATTATTAGATTCTGGAGATCATGTGGTGTCATGCAGTTCTGTATTTGGAGCGACTCACGGTTTATTTACCAAGTACTTGCCAAAATGGAATATTTCGAGTTCGTATTTCAATATTAATGAGCCAGAAACTATAGAGGCCTTAATTCAATCAAATACAAAGTTTATTTATGCTGAAACACCAACAAATCCAGGTGTCGATGTGCTAGATTTAGACTTTTTAAGCGCGCTCTGTAAAAAGCATAATTTATTATTGGTAATAGATAATTGCTTTGCTACACCCTATTTACAAAACCCAATTAAGCATGGCGCCGATTTGGTAATCCATTCGGCTACTAAGTTAATGGATGGGCAAGGGCGCGTACTAGGAGGAATTACTGTTGGTAAAAAAGAACTAATAAGAGAGATTTACTTATTCTCAAGATTAACAGGACCATCAATGAGTCCGTTTAACGCTTGGGTATTGTCAAAATCTCTAGAAACGCTAGCGGTAAGAGCAGAGAGGCATTGTGAAAACGCCCTAAAATTGGCAACTTACTTAGAAGAGCACCCTAAAGTAAAGTGGGTGAAATATCCGTTTTTAAAATCGCATCCAAAGTATGAAGTGGCTAAGAAGCAGATGAGACTAGGTGGTAATATTGTGGCTTTTGAAGTTGAAGGAGGTATTGAAGGCGGTCGTAATTTCTTTGATAACATAAAAATGTGTTCATTGTCTGCTAATTTAGGAGATACAAGAACTATTGTAACACATCCGGCAAGTACAACTCACGCCAAAGTAGAACCAGAGGTAAAAGCAGCGGTGGGGATTACAGATGGCATGGTACGTTGCTCTTTAGGTTTGGAACATATAGATGATATTATAGCCGATTTTGAACAAGCATTAAAATAATACAATGAGACTTTTTACAGTAGACTCGTTTACAGATACACCTTTTAAAGGGAACCCAGCAGCAGTTTGTGTGTTAGATAATCCGCTTTCTGTTAAAGAATATATTGATATAGCTCAGGAAATGAATCTTTCTGAAACAGCCTTTGTGTATTTAGAAAATGGCGCATATCAACTAAGATGGTTTACCCCAGAAGTTGAGATAGACCTTTGTGGTCATGCAACATTGGCCACTGCTAAAATTTTATTTGAAAAATATGAAGTTAAAAAAGAGCTTTTAGAATTCAACACAAAGAGCGGGGTTTTAACAGTACGTAAAGTAGGTGATTTACTAGAGATGAATTTTCCAATTGGGAAAATGACACTCGTAAGTGCTAAAGATGGTTTAATTGAAGAGGTGCTGGGGCAAGCACCAATTGCTATTTCCGAACACAAGGATTGGTATTTATTGGAGTTTGAAACTGAAGAACAAGTGCGCAATCTAAAACCTAATTTTAGTAAGTTATTAGAACATGATAAAGTTAAGTTTATTGTTACATCAAAATCGACCGATAATAATTACGATTTCGTATCGCGTTTTTTTGCACCAGCAGCAGGAATTAATGAAGATCCGGTAACAGGCTCTGCACACTGTTATTTAGCTGATTATTGGAGCTATAAATTGGAAAAGAATAAAGTGATTGGTTACCAAGCTTCAAAAAGAGGAGGGATTGTAGAATGTAAGGTTATTGAAAATGATAGAGTGCTTTTAAGAGGGGATTGTGTTGTAATGAGTGAGGTTTTAATTGAATGGGTAACGCATTAACTTAATGAAATTCTTCTTAATGGTAATTTTTTTGAAGTAATACCGACTGTTATGAGCAAAAAAGATTATGAGAAGAGAAATCATAAAGGGCATATGCGCTTTATTAATAACTCTTTTTACTTTTCAGGTATTTGCTCAAACCAATTCGTTTAGTGTTGAGAGTTTAAACTTTGAGGGTTTAAAGAAAACTAAATCACATTTTTTATCAAGAATAGCTAAAGTTAAACCTGGTCTGGAGACAGATAGCTTAACTATTATAACCGATATAGAACGTTTTAAACGGCTAGATGGAATTGCCTATGCTGATTATAAGGTAGAGCCCAATGGAACCTCAGGTTATAACGTAACTTACATAATAGAAGAAAATTTTAGTATTATTCCCGGGCTTAGAATAGGACAAGCTAGTGACGATAGTTTTTCATATCGATTTTCGGCATTTGAATTTAATGGCTTGGGTAGAAACATCATTTTTGGAGGATTTTATAAAAAAGAAGTATTCAATGGCTTTGGTGTTTTTCTGGAACACCCTTACCTGTTAACAAATAAATTAGGTTTAGGAGTAAATTATATTGATGATAGTTCGCAACAACCTATTTTTTTTAACCCTGATGACGTTGAAAATTCTAATGACTTTATCTACACTACAAAAGGGCCAGAAGTTACACTATTTTATGAGCTAAACTTTCATAACCGATTTGAACTTGGGGTAAAAGCCTCTAAAGAAGAGTATATGTTCATAAATACGAATAATGAAGATATAGTTAATATTCCTGAACCATCAATTTCTAGAACGGCATATAGAGGCTCTTATGAATACGTAGATTTAGATATTGAGTATCAGAATGTATCTGGCTTTAGAAACCTTTTTGAAGCAAGCATTTTTACAAATAGTAATGATTTATTACAAACAGATTATATGCTCAATAATACAACCCAATATTTTAAACGAATTGGAGATAAGGGTAATTTGGCAACGCAATTACAGTTGCAGATAAGTAATCCGATTAATAAGAGTGTTTTTGCTCCCTTAACAATAGATAATCAATTAAACATAAGGGGTGCTGGTAATATAATTGATAGAGGTGTTGCAATAGCTGCAATCAATTCGGAATACAGATACACTTTAATAGAGAAGAAGTGGTTTGTGTTGCAAAGCAATAGTTTTGTAGACGTTAGTGGTGTGCAAAGACCTAATGCTGATCTAAAAGAACTATTCTCGTCAGATACCACAAGAGTGCAAACAGGTTTAGGCTTACGTTTTATTCATAAATATATTTTCAATGCTGTATTGCGTTTTGATTATGGTGTTAACATAACAGGAAACGGAGGTAACGGTGTTGTGTTTGGTATTGGTCAGTTTTTTTAGAGGATTTATCAGGTACTTTTATGTTCTAATTCCGTGTTGGAAGAAGAATATGGTTTAATTAAAATTGAATTTTTTTTATTCTTGTTAAGAAAAATATAAGAAGTTTTAATTGCTATGTTTCACAAATTCAACTAGTTTTAGATGGTTTTTATTCATCTAGAATGTGCTTTAAAAAAAATGTAAGTTTTTATCTTTTTTTTCTGTGTTGTGTCGTTTTTACATTTTCGCAAACCAATGGAAATAATCAAACAGACTTAATTGCCAATCGTATTAATGAGCTTTCTAAAAGAAAAGCAGAAGACTTAATTTATATTCAGACCAATAAGGACATATATATGTCTCAAGAAGACTTATGGTTTAAAGGTTATGTTTTAGATGCTCAATTTCATGTGCCTTCTTTGAGAAGTAACTTATTTTATCTTCAGCTACTAAATGATAAAACAGAAGAGGTGGTATGGGAAGAGAAGTATGAAATCGAACACGGTTTTGTTGATGGTCATGTATATCTTGATGAAAAGTTAGAAAGTGGCAACTACACCTTAGTTGCATATACTTCGTACTCTTTTTTTAAGAACACAGAGGAATTCTGTGCGCAAAAGAAAATAAAAATATTTTCGGTCAATAAAGAAGAACTCGTAAAAGATGAGTCTAAGGAAGTTAATAGCTCAAAGATTAAGTTTTCCGTATTTCCAGAAGGTGGTCATCTAGTTGCAGGTTTTGAAAATAAGTTAGCATTTAAAGCAACCGATCTAATGGGGTACCCAGAAAATGTTACTGGGTATGTATACGAAAATGACAGTATAATCAACACATTCAATACGTCTCATTTGGGTATGGGAACTTTTAAGTGTTTTCTAAAAACTGAAAACAAGTACCAAATAAAAGTTAACGATACATGGTATGAATTTCCCGAGGTTTTAAAAGAAGGCAAGCTATTGCATCTTATATCACAGACTCCAAAATATGCTAATTTTAAGATAGCAAGAACTACAGAGCAAATAGGGGAGAAAGTTTTTGTAAGACTTCATGTTAGAGGAGTAACCTATAAAATCTTAATTAAGACTCTTGAAAGTAAAGAGAGCTTAATTAAAATTCCTTTAACAGATGTACCCAATGGTGTTGCGGAGGTAACTTTGTTCAATAGTAGTTTAAAACCTATTGCGGAGCGACTAATTTACATAGGTCTAGATAAGAATTTGAAAATTGAGACCAACTTAAGCAAAGAACGTTATAAGACTAGAGAAAAGGTTGTGTTAAAACTAAGCATAAAGGATGCCAACGATCAACCTGTTGTGACTCACTTGGGGTTAAGTGTTTATGATAAGTTTTATAGAAATAAAGTGGAATCAAAAAACATTCTCACACATTATTATCTGAGCTCTCAGTTAAAGGGAAACATTTATAACCCAGAGTATTATTTCGATAAAAATAATAAGACAAGGAAGAGAGATTTAGATTTGTTATTGCTTACAAATGGTTGGAGGAGTTACCAGTGGTCCGAGTCGAATTTAGAGAAGCTCCAACCTAAAACTAATGCTATTATAGAAGATCCATTAATTGGGAAATTTAAAGTCCTCTATAAAGAAAAAGAACCTAAACCATATTTTGTTGTGGTTTCTTCTGGAAATCAAACTAATAATACTAATTTCATACAGGTTAATGAAGATAAAAGTTTTAAAGTTAGTAGTAGATTTTTAAAAATAGGGCAACGGGGTTATGTTTACTTGAAACCTTTTGGTGAAGGCGATACAAAAGATTATAGAATACTAGTATCTGAAGTGGATTCGGATACTATTACAAAGTATAAAAAACAAAAGCAGTTGGTCTACTCTTTTAAAAGTGCTCCAAAGTCATTATTTAAAGAAGTTACTCCGTTTCAATATTATGATGGTACGCAAAATTTGGAAGAAGTTTATATAAAGAAGAGAAAAACTCCCATATTTCGAGATAAGTTATTAGGGCAACTAGATAGTCTGCAAAAACTAGAACCCAATATTGAAACATGTGTCTGTCATAATGGAATTGTTAATTGTAAAAACCACTGTCCCTCTTTCGGTTTTGTAAGCAATAATGTTTTTGATGGTCATAAAAAACAATTAACGCAAGAGGAACTTTTAGAGCTATATAACTTAACTGCAATAAAAAGTTTTTATGGAAAGCGACAGTTTTTTAATATGACTTATGATGAGGTAACTGTAAATGATCCATTCCCAGATAAAAGAAATACATTGTTGTGGGCGCCAAACCTTGTAACAGATCAAAACGGAGAAGTAATTGTAGAGTTTTATTGTTCCGATACCAATTCTGAGTTTCTTGGTGTTATAGAAGCAGTTGGAGCTGATGGGGGGCTAGGTCATGAAGCTTTTAGGATAAGAGTTAATAAGCATAATTAAAATTGTTTGTTAAAATAATTATATTAGCACCATGCTATCTAAAAAAACTAAATACGGATTAAAGGCACTAACTTATATTGCCAGAACCGAAGATGATGCTCCTGTAAGGGTTGGGGAAATTTCTGAAAGTGAAAATATACCTCAAAAGTTTTTAGAAAGTATATTACTTACCCTCAGAAAAGCAGGCTTGCTTGCTTCAAAAAAAGGAAAACATGGCGGGTATTATTTAAGGAAAAACCCATCTGAAATTTTAATGACGGACGTCATGCGTGTTTTAGAAGGACCAATAGCAATGGTGCCTTGTGTTAGTCTTAATTTTTATGAGAAGTGCGATGATTGCCCCGATGAACACCAATGTAGTGTGCATAAACTTATGGTAGAAGTAAGAGATAGTACCTTAAGTGTGTTTAGAAACAGAACATTAGCAGATTTATCGGGTATATAATATTGCAAGATTCCTAAAATTTCCAAAATTCATTGTTTTTTTTGATTGAATACTACGGAAAATGTTTCATTATTCTAAAAAGTTGTTAATATGGTTTGTAGTGTAATAAAAAGTGTTACTTTTGTAATTCCTATTAAATTGATAGGATTAATGTAATAAAACGACAAATGATAGCGCAAATGTTATTAAAAGGCAAAGAAAAATCTACTTACAAAGAGGATAGTGCGGGTGAAAAACCAATTAGAAGTGTTGCTAAAGCATTAAGCTGGAGAGTTGTAGGTACATTAGATACGTTATTGGTGTCGTATTTTTTAACAGGTAAAATTTCATTAGCTGCATCAATAGCATCAGTAGATTTTATAACAAAATTGATTTTATACTTTTTCCATGAACGCGTGTGGAACGCTATAAAATGGGGGAAATAATATATAAAGACATGTTTACAGAAGAACAAATACAAAGTTTAAACAAGGAATTTAAAGACGCCTCTCCTTCAGAAATTATAAAAAAAGCTTTTGAGCTTAATACCGAAGCAGTGGTAACAACAAACTTTAGACCTTACGAGGCGGCAATATTACACGCAGTGAGTACAGAGGTTAAAGAAGTTCCTGTTGTGTGGTGCGATACAGGTTATAATACACCACAAACGTATAGACATGCAGAGCAAGTTATTAAAGACTTGAGTTTAAATGTATTCTTATATGTGCCAAAACAAACGTCTTCTCACCGAGATGTGGTAATGGGAATACCAAGTGTAGATGATCCAAAACATGCAGAGTTTACCGAGCAGGTAAAATTAGAACCGTTTAGAAGAGCTATGGAAGAGCATAAGCCAAAAGTATGGTTTACTAATTTACGTCAAGGGCAAACCGCTTTTAGAAATAGTATTGATATATTCAGTTTAAGTGCAGATGGTGTGCTAAAAGTGAGTCCGTTTTACTATTGGTCTGATGAAAAACTAGATGCTTATCTAGAAGAAAATAATTTACCAAACGAATTTAAATATTTCGATCCAACTAAAGCATTAGCAAACAGAGAGTGTGGATTACATGCTTAACAACATAAGATTATGAAGAAAGATACATCATATATTAACGCGTTAGAGAACGAAGCTATCTACATCATGAGAGAAGTAGCAGCTCAGTTTGAAAAACCAGTATTATTATTTTCTGGTGGAAAAGATTCAATCACTTTAGTAAGGTTAGCGCAAAAGGCGTTCTATCCTGCTAAAATCCCTTTTCCTTTAATGCATATAGATACAGGACATAACTTTCCAGAGACTATAGAATTTAGAGACAGATTAGTAGAGGAATTAGGTCTAGAACTTATTGTTAGAAATGTTCAAGATTCAATTGATCAGGGAAAAGTAAAAGAGGAGTCTGGGCGTTACGCAAGTAGAAATATGTTGCAAACTACCACGCTTTTAGATGCCATTGAAGAATTTAAATTTGATGCTTGTATTGGTGGTGCGCGTAGAGATGAAGAGAAAGCAAGAGCTAAAGAACGTATTTTTTCAGTTCGTGATGATTTCGGTCAATGGGATGAGAAAAATCAAAGGCCTGAGTTATTCGATATGTTAAATGGTGAAATTGAATTAGGACAAAACGTTCGCGTATTCCCAATTTCAAACTGGACAGAATTAGATGTTTGGTCTTATATAGAAAAGGAAAGTATAGAGATTCCTTCAATCTATTTTGCTCATAAACGTAAAGTATTCTTAAGAGACGGAATGATTTGGTCTGCAGAAGATGGTATCGTTTATAGAGATGAAGAAGAAGAAGTAATTGAAGAAATGGTTCGTTTTAGAACTGTTGGAGATATGAGTTGTACAGCAGCAGTGTTATCAGATGCAACAACTATAAACAAAGTTGTGGAAGAGATTAGAGATTCTTCAATATCTGAACGTGGTGCCAGAATTGATGATAAACGTTCTGAAGCCGCTATGGAAAAACGTAAACAACAAGGGTATTTTTAAGCCCCCTAACCCCCAAAGGGGGAATTAGCAAGTTTGCGGATTAAAAAAAGAGTAATTATTCAGCAAGGTTATGATAACCTTGTACATATGAAAAAATAACAACAACAATATTCTTACTTTACCCGAGTAAGAGTTCCTCCCCAAAGGGGAGGTTAGGAGGGGCAACTTATGGAAGTATTAAAGATTGCAACAGCAGGAAGTGTAGATGACGGAAAGAGCACATTAATAGGTAGAATTCTTTACGATACAAAATCATTAACTACAGATAAATTAGAGGCTATCGAAGCAACTAGTAAAAAACGTGGTTATGATTATTTAGACTTTTCCTTAGCAACTGATGGATTGGTAGCAGAAAGGGAGCAAGGTATTACTATAGACGTAGCACATATTTATTTTTCAACAAAAAATAAAAGTTACATTATAGCAGATACACCTGGTCATGTAGAGTATACAAGAAACATGGTAACAGGAGCTTCAACATCACAAGCTTCAATCATCTTAATTGATGCTAGAAAAGGAGTAATTGAGCAAACAAACCGCCATTTCTTTATTAACAACCTATTACGTATTAAAGACGTGGTAGTAGCTATTAATAAAATGGATTTGGTTGATTATTCTGAAGATGTTTACAACAAGATTAAAGCAGATTTTGAAGAACTAATGAGCAAGAGAGATTACCAAGATCAAAACATCTCTTTTATACCTGTAAGTGCTTTAAAAGGTGATAATGTAGTGAACAAGTCTGAAAACATGCCTTGGTACACAGGAGAGTCTATTTTAACACATTTAGAAAATTTAGATAAAGCAGATATCTTTAATACGGGTACACCACGTTTCCCAGTGCAATATGTGATTCGTCCTAAAACTGAAGAGTACCACGATTATAGAGGATACGCTGGTAAAGTGTATGGAGGTAATTTAAGTGTAGGTGATGAGGTTGTGGTATTGCCATCTCAAACAGAATCTAAAATTAAAGAGATTTATTTCTACGATGAAACGTTTGAAACTGCATCAAGACGCTCGTCTGTTACAATCACTTTAGAAGATGATGTAAATGTAAGTAGAGGCGATATGATTGTTAAGAAAGATGATTTACCAACTATTGAAAAGCAATTTACTGCTAACGTGTGTTGGATGGATTCTAAGCAATTAACACCTGGAGGAAAGTATGTTGTTCAGCATGGTATTAATAAAGTATTAGCTAAAGTAGATACCATTCATCATAAAATTAATCCTGATTATTCTGGAATTGAAGAAGATGTAACAGGATTAGGTATGAATGATATTGCTAAGGTAAGTTTCAAATTAAACAAACCTATTTTTTACGATAAGTTTAAAGATCACAGAACTAACGGATCGTTCATTGTTATTGATCCGCAGTCTAACAGTACAGTAGGTGCTGGTTTTATACAATAAAAAAGGAATGCCTTCTCGCTGGGCATTAACTAGTGAGATTTAAGAAAAGAAAAAAAGGAAACATGCAAAGTTTTAGAACAGAAATAGAAAATCCTGTTGTAGAAAAAGATATTATTGAATTAGCCAATAAAATCGAATTATTTCACAATGGAAAAATTGATGAAGAAAAATTTAGAAGCCTTCGTTTAGCTCGTGGTGTTTATGGGCAAAGACAAGAAGGTGTTCAAATGATTCGTATTAAGATACCTTACGGGAAATTAAAGAGTAATCAATTGCGACGAATTTCTGAAGTGTCTGATGAATATTCAAGAGGACGTTTACACATTACAACACGTCAGGATATTCAAATTCACTATGTAGATTTAAATAGAACACCTGAGCTTTGGGCAGAATTAGAGAAAGATGAAGTTACGGTACGTGAAGCTTGTGGTAATGTAGTAAGAAATGTAACTGCTTCTGAAACAGCTGGTATAGATGTAAACGAACCATTTGATGTATCTCCGTATGCAGACGCTTTATATAAGTTCTTTTTAAGAAATCCTATCTGTCAGGAAATGGGACGTAAATTCAAAGTGTCTTTCTCATCTTCAGATGAAGACACAGGATTATCGTATTTGCATGACATAGGATACATTGCTAAAGTAAGGGATGGTGTTCGTGGTTTTAAAGTAATGGTTGCAGGTGGATTAGGATCTCAACCGCGTCATGCCGATGTGTTATATGATTTTGTTGAAACAGATAAAATCATTCCAATAATGGAAGGTATACTAAGAATTTTTGATCGTCATGGCGAGCGTAAAAGTCGTGCCAAGGCAAGAATGAAATTCTTATTAAAAGATATAGGATTAGATGCTTTTAAAGAATTAATTGAGCAAGAACAAAAGGCTATCGAATTTAAAAGTGTGGCAATTGATGCAGATGCTTATAAAGCTTCTGTTCCAGTTCAAGTAGAAGCGCCTAATGTTGAAATAAAAGATCAAGAAGCATTTGATTTATGGAAATCAACAAACATAATTCCTCAAAAACAAGAAGGCTATGTTGCTATTGGTATTAAGGTACTATTAGGTGATTTCTATACTGATAAAGCACGTTTGTTATCAAAACTTGTAGATGATTATGCTGCAGGCGAAGTACGTTTAACATTACGTCAAAACATTGTAATTCCTTTTGTTAAGGAAGAATTACTGCCGTTTTTCTATCAAGAACTTGAAAAATTAGGTTTTGTAGAAGCTGGTTATAATAAAGCAGTAGATATTACAGCTTGTCCAGGAACAGATACTTGTAACTTGGGTATTGCAAGTAGTACTGGTATTGCCGAAGAGTTAGAGAGAGTTATAAAAACTGAGTACCCACAATATTTAAAAAACGAAGATTTAGTTATTAAAATTAGTGGATGTATGAATGCCTGTGGACAACACAATATGGCTAATATTGGTTTCCAAGGAATGACGGTACGTACACCTGAAAAATTAGTTGCTCCTGCATTACAAGTGTTATTAGGAGGAGGTAACTTAGGTGATGGAAATGCTACATTTGCAGATAAAGTAGTAAAAGTACCAAGTAGAAGAGGGCCTGAGGCATTACGTAGAATCTTAAACGACTACGAAGCTAATGCTAACGGAAAGCAATTTGTAGAGTATTATAAAGAGAAAGGTGAAAAGTATTTTTACGACTTCTTACAAGATTTACAAGATGCTACCAATTTAACCGAGTTAGATTTTATTGATTGGGGTGAAGAAGACAAGTATGTTAAAGCTATTGGAGTTGGAGAATGTGCAGGTGTAGTAATAGATTTAATCGCCACATTATTCTTTGAAAGTGAAGAGAAAATTGAAAACGCTAAAGAATCTTTTGGAAACGAAGTGTATTCTGGAGCAATTTATTTGGCGTATCAATCTCTTGTAAATTCGGCTAAAGCATTATTGTTAGCAGAAAATAAGAAGACAAATACACATGCAGGAATCATTTCTCAATTTGATGAACTGTTTGTTGAAGGAGGGAAAATTAACCTAGGCACTTCTTTTTCTGAGTTCATTTACCAAATCAACAAAAATGCACCGACTAAAGAATTTGCAGAAAACTATATAGCTAACGCTGAAAAGTTCTTAGCATCGGTAAGAGAATATAGAGAATTAGAGCAAGCTAAAACAGCTTAATCAAAATAATAATGAGTTTAAAAACCCCAACATTAACAGTTGTAGGCGCTGGACCAGGAGACGAAGATTTAATAACGCTTAAAGCTATTAAAGCTATAGAATCTGCAGATGTTATCCTTTATGATGCGCTTATAAACGAAAGCTTGCTAAAATATGCTTCGGAAGATGCTGAACTTATTTTTGTTGGTAAGCGTAGGGGGTGTTATGCATTTCAGCAAGAGCAAATTAATGAACTCATTGTTTCTAAAGCCAAAGAAAAAGGACATGTAGTAAGGTTAAAAGGAGGAGATCCGTTCATTTTTGGTAGAGGAGCAGAAGAGATTGATTATGTAAGACAGTTTGGGTTGGAGACTTTTGTGGTACCTGGTATTTCGTCATCAGTTGCTGTACCAGCTTATCAGGGTATTCCATTAACCAAAAGAGGTTCGTCAGAGAGTTTTTGGGTAATTACTGGAACTACAAAGCAACATAAATTATCAAATGACGTTGCTTTAGCGGCAAAATCAACTGCTACTGTAGTGATATTAATGGGAATGGGTAAGCTTGGTGAAATAGTAAATATATTTTCGAAAGAAAATAAACAAAATACACCAATTGCCATTATCCAAAATGGTACAAGAGACAATGAAAATGTAGGGATTGGTACTATTCAGACCATTGAGAAAATTGTTGAAGAGAAGCAGTTAGCCAATCCAGCAATTATTGTAATTGGAGATGTTGTAAAAGAAAGAGCAATATTAACTCAGGTTTACCAAGAAGTAACTGGAAATTAAATTATGGAACGTAATAATTTATATCCAATATTTCTAAAGGTAAAAGAGCTTAAAGTGCTCATTGTTGGAGGTGGAAATGTTGCAGAGGAAAAACTAACGTTCTTATTAAAGTCAAGTCCAGATGCTTGTGTAACAATGGTGTCACCAATGTTCAGAGAAGGTACGTTATCTTTGGCTGAAAAAGGCAATGTTACATTAGTAAAGTCAACATATAAAAAACGCTTTTTAAAAGACAAACACATAGTGGTAGTTACCACAGATAAACCTAAGGTGAATGAAAAGGTTTATAAACATTGTCGAAAGAAAAGCATTTTAGTTAATGTAGCTGATAATCCGCCATTGTGTGATTTTTATATGGGTGGAATCGTAACAAAAGGAAATGTAAAAGTTGCTATTAGTACCAATGGTAAATCGCCTACAATGGCAAAGCGACTAAGACAGTTTTTTGAGGAGGTAATTCCGGAGAACATTGATGACTTAGTTAAAAACTTAAACGAGTATAGAAAAACAATAAAAGGTGATTTTGAAGAGAAAGTTGAAAAATTGAACGAATTCACCAAAGGAATAATAGAAAATAAAGAATCAGAGTAATGATCAAAACAGATATAATAATTATTGGAGCCGGACCTACAGGGTTATTTACAGTGTTTGAAGCAGGTTTGTTAAAATTAAAGTGTCACTTAATTGATGCACTACCGCAACCTGGTGGACAATGTTCAGAATTATATCCGAAAAAACCTATTTATGATATACCAGGATTTCCAGAAATTTTAGCTGGAGATTTAACTAAAAACTTGTTAGAGCAAGGTAAACAATTTGAGCCAGGATTCACATTAGGTGAGCGTGCTGAAACTGTAGAAAAGCAAAAAGATGGTACATTCATAGTTACAACCAATAAAGGAACACAGCACCAAGCACCAGTTGTTGCTATTGCCAGTGGTTTAGGTAGTTTTGAACCTAGAAAACCACAGCTTGAAAACCTTGTAGACTATGAAGATAAAGGTGTTGAATACATGATTAAAGAACCAGAAATGTATCGCGATAAAAACGTGGTAATTGCTGGTGGAGGAGACTCTGCTCTAGACTGGTCTATATTTTTAGCCGATGTGGCAAAAAGCGTAACTCTTGTACATAGACGTAATGAATTTAGAGGTCATTTAGATTCTGTAGAGAAAGTAGGTGAGCTAAAAAGAGAAGGTAAAATAAATCTTATTACACCAGCCGAGGTTACTAAAATCATTGGTGATGGTAAAGTTGAAGCTATCGAAGTTACTAAGAAAGATGAGGAACCTGTTACTATTGAAACAGATCACTTTATTCCTTTATTTGGTCTATCTCCAAAATTAGGACCGATTGCAAATTGGGGCTTAGATATAGAAAAAAATGCAATTAAGGTAAATAATGCATTAGATTATCAAACTAATATTCCAGGTATTTTTGCTATCGGTGATGGGAACTACTATCCAGGGAAATTAAAGTTAATTCTTTGTGGTTTCCATGAAGCTACTTTAATGTGTCAGGCAGCGTATAAAATCATTAATCCAGGTAAGAAATTTGTGTTGAAATATACAACAGTAAGTGGAATTGACGGATTTGATGGTTCACGTAAAGAAGCTCCAAAAGCGGTAGTACAAGCTATAAACTAAACTTAATTTAATAGTTATATAAACTTAAATCCTACCAAGAGTTTCTTAGTAGGATTTATTTTTTCAATTAAGTATAAGAGATATTAGTATAAATTCTATTTTTAAATTTTCAAAATAATTATAACATTCAGAAATATAAAAACATACACTAATGAAAAGTTATAATGTATGCTTAAAAGACACAGTTAAGACATTTACAAAACGATTGTTCTATTCGTTATTCGACTGTGAACAAGAAGAAGAGCATGGTGCGTATTTAGAAAAGACATTTATTAAAGTTCTTAAGGTATTAGAAATAGAAAATGCCGAAGAACTTTGGGAAACATTTAAATCGGAACTTCCTGAAATAAGAAGGATGCTGGATTTAGATGCCATAGCTTTTGAAAATAATGATCCTGCATCTCATAGTTTAGAAGAGATTTATTTGGCCTATCCAGGGTTTCACGCTATTTCTATTTACAGATTGAGTCATGCCCTTTATAATTTAAAAGTGCCTATTTTACCAAGAATGATGAGTGAGTATATTCACGGAATCACAGGTATAGATATACATCCTGGAGCAACTATAGATGAGTCGTTTTATATAGATCACGGTACAGGTATTGTTATTGGAGAAACATCAATTATTGGTAAAGACGTAAAAATATATCAAGGGGTTACCTTAGGAGGTATTTCGGTGGCTAAAAGTTTGGCATCAACAAAACGTCATCCAACCATTGAAGATAACGTGTGCATTTATGCTAATGCAACGGTCTTAGGTGGTGACATAGTCATTGGGGCAAATAGTATTATTGGGGCAAACGTTTGGATTACCCAATCAGTTCCGGAAAACTCACTAGTAACCTATCAAACCGAAATAAAAATCAGACCAAAAAAGAATGGCATTAAATAAAACAATTATTGATTTTATAGGGAATACACCTTTAGTTGATGCTAGTCATTTAGTGTCTAAAAAGGGTGTAACATTACTTTTAAAATTAGAAGGTAACAATCCAGGAGGCAGTGTTAAAGATCGTCCTGCTTTTAATATGATTAATGAAGCGTTAAAACGCGGAGATATTAAAAAAGGAGACACATTGGTTGAAGCAACTAGTGGTAATACTGGTATTGCTTTAGCATTGTTTGCTCAAGCTTTAGGATTAAATATGGTGCTTATTATGCCCGAGAATTCTACCGAAGAACGCGTTAAAACTATGAGAGCTTATGGGGCTGAAGTAATTTTAACTTCTTCAGATGTTGGTATCGAAGGTTCTCGAGATCTAGCTTTTAAACTAAGAGATGAAAAAGGGTATACGTTGTTAAACCAATTTGAAAATAACGACAATTGGAAAGGTCATTATAAAACCACTGGTCCAGAAATATGGAGAGATACTAATGGAGAAATTACGCATTTTGTATCAGCTATGGGAACCACAGGAACTATTATGGGGGTTTCAACATATTTAAAAGAACAAACAAAAGAAGTGGCTATTGTTGGGGCGCAACCAGATGATCATTCAAGAATACCTGGAATTAGAAAATGGCCAGAAGCATATGTGCCGAAGTTTTTTGATAGAAGCAAGGTAGATCAAGTGATTGAAGTAACCCAAGCGGATGCCAAAGCAACAACACAACGTTTAGCTAAGGAGGCTGGGATTTTTGCAGGTATGAGTAGTGGTGGTTCTGTATTTTGTGCTTTAAAAGTAGCAGAGTCTATTGAAGAAGGTGTAATTGTTGCTATAATTTGCGACAGAGGAGATAGATATCTATCATCAGATTTGTTTGAATAATAGGGGTTTAATTAAGTAGGAAAACAAAAATATAGTTAGTATTTTTGTACTCCAAATTAGGTATGAGTTCTTAAACTTAATAGTGTTATCAAGAAAGGTAGAGGGATTGGACCCTGTGAAGCCTTGGCAACCCCCGATCTGTCGGGAAAGGTGCTAAATTCTACCATGTTATAGCGTGGACAGATAACGAATAGTATTTTTACTTTTCTTGATGACATTACGTGAAAAATAATATCGAAAATGTCAAATATAAAACAAGCTTTACAAGATCGTATTTTAGTACTAGATGGTGCTATGGGTACTATGTTGCAAGCTTATAAATTTACCGAAGAAGACTTTAGAGGAGAGCGTTTTAAAGACTACCCAATTCCGTTACAAGGTAACAATGATTTGCTGTCTATAACGCAACCAGAAGCCATAAAAGAAGTACATGCTAAATATTTTGCGGCAGGCGCTGACATCGTAGAAACTAATACCTTCTCTGGTACTACCATTGCTATGGCAGATTACCAGATGGAAGATTTGGTATACGAGTTAAATTATGAATCGGCCAAAATAGCTAAAGAAGTAGCAGAGGAGTTTTCTAAAAAAGAACCACATAAACCACGTTTCGTTGCTGGCTCTATAGGACCAACAAACAGAACCGCTAGTATGTCTCCAGATGTAAATGATCCTGGGTATAGAGCTGTAACGTTTGATGAGTTAAGAATAGCCTACAAACAACAGGTTGAAGCATTAATGGATGGTGGTGCAGATATTTTATTGGTAGAAACGGTTTTTGATACCTTAAACGCTAAAGCAGCGCTATTTGCTATTGAAGAAGTAAAAGATGAGCGAAATATTGAAATACCAGTTATGTTAAGCGGAACCATTACCGATGCTTCAGGTAGAACATTGTCTGGGCAAACCGCTGAAGCTTTTTTAATTTCCGTTTCTCATATTCCGTTATTATCAGTAGGGTTTAACTGTGCATTAGGGGCAAATTTATTACAGCCACATTTAGAGGCAATTGCCAGTAAAACAGATTTTGCAGTATCGGCACATCCTAATGCAGGTTTACCAAATGCTTTTGGAGAATATGATGAAACTCCAGAAGAAATGGGGGCTCAAATAGAGGAGTATTTAAAAAAGAATTTAGTAAATATTGTAGGTGGATGTTGTGGAACTACACCAGAGCATATTAGAGTTATAGCAGATATGGCGGCTAAATATCACCCTAGAGAAATTGTATCTCTGGGCGCCATTGAGGAGTCTTTTTAAACGGAAAAAATGATTCTAGAATTAGCCATATTACATGTAAAAGAAGGACTGTCTGAAGCTTTTGAAACTAATTTCAAAAAAGCTGAAAGTATCATCTCTTCCATGAAAGGTTACATATCTCATGAATTAAAAAAGTGTATAGAAACAAAAGATAAATACTTGCTGTTGGTAAATTGGGAAACTATAGAAGATCATGAAATAGGATTTAGACAATCCGAAGAATATCAAGAATGGAGAGCATTGTTGCATCATTTTTACGACCCATTTCCAACAGTGGAACATTATAAATAAATATCAACCCATGTTAGCTCCTCCTTTGGAGGGGTTGGGGAGGCTAATGAAAGTTAAACAATCAAAATACATGCGTTTATCAGGATTAGAACCACTAATTCTGAATGAGAACAGTAACTTTATAAACGTTGGTGAACGTACCAATGTAGCTGGTTCTCGTAAATTTTTACGCTTAATTAAGGAGGAGAAATTTGATGAGGCTTTAGATATAGCACGTCATCAAGTAGATGGTGGTGCGCAAATCATCGATATCAATATGGACGATGGTTTAATTGATGGTAAAGAATCCATGGTACGTTTCTTAAACTTGATTGCGGCCGAACCAGATATTTGCAGAGTGCCAATTATGATTGATAGCTCTAAATGGGAAATCATTGAAGCTGGTCTTCAGGTTATTCAGGGTAAAGGAGTTGTAAACTCAATTTCGCTGAAAGAAGGAAAAGACAAATTTATTTGGGAAGCAAAACAGATTAAGCGTTATGGAGCTGCTGTGATAGTAATGGCATTTGATGAAGTTGGACAAGCAGATAACTATGACCGTAGAATTGAAATTGCAGAACGTTCCTACCGCATTTTGGTTGATGAAGTTGGATTTCCTTCAGAAGATATAATTTTTGATTTAAATGTATTTCCTGTAGCTACAGGAATGGAAGAGCACCGCAAAAATGCCATTGACTTTATTGAGGCTACACGTTGGGTACGTCAAAATTTAGAGAATGCAAGCGTTAGTGGAGGGGTTAGCAATGTCTCTTTTTCGTTTAGAGGGAATAATATAGTACGAGAGGCCATGCACTCGGTGTTTTTATACTATGCCATTCAAGCAGGAATGAATATGGGTATTGTAAATCCAACCATGTTAGAGGTTTATGATGATATTCCAAAGGATTTATTAGAACATGTTGAAGATGTTATTCTTGATAGAAGAGATGATGCTACAGAGCGTTTACTAGAATTTGCTGAAACAGTTAAAGGTACTAAAGTTGAAAAAGCCGCAGATTTATCTTGGAGGGAGAATCCGTTACAGGACAGAATTACACATGCTTTAGTAAAAGGTTTAGATACTTTTATTGTGGAAGATGTGGAAGAAGCAAGACAGCAAGCTGATAGACCGCTAGAAGTTATTGAAGGTAACTTAATGATTGGGATGAATGTAGTGGGAGACTTGTTTGGTGAAGGGAAAATGTTCCTGCCTCAGGTGGTAAAATCTGCTCGTGTAATGAAAAAGGCAGTAGCTTATTTGAACCCATTTATTGAAGCTGAAAAAGGGGAAGAACAAGAAGCCTTAGGTAAAATATTGATGGCTACGGTAAAAGGTGATGTTCATGATATTGGTAAAAATATTGTGAGTGTTGTTCTAGGTTGTAATAACTATGAAATAGTTGATTTAGGGGTTATGGTACCACCTGAAAAGATCATTGAAGCCGCCAAAAAAGAGAATGTAGATGCCATAGGTTTATCTGGTCTAATAACACCGTCTTTAGATGAAATGGTTTATTTAGCCAAAGAGATGGAGCGCGAAAACATGGATATTCCATTGCTTATTGGTGGAGCAACAACATCTAAAGCACATACAGCCGTTAAGATTGATACCCAATATAAAAATGCAGTAGTGCATGTAAACGATGCGTCACGTGCCGTGACTGTAGTTGGTGATTTGTTAAATAAACAAACTGCTAATCAATATGTCGCTAAACTGAAAAAAGATTATGACGAATTTAGAACCAAGTTTTTAAAACGAGGTAAAGAGAAATCATATATAACTATAGAAGAAGCTAGAGAGCGCAAATTCAAAATAGATTGGGACAATACAGAGATTGTAAAACCAAAAGAAATGGGCGTTCAGATGTTGAAACAACTAAGCTTAAAAGAACTGTTGCCATACATAGATTGGAGTCCGTTTTTTAGAAGTTGGGATTTACATGGTAAGTATCCAGATATTTTAAAAGATAATGTGGTGGGAGAGCAAGCAAGTCAGTTGTATGATGAAGCTCAAGAAATGATTCAGGAAATAATTGCTAAACAATTATTAAAGCCAAAAGCAGTTTTTGGATTATTTGAGGCCAATACTGTTAATGAAGATGATATTTCCGTTAAGAAAAAAGGTGAAGAAATAGCAGTGTTTAGAACCTTACGCCAGCAATTAAAGAAACGCGAAGGCGTTCCTAATCATGCGTTAGCTGATTTTATAGCACCAGAATCAACGGGTAAGACCGATTACATAGGTGCATTTTGCGTAGGGATATTTGGAGCTCAAGAACTAGCGGAAAGTTATAAAGCAAAGGATGACGACTATAGTGCTATTATGGCACAAGCTATAGCCGATAGATTTGCAGAGGCCTTTGCTGAATATTTACATAAGCAGGTAAGAACCAAGCATTGGGGTTATGCAGAAGGTGAAGATTTAACCAACGACGAATTGATTAAAGAGACCTATAAAGGTATTCGTCCGGCACCAGGTTATCCTGCATGTCCAGATCATTTAGAGAAAGAAACTATTTGGGAGTTGTTAGATGTGGAAAAGATTATAGGAGTGACTTTAACTGAAAGTTTGGCAATGTGGCCCGCGGCTGCAGTTTCAGGATATTATTTTGCTAGCCCAGAGGCAAAATATTTTGGTCTTGGTAAAATTACAGATGACCAAGTCACAGATTATGCTGAAAGAAAAGGTATTACAAAAGATAAAGCTAGAAAGTGGTTGCATCCTACTTTGGCTGAGTAGAAGAAGCCCCTCCTAACCTCCCCAAAGGGGAGGGATTACACTTTTACGGAGTGTTATGTTTGAGTAAGAGTTCCCCTTCTTAGTAGGGGTAGGGAAGGCTCCGCGTTAGGGATTGCAGAGGAAAGCCCACAGCCCGACGATAGGAGGTGCGAGGACTTGGAACGGAAAGCCCGACCCGAAGCGATCCTGCAAGGTTTTGCTAACCTTGTAGGTGTGAACGAAGGGTAACGCAAAAAAAAATAAATGTATAACTAAATAAAAGTCCCCTTTGGGGATTTAGTGGAATGAAAGTAACAGATCACATAAAAAAAGCCAACGGAAAAACGTTGTTTTCGTTTGAGATTGTAACGCCAGTAAAAGGAAAAAATATTCAGGATTTATACAATAACATAGATCCTTTAATGGAGTTTAATCCGCCATTTATTGATGTTACAACGTCCAGAGAAGAATATGTATATGTTCAAAAAGACGGTCTTTTAGATAGAAAAACTATTAGAAAGCGTCCTGGTACTTTGGGTATTTCGGTGTCTTTAAAACATAAGTATAATATTGATCCTGTACCGCATATTATTTGTGGAGGTTTTACAAAAGAAGAAACCGAATACATGTTGGTAGATTGCCATTATTTAGAGATTGATAATGTGGTTGCGCTTCGCGGTGATGCTATGAAACACCAAAAGTATTTTGAGCCAACAAAAGGAGGACATACTTATGCTTCGGAACTGGTGACTCAAATTACAGACTTAAATAATGGTAAATTTTTGCACGAAGAAAACTTAACCGAGTTTAAAACGGACTTCTGCATTGGTGTGGCAGGTTATCCAGAAAAACATATGGAAGCCCCATCTTTACAAACAGATTTAAAACGGTTAAAGGCGAAAGTTGATGCTGGTGCCGACTACGTGGTTACGCAAATGTTTTTTGACAATTCTAAATATTTTGAGTTTGTAAAACTAGCTAGAGAAAATGGAATTGATATTCCTATTATTCCAGGTATAAAACCTTTGGCAGTAAAACGTCATTTACAATTATTGCCTCATGTGTTTAGTATAGATTTACCAGAAGAACTCGTTGAAGCAGTAGATAATTGTAAAGACAATAAAGCTGTTAGGCAGGTTGGTATTGAATGGGCTATTAACCAATCTAAAGAATTAAAAGAAGCTGGAGTGCCTGTATTACATTATTATTCTATGGGGAAAAGCGATAATGTAAAAGCTATTGCCTCTGCTTTGTTTTAAATATATTTTCTTACAGAATATTTAATGTGTACTTTTATCTAAATAAAGGTATATATTGATGATATTGGATATTGAGCTTAAAACAAGAGAAAACAATAAGTTTTCAGATTACTATTTATTTAATAGCCTTGAAGAACCTATAAGATTCCTACCAAATTTTAATGAAATAAATGTAATTATTGGAGCTAACAATAGTGGAAAGAGTCGCTTTCTAAGAAGTTTAATGAACATCTCAAATTTAACTGGAGTTCATAAGTCCGAATCTTTAGTTAATGGGCTTTGTGAATTTAATAATTTGGTTGAAGAATTAGACTTAAAAGTAAAAGTTTCTCAAAATACTATTAATTTACTAATTCAGGATTATTTCTCATCTATGAAATTAGACAAATTAAGTGTTAAATCAAGTTCTGAGATTGAATTTACCAAGATAGAAATTGATTTATATATCAAAGAGTTAAATGAACAAATAGAATTAAATATTTTAGTTTCAGAAAAATTATCTCTCCTTTTTAATTATTACAAATCAAATTCAATTGAAAGATCAAAGTTTCTGAATACTCTTTATGTTAATGGAATTCATAATAATAGTTATTCATTTATTAACAGTATAGAACCCTTTGAAGAAATTAGAGGTTTATTAGAGAAACTTAAATCGATTTCAAACAAATATAAAGAGTTTATAGGAGGTAAGATTTATATACCAACCTTAAGGTCTGCGCATTCTTTGTTTATGAAGCAAAGAGAAGGAATAAAAGGAATTGAGTCCACAGATAACTTACTTAAAATAAGAAAAAATATTTTTCAAGACACTATAAGAAAAAACTATAAAAATTTAGGAGCAGAAGTTGAAATTTTTACTGGATTAAGTCTATATGATGAGATAGTTAATGTTAGAAATAGTATAAAAGAAGAAAGGGTGAAATTTCATGCTTTCGAAAAGTTTTTGTCAACTAATTTTTTCAATAGAGAAGATATAGACGTCGTTGCTAAGTTTAATATTCATAATAATGAGAAAGGTATCGATGAAGATGATATTATTCAAGTGTTTATTGGAGGGAAAAGTAGAAAACTTCATAATTTAGGTGATGGTGTTCAGGCATTAATAATATTGATGTATAAAATATTTCTAGCTGAAGAGAACAGTTTAATTTTTATTGATGAGCCTGAGTTAAATTTACATCCTGGATTTCAAAGACTGTTTTTAGAACAAATAAAATCGAATCCTGAATTAACGAAAAAAAACTTGACGTATGTTATTGTTACTCATTCTAATCATTTTTTAGATTTGACTTTGGAGAAAGATAATGTTTCAATTTATTCATTTTCATCTTTAGATAAGGATAAATTTTTAATTAAAAATGTTAATTCAGGAGATAATCAAACGTTAAGAAATTTAGGAGTAAATAATTCTTCTGTTTTTTTAGCAAATTGTAGTATTTGGGTAGAGGGTATATCAGATAGAAATTTCATCAAGGCATTTCTTAAAGCATATTGTAGTTATAATGACTTACAGGAACCAAGAGAAGATATTGATTATGCTTTTTTTGAATATGCTGGTTCTAATTTGCAGCACTACAACTTTAAAAAAAATGAGTCAGAGTATGATATAGCTAAAGGTTTAATTAATTCTTATGCCCTTAATAATCGAGTTTTTTTACTTTCGGATTATGATAGTGGCACAGAAGCAAGGCATAATAATTTGACATCAATTGCAAATGAATTAGATAATTTTAATTATTCAACAACGAAACCATACAGAGAAATAGAAAACTTGTTGGGTAAAAATGTATGGGAAAAAGTGTTATTAAACTTTTGTAATAGAAACAAAGTTGAGGACAGAGAAAAAGTTCAGAATAAGATAATCGCTTCTTTAAATAAAGTGCAAACCGAAGAATATAAATCAAATTACATAGGTGAATTTTTAAAAGAGTTAAATGTTTCTGAGTTAAAGAAGATTTGGAAAATTGATAATGAAGGAAAGGCGGGAACTTTTATATACAAAGCGGAACTAAGTAAACTTGTTTTAGATAAAGTCATAAATAATGAAATGAATTGGGAGGAATTAGCTTCTAATAATACAGTGGTTTCTCTAACGGAAAGTGTTTACAATTTTATAAAAAATTAAAATAGTTAGTTGTTTAAAAAGTTTACTTTTACAGTATAGTTTTCCCAAATAATGAGGTATTTAGTAACCTGCTTTTTATGTGTTTATTGCTGTTTTGCGTTTTCTCAAGAAAAACAATACACATCTTATTTTGATGTTAACTATTTTAAAGGAAATATAGCAAAACATAATGACGATATTCTTCACTTAATATCAGGGCATCCAGAAGGCATTATTTTAAGTTGGAATAAAAAGACGTACGGTTTCAAAGATTGGGAGCAGCGCTATAACTATCCAGATTATGGTGTGTCCTTTGCCTATCAGGATTTAAAAAATGAAACTTTAGGTAAAAACTTTTCAGCTTATGCGCATTATAATTTTTACTTCTTTAAGCGGCATTTGATATTTAGAGTTGGACAAGGGTTGGCATACACAACAAATCCATTTAACAAGGAGACAAATTTTAAGAATGTGGCTTTTGGTTCTAAGTTTATGAGTAGTACTTATATAATGCTCAATTATAAAAAGGAACGCATTTTTGATAAGTTTGGATTACAAGCAGGGTTTTCATTACTGCACTATTCTAATGCAAATTTTAAAGCACCTAATAATGGAACAAATTCCATCACCTTTAATTTAGGTGTTACCTATAATTTAGATGATATAGAACCTGAATATCAATATACAGTTAGCAAAGAGGACGATCAAGATTATTCTGAACCGATTAAATACAATCTCGTATTTAGAACAGGTTTAAACGAAAGTGATATTATAGGCAGTGGCAGTTATCCGTTGTTTGTGTTTTCAGGATATGCAGATAAAAGAATCAATAGAAAAAGTGCATTGCAATTAGGTGCAGATGTGTTTTTTTCTACGTTTTTAAAAGAGTATGTAAAATATAGAGCAGCTGCGTTTCCAGAAGGTGATATTTCTGGAGATGAAGATTATAAGCGTGTTGGACTTTTTGCAGGGCACGAGCTATTTGTAAATAGAACTAGTCTATTAACGCAGTTAGGTTATTATGTGGTTTACCCTTTTGAATTCGAAGGAAGAACATATGTAAGAGTTGGTTTAAAACGTTATTTTGGTGATACATGGTTTGCAGCGTTAACATTGAAATCTCATGGTGCAGCAGCAGAGGGTGTTGAGTTTGGCGTGGGCGTTAGATTATAACTTAATATTAATACTATGGAACAAAGACTAACAATTATTGGTTTGGGGGTTAAAGATTTGGAAACAGCTACTAAATTTTACGAAGAAAAATTTGGTTGGAAAAAGATGCCCTCTAGTAATGACAGTATCTCATTTTTTCAACTAAATGGTATTTTACTATCGTTGTATCCAAGTGATAAATTGGCCGAAGATGCCACTGTTAATCCCGAAGGTTCTGGTTTTAAAAAGTTTTCATTAGCATATAATACAAGAACAAAGCAAGAGGTAGATGATGTAATAAATGAATTAGAAGCTAAAGGTGTTACTATTGTTAAAAGACCAGAAGAAGTATTTTGGGGAGGTTATAGTAGCTATGTGGCCGATATGGATGATAACCTTTGGGAAATTGCTTTTAACCCATTTTTACCACTAGATGAAAAAGGAAACGCTATTGATGAATAGATACTATTTCATATGCCTGTTTTTATTCATTTTTGCTTGTGATAGTGAAAATGCAGGAGACTGTTTTCAAAAGACAGGAAGTATTATAAAAGAAGAAGTAGTTCTTGAAGCATTTAATAAGATACTGGTTAATAGAGATATTGAATTAGTAATAAAACAGGGGGGTACCCAAGAAGTAATTCTTGAAACCGGACAAAATTTAAGAAACGATGTTAGTGTTGAGGTTGTTGATGGTCAATTAATTTTAACCGATAACAATACCTGTAATTTTGTTAGAGATTATGGGATAACAAAAGTATACGTCACGTCTCCAAATATTACCGAAATTAGGAGCTCTACACAGTATGATATAAGTTCTAATGGTGTTTTAACTTATCCCAACTTAGTATTGCTGTCTGAGAGTTTTGGAGCTCCCGATACCTTTACAGTAGGGGACTTTAAATTACAGATTAATAATAACTTTTTAGGGATTACTTTCAATAATTTATCCTCTTGTTTTGTGTCTGGTGAAACAACTAATGTTAATATCAATTTTGCTTCGGGAAATGGAAGGTTTGAAGGTGAAAATCTAATAGTTCAAAACGCAACTATTTTTCATCGTGGTAGTAATAACATGATTATAAATCCTCAACAATCAATTAAAGGGAAAGTAGTAAGTACTGGTGATGTTATTTTAAAAACAACACCACCAATTATAGAAGTTGAGACCTTATATAAGGGTCGCGTGATTTTTGATTAAGTTAACCGATTGCTTGGCTATTTCTAATTCTTCATTAGTAGGAATAATCAATACTTTTGTTTTGGAATCTTTAGCATTAATAGTTCTTATTTCCCCAGAACGAAGTGTATTCTTTTCTAAATCTAGTGTAATGCCAAGGTAATCTAAATTGGTACAAACCAATTCTCTTATTTTAGAAGAGTTCTCTCCAATACCAGCAGTAAAAACTATAGCATCTAAACCATTCATAATAGCTGCATAGCTTCCAATATATTTTTTAATTCTATAGGCATTCATTTCTAAAGCTAGAATGCAGTTTTTGTTTCCGTTTTCTGCTTCCTTTTGAATTTCACGTAAATCACTAAAACCAGTTAATCCTCGCATACCACTTTTTTTGTTGATTAACGTATTAAGGTCATCAATAGAAAAATCTAAGTTTTTGGCTAAATGGAAGAGAATTGATGGGTCTATATCCCCAGAACGTGTTCCCATTATTAAACCTGTAACGGGAGAAAATCCTAAAGTATGATCTATACTTTTTCCATCTTTAACTGCGGTCATGCTACATCCATTACCTAAATGTATCGTTATGATCTTCGAATTTTCCTGACCTAAGAACTCGTTAGCTTTTTCAGAAACATATTTATGACTGGTGCCATGGAAACCATACAACCTTATATTATGTTTGTCTAAATATTCATTGGGAATAGCATATTTGTAGGCATGCTCCGGTATAGATTGATGAAATGCTGTATCAAAAACCGCTACTTGTCTGGCGTTACTAAAAATCGTTTCAGCAACTTCTATACCTTCTAGGTTAGGAGGATTGTGTAAAGGTGCTAAGGAAGATAGTTCTTTAATTTTATCCTTTACCTCCTGTGTTATAATTGTGGTGTTGCTAAAATGTTTTCCACCATGTACAACCCTATGACCGACAATATCGATATCATTAGTTGATTTAATTACTCCAGTTTCATTATCTAACAGTTGATTAGCCACCAGTTTTAAACCTTCTTTATGGTTTGCTATTGCGGTGATTTTCTCAATCGATTTCGTTTCAGTTTTAAATTTAAAGATAGCATCTTCAAAACCTACACGTTCAATCTGACCTGAACAGATAATTTGCTCTTCAGGCATTAGAAATAACTGAAACTTTAATGAGGAACTTCCTGAGTTTAATACTAATACTTGCATAGGTTATAGTTCTTGTGCTTGGATAGCGGTTATTATTACGGTGCTGTAAATATCGTCTGCCGTACAGCCTCTACTTAAATCGTTTACAGGTTTGTTTAAACCCTGTAACATTGGTCCTATGGCTAGAGCACCAGTTTCACGTTGAACAGCTTTATAAGTGTTATTACCAGTATTTAGATCTGGAAATATTAATACACTTGCTTGTCCTGCTACTTCAGAATCTGGTAATTTACTCTTACCAATACGCATGTCTACAGCTGCATCATATTGTATTGGTCCTTCAATTTTTAAATCAGGTGCAAGCGATTTGGCAATTTCAGTAGCTTTCCTCACTTTATCCACATCTTCACCTTTACCAGAAGCTCCTGATGAATATGATAGCATAGCTACTTTTGGTTCAACACCAAAGTTCTTTGCTGTTTGTGCCGATGAAATAGCTATTTCTGCCAATTGTTCTGCGTTAGGGTTTGGATTAATGGCACAATCTCCAAATATAGATACTCTATCTTCTAAACACATAAAGAATACAGAAGATACAATATTGCACCCTGGTTTAGTTTTTATAAATTGAAGCGCAGGTCTTAAGGTATGTTGCGTGGTGTGCACCGCTCCAGAAACCATACCATCGGCATGCCCTTTATAGATCATCATGGTTCCAAAATAAGAAACATCAGACATGGCGTCTTTTGCCATATCTAGATTTACACCCTTATGCTTTCTTAATTCATAGAAGGTATTGGCGTAGTCTTCAAAATGTTCAGATTCTGTTGGGAAAACAATATTCACTTTAGTGATGTCCAAAGGGATGTCGTACCTAACAAGGCGTTCTTGAATTTTTTCCTTTTCACCAATTAATGTAATGTTTACAACTTGCGTATTTATTAACCTTGCAGTGGCGCGTAATATACGTTCGTCATAACCCTCTGGCAGTACAATATGCTTCTTATCCTTAAGCGCAGTCTGTAAAAGGTTATATTGAAACATTCTTGGTGTGAAAATATCAGATTTAAATGTAACGAGCTGCTCTGCTAATTTATCAGTATCAACATGTTTTTCGAATGTTGAAATAGATGTATTAATTTTTTCGGTATTCTCAGCGTAAATTCTGGATTTTACCTTGCCAATGGCGTTAACCGAGTTAAAAGTGCCATCGTTAACACTAATAATTGGAACGACACTAGATAACCCTTCAATAAGTTGTAGAATGGAATCCTCGGGGGTTAAACCACCAGTTAAAACGATACCAGAAATTTGCGGATAGTTTTTTGAAATGTGAGACTGTAAAGCACCAAGAATAATATCTGCTCTGTCACCCGATGTAATAACTAAAGAACCATCTTTAAGTTTAGTGATATAATTTCTTAATTGCATTGCACCAACCCCAGAGTTTTTAACTTGGTTGTTTAACATCTCCTTTCCAAAAAGAACTTTAGCATCAAGAGCCTTAACAATTTCTTTAATAGTTGGGTTGGCTAAACTTTCAATCTTAGGTATAACGGTGATATCAGTACCATTATTTATACGCTTGGTTAGCTGTTCTTTTAATGGTGCTATATCATTTTCTTCAACTTTATTGGTCATTATAGAGAGTACATCTACCTCTTCTTTAAAGGTATCGTGTGCTAATTGTACACTATCTACAATTTCCTTTCTCTTTTTACCATTACCATTCATAACAATAATAACAGGTAAGCCCAAGTTCTTAGATATTAGCATATTAATATCTAATTCAAGACTTGAGTTTTCATGGGAGAAATCGGTGCCTTCAACTAAAACTAGGTCAAATAGCTCTTCAAGGCGTTTATATTTTTTTATAATTTCGTCTATTACATAACCAGATTTACCCTGATTGTATAAATCTAAAACTTGACTTCTGGTAAATGCATGTGTTTTTTTATAGTTGAGGTCAATGTCAAAATGAGAAATCACTGTGTTAATGTGATTATCCATTTCTCCCGCTTCAACATCTTCAATTATGGGTCTGAAGTAGCCCACTTTAGCGGTTTTACCTAATAGCATGCGCATTAGTCCTAAAACCACAACTGATTTGCCGCTATTTGGTTCAATAGTAGCGACATAAATACCTTTGCTCATATACCTGTTTATTGTAGTGTAAAGATACTCTATTAACAAAAGTTATTTAAGTACCTCTCAGCATTTAATTTAAAAATAATTTAGAACAAAATTAATATGGTATTCTTCTTTTGAAGATGACATTTGTCATGATTTTCAAAAAGAACTTAAAATTGGTTAACCAATTTTGATTAAAAACATAAATATGGAGCTATTTACCCGTAAGTTCTCTAAATAAACTTTCTAAACTGGCATTTTTTTGATTTAGTTGGAGAATTTTTAATTGATTTTCTTGTGCAAAATCAAAGACATGAGAGCGCATATCTTCAGAAGAATTGAAGGTTATCTCGTAAACAAAGTCGTATGTATTTGTTACTTCTTTTACTTTGGGCAGTTTCTTTAAAAAGGCATCTTCAACTCGGTAATCAAATTCAACTATTACAGTTTGTTCTTGTTCATCCCTTAGTTCTGATAGTTTTTTGTCTGCAACTATTTCGCCTTTATTTATTATAACAACCCTATCGCACATGGCTTCTACTTCTTGCATAATATGAGTAGAAAGAAATACAGTTTTTGTCTTGCCAATAGTTTTAATAAGGTTTCTTATATCTACTAATTGATTAGGATCTAAACCTGTAGTAGGTTCATCTAAAATAAGCACATCTGGATCATGAAGAAGGGCCGTGGCCAACCCCACACGCTGTCTGTAACCTTTAGATAATTGACCGATTTTTTTATGAACTTCGGGAGTCAGACCTGTAAGTTCAATAACTTCATTTATACGTTCTTTAGATACCTTATATATGTTAGCGTTAAACGATAGGTACTCTTTAATATATAATTCTAGGTATAAAGGATTGTGTTCAGGGAGATAGCCAACACTTTTTTGAATATGTTGTTTTTCGTTTAAATCATGTCCGTTTACTTTAGCCGTTCCTTGAGTTGGTTGCACGTAAGTTGTTAAAATCTTCATCATAGTAGACTTACCAGCACCATTTGGCCCTAAAAATCCAACAATTTCAGGTTTATCTACATTAAAAGAAATGGAATTTAAAGCTTTCTGTTCGCCATAAAGTTTAGAAATACTTTCAACTGAAATAGACATAATTAAAACGTTTGCTCAAAAGTACATGATTTTTTTATTTGAATGAAGCTAGTATTTAATGAAAATATTAGTCTTTTAGAGATAAAAAATAAATGAAAACATAATGTATTGTCTCTTTTACTGTAAAATCTATAAATCTTGTTTTAAAACTGTAAAAAAGTATTAGTGCAATTTTGATTTTTTAAAATATTATTTACTTTAGCCGTGTAATTATGAGAACAACAGCGTTTTATACATATTTTAGCTTTTTTTATTTCTTTTTTAGCAAAAGAACCGAGGCTTTGTGTGTATAAATTAAGATAAAAATTTAAATATAAGTCTCGGTGAAAATCGGGACTTTTTTTTATGATAAAAACAGTAGCAATACAAGGGGTAAAAGGGTCTTATCATCATATTGTGTCAGAGCAATTTTTTGATAAGAATATAGATCTAATTGAATGTTTAACATTTGATAGAGTAGTTGAAGCTTTAACTACAAAAGAATGTGATGCAGCAATTATGGCTTTAGAAAATTCTATAGCTGGTTCTATAATACCCAATTATGCGCTTATAGATAATTATGGGTTACATGTTGTTGGGGAACATTATCTGGATATTCAACATAATTTAATGGCTTTGCCAGGGCAGTCTATTGAAGATATTAAAGAGGTTTATTCTCATCCAATGGCTTTATTACAGTGTAAAGAGTTCTTTAAAAAACACCCACATATTAAGTTGGTTGAAGATAAAGATACTGCCGAGGTTGCCGATAGAATAAATAAGAACCAGTTAAAAGGTGTTGGCGCTATAGCAAGTGTTTTGGCAGCAGACATTTTTGAGTTGGATATTTTGGCGCATAGCATTCAAACGATAAAACATAACGAAACGCGTTTTGCTATTGTTAAGCGTACAAATTCTGAAGTAGCAGAAGAAGATATTAACAAAGCGTCTTTAAAATTTGAAGCTAATCATAAAAGAGGAAGTTTAGCAACAATTTTAAATGTAATGAGTGATTGTAAATTGAATTTAACCAAGATACAATCTTTACCAATAATTGATACACCTTGGAAGTACGCCTTTTTTGTAGATGTTACATTTGCAGACTATAATGATTTCAAAAAAGCAAAATCGATAATTGAAATCATGGGAGAAGGATTTAAAGTATTAGGTGAATATAAAAATGCAAAGTTATGATTGAAGTAGCTAAGAGATTGCATACAGTTGAAGAATATTACTTCTCTAGAAAGTTAAGAGAAGTTGGTGAAATGATTGCCAGTGGCAAACCTGTAATTAATTTAGGTATAGGTAGCCCAGATTTGCAACCTCCTCAAAAGGTAATTGAGGCAATAACTAATAGTTTAGGAGATGCTACGGCGCATAAATATCAAAGTTATCAGGGGTTGCCTGAGTTGCGTGAGGCTATATCCTTATTTTATAAAGAACACTTTAGTGTTAATGTAAGTCCGGTTAATGAGATATTACCATTAATGGGAAGTAAGGAAGGTATTATGCACATTTCAATGGCATATTTGAATGAGGGTGATGAGGTGTTAATTCCTAATCCAGGGTATCCAACATATCAATCGGTTACGAAATTAGTAGGAGCAAAACCTGTATTTTACAATTTAGACGCTAAGAATAATTGGTTGCCAGATATAGATGCATTACAAAAATTAGATTTAAGTAAGGTTAAGCTTATGTGGGTTAATTATCCGCATATGCCAACAGGAGCACAACCTTCTACTATAGCTTTTAAGAGTTTAATTGCTTTTGCAAAAAGAAACAATATTTTAATAGTTAACGACAACCCGTATAGTTTTGTGCTTAACGATAATCCCACAAGTATTTTGAGTATTGAGGGAGCAAAAGAAGTTTGTTTAGAACTAAACTCTTTGAGCAAAACTTTTAATATGGCTGGTTGGCGCGTGGGTATGGTATTGGGAGATAGTGCTCAAATAAAGAACATTTTGAAGGTTAAAAGTAATATGGATTCTGGGATGTTTTACGGCATTCAAAAAGGGGCTATAGAAGCTTTAAAATGTTCTAAAATGTGGTACGTTACTTTAAATAGCGTCTATAAAGAACGTAGAGATTTAATTTGGAAATTAGCAGAAGCTTTAGGATGTACTTATGATGAGAATGCAACCGGAATGTTTGTGTGGGCAAAATTACCAGAACACTTAAAGTCAGAAGCATTTATAGATAAGGTATTAAAAGAGAGTAATGTTTTTATAACACCAGGAACAATTTTTGGTAGCCAAGGAGAAGGGTATATTAGATTTTCTTTATGCGCTTCTACCGAAGATATTCAAGAATGCATAGCACGAGTTAGTTAATATGAAGAATATTTATGTAATAGGCGTTGGTTTAATAGGAGGGAGTCTTGCTAAAGATATCAAAGCAAACAATCCTGAGGTTATTATTCATGGTATAAGCCGAAAAGAAACAACTTTAGATCAGGCATTATCACTTGGCTTAATTGATAAAAAGGCCACTTTAGATGATATTGAACATGCAGATTTAGTTATAGTTTCTATTCCTGTAGATGCCACGGTTAAATTATTGCCCTCAATATTAGATAAAATTTCGGATAACGGATTAGTAATTGATGCAGGTTCTACAAAAGAGGCTATTTGCAAAGTGGTAGAAAATCATCCAAAAAGAAGAAACTTCCTAGCAGCGCATCCTATTGCAGGAACAGAGTATTCTGGTCCAAGTGCTGCTATTAGCGGATTGTTTAAGGGGAAAACGAATATAATATGTGAGGTAGAAAAAACGGCCTTTAAGCTTCAAGAGAAAGCTTTAGACATTTTTAGAGCTTTAGGAATGCGTATTCGCTATATGAACCCCGAAGCACATGATAAACATATTGCTTATGTGTCTCATTTATCGCATATAAGTTCTTTTATGTTAGGAAAAACGGTTATTGAAAAAGAAAAGAATGAACGCGATATTTTTGATATGGCAGGAAGTGGTTTTGCATCAACTGTACGTTTAGCCAAAAGTTCACCAGAAATGTGGACCCCTATTTTTAAACAAAACAAAGCAAATGTTATTGAAACTTTAGAAGGATACATCAAAAATCTAACGCAATTTAAAGAATTAATGGAAGACGATGATTTTGATGCCATCTTTAAAGAAATGAAAGACACAAATCATATTACAGATATTTTAAACGGAATAAATTAAACACTAATACACAACTAAGCAACCCATTCAAAAAATAGAATTAGGTTAGTTTTTATTAAAATTATGGAAAACAAGAAAGAGTTAAGAAGTTGGTTAGATGATTTAGGATTAGATCATCCACTAGTAATCGCAGGACCTTGTAGTGCTGAAACAGAAGAGCAAGTGCTTAAAATTGCGCACGAGCTTAAAGATACCGATGTAAACTATTTTAGAGCTGGTATCTGGAAACCTAGAACAAGACCTGGTAATTTTGAAGGGGTTGGTGCTTTAGGTTTAAAATGGTTACAAAAAGTAAAAGAAGAAACTGGAATGAAAGTTTGTACAGAGGTTGCAAATGCAACTCATGTAAAACTAGCTTTAGAGCATGATATTGATATGCTTTGGATTGGAGCACGTTCTACTGTAAGTCCTTTTATTATGCAAGAGATTGCAGATGCTTTAGATGGTACAGACAAACCAGTTTTAATTAAAAACCCTGTAAACCCAGACTTAGCTTTATGGTTAGGAGGTATAGAAAGAATTTATGCGTCTGGAGTTAAAAATATTGGTGCTATTCATAGAGGTTTCTCTACCTATGAAAAATCTAAGTATAGAAACAATCCTGAATGGCAAATGGCTATTGAGTTCCAAAATAGATTTCCAGATATTCCATTAATTAACGACCCTTCTCATATTACAGGTAAGAGAGATATGGTTTTTGACGTTTGTCAAACAGCACTAGACTTAAACTTTGATGGACTAATGGTTGAAACGCATTACGATCCAGACAACGCTTGGAGTGATGCAGCTCAACAAGTTACACCTTCTACTTTAGTTCAGATAATGAGAGATTTAAAAGTTAAGAAGGAAGCAGATCCTGAAGCTGAGTATAACAGTGAATTAGATAACTTAAGAGCTAAGATTGATATTATCGATAACCAAATTATTGATATGTTAGGTAAGCGTATGCAAGCTTCTGATGGTATTGGAAAACTTAAAAAAGAAAGAAACGTAGCTGTTTTACAAAGTAAACGTTGGAATGAAATTTTAGGAAGAATGGTACTTGAAGGACAAGAGCATGGATTAAGTGAAGAATTCATTTTAAAAATGTTCAAAGCTGTACACCAAGAATCAATTAACCATCAAGAAAAAATTATTAACGGTTAATAATAGTTTACTATAAACAACAAAAGCCTCATTTTTATGAGGCTTTTGTTGTTTAAGAAAATAGCTGTTTTACTTACTTCTTTTAAAAATATATCTTGTAATAAAGATACCATTAGGGTCATTATGACCTGCGCTTTCAACAGCACTAGTAACAAAAGCAAGTTCCCAACCTTCAGCAACCATGGTTGTTAGTTTCGAAGAGATCAAAGCATCATTAGAAGCTATGTTTTGAAATCTAATACCTCCAATATTGTAAAAATTTAAAAGTTTAGTTTCCTCAAAATCTTTAACACGAATTTCTTTTCGTTTAGATTTATTACGAGTATTATCTTCTTCTGTTTGTTCCGAAGTAAACGCTTCGTAATCTCTATCTGCTGTTGCAGATATTATTCTAGAGCGCCCCAATCCGTTTGGAACTATAGATTCAACACTTGTAATAACTTTAAATTCAACTTGTGCATTTACTTCTGTTAAGCCTAGTACCACTATGGCAATAACTAAAATTAATTTTTTCATATGATTCATTTTTGTTTATAAGATTGAAAGTCTAAACTAAAATTGGTCTTGTCGGGAAGATTATTTCAATTTAACGACTTCAAATGTATTTTGTTTTAATATTGACAATAAATTTTTTACAGGGTTGCATGAACAACTGAAAAAAATAAACCGAATTAATAGACCACCTGTAAATAGTGGAACATAGCTTAAAAAACACAAATAATGATAAGCGATATTCAATTTAAAAATTGTTATTTTGTAATACAATTAAGTGAATGACAGGACTCGTTTATAAATCTACAGGAAGTTGGTATACCGTTAAAACACAGCTAGGTGAAACCTTTCAATGCCGAATTAAAGGTAAGTTTAGAATTAAGGGTATTAAAAGTACTAACCCAATTGCCGTGGGGGATTTGGTAGACTTTGAGTTAGAGAAAGTAAACGATGTAGAGTCTGGTATTATTCATAATATTCATGATAGAAAAAACAATATAGTCCGTAAATCAGTTAATCTATCTAAGCAAACCCACATTATAGCTTCTAATTTAGATCAAGTTTTTTTATTAATCACCATAAATAACCCTCCTACATTAACCAGTTTTATAGATAGGTTTTTAGTTACCGCCGAAGCCTATTCAATAAAAACTGTTTTAATCTTTAATAAGATAGATGCCTATGATGAAGAAACTATGTTAGAAGCAAAATATCTAGCTCATGTTTACAGAAAGATAGGCTATGAATGTATAGGCGTTTCTGCTAAAACTGGTGAAAATGTTGAAAAGGTAAAAGCCTTAATGAAGGATAAAGTTAGTATGTTTTCGGGGCACTCTGGAGTGGGCAAATCTACATTGGTGAATTATATCCAACCAGACCTAAATTTAAAAACTAAAGAAATTTCTAACCTACATATGCAAGGGCAACATACCACTACATTTGCAGAGATGTATGATACTGATTTTGGTGGTAAAATCATTGATACACCTGGTATTAAGGGGTTTGGAGTTGTAGATATGGATAAAGAAGAAGTTGGAGATTATTTTCCTGAAATTTTTGCTTTAAAGCAAGATTGTAAATTCAACAATTGTTTGCACGTACAAGAACCTAAATGTGCCGTTAAAGCAGCCTTAGATAATGATGAAATCGCCTTTTCCAGATATCGCAGTTATTTACAGATTCTTGAAGGAGAAGACGAACATTACAGAACCGATAACTGGGATAAAGAATAATCAATGAAAATTGTAATTCAAAGAGTTTCTGAAGCTAGTGTAACAATTGAAAGAGAGCAAGTAGCCAGTATTAAAAGCGGGCTCCTTATTCTTCTCGGTATTACAGATGATGATGGGAATGAAGATATAAAATGGCTTACTAATAAAGCCGTAAATCTTCGGGTTTTTGGAGATGAAAATAATGTTATGAATAAGTCTATACGCGATGTTGATGGCGATATTATTGTGGTAAGTCAATTTACACTTCATGCACTTACCAAAAAAGGAAATAGGCCTAGTTACATTAAGGCAGCCAAACCAGACATAGCTATTCCATTATATGAGTCTTTTGTAAAGCAGCTAGAAATGGATTTGGGTAAACCAGTTCAGACTGGGCAATTTGGTGCAGATATGAAAGTGTCTTTGCTTAATGATGGTCCTGTAACTATAATAATAGACTCAAAAAACAAAGGGTAATCCCTAACTCTGTTATTTTTTACTTCCGTAATTTACCCCACACTTATGCTTTTGGGAATTACCCAATAGATGATTTTTCTCATATTCCCTAAGGAAACAAGAAATTATATTTGATTATTTAAGAAAACGTTTTTTATGCATAAAACATGTACCGCCGTTTTATTACTTCTATTCACTTCGTTTGTTGGCCTCTCTCAAAACAATTTTTATTCTAGTTTAACTATTGATGATAATTTAAAACAAAATGCAAATGCAGTTGTTAGGCTAAGTGAAACCAATGTGGAGATAAAGTCTATAGACAACATGGTTATTACTAATAAACAGATTATAACTGTGTTCAATAAAAAGGGGGATAGAAGTGTTAACTCCGCTGTTTACTATGATAATAACGTAAAAGTAAAAGAGGTAAAAGCCATCATGTATAATGATTTTGGCACTGTTATTAAGAAATTTAAGAAAAACGATTTTAAAGATGTCAGTGCAGTTAGTGGTGGAACGTTGTATTCTGATGCCAGAAATATTTATTTAGAATACACACCAATTAAATATCCTTATACCTTAGAATTTACTTCTGTAGTGAACACTAGTAATACCGCATTCATTCCTTCATTTAGTCCTGTTGAAAATTATTTTTTAAGCATTGAAAAAAGTAAGTACACTATTAGCTATCCTGAAAACTTTACAATTAGAAAAAAAGAACAGTGTATTAAAGGTTTAGATATTGATGCTAAAAATAGTGATGGAAATATTACCTATACATTGTCTAATGTAGAAGCTTTTAAGCCAGAAAGTTATAGCCCTCCTTTTAGAAGTATTATCCCAAGAGTGCTTTTTGCATCCAATGATTTTAATTATGAAGGTGTAAAAGCAAAAGTTAATGATTGGGAATCTATGGGGAAATGGTTTAATGATAATTTATTAAAAGGAAGAACGGCGCTTCCTGCCGCAACAATAAGTGAAATAAAAAGCCTAATAAACGAAGATGATAGTGATTTAGAAAAGGCTAGAAAAGTATATCAATATGTTCAGGATAATACAAGGTATATAAGTGTACAAGTTGGTGTGGGAGGTATGCAGCCCATTTCGGCATCCAATGTAGATAGAGTAAAATATGGTGATTGTAAAGGTCTTACAAATTATACCAAGTCTTTGTTAGATGTTGTTGGTGTTAAGTCGTATTACACAAGGCTCTATGCTTCACCTTATAACAGGTTAGATGTAGATAAGGATTTTGTGTCTTTTGGAGGACAGACAAATCATGTAATACTTAATATTCCTCAAGAAAATTCAGAAGATATCTGGTTAGAGTGTACTAGTCAAAAATTGCCTTTTGGGTTTATAGGTGATTTTACAGATGATCGTGATGTACTAGTCATAACTCCAGAGGGTGGTAAAATTCTTCATACTAAAAAATATGAGGAAGATGAAAGCCTTCAAACCATTACAGCTACATGTGAAATAGGAAATGACGGTGGTTTAAAAACAGAAGTTAAGGTGGTCTCAGAAGGAATTCAGTACGATAATAAGTTTTGGTTAGAAACTGAGACTCAAAGAGATCTTGATACACATTATAAGAAGCGATGGAAATACATTAATGGATTAAGCTTAAATGAAATAGATGTTACTAATAACAAAGATGCTATTGAATTTGTTGAAAGCCTAAAATTTAACACATCTAGTTACTCTAAACTTATAGGAGAAAGAATGCTGGTTGCTGTAAATGTTCTTAACAGAGATATTGATATTCCAAACAGATACAGAACCAGACACTTGCCTCTTCAAATAAAAAGAGGTTTTAAGGATGTTGATGAAGTGGAAATTAAACTACCAACCAATTACAAAATTGAATCGCAACCTAAAGATGTTGTAATAGAAAATAAGTTTGGAAGCTATAAGATGACTATTACTCCGAAAGATGAAAATACCATCATTTATAAAAGAGAATTCATTGTTAGAGATGGTGATTTCCCCAAAGAAGATTATACCTCTTTCAGAGATTTTTATAAAGAAGTTTCAAAAAAAGATAATGCCAAAATAGCCTTAATTAAAAAATAAACTAAATGAGAATAGTAACTTTAATACTTTGTTATTGTATAACTTTAAATTGCTTTTCCCAAAATTTGAAATTTGGGAAAATATCAAAAGAAGAACTAGAAGAAAAAGTTTGCGCCATTGATTCCAATGCCACAGCAGCCTACCTTTACAAGTACAGAAGAAGCTATTTTGAGTATAATACAAATAGTGGATTTGAACTTAAGACCGAAATACATGAACGTATAAAAATTTATAATCAGGAGGGGTTTAATTATGCTACTAAAAAGATAAGGCTTTATAAAAGTACTGGAGGTAATGAAGAAAAAGTTGGAACTATTAAGGCGTACACCTATAATCTTGAAAATGGTAAAATAGTAGAAGTTAAGTTAGCAAAGAATGATGTTTTTGAATCAAAGGATAATAAGTATTCAAACCAAGTTAAGTTTACAATGCCTAATATCAAGCCGGGTTCAGTTATAGAATATAAATATCTAATCACTTCGCCTTACACAAGTAATGTTGATGAGTTTGTTTTTCAACATGATATACCAATAAAGAAGTTGGAATCAAGTTTTTCAGTTCCCGAATATTATAATTTTAAGGTTAATACTAAAGGGTTTTTGTCTGTAGTTCCACAAATAGAAACCAAACGTGGTTCTATTACATTTACGAACAAATCTAGATCTGGCGGAGGATATGCAGCCCCAACAAGAACAACATATAGTACTTCAGAAGTTGAATTTACAAATACCATTAGTAGATACAATTTAGAAAATGTTCCTGCGCTAAAAAACGAACCTTATGTTAATAATATAAATAATTATCGTTCCGCCATTAAATATGAACTATCATTTACAAAATTTCCTAATTCGGGAATGGAAACGTATTCAACCACTTGGGAAGATGTAGTAAAACGTGTATATAAAAGTTCAAGTTTTGGAGAAGAACTTAAAAAAACGGCCTATTTTAAAAGCGATATTGATGCTTTAATTGGTGCTATTTCCGATCCAAGAAAACGAATTGAATTAATATTTAATCACGTTAAATCTAATGTTAAATGGAATGATTATTATGGGTTTTATTCTGGAGACGGTGTTAAAAAAGCCTATAAAGACCACGTAGGTAATGTAGGAGATATTAACCTAATGCTCACGGCAATGTTACGTTATGCTGGCTTAAATGCTAATCCAGTATTGGTAAGCACAAGAAGGCATGGTATTTCCCTATTTCCTACCAGAGAAGGTTTTAATTACGTTGTTACCTGGGTTAGATTAGAAGATGGTACTGAAATGTTATTAGATGCAACTAATAAATATTCTGTTCCTAATGTGTTGCCATTTAGAGCTCTGAATTGGCAGGGTAGAATTGTGGCAGAAAATGGAGGTTCTGGACTTATTGATTTGTATCCTAAGACCAAATCAAAAAATGCTGTTACCATGATGGCTAAATTAGATGATGAAGGCGGTTTAAGCGGAAGTTATAGAAGCGTAAAAACAAACCATAGTGCACTTACCTTTAGAAGCAGATACGGTGGAGCCGATAAAGATGATTATTTAGAGAAATTAGAAAATAAATATGATGGTATTGAAATTTCAGACTATGATGTTAAAAACCAAAAGGAATTAATAAAACCAATTATAGAATCCTATAAATTTGTTAAGGAGAGTCAAGCAGATATTATAGGAGATAAAATTTATTTCTCTCCTTTATTTTATTTGAGAACTAGCGAAAACCCGTTTAAATTGGAAAACAGAGAGTTTCCTGTTGACTTTGGGTATCCTTATACCAGTACTTATAGAATGATTATCAATATTCCTGAGGGATATAAAATAGAAAGTCTCCCAGAATCTATTGCCCTTGGTTTGCCAGATAATATGGGATCCTATCAGTTTAAAGTTATGGGTAAGGGCAATACCATTCAACTATCTGTAGTTTCCAATATTAATCAAGCTATAATCTTACCATCCCACTATGAGGCGTTAAAAGAATATTTTAATACATTTATCCGGAAAGAAACAGAACAAATAGTTTTAACAAAAGCATAATGGATATTAAAAACGCTCAATTAGAAGTAGATAATTGGATAAAAGAACACGGAGTACGTTATTTTAATGAGTTAACTAACATGGCACAACTTACCGAAGAGGTGGGAGAAGTAGCCAGAATTATTGCTCGTAGATATGGAGAACAAAGTGAAAAAGAGAGCGATAAAGACAAAGATTTAGGAGAAGAACTAGCAGACGTATTATTCGTATTATTATGTTTGGCAAATCAAACAGGAACCGATTTACAAGCTGCTTTTGATAAACGAATGGATAAGAAAGCTAAAAGAGACCACGATAGACATCATAATAATGAAAAATTGAAATAAATTTTTTCTAAAATTGCCGATATAATTTAGTTTGATGCTTAAAAAAATCATTAAGATTTATAGTATTACTCTTTATTATCGAGTAAATTCGCAGCTTGTTTATAACAACAGTCTATAGGTATGCAAATTACGCTTCAAAAATCTGAAGTTCTTAAAACATCTTCAGTAAAAATAACAGGTTCTAAAAGTGAATCTAACAGGTTACTTCTTTTAAAAGCTTTATACCCGGTTTTTAATTTAGAAAACGTATCAAATTCAGATGATAGTAATTTAATGACAAATGCACTGGTTACAGATGCTGATGTTGTTGATATTCATCACGCTGGAACCGCAATGCGTTTTTTAACAGCGTTCTTTTCAACTCAAGAAGGGCGTGAAGTTACACTTACCGGCTCAAAACGCATGAAAGAGCGTCCAATTAAAATATTGGTTGAAGCCTTGCAAGCCCTAGGAGCGGACATAACTTATGCTGAAAATGAAGGTTTTCCACCCTTACAGATTAAAGGTAAAAAATTAACAAAGAATAAAGTGTCTTTGGCAGCAAATGTAAGTAGTCAGTATATATCAGCACTATTATTAATAGCTTCTAAACTGGAAAATGGTTTAGAACTAACTTTAGAAGGAGAAATAACTTCAGTGCCTTATATTAAAATGACTTTGAGTCTACTAGATCAAATAGGTGTTGAAACATCTTTTGACGAGAATGTAATTACTGTGAAACCATCAAACAATGTTCAAGAAGCAAAAACTTTGGTTGTTGAGTCAGATTGGTCTTCAGCTTCGTATTATTTTAGTATTGTGGCATTAAGTCATATAGGAACAGAAATTACGCTGTCTTCATACAAAGAAGCATCATTGCAGGGCGATTCTGTTTTGGTTGATATTTATAAGCATTTCGGAGTAGAGGTTACTTTCGGTGAAAACGCAGTAACACTTAAAAAAGTAAGGTTAAATGTTGCGCCTTTAGAGTTAGATTTAAAGAACGCTCCAGATATTGCCCAAACCATTGCGGTAACCTGTTTTGCTATGGGTATTTCCTGTGATTTAACAGGGCTTCATACTTTAAAGATTAAAGAAACCGATAGGTTAGTGGCTTTAAAAACGGAGATTGAAAAACTTGGTGGCGATGTTGAAATTACAGATAAATCATTATACTTAAAACCATCAGATAGTATAAATGAAATGGTATCTATAGCCACTTATAATGATCATAGAATGGCTATGGCTTTTGCTCCAATAGCATTAAGAGCTCCTGTGGTTATTGAAGATGCCATGGTAGTCTCCAAGTCTTACCCAACCTTTTGGGAAGACCTAAAAGCTATTGGTTTTAAAATATCTGAATAATATTTCATTAAATACTTGACAACCCCTATTCACAGATTGTATATTTGCAACCTTGTGAAAAATTTAAGTGCTAACTAGTTAAGCACTTGTATCACCAAAAACTACTATTTAACTAAAACAAGAGTACATGAAATTATCTAACTTCGGTTTTGATTTACCTAACGAACTTTTAGCAGAATACCCTTCTGAAAACAGAGATGAAGCACGTTTAATGGTTTTGAATAGAAAAGAACAAACTATTGAGCACAAACTGTTTAAAGATATTATAGATTATTTTGATGAAGATGACGTATTAATTCTAAACAATACCAAAGTATTTCCAGCAAGATTATATGGAAACAAAGAAAAGACAGGTGCTAGAATTGAAGTGTTCTTATTAAGAGAATTAAATGAGGAGCAACGTCTTTGGGATGTTTTAGTAGATCCAGCTAGAAAAATTAGAATCGGTAATAAATTGTATTTTGGTGATGATGATACCTTAGTGGCTGAGGTAATAGATAACACCACTTCAAGAGGTAGAACACTTCGTTTTTTATATGATGGGTCTTACTCAGAATTCCGCAGAAAATTACAGGAATTAGGAGAAACACCATTACCAAAGTACATTAAGAGAGATGTTGAGCCAGAAGACGAAGACCGTTACCAAACTATTTATGCGAAGAATGAAGGTGCGGTAGCTGCTCCAACAGCAGGACTTCACTTCTCAAAACACTTATTAAAACGTTTAGAGATTAAAGGTGTTAATTTCGCCGAGGTAACATTACATGTAGGTTTAGGAACTTTTAACCCAGTTGAGGTAGAAGATTTATCTAAACATAAAATGGATAGTGAAGAAATAGTGATAGATGAGGCTGCTGCCAATACTGTAAATACAGCTATCAAAAACAAGAAACGTGTATGTGCCGTTGGAACTACTGCTATGAGAACTATTGAAAGTTCGGTATCTTCAAACGGATTGCTAAACGAAATGGATGGTTGGACTAATAAGTTCATTTTCCCTCCATACGATTTTAGTATAGCCGATTGCATGATTACTAATTTCCATACACCAAAATCAACATTATTAATGATGGTTTCTGCTTTCGCAGGTCATGATTTCATTATGCGTGCTTATGAAGAAGCTGTAAAAGAAAAATACAAATTCTACAGTTATGGTGATGCTATGTTGATCATATAACACACTAAAGAAAAATAAAACTAAAGCCTCGATTGTCGGGGCTTTTTTATTAGGAGTGTAGCCAAAGCTATAAATCAACAGTATTAGATTCGAATCATAATTCGCATATCAAAAACCTTAAATAGAATTTCCTTTCATTACTTTTGCAAAATCTATGGCATCAGATAAAAAAGACATAAGAGCGTTATCAAAAGAGCAACTTAGAGACTTTTTTGTGAAAGAAGGCGATAAAGCATTTCGCGGTAATCAGGTATATGAATGGTTGTGGCAAAAGTCGGCACATACCTTTGAAGATATGACGAACATATCTAAGGCCACACGTCAAATGCTGGAAGATAATTTTGTAATCAACCATGTTGAGGTAGATACCATGCAACGCAGTAGTGATGGCACTGTTAAAAACGCAGTACGATTGCATGATGGATTAATAGTAGAGTCGGTTTTAATCCCAACAGATACCAGAACCACGGCCTGTGTGTCTAGTCAGGTAGGTTGTAGTTTAGATTGTAAATTTTGCGCTACAGCACGTTTAAAACGTATGCGCAATCTAAATCCAGATGAGATTTATGACCAAGTAGTGGCAATAGATAAAGAAAGTAAACTTTACTATAATAGACCATTAAGCAATATTGTATTTATGGGTATGGGAGAACCGCTAATGAACTACAATAATGTCTTAAAAGCCATTGATAAAATTACCTCACCAGAAGGTTTAGCCATGTCACCAAAACGTATTGTTGTGTCTACATCAGGTGTGCCAAAAATGATTAAAAAAATGGCAGACGATGGTGTAAAATTCAAATTAGCAGTGTCTTTGCATTCAGCTATAGACGAGGTTAGGTCTTCAATAATGCCTTTTAATGAAAACTTTCCTTTAAAAGATTTAAGAGAAGCTTTAGAATATTGGTATGCCAAAACTAAAAATAGAATTACATATGAGTATGTAGTTTGGCGCGGTATAAATGATAAGCGAAAGGATGTTGACGCCCTAGTGAAGTTCTGCAAATTTGCTCCGAGCAAGGTGAATCTTATAGAATATAATCCTATTGATGATGGTGAATTTCAACAAGCCAATCCAGAGGCTTTAGATATGTATCAAAAAGTACTTGAAGCTAATAACATAACTGTTACGGTTAGAAGAAGCCGTGGAAAAGATATTGATGCGGCTTGCGGACAATTAGCCAACAAAAGCTAAAATGCATACCAACTACTATTTTGTTTACGGCACACTAAAGAATGGTCATCGTAATCACCATTTATTAGGAGGTTCATTAAAGGTTGGAGATTTTACCACTAAGCCAGAATATAGCTTGTTAGATTTAGGTTCGTTTCCTGGAGTTGTTAAAAATGGAACAACGGCTATCCATGGTGAAATCTATAAAGTTTCTTCTCAAGAAGTTGAAGGACAAATAGACCTGCTTGAGGGGTATCAACCTCATGGAAAAAATAATCTTTACCACAAAGAGCTCATAACAATTGAGAACAAACCAGTTTATATCTATATCTTGAATACTTCTGTTGTAGATATCGCTAAATATTCTGAGATAAGTTCGGGAAAATGGTAGGGTAAATGCGCTTAGCTGAATCAATTGTACTATCTTTGAAATCTCTTAAAACAACATGGTGAAGGTAGTTGAGCAAATAAAGCAGCCCATTGCATTTGAAATGGATCTTTTTGAACAAAAGTTCCAATTGTCAATGTCTAGTAAAGTAGCGCTTTTAAACCGAATTACGCATTATATAGTTAACCGAAAAGGAAAACAAATGCGTCCTATGTTTGTGTTTTTAGTAGCTAAAATGGTATCTGGAGGAGAGGTTAGAGAACGTACCTACAGAGGTGCTTCTGTAATTGAATTGATACACACTGCTACATTAGTGCACGATGATGTTGTAGACGATAGTAATCGCCGCCGCGGATTCTTCTCGGTAAATGCCCTTTGGAAAAACAAAATAGCCGTTTTAATTGGTGATTTTCTACTTTCAAAAGGTCTGTTGCTTTCTATTGATAATAATGATTTTGATTTGCTTAAAATCATTTCTGTAGCAGTACGTGAAATGAGTGAAGGTGAGTTGTTGCAAATTGAAAAAGCCAGAAAGCTGGATATTACTGAGGAGGTGTATTATGAAATCATTCGTCAAAAAACTGCAACTTTAATAGCTGCTTGTTGTAGTTTAGGTGCGGCTTCTGTAAAACCAGATTCTGAGCATGTGGAGAAAATGCGAAAGTTTGGTGAACTTATTGGTATGGCATTTCAAATTAAAGATGATTTATTTGACTATGGTGATACAGCCATCGGTAAACCTACAGGTATAGATATCAAGGAGCAAAAAATGACATTGCCCTTAATTTATGCCCTTAATAATGCGGATAAAAAAGACAAACGTTGGCTTATTAACTCTGTTAAAAATCATAATAAAGATACCAAACGCGTAAAAGAAGTGATTGCTTTTGTGAAAAACAACGGCGGATTAGAATATGCCATTACTAAAATGAAGGCTTTCCAAGAAGAAGCACTAACTATTCTTAATGATTATCCAGATTCTGAGTTTAAAAGTTCTTTGGAGTTAATGGTTAATTATGTGATTGATAGGAAGAAATAAGAGTTTCGTTTAACGGTTACGTATATGGAATGTTGCGTGTTAGTGTGCGAGGATTTTCCGAAGGAAAATCAGAAGCTAGCAAACAAAGCAACTTTATTGGTTAAGCACAAAATAGCAATTTTTTTATACAATGTTACCTTTAGTTTTTTTCAAGAACATTAATATCTAACAAGTTTTCATTATTAACTATACGAGCTTGTTTATTAGATAAGTCATAAAAGAAAAAATACTTTTCAGTTTTACCTAAATAACGATATTTTTCTGAAGTATTAATTGAATAATCTGTAAAATGAAATTTGTAATCTACAATACTGTCTCTTTCTAAAACGGAATAGCCTAATGAGAAGCCATTTGAAATTGAGAAAATTATAGCAACTGAAACTAAATAATTGGTAGGGTTTAATTCCTTGTTTTTTAATTGTCGAAGATAAAATATTAGTAACACGAGTATATAAATTACGACTGTTAAGTTGGAAATTCGGTTATAAATAGTTTCTGAAGTTAAAAAGAAAATTAAATTAATAGTTATTCCTATAGCTATACCAATGATTATTGGCCATTTCCCACTTTTTTTTATAAATGATTTAACAGTAAATCGATGATAAAGAACTCCGAAACCAATAATTAATAAGTAAAAAATTATGTCTTCCATAAATAGTGAAGCATATTCTTGTATCGTTAAATATTCTATAATCTTTATGTTAAACATGCTGTAGTAAATAATTAATTTTATTGAACTACATAATATTATAAAGATACCACCAACTGGAATTAATTTAGCAATGTTTTCAGGTTTGAACATTAATTTATTTTTTTATCCATGCAGTTTTGGAAATTAAAGGTAATGCAAAGATAAAGTTCCGTTCAGCACTGAACGGAACTTTATCGATTGTTAAACGAAGTTAGCTAATTTTTCTCACAAATTCAAGTGCCTATTCTTCAAATATTTCTAGTATTTTTACTCCAATGCAAACCCAAATAAAAGAATACATCCCTCAGTCTGCTTTAGCCCGTGTTTTAAGTCTTTTACAGCATGATAATTTAGTGGTAAAGATCAAAAAAGAACGTAAAACGCGTCATGGTGATTATATGCGCTTACCCAACGGCAAACATCAAATAACTGTTAATGCCAACTTAAACGAGTACCGCTTTTTAATTACGCTTATACATGAAATTGCTCATTTTGAAGCTTACAAAGCTTATGGTAAGTTTATAAAACCTCATGGCATAGAGTGGAAACGTACGTTTCAGCATTTAATGTTACCATTTTTAAATCCCGAGGTATTTCCAAAAGACTTGTTACCCTTATTAGCAAAACACTTTAAAAACCCTAAAGCAAGTAGTGATACCGATGTAAATTTAGCTTTAGCATTAAAACAATTTGATGAACCAAACGATAAAACTTACATTTTTGATGTACCTTTAGGCAGTGATTTTAAGCTTTACAATGGCAGAATATTTAAAAGAGGCAAAAAGAGAGTAAAGCGTTTTGAATGTATAGAGCTTAAAACAGGAAAATTGTATTTATTTAACCCCAACGCAGAAGTTGAACTTTTAACAACCAACCATGAACAGTAATTATTACGCCATTTTAATGGCAGGAGGTGTAGGCTCAAGATTTTGGCCAGTAAGCACCCAAGAATTCCCTAAGCAATTTCATGACATGTTAGGTACTGGCGATACCCTAATTCAAAAAACATTTCAAAGGTTATCACATTTAATCCCTAAAGAAAATATATTCATTTTAACCAATGAACGTTATAATGATTTGGTTTTAGAACAATTACCAGAAGTAGAACAACGTCAGGTAGTTTTAGAGCCTGCAATGCGTAATACAGCACCTTGTATTTTATATGCGTCTTTAAAAATTCAAAAGGAGAATCCTGACGCAGTTATGATAGTGGCACCAAGTGATCACTGGATTGAAGATGAAGCTGCATTTAGTAAAAATGTACAATCCGCATTTGATTATTGTGAGGAAAATGATGCCCTTATGACTTTAGGTATTCAACCAACATTCCCTAATACAGGTTATGGATATATTGAATTCAATAAAGAAGCTTCTGAAGAAATTAAATCCGTAAATCAGTTTAGGGAAAAGCCAGATTACGAAACGGCTAAAGAATTTCTAGCTCAAGGTAATTTCCTTTGGAATGCTGGTATTTTTATGTGGAGTACAAAATCTGTAATAAAGGCGTTTCAAAATAATCAACCAGAATTGTACAAACTTTTTGAATCCGGAATTGAAGCCTACAATACCGATACAGAGGCCGACTTCATAAAAGAGAATTATCCTAAAGCCGAAAATATTTCTGTGGACTATGCCTTAATGGAAAAGTCTAATAATGTATTTGTAATAGCTGCAGAATTTGATTGGAATGATCTCGGTACCTGGGGAAGTTTATATGATAAACTAGATAAAGATACTCATAGTAATGCCATTTTAAATGCCAAGAGCCTTGCAGAAAATGCAGAAGGTAATATTGTTAGAGCTCCTAAAGATAAGCTTGTGGTTATAGATGGTTTAAATGATTATATCATTGTAGATCATGATAAAACCTTATTAATTTATCCAAAGGGGAAAGAGCAGGACATAAAACAACTTCAGAAGAGAATTAAAGATAAATATGGTGCCAACTAGTTCTTGGTGCTGTAAAATGTAACTTTTTCATAAAAATATTGTCTATATTGGTGTACTCTAGTTAACCAAAAATTCATCAATGGAAGAAAGTAAGTTTAATTTCACTGAAGACGAATCTACCAAAAAGGACGAGGCCGTAGCTCAAAGTAAAGAAGCTGTTAAGAAAGATGCCCAAGGCTTATTTCAAAGTATAAAACAGTTTTTAAGTGAATTGCTGGCCTTTAGAGAAGATACCGATAGAGATGCAACCATAGAGGCCATAAAAGGAGATATTCCTTTTAAAGGTGCCACAGCATGGATTCTCATTTGTTCTATTTTCATAGCTTCGGTTGGATTAAATGCCGATTCCACTGCAGTAGTAATTGGGGCCATGTTAATTTCGCCACTAATGGGACCAATTTTAGGCGTCGGATTATCTATTGCCATTAACGATGTAGATACCTTAAGACGTTCATTAATAAACTTGGCAACCATGATTGTTTTGAGTTTATTAACAGCATTTCTTTTCTTTTGGTCTTTTCCGCTAAGTGAAGAAACCTCAGAGCTTTTTGCCAGAACACAACCTGATATTCGTGATGTTTTGATTGCGTTTTTTGGTGGTTTGGCACTTATTATTGCGCGTACTAAAAAAGGAACTATAGCTTCGGTTATTTTTGGTGTAGCTATTGCAACAGCCTTAATGCCGCCATTATGTACGGCTGGATACGGATTGGCTAAAGGAAATATGGATTATTTCCTAGGCGCCATGTATTTATTCACCATTAATACCATTTTTATAGCATTAGCTACATTTTTAGTGTTGAAATTATTGCGTTTTCCGATGCTTAAATACGCCAATTCTCAAAAGAGAAAACGTATTGGTAGAATAGCGTCGTTGTTGGCAATTTTAGTAATGGCACCTGCAATATGGACGTTTATTAGTGTGTTAAAAGAAAGTAGGTTTGAAAGTGACGCGAAAGCTTATATTAAAACAGAATTACAAACCCTACCTAATGCTAATTACATTGAGAAAAATGCATCTTATACTTATAACCCAGATGGTGAATCTATCATTGAATTAATTCCTTTCGGTACCGATGAAATACCGGAATCTACTAAAGAAATTTTACAACAAAGATTATTGAATTATAGCGCTTTAAGTGAGACGAAGTTGTATATAAACCAAGTTAAAAATCGACATATAAATAACTTGGAGTATATGGAAGAATTAAGAACTAGAGATTCGTTAGACTTATTATCACAAACACAAAAAATTAATTTCTTAGAAGATAAAGTAAGACAACTTTCAAGATTAGAGAAAAATAATATTCCCTTTGAAGAACTAGCCGAAGAGGTGAAGATAAATTATGAAACTGTTGAAAATATTTCGTTTTCTAATGTTATCTCCTCAAACTTTAAAAAGATGGATACCATTTCAGTATTTCATGTAAAATGGGTAGATTCATTAACAAAAGAGGATACGCGTAAACTAGAAAGAGATAAGCTTGAAAAATGGTTCAAGCAAAAGTTTGATTTAGATTCTTTAGTAGTGAGAAGAGTGAATTAAGTTGTTGTTACAGCGCTCTTACCCATATATTCCTAAAACGAACTGGCTGACCATGATCTTGTAACATTAAAGGCAATTTTTCTGGGTGTGCTTTGTATGGAATAGTGGTTTTATAAGCCGCTGGGCCATAGATTTCTGTGTGATTCTGAATTAAAACTCCATTAAGAAATACGGTAATATAAGCAGGCGAAACTAAGGTTTCATTTTTAAATACAGGGGCGGTAAATATGACGTCATAGCTTTGCCATTTGCCAGATGCTTTTGCTGCGTTAACTAAAGCAGGGGTTTGTCCATAGATAGCACCTACGGTACCATCGGCATATTCTTGGTTTTCTTCAGCATCAATCACTTGAAGTTTATAAATGCCCATTAAGAAAATACCACTTATGCCCTTTTTTTGGCTTTGCTTAGTGGGTTCCTCTGGAACAAACCATTCTATATGCAACTGAATATCTCCAAAGGATTGCTTAGTGTATATACTGCCACTTCTAGGTGTTACTTGCATAAAACCATTTGAAAGTTTCCAAGTAATGGAATCTCTATTTTTAGTTGTCCATTGATCGAAATTTTCACCATTAAATAAAACTATAGCATCAGAAGGTGCACCCAAATGAGTTTCAGCGGGTGTTATTTTTTTAGGTAATGGTCTATTGGTATCGTGTACATGCCAACCATTTGGTAGTAACGGAAGTTTTTCCTGGGCACCAATTGTGCAAATGGTTAGTATGCATAAAACAGAAATTAAATTAATATTGGTATTGTTGTACATGGAACTAACAATTTTAGAAAACTAGACTTCTAAAATAGAACCTTTAGTAGAATTAAAGCTAAAAGAAGTTTTAAATTTAAATCTATATTTTTATTTTTGAAAAATACAATCGATTGTATTTTTAACTATTGACTAAACTAAACGACTTCATGAAACAGATTATTCTTGGTTTATTAGCTATTGCATTTTTCTTTAATTGCGAAAAGAAAGCTGAAGAGCCTACAATCCCAAATCCTAAAGATGTATTGAAAATCACCGAAAAAGTTGCTAACTGGCAAATAAAGACTTTTGAAGAAATGGGAAAGTATAGAGCACTTCCAAGTCCAGAAAATAGAAAAAAATGGCATAATAGGAATAAGCACCATGAATTAGACTGGACCAATGCAGCATTATATTCTGGTATGTTCGAATTAACGAAAGTCTCAAACTATCCAGATTATATTAATTGGTTAATAGAAGTAGGGGATAGAAACAAATGGCAGTTATATAAACGCCTATATCATGCAGACGACCATGCAGTAGGACAATTATATTTGAGCTTACGTACAAACCCAAGATTAAGAAGAATTGCAAAAATTGAACCTTTAAAAAAACAATTTGATTCTATAATGAAGAGTGATAAGGCTAATGATTACCATTGGGATTGGTGTGATGCTTTATTTATGGCACCTCCTGTTTGGGTTAGACTAGCTAAAGTAACCAAGGATAGTACATATTTAGAATATATGGATATGCAGTATCATAAAACGTATGACGAGCTTTGGGATGCCGAAGAACAATTATTTTTTAGGGATAAATCCTATTTCGATAAAAGGGAAAAGAATGGAAACAAGATATTTTGGTCACGTGGAAATGGTTGGGTTTTTGGTGGTTTAGCTCTAATGATTCCCGATTTACCCAAAGACTGGGAAGGAAAGCAATTTTATGAAGATACTTTTAAAAAAATAGCAGAAACTTTGGTGAAAACCCAGCGCGAAGATGGCACTTGGTCTGCTGGTTTATTAGGAGGTTTAGATGTTTATGAAAATGTTGAAACTAGTGGAACTTCATTCTTTACGTTTGGAATAGCTTGGGGAATAAACAATGGTTTGCTAGATAGAGAGATTTATGAACCGATTTTATTTAAAGCTTGGAATGCTCTAGCAAAGTGTGTTAATGAAGACGGAATGCTTGGATACGTACAACCTATTGGTGCAGCGCCAGGGGAGAGTTTTAAAGATTATACAGAAGTATATGGTATTGGTGCTTTTTTGGCGGCAGGATCAGAAATGTATGCTTACCTAAATAAATACCATCCTTTAGCAAGAGATACGCAATATAAGACCTTTATGACAGATGGAGGTTGGTGCTGGTACCAAGATCCAAGAGCTATTATTAGTAACGGTAAATTACTAATAGGTGGTTTAAGCGGACAAAGTGGTGATGTGCGTTTGGGAGTTTACGATCTAAAATCTGAAAAAAATGATAGTACTCTGGTATTACATAAAAAACTTCAAAGAGATGATCATAATGTACCTGCTTTATATGCTAAGCCAGATAAAAGTGTTTTAGCTGTATGGGCTAAACATGGCACCGAGAAAATACATTACTACAATACGTCTACCTCAAATGATTATTTAAACTGGGGTGAAACAAAGGAGCTGAAACATGAGTACGCGCATAAAAATGGTGTAACTTACATGAACTTATACTACTTGAAGAATGAAGATAAATTATATAATTTCTTTAGAAGTGGAGAAACGTTTAACCCGTCTTTCGTAACATCAAAAAATCATGGCGATACTTGGGAAGAGTCAACACATTTTATCGCAAATGATATAAAAGGATATCAACGTCCATACGCACGTTATTTTCAGGTAGACGAAAATACAATAGGTATTTCTTATACAGATGGGCATCCACGTCAATACGGTAACAATTTGTTTTATGCTGAATATACTAATGGAGCCTTTTACAAAGCCGATGGAACCAAAATTAAAGATTTAAAAGATGGACCTTTAAGAACATCTGAAGGTGAAAAACTTTATCAAGGAAGTGATACGTTCCAGAAATCAATTGTAACCGAGAGTGTCCCCAATAGTGCATGGACTTGTGCCATGGCAACCGATTCTGAAAACAACCCTCATATTGGGTATTCTTTATACCTAAGTGATGATGATCATAGATATAGAATAGCATCTTGGGATGGGAAACAATGGAATGATAGGGAGATTGCCTATGCGGGTAAATATTTATACAAAGTTGAAAGTAGCTATACTGGATTAATGGCTTTTGATCCTGAAAATCCTAGTAAAGTATACATTTCAACAGATGTAGATCCTTCAACTGGAAAGGACTTAGGAGGTGTTCATGAAATTTATGAGGCAACAATCAATGCAACGGATAATATTGATACTATTGAGTGGAAAGCGATAACTTCTAATTCCAATTATAGAAATATTAGGCCTATTGTAGTAGCTAATGAAGGCTATAAAGTACTACTTTGGTTAAATGGACCATGGTATAATTTTGTAGACTATGATTCCAATGTGCAAGGAATTATATTAGAAAAACCTTAAGGTTACAATTTGCCGATGGTTTCATAAAGATCATCATCTTTTAATAGTCTCATTTTTTTTCTAAGTCTGTATCTAGAGGTGTTTACACTTTCTGGTGAAATTCCTAAGAGTTGAGAAATCTCTTTGCTTGAGAAGTTTAGTTTTATCAAGGCACATAATCTATGATCTTTTCTGGTTAGTTCGGGAAATTTATCAGATAAGGTTTTGTAAAAAAACTTATTCACTGATGTAAAACGCGCATTAAATTGTGTCCAATCAAAGTTTTTATTAATTCTTATTTTGGTGAGAATATCTTTTACATCTTTATTATGGTCTTTATTAAGTGATTTTAAACTGTCTTTAATTTCCTGAATAAGCTGATCTTTCTGTATAAGTTGAAGAGCGGAACTAGTTAGTTCACGATTCTTTAATGCGAGAATCTCTGCGTTTTTCTCTTTACTAAGTTTCTGTCTACTTAAGAAATCATTTTTTTCGGATGTACGTCTTTTGTGAAGATACCACACAATTATACCAGAAATTAGAAGTAATGAAAGAATAGATACGGTTAAGGCTACATTTCTGAAGAATAGTGTTTGTTGTTGTTGTTCTAACTTGTTAAGCTTTTCCGTTTCTAATATTGCTTTTTGTTTTTCATTTTCAAGTCTAAAAGCGTCCTTAATTTCTAATATATCACTGTTATTTTGACTCCTAACACCAAAAAGTGCTTCCATTAGTTCTTTAGAACGTTGTAGGTTTTCATAGGCCAAATCTTTTTTATTTATACTGAAATAAAGATCGCCCAATTTTTGATAGAGGTCTGGCACGTAGTTGGAGTGACTTTGATAAGTTTTAGAGTATTCTAAAGCCTTTAGATAGTAAGATTCACCAATAGAGTAGTCTTCCTTTTTAAAGTAAATATCACCTAAAAAAGAGTAAAATATAACGAGGTACTCAGGGTACTTCTCTTTGAAAAACAATTCATTAGGTAATAATTTTTTTAGGGCATCATCATATCGCGTTAAATGGTAGTAGATATAACCTTGTTCTGCCTCAACAAATGGAAAGTCAGTTTTATCCAATTTGGCGTGCATTTGTTTGCAGCTATCCAGATATTTTTCAGATAGTCCATAATTCCCATTTTCTCTGTTGTGACTGGCAATTATGTAATATGTGTCATTAAGGTTTTTGTATTGTTTTTTAGAGGGTTTCAAAAACTTTCTTGTAGTTTTTAATGATAACTGATAGAAATGTTCAGCCTTTTTTTCTCTTCTAAAAATACTGTATAAAGTACCTAGTTTTCTATAAATTTTGGCTATGTACGTGCTGTCCGATATGGCATTAGAGTATATGAGAGCCTCCCAATAACCATCATAAGATTTGGGGTAATTACCAGTAGTAGAGTAAATAGAAGATAACTCAATTAAAGATTTTATAGCAGATAAAGTGTCGCCTTCTATTAAGTTAACACGTTGGACTTCCTTGTGTTTAGCAATTAAACTATCAGAATTAATACCTTTTAAATTAGTTATGTCAATCAAAGGACTATCTGTTTGTCCTATTATTAGAAAAGTACATAGAAGCGTTAAACCAAAAAGAAGTTGCGATTGTTTCATAACATCGGTAAAATTTAAAAATACATAAAGATGTTATGAAATCAAAAGCTGTGTAATTTGTTGTTTTTTATAAATTGCTGATATTTAAATGTTTATGGTGTGTGTTTTTTATTTTGTCTATATCATTTCTATAAGGTTTAGAATTTTGTCTATGGTATAGATATATCGAATATTCGTTTGTCACGGAATTAATAAGCACATTTGTTTCAGCTTAATTGCTAAATAAAATTTTATATCAACTAATTAAATAAAACCGTAATGTTCGCACTGCTTAAAAAAAACTACAAATCATTGCTTCTTAGTCTTGTTTTTGTATTAAACATGAACTCGTTTGAGGTATTCGCTAATTCTAATAGAAATCTATCTGAAGAAGAAATAAAGAAAGAAGAAAAAACGGCTATAATAACTGGATCCAATAGAGGTATGGGTCTTGGTTGGGTAAAGCATTTTTTAGATGAAGGTTATACTGTTATTGCAACCGCCAGAAAACCGGAAAAAGCCGAGGAGTTAAATGCTTTGAAGAAAAAATATAAAAAGAGATTATTCATAGAAAAGCTAGATGTGACTAGTGAAGAAGATCATAAGGCACTAGGGGAAATGTTAAAAAAGAACAACATTAAAATTGATATTGCCATTAGTAATGCGGGAGTTACAGTAGAAGAGGACTTTGGCAAATGGACTTCAAATTCGTTCTTAGCTAACTATAAAGTAAATACAATGGGTGCCGCTTTCTTTGCTCAAACTATTTCGCCTTATCTTAAAGAAGGCGCAAGATTGGTGCAATTATCATCTGGACATGGAGCTATTGGGACACATAGAAAAGCTGGAACAATTGATGCTTATGGCGTAAGTAAAGCTGGCGTAAATATGCTAACCAAGAAGTTGTCCTTAAGATGGAAAGATCGTAATATAATTGTAGTATCTATAACTCCGGGAGGTGTAAAGACAGATATGAATCCTTGGGGTAAATTATCGGTTGCTGAGGCCATCCCAATTATGTATAACACCGTTTCAAATCTTACCATGGAAAATAGCGGAACCTTTATTACCAATAAAGGAAAAGTAATGCCTTGGTAACAAGTCTCTGACCTAAATCATTTAAATTCAACAATAAAAAGGATTTTTATAAAAAATCCAGGAATTATACACCCTTTATTCAAGGTTTAAATTCTAGAAAAATGATAAAAAAACTATTAAAAAAAGCTTCTGAAATTGAAGCTAATGAAATAAAAGCAACCTCGCTTTCTTTCCTATTTGTACTCATCCTTATGTTGGCGTACTACATTTTGAGGCCTGTTAGAGATGCTATGGCCAGTGATTGGTCTGATAGTGAGGTAAGCCAATTATGGACATTAAACTTTTTTATAAGCACAGGAGTAGTAGCACTCTATGGTATTGCTGTGTCTAAACTAAAATTTAAACTGTTAGTACCAAGTGTATATGCTTTTTTCGCAATAACATTCATCCTTTTTTATTCCTATATGTCTTCGGTTGAGGATAGTACGTTTGTAGATAAATGCTTTTATGTCTGGTTAAGTGTATTTGCCATGTTTCATCTGTCTGTATTTTGGAGTTTTATGTCAGACATTTTTAATAAAGATCAGGCAAGGCGTTTGTTTGCTACAATAGCCGCAGGGGCAAGTGCTGGAGCTTTATTAGGGCCAATGGTGCCAACACTATTTTCTGGCATGGGAACGGATAATTTAATTTTAATTGCTTCTATTCTGCTTTTAATACCAATTCCAATCATTCTTACTTTAACGAGGCTTAAGTCTACCGAATTAAAGAATGCTGATGAAACTACTGATACCAGTAAGTACAAAATAGGTGGTAACCCTTTTGCAGGATTTAAGTACTTCGTAACCAACCCTTACTTATTAGCCATTGGTATTTTCATTTTACTTTATACTATGATTAGCACCTTTGTATACTTTGAGCAAAAGAACTTATTGGCTGAATTTGACAGAGCTAAGCGTACCCAAATTTTAGGGAGTATAGACTGGATCGTAAATGTGCTAACATTTGCAGTGGCATTCTTTGCTACATCTAGGTTAGTAAAAAAGATAGGCATGGGATTCACCTTGGCCTTAATGCCTATAGTTGTATGCGCGGGTATTTTGATTTTAGCTTTTGCTCCAATAATTGTTGTGTTATTGGCGCTTCAAGTGGCTCGTAGAGCTGGTAATTATGCGGTTACTAAACCTGCAAGAGAAATGCTATTTACAGAGGTAGATAAGGAAACTAGGTTTAAAGCAAAACCTGTTATAGACGTAGTGGTTTATCGTGGAGGAGATATGACCACAGCATGGTTCTTTACAGGGCTAACAGAAGGCTTAGGTTTAGGTTTTACTGCCGTTGGTGTTATTGGTGGAGGTATCGCTGCCTTATGGGCAATAGTTGGACTCTGGATGGGAAAACTTTATAACAAAAAGAAGGCCGATTAATAAGAATTTAAAAACAACAATATTTCAATTTTACAAAAAAAATAATTTTAAGAATATGAATAATAAAAAGTCAAATCAAAGTTTATTAGCTATAAAAAAGACATTGTTTTTTATACCAATGTTGTTAATTCTAGTGGCAGTTCAGTCGTCATTTGCTCAAAATGATACCAATGTTTTGGTTGTAAGAGGAGGGCACCCATATGATACTCCAGATTTTGAAAACATGTGCGAAAGTCTAGAAGGTATAAAAGTAGATTTAGTTCTGGACGCTCATTTTAAATCTATGAAACTAGATAAAATAAAAGACAGTTATGATGCTATATTGTTTCTAAACCAAAACAAATACTATGAAGAATCGAAGGGTACAAAAGAAAAATACGTAAATCTTACCAATGCGGGAGTGGGGATGGTCTTTCTTCATTTTACATTGTCTTCTCAACCAAATTGGGATGAGTATCATGAAATAATTGGAGGTAAATGGTTTTTAGGGAAGTTTACTCCAGAAAAGTCTAAAAGATCTACATACTTTATTGATAGGAAGGTAGATATAAAGGTAGCCGACAAAAAGCACCCCGTAACTAAAGGGTTAAAAGATTTTACATTAACTGATGTGTTTTACGGTAATATTTACTTAAGAGACGGTGTTCATGTCCTATTAGATTCAGATAACGAAGATTTGGCTCCTATCGCATGGACGCAAAAGTACAATAACTCTAAAGTGGTTTATATTATTCCGGGGTATTCTAAAAAGGCTTTTGGAAACCCTTCCTATAAGAAATTAGTTGCTAACGCTTTAACGTATGTTGGTAAGTAATTAAAGTAATTGGTTAAATTATGTTTGAAAGAAAGCCTCTAAAACAAGATTACATCTTGAATTTAGAGGTTTTTTATTTCTATTCGTTTTCTTCAAGGTACATCTGACGTACTTTTTTAAATAAATTCGAAGAGTATACAAAATCGGTCACCGATTCATTATCTGTCTTAAAAATGGTTTTGTTAGAGCCTTCCCAAGCTTTTAAACCATGTCTAAGAAATACTATTTTTTCTCCAATTTCCATAACGGAATTCATGTCGTGAGAGTTAATAACTGTAACAATTTCATATTCTTGAGTTATTTCCTGTATAAGGTTATCAATAACAATAGCGGTCTTAGGATCTAAACCAGAATTTGGCTCATCACAGAAAAGATATTTTGGATTGTTTACTATGGCACGAGCAATGGCCACACGCTTTTGCATACCACCAGAAGCTTCACTTGGCATTTTTTTATGAGCATCCGGAAGGTTAACACGTTTTAAAACAAAATCGGCTCTATCTTCCATTTCACTTTTACTCATTTTAGTGAACATCTGCAGTGGAAACATAACGTTTTCTGCAATCGTCATGGAATCAAATAGAGCACTTCCTTGAAATACCATACCGATTTCGGCACGTAAATCTCTTTTTTGGTCTTCTGTTAACTCAGAAAATATTTTACCATCATATGAAATACATCCCTCTTCATAAGTAAAAAGCCCTAATAAGCACTTAAGAAATACCGTTTTACCAGATCCACTTTGCCCAATAATAAGATTAGTTTTCCCTTTTTCAAAAGAAGTACTAATACCTTTTAAGATTTTAGCTTCACCGAAAGACTTATGTAAATTGTTAACTTCTATCATTTTATCCTAAAAGCATTCCTGTTATTATATAATTTACAAGTATAATGACCACTGAAGTCCAAACGAATGCCGTGGTACTTGCTTTTCCTACCTCTAGTGCTCCTCCTTTCATGTAATACCCATAAAAAGCCGGTATTGTTGCTAAAATAAAGGCAAAAACAAAGGTTTTAATAAAGGCGTATGTTACATGGAACGTATCAAATTCATATTGAATACCCGTAACATAATCTGTTAAACTAGCGTATTCTCCAAAAACTGCTGCAGCCATACCCCCAAGAATACCTAAAAACATACCAATAGCAATGGCAAAAGGATATAACATTAAGGCAATTGCTTTAGGGAATATTAAGTAGTTTATAGAGTTTATTCCCATTACCTCTAGTGCGTCTATTTGCTCGGTTACCCGCATGGTGCCTATACTAGAAGTAATGAAAGAGCCTACTTTACCAGCCATAATAATTGAGGTGAAAGTAGGTGCAAATTCTAAAATAACAGATTGTCTTGTTGCGAATCCTACAAGGTACTTTGGTATTAATGGATTGTCAATGTTTAATGCTGTTTGTATGGTTATAACACCACCAACAAAAAACGAAATAAAAGCAATAATACCAAGGGAGTTGATGACCAAATCATCTATATCTTTTAGAATTAATGATCGCATTACAGGCCATTTTGTAGGCTTCCTGAACATCTCTGCAATCATTAAAAAATATTTACCAATATTATGAAGATACGTCATAGAAATAATTGTTAGTGCTAAAGTAAAAAAAACTTAGAGGTATTTAACTTTAATTTTGAATTATGATATTATAAAAGACGTATTTTTGACGTTCTAAATTTTTAATACATGAAAAGAATAGTTGTTCTTTTGGTACTAATAACGAGTTATTTTACTCATAAATCTGAAGCTCAAGAAGGAAATAAACCAAAACTTGTTGTTGGAATAGTTGTAGATCAAATGCGCTTTGATTACCTCACTAGGTTTGAAAGTAAATATGGTGAAGGTGGTTTTAAAAGGCTTATTAGGGAAGGATTTAACTGCAAAAATAATCATTACAATTATGTGCCAACATATACTGGACCAGGGCATGCATCTGTTTACACGGGCACAACACCTAAGCACCATGGTATTATTGCAAATGATTGGTATGATAAGGAAATTGATGAAATGGTGTATTGTGCAAAGGATGATAGCGTAATGGCTGTGGGAACAAAATCAGAAAAAGAACGTATGTCACCTCATAGAATGAAGACCACAACATTTGCAGATGAGAATAGGTTGTTTACGCAAATGAGGGGGAAAACAATTGGTATTTCCGTTAAAGACAGGGGAGCTGTTCTACCAGCTGGTCATACCGCAAATGCTGCATATTGGTTTAGAGGGAAAAAAGAAGGTAATTTTGTAAGTAGTACCTATTACATGAAGGATTTACCAAAATGGGTGAAGGCTTTTAATAAATCGGGTAAAGTAAAATCTTATTTGCGAGAATGGAATACGTTATATGATATAAACACATATACTGAAAGTGGACCTGATTTAAATGAATTTGAGGGTAAGTTTAATGGAAAAAAAACTGCCACTTTTCCTTATGATCTAAAATCTCTATTTTTAGTAAATATGGGGTATGATATATTGAAGGAATCACCTTATGGAAACAGTATAGTTGCAGATTTTGCTATCGAAGCACTAAAACAAGAAGATTTAGGAAAAGATGAAGATACAGATGTACTTACGGTAAGTTTTTCTAGTACAGATTATGTTGGTCATAGATTTGGTGTAAACTCTAAGGAAATTGAAGATACCTACATAAGATTAGATAAAGACTTAGAACGCCTTTTAAAAGCTTTGGATAAGCAGGTAGGCGAAGGAAAATATACTGTGTTTCTAACAGCAGACCACGGTGCAGTAAATGTGCCTAATTTCTTAAAATCTGTTAGAATTCCAGCGGGATATGTAACGTATGCTGAAACTAAAAAGAAACTAAGAGGATTTCTGAAAAATAGATTTAATGCTGAAGGGTTGATTAAGAACATTAGTAACCATCAAATATTTCTTGATAGAGAAAAAATTAAAAATCTAGGGTTAGATTTAGCTGAAGTACAGGAGGCTTTGGTGAATGAATTAATAACTTATGAAAAAGTATATAAAGTGTTTTCGGCTACTACGATGAGTACAACTTCATTCGATAAAGGCATTGAAAAGACTTTACAAAACGGGTACAACCAAAAACGTTCAGGAGATGTTCTAATAATTCCTGATCCGGGACATATTTTTTATAGAGCCACAGGAACCTCTCATGGTACAGGTTTTAAGTATGATACGCATGTACCTCTACTATTTTTTGGTAGTGGTATACAACAAGGAGAAACATTACAAAAAACTACCATTCCGGACATTGCGCCAACAATTTCAGCATTATTAGGAACTAGTTTCCCTAATGGAGCAACTGGAGAGCCTTTAGGTTTTGTATTGAAGTAATTAATGAATAGGAAAACTAAATATGCTTTAATTTCGGGGCTAATACTATTTGCTATTTTTTGTGTAAGGTGGTATTTAATAGAAAGCGCTCTAGTTCCTGTAGAAACGGGTACTACAATTATAACTGATAGTGATAGAGCGTTCTTTTTACCAACATCAACAACCAACCAAGTTGTACATCATAACACGTATTCATTATCCTATAGTGAGCGTCATGAGCAGGCGGAATGGGTAGCTTACGAATTAAAGAAATCACATTTATCTAGTACTAATCATAAGCGGCCGTATTTTGAAATAGATAAATCAGTCATAACCGAAGCTGCACATTGGCGTAACTTTAAAAATTCAGGTTATGATAAAGGGCATTTATGTCCAGCAGGAGATAGAAGGTTTAGTAAAGAAGCCCATGATGAAACGTTTTTAACTAGTAATATTAGTCCACAAAACCATGATTTCAATTCTGGAATATGGAATAGACTGGAGCAAAAGGTGCGCTATTGGGCAAGAAAGTATGACGGCGTTTTTGTTATAACGGGTGGTGTATTAAAAGGTAATATGGATGCTATTGGTGTTGAAGGAGTCTCGGTGCCCAATCAGTTTTATAAGGTATTGATAAATAGGAATAACGAAACAACAAAGATGATTGCCTTTTTAATGCCTCATAAGGATTCAAAAAAGCCTTTGTATGAATTTGTAGTATCTGTTGATGAGGTTGAGGCACTCACAGGAATAGACTTCTTTCCGAAGTTGGATGATGCTATTGAACATAATCTCGAAGCCTCAAATAGTTATAAGGGATGGAGTTTTTAATTACAAGAAATCATTATCGGAGCACTATCCAGTTATTTTTCCCAGCATTCCTTTCCACCTAAGCCCTCTTATAAATTTACCTTGTTCTTTGGTAACTAACTGATTTGGTTTTTCCTTTTTTGCCTTAAAGTATCCACCCATATAATCTAAAAACAACTTAAAGCTACGCTTTTTAAGCGCTAGTTTTACCGCTGAAATCAGGGTAATTGTAAAGCCATACCGCATCTTATACATAGCTTCTCCCTGTAAATATTTTGAGGCCTTATTATAACTAATTCCGGTAGGTTTTAAATGTTTCACATGTAGACTTTCATCTGTGAGTATATCCCAATTGTAGTATTTAGCAAGAAGCTCGTCTACCGTGTCCCATCCCATAGATGATTTTAGTTTGCCAATATCCAGAAAACATTGTTTTCTATAAGCTTTTAATGCACCTCTAATGTGGTCTTTACGCGTAAGATTTTCTAATATCCAGTCGCCATTTTTTTCGATATAACAAAACCCTGAAGCCATTCCCAATCTTTCAGAATTATTGAAATGAAAAGCAAGTTTTTCAAGATAGTTTTTTGGAAAAATTAAGTCGGCATCAAACTTACATATCACATCGTAATCGTTGTCAAGTTTGTCATATCCTTTGTAAAAGGCATTAATGATTTTTGCTCCTGGTAGATGCTGATTTGAAGATTTAGAATTTACCAATTTTATAAAATCATGCTGAGTAGCATAACCATCAACGATTTCTTCGGTTTTATCGGTTGAGTTATCATTTACAACTACAACCTGCTTTGGAAGAACAGTTTGATTTACTAAAGAGTCTAGCGTAGCCCCTATTGTGCTTTGTTCGTTGTGGGCTGGTATAACAATATATAAATTCACTTACTATGAATGTTGTTTTTTCTTTTTTTTATGTGGGAAAACCGCATCAGGTTACGGTTGTTAATTTGTATCTATGTAAAGCTAAAAATATTAATAACTTTCTTAAATTCTTTAAAAATGAGAACAAAATTTTTCTTTTTATTAGGATCATTTTTTATGATTACAGCATTAAATGGTCAGGTCAAATTCCCTCACGTGGCTTCTTCAAATTCAGGTAAAGCAGAACATGTTACAAAGTTCGGAGTTTCTGATACTTCTTTGGATTTCTTAAGCTTAACAAATGCAACTGTTTTTAATGGTCAGTTTGTGCCCCGTTTTTACGCTAGACGCGCCGTTGACAATAGATTTGTTTTAGATCTTACAGCAAGTATAAGCTCTTCTCGAGATAATGGGAGTACGCCTTTAATGCGTTTTACGGTAGAGAGAGACGATACCGTATATCCAAATGCGCCTAGTGGGGCTCAATATCCTTGGGGAAATGCTCAAGATGGACTATCATATGCTGTTAATAATAGGCCTTTGTTTACTTGGTACAATTCAAGTACATCTATTATGACTATTTCTGCTCAAAACAATTTAGGAATAGGAGTAAATCCAACCGCAAGATTACATACTAATGGAACGGTAAGATTTCAAAACTTAGCAACTACTTCATCTAATACCTATGTACTAACTACGGATTCTAGTGGAAACGTAAGAAGACAATTAGCAAGCTCTTTTGGAGGAGGTTTAAGCAATAATTGCAACTCAACCAATTATTTAACTAAGAAAAGTTCAAGCGGATTAACATGTAGTCAAATTTATGATAATGGATGGAATGTTGGAGTAGGAAGAATACCTTATTACAAGTTGGATGTTAATGGAACAATTAGATGTACAAATCTTACGACGTTTTCTGATGAAAAATATAAGAAGAACGTTAAAAATGTAGATAATGCCCTAGAATCTATTCTTAATTTAAATGCAAAAAAATACTTTTGGAATGATGATTTGGTAAATAAGGAAGATATTGGATTTAGTAAAAATGAACAATATGGGTTAATAGCTCAAGAAGTAGAAAAGGTAATGCCAGCCTTAACATATAAAGATGAAAACGGGGATTACAGTATAAATTATACTGGATTAATTCCAGTATTGATTGAAGCTTTAAAAGAACAACAAAACCAAATAGTAGAATTGCAAAATCAACTAAACGAGAATTTTATAAAAGAAAATACAGACCTTATAAATCTTAATAATACTAAGATTATTAGTGTTTCTCCTAACCCTTCATCTTCAGCAATTGAAATAGCATTAAATATTGAAAAATCGGTTAAAGACGCAAGATTGGTTACCTACGATTTAAATGGTAAAATTATAAGCAGTTTATCAATTAATGAAAGAAAATTAGATATCACTAGATACTTACATAAGGATAATTTTGGTACAGGAACATATATTGTGAGTTTAATAGTTAACGGGAAAAGTTTAGATTCTAAAAAAATAGTCTTTAAATAATAAATCGTTACTTTTGAAATTAAAACTCTGATTATTTAATCAGAGTTTTTTAATTTATAGATATGGGGTTAGTAAAAGACATATTATACAAAGCTTCTAAACGGAGCTTTTTAAGAAAAGTAAATAAACAGAATGTATTTCCGTACTATCACATTATTGAAGACCACACTTTAGATCATATTAAAAACCTTTATTCTTATAAAAACAAAGCTCAATTTTCTTATGATATTGATGTGCTTAAACAGCATTATAAACCCATTACTCCTCAGGATTTGCTAAGCGGGAATTATGGAGACAATTGTTTTTTATTATCGTTTGATGATGGGCTTAAAGAGATTTATACAAATATCTATCCCATTTTAAAGGAGAAAGGAGTAAAAGGTGTATTTTTTATTAATCCGCAGTTTGTAGATAATAAAGAAGGGCTTTATAAACACTATGCAAGCATTATTTTATCGCATATTGATAGAGAAGGTTTAAGCAAAGAGCAACTAGAAAAAGTATGTAGTGTTTTTGGCTTTAACTGTAATACCTTAGAACGTTTTAAATTAGAATTAAAGGGCATACCATTTTCGGAAAGAGAAAAACTGCAATCCGTTTTTGAGATATTAAATTTAGATATTAAGGACTACTTAGAAAAAGAAGAACCTTATATAACAAGATCGCAAATTAAAGAAATGATTGATGATGGATTTTATTTTGGAGGGCATACAATGAGCCACCCTCCTCTTCATCAGTTGTCTTTCGAGGAACAGAAAAATGAAATAATTGCGTCTATGGAGTGGTTAAAAGTACATTTTGGAATTGACTATTCTTTGTTTTCGTTTCCTTTTTCAGATAGGTCAATTTCAAAAAAGTTAATAGAAGCATTGTTTGAATATGATAGCAATATTATAATTTTTGGCAATTCTGGGTTAAAACAAGATATTGATGATAGAATTATTCAAAGGTTTAATTTAGAAAAACCTGATAAGCAGGTAGAGAAACAGATTGTTACCGAAAATTTATATAAGTATTACAACAAAATAATTGGTAAGTATAAAATTAACAGAAGTTAATCATTGTAATTGATTAGGTGATTCATGTACGAAACGGAAGTATATATAAATAAAATTAAAGAGGATTTGCCGCAGCACGTTCTAAATGAATTCATTAAAACTTATGATGATATTAAGTTAATGAGTTCTTTGCACTGGACAGAGCATTGCGTAGAATGCTCAATGCCTTCTTGTTTTAGTACCTGTGACTTGTATCAGCCAAGGGTAGATGGTAAATGCCAGAGATTTGTAGAGGGGATAGAAAAAATAGAACTAGCTCCCGAAATAACTGTTAAACAACCACTGTTAAAAATAAGTTTTAAAAAATGGGGTGTCTTAGCTACTCAAGCAAATAGTGAATTATATAGTAAACGGGAAGTGCAAAACCTGCTGAATAAAGACTATAAACTATCAAAAACCATTCATTTATCGCCTTCAAAATTTCTTAAGAAAAAATTAATTCAAAAGAGATATAGTGTAAAAAAGAATGCAATAATTGATAATCAGAATAAAGGTACGCAAACTCCTGATGGATTTTTGGCTGAGATTTTCAATCCTCATGATGACATCATAAAACTGGGATTGGTTATTAGAAACGATGATGTTAAATACAGCAAAATTCCTTTTCAATATACTTTAGAGCTTAAACCTGGTTACAATAAAGAACTCGTTCCCTTTACAGAAATAGCCAAAAGAATTAAATCTAATTTAGCCTATAGAATTAATCTAATACCAGAAAATGTCAATAGAAGCAAGCCCTTATACTTTGGTATAACAGAATTTGTAAAATTGAATTCAAGAGCAGTTTCAAATACAAAAGCAGATAAGGTAAAATGTGTTGTGTGGGATCTAGATAATACGGTTTGGGAAGGGACTTTAGTTGAAAACGGAAAAGAAAATCTAAAGCTAAAAGAAGGAATTGTAGATATTCTAACGCAATTAGAAGAAAGGGGAGTTATTAACTCTATTTCGAGCAAGAATAACTACGACATGGCTATGGAAGCTCTTGATTATTTTAAGTTGAAAGATTTTTTTATTTATCCCAAAATTTCTTGGTTACCAAAAAGTAAAAGTATTAGAGAGATAGCAACAGATCTTAATATTAATGTTAATTCGCTTTTATTTATAGATGATTCTATATTTGAAAGGAAGGAAGTAGAAGCAGTGTTGCCTCAAGTTAGATTGGTAGATGCAATTCATTATAAAGACCTTTTAGGATTAGAAGCCTTGAAAATTGAGGTTACCAAGGAAGGGAAAAAAAGAAAAACGTTTTACGTTAATGAAGAAAAGCGAAAAACAGTTTCTAATAGTTTTGAAGGAGAATACTTTGATTTTCTAAAATCGTGTAAAATAGATTTAGAAATCGTTGAGTTACAAGACGTACATTTTGATAGGGTATATGAACTTACTCAAAGAACAAATCAAATGAACTTTTCAGGAAACAGGTACAATAAAGATGATATTGCAAAGATACACCAGAATAGCGATTTAGCGGCATACGTGCTAAAGTGTAGCGATACGTTTGGGGAGTATGGAATTATTGGCTTTGGTATTATTGAAGTTTCTAAAAACAAGCTTATAGATTTAATGTTTAGCTGCAGAATACAAAGCAAACGTGTTGAGCATGCTTTTATGACTAATATTTTAGAGCATTATCTTAAATTTGGTGATTTTCTGGTGAAGTATAAGTTTACTGAAAAAAATAAATTTTCAGCTCAGGTCTTTAATGATTTTGGGTTTGAAACTATAAATGAAGAAAATGGTATTAAGGAACTTCTATTTAGTAAGGAAAAGAATATACCAAATGATAACATAATAAATGTAGTAAAAAAGTAATGCCATTACACCCTTTCTTATCTCGAACTAAATTATACAAGCCTCTTAAAAAGTTATTGAAACCTATAAACAACGTATATAGGTATGTTGATTTTGTTGAGTTCATCAGTATTAATAACGGTAAAGGGAAACTAAACGATTATTATAATAAAAAAGCAACCTATAAGAATAGAATGCAACTTCATGAAATGCTTCTATCGGAACTACACGATAAGCCTATTAATTACATTGAATTTGGTGTTGCCGCAGGAGAGATGATAAAAAAATGGAGTTCAACAAATTCTATTAAAGAATCGCGTTTTTTAGGTTTTGATTCTTTTGAAGGGCTTCCAGAGCGTTGGGAAGAAAAACAACAAGGACACTTTAACCAGCAAGGTGAATTTCCCGATATAAAAGATGATAGGGTGTCTTTTGTTAAAGGTTGGTTCCAAGATACGGTTTATGGAGCATTACAAAATTTTGATTTTGACAATAGATCTATTTACCATTTAGATGCAGATTTGTTTTCCTCTACCTTGTATGTTTTGTTTCAAATTGAGCCGAAACTAAAGAAAAATGACATCTTGATATTTGATGAATTTTCTAGCTTTAATCATGAATTTAAAGCTTTAGAAATATTTAAAAGTTGTATTAATTCAAAGTGGAACTTTGAATTTATTGGTGCCGTAAATAATTATAGGCAAGTGGCATTTGTTTTAAAATAGATTACGCCTCTCTTTCGGCGTAAATGATATAGTATCTATTTGTAAATAATCTGAGCAAAGGACGAATACCTATTTTTTTTGTCGGATTGGTCCATTTTGCACTATCAACTATTTTCCAACCTGTTTTTTCCAATAGCCAGTCAAACTGCCAATCTTCGAACTCATGATAATGCCTGTCCCATTTATCAGTTTTACTGCGGTAAGCAGGGGAGAACCATAACCTTAAAGGAATGCTAACTACAAGTTTATTCGCTTTTAGATTTTTAAGAACAGTATAAGGAGATAATAAATGTTCAAAGATTTCAAAGGCCGTAACAACGGTAGAATTGGAATTTAAAATAGTTGAAAGGTCTTCATCTAAATCTTCTCCCTTTGTGTTTTCAACAGTATACCCCTGTTCTTTCATGATTTTAGAAAAAGGATTGTCTACACCTAAATCTAAGATGGTTTCAGAATTTGAGATATGTTTTTGTAAAAATGTTAGTGTATGTTTAAAGCGTTTACTAGGAAAACTATTTTCGTACATATATATGCCTTATCCGTTAGTTGCAGAATTTTTAGTATTTGTAAACAATAGCATTAATGTGCATACCAGCGCCTACACTTGCAAAAATAACAACATCACCTTGGTTTAAGCTATGATTTTCTAATTTATTATTTTTAACTAAATCAAATAAAGTAGGTACTGTAGCAACCGAACTATTTCCCAACTTTTGAATACTCATTGGCATCACGTTTTCTGGAATATCAGCTCTATAAAGCCTGTAAAAACGTTTTAGGATGGCTTCATCCATTTTCTCATTAGCCTGATGAATGAAAATCTTTTTTACTTCAGAAATGTCTGCACCACTTTGATCTAAACACGCTTTCATTGCTTTGGGAACATTATTCAAAGCAAATTCATAGATTTTTCTACCTTCCATTTTTATATAGCGCGTGTCTCTGCAAAGGTCTTGGTTATTAGAATTTCCGTAATATAAATAGTAGGCCTCATCATAGGTGTAAGTTGCAGTTTCATGAGCTAAAATACCGCCATTATCATCTGTAGCTTCAACAATGGTAGCACCTGCACCATCTGAAAAAATCATAGAATCTCTATCATGTTTATCAATAACTCTTGATAAGGTTTCCGCTCCGATAACCAAGCAACGTTTTGCCATTCCTGCCTTTATAAAAGCTTTAGCTTGTATAACACCTTCAACCCATCCCGGACAGCCAAATAAAATATCATAGGCTACACACTTTGGGTTTTTAATACGTAAACTATGTTTTATTCGAGAGGCTAATGATGGTATAATATCTGCCTGAATAGTGTTATGCTTTACATCTCCAAAGTTGTGTGCTACAATAATGTAATCTATAGTTTCAGGATCAATATTGGCATCTTCGATAGCTTTTTCGGCTGCAAAGAATCCTAAGTCAGAAGCTGTATGATGTGTTTTTGCGTAGCGCCTTTCGGCAATGCCTGTAATAGCTTTAAACTTTTCTACTATAACTTCATTAGGAGAATTTATTGTTGAACCATCTACATTTAAAAATTCATGATTATGAAAACTCTCGTTTGTTTCAATAGTGTCAGGAATATAACTTCCAGAGCCAGTTATTTTAATATTCATAGAGTCTGTTTTGCGCTATTATTAGTGATGAGCTAATTTAGCAGACATAAATAAAAAAGCAAATGACATTGGTTAGTTATTACGATGTTCAACATACTATTTAAACCTCTGCATACTCCTCTATGGGAGCACAAGAACATATTAAATTCCTATCGCCGTAGGCGTCGTTAACGCGTCTTACACTCGGCCAAAATTTATTACCCCTAAGGTAGTCTAATGGAAATGCTGCTGCCTCACGAGAGTAAGGAAAATACCATTCATCACTAGTTATCATTTCAAGCGTATGAGGTGCATTTTTTAATACGTTGTTAGCGTCTTCTTTAGTAACACTGTCAATTTCCTTTTTTATTGAAATCATAGCGTCACAGAATCTGTCAATTTCCTCTTTACTTTCACTTTCAGTAGGCTCAATCATTAAGGTTCCCGCAACAGGAAATGACACAGTAGGTGCATGGAATCCATAGTCCATTAAGCGTTTTGCAATATCGGTGACTTCAATGCCATTTTCTTTGAACGGACGACAGTCAACAATCATTTCATGTGCAGCTCTACCGCGTTCACCTGAATATAATGTGTTAAAATGGCCGTCCAGTCTATATTTAATGTAATTAGCGTTTAAAATAGCCACTTTAGTTGATTCTGTTAAGCCTTCAGCTCCTAACATTTTTATATACCCATATGAAATTAAGCAGGCTAAGGCAGATCCAAATGGTGCTCCAGAAATAGCTGTAATAGCCTTTTCTCCTCCGGTTTTATAGATAGGATTGCCAGGTAAGAATGGCTTTAATTGTTCTGCTACGCAGATTGGTCCAACACCAGGACCACCACCACCATGCGGAATTGCAAATGTTTTATGTAAATTCAAATGACAAACATCTGCACCAATATTTCCAGGATTAGTAAGTCCAACCTGTGCGTTCATATTGGCTCCGTCCATATAGACCTGTCCGCCATTGTCATGAATAATTTTAGTAATTTCTTTGATAGCCGATTCATATACACCGTGTGTAGAAGGGTAAGTAACCATTAAAGCAGCTAAATTGTCTTTATGCAAAAGTGCTTTTTCTCTTAAATCATCAACATCTATATTACCTTCTGGAGTAGATTTGGTAACAACCACTTTCATACCAGCCATAACTGCACTAGCAGGATTTGTTCCATGAGCAGATGAAGGAATTAGACAGATATTTCTATGGCCTTCATTACGAGATTCATGATAAGCTTTTATAACCATTAAACCTGCAAACTCTCCTTGAGCACCAGAATTTGGTTGAAGAGATGTGGCCGCAAAACCAGTTATTTCGGTTAATTGGTTTTCTAGAGCTTTTAAAACTTTTCTGTAACCTCTTGCTTGTTTTTTTGGAGCAAAAGGGTGAATATTTCCCCATTTAAACCAACTTAAAGGTAACATTTCTGCTGCGGCGTTAAGTTTCATTGTACAAGACCCGAGAGAAATCATAGAGTGATTAAGCGATAAATCTTTGCGCTCTAAAGACTTAATATAACGCATTAATTGCGTTTCAGAATGGTGCTGATTAAAGACATCCAGTTCTAAAAACGAGGTTTTTCTTTGAATCTGTTCGTCTATATTATTGGCTGGTGTTACTTCAGAAATAACAATGGTATCCTTACCGGCCGCTTCTGCAAAAACAGAAATTAAATAATTTATATCTCTTATAGAAGTTGTTTCATTTACTGAAATAGTTACTGTGTTTTTATCAGGGTAACAGAAGTTAACCTTTTTTCTAGTAGCTATTTTTTTAATCTTTCTTGCTTTGGTTTTAATTTGAAGTGTATCAAAAAAAGAAGTGTTTACTTGATTAAAGCCCAGAGTTTCTAGTGCCTCAGCAAGTTTAGACGTTTTGTTGTGAACTTTATTAGCAATAAATTTTAGTCCCTTAGGTCCGTGAAATACGGCATACATTCCTGCCATAACAGCCAATAGAACTTGAGCTGTACAAATATTTGAAGTTGCTCTATCTCTTTTTATATGCTGTTCACGCGTTTGTAGAGCCATTCTTAACGCTCTATTGCCATTAACGTCTTTAGTAACACCTATAATTCTACCGGGAATATCTCTTTTGTAAGCTTCTTTAGTAGCAAAATAAGCTGCATGAGGGCCACCGTATCCCATTGGGATTCCAAAGCGCTGGGTAGTACCAACAACAACGTCAGCTCCGAAATGACCTGGGGCTTCAAGTTTAACCAAACTCAATATATCGGCTGCAACAGCTACTTTAATATTTGAAGCTTGCGCATTTTCTATGAATGATTTTATATCTGTTATTTGTCCATCTCTACCTGGATATTGCAGCATGGCGCCGAAGAACTCAGAAGAAAAATCAAAAGTAGTTTCATTACCAACAACTAATTCAATACCAATTGGGTTTGCTCTAGTTTCTAGTAATGATAGTGTTTGAGGTAAGATAGTGTCTGAAACAAAAAACTTATTAACCCCAGCTTTCTTTTGAGCACGTTCTCTAACAGCAAATAATAAACTCATTGCCTCAGCGGCTGCCGTACTCTCATCAAGAAGAGATGCATTTGCTAACTCCATACCTGTAAGTTCCATTATCATGGTTTGGAAGTTTAACAAAGCTTCTAATCGACCTTGCGCAATTTCAGCCTGGTAAGGCGTATAGGCTGTATACCATCCTGGGTTTTCTAATATGTTACGCTGAATAACAGCAGGCATAACAGTAGGGTGATAGCCTAAGCCAATGTATGTTTTGTAAGCTTTATTTGTTTTTGAAACATCATGAATATGTAGTAAATACTCATGTTCCGTCATAGGTTCATCTAAATCTAAACCGTTTTCCAAGCGAATATCATCTGGAATGGTTTCATAAATTAATTGATCTAAAGACTCTAAACCTAAAGTGTTTAACATCTTTTTTTGATCATCCTCATTAGGACCAATATGACGTAAAGCAAAAGCGTTTGTGTTCATTTAATTTCAAATTGTTAAATAATTCGCAAAAATACGCAATATTTGAAGTTTTTTATTGAAGAAAATGGAAAGTTTTTAACTATTTGATGATGTTATTAACCGTTTGGTTAATTTTGTTTAATGGCTTATCTAAAACAACTTCTAAACTTTTACATAAATAGTAGTATTCATGTAGCATTGTCTGTAGTTGCATTAGCTGTAATTTCTTTCTTAGAGTTAAACCTTTATATAAATATAGATCTTTTACTCTTTACCTTTTTTGCCTCTGTAACAGGTTATAATTTTGTGAAGTACTTTGGTATAGCCAAGTTTCATCATAGAAGTTTGGCAAGATGGCTAAAGGCTATTCAGGTGTTTTCACTTTTCTGTTTTATTGCTATGTGTTATTATGCATTTAAATTGGAAAAGAGCACTTTATGGTATATTGCTGGCTTTGGTCTTATTACTTTTTTTTACGCCATCCCTTTTTTACCAAAGGATATTTTTGTTGATAAAAAACAAAATTTGAGAAGCATTGGTGGCTTAAAAATTTACTTAATAGCTCTAGTCTGGAGCGGTGTAACCGTGTTTTTACCTTTGTTAAACGAAGGCGCAAATTGGCATACGGATATCTTGATTTTAGGAATTCAAAGATACCTTTTTATAATCGTGTTAATGTTTCCGTTTGAAATTAGAGATTTAAAATTTGATAGTCTAAAACTTTCTACCATACCACAAAGAATTGGCGTTAGAAATACAAAAGTTATTGGCTTCGTATTATTAGTAATTATAATACTATTAGACTTACTTAAGGTACGTTTTGTTCTCTATGAGTTTGCCGTATTATCTGTATTTATGATGTTAACCTTAGTCTTATTATTAAAGGCTGAAAAAACGCAAGACAAGTATTATAGTGCTTTTTGGGTAGAAGGCATTCCAATACTCTGGGCTTTGGCACTCTTAACAGTTTCCTAACTTGCCTGTTCTTGGATTGCTTTGTTTAATTCCTTTTTCATGTTTTCTTTACACTCAGGAGTTAAACAATCGACATCACTTTCTTTAATTTTTTCCGTTAACTTAACGTTTCGTTTATAATAAGCTCTCGTAACTTTACACCACGAAAGACGAATATTGAGTTTTATTTTATCAAATAAACTTGCTTCATCATATTGCGCTTTGTCACAAATATGTTGTGCTTCTTCACAACTTACAAATAAAAGGCCTTTCTTCTGCTTCTCCATTATTAAAACCAATTTTTTTCAAGACAATCAGCCATAGCTGTTCGGGCTCTGTGAATTATTACCCAAAGGTTAGACGCGGTAATATTTAATTCATTACAAATAGCTTCGGTTTCATAACCAAGAATTGTTTTCATTTTAAATACATCGGCCTGTTTGGTGGGTAATTTACCTAAACAATTATGAATTGCTTCTCCTAATTCAGAGTTCTGCATAGTGTCTTCAGCAGTTTTATCAAAAGGATCTGCAACACGTTCTTCTAACCAATCGCCTTCTGTTTCATCATCTTTATAGTTAATCCTTACCTCGGCTTTACCTTTGTTCGAATTTATTTTTCTATAGTGGTCAATAATTTTTCTTTTAAGAATAGAAATTAACCAAGTACGTTCACTGGCTTCTCCCTTAAAATTTTTCATTGACTTAAGGCCCGCCAAAAAAGTATCTTGTACCAAATCTTGTGCAATCTCTTTATCACTAATACGCGTAATGGTGTAGTTATACAGATAGTCGGAATATAAATCGATCCAGTTGTTTGGATTAATTTGATGGTTGGGCATTCTTTACGCAATTGAATTTTAGAAATCCAAAAATAAGATAAAAAAATGAATATTTTTCTGTTATTTGGCAGCTATTGTATTTTTAGGCATAACATGTATTTTTGAACCTTTGGCTAAAATGACTGAACTAGGACTGCGAGTATTTAAAAAGCTAAACTCTTTTCCGTAGTTCATTTCAAAATCTACATTTATAGTGTACTCTTTTATTGGATAATGTAGCCATTGCGGATGTTGCACTTCATATTGAAAGGTTTTGTTTTTGTATTTCGTGTAGCCATAATAGTGTTCCAAAATAAAGTCTTCTTCTGAATAAGGGGTAATAGGTTTTGGTAATTCCTCTGATGTAACACTAATATGTTGCCGCTTATTTTGTTGTTCCCAACTATATTCTATATAATTATTTTTAGTATCCCAAACATGTGACATCTTACTTGTTTCATAATGTTCGTTATACAAAGAATTTGCAACAAAGGTTATTAACGGTTTTGGAACAATTTCTTTTATGAAAACCACACCTCTTGTATTTTTGTGTTTTACATAAAATCTTAGGTTTACCTCTTCAAAATTTACATGTAGCGGAAGTTTAACTCCAAGAACTTTTGTGTTTTTGAACATAAAACCAACCAAGCTTATATAGTATCTGTTCTCAAATACATCCAGTACGGTATGTTCTGGAACATATGGTTTTAACACATCTGGATGTATTTCATAGTTAACTAAAATTAGGTGCTCCCAATTGGCGGATAAAAAAGAGTTACGTGTATCCATGGTTTTATTTTTTAATACTCATAAGAATTATTTGAAAGTAAATAGCTAATGCCATGGGAATAAATATTACTCCGATAACCGCTATTACAATGCCGTAAGAATTATCTAGAACTCTGCCCCATGGTAATAACCAACCTGAAAAATAAATGGCAACAAAAAGCCAATAACTTTTTAATCTTTTTTGATTAAGTAGGATAAGTTTACGGTAATTTAAGCCAAGTATTAATGAGCTTACTATTTGAACTATACCTAATAAGATTTGAGAATATAAACCATAATAAATGGTTATATAAAGAAGAATGGTTATAGTTAAAATTACCATATTTATTATTTTTAGTGCTTTCATGACAAAATGTTTTAAGATTCAATAAACTGTGGCAGTTTCCAATATGTCCTTTTAGATTTAATAGCGGTTTTCTTTAGGTTGTTTTTTTGAGTTTTAACTTCAGTTATTATTTTGGTTTTTTTGAGCAACCAAACAATAGACCATCCAAAATCAATTTCATACCATTTAGAAGAAAACTTTGCTGAAGATGGAAATGCATGATGATTGTTATGAAATCCTTCTCCAAAGGAAAGTAGTCCCAAGAAAATATCGTTGTATCCGCTTTCATCGGCTCCTTTAATTACATGTCTGGCATAACCGTATTTGTGAGATGCATATCCAATATACCAATGCCCCAAAATTATGCATGAAGTTCTTAAAGAGGTTGCGATGAGCATACTATTAAATCCAATTAGAAAATACAGAAGTACGCAAAACAGGATGTAATGAAATGCCCATGTTTTGCTCAACCACTTAATAAAAGGATCATTTAATTCATGTTGAGGTATTTTATATCTAAGATTAGATATAGGAATAAAAGTAAGATGTAAATTCCACCAATAATCTGTTGCTAAGGAGTGCTTATATTGAAAATATTTAGGACAGTCTTTTCTGTTTTGCCAATAGTCTCTGTAATAATGCTGCTTTAGCCAGTTTAAAGGATTACCCAATCCGGTAAGGACAAAAAGATATAGGCTTATTCTTCTAAATCGCTCTGTTGTTTTATAGGATTTATGAATTATTCCACGATGAAGTCCCACAGAATGACCAATACCAACAGTTAAGAAAAGCAGTACTATATTTAGAATAATATCTACGGAATTTATTGAAGAAAAATCGATAAATAATACTGGGAAAAGCATAAGGTATAACCATACAATTTTTTTCCATGATACTTTTACATGTCCGTGATCTGTTTGTAATTGTTTCATTTTTATAAATTTTAAACTTTCAGAAAATATTGAAAGTTAAGTTTAAATTTTTTTATTTAAAGAGTTTTAGTAAAGATTGGGTTACCCAGTTTTGCTCCTGCGTTACCAATTTATTAATCATGCTATCAGCAGTTTCGGTTAAATCATGAAGTGCCTTAGTCTGTTTAATAAGTTCCTTTGTTTTTGCAGTTCCATCATCTTTAATAGAACTCACATCTTTTAATGTTTTAATAACTGGTTTTATTTCTCTTCTACTACGTTCTTTGGCAATATGTCTAGCTAATTCCTGTACATCTTTTTCGGTTGTAAAGAATTCTCTTCTTTCACCGGGAACAAGTTCTTTATACACAATACCCCAGTCCATTAGTTGTCGTAAATTCATACTTGTGTTGCCTCTAGAGATCTTTAACTCACTCATAATGTCTTCCATCGAAAGCGGTTTCGTAGAAATAAATAACAACGCTTGTATCTGTGCCATGGCTTTATTTATACCCCACATAGAACCTAGACTTCCCCAGGTACTAATGAACTTTTCCTTTGCTTCCTCGTAATTCATATGACAAATATATAAATAATTTCTAAACTTTCAAAAATTATTGAAAGTTTGTGTCGCGCCACTTTTTTCGTAACCTTGAGCGTGTAAAAGATTAAAAGTGATAGAACATGAAGACTAAAGCGAATTTTATAACCACCTTAATTTTAACTATACTTATAAGTGCTTTTGGGTTTTCTCAAAACACCATAGAAATTGATGGTATAGTTATGGATGACTCTAACTATCCTGTGCCATATGCCAATTTAAAACTAACAACAAAATACAAGGGTACCATGACTAATGAAGATGGTGCTTTTTTATTCGAAATTTTAAAGAGCGAAGTTAACGATTCATTGGAGATTAGCTGTATGGGTTATGAGGCAACTAAAATTAAAATTAGCGACTATTTAAATGAGTCAGAAAAGATAATTAGGCTTAAAGAAAGTATTGTTGAGTTAGATGAAATAAAGATATTGGCTGCTGGCGATTACGTTCAAAATGCCTTAAAAAATCTGAAGACTACAACAATTGGTAAACCGCACCAATTAACCATGTTATATAGGAGAGCTTCGAGTGAAGAGGGAAAAGCACGTTTTTTCGTGGAGCACTATATGAAAATACTTGATAAAGGGCCTTCAGTAAAAGATATTATATCTATTGAAGTTCTAGAAGGAAGGAAGTCCGCAGACTACCGTTTTTTTAAGAAGAAAGAATTTAGACATTCGGTTATTCCAATGACCATAAGGAACCCTATTAGGCAATACTTACCAATGAAAAAAATGACCTGGAAAAAAATAGGAGATACCTCTTATGATACCGAAGATGTTGTTATTATAGAAGGAAGACCACCAAAGGGAGCACATAAGTTTATGGCTAATGGCCAACCCTTTAAGCTTTATATTGGTGTTGATACGTTTAGTGTATATAAGATTGAAAATGAAGCAAACAACTCCCTTTACGTTTACAAGAAAAATAGAGACGGAAAATTATATTTAGCATATCATAGTAGGCAATGGACTTCCAAAGAAAAAATTACCCCAGAATTACAACGACGTTTAGGGAAACCCGAAGCAAAAATTGCTGCCACGTATAAACACGAAGTTTTTGTGTTAGATATTGAAACTAACAGAAAAAAAATGCGCGTTAGACATCAAGAAGAGGCTATGAAAACAGATATGGCCGATTTAAAAGTGCCTTATAATGCTAATTTTTGGTCTACTTTTGTGGCACCACCTGATACCAATTACTTTAAAGGTATAAAATCGGAATTAGAATCGAATTATGGTGTGCCATTAGAAAAACAGTTTTTGTATTCTAATTAGGAGTTATTTTATTTGAAGGTGAATATGGTCATCATGTCTTACTGATTTGCAGCCATGAAAACGTATCCTGTCTTCAGAACTTAGTCCTAAACTTTTCTTTAGGTAAGGTTCTAAAAATATTTTCTCTGTCTTAGGAGAATGTAGCAGTTGTTTTATAATTAGTGTTGTGCCTTCAGCATCAAATACTAAATCATCTGTTTTTCCAAAGGTTAAATACTTGGTGAAATTATATTGCCAATTCCCATTACTTCGGCATGTTTCTGAAGTTGTTGAGTGCTCTTTAACAAAGGAACCATATCCAGATATAGAAGGTTTTTTAGTTGTTGAATTCCCATCGTTATCTAAATACATAAAGGAAATATCTACCTTTTTGCCATCATTATGGCTTAGGTGAGGTAAAAGGGGGAAGTTGTCAAAAAATGGAAAGTTAGCATCCAAGTACGTCAATTCAATATTTTTAAGTTGTAGTTCTTGAGAGGATTTAACTAATAGAAAATATAAATCAGGATTCACATAATTTCTAAACAACATTGGGTAAACAAGATGTTTTGGTTTTAAATTAGATGTAAAAACAGGTAATGCTTCTCTACCAAGAGATTTAGCTAAAGGAGGAATTACAATTAGATTAGCAAAAACATATAGAAAGGGAAAAATAAATCGCATTTTTCCTTTAGTTTTTAGCGAAAACAAAAGTGCTATTATCCATATAATACCTCCAACTTGAGTAAGAATGGTTAGTAAGCTAAAAACTAATAAATGACCTAGGATTTTAAAAAACTTCACTAACTTATAACGAAAATTTAGTGTACTTATTTAATTGCTTTTAGAATATGTTTAAAGAGAATTATAGTAGGAGAGAGGTTTTAAAATTATCTGGGTTTGCAGGATTAGGATTGGCGGTGTACCCTTTATTAGCATCTTTTGATTTTAAAGAGCATATTCTACAACGAAAAATTCCATTATCTAATCAGTTATTACCTGTTGTAGGCTTAGGGACATGGCAAACTTTTGATGTTGGACATTCTGCGGATGAGATGATTAAACTGGTTCAAGTATTGACCGAAATGCATAAACTTGGAGGTTCTGTTATTGATTCTTCGCCAATGTATGGCAGCTCAGAAGCCGTTGTTGGAAAATTAACTAGAAAGGCCAATTTACAAGACGATTTTTTTTATGCCACTAAAGTTTGGATTGAAGGTAAAGAGGCTGGAATTCGCCAAATGGAAAACTCGTTTCGTTTAATGCAGCGTAATCAAATGGATTTAATGCAAATTCATAATCTTGTAGATTGGAAAGTACATGTAAAAACACTTAGACAATGGAAAGAGCAAGGTAAGATTAAGTACTGGGGAATAACGCATTATACCAATGCGGCGCATGGGAAATTGGAAGAAATTATAAAAGCAGAAAAGCCTGATTTTGTGCAGTTTAATTATTCTATAATATCTCGTAATGCCGAAAAATCCTTGTTTAACACCATTGAAAAATACAACACGGCAGTTTTGATTAATAGGCCTTTTGAAACTGGAAGGTTATTTAGAGCTACAAAAGGAAAAGACATTCCGCTTTGGGCAAAAGCATATGATATACATAGCTGGGGACAGTTTTTCCTAAAGTTTATATTGTCCAATACATTAGTAACCTGTGTCATTCCCGGAACATCGAAAGTACACCATATGATAGATAACATGATGGCAGGTTATGGTAGAATGCCAGATTCTAAAACTAGAGAAAAGATGTACGATTATATTAAATTGCTTTAAAACCGAATAAATTAAATCCTGTTATAGGTTACTTGCACGCAAAACTTACATCTGTAATTAAATCCTCTGGAGAAGTCTCTGCGGGATCGTTATGATAGAACTCTAAAGGATGGTACTTTTTAACAGGTTTAAACTCCTTGTTGCGCATCATCATTTGCGCTGTACTCCATGCATTTCCTAAATGATCATAAGGGCCATGGTGACGAACGGTATTGAGTTTAGTTTTGGGTAAATTACCTGAGATAAATTTAGCACCTAGATTTGCAGGTATGCTTGATACTGGAATGCCTGCAGTATAAATGACTTTACCACTAACAAGATCAAACTTATGGTATTGCGAAAAAAGTAAACCAGATGGTTCTATATTATTTGTTGCAATGAACTCTCCTAGAGCTGTGAAATCACTTTCCATAGCTTCCCCTATATCCTTAAATAGTGTTGTTCTTTTAATTCCAATAAAGTCACATCCCTCAAAATCATGTTGCCCCACAAACTCTAATTTGGAATTTATTTTTCCTGTTTCTACATATTCTTTCAACATTTTTAGACCACGTTCGTAATCCATACCAATCCACGCTTCCATTTGCTTTTTCATCCAAAACATAAAAAAGGGTAGAGAACTATGCATGGTCCATTCTGTTTTTATGCCACCATCAACTTCAGAAAATTTAAATTCAACCTTAGCATGAGACTTCCAAGGTTTTAGAAAAGTTAAATCATAATTAATAAGGTTTTCAGACTCACTTACTACTTTTAATTCTCCAGAACCAACACGTTTCCCTTCCCATGTGTAAAACTTACCATCTTCTTGCACATTTACAACAGCTTCTGGTTCACATACCAACCAAGGAGACCAAGGTCTCCAGTTATGTAAGTCACTTACAAGATCTTTTATTTTCTCTTTAGGGGTATTAATAACAATACTACGGGATACAAATGTTTTAGGCATGACTTTGAATTTTGCTTCAAATTAATAAAAATTTTGAAGTTTTCTTACATGCCGCAAATAAAACAAGTTTAAGAAAAGGTTAATTGAAGTTTAATATGTTCTGGTTCTCGTTATGAACATAGAGAGAAATCTCATAATACACAGTGGCATTACAAGATTCCTCTTTAAGAGATTATAAATTTTAAATATGCGAGGTTATTTTAATAAGCCAGCACGTTTTAGAAGGGCTTCGGGTTTTGGCTCCTGACCTCTAAAGCGTTTGTAAAGTGTCATTGGGCTTTCAGTACCTCCTTGACTTAATACGTGGTCTTTAAACTTGGTTGCAACCCCTTTGTTAAATATGCCTTCTTCCTTAAAGTATTCAAAAGCATCGGCATCTAAAACCTCCGCCCATTTATAACTATAATATCCTGATGAATAACCTCCTTGAAAGATGTGCGCAAATGCCGTACTCATGCAATTGTCTTCAACATCTGGATATAATTTAGTTTTACTAAATGCTTTAGCTTCATGGGCTTTTACAGATGTTATTGATTCTGGGGAATCACCACCGTGCCAACTCATATCTAATAAGCCAAAGCTTAACTGACGCAAGGTTTGCATACCTTCATGAAAGGTTGCGGACTCTTTAATTTTTTCTACTAGATCCATTGGGATAACCTCACCAGTTTCATAATGGGTTGCAAATAGTTCTAAAGCTTCTTTTTCGTAGCACCAGTTTTCCATAACCTGACTTGGTAGTTCTACAAAATCCCAAAACACACTCGTTCCCGATAAGCTAGGGTAGGTAGTATTTGCTAGTATCCCATGTAGTGCATGTCCAAATTCATGGAATAAGGTAGTCACTTCATTAAAAGTTAATAGTGACGGTTTGCTCTTTGTTGGTTTCGTAAAATTACAGACTATAGAAACATGAGGTCTGGAGTTTTCATCATTCTTAATGTACTGTGGCTTATACGAAGTCATCCATGCGCCATTTCGTTTACCTGCCCTTGGGAAAAAATCGGCATAAAACACGGCTATGAAATCGCCATTAGTATTAGTGACTTTATAAGTTAAAACATCTTCATGATACTTATCTATAGTATCAATTTCCTCAAATTGAAGATCAAATAATTTAGTGGCAACAGTAAAAGCACCATCAATTACGTTTTCTAATTTGAAATATGGTTTTAGAAGCTCATCATCTAAACTAAATAATTTTTGTTTTAGTTTTTCAGAATAATAAGCCCCATCCCATTTTTCTAAAGAGGTTATACCATCTAGCTCCTTGGCAAAGTTTTGTAGATTTTCAAATTCTTTAGTTGCTGCAGGTTTAGCTTTATCTAAAAGCTCATTTAAAAAGTTATTAACGTTCTCTGGCGTTTCTGCCATACGTTCTTCTAAAATAAAGTGGGCATGTGTCTTATAGCCTAAAAGGTTGGCACGTTGGTGCCTAAGGTTTACAATATCTAAAACAATTTGTTGATTGTCTAAATCGTCATTTTTAAACCCTTTACTTCCTGCTGCTAGAGACATTTTTTTACGCAATTCTCTATTATCAGCATAGGTTACAAAAGGAATGTAGCTCGGATAATCTAAAGTAAATAACCAGCCTTCTTTTTGTTTAGATTCTGCCAATTGCTTTGCAGCTTCTTTTGCACCATCCGGTAAGCCAGATAAGTCAGCCTTATCTGTAATAAGCATTTCAAACGCATTAGTTTCAGCTAATACATTTTCGCCAAACTTTAGTTTTAATTGACTTAACTTTTTATCAATTTCTCTTAATTCTTCTTTTTTGTCTTCTGGTAAATTCGCCCCATTTCTAGAAAAGCCTTTGTATTTCTTATCAAGTAGCGTTTGCTGTTCAATGGTTAAATTCAAGGTGTCCTTTTTATCATAAACAGCTTTTACACGCTTAAACAAGTCCTCATTTAAAGTAACGTCGTTACTAAACTCAGAAAGTAGTGGAGAAACTTCTTGTGCTATTTTTTGAATAGTATCATTAGTTTCAGCAGAATTTAGATTAAAGAAGATACTTGAAATTCTATCCAGTTGTTCTCCAGAAAAGTCTAAAGCCTCAATAGTATTTTCAAAACTGGGCGTTTCAGGATTGTTTGTTATCGCATCAATCTCATTTTTAGCATTTTGTATAGCTTCTTTAAATGATGGTAAGTAAAATTCATCCTTAATTTTTGAAAAAGGAGCCGTTTGGTATGGTGTTTCGTAGGAGTTTAGTAGAATTTTATCGAACATTTTGTAAGAAATATGTTAAAATTTAAATTTACTATGCGTGCATAGTAAATTTTCAATATATTTGTACTGACAGATTTTAAGAGTGACTAACTCATAAGAATTATATGTTAATAGCTAAAAAGCCTCGAGATTTTATAACCTCGAGGTTTTTTTATTGTTGCAAATCTTTAGCAGATTCGTGTACTTTAGCTTTTAGTCCTTCTTTGTAAGCAATTATTCTGTCTAAAACAGCTTTGTCATTAGAACCTATAATTTGAGCAGCTAATATCCCTGCATTTTTTGCTCCATTTAGAGCTACAGTTGCTACAGGTACACCTCCAGGCATTTGTAAAATAGACAACACTGAATCCCAACCATCAATAGAATTACTACTTTTAACAGGTACACCAATAACTGGTAATGGTGATAATGATGCTACCATACCTGGTAAATGTGCAGCGCCACCAGCACCAGCAACAATAACAGAAAATCCTTTGGTATGCGCATTTTTACTGTAATCAAAAAGTTTTTCTGGGGTTCTATGTGCCGAAACAATATCTACTTCAACCTCTATTTTAAGTTCTTTTAAGATGTCTATAGCATCTTGCATAACAGGAAGATCACTTTTACTTCCCATAATTACGCCTACTTTACTCATAATTATATTTTAAATTCCAATATTTTCAAATTCCAAATTTACTTAGTTTGCTGTGTGGAATTTGATGTTTGCTTAATGTGCTTTTATGCACTTATAACTTTTATTGCTTTTTTAACCTCTTCGGCCACGCGTCTGGCTTCATTTAAATCCTCATTTACAATAGTAACATGTCCCATTTTTCTAAAAGGTCTGGTTTGTTTCTTGCCATAAATATGCGGTGTAACACCTTCCATTTTCATAATGGCATCAATATTTTCATAAATGACATTACCAGTATAGCCTTCAGCACCTACTAAGTTTACCATAACACCACCAACTTTACTATCTGTTCTTCCTAAGGGTAAATCTAATATAGCACGAATATGCTGTTCAAACTGACATGTAAAACTTGCCTCAATAGTTTGATGTCCGGAGTTATGCGGTCTAGGAGCTACTTCATTCACTAAAATATCATCGGCTTCAGTCTGAAACATTTCAACAGCCAATAAACCAACATGGTTAAACGATTTTGATACTTTTAAAGCTACAGCTTCTGCTTTTTTTGCAACCTCGGCATCAATTCTGGCAGGACAAATAACGTATTCTACTTGATTTGCTTCTGGATGAAACTCCATTTCTACAACAGGATAACTCTTAACTTCGCCAGAAGCGCTTCTAGCCACAATTACCGATAATTCGTTTTTAAAAGGTACTAAAGTTTCTGCAATACATTCTACGTTTGGTAACCCGTCTAAATCCGCAATAGTTCTTACTATTTTAACACCTTGACCGTCATATCCAAATTGAGCACTTTTCCAAACAAAAGGTAATGTAACACCACCATTATTAATAGCTTCTTTAACTTCAGAAGTATACGCAAATCTAGAAAATGGCGCTGTCGGAATAGCATTATCTACATAAAATAACTTTTGAGTAGCTTTATTTTGAATTGTCCTTAAAGTTTTGGAAGCTGGATACACTTTAACGCCTTCTTTTTCTAAGTCTTCTAAAGCATTAACATTAACGTTTTCAATTTCAATAGTTAAAACATTAACTTGTTTTCCAAAGTTATAAACGGCATCATAATCCATTAAATCACCAAGTGTAAATGCATTACAGGCTATCTTGCTGGGCGCTTCATTACTTCCGTCTAAAATACTTGTGTTTATATCAAACTTTCTGGTGTTGTACAAAAGCATTTTACCTAATTGACCACCACCTAAAATACCCAGTTTAAAATCTGAAGAAAAATAGTTCATTAAAATTGTGTTTATGAAGCTGTTAAATGTACCGCAAAAATACACTTAAAAATGAAATTTGCTTCTAAATCATAATTCAAAAAAACGTAAAACGTAAATCATTTATTTATCTTTGCATCTTTAAAACAAGTTTAGGGTGATAAAATTACACGACAAATATTTTAAGCCGTTTATTTCTGCGGCTAAAATAGATGATGCCATTTCTAAAATGGTAGAAGATATTGCCAATGATATGGGAGATGAAATCCCGGTTTTTATTGGTATTCTAAACGGATCCTTTATGCTAACAAGTGATTTTGTAAAGAAGTATCCGAAACCCTGTGAAGTTACTTTCATAAAATTGGCCTCATATGAAGGCGTTAAATCTACAGAAGATATTCAACGCTTAATTGGGTTAACACAAGATCTTACAGGAAGAACTGTTGTAATTTTAGAAGATATTATTGATACGGGAAATACACTAGCAGAAGTACACCGTATTTTTAAAAATGAAAAGGTTAAGAGTTTAAAAATAGCAACACTTTTCTACAAACCAGAAGCTTACAAGAAAGATTTTAAATTACATTACATAGGTATTGAAATTCCAAATAAATTCATAGTAGGTTATGGCTTAGATTATGATAATTTAGGAAGGGATTTACCAGAAGTTTATCAAATAAAAGAAACACAACACATGACAAATTTAGTGCTATTTGGCCCTCCGGGAGCAGGTAAAGGAACACAGGCAGAGTTTTTAAAAGAAAAATATAATCTTGTACACATTTCTACAGGGGATGTTTTTAGATATAATATTAAAAATGAAACTGCTTTAGGAATGCTTGCTAAATCGTACATTGATAAAGGTGAGTTAGTGCCAGATCAAGTTACTATTGACATGTTAAATGCAGAGGTTGAAAAGAATGCTGATGCTAACGGATTTATCTTTGATGGTTTTCCTAGAACTGATGCTCAAGCTAAATCTTTAGATGAGTTAATGGATACCAAAGATTCTGCTATTAATGCAATGATTGCCTTAGAGGTGGATGATGAAGTTTTGGTAAAACGTTTATTAGAAAGAGGAAAAACTAGTGGTAGAGCAGATGATGCCGATGAATCTATTATTAGAAATAGAATCAAAGAATATTACAGTAAAACAGCCATATTAAAAGATTTTTACTCTGCGCAGAATAAATACTTCGGTGTTGATGGCGTTGGTAGTATTGAAGAAATAACAAAACGTTTAAGTGCAGTTATAGACGCACTATAGGTTTTATCATTCTTGCGAATGCGAGAAGCCGATTATTTAACTGCTAAATTAAAAGATTCCCGCCTTGGCGGGAATGATAGTTTTATACAATGACAGAAGGGAATTTTGTAGATTATGTAAAAATGTATGTTGCCTCTGGTAAAGGCGGACAAGGTTCTGCGCATTTACATAGAGAAAAATATATAGAAAAAGGAGGTCCAGATGGAGGAGACGGTGGTCGTGGTGGACATGTTATTGTTAGAGGTAAAGAAAATATGTGGACTTTACTTCACCTTAAATTTAAAAAGCATATTAGAGCTGGCCATGGCGAACATGGTAGTAAAAGTAGAAGTACTGGAGCCGATGGTGAAGATGTTTATATAGATGTGCCTTTAGGAACTGTGGTAAGAGATACAGAAACTAATGAGGTTCTTTTTGAAATTACCGAACATGGTCAAGAACAGATTGTGGTAGAAGGCGGTAAAGGTGGTTTAGGTAATTGGCATTTTAAATCATCTACAAATCAAACACCTCGTTACGCTCAACCTGGAATGCCTATTCAGGAAAAATATGTTACCATAGAGCTTAAAGTTTTGGCAGATGTTGGCTTGGTGGGCTTTCCTAACGCAGGTAAATCTACATTACTCTCTGTAATAACTTCAGCAAAACCTAAAATTGCCGATTATGAGTTTACTACGCTTAAACCAAATTTAGGAATAGTAAAACACAGAGATTATCAAACCTTTGTTATGGCGGATATTCCGGGAATTATTGAGGGAGCTGCGGAAGGAAAAGGTTTGGGGCATTATTTTCTTCGTCATATTGAAAGAAACTCGGTATTACTTTTTTTAATTCCTGCCGATGCCGATGATATCAAGAAGCAATACGACATTCTACTTGATGAATTAAGGCGCTATAATCCCGAAATGCTTGATAAAGAAAGGATTATAGCCATTTCTAAGTGCGATATGCTTGATGAGGAGTTAAAGGCTGAGTTAAAAACCGAATTAGATAACGAACTTCCAATTCCTTATCTATTCATTTCATCTGTAGCACAGCAAGGCATAACCGAACTTAAGGATACACTTTGGAATATTTTAAATGACTAAACCTCATTCTTATGTCGCGCTGAATGTGTTTCAGTATTTGAGATAGAAGTGTGTAAAAAAACACGTTTAAGTTCTAATCTCTAAAAGCGCTCTAAAATCCAATCTTTAATTAGGTTAAGAGCTATAGGGGAGAAGGTTTCTTCAATGGTTTCGTATTCCGTAATATTTCCTGTATCGGCGGTTTGAAAAAGATGATTTAATCCTTCTAGTTCTTTAATAGTAATGTCTTTGTTTTTTCCTTTTTCTAGGGCAGTTTTAATACCTTCTAGATTTAATGCTGGTAAAACTTGGCAATCTTTACTTCCGTTTATCGCAAGTACAGGACAGGTGGTTTTTTCTAAAAAGACTTTGGGGTCTATCCTTATAAGTTCTAACAACCATTTAGAATCTAAAATTTTAAGCTGTTGTTCAATCATAATTGGATTAATGAAGTTAACAACTGGCGAATCTGGATTTTTCTCCTTGTAACCATTTAAAGCATTTGTGATTTTAGTCCTAATGACTTCCTTGTCCGTGTCTGTTTGAATTATTTTGTAGATGCTACTAGCCAGTTTTTCATTTTCGTTTAAAAATTCTTCAGCCATGCCCATTAGTTTGCCCATGTGTTTAGATTGAGATGTTAACACCTTGGCACCATCAACACCTGGTCCTGCTAATAAAACAATAAAGGCCACGTCTTTATTTGTCGAAGCAACGATGGGGGCAATAAGTCCGCCTTCGCTGTGTCCAATTAAACCAATTTTATTGGTATCAATATCGGTTCTAGATTTAAGAAAAGTTATAGCACTTTCTGTATCTGTTGCAAAATCATAAGTTGTACTACCTTTAAATGAGCCAGTAGATTTACCAAAGCCCCTGTCGTCATAACGCAAAACAGCAATGCCATTTTTGGTTAAGAAATCAGCAAGCACTAAGAAGGGTTTATGTCCTTTTAGTTCCTCATCTCTATTTTGAGGTCCGGAACCGCTTATTAAAATTGCAACTGGTGGTTTTTTAATATTGTTGGGTAAGGTTAAAGTACCCGATAGAACAATACTATCTGTTTTTGAGTTAACAAATGAAACTTCCTGAGAGCTATAATTAAAAGGAGGTTCAGGGTTCTGGGGTCTTTTGGATTGGGCGAATGCGGAAAGGCAGAATAGAAGGAGTAGTATGGTTGAATAAATAGGTAAACGTTTCATGGGACAATACATCTATGGTTTAATGGAATAATTTTTGATTAAATTTACTTAAAAAAGGAAGATGAAATTACTAAGACTATTATTTATTGCCATTTTATTTGTAGGCTGCGCTCCAATAAAAGTGAACTACGATTTCGATAAGACCGTTGACTTTTCTAAATATAAAACCTATCAGTACTATGGCGATATGAAAACGGGTTTAAGCCAGTTAGATACCAAGCGTTTGCTTGATGCTATCGATACTAAAATGACGAGCTTGGGGTTTACGGTCTCCGAAAATCCAGATTTTCTTATTGATATTAAAAGTGTGGAGTTTCAAGGAGCGCCCAGACAAACTGTTGGTGTAGGTCTAGGTGGTGGCGGAAGAAATGCTGGTGGAGGTGTTTCAATAGGTATTCCTGTTGGAGGCACGCCTATGAGCAGACAAATTACAATTGACTTTGTAGACGAAAAAGGTAAAGGTTTATTTTGGCAAGCGGTGAGTGAATCTAGTTTTAAACAAAATGATAAACCTGAGAAACGAGAAGAACGCTTAAATGCTATTGTAGAAAAGGTCTTTGAAAAACTTTCTCCTAAATCTTAGTTAAACGTTTAGCTTAATCGCAATTCATCAAAACAACGTTAATAAAATAAAAAAGAGGCTTTTAAAGCCTCTTTTTTATTTTAACTAAGTAAATCTTTATACTTGTCTTTATAGCCAATGAGAGCTGCAATATTTAAAACAATTAAGGCAATTGCACCTCCAGAACCTTCTGGTGCCAACATGAGGTGAAATAAAAGGGCATTCACAGAAACACTCATCAAAATAAGGGTCAATAAAGCGCCATACTTATTGAGAATAAGGGCTAGACCAGCTACAATTTCAACAACAGCCACTAGGGTAATCACTTTAGCAGAAGATAAAGCAGCAAAATATGCACCTGCCTCTGCAGACATTTCTCCAAAAGGAATGAAATGAAAGAATTTGTTAAGACCAAATACCAGTACAAAAAGCCCAAGAAGTATTCTTACGACCATAAAAACTTTTGAATTCATAATAATAAATTTATAGTTAGTATATTGAAATATAGTGATTTAAAAATAAATCACTTGCTTTCTTAGGTCGTATCACCTTAAAGCAACTAACAAAATTCATTAGTTTACGCTAAGCCTGACACCTTCACTATGGCTGCTAAATTCTGGAGCGTACATGCTTTGAATAGTGGTAATACCGTTACTCATATTTCCTGCATTATTAACTCTTAAGTCGTACTCAAAAACATAAACACCTTTGGGTAAATAATCGAAAAAGAAATTAGTACTTGCATCTTTTGTACTTTCATAATAGCCTAATCCATCTTGCCATTTGTATTTTGAAAGAACATTCACGGGTTCTAAACCAGAGGCTCGCATGTCTTTCATATGCACAAATTCCATTGCTCTGTCACTTCTAAGCTCTATTCTAACTCTAACTAAATCACCAATTTTGAGTTCGGTTTCTTTAGTTATTTCTGTGATTTCTTCACCTGTGTCGGTATTCTTTTTTAAGAATAATTTCTTCTTAAGTTTTAGAGGTGTTTCTGCTGAAGTAATTTTATCCAAATCTTCAAAATACTGCCAATATAAACCACCCCAAGCTATACCATCACTCTTCTTGGTAAGTGTAACGTCTCCCATGTCTGGTTTTATTTCGGAAGTATTCCAAGACGTTTTAAAGTAACCCGTTCCCGCTTCAACTTTTACATTTTCAAGTTTTGAAGGTGTTATAGTTTTATTGCCTAAAGTAATATCAACCATATCGGTTACGCTTAACCAATCGCTACCTTGAAGTAATAATGCGTATACAGCTTCTGTGGTAGATTTTGTAGTTTTCCATCTGTTGGTCTGCTTGTTTTTTAGTAACCAGATTTTTAGATTATCAATGGTTTCTAGATTTTTCGCTTCGCTCTGAAAAACATTACCGGCTTCCGAAAAGGCTTCAATTAATAAGGCTTGTGTTTCAATTGGTGCCTGGTACCAGAACCAAGAATTAGAATTGGCTTTCCAATACATTCCTAATTCTTCGCTGGTGATACTATTTTCTTTTAAAGATTTTAAAATTTTATGTGCCGTTTTAGTTTCCCCGTTTCTATGAGAAATTAGAACCATAAGCCCTTTGGCATATAACGAACGTTTTAACCAATATGTTTTGATTTGTGAGTGGTAGTAGTCACGAATCTCTTCTACTTCCTTAGATGTTTTTATCTGAGGAAAGAAGCTACGCATATACAAGTAGTGCAATTGCGTATAACTCAAATGGTCTTTACTTAAATCTACATCTTTATTATATTTTTTTAAGTCTTTGTATTCCTTAATGAATGCAGCATCTAAATATTGGATTGCTTTTTTAATCATACTAGATTCTTCGCTATCGCTCTGAATGACAGATAAATGTTTTAAACGGCCGAAACCAGTAATGATATGTTGTGTTATCCAACGGTTTTCGTAACCTCCCTTAAACCATGGCCATGCGCCAGATGACATTTGGTTAGTTTTTAATTTACTTAAAGCCGATTGCAACTCGTTATTCATTTTGTTTAAATCGAATAACAAAGCAATACGCTTTTTCTGTTCGGTTTCACTTTGAGCATCTCTTAACCAAGGTGTTTCTTGAATTAAAATTGACTTTAATTCTTCGTTTTTTTCAAGATTAGATATAAGGGCGTCCTGAGAAGCCCACTGGTTAAATACAGTCTTAATTCTAGGATTAGAGTTAACAATATGACTTGCTAAGGCGTTAGCATAATACCTACTGAAGGTTTGCTCATTACAATCATATGGATACTCCATTAAATATGGTAATGCCTGAACTGAGTACCATGCAGGGTTTGAGGTCATTTCAAGAGTTAACTTATGATGTTTTAAAGAACTTGAAGACGCCTGCTTTAATTTATCTAAAGTAAAGGTTTTGGTCTCGTTACTTCTAATCCACATTGGTAAAGTTTCGGTCACCAGCATTCGATTAGAAAGTACAGGTAAGGCGTTTTGTTCACCATCACTAAAGTCTTCAGCTTTTGCAATAACCTTGTATTGTACTGCTTGAATATCTTCTGGAATAGATAAATTCCAAGATACTTGGGTGTTACCTTTTGGAGAGACCATAAAAGAAACCCCCTCTAACTCTCCCGAAAGGGGAGAACTAAGCAACTTATGTGTTATATCTTTTCCTGAAACAGCATCTGTTAAAAGTAATATGGCTTGTCCTGATAGTTCTTTTTCCGTGAGGTTAGAAATTTTAGAGCTAATCGTAATCTTATCACCTTCACGTAAAAAACGAGGTGCATTTGGTGTTACCATTAACTCTTTTTGAGTTACGGTAGTTAATGTTTTTGTAGCGCTTTCTAAGTTTTTAGTGTGGGCTAACAATTGCAACTTCCATTGGGTTAATGCTTCAGGAGTTGTGAAACTAAAACGCACATTGCCTTCATCGTCTGTTTTTAAATGCGGAAAGAAAAAAGCGGTTTCTTTTAAGTTTTTACGGGCTTGTACATTTGTAAGTTCTTGTAAGCCTTTTTTAGTGGTTATGATAATAACACCATTTGCTCCTCTTGTACCATAAATTGCGGTTGAAGCGGCGTCTTTAAGAACGTCTACAGAAAGTATATCCTTCGGATCTATATTTGGGTTACCTTCAACGAGTTTACCATCAATAACATATAATGGTGGTTTTTCTGAAATTGATGCATTGCCTCTAATTTTTATCTTGGACTCATTTTTAATAGAAACCCCAGCAATTTTTCCTTCTAAGGCTTTGTCTAAATCTTCAGCAGGAGCAGCCAAAATTTCCTCTGACGAGACTCTAGAAACCGCTCCAGTTAACGCCTTTTTCTTTTGAGTACCATAGCCAACAACTACAACTTCGTCTAAACTTGCGTTATTAGGAGTTAAAGAAATGGTAAGAAGATTATTTTTCTTAATTAGTACGGTTTCTGAATTGTAGCCAAGAAAAGAGACCACTAATTCGTCTTTAGGTCTAGCTTCAATTGTAAATTTGCCATCAAAATCTGTTGTTGTACCTATAGAAGTGCCTTTTACTATAACATTGGCTCCTGGTAAGGTTTCACCAGTATCATCTAGTACAGTGCCCTTAACAAATCCTTTTTTAATGGATTCATCATATTTTGATACTAAAGTTACATCATGATGTTTATTTCTTAAAGATTTAATATATCTGTTATAAATCCATCGATGGCCAGAAAAGCTAAACCCAAACCAATTCCAAGAATCAAAATGCTGTTTCGGATAATTTAAATTAGGTCTGTTAGTATTGTATACTCTAAAGGTTCTATTGCCAAAACTTTGATGCATGTTACTTCTGTAAGATGGATAATAAATAGGGTTATTAATTGGGTTGAAATTCCATGAATGTGGGGTAAACTGATCTAACGAGGCATCATACATACTTGCCAATAATTCAGCACTTACTTTATCACCTTTAGGGCCTTTAATATTGAAACTCCAAGTTTCATCTGTTCCTGGTTGTAAACGGTCTCTAAAGGTATGGGTTTCTATTTGTAAATCGGTTTTAGGGTAAGGGACTTGAATTGCTAAGGTGCCAGATTTAGAACCATTAAAAGCGGCAAAACTATAATGAACAGCAAAACCACCTAAATCTTTACTGGTTACAGGAATACTAAATGTTTTCTTGTTAGCACTTAACTGAATAAGCCTTGTGTCTGTAATTTTTCGATCCTTTTCAATTACAACTGTTACAGCGATGTTATTTGCGGCAGTAGCTAGCGTTATTTGCGCCGTTTCACCAGAAGCATAGGTAGACTTGTTAGATGAAATATTGAAGAGTTGTTTATCTGCTAAAGTTTCATCTTTTTCATTAAACAATGTAATTTTTGCTTCGTCTTTTACCTCTTGCCCAAACTTATCTTTACTTTCTAAAATAGCGATATATTGTCCAGATTTCCATTTTTTTAGCTTTCCTAATTTAAGCGATTTGGAGTCTTTGGTATTAAAAGGTTCATTGAAAACTAACTCACCTTTTTTCCAGTTTTTAGAATCATGTTCATCAGTATAAGCGTCATGTGGGAATAGGTGTTTAAATTGTTCCTCAGTAAATTCCTGATAATCGGGAGCCGCCCAAGGCCTTTGTCTTAAAACGGAATTTGGCGCTTTTAGTTTATATATTTTAACCGTGCCCTTGGCTGGAGCAAATTCACCGTTTAAGTTTTTGGTGTCTATCGTTATGGTATAATCCTTTTTAGTTTTATCAAGTTGAGGGGTAATATTTATATTGGCTACTAAAGCATGATATCCAACATTTACAATAGTAGTGGCACTTCTGGTTTCTCCGTTAAGATCAGTAACGTCGGCTGTAACTTCATATTTAAAAATTGGCTGGCTCTTTTTATCAACACTTTTGTCTGGAATAGCTTTAAATGTAATTTCAAACTCGCCTTTATCGTTTGTAATGCCTTCACCGTGTGTTATTTCCTGTGGTTCACTGTTAAAATTTGGTCGGTACCAATAATACCAACGTGGGTATTGTACTTTTCTATGAACCCTATAAACAACTTTAGCGTCTGTAACATTGCTACCAGAAAATGCGATGGCATTCCCCTTTATCGTAACGGAATCATTGATTTTATAAGTGTCTTTTATTGGTGCAAATTTGGTTTCAAACTTTGGGCGTTTGTATTCTTCTACAAAGAAATAATGTCTTGTATACTCTTCATCATAGTCAAGTTCCAGGTAATATTGACCATTTAATCCCGTATTTGGTAGAATGAATTCGCCACTTACCGAGCCGTATTCGTTGGTAGTAAATTCTAGTTCTTTAACTTCTTCTCCATTTGTGTTGTATAATGAAACCCAAAGAAGTTCATCTGGAGAGACTTCCGTTTTACCATTTTCAGTAGTCATGGCTATCGCTTTAAAATAAACCGTTTGCCCAGGTCTATAGATACTGCGGTCAGTAAATAGGAATGCTTTATAATCTGCCTCTTTGTTGGTGTTGTCATAGAATCTGTTTACCCAATAATCCCCAAAAAAAGCAGTGTCATTGCCAGATGAAACTTTAATAGACATATTTCTATAATAGTCCTTTGTTTTCTTAATTTTTACAAAACCTAAATTATCAGTAGTGTAGTTTTTAGATTTTATGGTGTTTCTTCTGGAGTAAAAAGACAATTGCAAATTGGCATTCTCAATAGGAGAACCATTGTTTCTATTTACAACTTGAAATATTTTGTGGGTGTCGTCTTCATTTTCTACCACAGCTAAGTTGGTAACCTGCAAATCCGCTATACCATAAAATTCATTGGTGTTTTCTTTGGTAGTAGCTAGAATTACATATCTACCATTATCTAATTTAGGCACTAATACCTCGGTAGTGTGTGTTTGAAAATCATACTCATTTTTAAGCGTTGCTTCCCAAGTTGCACTGGCTTTTAACTTATTTAAGAACTCCCATTTATCATCTTGATTATAAGTTTTTCTGTATACCTTAAACTGATTTTCATTAAGTCTAAATGCATTAAATTGTAGAAAATCTAGGTTCTTATAACGCACTAACAATCTAGAGTTTTGCTGTGTAGGAATATAACGTTCGGCGGTTAAGTGTAATGTGGGGTGTTCTATTTGATGCTTTAAGACTTTACATTTTTCGGCACCTAGTTCTTGCAAAGACAGGAGTACCTCGTTACATAGATAAAGTGCTTCTTTAGCTTTCCAACGTGTTGTTTCATTAGTTTTAGGGGTGTAGCTTTTGCTTTGAGTATAATAAATGGAGGCTATTTCAAAATTGTACAAGCCCGAAACTTCATCACCTTTATGTTTTTCACTTTCTGTTTTTAGGGCTCGTAGCAAAATATCTTGTTTGTTTTGAAACGTAGCATGTTTTTCAACAAATTTTAAGCGTTCAATATTTACAAAAGCAAGGGCCTTTGGATTATCATCTTTTAAATGAAATTGGATTAAGTCTTGATATATTTTTAAAGCCTGAAGTTGTAATGAAGTACTGTCTTTAGATGTAATTTTTAACAAAGCAAAAGTACTAGCATCGCTTAAATAATTTAGGTTGTCAATTTCAAATTTATATTCTGGTTTTGTTATATGTGTTTCGTTGGTTTTATAGAATTCTAGGGCATTATGACTTAAAAAATCGAATAGGGTAGGTCTGTATGCTTTAGAATCTTTATTCGTGTTTAAAATAGCATTATAATTATCTAAAGACTCTAGTTGCAGCATTAAACCATTTTTAAGGGAATTCTGGTAATGCAAATGAATTTCATTAAATAAGGTTTGTAAATCCCATGTTCTAAAATCTACGGTATCTACTTTTTTAGAAGTTTTGGTACGTCTGTAAAATTTATATCTGTTTTGATTAAAGTATTGCCAATATAAATTGGCTAACATGTTTTCTAAAATGTTTTTTGTGGGGAACGCGCTTTTTTCTATTTCGGTTTTAAAGTCGTTAATTATACTTAATTGAGCATCCTCCTCTAAAACTAATGCGAATTTGCTCTTAAAAATAAGGGTTTTAACAAGTTGAGCCACACTTTTGTCTTTTTCTGCTTTAGCCGCTATGGTATTAACAATTTTAAGGGCAGATTTAGGTAACCCTTCAATCTCAAAATGTTCAACTTGTTTCCAGAGGTCTTCGTAGCTCTTGTTTTGTGCTTGTATACTGGAGAATAATATTATCATTAAAAAAAGTGCAACGTTTTTCATTAGTTTTTAAATTTACATCTAAAGTATTTCCAAAAGCCATACCAAAAAATAGCCAATGAGTGAAGCTCTTTTTTGCTTGAGTGAATTTACTCATTTTTAAAGAGAACTGTAATGTTTAACTTTGTGATTCCGACATAAAACTTATGAATAAATTTCTCTATCTACTATTAGTCCCAATATTATGCTTTAGTCAGCAAGATCTAGATAAAGCAGGTGTCTTATTAAAAGAGAAAAAGTATTCGGAAGCCCAAAAGATTTTAGAGCCATTTATAACCAAAAACCCTAATAATATTTTGGGGCTTGAGTATCTTGGAGATGCTTATGCTTATCAAAAACAATGGGATAAAGCCATACTTAAGTATAAAAAATTAGTGGATTTTGATGACCAGAATGCCAATTACCACTATAAACACGGTGGGGCACTTGGTATGAAGGCCTTAACAGTTAATAAGTTTAAGGCGCTTGGTATAATTGGAGATGTTAAAGAGGCGTTTTTAAAGGCAGCCGAATTAGACCCAGATCATGTAGATGCACGTTGGGCCTTGGTAGAACTTTATATACAATTACCTGGAATTATTGGTGGCAGTAAAAGTAAGGCACTCAAATATGCCGATGAATTACAGAATCTATCTAAGGTTGATGGCTACTTGGCTAAAGGTTATATTTATGAGTATGATAAAGAACCAGAAGAAGCAGAGAAGTTTTATAAGCTTGCTTTAGATACAGGTGGCTCTGTAACTTGTTTTGAAAAGTTAACGAGTTTCTACGAAAACCAAAAGCAACCCAAAAAGGCCATAAAGAATATTGAGAAAGCTTATGAAAAGCATAACAGAAATGCCATGCACTATCAAATTGGCAAGGTGTGTGCAGATTATAATATTCAGCTAGAAAAAGGAGAAAAGTGTTTACTGGCATTCATAAAAAACCACTCTGTAAAAGATGGTGTGCCTATAGAGTGGGCGTATTTTAGATTAGCCCAAATTCATAAAAATAGACTGGATAAAACGGGAGCTTTAAAATGGATAGATAAAGCACTTGCTACTAGAGCAAATTTTAAACAAGCCGAAGAAGAAAAAGCTAAAATATTAAGGCTTTAATCTATGGGCGTTACCCACAAGGGGTCGGGCTTTCGGCAGTCACTCTCTGCGAGGAGTTCCAACAAATGCCTCAATCCCTAACGCAAAAGAAACCATCTTCTATTTGAGACCAATGCTTTAATGCATTGCACTTTTCAACTTTTAAACTTTGAACTTTAAGCTTATAAGCAGATATTTGTTGTATGAACGTACATTTTATAGCCATAGGAGGTGCTGCAATGCACAATTTAGCATTAGCATTACACAACAAAGGATACCAAGTAACAGGAAGTGATGATACTATTTTTGAACCTTCAAAATCGAGGTTAGAAGCTAAGGGGTTACTACCAGAAACTTTTGGATGGTATCCTGAGAAAATCACTCCTGCTTTAGATGCTATTGTACTGGGAATGCACGCTAAGGAGGATAACCCTGAATTGTTGAAAGCACAAGATTTGGGTTTAAAAATCTATAGTTATCCTGAGTTTTTGTACGAACAAAGTAAACATAAAACCCGTGTAGTTATTGGAGGTAGTCATGGAAAAACTACAATTACGTCTATGATTCTTCATGTTATGCATTACCATGATAAAGATGTAGATTATATGGTAGGTGCACAATTGGAAGGTTTTGATGTAATGGTAAAACTCACTGAAACTAATGATTTTATTGTACTAGAGGGCGATGAGTATTTAAGTTCTCCTATTGATAGAAGACCAAAATTTCATTTATATAAGCCTAATATAGCGTTGTTAAGCGGTATTGCTTGGGATCATATTAATGTATTTCCGACTTATGAGAATTATGTTGAGCAGTTTAGCATTTTTGTAGATTCTATTGTAAGCGGAGGAAGTATTAATTATAACGAAGAAGACCCAGAAGTAAAACGTGTAGTTGAAGCCAGTGACAACACCATTAGAAAACTACCATACCAAACGCCAGAATATCGTGTTGAAGATGGAGAAACACTTTTAGAAACGCCAGAAGGCGATTTGCCTATTGAAGTCTTTGGGAAACATAACCTTAACAATTTGGCTGGAGCAAAGTGGATTTGTCAGCACATGGGGATTCAAGAGGATGAGTTTTATGAAGCCATAGCAACATTTAAAGGTGCGAGCAAACGACTAGAAAAAATAGCTGAAAGCTCAAAAAGTGTTGCTTACAAGGACTTTGCCCATTCTCCAAGTAAAGTAGAAGCCACTACTAAAGCCGTAAAGGAACAGTATAAAAATAGAAGGTTAGTGGCTTGTTTAGAATTACATACCTATAGCAGTTTAAATGCTGAATTTTTAAAGGAATACAAAGGGGCACTTAATGCTGCCGATGTTGCAGTTGTGTTTTACTCGCCTCATGCGGTGGAAATTAAAAAATTAGACAGCATAACGCATAAGCAAATAGCAGATGCTTTTCAGCGAGAGGATTTAATAATTTATACCAATCCAGATGATTTTAAGAATTATCTTTTTAACCAAGATTTTGCTAATTCCTCCTTACTACTCATGAGTTCTGGTAATTATGGTGGTTTAGATTTTGATGAGGTTAAGAGTGTGGTTATTGGGTAGTTTTGTTCTTTTTTAAATAATTATTTAGGCATTTCGGGCAAATAGGGGAGAGTTTATCAAACATCATTTCATATTTTTCCAATTCCGATTCCACGTCAATTTTTGACTCTTTAATTCCTATTTCGTTTACCAAAGTTGGATCCACGATATAGTGTCCGTTAAAAAGTCCCTTTTTGTCCAATACTTCAATAGTGATAATCTCAAAATCAATGGATTCCTCCATTTTGTTAATCTTCTCAGCGTGATATTCGGATATTAAACTAGCGACATTACCTCCGTGAATTTTACATATTATATATCCCATTTTTTTATTAATTCCGTCACTCCATTTTTAATTCCATCATAAAAGTTTCCTTTTTTAAACTCAGGAATCATAGTTTGTTCAATTACATTTTTACAGATTTCGTCTGTCAAAATCAGTTCGGTTCCAGTTCCAGTTACAATTCCCATTTGTCTACAAGGCTTACACATAACAATTGTAAGTCCGTTATTTTTTTCAGCATGTCCAACTCCCCAATAATTGCTTAAATCAGTTGCATATTTTTGGATATTTAAATAAGGCGAAATATTATCAATTGTCACAACAACTATTTGTCGAGTTGTTTCAATGTTGTAATCATATAACATATCCGACAGTTCTTTTCTTTGTGAGGGACTAAAAATACTGTCGTAATCATTTATTATTAGTCCTTTGAGTTTTGTTTCTCTGAATTTTTCAATAGTTGAGAAGTCAAACTGGGGAATTGATTTGTTTGTTTCAGTTTCTTGTGCTGAACCTTTACTAGAAAACAAATTCAAGGTTAGAAACAAGATTAATATTTTAGTTCCGATTTTCATTTTAGGTATTGTGTAAAATGGATTTGTGTATAAAACCTAGCGTGCAAAAAAACACTAACTTATTGGGCTAACACAGAGCCGAATTTTTATATTTTGTTTTTAATTTTCTCTTTTTAAAAGCCAAATTAAAAATTTGGCGGACTTTCTAAAATATACACAAACCTTTCAGTTTAGCACTTATTAGCTATGTTCTGTAAACCGTGTTAGCCTTTCACCATTTATCATTTTACAGACCTAACCATGGAGCGTGCCAATTTTTTCCAAACGATGATATAAAACTTTCAAAATCTGATTTATTGTTAGCTCCAAAATAAATATTATCCCTGCCAACTGCAATAATATCATTCGGACAAGACTGATAAAAATACATTTTTAAATCATGAATATTCGCTATTTCTAAATCAATAGGTTCAATTTTTATTCTATGCAAGAAACCATTATTTGTAGCAATTTTAATATCTTCAATCGAACACTTTCCCATAGCAGAATACTTTTGAGAAAAGCATGAAGTTTTCAAAATCTCGTTAAATAGAAAATCATTAACGGAGTATTTGACATTAGTCCATTTTCCTTTATCTGATTTGAATAATAGGTTACAATTATTATTTATATTTAAACCCCATTTTTCGCCTGTTTGTTCATCAATATGAAGTTCCAAAATCCCATAATTATTGATTTCTAAACCATTTAAAACTGATTTAAAAAGATTAGAATGAATTCCTATTTTTTTGTAAAAATCAAATAATACTTTTGGAAACTTTACTCCAATATTTTTTTCAAGAATTTTAATGTCATTATCAAAATTTATAAAATCATTTTCACTAATATTATTTAACTTTTTGATTATATCTAATTCCATAGATTTGGTTTCTTGGATGAAGGCTAACGTCACAGTGTATGGTTTCGTTGCGTAAATTTAGCGATTGACTTCGCAAGTACAAAACGACGAGGAAATTCCGCAGGAATTTCCGTTGTAAGCTTTGACTAGCAATGAACTATCTACATTGTTAGCTGCTGTATTTATTTCTGTCTTATAAGTTTTTTATATCTGCCTAATGATTTTCTTGAAATATCATTTATATAAATTGTATCGCCTTCAATTCGATAATTTCTGTTTAGTATTACGTATTCCTGTCCGACGAATTGATTCAACGTAAAGTCCATTTTTTTCGGTCTCTCAGAATCTTGGAAATAACTCAAGTCAGGTATATAATAGTTCCCTAGATATTCAATCGCTAGTTTTTCAACCTTTTCATTAGTATTTACAATTCCAAAACCTTCTAACTCTTGATAAGTCAAATGTATTATACCAGATTCAGTAGTTTCAAATTTTTGCGAGAAATTATTTAGTTGAATTTTTACATGTACTGGATTGTGATGTAAATCTCTAAATCTTAATAATAATGAATCGGCTTCTGCTTTATCCCATGGATAAGAACAACTTGTATTAATACTATCAATATCATTTAATGATTTCCGAAGTAAATTAAGTCGGTCATTAGTTATTTCAAAGGTTCCAATTTCTGATTTAGGTCCAAAAAAATTGGGTAAGGTAAATTCATATGTTGAATCAGTGTGAAGTATTAATTCACAAGAACCACTTTCATTAATGTATTTTGAATTTTCTTTACAGCCTAAAATACTGGCTAAAAAGAATATGTAAAGTATGAGATTGTTTTTGTTCAACTTATGATTTTATGAGTTCTGTAATATTGCAGGTAACGTGTGTATATGATTACTAAGGTAATCATATATATATACTATAAAAACACTAAAATAATAAATCTTTTATGTCAGAAAACTTGTTTAAGGACTACATGAGTGTATATTTTTGTCAATTTTAAAAGACTATACCTGTTTGGTAAAATACTTATTTATAATCTATTTAGGTGCTATTTCTAAAGCATTAATAATCCATTTACCATCAAGAGTTAATTCTAATAGTTCGTCATCACCAATTTCAACCTCAATGGTTTCTATTTTTTGCTTTCCAGAGTAGACTTTCTCATTTGTCATTAGTGTTTTACCGTTAATAGCAAAAGACATATTAAAAGTAGCCCCTTTAAAGTAAATCATCTCAGCCTTTATTCTAGCGTCGCCCATATAGTACTTTATGTTGTAAGTACCTTTTTTAAGTCTTACGTAAAACTTTGCTTCTTTTTTACCAGTTAGTCCATCTCTTTGCCAAAATACAACACGCTCTGAAGCTTCATTATGATGATACCAGATGTTATCAACATCTGATGCACGCCAACCGAATTGATTTTTATTTGGATCATAAACATGGCGTTGATTTACTGGAGTAAAGCCAAGGGCATCAATCATGGAATATAATGCAAAGTTTAATTTTATTTCAGTTAACGCTTCTGGTTTAGGATAACTTTTTATTGCGGCGATTTCTTTCGTGAGTTTTGGTGCAATTACTTTTTTAGGTGACGTGTAACTACTGATGTTGTTATAACTTTCTGGCGCACCAATTAATCCCCTTTTTTGTGTTGCTTTAGCTTGCGCATCGGTACAAATTACGAATCTATCTACGCCAATCCCTGAATTAACTTGATAAAGCTTTATGGTATGATACCCCGATTTTTCTACTGTAATTTCAAAAGGTATTTTTTCCATACCCGATAAAATATTGTTTTCCCAACTCCAGTTTTCAGTGCTACCATCAGTTAGTTTTTTAGACATTCTTTGGCCTTTATGTCGAACACCATTAAGAATTTGCGGTTTTTGATTATCAACACCAATTGCAATTTGGCAAGTTTTACCTTTTCCTTCGTTAAGTGTTGGTATACGGTATAGTTGCCCGAAAAACGTACCTGTGTTTTCAAAATAAACAGAATATTCCAAACGAGCGGCATTGGTTGCAATCTCCTGTTCTATTTTAGTACCTCCTTTAATAAACATTGAAGAGCCGAAGTAGCCAAAGTTCTCGTAAGGTTCCCATTTAGCGTCTTTTCCGTTTTGCTTTGACGTGTAATTTTCAGTTTCAATAGCAACAAATCCGTTACCTTCTATATATGAGTTGTCCTTTAATTTGAAATCATATTTTGTAGCTTTTACAGGATACGATTTTGAAAATCCGTGTGCGTCTTTTACGGTTATTGTAGCCTTGTTTTCTCCCGATGTTGTTTTGCCCCAATCAATGCTAACATACAAACGGTCTTCTATGAGAACGCTGCCAGAGGCTTTTGAAAATTTTACCCAATCTGCATCACTTTGAATAGTCCATTGGTTGGCTTCAATAGCTTTGTTGAAGACATCAATAAAACGAATATTGTCTTCAAATGATGAAAAACGTAATTCAATTGTTTCGTTCCCAATGGCTTGTCCTTCACAAACCGAACCAATGCCATTAACAGCTTCTTCTTTAAAATGCTCATCATAAACAAGGTTATTCGGAATGTTAGCCACATCAAAAATGCGTTCCTTAAAATTGTAAAGTGCATATGGATCCATAATACCGTTCCACTTACCATTTTCCATTGTTTTATAGGTCTCTAGATCGGCTTGAATGGCCGCTTCGGCGTTTTCAGATAAGGTTTTATAGGCATTTACACTTGCATAACGACCTTGTTTTGCATAGGCAACATTTTTTCTGTAAAACTGCGTTTTTTCTAACATTAATCTTGAAGAGCGAATTGGATAGTACGCTAAATGCCAGAAGGGAGCTTTGGCCGATTCGTCTAGTTTATCATAAATAGCCTTTGCTTTTTGTTCTAATGCATTTGCAGTTTGAATTTGTCTTAAAGATTCGTCACCAAAATCATAAAGACTATAAAATCTGTATCTCCAATTATTCTCGTACTTCCAGTCCCAGAATGGGAAAAGGTGTTCTGGCTTTTTAGGACGACAAAGATTATGAAACGCTGTAAGCAAATTTGCAATTTCTTTTGCATTAGTGTCGTTAACGCCAAATTGCTGTTTTGCACTTTTTTGAATAAAGGCTTTTGTTGTGTTTTTTGGATAGGAGTCAACATCATAGGCCAAGGCCATGTAAAATTGCAGACCCATTTCAGCAGGTTTAATATCGCCCACATTTACTATCCAGAAATCACGAACATTTTCATTGTATACTTTTAATAACTCCTCTTGTATTAACGGAAGTGGTGTAGTGTAGAGCCAGTCATAAGTAGCTCCACCTTGGTAGGCTAAGTGATAGTACAGTCCGTTTCCACCAGGACGCTTTTGCTCATGTGGTCTTGGTATCTGTCTTGCATAACCAAAATTGTCTTCTGTCCAAACCATTATAACATCTTCGGGAAGTTTTAAACCTTCGCATTGTTCTTTGCCATCTTTACTTTCGCCATTATAAAGTTCTCCGGTTTCTTCATATGGAACAAAAATCTGTGTAACCGCATCTTCCGAACCAAAAGTTTCTTTAATCATCTCTCGCTGACGGTCAATAACTTTTTGAAGAAGTTTTACTTTATTCTCTAAGGTTGGATTTTTAAGATTTGCATATTCAAACGGAGAATCATGCACACCGCGTATGCCTAAGGTGTAAATCATGTTAAAATCCTTGGATTCATCTAAGCGCTCTTGCCAATAGGCTTCAATGGTTTTTGGGTTTACCGTATAATCCCAAACAGGAACGCCTTTAGCGTCGTACATATTTTTGTGTTCTTCTGCCCAATCATGCCACTCAGCATAATTATTTCGTGCCATTTGTTCGCAATGCGATGAGCCAACATAAATACCGTATTCTTTTGCATTTTTTGGGTTTATAGGCACGCCGTTTTCGTCTTTTGCCTCAAAGAAATAACTTCCGGCTTGCATCATTCCAGGCCAGATTGAATTTGCCTTTAAACGAAGTAACAACTCAAAGACACGTTTGTATACAGCTGGACTTATGTGTGTGTTGTATTGATTAGATGTTGTTTTTTCACTCCACTGGATTAAAGCCTCTTCATCGTTAATAAAAATGCCACGGTATTTTACCGAAGGTTCTTTTGGCAGGGTTAATACGTTATTCAAAACTATTTCATTCTGTTTTTTAGGGGTAACATCGCACCACCAGTACAATGGAGAAACTCCAATACGTTCTGATATTTCATAAATGCCATACACCGTTCCTAAGGCATCACTTCCATTTACCACCAATGCACTTTTGATAGTATTAGTAGGGCTTTTAATAGATTTTAGTAGAAAGGCCTGCTGCAATGAATCCTTGCCAGTAAACTCATTTAACTTTCCATTTTTTTGAAGGGTTAAAATATCTTGATTGTTGGAAGTACCAACGATAATCACATTTTGGTTAACGTTTTCTAAAGAATGGATAATCTCAGGTTTCATTCCTGTAACCATTTCAATATCATGCTGTAAATCATTTATAGCACGAAGAATCTGCGGCGCTTCTGTGTCGGATACATAAATACATGCTACCTTTCCGTTTTTGTACAATGCAAAGCTGTTCTTATCTAAAGCTTTAGAGCAACCTGTTAAGAATAATAAAAAGAAAGAAATACTGATTAGTGATAGTTGGTTTTTCATTTAAGTGCTTCTTTAGGTGTTTCCTATCAAAATTATAGATTGCTTTCTTCTTAAAAGATTGGTAAAGTCGAAATTACGTTTTTTAACCGTTTAATTATAAGGATAAATAATTGATTATAAATATTTTAATTCGATGTTTAAAGTGCGGGGTTGTTAATTCGGAAAATTGTAAATTGTTCAGTAATTTTGAAATATTTAACTGTTAAATGAGGTTTACTGAAGACCAAATAAGGGCTCAACTGGATAAAATTGTATCAGACAAGACGTTCTCTCGTTCTAAAATAAATGTGCGATTATTAAGGTTTTTAGTCCAATCTACGTTAGAAGGTAGAGACTTAAAAGAAACTGTTATAGGTACCGAATTTTTTGGCAAGAAATACGACCCTATAAAATCAGATAATAAGGTTAGGGTATATATCTACCATTTAAGAAAAAAACTTGAAGATTATTACCGTAATTCAGCCACTAGCGAGGATATTGTTTTTACCATTGATAAAGGGCAGTATAAAGTTAGTTTTGAAGCATTCAAAGCCCCCACATTAGAAAAAGAAACTTCATCAAAATGGTGGTATATGTTGGGAACTATCATTGTTTTTTCTTCAATTGCCGTATTTGTTTATAAGAAGCCAATTAACACGTTTTGGGCGGATTTAATGAAAAATGAACTTTCAACTACCGTTGTTTTTGGTGATTACTTTACTATTGAAGGACCAATAACCACTAGTGAGAAGGGCATTATAAGAGATTATGAGATTAACTCTGAAGCAGAGCTTGAAAAGTATCTAGAAAAGCATCCCGAACAAGCTAGTAAGTTAATAGCTAGTAAGCATCATTATTTTAACTGGATGGCACCTTATTGCAGTAGAACTATTACCGAATTTTGGGGAGTATATGACTATCCTTTTAATATTACCCAAGTATCTGAATGGAGTGTTTCTCAAATTGAAAAAGAGAATTTGGTGTATTTCGGACAGTCTAAATCCATGGGGGTGTTAAAGAATATTTTGGTAGAAAAATTTCCTAACTACACCTACAAGAGTCAACGCTTAGAGCGTAAAGACCCAAAAACTAACGAAACCACAGTTTATGGGGATGTGGTTACATACAATGACAAAATTATTGACTACACTATTGTTGCAAAAATTTCAATGCCAACAGGTAATGAAATGCGTTTTTTCTTATCGGATCAAGATTGTGGCGCCATAAGTGCCTTGGATTATTTTACTCAAAACGATTCTGTTAAAGCCTTCTACAATAGGCATCATATCAAAAAAGATGAAGATTTTATTGCGCTTTTTAAGGTAACTGGATGGCAACGTAAATCTTATGATATGGAGTTTGTGTTATTGGATAAAAACTAGATTTCTTGTAACGATTTACTTTCAAAATGTACCTATTAATTACTAACTTAGGTACTATGAAATTTCGAAGGCTTTTTTATGATAACAGAGTTGATATTAAAAAAATAACAACTGAGAAAGTTGTCATAGGAATTGTATTAGGATTATTATCTGCGTTTGTTATTTATAGTTTTTTCTATGTGATTAGGGAATCATTTAGATTGATGATTCTTGGATTCAATGATTATGGTTTTCATAGCTTTTTTAATGATGAATTTATCTTACCTAAGGAGAATAGAAATTTTTATAATTTGTTTTTTTCTGGTTTGTCATTAATACTAGGAAATTCTGTTGCTGTTCTTTTTATTTTTAGTGGACCTAACAATATTTTAAATCGATTTGATTCTAGAAGAAAGAGAGTATTGAATGATCAAGTCTTTCTGAGTTTTAATTTTTTGTATTGGATTACAAAGGTTGGTTTAGCAGTAGGAGTTTTTGCCATAGCAGGATTAAAATTAGAATATTTGCCATACTTTAAACCAATTGCTTATTTGTTTTTGTTCGTTTTATATCTTGAGACTTGGAAGAATCTGTCACTTGTAATAAAAAAGAGGAGGTTAATTATTCAATCCGGGCATTTGTTAATACTACTTGTATTATCATTAGGTTTAAGTAAAATAGATGTTGTCAATTATAAGGCTTTAGACAAGGCTTCGGTAAAAAACAATCCAATAATAGATTTTCCTAAATCTTCATTTTACGATAAAAATGATGCACCTTGGTATACTAGAAATAGAACAATGGGATTTAAACTTAAACGCAATGAGGCGGGTAACTTGGATATTTATACAGAAAGTAGGGAAAAAATAGGATTAGGAGATATTGAGTATTATGTAATTGCTGAAAAACACGCTTTTAGAGAAGAGTTAATCCCTTTTCTAAGTGTAAATATTCTTGCTGATAAAGACTTGAATTTAGGACTTATTAAAACATTTGAAGCAAAATTATATCGAGCAGGGATTCATATGGTTAATTATGAAATTAGAAATGAAGAGCTATATGCCAAAGAATTTAGAAATGGGTTAATAAAGAAAAGGTTATACGCTCCTGTTCTAGAGTTCGATGGGGAATTTGAAAGAACAGATAGCCTCGAAAGTATATTACTTCCTCCATTGCCACTTCATCCACCAGAACCATATTTTGATAAGTTTGATACAGTAGAAGTTTCTATTGGCAAACAACCGAGGTTTGAAGATAAACCAATGCGCTTATCTGCAATTCAAAAGAAGTTTAGTAAAAACATTAATACTAAAACGGTGTACCTATATAAAATTACTAAAGGAGCAACGTACCAAGATTATATAAATATGCTTACTGTACATAATACAGCCGTTTCTGAATTAAGGAAACAAGAACAAACTATTTCATCTGATCAAGATTGTTTTGATGAAAGTTGTTATAAGGCTTATAGAAATGAACAAATACGATTAAGACGAAAATACCCCGTATATGTTATTGTATCGAAAGAACCTTAAAATATGATTCTATTCAGAGTACTTTTTAATCAATCGTACCATTAAATCGTTTAATTTTTCAACCTCATATTGTCCAACACTTGGTTCTAAATGATCATTTCCAATGCCACTATCGTTGGTTATGAATACATAAGTTGCATTTGTAGAAATGGCCATAAACCGCATTAAGAATTCTGTGTTTTTATCAATACCACTAGCCGTAATAGGGATAACTTTTATACCTTTCTTAGCAGCTGCCTTAATGGTGTTTTGAATATTTTCTACAATAACTGGTGTATAATGTGGAGGTGCATCTAATAATAGAAATGCAATTCTTGTTTTTGCACTATCGGACCATTGTAAGTCATTAATTGCTAAATCTAAAGCACTATGAACTGCTTCTGGGAAATCGCCGCCACCGTTTGCGCTTTGTTCATTTATAAATGCAATAGTTTCGTCTAAATCGTTAGTGAAATGCGAAGCTTTAGTTACATAAGCATCACCTTCATCTCTATAAAATACTGTTGATGTAAAAATATCAAGATTAGCGTCGTCTTGCTTTACTTTATTAATAACACTTTTTAAATCTTCTTTTAAAAACTCAAGTTCGTCTCCCATTGATCCTGTTGCATCAACAATAAAAGACAACTCAACGTTATTTAAATTTTGAGTATTGGGTGTAATGTCAATTTCATTTATGCCATCTTTAAACAAAACTAAATTTTGATTGATTAGAACACCATTAATTTTTAGACTAAGATTATTCAGATCGGTTAGGTGTTCATCTTGAAAAATTCCAGCCCATAACTCGGCTTTCCCAAAGTTATCGGTTTTGGCTGCCCAAATAACGGCATCATTCCTAATAAGCTCTATTGTTGCGTTGTTAATCGGTGTATTGTTATTCTGAACAATAAAAGAAATTCTGTTTTTATGGTAAAAACTCCAATAAGCAGGCATTTCTGAGTAATCTTTCTCATTTAAGATATTATTCCAGAAGTCCCAATTGGTTAAATCATTCCATTCTCCAGCGGTTACTAATCCAGCTTGTCCTTGCTGTCCGCCACCTCCACCTCCCGAAGCGTCTTCTGATGAAGCAAAATCTGTTGGGCCTGATTCCGATGTACCATCGCCAGTACAGGCAAAAAGAAATAGTGAAATCTGTAATAGCGTTAATCTTAAAATAGTTTTCATAGTCTTTTTATTGAGGTGTTTTAAGAAAAGATGCTATTTTAAGAATTGGGTTGCGTTACTTCTGTATAAATTTTAAACACCAAATTGTCGTAAATGATGGTCAAGGTGTTTGTATTGAGATTTTGCCCATTGTTCTGCGGTAAGTTTTCCAAACAGCGGGTGAGTATTCCACTCTTTCTTGTCTTTTAAGCCATTAAATGCTTTAACCAAAGTAATTAGCTGATCTTTTTCTGTTTTAAAAACAGGGGTGTCTCGCACTACATATTCCGGTGCTGTTGGAATGCCTTGTTTGTAGGACCTATCATTATAAAGTGCAGATTTAAATAATCTAAAAACTAGTTTTTTCATAAAGCCAATATTCGCATCTAACTGTTTGGTGCCCATGGCAACTTCAATAGGGCCATGACAATGTTTTACCATCTGACTAGCATTCATAGAACCCCATTTTGGTTTTGAGCTTGACTTAAGTTTATTAATACGAAGTAATACTTCCTCTAACGCTTCCGATTCAAATAAAGATTTCATGGAAAATATGGTTTAAATTGTTTCTGAAAAGTAGTGTATTTTGAACTAATATCAAGGTTGTATTTGATTAAAAAAAATAGGATTATCGCAAACGTTTTGTAGGTAAAAATAACTTTTATTGAATTTTTTATCGTCAAAATGTATAAAATGTCAGATAAAATACATATATTAGTAGTCCCTAAATTACAACCATGAAGACAATCCAACTATCCCTAACCACTGTTGGATGGAAAGAATCATTATCTACTATAGATATAAAACCCAATCTATGCATTCTTTTCATCTCACCACATTTTACTAGAAAAAACGAAGTTTTAGACTTCTTAAATAAGAGTTTTCCTGATGCCATTTTTATTGGTTGCTCTACTGCTGGCGAAATATCTGGAGTCACAGTTAAAGATGAAACCGTTTCTTTAACAGCTATTGAATTCGAAAAAACGCAGCTAAAAAAAGTATCAGTAAAAGTACAAGATAAAGAATGTAGCTTCAAAGCAGGTAAGACCATAGCAAGTAAGCTAAAAAAAGACAATTTAAAACATGTAATTGTATTGAGTGATGGCCTAAATGTTAATGGAGCCGAATTGGTTTCTGGTCTAAAATCTAAAATTCCAGATGTTAGTATAACGGGTGGTTTAGCCGCCGATGGCGCAGATTTTAATGAAACTTTTGTTATAGATAATGAAGGCTTATTTGATAAAACTATAGTAGGCTTAGGCCTGTATGGAGAGAGTCTTAAAGTTGGTTTTAGCTCAAAAGGGGGCTGGGACAGTTTTGGTATTGAAAGACTTGTAACCAAATCTAAAGACAATGTATTATATGAGCTAGATGGACAACCAGCACTTAAAATTTATAAGTCGTATTTAGGAGAAGAGGCCAAAAATTTACCAGGTTCGGGCTTATTATTTCCTTTAAGCATGAGAACTTTAGGAAGAGAAGAACCTTTGGTAAGATCTATACTTAATGTAGATGAGGATGACCAAAGTTTAACTTTTGCCGGAAATATTCCGGAGGGGTCTTATGTAAGATTAATGAAGGCTAATGCAGATAGGTTGATTGACGGAGCAAAAGACTCTGCTGAGTCTGCGTTAAAGTCTGCCAAGAAAGCGCAATTAGCTATATTGATTAGTTGTGTGGGTAGGCGCTTGGTCTTAAAACAACTTGTGGAAGAAGAGGTTGAGGTTATTCGTGAAACAATAGGGGATATTCCTAATATTACAGGATTTTATTCATATGGTGAAATTGCTCCTTTTCAAGAGTTTTCTCCCTGTGAATTGCACAATCAAACAATGACTATAACAACACTGTTAGAATGTTAAACAATCCGGAACATAGACTCCTTAAAAGGCAACTTAAAAAATCTAATTTAGAACATTTAAGTAGTGATCCTAATTTTGCCAAATTTTTGGAGTTTATTAATAGTGCTTATTTTAGTTTTGATAGAGATTTAAACCGTATTGAGAATATTTTAGAACAAAGTTCTAAGGAGTTAGTAATCGCTAACAAACAACTTATCATAGAAAGGGATAAGACAAAAAATAAACTAGCAAATTTAGTTGATAATATTGGTGGTGTAATTTTTGAAACTGACCCTATCGGGAATTTTACTTTTGTTAATCATGCTTGGGAAACCTACTCCGGATATTCAATCAATGAAACCATTGGAAAGAACTTTTTAGATTTTTTAAAGGAAGAGGATATTGATGGCGATAAAAGCATTAGGCAGATTTTTGGAAAAAAACGGAATAAAATAAAGTTTATCTTCAAGCATAAAAATAAAGACAAACTTATGTGGTTTGAGTTAAAGGCCAAATCCATAGAAAATGAAGTTGGTAGATTTACAGGTTATATTGGTACCATTTCTGAAGTGACTAATTTAAAAGAAACAGAAATTGAGTTGCATAAAGCTAGTAAGGCCAAAGATGCTTTTCTTTCCACAATGTCTCATGAAATAAGAACGCCCTTAAATGCAGTTACGGGATTGACTAATATTTTGTTAATGGAAGAACATCTTCCAGATCAATTGGAAAATCTAAAAGCATTAAAGTATTCCGGTGAGCACTTATTGGGTCTAATTAATGATTTGTTAGACTTTGATAAAATTAAATCTGGTAAAATAAAACTTAATGAGAAAGACTTCAATCTTACTGCATTATTAGAAAACATTAAGTCTCATTTTATAATTAGAGCGGAAAAAAATGGCATTATTTTTAATGTTATTAAAGAGAATGATTTACCAGAATATATTATTGGAGATCAATTAAAACTTACTCAGGTTATAAAAAACCTATTGAGTAATTCTTTAAAGTTTACGGAAAAGGGGAGTATTATTTTAAAAATTAAAAAGCTTCAAACCGAGAATAACAAAGTTACTCTAAGATTTAAGGTTATTGACACTGGAATTGGTATTTCTAAAGCAAAACAAAAGTCCATTTTTGAAAGTTTTGTGCAGGCCAATTCAGATATCTCCGTTAAGTACGGAGGAACCGGACTAGGGCTTTCCATTTGCAAACAACTATTGGGTATTCAAAACAGTGACTTAAAGGTGAAAAGTACCTTGGGGCAAGGCGCAACGTTTTCATTTAAATTACAATTTAAACTGAGTAATAGACTTTGTCAATATGAACCCGAAATGGTGCAAATGCAAACTAAATTTGAGCCACTAAATTTGAAGGTTTTAGTAGCCGAAGACAATAAAATGAATGTTTTAATTGTTAAGAAAATTTTCGCTAAATGGAATATTGATTTAACCATTGCCAATAATGGTCAAGAAGTGCTTGATATTATTGAAGAAAAAGACTTTGATCTCATCCTAATGGATCTTCAAATGCCCGTATTAAATGGCTACGAAACCACAAAAAAAATCAGAAATCTTAAAGATCAATTTAAATCTACAGTCCCTATTATTGCTTTAACTGCCTTTGCGCAAACCGATGTTAAAGAGAAGACACAGTTATATAAAATGAATGGTTTTATGAGCAAACCCTTTGATCCCGCTAAACTCTATAATCTACTAAGGTTTTACAAAGATCAGTCAATAAATAAATGTGTTTAACTTAGATTTTTATAAGGCTTAGAGGTGTGTAGCTTGATTCGTATACTTGTAATATTTATATTTACAAAATGTCAGAAAAAAGCACTTCATTCTCAATTAAAAACTGGTCAATAGATGATAAGCCCAGAGAGAAACTCCTGTATAAAGGAAAGGAAACACTAAGCGATGCCGAGTTGGTAGCTATATTAATTGGTTCGGGTAATAGAAATGAAAGTGCCGTTGCACTTTGTAAACGTATTTTACGCAGTGTAGATAATAATTTAAGCGAATTAGGAAAACTATCCATAAAGCAACTTTTAGAATTCAAGGGAATTGGAGAGGCAAAAGCCATTACCATTGCTGCGGCATTAGAGTTGGGTAGAAGGCGAAGAGGAGAAGAGGCTTTACAAAAAAAGCGAATAACTTCAAGTAGATCAGCATTTGAGTTAATGCAACCAATTATTGGAGAGCTTAATCACGAAGAATTCTGGATTATTTATTTGAATAATTCTAATAAAGTACTTCAAAAAATTCAACTTAGTAAAGGAGGCATAACAGGTACTTTAGTGGATGTTCGTTTGGTATTTAAACAAGCCTTAGAGGTTGGGGCTACATCATTAATTTTAGCACATAACCACCCATCTGGTACACTAAAACCAAGCACCGCCGATAAGCAAATTACCAATAGATTAAAAAATGCTGCAGAAAGTTTAGATATTAAAGTTCTAGATCACCTAATTATAACCGAAAAAGCCTATTTTAGTTTTGCAGATGAATCTATTTTGTAAATGCTATTAGTATATACCCATAAAATTTCACCAAGAGTTAAGTATGCATTCAGACATATTTGTACTAGAATTTTAGGTATAGAGGTTGGTTTTACAACAACCATTGAAAATTTCATTGCTCATGATAGCTTAAAAATGTCTTATACCAAACAACAGTTAGGTAATGAATTTTTTATAAAAAGCAATGAGATTATGTTTGAACAAGGTCTATCTGATGTAGATGTTAATGTACAAGATTGGGGAGATACCAAATGTTTCTTTTCTACTGGAGAGAAAAGTGCACTACCTTTTGATATTTTTTCGGCCTCATTTTATTTGCTTTCGCGTTATGAAGAATACTTACCTCATGTAAAAGATGAATATGGGCGTTTCCCAGCATCCGAAAGTATAGCTTATAAGTACGGTTTTTTGCATCAACCAGTTGTTGATATTTGGGCATATAAATTTAAAGATGCCTTGCAAAAACAGTTTCCAGAATTTGAATTTCCTACTAAAACCTATCGTATAAAACCGCTTATAGATGTTCCAAGTGCTTATGCCTATAAACTTAAGGGAATTATGAGGACTTTTGGCGGGACTTTAAAAGATCTAGCCAGATTTAGATTTAGGGGTTTGTACTTTAGATTTGCTGTTTTACTCGGTTTTAAACATGATCCTCATGATACATTCAAGTATATCATAAATAGGCAAAGACATAGTAAATTTAAATTTTTGTTTTTCTTTTTAATAGGAGATTATTCAACCTACGACAAAGGTATTAACGCCAATAAGAAGAATTTTATTTCACTAATTAAACATGTTGCAGACTATTGTTTTGTAGGGTTAAAAGTGTCCTTTTTTGCTATAGAAAATGAAGAAACGCTAAAAAAGGAGAGAAATAGAATTGAGGATATTATTAATAGACCTTTAAAAGCTTCAAGACAATCTTTCTCTAAACTAAATTTACCAGAATCCTATAGAAGTTTAATAGATTTAGAGATAAAAGAAGATTATACTATGGGCTATGTAAACCACATAGGCTTTAGAGCTGGCTCTTGCACGCCATTTCTATTTTATGATTTAGATTATGAGGTGCAAACACCTTTAATGATAAACTCGTATCATTTAATGGACTATGCGCTCTTAAAAAATAAATCGCTTTTAGATAAAAAGAAGGCCCTAAATGAAATAATTTATCAGGTTAGAAAAGTAAATGGTGAATTTATACCAGTTTTTCATAATTATACCTTTTCAGATAATTTACGCTGGAAGGGGTTTAAGGAACTATTCAATATAATTTTAGAATCGGCTCATAATGAATAATAGAATTACCGATGTATTTTTTGATTTAGATCATACGCTTTGGGATTTTGATAGGAACTCAGCGCTTACTTTTAAAAAGATATTTAATCTCAATACGTTAGAAGTAGATGTAGATAAATTTCTCGAGTATTATAAACCTATAAATTTAGAATATTGGAGATTATATAGGGAAGATAAAATAGATAAAGAATCTCTTAGATTTGGAAGATTGAACGACGCTTTTCTTGCAATTGGAGTAAAAATAGACAAAGATATTATACTTAAGTTATCGGATGATTACATTACCTATTTAACTACCTTCAATCATTTATTTGATGACACTAAGGACATTTTAAATTATCTAAAAGATAAGTATACACTTCATATTATTACAAACGGATTCGAAGAAGTGCAGCATAAAAAACTGGTGAGATCCGGTATTGATGGTTTTTTTAAAACTGTAACTAATTCAGAAATGGTAGGTGTTAAAAAGCCAAATCCTAAAATTTTTGATTTTGCTATAAATCTAGCAGGTGCTAATATTGAAAATAGCATAATGATAGGCGATAGCTATGAAGCAGACGTTTTGGGAGCCTTAGATTTTGGTATGGATGCCATATTTTTTGATCTGAGGAATTCAGTCCAGTCAAACGGAGTTAAAAAAATTAATAACCTTTTAATGTTGAAAGAATTTTTGTAATGTAGTAATAAATGTTTTTTTTAGCGTTTATATAATAAAACTTAGTCTATGAGAATATTAAGCCCCATCTTATTGTCTCTTTTTTTTCTATTTAGCTGCACAAAAGATGTAGATTTTGATCAAGCAAATAATATAATATTAACACCAACGGCCGAAGCTAGTTTAGCATTTACATCTGCTAATGCCAGTGATTTTCTTATAAATGGTTTTGAAATAACTGCACCAACATTCGATGCTATAGACATCGACATTTTTAATGATGAATCGTTTAATGACAATATAACTAGAGTAGATTTAGTTTTTGAAACAGAAAATACATTGTCAAGAGACTTCCAATTTACAATAGGTTTTATTAATGATGCTTTAATTGAATTTGAAACCTTTTCCTTTTCTACGGCAGATTCATCACCGCATATAATAACTTTTGAGGGTGCTGATTTAGAGTTGCTTAAAACTATTTCGTCATTGTCCTATACCATTCAACTGATAACCTCCTCGGGTGTTCCTTTAACATCATCTAGTACTGGTGAGGTTACACTAAAATCTAAAGGAGTGTTTTATTTAAATATTGAGGCTTAGAATGAAGAAATATAGTGCTTTAATCATATTCATTTCATGCTTAAGTTTTGCTCAGAATAAACAGGTGCTTTATGGATTTAAGGATTTACCCCAATCTCTAATGTTAAATCCAGGAGGTAAAGTGAACAATGATTGGTATTTTGGAGTGCCTTTACTTTCTCATATTCATGCAAATATCGGATCTTCAGAGTTAACTGTATATGATCTTTTTGCAAATGATAATATAGATTTTAATCAAAAACTTAGACAGGCCATTTATAGAATGCAGCCAAATGATTTCTTTACAGTTAATCAACAATTGGAGATATTATCTGGTGGTTTTGCTTATGGAGATAGCTATGAAAAGAATAAATATATAAGTTTTGGGTTTTATCAAGAGCTTGATTTTATAGGCTATTTCCCGAAGGATTATGCCATTTTAGCTTACGAAGGGAATTTTAACAATACCAGTAGACTGTTTAAAGCAAATCATTTAAATTTTAATGCGGAAGTAATTTCCGTTTTACATGTTGGCTTTAATAAAAAGGTTAACAAGGACTTTACTTATGGTTTTAGAGGAAAGTTATATTCTAGTATAGCTAATATAAATTCTACAAATAATAAAGGCGGATTTGTAACAGAGCCTGGTGATGATAATCTATTAAGGCACGTTTTTAGCTTAGATGGAGGTGTTAGAAGTTCGGGGTTGGCACAAATGTATAGTGATGATGATCCCAGTACTGAAGAAGAAGACATCTCTTCGTTAAAGAAGAATATCCTTTTCGGTGGAAATATGGGTCTTGGTCTAGATATTGGGTTTACTTATCAGTTGAATGATCAATGGTATTGGGATGCCTCTTTAATTGATATTGGGTTTATTTCACATAGAAAAGATATTGAGAATTACGAGTTAAAAGGTGATTATGTTTTTGAAGGAATTGATCCTTTATTTCCAGATAACGCAGGAAGAAGTGCTGATGAGTACTGGACCGAAATTGAAGACGATTTTGATGAGTTATTTAGCATTGACACCACAAGTACCAAGTATACCACAATGAGACCAATTAAATTTAATACATCATTAAATTATTCTTTTGGTAAAAAACAAGAAGAAGATTGCAATTGTATAAAGGAAGATAGTGGATACCTAAATGCTGTTGGCGCTCAACTTTATGGTATAGCCAGACCTAAAGGACCGCAATTGGCCTTAACAACATATTACTACAGGAGGTTGTTTAGAGGCTTAGATATTAAGGCTACGTATACTATAGACTCTTTTTCTTTTAGTAATATTGGTGCTGGTATCTCTGCAAATATGGGTGGACTTAATATTTATGTAATGGCCGATAATTTTCTTAATTTTAAGAATCTATATGATGCACAAAGCGTATCTTTACAATTAGGCATTAATTATATCTTTAATAAAAATGAAAATTAAACTAATATTTACAGGAGTATTCTTTTTAATAATTTCCAACCTATTTGCACAAACTAATTTAAATAGTTACAAATACGTCATTGTACCTAACAAGTTTGATTTTCTTAAAGAAAAGAATCAGTATCAGTTAAATGGATTGGCTCAATTTCTTTTTAAAAAATATGGTTTTACTGCCTTAATGGAAGGAGACGATTATCCTGAAGATTTACTAAATAATAGGTGTTTGGCTTTACGCTCCGATGTTTTAAAGGAGTCTGGAATGTTTAAAACTAAATTGCAAGTGCAACTTAAAGATTGTAATGATAAAGTAGTTTATACTTCTGCCATGGGAGAGAGTAGAGAAAAAGAATATAAGAAGGCTTATAATTTAGCACTTAGACAAGCTTTTGGCTATTTAGAAGGGTTAAATTACTCCTATGTGCCAGACGATAATATTATTGGGCTCTCCTCTGGAACTAGAACTCAAGCTAATGCTGGAAATAATGAAAAAGTATCTAAAGAAATTGAAGAGCTTAAGGCTGAAATTGAGAATTTAAAGAAAGAAAAGGTTAAAGCAAAAGAACCTAAAGTATTAGTAGCTGAACAAAAGCCAGAGCCTGTAAAGGAGGTTGTCCCTGAAAAGGAAATAGAACCTATTAAGGAAACAGAAAAATCAAAAGTGCTTTACGCCCAGGAAATCGAAAACGGATTTCAGTTAGTTGATAACACACCTAAAGTAGTTTACAGAGTTAAGAAGACAGGTTTGGATAATGTGTTTTTAGTTGAAGGTAAGAGCGCCATTTTATACAAAAAAGAATCTGATTGGGTTTTGGAGTTTTATGTAAACGGAAAAGCCCAAAAAGAAATAGTAAAAGTCAAGTTTTAACGGCTAGTAATTATATTTATCTTTCCAACGTTGTTTTAAAAAATCGCGCTGCGCATTTTCTCTAGCGTTATTGCCAGGTTCATAAAATGTTGTGTTTTTTAAACCTTCAGGCAGAAATTCTTGTTCGGCAAAATTATTTGCATAATTGTGAGCGTACTTGTAATTATCGCCATAACCAAGTTCTTTCATTAACTTTGTTGGAGCATTTCTAATCTCAAGAGGTACACTTAAATCTCCCGTTTCTCTTACAGTTTGTTGTGCGCTATTAATGGCTGTATAGGCAGCATTACTTTTAGGGGAACATGCTAAATAGGTAGCACATTGACTTAGAACAATTCTGGATTCAGGATACCCAATTGTTGAGACAGCCTGAAATGTATTATTTGCTATTACTAGGGCAGTGGGGTTTGCATTACCAATATCTTCGCTTGCCGAAATTAAAAGTCTTCTGGCAATAAATTTTAAGTCTTCTCCGCCTTCAATCATTCTTGCTAGCCAATATACGGCACCATTTGGGTCACTTCCTCTAATTGACTTTATGAATGCTGAAATAATATCATAATGTTGTTCTCCGGTTTTATCGTAACGAACAGTATTATTTTGAATTTTATCCAGTACTATTTCGTCAGTAATTACAATGTTATCTTCTTCAAAAGAGCTAATTAATAGTTCGAAAACATTAAGAAGTTTTCTAGCATCACCACCAGAAATCCTTAAAAGAGCACTTGTTTCTTTTAGTTTTACATTTTTCTTAGAGATTAACTCGTCATTTTCAATTGCCCTTTTTAAAAGTGTCTCTAAATCCTCTTTATTAAAGGCATTTAAGATATAAACTTGACAACGTGATAGTAATGCTGAAATAACCTCAAAACTTGGATTCTCTGTAGTTGCTCCAATTAACGTTACCCAACCCTTTTCTACAGCTTGTAATAAAGAATCTTGTTGAGATTTGCTGAATCTATGAATTTCATCAATAAAAAGAATAGGGTTTTTTGTAGTAAACAATCCTCCACTTTCTTTTGCTTTGTTAATAACATCTCTAACATCTTTTACGCCAGAACTAATGGCACTTAAAGTGTAAAAAGGTCTGCCAGATTCGGTTGCAATGATATTAGCCAAAGTTGTTTTTCCAGTTCCAGGAGGTCCCCAAAAGATCATAGATGGAATAAGGCCTTGCTTTAAGCTTTGTGTTAATGCGCCATTTTCACCAATTAAATGCTTTTGACTAACATAATCGCTTAAGGTCTTTGGACGTAATCTTTCGGCTAAGGGTTCATTCATATGTGTAAAATTAACGTATTTTTTGTTTTAAGTGTGTTAAATTAACTGATAAGAACCACCAAATTTTGATCTGTTTTCTAACTTATAGACTGCCAATTTAGCATTTTGAGTAAGTTTGGATGATTATTTGCTACTTCTAGTTATATGAAGAAAGAGGAACATTTTAAGTTTACACCAGAGGTTGTAATTTATCCCGTATTTTTTGTGTTAATAATATGGTCTGTGCTTTCCTTTGAAATTAAGTTTAATGTTAACTTCAATGAGTATGGTATATATCCATTAACTTTAAAAGGGTTAAGAGGTGTTTTTTTAAGTCCTTTTATTCATGGTAGTATAGAGCACCTTTACCATAATACAGTACCTCTTTTTGTATTAACCATGGCGCTTTTTTATTTCTACCGTGCAATAGCTTGGAAAATTTTAATATTAGGAATATTGGTCTCTGGTTTTTTAACTTGGTGCATGGGAAGGCCTTCGTATCATATTGGAGCCAGTGGATTAATTTATGTTTTAGTAAGTTTTACCTTTTTTAAGGGAGTAATGGCAAAACACTTTCGCCTTATAGCTTTATCACTGCTGGTTATTTTTCTTTATGGAAGTATGGTTTGGTATGTGTTGCCAATTAAAGAAGGAATGTCTTGGGAAGGTCATTTAGCAGGACTAATAACGGGACTGTTATTCGCTTTTTTATTCAAAAATAGAATTGCCAAACCGAAAAAGTATGAATGGCAAGAGGATACCTATAATGAGGAAGATGATCCTTTTTTAAAGCATTTTGATGAAAACGGTAATTTTATTGAAACTATTGAATCGGAAGATGAAGAGAGCAGAACAGAAATAAATTACATATATAAAGAAAACGGGGATTAATTGTTTATTCTCAACCTTCAAATCTTTGTCTGATGGCTTCATACAAAAATGCACCACAGGCTACAGACACATTTAAGGATTCTATCTCCCCAAGTAAAGGTAATTTGGCCTTTTCGTCTACAACTTTCAATGTAGAAGGGTTTATCCCTCTACCTTCAGATCCCATTATAATCGCACAAGGTTCTTTAAAGGAAACATCATATAATGTATTGTCTGTTTTTTCGGTGGCAGCAATAACTTTAATTCCAGAAGCTTGCATGTGGAATACAGCGTCTTTTATATGGTCTACTTTACAAAGAGGAACTTTAAAAACTGCTCCTGCACTAGTTTTTATGGTATCTCCGTTTACAGGAGCGCCTCCCTTTTTTTGAATTATAATACCAGTAACACCGGTACATTCAGCAGTTCTAATTATGGCACCAAAATTTCGAACATCACTCAGTTGATCCAGTAATAGAAAAAGTGGTGTCTTTTCTGATTCTAACGCGCTTATAACTAAGTCTTCAATATTATAGAAAGCTATAGGTGAAATATTGGCAACTGCACCTTGATGATTTTTATTAGTAAGTCTATTTAATTTTTCAACAGGAACATAGGAACTATTAATACCATTCTTTCTTATTAGAGTTTCAAGTTCAGAGAATAGTTCTCCTTTTAGTCCTTTCTGTAGAAATACTTTGTCTATACTTTCATTGGAGTTTATAGCTTCAATAATAGCTCTTATTCCAAAAACTGTTGTTTCTTGTTTCATAGAGCTAAATTAAATGTTTTTTGATTATCATGACAACCAATTAAAACAAAAAAACCAGAGAAGAACTACTTCTCTGGTTTTTTATATATTATTGAAAACTACTATGCCATAGGCTTAGTTAGCGGCATCAATTTCTCTAATTGGAATCTGAAAGATCATTCTAGCATCCATAGGAGCAATATCTAAATCTGCACCTGGCATAACTAAGTTTTCTCTTCCGTCTTTTCTATTAAGACCTACACCTAATCTTGCCATGTCAAAAGATGCAACACCATCTCCCCATAGCTCAATACGTCTGTACATTAAAATTTCATCAATTAAATCTTGACCAGTATTAGTTGATAAAGTATAGCTGTCATCTCTAACACTATTTAAATCGTATAAAACTTGTTGTGCTTCAGAATCTTTATTTTGTCTAGCTAAAGCTTCAGCTTTTGTCAAGTAGAATTCTGTGTTTCTCAAGTAAATATAATCACCAATAAATACTCCTGGACCAGGTTGAGAGATAAATTTCAAACTAGTGTACTTAGGTGTAATGTTATAGTGACCCCATGTGTCAGGAACTAATATAACTCCTGGCCCATACTGTTGATCTGCGAACCAAGCTAATCTTTTATCCGTTGCAGGAATCATATCATATAGGTTAGAATTAACCGTTTTAAAGTGATTCCATCCACTATAGCCATCATTAATTTGACTCATATGCGAGAAGAAAGATGCGTATACCTCACTAGTAGCTTCTGTAACTTCAGAACCCCAGATTACTTCAGAAAGAGAAAGTTCGTCATATCCATGAGTTACATCACTTTCAATACTTCCAACAGACATGGCTATGTCTGCAAATCTTTCTGCTTCAACCCAGTTTTCATAAGTTAGATAGTAACGCGCTAAATAAGCTGCTACCACACTAGCGTCAACTTCTTGTTTAGAAGCTCTTGCATAACCATCTAAACCATTGTAAGCTATAAGTAAATCGTCAATTATTTGTTGTTTTACTTGACCTACTGTTGAGTTAGGCTGACCTACGAAATCTCCAAAATCAATAGGAATAGCCTCCGTAGAATCATCTGCTCTAGTGTGCTGATAGATTCTAATTAAATAGAAATAAGCAATTGCTCTGTACGCATGAGACTTATATTTAAATACAAGTGTCTCTTCAGGAGAGGTATCAGGAATTGTATTTATTATTCCATTAGCGTTATTAATAACTTTGTAGAAGAACTCCCAGATAAAGTCATTATCGTTTGATGTTAAGATAACATTATCATAATTGTTATATGCACCAAACCAAGTATTTCTACTCATGTCCATGTCATTACCTCTTAGGTCCATACCTAAATCTACTGCTTTTAAGCCAAATTCATCAGTACTTCCAGCACCGTTTTCACCATCTCTTAAATATGATAAGATAGCACCGTCTAAAGCTTGTAAACCAATTGTACCTCCAGCTTCATTAATAGCAGCTGCGTGTGATTCGGTTAAATATCTTTCATCTTCAAAATCTCTGTCATCTATATCAGAACAAGACGCAAAAAGCGCTATTGTTAAGATAAAGACAAAGTATTTGTCTAGTCTTAAGTTAATAAATTTATTCATTTTCATAGTTTTTTTTAATTAAGGTTAATATTAACACCAAAAGCAATAGTTCTATTGGCACCATATTCTGCGGAAGAACTTCCCACTGAATTAAGACGAGGATCGTAACCTTGTCTAGCTCTGTATAATAAGAATGCGTTATTTACAGTTCCATATATTCTTATACTGTCTATATGGTATTTTTGTAATGCATCATTTTGTAATAGATAACCAAAGTTAATATTATTTAAACTCAAGTAACTTTGGTCAACTAACCAAAGGTCAGAAAGTCTATATTGATCTGGGCTAAGTGGATCTACTCTAGGTAGACTAGCTGTAGGATTGTCTACTGTCCAAGTTTTGTTGTAATCTGGGAAATTAGTAACATTTTGAGTTGCACTTAAAAGTCCAAAATATTCGTTATCAATTCCATAACCACCAATTTGGTAAGCAAATTGAAGTCCTAAAGAAAAGTTTCCAACTTGGATGTTAGTTCCAAAACCACCTGTTACATCAGGAATAGCTCTTTTACCAAGGAATTCACGTCCTTCTCTTACTGCAGTAGCGTAATCTTCCGTAATAATTTTTTCTCCTGTGCTTGGGTCTTTTGTGTAGTATTGAGCGTTTCCATTATCAGGATTAACACCAGCAGATTGAACCATGAAATAGTCAAAAATACTCTTACCAACTACTCTTCTAAAGTTTCCAACTTGGATGGAATCTCTAGGTAATTCAGTAATCTCATTGTGTAATGTAGAGACGTTAGCGTTAAAAGATATATTAAGATTTTCTTTCTGTACTGCATTTACAGATAATTCTGCTTCAAATCCGCTATTTACCATAGATCCAAAGTTTTCAGGTCTAGAAGCTTGTCCTGTAGATAACTGTAAAGGATTGTTAAATAGTAAATCTTCAGAGCTTTTTCTATAGTAACCAAGAGAAAGGTTTATTTTATTCCATAAGCTCATTTCATAAGCAATATCAAGACTGGCAGCTTTCTCCCAAGTGATATCTCTTCCTCCTAAACTAAATAATGTTTGAGTTAATTCACCATTATTTTCTCCAATTTGATATTGATTTTCATACGCTACAAGGTTTCTAGTTGTAGTACCTTCGTAGAATATTCTATCATTACCCGTAGTACCGTAGTTCACTGCAAGTTTAGCATAGTTTATGGCATCTATATTACTCATAAAGTCTTCGTTACTTAGAATCCACGAAGCACCAGCAGACCAAAATGCTCCCCAACGCTCGTCTGGGTGGAAAACAGATGAAGCATCATACCTACCCGTAAGGTTTAAGTAGTAGGTATTATCTAAGCCATAAATGAATCTAGAGAAATAACCTTCTGTAGTATATTTAGTGTTATAATTACTTGCACTTGCATATACAGATGTATTATCTAAGATTGGACTAAAGTTTCCAATAATATTTCTTTTAGATAGAGATAACGTGTTAAACTTTTCAGTGTAAGTCTCATGCCCTAAAAGAACATCAAAACTATGACGGTCATTTTCTTTTTTCCAAGTTAATAACTGCTGATTCGTAAAAGCAGAAAAATTGTCTTTATTGTTAGTTAATAAACCGTTATTAGCTGCAGCGAATGCACCTGCTCCCGGTTTTGTAAAATCAATACCTTGATCTATTTCTGTTAAATAGTTCATAACATATTGGAACTTGAAACCAAGTGGTAAGTCTACTGACGCTCTTAAAGCCGTGTTAAAATTGTCTCTTTCGTTTGTTTCAGTAGTATTACGAATTACTGCAAGAGGATGCTCACCTACCGCATAGTTTCTAGGACCTCTTGATGATCCGTCGTCAAAAATTTGAGGAGAACCAAAATCAAAAGCACGACCTCCTGGGACATTAGGGTCTAGAATAGGGTTCCAGTTTTGGTCGTATCTGTAAACTGGATAAATAGGAGCAATTCTTCTATTCCAAAAGAATGCGTTTGCAAAGTTTGTTGTAGGTACCCCTGCTGCACTTAAAGTACTAGGTACTGCCTGGCTATTAGATTTTGCATATGAAACATCTCCTCCTAAAGTTATTACTTTTGCAATATTACTCGCATTAACTTTTAAACGAGCTGTATGTCTTTTAAAGTTACTTCTAACAGTATATCCGTTGTTCTCTTCAGTACCTAAAGAAAAGTAGTAATCTATATTCTCAGATCCACCTGAAATATTTAGGTTGGTAGAAGTAAAGTCTGCAGAATCTCTAAATAACTCATCTTCCCATTTATCATTCATTAATAAGGTAGCAGAGCTATTTAGTAAACCAGTTGTAGGGTCAATTAATTCTGTGTCTGGAACATCGTAAACGTTGTATCCTAACCTGTCAATTAAATTATCTGAAGCAAATTGTCTTGCTTGAGCAATAGTAATAGGTGTACCAGCTTCATTTTGTCTATTAAACTCAGAGTTTGCAAGTACACTATGATAAGACTCGTAAAACTTACCAGGAGAGTCTATGATATTATACTCTTTGGTAGCTCTTTGAGTTATACCATATCTTGTATCTACACTGATACTAGGTTTTCTGTTTTTCTTACCTTTTTTCGTAGTAATTAATAAAACACCGTTAGATGCTTTATTACCAAATAGAGAAGTGGACGATGCATCTTTAAGAACCGTAGTAGATTCAATATCCTGTGGGTTTATACTACTTAAACTTCCTGTATAAGGAACTCCATCTAAAACAATAAGAGGTGCACTATCTGCATTAATAGAACCAAAACCTCTAATTCGTATAATTGGATCAGAACCTGGTTGTCCGTTTGCTTGAATTACTCTAAGACCAGAAACTAAACCTTCAAGACTTTTAACGGGGTTGGAGAAAGTAGCATTTTCAATTTGTTCTGCGTTGATAACACTAACAGATCCTGTAATAGACTCTTTTTTCTGAGTACCGTAGGCTACTACAACTACCTCTTCAAGTGCAGATGCATCTTCTTTCATAGTTACATTAAGTATACTAGAAGATCCTACTGTAGCTTCTTTGGTTGTATATCCAACAAAACTAAACACAAGAACATCGCCTTGTTTAGCTTTAATAGAATATTTACCATCGAAATCTGAAGAAGTACCAGAAGATGATCCTTTAACCAAGACAGTAGTTCCCGGAAGGGGTAGTCCTGATTCGTCAATAATGGTACCAGAAATCGTCTTTTCTTGTGCAAAAGAAATATGCACAACTAACGCTAGGATTAGCGTTAGAAATCCACTAAACTTTGTTTTCATTTTATAATTGTTTGAATTAGTCAAATCCAAAAATCATAATAAAAAGTTAATAAAACAATAAATTAGGGTTAAAATTCGCAGGATTTACCAAAATCAGTAATCAAAAGATGGTAAACTGAGAATAATTGAATTTGAAAAGTATCTTTTTAGCTATAAATTAATTTTTAACAAAAGGTTATATATGCTGCTAATTTGAGGGGTAATTTGGATTTTACTTAAAATCAAATAAATGTAAATATGTTAAGAAGGAAAATTTTTAAAAAAAATAAAAAAATATGCTTTAGGGAAACTTTAAAGTATGATTTAGCTGAAATTGTATCGTTTTTTGTTGTAAAAAAAAGAGACCGTGAAAAACAGTCTCTTTTTTTAATTATAAAATGTAACCTATTTTAATCGTTTTGATTTTCTGCGTTAATCATTGGATTAGAGTTTATTTCGTCGTCTGGAATCTGCCATTTAAATAATGGACCTCCAACAACTTCATCCTGAAGCCCAAATCCTTTATGGTTACCTCCTGTTCTTTGTAAAGGCTTACCTAAACGTTTTAGGTCAAAATAACCAAATCCTTCACCCCAAAGTTCAATACGTCTTTGAGTGTAGATTTCTTCAACTAAATCGTTACCAGTATTAGCAGAAAGAGTGTATCCTGAATCTCTTAAACTAACCAAGTCAAAAAGAACTTGAGCGGCAGAGTTGTTTCCTAGTCTAGCTAAAGCTTCAGCCTCAATTAAATGCATTTCTGATGCTCTCATATAAGAGTAATCTCCTTCTAAGAATGAAGGGTCAACAAACTTTAGGTTAGCGTAAGCAGGAATGTCTGGGTAAGTTGCATTACCATTTACTGGGTCTACAAAAGCATCTTTTCTAGAGTCTGTTGCAGGAATCATATCATAAAGTCTAGAATCAATTAACTTATAACCTCCAAGAGCTCCGGCATATCCACCATTTGTGCTGTCAAAGTGAGAGAAGAAAGAAGCGAAAACAGTTGTAGATTCACTATCTATATCTGCTCCCCACATCCATTCTTTGTTACTGATATCACTAAATCCGTCAGCAACCCATTCATCTCCAGTCATCAGGGCGTATGATGCTTTAGCAGCATTTGCCATATCGGCTGCTCCTTGCCAGTTTCCTGTTTCTAAATAAACTCGAGCAAGTAAGCCTTGAGCAACACTTTGGTCGATTTGTTGTTTACTAGATCTAGAGTATCCTTCCAATAAAGTTACAGCTTCCTGTAATCCTGGAATAATAACATCATAAACCTCTTGAACAGTACCTCTAGGTGCGCCATCAAAGTTCAATCTATCAGGGGAAGGTATACCAGGAGATGATTCATTTCCTCTATACGTATCCGAATATACTCTTACTAGATTGAATAAAGAGAAACTTTTAATAGCAAGCGCTTGTCCTAATAAAGCTTCTTGTTCATCTGTTAAAGTTTCTAGACTTCTTAAACCGTTAATTACAATATTTGCATCAGCAATAAAAGTGTAATAGGTTGTCCAAATTATTCCTGTTCTAGAAGAAGATTCAACACGTCCTTGGAAATTATAATAAAAGATATACCAGTTAAAGTTGTTTAGAACTATGTCATGCCCCATCATATCATAGGCACCCATTAAACACTTATGTCCAAAATCAGTATGACCTGTAGTTCCACCTATCTGCCAAGTTCTCATACTAGCATAAATACCATTTACTAAAGCTTCATTGGCAGCTGCAGAAGTGGCAACTTGTTCTGAGGAAATAGCACCACCTGGTTCGGTGTCAAGAAAATCTTTTTCACAACTTACAAACATTGCAAGTGCAAAAATAAATGTTAATAAAAATCTTGTGTTTTTCATAGCTTTTTAAAATTTAAGAGTTAATCCGAAAGAAGTTGTACTTATTAAAGAATACTCGTTTGTAGCATTACCAGAAACGCTAAGTCTTGGGTCGTAACCTTCTCTAGCTTTAGACCATAATGCTACATTGTTTGCAGAAGCATAAAGTCTTAGTGAAGTAATGCCTAACATATCTGTAAATTTCTTATCAAAATCATATCCAAGTGTAATATCATTAAGACTTAAATAAGAAGCGTCAACTAAGAAATAATCCGAAGTGTCATTTTGGTCGCTTTTAAAGACATCTATTCTAGGAATGGTAGCAGAAGTGTTTTCTGGAGTCCATGAATCGAAAATATCTGTATGGAAGTTACTACCTGGAGACGATGCAGATAATAATCCTTGGTAAACACCATCATAACCATATCCGCCAATTTGATAAGCAAAACCTACATTTAAGCTAAAGCCTTTGTAGGCAAAAGACGTGTTAAAACCACCATAAACATCAGGAATTGCAGATTTGTCTACAAATACTTCGGTTGCATCCGAATGTACACTAGTTGTTGTTTTTTCACCTGTATCAGGATCAACCACATACCATTGTCCGTTACCTGTTGCTTCATCAACACCAGCCCATTCTCTCATAAAATAATCATATCTTGAGCGTCCTTTAGTTAATCTGAAGTTAGCTAAAATAGGGTCGTCGATGAATTCGTCTGGCAGACTTGTAATTTCATTTTTATAGTGAGTAGCATTAATGCTAAAGTTCCATTGGAAATCTTCGGTTTCTATGATGCCTGCATTAAGTTCAATTTCAAAACCTTTGTTTTCCATATCACCAATATTTTCAGGTTTAGAACCTACTCCTATAGATGTTGGTACAGGGTTGTAGAATAATAAATCTTCTACTTTTCTTTCAAAATACTCTGCGTTAATGTTAATTCTGTTGTTAAATAATCCAATTTCAAAACCAGCATTTGTATTTGTTGAAGTTTCCCAAACCAAATCTTCGTTACCTAATTGGAAGAATGTAACACCAGGAGTGTTTCCACCTGCATTTACGATGTCAAACTGATCTAGGTAAGCAATGTAGTTTCTGTTATCTCTATCGCCAGGATTTCTTGTTCTGTTGTCTTCATATAATAAGGCATCATTACCTTGTTGACCTGTACTAGCTTTTATACGTAAGTTGCTTAACCAATCTACGTTGCTTAAAAAGTTCTCTTTGTGAACAGACCAAGCAAAACCTAAACCGTAAAAGTTACCCCATCTGTTATCTGGATGAAAAACAGAAGAACCATCTCTTCTAAAACTTGCATTTATGAAGTACTTATCAGCATAGTCATAAGTTAGTCTAGATAAATAGCCTTCTACTTTATAATCTTTTCTATATCCAATTACTTCTTGAATATTAACACCGTTATCTAAAACAGGTAGGTCTCCAATTACTGTTTCAGTAACTTCACCACCAAGTAATTTGAAGTTGTAATCGAAGCTTTCATGACCTACTAAAACAGAGAATGAATGATCGCCGAAATCTCTACTCCAATTTAATAACTGTTGGTTAGTAGTAGTGATACCTCTGTTTGATCTTGTTGTGATTCTACCATTGGCATTTGCAGCAGATCCACCTTCACCAGTATCAAATTGTGATAAATTACCAAGAGTAATATCTGCTGAGAAGTTATAAGTAAAAGAGAAATCTTTTAAGAAATTAACCGTAGCAAAAACTCTACTAGAAATGTTGTCCACAACATTTTCGTCTAGTCCTAGGTTTAATGTTCCTATTGGGTTTGTGTTAGAAACAAACGCTGGTCTTTGACCAAAAGTACCATCACCATAGTCGTATTGTCTGTTGCCAGCATTATCTAAAACTAATCCGCCATTAGCATCTCTTCCATATATAGGATAAATAGGAGCTACACTTCTTGCCCAATAGAATAAATTACTAAGAGTTGTACTTCCTAAGCCTTGAATAGGAGAATCCTGAGAAGTGTGAGCATAATTTACGTTACCTCCAACCTTTAACCATTCGTTTGGTGTGTACTCTGTAGATAAACGTCCTGTAATTCTTTCGAATCCAGATTTTAAAGCGTATCCTTCATCTTTTAAGTGACCTAAAGAAAAGAATGAATTAGATTTTTCACTTCTTGTTCTTAAGCTTAAATAGTTTTCAGTTCTAACTCCTGTGCTAAAAGAAGCATCGTCCCAATCATCTTGATATAGAAGTTGTGCACTTGGGTTAATACGACCAGTAGCAGTGTCTATTAAAGCATCGTTAGCTACGTTGTAGCTGTTGTAGTTTAATGAAAAATCTCCATTAGAAATTAACCCTGCATTAGCTGCAGCAGCGGCATCGGCAGGAGTGCTTCCTTGGTCTATTAAACCAACTCTCCAAGCGTTGTACCAAGCTTCATAATAACGACCTGGTTCTCTAATAACACTATATTCTGGAACTGCCCTTCTGTTGAAACCAATTCTACTATCTAAAGTAATTTCAACACCTTCTTTTTTCCCTTTTTTTGTAGTTACAATAATTACACCGTTTGCACCTCTACTACCGTATAATGCATTTGCAGAAGCATCTTTAAGGAAAGTCATAGACTCAATATCTTGAGTTGCAATAGAGTTTATATTACCGTTAAAAACAACACCATCAACAACATAAAGCGGAGCGCTCGATGAGTTGATAGAACCAATACCTCTAAATCTTACTGAAGGATCTTCTCCAGGTTGACCAGATTGATTAATAATCTGTACACCAGAAACTTTACCAACTAAACCTTGAGCAATACTACTTGCTTGCACTTGATTTAGTTCTTCAGTCTTTATGGTTGTAACAGATCCCGTAATTTCTTCTTTTTTCTGAGTACCATAAGCAACAACAATAACCTCTTCAAGAGCTGATGCATCTTCACTCATTGTAGCATTTACCGTACTAGAAGATCCTACTGTGATTTCTTGTGTTGTATACCCAACAAAACTAAATACAAGAACATCGCCTTGCTTAGCGCTAATTGAGTATTTACCGTCAAAATCTGATGAAGTACCAGTTGAGGTACCTTTTACCAAGACTGTTGTTCCTGGCAGAGGTAAACCCGATTCGTCCATAACCGTACCAGAAATAGTCTTTTCTTGTGCAAAAGAAAAATGCACAACAAACGCTAGTATTAGCGTTAGAATTCCACTAAACTTTGTTTTCATTTTATAATTATTTGAATTAGTCAATGTCAAAAATCATAATAAAAAGTTAATAAAACAATAAATAATGGTTAAAATTTGTCTTTAACCTGAAAAAAAGCAATGAAAATTTAAATTTTAATTGATAATTGGAATTTTTAAATAACGTTTTTTAAAAATATGTAGTTAGGCTTATGTGAAGCTTTGAGTTTGATAACTTAAACTTCTGGTTTTCATTCTTGCCATTGGCAAAAGTCAGTTTAAATAAGCCTGATTTGGTTAAAACACCAAAACCAAAGCCGTATCCGAAAAGTTTCTGAGTTGTATTTGATATGTTGTTTTCGTAATAAGCAGCGTCAATTACAGTATGTAAGTAAATTGCATTATTAAGTTGAAATCTGTATTCTGAATTTATGACTCCAAATAGGTTAGCGAACAAGCTGTTTTCTTCAAAACCTCTAATCGAGTTAATACCTCCAAACCTAAATAATTCATTATCGTAAAAAGTATCGGAACTCATGTAATTGGCATCCACGTTTAAATAGATGCTATTCTTTCTATTGAAATTAAATATGTTAAAAGCTTTAAAACGCAGGATGTTTTGTTGTTCTGTTCGGTTCGAATCTTTTCTGTTTCCTGAATTCACTGCTACATTTAAATATGTCTTTGCTGGGAAAAGATTGTTTGTTTGAGGTCGATTAAATTCATAGGATAAGGTAAACAGGGTTTTCGTATAGTCTGCTATTTGTAAACTGGAGCTGTTGTTAAGTAGATTGTTGGATTCTTCGTTTATGATACCACCAAAAATTTTGTGTTTAGCATTTATTTGATAATGAAGCTTTGCTGATTGGTTTACGGTAGAAAAGGTAGAGTCTTTTCTAAAGATGTTTAATGAAAAATCTAGACCAACTGGCGACTTTAATATGTAGGGAAGCGTGAGGTTTGCTTGGAACGTTTTTTGGTCGTTTTCATCACTCTTGTACAATAATTTAAAAGACTCTCCAAAGTTTAAGTTGTTTGTGAGGTTTAGGTTTAGGTAGCCATCAAATTGGATCTTACTCGTTTCTTCATTGGAACCAAATCCTAGAAAGCCATCAAAGGCATTACTCTGTGCTTTCTTAAGATATAAGTATAGGGTGGTTGAGTCTTGAGAAAATAGAACCTCGGGAGACTTAATTTCATTTGCAAATCTTAAGTTTTGTAAATTTTTGGTTTTAGTTTTAATTTCATTTAGGCTAAATAAACTATTTGTCTTGATTTTTAAGAAATGCTTAAGGTAAGATCTTGGGAACTTTTCGTAACCTTTTATAATAATGTCATTAATTGTTCTCTTTTTTTTTGGGCGGTCTAGTACTAATTCGGCGGTTAGCGTGTTGTTGTTTGTTATCTTTATATGGTCTAGTTTAAGTTTTAAAAAAGGGAGCCCTTCTTTTGAGATTTCTTGATTAAGGTTGTTTAGGATGTTTTCAATCTTCGAAAATTCTACCACAAAAAAATCTTCATTTGTAATAGGTGTGATTTTAGTTAAAACAGATTTTTCAATACTATTTTTGTCATAATAAACGGTTATGGTTTTAAGTCTTCTTTTTAAATGGAGTTTCGCATTGAAAACCGAATCGTTAATCTTGTTTATATGAATAACTTTAGATTCAACGAATCCTTTTTTAAAAAGTAATTGCTGCACTGAATCTGTTTCGGCTTTTATGGAAAGCAAATCTTTATGAAACTTTTTATATTCTAACGAATCTATAATTTTGGTTTCGATAGCGTTGTTTCCGTTAATTTTTAATCTAAAATTTTGGCTAAAACTTTCAGATGAAAAAATAGCATATATAATAAGGTATAGAAAAAAGGATTTCCTCACAGAAAAGACAGCTTGATTTTTTATGTAAATCTAACGGAAAATAAATAGACCTAATATGCGGGATGAGTTTAAAATTAAATTCTTCTGAAAATTAATGAATTAGGATTTGAATTATTCATTTTAATTACTACCTTTGCAGCCCTCTAAGAAGAGGATTTTAAATTTATATAATAATTTATATGCCAACAATTTCACAATTAGTAAGAACAGGAAGAGCCAAAATAACCAAGAAGAGTAAATCGGCTGCTTTAGATTCTTGTCCGCAAAGACGTGGTGTATGTACTCGTGTTTACACAACAACGCCTAAAAAACCAAACTCAGCAATGAGGAAGGTTGCTAGGGTTCGTTTAACAAACGGTAACGAGGTTAATGCATATATCGGTGGTGAAGGACATAATTTACAAGAGCACTCGATAGTATTGGTTAGAGGTGGAAGGGTAAAAGATTTACCAGGTGTTAGATATCATGTTGTTCGTGGTGCTTTGGATACAGCAGGTGTGCAAGGTAGAACGCAACGTAGATCTAAGTACGGTGCTAAACGCCCTAAGAAGTAATTAAAACTTTGTAACAAGAAGACATGAGAAAAAGACAAGCGAAAAAAAGACCTCTTTTACCAGATCCAAGATTTAACGATCAATTGGTAACGCGTTTTGTGAACAACTTAATGTGGGATGGAAAGAAGTCTGTAGCGTTCAAAGTATTCTATGATGCAATTGATATTGTAGATGCTAAAAAAACAGATGAAGAAAAAACTGCTTTAGAGCTTTGGAAAGATGCTTTATCAAATGTGATGCCTCACGTAGAAGTACGTAGTCGTCGTGTTGGTGGTGCTACTTTTCAAATTCCAATGCAAATACGTCCAGATAGAAAAATTTCTACAGCAATGAAATGGTTAATTGGTTTTGCGCGTAAGCGTAATGAAAAATCAATGGCTCAAAAGTTAGCTGCTGAAATTTTAGCTGCTGCCAAAGAAGAAGGTGCTGCTGTTAAGAAAAGAGTTGATACTCATAAAATGGCTGAAGCAAATAAAGCATTCTCACACTTTAGATTTTAATAAGAAATGGCTAGAGATTTAAAATACACTAGAAACATTGGTATTGCTGCTCATATTGATGCAGGTAAAACTACAACTACAGAGCGTATATTATATTATACGGGAGTGTCTCATAAAATAGGTGAAGTGCATGATGGTGCTGCAACTATGGACTGGATGGAGCAAGAGCAAGAAAGAGGTATTACAATTACTTCTGCTGCTACAACTTGTACTTGGCATTTCCCAACTGAGAATGGACAGCCAACTCCAGATGCTAAAGGGTATCATTTTAATATTATTGATACTCCAGGTCACGTTGATTTTACGGTAGAAGTAAATCGTTCGTTACGTGTACTTGATGGTTTAGTATTCTTGTTTTCTGCGGTTGATGGTGTTGAGCCTCAATCTGAGACTAACTGGAGATTAGCGGATAACTATAAAGTTCCTAGAATTGGTTTCGTAAACAAAATGGACCGTCAAGGATCTAACTTTTTAGGTGTTTGTCAACAGGTAAAAGATATGTTAAAGTCTAACGCAGTGCCAATTGTATTAAATATTGGTGATGAGGCAGATTTTAAAGGAATTGTAGATTTAGTTAAGAATAGAGCTATTGTGTGGCATGATGAAACACAAGGTGCTACTTTTGATGTTATTGACATTCCAGAAGATATGAAAGAAGAAGCTCGTAAGTACCGTGCGCTTTTAATTGAAGAAGTTGCAACTTACGATGAGAACTTATTAGAAAAATTCATGGAAGATGAAGATTCTATTACAGAAGAAGAGGTGCATGCTGCACTTAGAGCTGCTGTAATGGATATGGCTATCATTCCAATGATTTGTGGTTCTGCTTTTAAAAATAAAGGTGTACAGTTCTTATTAGATGCTGTATGTCGTTACTTACCTTCTCCAACGGATAAAGAAGGTATCGTAGGTACTGATCCAAATTCAGGAGAAGATATTTTACGTAAACCAGATGTAAATGAGCCATTTGCTGCTTTAGCATTTAAAATTGCTACAGATCCTTTTGTTGGTCGTTTAGCATTCTTTAGAGCTTATTCTGGTCGTTTAGATGCAGGTTCTTATGTGTTGAATAACCGTTCTGGTAAAAAGGAGCGTATTTCTCGTATTTACCAAATGCATGCTAACAAACAAAATGCAATTGAATTTATTGAAGCTGGAGATATTGGAGCTGCAGTAGGATTTAAATCTATTAAAACAGGTGATACTTTATCAGATGAAAAAGCACCAATAGTTTTAGAATCTATGGAATTCCCTGATCCAGTAATCGGTATTGCTGTTGAACCTAAAACTAAAGCTGACGTTGATAAGTTAGGTGTTGGTTTAGCTAAGTTAGCTGAAGAAGATCCAACTTTCACAGTGCGTTCAGATGAGGCTTCTGGTCAAACTATTATTTCAGGTATGGGTGAGCTTCACTTAGATGTAATTGTAGACCGTTTAAAACGTGAGTTTAAAGTTGAAGTAAACCAAGGTCAACCTCAAGTAGAGTACAAAGAGAATATTACACAACGTGCTGAGCACAGAGAAGTTTATAAGAAACAATCTGGTGGACGTGGTAAATTCGCAGATATTGTATTTACTGTAGAGCCTGCTGAAGAAGGTAAACAAGGTTTAGAATTTGTTTCTGAGATTAAAGGTGGTAACGTTCCTAAAGAATTTATCCCTTCAGTTGAGAAAGGATTTAAAATGGCTATGCAAAATGGTCCTTTAGCTGGATATGAGATAGACGCTATGAAAGTAACTTTAACAGATGGATCTTACCATGATGTGGATTCTGATCAGTTATCGTTCGAATTAGCTGCTAAATTAGGATTTAAAGCTGCTTCTAAAGCTGCAAAAGCAGTAATTATGGAGCCTATTATGAAATTAGAAGTACTTACTCCAGAAGAAAACATGGGTGATATAGTAGGTGACTTAAACAGACGTCGTGGTCAGGTTAATGACATGAGTGATAGAGCTGGTTCAAAAGTTGTTAAAGCTAATGTTCCTTTATCAGAGATGTTTGGTTATGTAACTGCATTACGTACATTATCTTCGGGTAGAGCAACTTCTACAATGGAATTTTCACATTATGCTGAAACTCCTTCAAATATTTCTGAAGAAGTGATTAAGGCGGCTAAAGGTGTTGAAGCTTAAAAATTAGGAAAATGAGTCAAAAAATCAGAATAAAATTAAAATCTTACGATCACAATTTAGTAGACAAGTCTGCAGATAAGATTGTAAAAACAGTAAAGAGTACTGGTGCTGTTGTAACTGGACCAATTCCATTACCAACGCACAAAAAGATTTTTACTGTATTACGTTCTCCACACGTAAACAAGAAGTCAAGAGAACAATTCCAATTAAGTTCTTATAAGAGATTATTGGATATCTACTCTTCGTCATCAAAAACTATTGATGCGTTAATGAAGCTTGAGTTACCAAGTGGTGTTGAGGTTGAGATAAAAGTCTAATAGACTTTTATCGAAATCCTGAACTTGTTTCAGGATCTCAGGAAAAAGGTAAAAAAGACCCTGAAACAATATCAGGGCATTCATGTCCCACCGATGCGGTCGCGGGAAAAACGGATAAAATACATTTCAGGGACGAAACGTATTTTGTCCCTGAAATTTTTTAAATAAGTAATAAATAAATTAATAATTAAATTATGTCTGGGTTAATTGGAAAGAAAATCGGTATGACCAGCATCTTTGATGAAAACGGGAAAAATATTCCTTGTACAGTAATCGAAGCTGGACCATGTATCGTTACCCAAGTCAGAACTGAAGAAGTTGACGGTTATGAAGCTGTTCAATTAGGTTTCGATGACGCGACAGAAAAAAGTGCTACTAAAGCAGACTTAGGTCATGCTAAGAAAGCAGGTACTTCTGTAAAACGCAAAGTCGCGGAATTTAAAGGTTTTGATGAGGAGTACAAATTAGGAGATGCAATCACTGTTGATCATTTTGCTGAAGGAGAATTTGTTGATATCTCTGGAACATCAAAAGGAAAAGGATTTCAAGGGGTTGTAAAACGTCACGGTTTTGGTGGTGTAGGTCAAGCTACTCACGGTCAACATAACCGTTTAAGAGCTCCAGGTTCTATTGGTGCTGCTTCATATCCTGCAAGAGTATTTAAAGGAATGAAAATGGCCGGAAGAATGGGTGGTGAAAAAGTGAAAGTACAAAACTTAAGAGTGTTAAAAGTAGTTCCAGAAAAGAACTTACTTGTTGTTAAAGGATGTGTTCCTGGACACAAAAACGCTTATGTAATTATTCAGAAGTAATGAAAGTAGCAGTTTTAGATATAAACGGAAAAGACACAGGTAGACAAGCGGAGCTTTCTAAAGATGTGTTTGCTATTGAGCCAAATGATCATGCGGTATATCTAGACGTTAAGCAATATTTAGCTAATCAACGTCAAGGTACTCACAAGTCTAAAGAAAGAGGTGAGATTGCTGGAAGTACTCGTAAGATTAAGAAGCAAAAAGGAACTGGTACTGCTCGTGCAGGTTCTATCAAATCTCCTGTGTTTAGAGGAGGAGGTAGAATTTTTGGTCCTAGACCAAGAAACTATGGTTTCAAATTAAACAAGAATGTTAAGCGTTTAGCGCGTAAATCTGCATTAAGTATTAAAGCCAGTGAAAAGGCAATTACGGTTTTAGAGGACTTCAGTTTTGATGCTCCTAAAACTAAAAACTTTACTGCAGTTTTAAAGGCGTTAGACCTAGAAAACAAAAAGTCTTTATTCGTGTTGGGCGGGGCAAATAATAATGTATATTTGTCATCGCGCAATTTAAAAGGTTCTGAGGTTGTAACTTCTTCAGAATTAAGCACTTATAAGGTTTTAAACGCGAATCAAATAGTGCTTTTAGAAGGTGCTATTGAAGGAATTGAATCTAACTTAAGTAAATAAGAAACAGATGAGTATCTTAATTAAACCTATAATCACGGAAAAAGCGACTACGGATAGCGAGTTAAGAAACTGCTATACATTCGCGGTGAATACTAAGGCGAACAAGGTGGAAATCAAAAAAGCTGTTGAGGCAACTTACGGTGTTTCTGTTGAAAAAGTTCGTACTATAAATGTCCGTCCAGATAGAAGAACGCGTTATACTAAAACGGGTATTCAACATGGTAAAACAAATGCTGTTAAAAAGGCAATTGTACAACTGGCGGAAGGTGAGATGATTGATTTATACGCTAATATGTAATTAGACAAAAATGTCAGTAAGAAAATTAAAACCAATCACACCAGGACAGCGATTTAGAGTAGTAAATGGATTTGACGCCATTACTACTGATAAGCCGGAGAAAAGTTTATTAGCTCCGAAAAAACGTACTGGTGGTAGAAACAGTCAAGGAAGAATGACCATGCGCTACAAAGGTGGTGGTCATAAGAAAAAGTATCGTATCATTGATTTTAAAAGAGACAAAGCAGGAATTCCTGCTGAAGTTAAAACAATTGAATACGATCCAAACAGATCAGCTTTTATTGCTTTATTGAACTATCAAGATGGTGAGAAAAGATACATTATTGCTCAAAATGGTTTACAAGTAGGGCAAAATGTTGTATCTGGTAAAGAAGGAATTGCTCCAGAAATTGGTAATGCAATGCCATTAAGCCAAATTCCATTAGGAACTATTATTTCTTGTTTAGAGTTACGTCCAGGTCAAGGTGCAGTTATGGCACGTAGTGCTGGAGCATTTGCTCAGTTAATGGCAAGAGATGGTAAATTTGCAACAGTAAAATTACCTTCTGGTGAAACACGTTTAATACTAACTACATGTATGGCTACGGTAGGAGTTGTATCTAACTCTGATCACCAGTTATTAGTATCTGGTAAAGCCGGTAGAACAAGATGGTTAGGTAGAAGACCTAGAACAAACCCTGTTAGAATGAACCCAGTAGATCACCCAATGGGTGGTGGTGAAGGTCGTGCTTCAGGTGGTCACCCACGTTCTAGAAACGGTATTCCTGCTAAAGGATTTAGAACCCGTTCTAAAACTAAAGCTAGTAATAAATATATTGTAGAACGTAGAAAGAAATAAGACATGGCAAGATCATTAAAAAAAGGACCTTACGTTCATTATAAATTAGAAAGAAAAGTTGCTGCAAACGTTGAAGCTAACAAAAAGACTGTTATCAAAACTTGGTCTAGAGCAAGTATGATTACTCCTGATTTTGTTGGACAAACTATAGCGGTACACAATGGCCGTCAATTTGTTCCTGTATATGTAACTGAGAACATGGTAGGTCATAAATTAGGAGAATTTTCACCAACGCGTTCATTCCGTGGACATGCAGGTGCAAAAAATAAAGGTAAAAAATAAGAGCTATGGGAAGTCGTAAAAAACAAATGGCAGACGCTATTA
>NZ_VSDQ01000859.1:0-279 GCF_008085455.1 Seonamhaeicola marinus | reverse complement strand
ACGGAATTAACTGTAAGTTCAGTTTATTCTTGATATTAATTTTATCAAAACGTTCTTTAAACTTATGAAAGTAACTAAAAGACGGTTTTCGCATTAATTTCAAAACAGGATCACTAGTATGTTCTGGCGCTACTTTAAGTCGTCCAGAAACATGCTTTGTCATCACTTCTTCGGTATAATCATCTAACTCTTTTGGGTCAGCATTTTTATTGAATTCTGGCACCAACATATCGTGTCTAATTCCAGAACCGATAAACGATTTTTTTACCTTCGGATGAC
>NZ_VSDQ01000292.1:0-279 GCF_008085455.1 Seonamhaeicola marinus | reverse complement strand
AAAAGTAACACGTATTGCTTTAGAAAATGCTGCTTCTGTAGCTGGAATGATTTTAACCACAGAATGTGCATTAATTGACATTCCTGAAGAGGCTCCTGCAATGGGTGGTCATGCACATGGTGGTGGTATGCCAGGTATGATGTAATAACTAATGGTATTAACACATATCTCACTAAAGCTTTACAGTGAGGTGATAAATAAAAAAACGCTTTTCTATTTCTAGAAAAGCGTTTTTTTATGAAAATAAATTGTTTTTTTCTAATCTAAACCAGCCTTATA
>NZ_VSDQ01000065.1:0-279 GCF_008085455.1 Seonamhaeicola marinus | reverse complement strand
CACGCAAGAGGTCACCGGTTCGACTCCGGTATTCTCCACAATAGATTGTCTATTGGATATTTTACATTGACTATTTTAATAATCAATAGAAAATAATCAATAATCAATTTTAAAGGTTCATTGACATATTGAAAAAGATACATGAAAATTAGATAGAAATATTTAATATAAAATTATAATAATTGTAACGAGCAATTATGTAAACTCATTAAAAAAGCAAAAAGTACAATAAGCTAATTAAGGGCGTATGGGGAATGCCTAGGCTCTCAGAGGCGATGA
>NZ_VSDQ01000480.1:0-278 GCF_008085455.1 Seonamhaeicola marinus | reverse complement strand
CAAGAATATATAATCTCTTTACCCGAAGTTTTTTTAGGGAACAAAAAACAACAAGAACTAGATGTTATTTTATTAGATCCATCAATTATTTCATCAAAAACATTTTGGTATGGGGAGTTAATTTTCTTTTTAGGGGCCTTAATAGCTGTTATACTTTTAGGTTTTAAGTGTCTTAAAATATTTAATTTGTTTAAAAACAATCCGAAGAAAAAGGTAAGAAACTTACACATAATTAATTTGCTAAAAAGTAATGTTGCCTTTTCATTTTTCAAATATAT
>NZ_VSDQ01000797.1:0-277 GCF_008085455.1 Seonamhaeicola marinus | reverse complement strand
CAACCCTTTAACTTGTAAAGAAGGTGCTAAATTCTACTAATTCATAAAATTAGGAAGATAACGAAGCGTTTTTCTATTTGCTTTTCACGATAACTTACAGAACAATAATAAAACATATCAATCTTAACGCGCTTAGGTTTGATATTAAATAAATTCATTCTGTTGATTTGTCTTCAGATGAAAAATGCAAACGAAATGTCAGATATTAGAAAGGCTTTACAAAACCGTATTTTGGTGTTAGATGGTGCCATGGGAACCATGCTACAGCAGTATAAAT
>NZ_VSDQ01000239.1:0-276 GCF_008085455.1 Seonamhaeicola marinus | reverse complement strand
TCAGGTGCGGATCCGTAGCGAAAGCGAGTCTGAATAGGGCGCTATAGTTAGTAGTGGTAGACGCGAAACCGTGTGATCTACCCATGGGCAGGTTGAAGCTGTGGTAACACACAGTGGAGGACCGAACCGGTTGACGTTGAAAAGTCTTCGGATGACCTGTGGGTAGGGGTGAAAGGCCAATCAAACTCGGAAATAGCTCGTACTCCCCGAAATGCATTTAGGTGCAGCGTAGTAATAGTTTTATAGAGGTAGAGCTACTGATTGGATGCGGGGGCT
>NZ_VSDQ01000860.1:0-276 GCF_008085455.1 Seonamhaeicola marinus | reverse complement strand
AGTCGTAAAAAACAAATGGCAGACGCTATTAAGGAGCAAAAAAAGCAAGTTGCTTTTGCTAAACTTAATAATTGTCCTACATCACCAAGAAAAATGCGTTTAGTAGCTGATTTAGTAAGAGGTGAAAGCGTTGAAAAAGCACTTAATATCTTAAAGTTTAGCCAAAAGGAAGCATCAAACCGTTTAGAAAAGTTATTACTTTCTGCTATTGCTAACTGGCAAGCTAAAAATGAAGATGCAGATGTTGAGTCGGCTGAATTATTTGTACAAGAAATT
>NZ_VSDQ01000214.1:0-276 GCF_008085455.1 Seonamhaeicola marinus | reverse complement strand
TTTTTAATATCACTGGCATATACTCTATCTTCATCATAATCTGGTAAAACTTCAAAGAAGTATTCTTCTAGTTTATCTTTACTATCTTTTGGTTTTACTGATGTTTGATTACCGTTTTCTTTTTCTTTAATTTTTTTGAAAACCTCTACTAAAGGTACTTCTTCAGCTAAGGTATAAATAGCTATTTCACTTAATACACTTACATTGTTTTGAAGCCCTATTGACAAACGTTTTTTATCAATTAAAGATTCTGCTACAAAACCACCACGGGTTTGT
>NZ_VSDQ01000258.1:368-803 GCF_008085455.1 Seonamhaeicola marinus | reverse complement strand
CGAAAGATGGCCTTTTTCACGCCTCTGTTTTTACAGCACGTATGGAGCCTGAAGTCATGTTTATGCGTGAAGCATCGCAAGAAGTTGTGCAAAATAACTGCATACGTTGCCATGTACAACAAGTAACCCAAGTAAAGTATGACGGCTGGTTAAACGGGCATAAAGAAAGTAGAACCGATAGAAAATGTTGGGAATGCCACCAAGAAATACCACACGGCACCGTACACGGTATTTCTACCATACGCAACAACATTGCTCCAATACCAACTGATACCGTAAGCACCGTAATACCTAGTTGGTTAAATAAACAAATTAAAGATTAAACAATTAACGCGCACTTGCAAATTATATACCAATGAAAAACAAAGTATTATTTATAGTAACTGTAGTTGTAGTGTTCCTTTTAGGACTTTTAGCTTCTAGCATTGTTAACCG
>NZ_VSDQ01000258.1:0-305 GCF_008085455.1 Seonamhaeicola marinus | reverse complement strand
GTAAAAATTTCCCTGCAGAGTACCAATCGTTTTTACAAACAGAACAAACCGATTTTGCAACATACCAAGGTGGAAACGCAATGCGCGATATGCTTGAAGAAGATACCCGTTTAGCTGTACTTTGGGCTGGTTATGGGTTTTCAAAAGATTATAACCAAGGGCGCGGGCACCAATATGCAGTTGAAGATATACACAATACATTAAGAACTGGCGGCCCTAAAGGCGAAGGCGATGGCCCAATGCCTGCTACATGTTGGACGTGTAAATCCCCCGATGTACCGCGTTTAATGAACGAAATTGGTATT
>NZ_VSDQ01000154.1:0-276 GCF_008085455.1 Seonamhaeicola marinus | reverse complement strand
TCAGATAAAGATTTTGGGGACCTTCCTACTGTATTAAAAGGAAATACATCTGTGATGTATTCTGAAACAGGTAATGCACCAGCAAAGTTAATTAAAAACTTCCGTAAAAAATCTGACAAACCTTTATTAAAAGGTGCTTTTATTGAGGAAGCTATTTACATTGGCGATGATCAGTTAGACGCATTAGTAGATATTAAGTCTAGAGAAGAGCTTATTGGAGATATCATTACATTATTACAATCTCCTGCTAAAAACGTTGTTTCAGCACTTCAATCA
>NZ_VSDQ01000724.1:0-275 GCF_008085455.1 Seonamhaeicola marinus | reverse complement strand
GCCTTAATGCGCGTAAGGCTACTAAGGCTTGTATGCCACCAAAGGCTAATGATATGTATTTTGGTATGGTTGATAATAAATCTATTACACCATAAAAACTACATATGTATTTAAACGGTTTTTTTACGGTTACCACACGGGCAATATATTCAATGGTAAAAAGTATGGTAATTATCCATTCTAAAACATCTAGAACATTGTGGTATTTGGCATCAATACTTTCAACACTTTCTAGCATTACAAGTAAAATACTTGCAATAATGGTATATAGTAAA
>NZ_VSDQ01000031.1:0-275 GCF_008085455.1 Seonamhaeicola marinus | reverse complement strand
TGCACTAAGGTAGATGGTGTTACTTGTTGTGCTGCATCACTCCATGCATTATCAGGATCAAAATGCGTTTCAATCATTAATCCATCAAAATTTAAATCTAAAGCTGTTTGGCATACATCAAAAACCATATCGCGCTTTCCTGTAATGTGCGATGGGTCATTAATTAAAGGAATGTCTGGAAATTTATTTTGAAACTCAATAGCCATTTGCCATTCTGGGTTATTTCTATATTTAGTTTTTTCGTATGTTGAAAATCCTCTATGAATAGCACCAAT
>NZ_VSDQ01000220.1:0-275 GCF_008085455.1 Seonamhaeicola marinus | reverse complement strand
CATCCCAACTACCTGTGTCGGTTTAGGGTACGGGCTGCTTCAATCGCTTTTCTTGGAAGTCGCTTCTCTGGATTATCACCGCAACCGAAGTCTTAGTGTACTATCGCCGTGTTACCACTGGCTTCAACGTGCTATTCCGTCAGCACGCACCAAATATACGCCTCCGTCACTTTAATATGAGCAGGTACAGGAATATTAACCTGTTGTCCATCCACTACCCCTTTCGGGTTCGCGTTAGGTCCCGACTAACCCTCAGCTGATTAGCATAGCTGAGG
>NZ_VSDQ01000149.1:0-274 GCF_008085455.1 Seonamhaeicola marinus | reverse complement strand
GGTCACGCTGTTCAGCATGCACAAGCTTATAGTTGGTTGCAAATGCGATCTACATTAGTGCCGGTGGTGAGTGTAAGTTCAGGAATGTCTCAATGGTTAGTCATTGGTGGACTTATTCTTGGTGGAGCTGCTGGTTTAGGATTAGGCTGGTGGGTTGCTGTGGCTGGATTGGTTATGATGGGATTCGCAACGGTGTTTAGTTTTATTACATTGCCTGTAGAGTATGATGCTAGTAACCGTGCATTAGCTTGGTTACAAAATAAGAACATTGTGT
>NZ_VSDQ01000377.1:0-273 GCF_008085455.1 Seonamhaeicola marinus | reverse complement strand
AAACGCATCAGTATCAATTTTAGTAGTTTTTATAGCATTATTTATATTGGTGGTATTAGGTACATTAATTGGTTTAATACCAGCCTTTAAAGCAACAAGCGTAAAACCAATAGAAGCATTAAGAGAAGAATAAACAATCAAAAAAAATGAATAAAACAGTAAAACTTATTTTTGTTTTAGTAGCCATTGTGCTACTGGCATTTGTGTTAAAGTATTTTGTAAGTGCCAACTCTAAAGCTATTGAAGAGTTTAAAGTACAAGAGCCATTTTACA
>NZ_VSDQ01000352.1:0-273 GCF_008085455.1 Seonamhaeicola marinus | reverse complement strand
TGTACCTGAAATTGTTGGAATACCTACGTGATAAATAGCTGGATTTTTAACTAAATCCCAGCCTTGATAATCTTTAGCTTCACCTTCATTTGTAAGCATAATTGATACTGCCTTAGCTAAATCTAAAAGCGTACCACCACCAATACCTATAATACCTGAAGGTCTTTCTTTTGTACTTAAAATAATATCTTTTACTATACTATCAACCTGATCGGTTTTTGGTTCTTCTTTAGCTGATACATATATTATTTTATCATCATAAGCTAATGGTAT
>NZ_VSDQ01000783.1:0-272 GCF_008085455.1 Seonamhaeicola marinus | reverse complement strand
ATGATAACGGTGTGGGTATAACAAATACTAATAAAATGAATACAGAACACACATCATTGGGTATAAAAATTACAAACGATAGAATTTCGGTTTTAAACAAAACCAAAAACATAAAAGCAAAAGTTAATATTATTAATAAAAGTTTAGGTACAAGAGTTGAAGTAATATTACCTTTTCAATTAGCATATTTAAATAATGATTAATACATTAATTATAGATGATGAGCAGCATTGTATTGATGCTTTACTAAAATTAACCAGTAAATACAGTGA
>NZ_VSDQ01000227.1:0-271 GCF_008085455.1 Seonamhaeicola marinus | reverse complement strand
TCTCTGGCATATTCTACATCAATGTTATCCATACCTACACCACCACGACCAATGATTTTTAAGTTAGGACAAGCATCAATTAAATCTTTTCTAACTGTAGTTGCACTTCTAACTAATAATACGCTAATGTCATTTTCATTAATGTAATTTACTAGTTGCTCTTGGGCAACTGTTGTAGTACTTACTTCGTATCCTCCTTTTTCAAGGGCATCAATACCGCTTTGTGAAATACCGTCGTTTGCTAATACTTTCATTTTATAGTTTTTTACTT
>NZ_VSDQ01000727.1:0-270 GCF_008085455.1 Seonamhaeicola marinus | reverse complement strand
AATTAAACTTTATATTATGAACAAAACAGATTTAATCGATGCAATGGCAGAACACGCAGGAATCACCAAAGCAGCTGCAAAAAAAGCTTTAGAATGTGCCTTAATTGAAATAGAAGGTGCTTTACAAAAAGGAAACAGAGTTTCTTTAGTAGGTTTTGGTTCTTGGTCTGTTTCTAAAAGAGCAGCTAGAGAAGGAAGAAACCCTCAAACTGGTGAAACTATCAAAATAAAAGCTAAAAACATAGTTAAGTTTAAAGCTGGTGCAGATTT
>NZ_VSDQ01000402.1:0-270 GCF_008085455.1 Seonamhaeicola marinus | reverse complement strand
TAAGATATGGCTAAAGAATCAATGAAAGCCCGTGAGGTAAAAAGAGCTAAAACAGTAGCTAAATATGCAGCTAAACGTAAAGCTTTAAAAGAAGCTGGTGATTATGAAGCATTACAAAAGTTACCAAAAAACGCTTCTCCTATTCGTCAGCATAATAGATGTAAACTAACAGGAAGACCTAAAGGGTATATGAGAACTTTTGGTATATCTCGTGTAACATTTAGAGAAATGGCTAATCAAGGCTTAATTCCTGGAGTAAAGAAAGCTAGT
>NZ_VSDQ01000304.1:0-269 GCF_008085455.1 Seonamhaeicola marinus | reverse complement strand
TAGATTTTGATGTTGAATGTAAACTGTTAAAATCAATACGCACATCATTTTCTGCAAATGATATAGAATTACGCGTTGATGCCAATGGTGCTTTTTCACCCGGTGAAGCTCTAGAGAAATTACAAATACTATCAAATTTCAATTTACATTCTATAGAGCAACCTATAAAACAAGGTCAAATTGAAGCCATGGCGCAATTATGTAGTGTAACACCATTACCCATTGCTTTAGATGAAGAATTAATAGGCGTGTTTTCTGTAACAAAAAAA
>NZ_VSDQ01000275.1:0-881 GCF_008085455.1 Seonamhaeicola marinus | reverse complement strand
AGCGCCGTTTAAAGCTACTGTAGCAACAGGTACACCACCAGGCATTTGTAGAATAGATAAAACAGAGTCCCATCCGTCAATTGAATTGCTGCTTTTTACAGGCACACCAATAACAGGTAAAGGTGATAATGAGGCTATCATACCAGGTAAATGTGCAGCACCACCTGCACCAGCAATTATTACTGAAAAACCACGCGAGTGCGCATTTTTTCCGTAGTCAAATAACTTTTCGGGAGTACGGTGTGCAGATACTATATCTACTTCAACTTCAATATCAAACCCTTTTAAGATGTCTATAGCATCTTGCATAACAGGAAGATCACTTTTGCTTCCCATAATTACGCCTATTTTACTCATAACTAAATTTTAAGTTCTAAATATTCAAACATTAAATTTTAAATTTACTTGGGCAATTTTTAGTAATTTAATGGTTGTTTATTGTAATTTATTCGCTTATTACTTTAATGGATTTTTTAACTTCTTCGGCAACACGTCTGGCTTCATTTAAATTTTCATTTACAATGGTAACGTGCCCCATTTTTCTAAACGGTCTGGTTTCTTTTTTTCCATAAATGTGCGGTGTAACGCCATCCATTTGCATAATGGTTTCAATATTTTGGTATACCACATTGCCTGTAAAACCCTCAGCACCAACAAGGTTTACCATAACGCCACCAACTTTACTATCGGTTCTGCCAAGAGGTAAATTTAAAATGGCACGTATGTGTTGCTCAAATTGTGATGTGTAACTAGCTTCAATAGTTTGGTGCCCAGAGTTGTGAGGTCTTGGGGCTACCTCGTTAACCAAAATGTCATCATTTTCAGTTTGAAACATTTCAACGGCCAAAAGCCCAACATGGTTAAATGCTTCAGATACTTTT
>NZ_VSDQ01000388.1:0-269 GCF_008085455.1 Seonamhaeicola marinus | reverse complement strand
TGCTCAATTAAGCTAGAAGACACAGATCTTACAATGCCAGCGTTAATACCAATTAACTCTTCGCGAGTCATACCTGGTTTTCTAGGAATACCAGAGGTAATAACACAAATATCACTATTAGCTGTTTTGCTATAATCATTTGTAACACCAGTTATTTTAGTGTCAAATCCGTTTAATGATGCTGTTTGCATTAAATCCATAGCTTTACCTTCAGCATAGCCTTCTTTAATGTCTAACAAAACTACTTCTGAAGCAAAATTTTTAATAGC
>NZ_VSDQ01000257.1:0-268 GCF_008085455.1 Seonamhaeicola marinus | reverse complement strand
CGAACAGTTTGCCTTTTACCTCGATGTTGTATTTGGCTAAAACTTTAATATCGTATTTTAAATTCTGACCAATTTTTTCAATGGTTTCACTTTCAAAAAACGGACGCAATTCCTCGATTAAATCTTGTGCTTCGGTTTTGTCTTCAGGAAATGGCAAGTAGAAGCCTTTGCCAACTTCCCATGAAAATGCAATGCCAACCAATTCGGCAGTTAACGGATTTAAACCTGTGGTTTCGGTATCAAAACAAACCGAAGTTTGGTTCATTAA
>NZ_VSDQ01000673.1:0-267 GCF_008085455.1 Seonamhaeicola marinus | reverse complement strand
TATTTTGACACTGTTTAACAAATCGGTCACTTGTGGTGGTAATTCCCCAAACCTATCAATTAAATCATTTTCAAACCTTGTTAGTTCTTCTTCGGTTTCAAGTTCATTAAGTTTGGTGTATAAACTTAATCTTTCTGCAATATTATTTATATAGCTATCAGGAAATAGCAATTCAAAATCTGTATCAATAGTTACATCTTTTACGTATGTTTTGTTTTCTTCGGGTGTATCATATAAATCTTTAAACTCATTTTCTTTAAGTTCTTC
>NZ_VSDQ01000703.1:0-1026 GCF_008085455.1 Seonamhaeicola marinus | reverse complement strand
CAAATTAGTGATGCACTTATAGATAATTTTTTAGCTTTTGATATAAACTCTAAAGTAGCTTGCGAAACCCTTGTAACCACTGGGCAAGTTGTACTTGCTGGCGAAGTAAAATCTAACACTTATTTAGATGTACAACAAATTGCTAGAGATACCATTAACAAAATTGGTTACACTAAAGGCGAATATATGTTTGATGGCAATTCATGCGGTGTGTTTTCGGCTATTCACGAACAATCTGACGATATTAACCGAGGTGTAGATAGAGCTACCAAAGAAGAGCAAGGAGCCGGAGACCAAGGTATGATGTTTGGTTACGCCACCAATGAAACTGAAAACTACATGCCTTTAGCTTTAGATTTATCGCATAGAATTTTAAAAGAGTTAGCTGAATTACGCAGAGAAAACAAAGACATTACTTATTTAAGGCCAGACTCTAAAAGTCAAGTTACTATTGAATATAGTGATGATAATGTACCACAACGCATTGATGCTATTGTAGTTTCTACACAACATGATGATTTTGCTGATGACACTACTATGCTTGCCAAAATTAGAGAAGACATTAAAACTATTTTAATACCCAGAGTAATTGCAAAATTACCAGCTGCTATTCAGGCTTTATTTAATGATGATATAAAATACCACATTAACCCAACCGGAAAATTTGTAATTGGTGGTCCACATGGTGATACCGGATTAACAGGAAGAAAAATTATTGTTGATACTTATGGTGGTAAAGGCGCACATGGTGGTGGTGCTTTTTCAGGCAAAGACCCAAGTAAAGTTGATAGAAGTGCCGCTTACGCTACACGCCATATTGCTAAAAACTTAGTTGCTGCTGGTATTGCCGATGAAGTTTTAGTACAAGTTAGCTACGCCATTGGTGTTGTAGAACCAATGGGTATTTTTATTGATACTTATGGTACTGCAAAAGTAAATTTAACTGATGGTGAAATAGCTGCAAAAGTTTCTGAAATTTTTGATATGAGACCATTTGCTATTGAAGAGCGCCTTAAACTACGCTCG
>NZ_VSDQ01000922.1:0-267 GCF_008085455.1 Seonamhaeicola marinus | reverse complement strand
TATGTTGAAAATGCTGTTGATGCTTTAATTAATGGTAATGAAGTACCAGAAAAAGAAACAAAAGCTATTGGTTGTACTATAAAAAATTAATAAAAATCATATTTTATTTTAGAAATCTGAAGTGTAATGCTTCAGATTTTTTTCGTCTATAAATTATATAAACACTAATTTTGTTATCAAAATATTTAAAATGGAAGATTTAACACAAGAAGAATGGGCAGAACAACTAGCCAATGATGATAATGCAGTTGTTTTAGATGTAAGAAC
>NZ_VSDQ01000591.1:0-628 GCF_008085455.1 Seonamhaeicola marinus | reverse complement strand
AAAAAATAATGATACCATTGTTACAAATACAAGACATTATGATTCTTTACTGAAGGCTTTAGAAGAGGTACAAAAGGTAAAATATGGCCTTGAAACAGGCTTATCTGGCGATTTGCTAGCTATAGACATCCGTCAGGCTTTATATTACTTTGGTGAAATTACTGGAGAAATATCTAATGATGATTTGTTAGGAAATATTTTTGCTAATTTTTGTATCGGGAAGTAACTTACTTTCTTTTATTTGTTAATCCCTTGTTATTGTTGATTTTATAGTGTTTTATCTTCTTTTATTTGTTGCTTATTTACTCTTTTTTGATTAAATTTGTTGTATATCTGTTGCCTTAAATATGGATTTGTTGCCCAAATCTGTTGGCAAAATAAAGGCGAAATGATGCACCATAACGCACCACGTTGCACCATTACGCTACATAAAGCACCATTTATGAGCAGTAATTTATTCATTCCTAAAACTTGTAAGCATTGCGGTAATGCCTTCACAGCACGTACAACAGTTACTAAATACTGTGGCGATACTTGTGCAAAAAGAGCCTATAAGGCACGCAAACGTCAAGAAAAAATCCAAGCTACTCTTACTAAAGATATGCAACAGCAAAAACAAGTTGTTGAA
>NZ_VSDQ01000027.1:0-265 GCF_008085455.1 Seonamhaeicola marinus | reverse complement strand
ATTAATACTGCCAAGAAAACTAATAAAAATAAATATGTAGTGTGTTTCATTTTTTTTGAACTTGTTTATAGAAAGAACTAAAAATTACAAATCATATTGTTTAATTTTTCTATATAATGTGCGTTCGCTTATACCTAGTTCTGCCGCGGCTAATTTACGTTTTCCGTTATGACGTTCAAGTGATTTTTTAATTAATTCTAGTTCTTTATCTTGTAATGACAAGGTTTCTTCTTCCTCTATTTCTTCGGCAAAATGATATTTGTCT
>NZ_VSDQ01000825.1:0-265 GCF_008085455.1 Seonamhaeicola marinus | reverse complement strand
GGCACACCACCAACTTCAAACATTACGCGTCCTGGTTTTACAACAGCTACATATAGTTCTACTGCACCTTTACCTTTACCCATACGTACTTCAAGAGGCTTTTTAGTGATAGGCTTGTCTGGAAATATTTTAATCCATAACTGCCCTTCTCTTTTCATGTAACGGGTAGCAGCAATACGCGCAGCTTCTATTTGACGAGCTGTAATAAACGTTGCATCTAATGCTTTTATTCCAAAAGTTCCGTTTGAAAGTTGGTGTCCTCTTT
>NZ_VSDQ01000070.1:0-263 GCF_008085455.1 Seonamhaeicola marinus | reverse complement strand
TCTTTAGAAATATTGATTCCTGTGGTTTCTAAATCGAAAAAACAAATGGGTTTTGTTAGGTTGAGTTGCATTTATGACGCTTTTAAAAATTTATTTGGTTGATATGCAAAAATAGAAAAACCCAACCACATAATGAGTAGTTGGGTTTTGTAAGTTTATTTTTATGTTTAAATTTCTCTGTTACTATCCCAAGCTTCTAAATAATCTTTAACTGCTTTTACAAACATACCACCTAATGCGCCGTTAACCACACGGTGATCATA
>NZ_VSDQ01000538.1:0-262 GCF_008085455.1 Seonamhaeicola marinus | reverse complement strand
TAAGCGCGATATTCCATATAGAATTTACGGTGGTTTATCATTCTACCAACGTAAAGAAATTAAAGATGTACTATCCTATTTAAGGCTTATAATTAACCCTAAAGATGAAGAAGCTTTAAAGCGTGTTATAAACTTTCCGCCACGAGGTATAGGGCAAACAACCATAGATAAATTAATGGTAGCAGCCAATGGCTACAACCGTTCTATTTTTGAGGTTATGAAAAACATTGATAAAACCAATGTTAAAGTAAATTCGGGCACC
>NZ_VSDQ01000709.1:0-262 GCF_008085455.1 Seonamhaeicola marinus | reverse complement strand
TTATTTATCGTTTAATTATTTATTGTGTCTCTTTTATAATTTGAAGTAGAAACTAAAAAAACAATTTTTTAAATTATGAAATTAAACAGCATTTTAACTGTTGTGCTATTAACAACAATTACAACATTATCAGCCCAAACTATTAATAAGTTTGATGATAATGGTAAGCGTCATGGTATTTGGAAAAAGAATTTTGAAGGCACTAAAGTGTTAAGATATCAAGGTAAATTTAAACACGGTAAAGAAATTGATACATTTCAAT
>NZ_VSDQ01000732.1:0-261 GCF_008085455.1 Seonamhaeicola marinus | reverse complement strand
TATAACGGTGCGCTCAAACTTAACAGATTTTACAGTAAAAAACTCTGATACTCTAATTGATAATCACTCAAAAATTTTAGAACGTATAAACGAAGAAAACAAGCTTTTTTATACGTTTACAAGAGGTATTCATGAAAGCAACATTATAATTTCAAGTAGTTTAAAAGATTTTGTTGAAACCAATCTTAACAATGAAACATTTTTAGCCGTACAAAGCGGCTTGTCTGCTATTAGCATTAACCTGCCGCAAGACAACTCTAA
>NZ_VSDQ01000787.1:0-261 GCF_008085455.1 Seonamhaeicola marinus | reverse complement strand
AAAGAACCATTTTGCGTTCATGCGCCAAATATATAAAAATAAAGACTGTATTACTACAGTCTTTATTTAAATGTTATTTTAAGGTTAAAGCATTAAGCTTCAACGTTTAATAAACCGTTTGTTTTTCTAACACCTTCGGCACTTGCTTTCATGTGTTCTTTTTCAGCATCACTTAAAGGAATATCAACTATTTTTTCAATACCATTTCTTCCTAAAACTACTGGTACACCAATACAAATATCATTTAAGCCATATTCACCT
>NZ_VSDQ01000026.1:0-261 GCF_008085455.1 Seonamhaeicola marinus | reverse complement strand
GTAATTTTTGTAGCGATAAAGTAGGTTATCCCAGTATTTTTCTTCGCGAAGTTCTTCGTTTTCATCATTAAAATTTTGGGTGTCACCTTCATAAAAATCATCTTCATAATAAGCATCTTCATCAGTGTTTGCTGTTTCATTATTTTCTTCACAATCATATAAAGAATAGTTTTTATTGAAACTAATTTCAACACGATAAATAGCGCCAACATCGGCTTTAAAATAGTTTGATAAATCTATGCTGTAAGCCTTCCATTTACC
>NZ_VSDQ01000542.1:0-778 GCF_008085455.1 Seonamhaeicola marinus | reverse complement strand
CCTGCACCGTAATCTATTATTACTAATTTCATTATTTTGTTGTTGGTTGTTCGTTGTTGGTTGTTGGTCAATGAAATCAATTAACCAATAACTAGCTACAAACAATTATTTTACAATAACCCTTTTGTACTTGGTAAAAACATTTTGTTAGCATCGCGTTTTACGGCCATTTTCATAGCTTTTGCAAAAGCTTTAAAAATACCTTCAATTTTATGATGCTCGTTTACACCTTCTGCTTTTACATTTAAATTACATTTTGCGCCATCGGTAAACGATTTAAATAAATGATAAAACATTTCGGTTGGCATATCGCCTATTTTTTCGCGTTTAAATTCGGCATCCCATTCTAACCAATTTCTACCTCCAAAATCTACCGCTACTTGTGCTAAACAATCATCCATTGGTAAACAGAAGCCGTAGCGCTCTATACCTAATTTATTTCCTAGAGCTTTATTGAATAATTCACCAAGCGCAATCATGGTATCTTCAATAGTATGGTGCTCGTCTACTTCTAAATCGCCATTTACTTTTATGGTTAAATCCATAGCACCATGACGCCCAATTTGGTCTAACATATGATCGAAAAACGATAAACCTGTATCAATATCGTTTTTACCCGAACCATCAAGATTTAATTTGATGTAAATTTGAGTTTCATTGGTGTTACGTGTAATTTCTGAAACCCTGTCTTTTAACTTTAAAAACTCATAGATTTCTTTCCAATCGGTACTCGTTAAAGCAATACAATCTAAAATATCTTGTTTAGAAGACTCTATTT
>NZ_VSDQ01000270.1:0-259 GCF_008085455.1 Seonamhaeicola marinus | reverse complement strand
CGCATCGTTATCTATTAGAGTGAATGGAGCCTCAACTAATTTTTATGCATTTTACATAGCAAAGGATAATGTTGTAATTGCAGAATCTAATGCTGTTGTACGTATAGAAGATGACAACCAAATACAAAATGTATCCTTAAGCACCAATACCAATTTGGCTAACGGAGAAGCTATACAAGTTTATGCACAACGTTTAACTGGCGCAGGGACAGATACTTTAGTGATATTTTCAGAAAACGTAAGTATAAAATAGGTTTCC
>NZ_VSDQ01000696.1:0-259 GCF_008085455.1 Seonamhaeicola marinus | reverse complement strand
GGCTATTGCCATTATTACTGGTATTCCGTTTTTAAAATTCTTAACCGGTCTTGGTGCTATTTCAGCAGTTATAATTTTAGTTTTTAAAGACACTATTTTAGGCTTTGTTGCCAGTATTCAAGTATCAATTAATGATATGGTTAGAATTGGCGATTGGGTAACATTTGAAAAGTTTGGAGCCGATGGTGATGTTATTGAAATTACACTAGCAACTGTTAAAGTTCAAAATTTTGATAAAACCATAACCACCATTCCTACT
>NZ_VSDQ01000405.1:0-259 GCF_008085455.1 Seonamhaeicola marinus | reverse complement strand
TTCATAATTTACAGAAGGTATATTTAGATTATAGAAAACATACTTCGCAGGTATCAGTAGTTAGAAGAAAGCAACAAAATGAAAGTGCAATAAAAACACGTATTAAATTACTTAAATACGTTTATAAAAATATGCCTCAATATCATGAAGAAAACCTAATTGAGATTTATAGGCAAGAGCAAAGAAGTTTTGCAGAGGTAAAACAATACTTAGACTTTAAAAGAGAGTTTTTTAGTAAAAATAATGGGTTTTTCAAAAA
>NZ_VSDQ01000556.1:0-258 GCF_008085455.1 Seonamhaeicola marinus | reverse complement strand
TCCGCGTCGAACTACGTTCTCCTGATTTCGGAGCTTTTCTTCATCTATTCTGCGCCTTGACAATCAATTCTACGAATTGAAAAGGGACTTGAATTTTTTTAATTTTTGTTTCTTTTATTTCTTGTTCTATTCTAAAATTTTAATCTTTCTAACTTCTAACTTCAACTAAATCTATTTACTCAATTCAATTAATTTATCTAAACTTTGTTTTGCTTTACCAGAAAATAACGATTCTTTGGCTAGTTCAAAACCGGCTTT
>NZ_VSDQ01000878.1:0-585 GCF_008085455.1 Seonamhaeicola marinus | reverse complement strand
GGTGTTAAACTTACCATTGGGCCTGCTATTGAGAATGGCTTTTATTATGATGTTGATTTTGGCGAGCATGTAGTATCTGAAAAAGATTTTAAAACTATTGAGAATAAAATGTTAGAGATTGCTCGTGGTAAACACGATTTTAAAATGCGATCTGTAACTAAAGCAGAAGCTTTAGCTTTATATAAAGACAATGTTTTTAAAACTGAACTTATTGAAAATTTAGAAGATGGTGCCATTACGTTTTGTGACCATAGCTCTTTTACTGATTTATGTAGAGGTGGCCACATACCAAATACTGGTATTATAAAAGCAGTAAAAGTTTTAAGCGTTGCCGGTGCGTATTGGCGCGGTGATGAAAACAAACCGCAATTAACACGTGTTTACGGTATTTCTTTCCCTAAACAAAAAGAATTAACTGAATATTTAAATTTATTAGAAGAAGCTAAAAAACGCGATCATAGAAAACTTGGTAAAGAGCTTGAGCTTTTTACGTTTTCGCAAAAAGTTGGCCAAGGTTTACCTTTATGGTTACCAAAAGGAGCTGCTTTACGTGAGCGTTTAGAAAACTTTTTAAAAGCTGCACAA
>NZ_VSDQ01000798.1:0-257 GCF_008085455.1 Seonamhaeicola marinus | reverse complement strand
ATTTTCTAGCAATGAGCCCATTAACTCACAATCTGTTACACCATCAACGTTACCTCCTGCTGCTTGTATTTGTTCTCTTTCTTTTGGAATATCAGACTCTAAAATAATAAAATCTCCAACTACAGCTGCAACGCCATCTACCTTTACCGATTGAAATGCTGATGAAACACTATCTGTTTTTTTAGTTGATTTTTCTTCAACTTTATCTTCAATAATTTCTTGTGCAGATAATGTATTTACAGTTAAAATCACTGTAA
>NZ_VSDQ01000609.1:0-257 GCF_008085455.1 Seonamhaeicola marinus | reverse complement strand
AAAATGTACACTTATCTGGCGGTGTTGGTATTGGTGGCGTTTTAGAACCATTACAAGCTGCACCTGTTATTATTGAAGATAATGTTTTTGTAGGCTCACGTTGCATTGTTGTTGAAGGTGTACACGTTGAAAAAGAAGCTGTTTTAGGTGCCGGTGTTGTTTTAACTATGAGTACTAAAATTATTGATGTTACTGGTAATGAACCTGTTGAAATGAAAGGTAAAGTACCTGCTAGATCGGTAGTAATTCCTGGTAGT
>NZ_VSDQ01000133.1:0-256 GCF_008085455.1 Seonamhaeicola marinus | reverse complement strand
CAACATCACCAATACTTAGTGTTATATTTTCCGGATTATAATAATACTCTTTACGGCCGTTTTTAAAACGCACCTCCACCCAATTAAATGGTTTTTCGCCATTGGGCAATGTCATATTTGAAAGCCAATCAAAAACCGTTAGTTTGTTACAACTATCGGTTCCGCAAGTACCATTATTTTTACAGCCTTTTGGTTGGCCATCTTTAGTAGAACAGCTTGTACAAGCCATAAGTTTATATATTGAATTCGTTAATAA
>NZ_VSDQ01000577.1:394357-531139 GCF_008085455.1 Seonamhaeicola marinus | reverse complement strand
TTTTGTTATAAATTGGACTTTTGATGATGGTAACGGTAACATTATTACTGTGCAACAAAATGTAGTTGTTGAGGATACTGAAGCGCCAACCATTCCTGTTCTACCCGTTTTAACCGATCAATGTATGGTAACTGTCTCTATTCCTACAACTGAAGATTCTTGTTCAGGAACTATTGCTGCAACTACTACTGATCCTTTGGTTTACGATGATCAAGGTAATTTTACTATAACTTGGAATTTTGATGATGGTAATGGGAATAGTATTGACGTAATTCAACAAATAGTTATTAGTGATACTGAAGCTCCAGAATTTACAAGTAGTCTTCCATCTTCAACATTAGAAGTTGAATGTGATGCTATTCCGGAACCAGAGGAATTAACGGCAACAGACAATTGTGGAGATGTAACTATATCGGTTAATGACGTAATTAGAGAAATTAATGACAATTGTCCTAATAGTTATATAATTGAAAGAACATGGACAGCAAATGACGGGAATGGTTCAAGTGTATCTCATACGCAATTAATTACGGTTAAAGATACGAAAGCCCCAGTGCCAACAACAGTATTTGACGAGGAATTAGATGTAAGCTGTACAGATATCCCAGAAATACCAGAATTAGAATTTACAGATAATTGTTCTTCTAATATTACAAAATCGTTTATTGAAACAAGCACCTATCAAGAAGATGTTTTTGAAGACTATCAAATTGTTAGAACTTGGATTGTTAGAGATGAGTGTATGAACGAAGCAACATATACTCAAACACTAAATGTTGCTCTAGATGAGTTTGTTTTCCAAATTGATGCAGGCGAAGAATGTTTTGATGATGGCATCATAGATCTTAACGGATACTTACCAAGTGACATGAACCTTAACGGTACTTGGGAAATGCTACAGGGTGATATACAAGCTACTTTAAATGGTAATATTTTTGACCCTAGTAATATTGAACTAAGTTTTGACTTTTTACCAGATGACGGAGGAATTGATTACTTGTTTAGATATACTACAACTAATGTAAATGAAGACTATAATGGTGAATCAATTGCTGGATGTACAAATGTTTTTGAAGTTTCTCTAAATATTAATGCAGATTGTGTTGTACTGCCATGTGGTCAAAAAGATGTTGTAGTATCTAAAGCGATAACTCCTAACGGAGATGCATTTAATGAGAACTTTGAAATAGCAGGAATTGAATTATGTGGATTCACTTATCAAGTTAAAATATTTAACAGATGGGGTGCCCTAGTCTATGAATCTGATGATTATCAAAATGACTGGAATGCTTCAAGTTCAAGCTCAGCAATTGGTACTGCTGGAAAATTACCTAATGGAACATATTATTATATAATTAATATAAAAGATAGTGGATTAGAGCCATTTACAGGACCTGTCTACATTGGAACCAAATAAAATCTTAACCTATGAAACGTTTAAAACATTTTATTTTAATAGTAACATTGTTTTGGTGTACTTCGGGTATTGCTCAGCAATTACCTCAGTTTACTCAATACATGTACAATACCATAGCCATAAACCCTGCCTATGCAGGTAGTAGAGATGCTTTAAGTATTGTAGGACTACACCGTAGTCAATGGGTAGGGTTTGCTGGTGGACCAATTACTCAAACCCTTTCTATCCACACCCCATTAAGAAATGATAGAATTGGGTTGGGATTATCTTTCATTGAAGATGACTTAGGCCCACAAAACTTCTCTTATTTATATGCCGATTTTGCCTATTCAATTCCAACAGGCTCTAATGGGAAATTAGCTTTTGGTGTTAAAGGAGGTTTTACGCAATATAGTTTTGATCAGGAGTTCCTAAATGATCCAAATGTAAGTTCTGATCCTTTCTTTAGAGGTTACGAAAACCGATGGGCACCAAATGTTGGAGCTGGTGTTTATTGGAGTACAGATAGAGTCTATGCTAGTTTATCTGCTCCTAGAATATTAAACACAGACACTAATAGAAATGATGACATTAAGGCTCTAGATAGAATTAGTTATTATTTTACGGTTGGTGGAGTTATAGATATTAGTAAAAGTTTTAAATTCAAACCAGCTGGTTTAATTAAAGCTACCAATGGAGCTCCACTTTCTTATGACGTTACAGCCAACTTTTTATTTAAAGAAAAGTTTTGGTTTGGTGGTACTTATAGAATTAATGAACTTACAAGAGCTTGGGGTGGTATCGTAGATTTTCAAATTTCAAGACAACTCCGTTTAGGCTATGCTTATGAAAGACCAATTTCCGATATTTTGGACTACACATCTGGAACACATGAGATCTTGTTAATCTATGAATTCAAATTTTTAAGTTCAAAACTAAAATCTCCAAGATATTTCTAATAATCCAATTATATGAAATTAAAGCACAACATAATAGTTTGTTTAGTATTGGCTTTGAGTATTTCTTCCTTTGCTCAACAGGGAAGACAAAAAAGAGCTGACACTCTTTTTAATAAGTTCTCATTCGTAAAAGCTGCTAAAGTTTATACAGAGCTCATCCAGAAAAACTACAATAGAGACTATGCCACAAGGCGTTTGGCAGATTGTTATGCTTATTTAAGAGATCCGAAGAATGCCGCTCGTTATTACAAAAGCGTTGTTAAGCAAAAAAATGTACCCATTCAATACTACTATAGCTATGCTCAAGCATTGCGTGGTATAAAAAAATATAAAGAATCTAATATATGGTTACAGCGTTTTAAAGACTCTGGTGGTGTAGTTAATTCAAATGACTTTTCAAAAGATATCAACTTTATTACAAGTGTCTTTAATGCCAAAAAACAATATTTTTTAGATAGAGTAAGATTTAATTCAAAATATAGCGATTTCGGAGCTTTTGAGCACAATGGAAAAGTATATTTTGCTTCAAGTAGAGATGAAGGCGTGTCCATAAAACGCCTTTACGGATGGAATGAACAACCTTTCTTAGATGTTTATGTAACAGATGTTAAATCTAGAAGAAATGTAGATCATACTGGAAAAATAAAGGGTGATGTAAACTCAATTTATCATGATGGCCCTATTACTATCACTAAAGATGGTAAGCATATGTATTTTTCTAGTAATAATTTCAAAAATGACATTGAGAAAAAAGATAGAAGAGGTCTAACCAATATGAAAATATACAGAGCTACTTATAAAGACAGTATCTGGACAGATGTTGAGGACCTTTCTATAAATAGTGATGATTTTTCAACACAACATGCGTCTTTGAACAAAGATGACTCAAAATTGTACTTTGCTTCTGATAGACCTGGAGGCTTTGGAGGATCAGATATTTATGTTGTAGATATAAATCCTGACGGAAGTTTAGGCGAACCAAAAAATGTTGGTAGTGTTATTAACACAGAAAGTGCTGAAGGATTTCCTTTTATTAACCAAGAGGATGTATTATTCTTTTCTTCAGACGGACATACTGGTTTGGGCTTGTTAGACGTTTTTGCAACCATTAAGGGAGAGGAAGGTGATTATGTAGATGTGGTAAATTTAGGCGTGCCCATTAATTCTAATAAAGATGATTTCTCGTTTACGATGAATCCAAATGGAATTACAGGGTATTTTGCTTCAAATAGACGTGGTGGACGTGGAAGTGATGATATTTACGCATATCACAGGGAACCAACCTTACATGTAGAAGGCGTTGTTACAGATGCTATTAATACGCAACCGATAGCAGGTGCTATTATTACATTGTTAGACGATAAGGGCAATGAAATTGCCTTTATGGAAACTGACGAAAACGGTTTCTACCAAATTAATATTGATAGAAATCAAGATTACAAAATCATAGCTAAACAGGATAAGTATATTGAAGATTATAGAGAATTCAATTCAAAAAATATTCAAACCGAATTAGTAACGATAGACGCTAATTTACTATTAAACCCTGTGCAAGACGTAGTAAAACTAGCTGAATTAAATACAATTTATTTTGATTATGATAGACATAACATACGTAAGGATGCCGCAGAAGAATTAGATAAAATAGTGTCTCTAATGCAGAACGATTACCCTGAAATGGTAATTAGAATTGAATCCCATACAGATTCAAGAGGAGCATTATCATATAATGATAAATTATCAATAGACAGAGCAAATTCTACCTACGAATATTTAATTTCAAATGGTATTGCTCCAGAAAGAATTACAGCTCACGAAGGTTTTGGTGAGCGAAGACTAACCAATGGATGTGAAGATGGTACTAATTGTGAAGAAGAAGAACATCAATTAAACCGTAGAACTCAATTCATTGTTATAAAAATGGAATAAACCTAACTAACACTTATTTATGTGTAAAACATAAACCGTTGCTAGTAGATTTTTAATTTAAATTATGGCCCCATGAAATTAAAAAATTACATTCTAACTGGTATTGTTATACTTACTTGCTTAAATGCCTTTGCGCAGTATAGCAAACAAAAGAAAGCAGATAACTTATTTAACAAATTCTCATTTGTTAATGCTGCAGAAGTATATCATGATCTTCTAAATAAAAACTATAATGCCCATTACGCCACAAGGCAGTTGGCAGATAGTTACGCTTTTATGCGCAATGCAGATAGTGCAGTAGTATACTATAAAAAGGCTATTGATCAGAATAACAATATACCTTCCGAATACTTATATAATTATGCACAGGCTTTAAGAGCAGTTGGAGATTATAAAGAGTCTAGAAAATGGCTTAAGGCTTATAAAAAAACTGGAGGTAAAGTTAATAATGATATAACCAAAGATGGCGACTTTCTAAGTTCTATTTTTAATGCAAAACAACAATATTTCTTAACTGATGTAAAATTGAATTCAAAGTATAGTGATTTTGGTGCCTACAAAAACAATGGCAAAATTTACTTTGTATCTTCCAGAAGAATCAAAGCTGGCTTTAAAAACACTTACGGATGGGATGGTGAGCCTTTTTTAGATATTTATTCTACTAACAACATAACTGATAGTATTACACCACACAAAGCAAAATTGAAAGGTTGCATAAATTCAATGTATCATGAAGGGCCCGTTACCATTACTAAAGATGGTAAAACTATGTACTTTTCTAGAAGTGCTTTTAATAAAAACACCTTAGATCAAACCGAAGATGGTACCACAAACCTTAAAATTTACAAAGCAAGTTTGGTGGACGGAAAATGGTCTAACATTGAAGATTTAAGCTTCAATAATATCTCCTACTCCAATGGTCATCCTGCTTTAAGTAATGATGAATCTAAACTTTATTTTACATCAGATATGCCAGGAGGTAACGGTGGATCCGATATATATTATGTTGATATAAATGAAGATGGTTCTTTTAGTAAGCCCACAAATTTGGGAACTACTGTAAATACTAATAAAAATGAAAGCTTCCCTTTTGTAAATAGTGAAGGGATTCTATTTTTCGCTTCAGATGGTCATCCTGGTCTCGGTATGTTGGATGTTTTTGGTACCACCATCGATAAACAAAATAACATACTAAGTGTTATCAATTTAGGTGTTCCAGTAAATTCAAATAAAGATGATTTTTCATTTTTTATGGATGAAGATGGACTATCTGGGTTCTTTGCTTCTAACAGAGAGGGCGGACTTGGTGGAGATGATATTTACGCTTATGACAGAGTTCCACAATTAGTTTTAGAAGGCACTATTATTGATGCTAATACAAATGAGCCTTTAAATAATGCCTTAGTTACATTAAAAGACGTTAATGGGAATAAAATTGCTGATTTAGTTACAGACGAAAACGGTTATTACGAAATTAACATTGATAGGGATACAGAGTATGTTCTAAATACTAAAAAGGAAAACTTTGTAAATATAGATCAAAACGTTACGACAAAAAACGTAAAACGAAGCGTATCTAGAATAACTAATAATATTTCGTTAGATCCCGTTTCTGAAGAGGAATTACCTATTGAGGAATTATATCCAATTTATTTTGATTTCAATAAATACGATATAAGAAGAGATGGTACTGTAGAATTAGACAGAATTGTGAATTTAATGCTTAACGTTTACCCAAGTATGGTAATCCAAATTGAATCTCATACAGACTCTAGAGGTTCTGCAAAATATAACAATAAGCTTTCCCAAGAAAGAGCTAAAGCAACTTATGAATATTTAGTGAAGAAAGGCGTTTCTCCTGATAGAATTACAGAATACAAAGGTTGGGGTAAACAAAAGCTTGTTAATAAATGTGATGGCACAAACAACTGTACAGAAGAAGAGCATCAATTGAATAGACGCACCCAGTTTATAGTTGTTAAAATGAAATAAAGAATTAAGTTTTAATTCCGTAATTAAAACCATCAAAAGATTTTTCTTTCTTTTGATGGTTTTTTTTAGTTTAAAAAACTAAATTAGTTAAACATACTTTAACACGCCTATGGAAAAAAGTCTCTATTTAAAAAAAGTACTGAAACGGTATCTGATAGTACGGATCAAGTAATAAAACAATTAAAGACAGGACTTTCTAAAATTGGAGATTTTGGTAATAACACTAAGGACAAATTTCTAAATTATGTAAAAGATATTTTTGACGTTCTTCCCCAAATTGAAGAGGCTGGTTTTAGAACAAACAGACTAATTGTTGGTATATCTCTACCTCCATCTGTAGAAATTCACGTAACAAGGTTTAAAGAATTAGATACTGTAGAAATAGATAATTTATTTGAGAAATATAAAGAGAAAAAAATGTTTAAACTGATTTTAAAATCTCTTATTATGTCCAATGAGTTCCAAAGCAAACTCTCTTCAGATACTTTAGTATTTAGTGAAACCTGTATAGAAATATCCATTCCTCCAAAGGTTAGCATAAAGTACCTTAACAAAGACATTGCGAATATTAATAAAATTGAGGCCGAGTTTGACTAGTAGTCTATCTAATAAATATAAAACTAAAACCCTCTCTTTTGGAGAGGGTTTTATACCTAAAGCTAAATTTAATAACAGAAAGTTATTAATATAACCACATACTTAACTAGCTAGTTACACGTACAACATTAACATTGCACAACATAACAAGTTATTTGTTAGTTTAAATGGGTTATGACATTACGCTGCCGGTACCAATACAGCGTTATTTTTTAATAAAGATATTGGTATAATACCATTTACCTTTTTCATTTTGTTCTGCTGAAATATCACAATTGGTATAATCTCCTTCAATAGTAGCTTTATGTCCTTCGCTTCGTAACCAAGCTCTAACAACACTGCTAGCTTTGGTATAGCCATATGCTACATTTTCGGATACTTCTTTTGCTCCAGCATTTTCTTTTAAATAATTACTTCTTGTAAAAAAATTATAATGAGATACTTCTCCAGTGTCTATCATATAATCTGTGTGACTAAAGGCAACAGACTTAATAATTTCCATACTTTCTAGAGGAGATAATCCAATAGATAATCTATGATTATTAATTTGTTCTAAGATTTCAATCTCAATGGTTTTTGTTTCGGGAGTAACAAGGCTTAACTCCATTTCTGTTGCCTTGTCATTAATGCTATCTGTTGAGCAGGAAATACTCAATATAGCTAACAATGCCAATACTGACACTTTAGTTAATAACTTCATAAGTAGGGTAAATTTAGATTTGGTGCTGTGAAGTTATTAAGTCTTATCGAAGAATAGATAAACCAGCTCTATTAATCGATGAAATGCAAGTCAAAAATCGACAAAATGAAATATTTAACGTTAAAATGTCAATTTGGAGCTGAAGCTAAAACTTATCTTACAATTAAGGAGAAAGCCTATTTATAAGCCAATTATAATCCTCTTGAAGCTGATACCTAATTCTATCATGCAGTCTATTAGGTCTCCCTTGCCAAAATTCAATTTCAATAGGTTTTATTATATACCCGCCCCAATAATCCGGTCTTGGCACTTCTTTTTCTGCATATTCTATCTCAAGATTTTTAAGTTTATCTTCCAAAACATCACGATCTTTAACAACTTCACTTTGTTGCGAGACTAAAGCTCCCAACTGACTACCTTTTGGCCTAGACTCAAAATAACCATCACTCAAGTTTTTAGCAACTTTTTCGGCTTTACCTTTAATTATTACCTGTCTTTCTGCTTTATGCCAAAAAAAAGACAAGCAGACATTCTGGTTTTCTTCGATAGCCTTTCCTTTTTCACTTAAATAATTGGTGTAAAAAATAAACCCTTCATACGTATATTTCTTTAATAGCACTACCCTACTCTTTGGATAACCATCTAATCCAATGGTAGAAATTGTCATGGCATTGTTCTCATCTTCAGGGAAGAATTTATCAACCTCAAAAAACCATTTTTGAAAAAGTTCTAAAGGATTTTCAGGTACATCTTGCAAAAGAAGCTCTCCTCTTTCATATGACTTTCTATAATTACTTAAATCTTTTTCCATAAAGACATTTGAGGGTTAGAATAATTTGGTATAAAAATAATGAAACTTATTATCTTTATTACTTAAATATCCCTAACACATGAAATTTGAAAGCACCTCATATTTTAAACAACCCCATTATAAACTGGAAATGCCTTTTGGCAACTATTATTTATTCGAAAAGTTTATTATTGGTGAATTGTACGAAGGTGTGCATTTTGATTGGACTAAAACAAAATTAGTAGTTGAAGAACTAATTAGTTTTTACGGTAAAGACTGCAAAATTGGCTTTATTTCTAATAGAGTAAATAGGTATTCTGTGGATCCGCAAAACTGGACAAATATTGAAAAAGAATATAATATAATTGCCGCAAGTGCCATTATAACTTACAACCTTTCTACTCAACATAATGCCTCCCTAGAAAAGCGCTTTTCTGATATTAAAATAAAACAATGTTTTTCAATTAAAGAGGCAATTGAATGGATGAGTGAATTAAAAGAATTGAATTAAAACTCAAACACTTTACCATCTTGAGTTAATTCTACTGCTTGGAATACCTCTTTTGCTTCTTCCTTAAAGCAATTAACATCTTTATAACGTGTAGAATAATGTCCAAGGAGTAATGTACCTGCATTTGCTTTTTTGGCAATACTTGCCGCTTCTTTGGCTGTTGAATGCTTTGTTTTAGGAGCTAAGTGCGATTGTGTTTCTAAAAAAGTGGATTCATGATACAACACATCTACATTTTCAATAAGAGGTACTATATCTTCTTTATACATTGTATCACTGCAAAACGCATAGCTTTTAGGTTTCACCGCATCCTTGGTTACGTCCTCATTCTTGATGGTTTCTCCATTTTCGTTAACCACATCAAAGCCTTGAGTAAGTTTTCTGTAATAAGCAACATCTATATTAGCTTCTTCAACAGCATTAATATCTAACTTCCTATTACCTTCTTTTTCCTTAAATAAGAATCCATTCGTGTAAACTCTATGTTCTAAAGGTATTGTATACACTTCTACTTTATCATCTTCATAAATCAACTCAGAATCATTTGAAGTTAATTCATGAAAAATCAAATTATAATTAGTCCATGAATCTGCTAACTTCATTTGAAGCGTTATAATTTCCTTTATCCCTTTGGGACCATAAATATGTAAATCTGCTTCTCTTCCTAACAATCTAAACGTAGATACAAGCCCTACCAAACCAAAAAAATGATCACCATGTAAATGAGAAATAAAAATATGCTTAATTCTACTAAATTTGATTTTATGCTTTCTTAATTGAACTTGAGTTCCTTCTCCACAATCAATTAAAAACATATTTCCCCTCATTTCCAAGACTTGAGAGGTTGGGTTAGTTAAAATTCTTGGAGTGGCACTATAGCAGCCTAAAATGGTTAATTTCATTGTTATGGGGGTGTTTCACTAAGTTCACATTAGAACAACATGTATCAAAAGCCTAAATCACGTTCCATTTCTTCCATTTCAATAATATCGTAACCTTCTTGAAGTGTTGGAACAACAACTAATTCATCTGGAACTTCATCTAAATCTACTTTGTTAGATACAATAACAAAAGAATGCTTATTGGCTCTATGTGTGTTTGATATTTGTAAAAACTCAACTATTTCCTCTAAAGTAATTTTATTTAAAGATGTTAAGTTTATGATTACATTATTATTCTTATATCTTGGATATAAAGCCGAAAGTTTTTTAACCAACTCAATTGTAGTTGCTTTTTCTTGGGTTACTATGGTTATATTACCTTTTTGATCAATAATCATAACTTACTGTTTAATTTTAGATGCTAATAAATATATAACAGCCATTCTAATAGCAACACCGTTTTCTACTTGATCTAAAATTATTGCCTGATTAGAATCTGCTACATCACTTGTAATTTCTACGCCCCTATTTATTGGGCCAGGGTGCATAATTGTTATTTCTTTATCTAAGGAATTTAATACATCCATATTAACGCCAAATTGTTGAGTGTATTCTCTTGTTGAAGGAAAATAACTTATATCCATACGTTCATTTTGTACTCTCAACATATTAGCAACATCACACCAATTTAAAGCCTTTCTTAAGTTAGTTTCAACTTTAACACCGAGTTCATTTATATATTTTGGTAATAACGTTTTGGGTCCACAAACCATAACCTCTGCCCCTTGTAATTGCAGCGCAAATATATTTGAAAGCGCAACTCTACTATGCAAAATATCACCAACAATAACGACTTTCTTACCCGCAACATCACCCAGTTTTTCTCTAATAGAATACGAATCTAACAACGCCTGTGTAGGGTGTTCATGCGCACCATCACCCGCATTCACGATACTGGCATCTACATGTTTTGATAAAAATATACCTGCTCCTGGATTGGGATGCCTCATAACCACCATATCTACTTTCATAGATAAGATGTTATTTACTGTATCTATTAGAGTTTCACCTTTCTTAACCGATGATTGTCCCGAGGAAAAGTTTATGACATCTGCAGACAAACGTTTTTCAGCTAACTCAAAGGATAACTTAGTTCTAGTAGAATTTTCAAAAAATAAATTGGCAATAGTTATATCTCTTAGCGAAGGCACTTTCTTTATCGGTCTATTAATCACTTCTTTAAAATGATCTGCAGTCTCAAAAATTAATTGGATATCTTCCGCTTTAAGATATTTTATCCCTAATAAGTGATTTACACTTAACTCACTCATAAACTCATCTATTTTTCTATTAAATACACAGCATCTTCACCTTCATTCTCTTGCCAATGTACTATTACTTTCTCATTATTTATGGCATCAACTTGCCTTCCTCTATAGTCTGGTTGAATTGGTAGATGTCTACTAAATCTACGATCTATTAAGGTAAACAATTCAATTTCATTTGGTCTTCCAAAAGATTGAATTGCTGTTAAAGCTGCTCTAATACTTCTTCCTGTATATAAAACATCATCGATAAATACAATGTTTTTATTTTCAACTAAAAATTCAATCTCGGTAGAATTGGCTTTTAATGTCTTATCGCCTCTTCTAAAATCATCTCTATAAAACGTAATATCTAACTGCCCTAATTTCACATTTTTTACTTTATAATCTTCTTGTAAAATTTTTGAAATTCTATTAGCTAAATAAATACCTCTAGGCTGAAGGCCTATTAAAACAGTATTAGAAAAGTCATTGTGTTTTTCAATAAGTTGACAAGCCAATCGATGAAGAATGATGTTTACCTCTTTTGCGTTAAGTAAAACTTTTTGACTCATATATTATCCAAACGTGTTTGGAGCACAAAGGTAATGTAAAAAATTAGAAGTAAAAACATAAAAAAAGCCTTCAATTACTTGAAGGCTTTTATAATTTATAAATAGATTTCCGTTTTCACAGAAATGAAAAAACATTAATTTAATTAAGCTTTTCCGTCTAATTTATCTTTAAGAGCTTGTAAAGCATCATTAGCATCTCCTAAAGTAGGTTTCGCCTCAGCTGCTGCAGAAGCTGCTTTTTTAGCTGCTGCTTTCACATTCTTAGCTTCTTCTTCTTTAAAGATAGCTGTGTGCGATGCAACTACACGTTTAAATTCTTTACTAAACTCAATGATTCTGAATTCAGCAGATTCACCTTTCTTAAGTTTACTACCGTCTTCTTTCTCTAAGTGTCTAGAAGGAATAAACGCTACTATATCATCATTAAATTTAACTGTAGCTCCTTTATCTACTATTTCTTCAATAGCACCAGAGTGTGTAGTATTTAAAGCAAACTCAGTTTCGTATTTATCCCATGGATTATCTGTAGTTTGTTTATGACCTAAACTTAGTTTACGTCCTTCAACATCTAACTCAAGAACAATAACGTCTAACTTATCACCTACAGCACAGAACTCAGATGGGTGCTTAATTTTCTTAGTCCAAGATAAATCAGAGATATAAATTAATCCGTCAATACCTTCTTCTAATTCAACAAATACTCCAAAGTTTGTAAAGTTACGTACAACACCTGTATGCTTAGAACCTAATGGGTATTTAGTAGTAATGTCCGTCCAAGGGTCTGGAGTTAATTGCTTAATACCTAAAGACATCTTACGCTCTTCTCTATCAAGAGTTAAGATAACTGCTTCAACTTCATCACCAACAGCAACGAAATCTTGAGCAGAACGTAAATGTGTAGACCATGACATTTCAGAAACGTGAATTAATCCTTCAACACCATCAGCTACTTCAATAAATGCACCGTAATCTGCAATTACAACAACTTTACCTTTTACTTTATCACCTACTTTAACCTCTTCAGCTAATGCTTCCCAAGGGTGTTTGCTTAATTGTTTTAATCCTAATTGGATTCTTGATTTATTCTCATCAAAATCAAGGATAACAACATTTAATTTTTGGTCTAACTCAACAATCTCGTTAGGGTGGTTAATTCTAGACCAAGAAAGGTCTGTAATGTGAATTAATCCATCTACACCACCAAGATCAATAAATACACCATAAGATGTTACATTCTTAACAACACCTTCTAATACTTGACCTTTTTCTAACTGACCAATAATTTCTTTCTTTTGTTCTTCAATATCAGCCTCAATAAGTGCTTTATGAGAAACAACAACGTTTTTAAACTCGTGGTTGATTTTTACAACCTTGAATTCCATTGTTTTGTTTACGTATTGATCGTAATCTCTAATTGGTTTAACATCAATTTGAGAACCTGGTAAGAATGCTTCAATTCCAAAAACATCTACAATCATACCTCCTTTAGTTCTACACTTAACGAAACCATTAACTATTTCACCAGAATCATGAGCAGCGTTTACACGATCCCAAGCTTTGATTACTCTAGCTTTTCTATGAGATAATACTAATTGTCCTGTTGCATCTTCACGAACGTCAATTAATACTTCTACTTTATCTCCTACAGCTAAGTTTGGATTGTAGCGGAACTCATTTAAAGAAATAACACCTTCAGACTTAGCGTTAATGTCAATAATTGCATCTCTATCAGAGATATGCACTACTTTACCCTCAACAACTTCATCATTTAAAGTGTCTACAAAGTTCTCTGCTACTAATTTTTCAAATTCTTCTAGTTGCTTGCTATCAACTTCATCAATACCTTCTTGGTAATTGTGCCAGTTAAACTCGCTTAAGAATTTTTCAGGGTTTAATTGCGCCTCAGATACTACTGGGGCTTGTTTTTCAGTTGAAGCTTCTTGTACTTCAACTTCAGCTTTTTTTGCTTCTTCAGCCATTTAATTTGTTACAATGCTATGATTTCCGTTTACACGGAAACGCAATGACACTGCGTTTTGTATTCTGTATACTTTAGAAAGAATTAAGCAAAAACATACAGAAGCGTTAATTTTATTAAGGTTTCAGTCCTTTTATCTTTCTATAAATTGCTAAAAGGAGCGCAAAAATACATATAATAACCCTAAATACCTAAAAATGAACACATATAATTAATGTGACTTTTTATAAATACTAGTGTCTTACTTAATAGAAACTTAAAATTGTAAGTATTCTTTTAGTAGAATATTTTATTATCTTGTAACTCTAATTATATAAACATAAATTTTAAAACATGGCAGTAAAAGCAAAATACCAAGACGTTCTAGATTTAGGAGAATCTTTAAACATTCAAAATGGTGATGTACAGATTGAAGGTGATGTATTAAAAGTATTTGGAACAGCGAACACGCAATATGAAAAAAACTTAATTTGGGATAAAATTAAGGAAATTGGTGGCGATAACCCTTCCGATATAATGGCAGACATTAAAGTTGCTGATGAAACTGTTTACCATAGACACGTTGTTAAAAGTGGAGAAACTTTAGGTAAAATAGCTAAGCATTACTACAAAGATGCTATGAAGTATAAAGAAATATTCGAAGCAAACACCGATATTTTAAAGAACCCTGATTTAATTCATCCAGATCAAGAATTAATCATTCCTAATCTATAATTCTGAACTTTTGATATAGATATTAAGACAATTGTCTTCTTAATAAACGAACCTTCCAATTATTTTTGCAAGGTTCGTTTTTTTTTAAATCAGGTATACATTATGAGCAAAAAAATTATCTCCCTATTAAACCTATTTGTGTTAACAATAGTTTTATCCATATCAACAATTACTAATGCCCAAAGCAAAAAAATAGAAGTTAGTGGTACCATACTAGATGAAAGTAATAATCCGGTGCCTTTTGTTGCTGTAGGTATTGTAAAAAAATACATTGGTACAGCAAGTACCGAAGATGGTGAATTTTCTTTTTTAATTACAAATAGCGAACTACAAGACTCTCTATCTATATCTAGTTTAGGCTACGACCCTTTTAAAATTAAGGTGGCAGATTATCTCAAATTAGAAAAGAAAGAAATTATACTAAAAGAGACTGTAACTGAGTTAGACGCAATTAAGCTACTTAGTCCTAATCAATATGTTGAAAATGCCTTAAAATTCTTAAAAGAAAACACGGTAAGCCAACCACATAAAATAGAATTGTTATATAGAAGAGCTGCAACAGAAAGTGGGAAGTCAAAATTCTTTGTTGAGAATTATATAAAGATTCGAGATAAAGGTCCTGCCTACCCTCTCGGAATGATTGAAGTCGCTCAAGTAAGAAAATCTGCCGATTATAGAGTTTGGAAACGTAAACAATGGACGCATAGTATCAATTACATGGGTACCGGAAATCCTTTAAGACCTTCAGAACGTCAGCCGAATTTTAAAAAATTTACTTGGAAGAAGATTGGTGATTCTTCTTATGAAGGTGAAGATGTTGTTATTCTAGAAGGCACTAACAATAAAAATAAATGGCAAAAATATAAATTGTACATTGGTGTAGATAATTACGGGGTGTACAAAATAGAAACAGGAAAAACCATATATCTCTATAAAAAGCATTCAAACGGGAAGCTTTACTTAAGTTATCATGCTAAAGAATGGGGATGGAGTGCAAAAAATAATAACAGCCAAATACCAAGAGAATACTGGAATACAGAGGCCAGAGAAATATCTTATAGATCTGAAGCATTTGTTTATAAAATTGAAACAGATAAGAAAAAAGCAAGGGTGCGTCCTTTTGGAGGAGAAACCGATATGGGATCAATAGATGTGCCTTACGATGCTAACTTTTGGAAAAATCTTAGTATGCCACCTGACACTGAGTTTTATAAAAAAATTAAAAGTGAGTTGGAAAGTAATTATGGTGTATCTTTAGAAAAACAGTACCAATTAGTTAATAAATAAAAAAGAATGAAAAGGATTTTATATACAGCTATTATAGCTATAATAGTTTGCTTCCAAGTTAATGCGCAAAAGAAAATTGAGGTAAATGGTGTTATACTAGACGAATTCAATGAACCTATTCCTTATGTTGCCGTGGGGATTGTTGAAAAATACATTGGTACTGCAAGTACCGAAGATGGAGGGTTTTCATTCTTGATAACGCCAGCTGAACTGCAAGATTCTTTATCTGTTTCCAGTTTAGGCTATGATCCTTATAAAATTAAGGTTGCGGATTATCTCAACCTCGAAAAAAAGGAAATAATTCTTAAAGAAACTGTTACCGAACTTAACGAAATAACCTTGCTTAGTCCTAAAGACTATGTTCTAAATGCCCTCAAAGCTTTAAGAGATAATACGTTGAGTCAACCGCATAAACTAGAATTGTTATATAGAAGAGCTGCTGAAGAAGATGGAAAAGCAAAATTCTTTGTAGAGAATTTCATTAAAATAAGAGACAGAGGTCCTGCTTACCAAATGGGAGCTGTGGAAGTAAGTGCTGCCAGAAAATCCGCAGACTATAGATACTGGAAAAGAACACAATGGAGACATTCTATACACGATATGTTCCATGTTAACCCTTTACGTCCTAATGACTCTCAACATGCTAGAAACTTAAAAAAGTTCACCTATAAGAAAACTGGAGATTCTTCTTATGAAGGAGAAGATGTTGTCATTATAGAAGGACGTAACCCAAAATTAGATTGGGAAAAAATGACATTTTACATTGGTGTAGACACTTATAAAGTCTATAAAATAGAACGCGGAAGATCGCTTTATGTATACAAAAAGCATAAAACAGGCAAAATGGTTTTAAGTTATTTTAAAAACGAATGGAGCTTTCCTAAGCATATGGTTCCAAGGGAACTGCAAGGCACTATAGCAGAAACGCTACGCTATAAAACTGAAGCTTTTATATTTAGTGTAGAGACAAATAAAAAGAAAATGAGAATTGTGCCTTTTGGTGTTGATAAAGATATGGGTTCTCTAGACTTAAAATATAATGCCAATTTCTGGAAAAACTTAAGTATGCCACCAGACACTAAATTTTATACACGTATAAAAAATGAATTGGAAGGCTTATTTGGAGTGCCTTTAGAAAAACAGTATGAATTAGTTAATAAATAATGCTATGAATAAAACTTACTTCGTATTATGTTTAGTCATAACTAGCTTTTTTAGTTTAAATGCTCAACAAAAACAGGAAATTAGAGGTATCATATTAGATGAATTTAATGAACCGATACCTTTTGTAGCTGTAGGAATTGTTGAAAAGTATATTGGTAGCGCTAGTACTGAAGATGGTGAATTCTCATTTTTTATAACAGAAAATGAACTTCAGGATTCTTTATCTATTTCCAGTTTAGGATATGACCCTTTTAAAATTAAAGTAGCGGACTTTTTAAAACTTGAAAAGAAGGCCATTGTCTTAAAAGAGACAGTAACAGAACTTAATGAAGTTAAATTATTAGTACCCAATAACTATGTTGTAACTGCTTTAAAAAAACTTAAAGAAAACACTATTAGTACCACTCACCAGTTAGAGTTTTTGTTTAGAACAGCGGTTACAGAGGGTGACAAAGCCAAACTCTTGGTTGAAAATTATATAAAAGTGAGAGACCGTGGTCCTGCATACTATTTTGGAGATGTACAAGTGGCCGAAAGTAGAAAATCTGCTGATTATCGCATTTGGAAACCTAAGCATAATTGGCATCAAATAAATGTTGTGGCTCATGTAAACCCAATTAGACCTAATGATTCTGGCCATGCGAGAAACATAAAAAAGTTTATTTGGAAAAAAATTGGAGATTCGTCTTATGAAGGTGAAGATGTGGTTATTCTTGAAGGACAAAATCCGAAGAAAAAATGGGAGAGAATAAAATTATTTATTGGTGTAGATTCCTTTAAAATTTACAGAATAGAACGTGGTTCTAGTCTATTTGTTTATAAGAAATATAAAAACGGAAAGTTAGTTTTAAATTATTATAAACATGATTGGCACTTATCTAAAGATAGAATACCTAAAGAATACTGGAATACTCCTGTAATTAATTCTCATTTTAAAGGTGAAGCTTTTTTATATAATGTAATTACTAATAAAAAAGATATTAAAGTGGTTCCATATGGCATAAATGTAGACGCTCACTTAATTGATTTACCCTATAACCCTAGTTTTTGGGATAATTTAAGCTTACCACCTGATACTAAATTTTACAAAAGTATTAGAGAGGGTTTAGAAGCCGCATATGGTGTTCCTTTAGAGAAACAGTATGAATTGGTTAATAAGAAATAGTCTTAACTATACATAAAAAACTCTGTAGTTTATCAGAGTTTTTTATGTCCTAATTTGTTATTCCATATCTTCTAAAGTCATTCTTACTAGCCTAAGTACTTTTTCAAACTGTTCTTCAAGAGAAAGGTTAGAATTATCAATTTCAATGGCATCTTTGGCTTTTACTAACGGAGAATCTTTTCTATTAGAATCTAAAAAATCACGCTCTTGAACGTTTTTTAAAACATCTTCATAAAGTACATCATCTCCTCTATCTTTAAGTTCTTTAAAACGTCTTTGAGCCCTTTTTTCTGCAGATGATGTCATAAACAACTTAAGTTCTGCATCGGGAAAAACAACAGTACCTATATCTCTTCCGTCCATAACCACACCTTTATCTTGTCCCATCTGTTGTTGAATCGCCACAAGTTTCTGCCTTACATCAGAAACCGCTGCCACCTTACTTACAAAACCAGAAACATCTAATGTCCTTATTCTTTTTTCAACATTCACACCATTTAAATAAACCTCTGCAAAACCCAGATCTATATTATATTTAAAAGTAATATTGATCTTATCTAATTGATAAATTAAGGCTTCAACATTAAAATCACTTTCATGAATTAAATCTTTTTGCATTGCATAAAGTGTTACTGCTCTATACATGGCTCCAGTATCTACATATACGTAACCTAACCTTTTTGCCAATTGCTTTGCTATGGTACTTTTTCCTGTTGATGAATAACCATCAATAGCTATGGTAATTTTATTCATTTTGCGCTTTTGAAGTTCCAAAAATACTCCAATTTTGGAATTTTTTATTGATAAAATGTCAAAAGTAAAGTCTCTTAATTTAAATCAATCTGCAGCCCGAAGAAATTAGAATTAGCTGCACTTGCATATTTTGCATGGGTATAACTAAAGCGCATTTTATTCATTTTTATAGATATTCCCCCTGAAAATCCAGAAAAGTTTCTCTGATCTACAATTCGCAACTCTTCTCCCCTTCTAAAATTATACCCTAACCTAATATTAAAACCTCCTTCTGGAAATAATTCTGCACCAACAATGGTGTGACGGATAACTTGTCCAAAAAAGCCAACTTTTTCACTAGTTTGATTTCCGTTTAAATCGCTTGTAACTCTAGCTGGATTTGGCTTGCCAATTGGCCATTTTTGAAGATTTTCAAAGGTTACATGCCATCTAATTGGTACATTTTCTAATTTCTGCGATAACCCTAAACTTACTTCAAATGGTAAACTTTCACGTAAGCCAGCATATGTTGTAATTTGAGTTCCTAAATTCCTAATCACAACAGCCGCATTAAAGTCTAAATCCCTATTTATGTAGAGTAATCCAATATCTACTGCGGCACCAAAAGAAGTATATTGTTCTAATTTAGAACTTATAAATTTTATATTTCCTCCAAGGTAGAAGTCCGAATACCCTATTTGTTTTGAATATCCTAAAGATAAAGCAGTTTCTCCACCCGAAAATGTCCCCGTGGAATTTCCATCTTCATCATAACCATCAAAAGAACCATAATTGATATAAGTTATACCACCATGAAATGTTTGTGTTCTTCTGTCAACGGTATAAGCGTATGATGCTGTACCATAACCAATACCGCCTAAGTAATTGGTATAATTAACCGCTAATTGTTTATCCATTTCTACATTTATGGTAGCAGGATTAAAAAGACCTTGGGTTACGTCATAATCTACATTAGTAAGTACTTTACCACCCAAAGCAGCTTGCCTAGGTGAAGAAATTAAGTTTAAGAACTGATAGGTATGCTCACCTCCTATTTGAGCAGATATAGAGGCGGCTATACATAAACTTAATAACGTGGTAATTTTTCTAAGCATATTTTACAGTACAAAGAAAGTAAATCTATCTTAAAACGATGGTATGTAAATTTTATTTTACCCGAAAACTTAGAATTGAGTCCATAAAAAACCTCGATTAAATCGAGGTTCTTTTTTACAGCTTTTTGGCATTTTTTACTTTTTGCTCTGTTAATGCTATTTTAATAACATCACTCATATCAGTTACGTAATGAAATTTCAATCCTATTAGATATTCTGGTTTAATATCCTCAATATCTCTTCTATTCTCTTCACAAAGTAAAATCTCCTTAATTTTAGCCCGTTTTGCGGCTAATATTTTTTCTTTTATTCCACCTACAGGAAGTACTTTTCCTCTTAAGGTAATCTCACCAGTCATAGCAATGCTTTTCTTTACTTTTCTCTGCGTAAATAAAGAGACAAGTGACGTTAGCATCGTTACCCCAGCACTTGGTCCATCTTTAGGAGTTGCACCTTCAGGAACGTGTATATGTACATTATATTTGTCAAATACTTCAGGGTTTATGCCAAACGCATCCGCATTAGATTTTATATATTCCATAGCAATAGTAGAGGACTCTTTCATTACTTTTCCAAGGTTACCTGTAATAGTTAAAGCACCTTTTCCTTTTGATAAAATAGATTCAATAAACAATATATCTCCTCCAACTCGTGTCCAAGCTAATCCTGTAACTACTCCTGCTACATTATTATTTTCGTACTTATCTCTCTCAAGTTTCGGGCTACCAAGTACTTCAATTACATCTTCATTTGATACTTTGATATTGTACGCTTCTTCCATGGCAATATTTTTGGCAGCATAACGTACCATTTTAGCTACTTGCTTATCTAAACCACGTACTCCCGACTCTCTGGTATAACCTTCAACAATCTTTTCTAATTGGGGTTTTCCTATTTTAAGATTATCAGCGGTTAATCCATGTTCTTTAAGCTGTTTTGGCAACAAATGGCGCTTCCCTATTTCAACTTTCTCTTCTATAGTATATCCTGTAACATTTATAATTTCCATACGATCCAACAATGCGGGTTGAATTGTAGCCAAACTGTTTGATGTAGCTATGAACATAACTTTAGACAGATCATACCCCATTTCTAAGAAATTATCATAAAACTCACTATTTTGCTCTGGATCTAATACTTCTAACATTGCGGAAGAGGGATCTCCTTGATGGGAATTTGATAATTTATCAATTTCATCTAAAACAAACACAGGATTAGAAGTTCCAGCTTTCTTTAAACTCTGAATAATACGACCTGGCATTGCTCCGATGTAGGTCTTTCTATGCCCTCTTATCTCTGCTTCATCACGCAAACCTCCTAACGAAATACGAACATATTCCCTACCTAAAGCCTCTGCAATTGACTTTCCTAAAGATGTTTTACCAACTCCAGGAGGACCATAAAGACATAAAATTGGTGATTTCATATCATTTCTAAGCTTTAATACAGCTAAATACTCAATGATACGCTTTTTAACATCATCCAATCCATAATGATCTCTGTCAAGTATCTTTTTTGCTCGTTTTAAATCAAATTTATCTTCACTAAACTCGTTCCAAGGCAAATCTAAAAACAACTCTAAGTAATTACGCTGAATGGAATATTCTGCTACTTGAGGGTTCATACGTTGCAGCTTACTAATCTCTTTATCAAAATGTTTAGCCACTTTTTCATCCCAAACCTTATCTTTGGCTCTAGCCTTCATTTCTTCAATCTCCTCGTCATGACTTACCCCACCCAATTCTTCTTGGATAGTCTTCATCTGCTGGTGCAAGAAATATTCTCGTTGCTGCTGGCTCATGTCCATCTGCACTTTAGACTGAATATCATTCTTCAATTCTAATCTTTGAAACTCCATATTCATGTGCTTAAGAGTAGCCAAAGCACGTTGTTTCAGGTCATTCATTTCTAGCAGAGCCTGTTTCTCGGTAACCGATAAATTCATGTTTGAAGACACAAAATTTACCAAAAACGAATTACTCTCTATGTTTTTAATAGCAAAAGAGGCTTCACTTGGAATATTAGGACTCTCTTTGATTATTTCTAAAGCTAATTCTTTTATAGAGTCAATAATTGCCGAAAACTCTTCATTCTTTAACGCCGGTTTAGCTTCTGGGATATCTCTAATGGTAGCATTCATATAAGGTTCCTCAGTAAGAACTTCTGCTACTTTAAATCGTTTTTTTCCTTGAATAATTACCGTAACATTGCCATCGGGCATTTTTAAAACTCGCAAAATTCTAGCAACAGTACCTGTTTCGTGAATGTCTTTGGCTGTTGGAATTTCAATAGATTCATCTTTTTGAGCAACAACTCCAATAACTTTAGAGCCTTTGTTTGCATCTTTAATAAGCTTAATAGACTTATCTCTACCAGCAGTAATCGGAATAACAACTCCAGGAAATAGTACCGTATTTCTTAAAGACAATATTGGTAATGTTTCTGGTAACTCCTCATTATTCATTTCTTCCTCGTCTTCAGGAGTCATTAAAGGAATTAATTCTGAGTTTTCATCAAATTCCTGCAATGACAAACTGTCAAGCGTCATAAAATTAGATTTCTTCATATATTTTTTTAGGTCAATTTGTCATAAAACAAACTAACACCTTGGTTTTTAAAAATCAAACAATACATTTAAAACTCTATATATCAACAATCTACAATTTAAGAAGCGGACACATAGCTTTATATAAAGTCAATACTCATGCCAATTAGAAAAATCAATTATTTAAATAACATTAAAATGATAAATATCATGATACCATTTCAATATTAAGATTTATATTCGCACTTTTATTTAAAAATTATCTTTCATGAAATTACAACAAATCTTACTAAGTGCAATTGCAATTCTATTTTTATCTTGTTCAACTGAATCTAGTGATTCTAAAGAAGAATCAGATGATAAAGACGACAAAACATTAGTAACAAAAATCATATATAATAAAGGGACAGATGAAGAATTTACTGAAACTTATAATTATGATGGAAACGTACTATTAAATATAGATGAAGGGGATGGTTTTAAAACAGTTTATACCTATGAAAACACTTTATTGGTTAGAGAAGATCATTTTTTTGGAGGAGGGCTTGCAGCTTATACTACTTTAGAGTATAATTCTGAAAATAAAGTTATAAAACTTACGGAAATTTGGCTGGAAGATTCTGGTATTGATGGATTGTCTTACAAACATAATATTACATATAACAACAGCAATAATACTTTTACAGATGAATTATTACGCAAAGGACCAGAAGATGGTTCTGTTTTTGAACCAGCAGGTACCTCAATATTTTCTCATATAGGGAATAACATATCTAGTATAAAAGAAGATGATGGATATGAGTATTTATTTACTTATGATGATAAAAATGGCATATTTAAGAACGTGCACCAAGTTGAAGTTTTAAATCTTCTAAGTAATAACGAATTTGGTGCTTTAATTCACTCTAATTCATATAACTTGACTTCTTATATTGAAAAATATAGTGATGAAACAGATTATGATGCAAAAGAAATATACATTTACACCTATAATGATAAAAATTACCCACAAACGGCAATATTAAAATCCGAAATTGATGGTGAAATTGAAGAAGACGAGACAATAGAATTCGTTTATAACTAAATAAACCAATAACAAAGAATAAAAAAGCGCTTTAAAGCGCTTTTTTATGTTTACATCTTCCCAGCCTTTCTTAATGCAAATAATAACACTATGGGAATAGCTAATAAACCAACCATTAGCAGATTTTCCTTTAAAAGCCAAGGAGCAAGAAATAATGTTATAACATAACCACCAATGGCACCACCAAAATGTGCATCGTGTCCAATATTACCTATTCTCTTTTTCATTCCATAAATAGAATACAGTAAATAACCAATTCCAAAAACATATGCAGGAATTGGAATTGGAATAAAATACATATACAAACTCATTTCTGGTCTTAACAAAATTGCAGAATAAAGAATACCTGTTACGGCGCCACTGGCTCCAACAGCACTATAATGGTATTCATTTTTATGAAAATATAATGATAACAGATTCCCTAATAGAAGACTTATAACATAAACAGCAACAAATCCTCCATTCCCCAGAAAACCAGTTACAACATTAGCAAAAAAGAATAGTGTAATCATATTGAATATAAGATGCTGAAAGTCAACATGCAGAAATCCAGCACTAAACAACCTAATTTTTTCTCCACGTTGTACACCTCCAACCTGAAATTTATATTTTTCTAAAAATCCGTAATCATCAAATCCTTTAATAGAAATTAAAACATTTGCTACTATGACTATTATGGTTATTAAATCTAAACTCATACTTTTTTAAACGATTAAGGTCAATTATTTATTTAATGTCTACTTTAAAAAACAAAATCTTGTACTTTTGCGCCTACAAAACTAAAACTAATTCATGCAATTTCTAATTTATATTCTTCTTTATCCTCTTTTATGGAGTATCTCCAAACTTCCCTTTAGAATATTATATTTAATTTCAGATTGTGTTTATGTCTTACTCTATTACATTGTTGGTTATAGAAAAAAGGTTGTAACTAATAATTTAGAATTGGTTTTTCCTGATAAACCCGCAGATGAAATTAAAAAAATTAGAAAAAAGTTCTATAAACATCTAGCAGATATGTTCTTGGAAATGGCAAAGACTATGTCCATTTCAGAAAAAGAATTAAAAAAGCGATTTCACATTAAAAATCCTGAAGAATTTAAAAGATTAGAACAACTTAATAAAAGTATTATTCTCATTTTTGGACATTATGCAAGTTGGGAATGGGCAATTGTTATACAGCAGTATATTAATTTTAAGGGGTTTGCTGTATATAAAAAACTTTCTAACCAATATTTTGACAAACTGGTACGGAAAATAAGATCTAAATTCAGCACATATTTAATTAGCACTAAAGAAACAATTACAACTATTACAACTCATGAGACTTCTGGAGTAAAAACAATTACTGGTTTTCTTAGTGATCAATCCCCCAGAGCTACTCGAGATGTATACTGGGGTAAATTTATGGGCATATCAGTACCTTGCTTTACAGGCGCCGAACGTTTAGCCAAAAACTTAGATTTTTCTACCGCCTACCTTAAAATCAATAAGGTTAAACGCGGGTATTACGAGGCTGAAATAGTAACACTAGCTGAAAATTCTAAAGATTTTCCAAACTATCAATTAACGGATGTTTTTTTAAGAGAATTAGAAAAACAAATATATGATACCCCAGAGTATTACTTCTGGACACACCGCCGTTGGAAACATAGAAATAAAAAACCTAAGTTGTAACTATTCTATTCTTTAGGTGTTGTATCTACAAAATCAGGATTCATAAGCACTCGTCCTTCTTCCCTAGCCTTCATATAAACTGCTTTAGATGGTCTTGGTCTAATACGGTATTTGGTTGGATAGCCTGTTTCGCGTACAAAGTCGTCTGGCGTTCTTTCTGTTGGAAGATAGTCTTTTGTGGTTTCTCTCATACGCTTTAAACGCATGCGCATATCATTTAGCACGTAATCGTATTCAGCGTTTAAAGCTAAGTTTTGTAATTCATAAGGATCTTTTTCAACATCATACAATTCCTCTTCTGGCCTAGGCATTTCAAAGCACCACATTTGAGCTTTAGACAAAGTTCCATTATCTCTTTCTTCCTTCATGCTCTTCCAGGTTCTATCTCTTATTATATCAGCAGAAGGTGTATTAGGAAGGTCTGGATAATAGTTTTTAATGTACTTATACTTTTTGGTTCTTACAGCTCTTGTATAGTCTTCAAAATCATGAAAATGATCTTCGGCATAAACATCTTTTCTTGTTTCGTGATTAGTATCGGCAAGCATTGAAGAGAAATCAACACCATCAAAATCAGATAACGGTTCTAATCCAGCCAATTTCATAAATGTTGGCGCTATATCTACAGAACTTACTAAATTATCATTAACCGATCCAGGTTTAATCTTTGCTGGCCATTTTATAATCCAAGGTGTTCTAATCCCTCCATCATATAAGGTAGTTTTATCTCTAGGGAATGCTCTTCCATTATCTGATACAAATAATACAATTGTATTATCGGCAACACCTTGCGCTTCTAATTCGGCTATAACCTTTCCAACATAATCATCCATTCTAGTAATTTCCTCATAATATAGGGCGAAATCTTTCTTTGAAGCTTCTGTTTCGGGCATATATGGAGGAATAATAGTCTCATCAAGATCATATGGCTGATTACTAATACCCTCATAGAATGGCCTATGGGCATCAAAAGATGCTAACCAAGTAAAAAATGGTTTATCTTTAGGTCTATCTTGCAAAAGTTTTATCCACTCATCACAACCACTTCCATCTCCTTTTAAGCGTCTATCTAAACCAATTGGTGCATCTAACCATTGCATTTCTAAAAGTTGATCGAAATCGTCTCTAACTGGGTCTCCCATATGGTATTTTCCTGCTAAACCAGTCCAATACCCCGCATTCTTAAGTTCTTGCACGAAGGTTTTCTTATAATCCGGTAAAGGCCATGATAATTGTTCAGCATCCGTATTATGTGGGTATAATCCTGAAATAATACTTGTTCTACTCGGACTACATGAACTTGTTGTTAAAAACGCCTGATTGAAAATCATACCATCTTTAGCCATTTTATCTAAATGTGGCGTTCTTACATTAGGATGGCCATAAGCACCCAAATCGTTCCAACTAACATCATCTGCAATAATAAAAACTATGTTAGGTTGTTGATTTGGTTCTTCAATCTTCTTATCAGATTTACAAGATTGAACAAATAATATAACTACGGCTATAAAAACGAAAGCGTATTTTTTTAAATTCATGTATGTGTTTTGATGGTTTAAAAGTAAATGTAAGTATAAAAAAAGGTCGTTTTTTCAAACGACCTATATTTCCAGTATTTCGATATTATTTTACTATTGTAAACTTAAACCTCATAACTTGGTATAAACTTTAAAATTACTATACAAAGAAGACCTTGTAAACATATGTCTCAGGCCTATTCTACCATTTTTAACTTGATTCTGTTCATCTAAATCCCAAGAAAATACTTTTTCTTTTGAATCTCCTTTTACTCTAAAAAACAACTTAGTTTTAGTCTTAATAATTGTAATTTTATACTTCTTTCCAGGTATAAATAGTCCCGTATTAAAACTTGCTGGAGGAATCTCGGTAGTTGTATTAAAATCTGTTCCTTCTAACCTAGGGTATTGTCTAGCTCTAATATACTCACCATCATTTCCAAAAGCAGCATAGCTAATATGAAGACATTTCATATTATCAAAATAAGTTCTCATGTATGGTATATCACGTTCGTCTTTCCATGTGAAAATATCTTTTTTGCCCTCATGGATACCTTGTGCCTGAATATAGACTATATTCACCTGAGATACTCTGGTGTCTATTTTAGTATAATCATATTCTATTTTAACATCACCACTAAACGAGGGTTTGGTCCATAATACGGCATGACAAGAATGATCATGCTCCACATCTCCCGCACTAAAAAGCATACCTTTTTGAGTGTTTACGACTTGAGCCCTAAGGCCATCTAAAAACCATTTGGTTTCCCAATCTTCAGTGCAATTGTCACTAAATTTTAATTGCCATTTAGAGTCCGTATTTAATTGGACAAAATTTTCATTTTGTGCAAAAGCAGTGTTAATTATAAATAATATGATTAGACAACTTCTCAAAAGACTGAATATTATAAGCCGGCTATGGCACCTAATTCAGCAATAAATTTATCTGCTAAATCATCGGCTTCTTTTTGTGATTTCGCCTCTGTATAGATTCTTATTATTGGTTCAGTATTACTTTTTCTTAAATGCACCCAATTCTCTGGAAAATCTATTTTAACACCATCAATTGTTGTCAGTTGTTCATTCTGATATCTGTTTTCTATTTCCTTTAAAACTGCATCAACATCAAGCTCAGGTGTTAACTGTATTTTTTTCTTACTCATAAAGTAGTTAGGATACGTTTTTCTTAACTCACTAACAGACATCTTCTTATCTGCAAGAAGACTTAAAAACAACGCTACACCTACAAGAGCATCTCTTCCATAGTGTGAGTCTGGATAGATAATACCGCCATTACCTTCACCACCTATAACAACATTATTCTTCTTCATTAGTTTTACAACATTTACCTCTCCTACTGCACTAGCTTCGTAAGTTCCACCATGCTTTTCTGTTACATCTCTCAATGCTCGAGTTGAACTCATATTACTTACAGTATTTCCTGGCGTTCTACTTAAAACATAGTCTGCACAAGCTACCAACGTATATTCTTCACCAAACATATCTCCATTTTCGTCCATAAAAGCTAATCTATCTACATCTGGATCTACAACAATACCAAAATCTGCATTATGTTTCTTAACCGCTTCCGATAAATCTGTTAAATGTTCTTTTAAAGGCTCCGGGTTATGAGGAAAATGCCCATTTGGTTCGCAATATAATTTAACCACATCAACACCCAAACGTTCTAATAATAATGGAATAGCAATTCCACCAGTTGAATTTACACCATCTACAACTACTTTAAACTTTGCTTCCTCAATAGGCTTAACTGTTACAAGTGGTAGATCTAGTACCTCAATAATATGCAAATCTATATAGGCATCATTAACCGTAACCTTTCCTAGGCTATCAACATCCGCAAATTCAATAGTACCGCTATCCGCCAAATCTAGAATTTTGGCACCTTCAACAGCGTCCAAGAACTCCCCTTTTTCATTTAACAACTTTAAGGCATTCCATTGTTTTGGATTATGGCTTGCAGTTAAAATGATTCCGCCATCAGCATGTTCCATAGGTACAGCAACCTCTACGGTTGGAGTGGTAGACAGTCCTAAGTTCACAACATCTATACCTTGACCAATTAGTGTATTAATTACAAGACTCTGTATCATTTCACCAGAAATTCTGGCATCCCTTCCTACTACAACTTTGTAATTTTCTTTATTAGGTCTATTTTGCTTTACCCATGCGCCGTAAGCGGCAGCGAATTTCACAGCATCAATAGGTGTTAAGTTCTCACCAACTTGACCTCCAATAGTTCCTCTAATTCCTGAAATTGATTTTATTAGTGTCATATCTTTGTTTATGGATTTCTGCAAACGTACATATTTTTTTTAGCTTGTATTTTAACATAACCTAAAAAAATTAAGGATGGGATTTTAAATTCTAAATATGTTCTAAATTAGACAAGGAATTTGTAAATTCCTCGAATGAATTACTTAGCCCACATTTACCTTTCTGGCAATAATGACCTAGTAACTATTGGCAATTTTATAGCTGATGGTATAAAAGGTAGTAGTTATAAAACCTATTCTAAAGATGTTCAGGTTGGCATTCTGCTTCATAGACATATAGATACGTTTACCGATGCGCATAAAACAGTAAGATTAAGTACTAAACGGCTTCATGAAAAGTACGGACATTATTCTGGGATTATTGTAGATATATTATATGATCACTTTTTAGCCAAGAATTGGAATAAATATTCTAAAACGCCGTTAAATGAATATGTAGAAGCATTTTATGATCTCTTAGAGGAACATTACGACATGTTACCCCCTCGAATTCAAAAAATGATGCCTTATATGATAACAGATAATTGGCTATTGAGTTATGGGTCTATGGAAGGTATATCTAGAGTGTTGGACGGTATGAATAGGAGAACGAAGCATAAATCAAGTATGAATGAGGCTGTAATTGAGCTCGAAGAATTTTATCAGGAATTTGAAAATGAATTCACTTCGTTCTTTAACGAATTAATCACCTTTTCAACAGAAAAACTAAAAGAACTGAGCCTGAAAATTTCTTAATTGCCTTATATTTATAATACATTTTTACTTAAAAAAAGCTAATAAGCTAATGTTTTGGTAATTATGTTTTCACCTAATCCATTTTTCTAAAAAACATTAGGTTATATAATTAAACTTTGTAAATTGTGAAAAAAGTCTGATAGGTTTGAGCAAAAAGAAGAAAAAACCTTTAAAAATTTTATTTGGTTTGGTGATTTTTATCACCCTACCCAGCTTGCTATTTTGTGGATACATTTATTTTAAACATCATGAAGAACTTCCAACTGGTCTGGAAGGAGAAAAGGCAGACATCTTAGCAACTAAAATGTTAGACGCTTTGAATAAAAAAGCTTTTGATAGTACAAATGTTTTTGAATGGACGTATAAAAGTAGAAGGCATTATAAATGGGAGAAACTTAAAAACTGCTGTGAGGTATACTGGGAGGACAAAAAAGTTAAGTTATTTTTTGATAATAGCACTCCTAATCAAGCCTATGTGCACAGCTTTAAAGTTGATGGTGAATTAGCGGATGAACTCATAAAAGATGCCAAAAAATACTTCCACAAGGACGCCTTTTGGGTATTTGCTCCCTACAGAGTCTTTGATGATAATGTAAAACGCGCTTATGTTAATACGGCTCAAGGAAAGGCGCTATTAGTAACCTATCCAAACAGAGGGGCTTATTTATGGCACTTAGATAATAATGGAACTCCTAAAAGTTTTAAAATGTGGGATGACCAAACGCCTATAGATGGTTTAGAAGCTTCTTGGAACACCTGGACTACAACAGAAACCGGAGCAAAACTACCAACAGGGCATGAGATTCTTTTCTTTGGAATGGAAATCACAGATATAAAAGGCATGTATTAAAACATGATGAAAGAAATATTTAATCTTGTTTATGAGGTTCTAATGTTTCTTTCTGAATTAACAGGATTTAGCTACAAAGAAATAAATGTTCTTATTTGGTTTCTTCTAATTCCTTTTTCATGGGTTTATTTATTGGATAAGGCGATAAAAAAGCACATTTCAAAGGTAATATTCTTAGTAACTTTTCTTATTCTATGTGTTTTTATAAAAGACTTTTCCAATTTTTCAAATACACTATTTGATAAATCAGTCGATTTTCTAAGAAGTTTTGATTTTGTTGGAATGAATTATGTTGTGGCTTCGGTTGTAATATGCATATTTTTTCCAATAATTATGTATTGGATTCTCATAAAAAAAGCATTTTTCAAAAAGCCTTAAATCTATTTACTTCGTTGGCCTATAAATTTTTGGGAATCAGATTTAAACAATACATTAAAACTTGTTAAACTACCATAAATTCTTGTTACATATTGCTGCAAGTCTACCTTTTGTTGCTCATCTAAATCACTAGAATTTATGCGCTGCTCCATTACACGAAGTCTATCTCTAACCATTGTTATTTTGTGGAAAAATTTGTCTATTGGTAATTCATAAGCCTTTAAATTTTCATCCGCTGGTTGTAAAATAAGCGTTCCTCCTTTGTATTTATCGGCAATAGTAACAACTTCAGAAACATCGCTCCACTTCTTTAAAATATTCACTAAACTAGTTTCAACATCATAAAAACTAATGGTATCAACATCATCATAAGCGGCTTCAATAATATCAAATTCACTATCTAAATCAATAGTTTCTAAACCTTTATCAATAAATGTAACCCAATAATGTTGAGATGTAACATTGGTTATAACACCTTTACCGTATTCACTATGATTAATTCTTGAACCTATACCTAATAATTTCATCTTATTTTAAAAATTTAATATTCGAACTTCTGTTTACAATTATAACAAATCCAGAAGAAATGTTTACAGAAAATTAACAACTAAAATTGTAAATTAGCACTTTTGTCAAATATGAGCCAATTGAATGATTTTATTGAAGTAAAAGGAGCCAGAGCTCACAATTTAAAAAATATAGATGTTTCAATACCCAGAGAAAAACTTGTTGTTATTACAGGGCTTTCTGGTAGTGGAAAATCGTCCTTAGCTTTTGATACTATTTATGCGGAAGGGCAACGTCGATATATTGAAACCTTCTCTGCTTACGCCCGACAATTTTTAGGAGGCTTAGAAAGACCGGATGTTGATAAAATTGATGGTCTATCTCCCGTTATAGCCATTGAACAAAAAACAACCAGTAAATCACCACGATCTACAGTTGGAACCATTACAGAGATTTACGACTTTATGCGCCTTCTTTTTGCCAGAGCTAGTGACGCCTATAGTTACAATACTGGTGATAAAATGGTAAGTTACAGCGATGAGCAAATTAAAGAGCTTATATTAAAAGACTTTGAAGGCAAACGTATAAACATCCTATCTCCTGTTATAAGGTCTAGAAAAGGACATTATAGAGAGCTTTTTGAACAAATTGCTAAGCAAGGTTTTGTAAAAGTACGAACCGATGGTGACATTAGAGATATTACCAAAGGGATGAAACTAGATCGTTACAAAACTCATGATATTGAAATTGTAATAGATAGATTGGTAGTAAATGATTCGGTGGACAATGACAAGAGACTTACTGAAACTATCAATACCGCAATGTATCATGGAGATGATGTGCTATTGGTTATAGATCAAGATACAAACAAAGCCCGTTATTTTAGTAGAAATCTAATGTGCCCTTCATCTGGCATATCATATCCAAACCCAGAGCCTAATAATTTTTCTTTTAATTCTCCTAAAGGTGCATGCACAACATGTAATGGCATTGGCGAACTTTACAAGGTAAACGTTAATAAAATAGTTCCAGATGATACGCTTTCTATTAAAAACGGAGCTTTAGCACCACATGGTCCAGAGAAAAAAAGCTGGATTTTTAAACAGTTAGAAACCATTGCACAACGCTTCAATTTTAAGTTATCGGATCCCTACAAAGACATTCCAGATGAAGCCAAAGAAATGATTCTTTATGGGGGAAATGAAAAATTTAAGATTGAAAGTAAAACCCTTGGCGTAACAAGAAATTACAATATTGATTTTGAGGGCGTAGCTAACTTTATTGAAAATCAATATAAAACTGCAGAATCTACATCGTTAAAACGATGGGCAAAAGAATACATGGACAAAATTAAATGTCCAGAATGTGAAGGTTCTAGACTCAAGAAAGAATCCCTTTATTTTAAAATAAACGGAAAAAATATTGCCGAATTAGCAAATATGGATATTGCTGAGTTGGTTACTTGGTTTAATGATTTAGAAAATCACCTATCCGAAAAACAATTAAAAATTGCTGAAGAAATACTAAAAGAGATCAGATCTAGGTTGCAATTTTTATTAGATGTTGGTCTCGATTATTTATCCTTAAACCGAAGTTCCAAAACTTTGTCTGGAGGTGAAGCACAACGTATTAGATTGGCTACTCAAATAGGTTCGCAACTTGTTGGTGTTCTTTATATTTTAGATGAACCTAGCATAGGCTTGCATCAACGAGATAACGAAAAACTAATTAATTCCTTAGTTTCTCTACGAGATATTGGTAACTCAGTAATTGTGGTAGAACATGATAAGGATATGATTGAGCGTGCGGACTACGTTATAGATATTGGACCAAAAGCTGGAAAATACGGAGGAGAGATTATTAGTGAAGGCGATATTAATGAACTTAAAACACACAATACCTTAACTGCCGATTACCTTAACGGATCAAAAGAAATTGAAATTCCAAAAACGCGTAGAAAAGGTAATGGTAAGTTTTTAGAACTTAAAGGTTGCACAGGTAATAATCTTAAAAATGTTTCTGTTAAATTTCCTTTAGGTAAAATGATAGGAGTTACAGGTGTCTCAGGTAGTGGAAAGTCTACTTTAATTAATGAAACCTTGTATCCTATTTTAAATGCGCATTATTTTAACGGTGTAAAAGTACCAATGCCCTATAAAAACATTAAAGGTCTAGAACATATTGATAAAGTAATTGATATTAACCAATCCCCTATTGGGAGAACGCCTAGAAGTAACCCTGCAACGTATACTGGGACTTTTAGTGAAATTAGAGCTTTGTTTGCTAAAACACCTGAAGCTATGATTAGAGGCTATAAACCAGGCCGATTTAGTTTTAATGTTAAAGGCGGGCGTTGTGAAACTTGTCAAGGTGGAGGTTTACGCGTTATTGAAATGAACTTTTTACCAGATGTTTATGTAGAATGTGAAACATGCCAAGGAAAACGCTTCAATAGAGAAACTTTAGAAATACGATACAAAGGAAAGTCTATTAGTGATGTTTTAAATATGACCATTAACGAGGCTGTAGGTTTCTTTGAACACATACCAAAAATTTACAAGAAACTCAAAACTATTCAAGACGTTGGCTTGGGCTACATAACACTAGGGCAACAAAGTACTACCCTTTCTGGAGGTGAAGCTCAACGGATTAAACTTGCCACGGAACTAAGTAAAAGAGACACAGGAAACACTTTCTATATTCTTGATGAGCCTACAACAGGACTTCATTTTGAGGATATTAGAGTGCTAATGCAAGTCTTAAATAAACTTGTAGATAAAGGAAATACTGTTCTAATTATTGAACATAATTTAGATGTTATTAAGACCGTAGACCACATTATAGATATTGGCCATGAAGGAGGAAGAGGTGGCGGACAAATAGTCGTTGAAGGTACGCCAGAAGAGATTATTAAACATAAAAAGAGTTATACAGCCAAATTCCTTAAAAAAGAATTAAATTAGAAAAAATTAAAATTTATGAGAAAAGAACTGCACCATAAAGGTTGGAATGAAATTAAAACAAATGATTCTTGGGCAATCTTCAAGATTATGGGAGAATTTGTTAATGGATTTGAAAAAATGAGTCAAATTGGCCCTTGTGTTTCCATTTTCGGATCGGCAAGAACAAAACCAGATCAAAAATATTACCAACTCACCGTTGATGTTGCAGAGAAAATTGTTGAAGCCGGCTATGGCGTTATAACTGGAGGTGGCCCAGGTATTATGGAAGCCGGAAACAAAGGCGCTCATTTAGCAGGAGGAACCTCAGTTGGATTGAATATTGAATTACCTTTTGAGCAACATGATAATCCTTATATAGATCATAATAAAAGCCTAGATTTTGATTACTTCTTTGTTAGAAAAGTAATGTTTGTAAAATATTCTCAAGGGTTTGTAGTTATGCCAGGAGGATTTGGCACATTAGACGAATTCTTTGAAGCTTTAACACTAATACAAACCCATAAAATTGGAACATTCCCAATTATACTTGTAGGAACCGAATTTTGGGAAGGTCTTTTAGATTGGATTAAAAATACACTTCTTGATACTTTTGGCAATATTAGTCCTAAAGACATGGACCTAATTCACCTAGTTGACACCCCAGAAGAAGTTACCGAAATTCTAGATGCTTTTTATAAAGAATCTCAATTAAGTCCTAATTTTTAGTTAGGTATTAGGTATTTTTTATACTAACTTGTTATAATAATACATTGGTAACATTATATTAAAGCGTGCTTAAAAGCATATTTTACTATATTGCAGTGCCTTAAGTTATTTTTGAATTTATACCCTAAATGTTTATTTGATTTTGAAATTCCGCCTCATAAATTGCTTTTTCTTTTACTTTGTTTGCTTTAGTGTTTTTAGCCAAAATAAAATTGATCTTAAAGCAGTTTTTGATGTTGAAAATAGAAAGATTTCAATATCTCAAACTATTAGGTATTATAACACTTCACAAGAAACACTAGATACCATTTATTTAAATAACTGGGGCAACAGTTATTCTACAAAAATCACACCTTTAGCCAAAAGAATTGCAGACGAGTATAAAAACGATTTTCATTTAGCAAAAAATAAAGATAGAGGGTATTCGGTTGTAACATCAATTAAGCAAAATGGTATTGATTTAGAATATTGCGAACTCGAAAACTCACCAGATGTTGTTAAAGTTACTTTAAATAACCCCTTAATGCCTAAGGACTACTATGAAATTAAATTGGATTATGTAGTAAGAATACCGAATTCTAAATTTACTAAATATGGCTTAACCAATGAAGGTGATATTAACTTAAGATATTGGTACATTACTCCTGCAATTTATGATGGGAATTGGCAGTATTATAGTAACGAAGATTTAGATGATTTATTCATCCCTAAAGCAGATATTACGTTGGATCTCTATTGCCCTAAGGACTTTAAAGTAACTTCAGAATTAGATTTAGATAGCCACACGCAAAACACTAATAATCAAAACCTTAAACTCTCAGGAAAAAATAGACTAAACACCAAATTATTCCTAAATAAGCAAAAGATTTTCAACACTATTCAGAATGATGATTTTGCCTTAGTGTCTGGTATAGAAGATAAAAAGCTTCAGGTTATAGACAAGGTATTGATAACAGAAAAAATACTTGGATTTCTAGAGGAAAACTTAGGCAAATATCCTCACAAAAAACTTATTGTATCACATATTGACTATAACAAGAATCCTATATATGGATTAAACTTTTTACCAAAATTCTTAAAACCTTACCCTAATCGCTTTCAGTACGAAATAAAGCTTCTAAAGATTGCATTAAATAATTATTTAGAAAACACACTTCTTCTTAACCCAAGAAAAGAGCAATGGCTAATGGATGGTATTCAAATCTACTACTTAATTAAGTATGTTGATGAATATTATCCAAAAATGAAATTTCTTGGCTCCTTTGCAGATATTTGGGGAATAAGAGCATTTCATGCAGCAGATATGAAGTTTAATGACAAGTATACACTTGTTTTTATGCTAATGGCCAGAACAAATAGAGATCAAAAGCTAACAATGCCTAAAGATTCGCTTTTAAAATTTAACAGTAACATAGCTAACCAATACAAAGCAGGATTAGGTTTAAGATATCTAGACGATTTTGTGAATAAAGATATCGTAGAAAACAGTCTTTCCGAATTTGTAAAAGAGAATAAATTAAAAGACATATCTACTAAAGACTTTGAAGATCTCATAAAGTCCAAAACATCTAAAGATATTAGTTGGTTTTTTGATGATTACCTAAATACTAGAAAAAAAATTGACTTTAAAATCAAAAATGTTATTAAAACTGAGGATTCTGTTACACTTACCATAAAGAATAAGCGTGAAAATAGTATGCCCATTTCGCTATACGCATTAAAAGATGACAGTATCATTTCTAAAACTTGGGTTCAAAACATATCAAAAAGCAAAACCATTACGATTCCTAGAAACGATGCAAATAAGCTAGTTCTAAATTACAATAAAGCTATTCCTGAAATAAACGTTAGGGATAACTGGAAATCTTTAAAAGGAAATCGCTTATATAATAAACCGCTTCAATTTAGAGTATTTCAAGACATAGAAGACCCGCATTACAGTCAAGTTTTCTTTATGCCTGTAATAGAATATAATAATATCTATGATGGCCTTAGTTTAGGAGCAAGAATGTATAACAAAACGGTTCTAAGAAAACTTTTAAATTACAAAATAGAACCAAGATATGCCTTTGGTTCACGCACCCTAACGGGATCAACTACTATTTCTAATATTCACTATCTAGAAAACAAGAATTTATACAGAATAAACTATGGTATTGGAGCCTCTTATTCTTCCTATGCCGAAGACCTTTTTGTGAGAAGAATAACACCTTCGCTTACATTTTATTTTAGAGACGACAATGATTTCAGATCTAACAAACGTAAAATATTAAGTTTTAGATATATTGATATTCATAGAGATAAAGATGTAAATAATATCTTAACGTCTTCCGAACCAAATTATAGTGTCTTTAGCGCCAGGTATATTCATTCTAATGATAACTTAATAAACTTTGGAAAATGGACAGCAGATTTTCAATTAGCAAAAGAATTTAGTAAAGTATCTTTTAAGTATGAATATAGAAAACTGTTTGAAAGTAATAGGCAATTAAACTTAAGATTCTTTACAGGTGCATTTATAAGCAATAAAACCGACCTAGATTCTAACTACTTTAGTTTTGCTTTAGATAGACCAACAGATTATTTATTTGAATATGCTTATTTAGGACGTTCTGAATCTTCAGGGATATTTAGCCAACAATTTATAACAGCAGAAGGTGGTTTTAAATCTAAATTAGAGTTTCCTTATGCCAACCAGTGGATGTCTACACTCAATGCAAGTACAACATTATGGAAGTATGTTTTACTTTATGGCGACATTGGCTTAGTTAAGAACAAGTTTGATTCCACACATTTTGTATATGATTCTGGAATAAGACTTAACCTGGTTACAGATTACTTTGAAATTTACTTTCCTCTGTATTCTAATCTTGGCTGGGAAATAGGACAACCAAACTACGATCAAAAGATAAGATTCAAGTTTACCGTAGACCCACAAGTCCTGTTAGGTCTTTTCCGTAGAAGATGGTTTTAAAACACTAATAATTACATTTTTTTACAAAAAACAGCGTTTATTTTGAAAAATATTCAATTTAAACATAAAAAACTAATTATTTTTTAACAATTGTTAACAATAAGAGTGGGCTTAAAATTGCAAAATCGGTATAAATCACCTATTTTTGCACATTGAAAAACCGTTCTTAAATTATGCAGAGTATTCCCGATTTAAAAAACATATCATTCGAAGATTTTAAAGCTGAAGTAATTAACGATTACAAAATAGCGGTTAGAAGCAGAGAATGTAGTTTATTAGGAAGACGCGAGGTATTAACTGGTAAGGCTAAATTCGGAATTTTTGGAGATGGTAAAGAAGTCCCTCAATTAGCAATGGCTAAAGCCTTTAAAAAAGGAGATTGGAGATCGGGTTACTACAGAGACCAAACCTTTATGATGGCTTTGGGAGAATTAACAGCCGAACAATTCTTTGCAGGTTTATATGCCAATACAAATATGAGCCAAGAACCAATGTCTGCAGGTCGCCAAATGGGAGGGCATTTTATGTCTCATAGCCTAGACGAGAATGGCAACTGGAAAGATCTAACCCAACAATACAATTCAAGTCCAGATATTTCATGTACAGCAGGACAAATGCCAAGACTACTAGGCTTAGCTCAAGCATCTCAGGTATTTAGAAAAGTGGATGATATTAAATCTGGCAACCTATCTGTTAATGGTAATGAGGTAGCTTGGGGAACAATTGGTAATGCCAGTACAAGTGAAGGTCTCTTTTTTGAAACCATAAATGCGGCTGGTGTTTTACAAGTACCAATGGTTATAAGTGTTTGGGATGATGAATACGGTATTTCCGTGCATGCTAAGCACCAAACTACCAAAGAAAATATTTCCGAAATCTTAAAAGGTTTTCAACGCGATGAAAATAATGCGGGTTATGAAATTCTTCGTGTAAAAGGTTGGGATTATGCCAATTTAGTTGAAACCTTTCAAGAAGCTGGAGATGTTGCAAGAGAAGAACATATTCCAATTTTAATTCACGTTACTGAATTAACACAACCACAAGGTCATTCCACTTCAGGCTCTCATGAGCGCTACAAAAGTGCAGAACGCTTAGAATGGGAAAGACAGCATGATTGTAATCTTAAAATGCGCGAATGGATGATTGAAAGCAGTATTGCAACTGCCGAAGAACTTATTGAGATTGAACGCACGATAAAAAGAGAAGTTAGAGAAGCTAAGAAAAATGCTTGGAATACATTTTTAAGACCTATAGTTAAAGAAAAAAATGAATTAGTTGCACTTTTAACACAAGTTGCGTCAAAATCCGCAAATGGCGTTTTTGTCAACAAATTAAAGGAGACTATTTCTGCTATAGATGAACCAACAAGAAAAGACATTCTTTCTTGTGCTAGAAAAGCTTTAAGATATACAATTGGTGAAACCTATGCAGAAAAACAAAAACTAGGAAATTGGATCAACTCAGTATTAGAAGAGACCCAACCCCTATTTAGCTCGCATTTGTATTCTGAAACTGCGCATAACAATACGCGAATTACCGAGATTAAACCAACTTATAATGATGATGCTCCGCTTGTGGATGGCAGAATTATTTTAAGAGATAATTTTGACACCATTTTCAATAATTACCCAGAGGCATTAGTTTTTGGTGAAGACACAGGAAATATAGGTGATGTAAATCAAGGATTAGAAGGTTTACAAGCTAAATACGGAGAACTTAGAATTGCAGACGCTGGTATTAGAGAAGCTACCATTATTGGACAAGGAATTGGTATGGCTCTTAGAGGTTTACGTCCAATTGCTGAAATTCAGTATTTAGATTACATTCTTTATGGGCTTCAAACGATTAGCGACGATCTTGCTACTATTCACTACCGCTCTAAGGGTAAACAAAAAGCACCACTTATTATTAGAACCAGAGGTCATAGACTAGAAGGTATATGGCATTCAGGATCGCAAATGGGAGGATTACTCAATTTATGTAGAGGTGTAAACTTATTAGTGCCTAGAAATATGACAAAAGCTGCAGGTTTTTATAACACTTTATTGCAAGGTGATGATCCTGCCATTGTTGTAGAATGTCTTAACGGTTATAGGCTAAAAGAAAAGATGCCTAATAACTTAGGAAATCTAAGGACACCTATTGGAGTTACAGAAACTGTAAAAGAAGGAACAGATATTACGCTAGTGTCCTATGGGTCCACTTTACGCATTGTAGAAAAGGTAGCTAAAGAGTTACTAACTGTTGGTATTGATGCCGAAGTGATTGATGTACAGTCTTTATTGCCTTTTGACCTTAATCATGATATAGTTAAAAGTATAGAAAAGACTAACCGACTTATGATTATTGACGAGGATGTACCTGGTGGAGCTTCAGCCTATATCTTAGATGAAATTCTAAATAAACAAAAGGCGTTCCAATATTTGGATAGCGAACCTAAGACATTAACAGCCAAACCGCATAGACCTGCATATGGAGATGATGGTGATTATTTTTCTAAACCATCTGCCGAAGATATTTTTGAAGCTATTTATAAAGTAATGCATGAAGTTAGTCCTTCAGACTATCCAAAATTAAGATAAAGACAAAATCTAAATAATAATAAAGCCTTTCTTTTATCGAAAGGCTTTTTTTATGAACACTATTTACAAAACTTTGATTTGCAACACATTGATTTTCCTTTTTAAATTGGTTAAATTCGTTTCACTTACTAAACACTAAATAAACTAAACATGAAACCTTTTTTAAAACTGATTGTCTTTAGCCTTCTATTATCACTCAGCTCTTGTATTAAACAATCTGAAAAATCTACAAAACCAGCTGAAGCACCTCAAGATAATTCTATTGCTTCCACCAATGATTATACACTAAATGAGGATACATTTTATCAATATTCCATTTGGTTTGCCTTTGTTAACAAAGTATTTGACGGCGATTTAACCGTAGAGGAATTAAAAAAACATGGGGATGTAGGATTAGGCTCTTTTGATTTTCTTGATGGAGAACTGATTATGTTAGATGGAATACCCTATCGCATAAGAGAAAATGGAGAAATTAGTGTGGGACAAGACAAGGATGAAATTGTCTATGCCGATGCAGCTTTTTTTAATAAAGAAGACAGTTTTCCTATAGAAGAAACTGTAAAATTTGGCGATTTACCTTCTAAACTAGACGCAAAGAAGAAATCCCCTCATTACTTCTATGTATATAAAATTCATGGAAGCTTTAAACATATTAAATTGGGAGGTGTTCCTAAAGTTAAGAGACCTTTTAAAGACGGACTAGATGTACTCATACCCAACAGGCCTGTTTTTGAGGCTGAAAATATTTCAGGAACTTTAGTAGGTTTTTATTGTCCAGATTTTATTGGACACATTAATGCCAAAGGACACCATTTTCATTTTATTAGTGATGATAAAAAATGGGGAGGTCATGTTATGGATTTTGAATCCTCTTTAACATTAGAGGTTCAGTTCGATACCAAAACGAAATACGAATTTGATCTACCTAAAAGCGAGGAGTTTGAAAACGTAAACCTGAGCAAGAAATTTCAATACAATTAGAAACTATGTTTAGGAATTTTGTTTTTATTACGCTTTTAGTAAGCGTAACACTTTTTAATTGCTCAAAATCGACGCAAATTCAATCGCCTTTAGTTGATTTCGCAAAAGAACACGTAAAAAAGGCCATTGATGAGAATGGTCTTAAAAAACTAAATATTACTTGGATAATTGATAGTTCTACCCTTAAACCTCAAGCCTATAAAGTTTCGGTACATGCCGAAAAGCTTACTATTGCAGGAGGCGATGAACTTGGGCTAATGTATGGTGGATTGGAAGTTTCAGAACAGCTTTCATTGAACGGTAACGTTGTAGATACCGCACATGAACCCTTTATTTTGAAAAGAGGTTTAAAAATGAATATTCCACTAGATGCTAGAACGCCCAGTTATGATGACTCTGGTGATGCGGCTATCAAAAATGTAAAAACGGTTTGGGAATGGGACTTTTGGAAAAACTATCTGGACCAAATGGCAGTAAACAGATACAATGTATTATCGCTCTGGAACCCTCACCCTTTCCCTTCTTTAATCCAGTTAAAGGACTATCCAGAAGTAGCATTAGATGACATCTATACCACAAGTTATACACCAAACGGATTAGAAAATGAAATGGGAGATCCTGGATTGGTTTCAAGCGTAGTTTTTGACAATCTGAAACTTGTAAAAAAGCAATCTATTGAAGAAAAAATAGCCTTTTGGCAAAAAGTAATGGCGTATGCCCACAATAGAGGCATTGATATTTACTGGGTAAATTGGAATATTTGCCCTAATAGCGTAGCTACGCCAGTTGATCCCATGTACAAAACCTATAGAATAAATATGACCGATGAAAAACCTGGTAAACATGGTATTACACATCAAATGGATAACCCAATAACCATTGCATACCATCGTGCAGCAGTAAAAGAATTCTTAAAAACATATCCATACGTAAAAGGAATTGGTATAACATCTGGTGAGCATATGCCCCTAACTTGGGAAGGTTCGAATAGAGAAGAATGGGTTTGGAACACCTATGGACTTGGAATTCTTGATTTCAAAAAAGAACAGCCTAACAGAAAGGTAGACTTAATACATAGAGTTTGGCATTCAGACATGGCTCAAATAATGAACTATTGGGGCGAATATCCAGATGATTTTGATGTAAGCTTTAAGTATGCTAAAGCCCGCCTGTACTCCTCTCCTAGCATTAATTTTTATGACGATCATATTGCATCAATGAAACAGTATAATCTCAAGTCTTGGTGGAACCTTAGAAATGATGACATTTTTGTTTACCGATGGGCTAATACGGATTACGTTAGGGCGTTTATTGCAAATATGCCTCAAGACACCAAGGGTTATTATATGGGTTCTGATGGTTACGTATGGGCTAAGGAATTTATTAGTAAAGTGCCAGAACTTTCTGGAGAATATGAATTTGACAAACATAAATTCAAGTTTATGCTTTGGGGGCGTTTAGGCTATAACAATGAACTATCGGAAGAGATTATTTTTAAAACCTTTGATAAACACTATAACTCCAAGGATAATAAATCATTATTCAGAGCTTGGCAAACTGCTTCTAAGATTATTCCACAGGTGAACAGATTTCATTGGCGCAATTGGGATGCTGATTGGTCTGTAGAATCTTGTAGAGCAAGAGAAAAGCTTGGAGGTTTTAGAGATGTTTTTGATTTTGTAAATAATCCCGTAATGTCAGGTCAAAACCTTATCAATCCGAGAGATTACGCTTTAAAAACCTCTAAAAGAGAAAAAGTTGAGGAAACAACTCCTCTTCAAGTCTCTGAAAATTTAATCTTTTGGGGTTATGAATGTATTGATACTGCAGAAAAACTGTATAATCCAGAAATGTCTGCTCAATCTAAAGCCTTAATTTCAGATATAAAAGCCATGGGTTATTTAGGCATATATTACGCTCATAAAATTAATGCCGCTGTAGATTTAGCGTATTACAACCTAAGAAAAGAAGAGGCTTACAAAATTGTAGCCATAAGTAATATGGAAAAAGCCCTAGAAGCTGTTATAAAATACGCCCACATATCAAACCTTAATTACAAACCTCAAATGTTGGCACGTCCCGGAGCTCTGAATTGGAATGATATGGTAAATGAAGTAAAAAAAGAACTAGAAGCTGTAAAGAAATTACAATAAATGAAAGCTGTCTCTGTAAAAGAAATAAAACAAGAACTTAACACACTTACACCTAAAGAAGTACAGGATATTTGTTTGAGGTTATCTAGATTTAAAAAAGAAAATAAAGAGTTACTTACCTATCTTCTTTTTGAATCTCATAATGAGGAAGGCTATATTCAAAGTGTAAAAGACTATATTGATGAAGAATTTGAAATTATAAATAGAGATAGCTTCTACTACATACGCAAAAGCGTTAGAAAAATTCTTAGAAATATAAAGAAGTACGTTAGGTATTCGCAAAAAAAGGAAACCGAAGTAGAACTCCTGCTCTACTTTTGTAAAAAACTAAAAGATTTTAAACCGAATATTCAACGGAGTACACAATTATTAAACATGTATAAGCGCCAGTTATTTTTAGCTAAAAAACATATGAGCACATTACATGAAGATTTACAATATGATTTTAATATCATGATTGAAGAATTAGAATAACAAAATTGTAAATCATCATACTTTAGTTTGAATGCTATTGAGCATTATTTTATATTTGCCCTCTTAACAAGAAGTAGACTTTATGAAGATTTCATATAACTGGTTAAAGCAGTTTATAAAAATAGATTGGACTCCAGAAAAAACAGGTGAATTACTAACAGACTTAGGGCTTGAAGTAGAAGGAATTGAGACCTATCAGTCTGTAAAAGGAGGGCTTGAAGGTGTTGTTGTTGGTGAAGTATTAACTTGTGAAAAACATCCTAACGCAGATAAGTTAAAAGTTACTACAGTTAACATTGGAGAAGACGCTCCAGTGCAAATAGTTTGTGGTGCTCCCAATGTTGCTGCAGGGCAGAAAGTACCAGTTGCTACCATTGGCACAGTACTTTACACTGAGGAGGGTGAAAGTTGGAAAATTAAAAAAGGGAAAATAAGAGGTGAAGAAAGCTTCGGGATGATTTGTGCCGAAGATGAACTTGGTTTAGGCAAATCTCATGAGGGTATCATGGTCCTAAACGATGCTTTAGAAGTTGGAACACCTTGTGCGAGTATTTTTGACATTGAAAACGATCAAGTTTTTGAAATCGGCTTAACTCCTAACAGAGCAGACGCTATGAGTCATTTAGGAACTGCAAGAGATCTTAAAGCTGGTCTATTACAAAAAGGTACCAATCTTGAATTAATAACACCATCTGTTAGTGCTTTTCAAGTTGAAAATAGAACATTAAAAATAGATGTAGACGTTGTTAATAAAGAATTAGCACCTAGATACTGTGGTGTTACTATTTCTGGCTTAAAAGTTAAAGAATCACCAAGCTGGTTACAAAATAGATTAAAGGCTATTGGCCTAGCTCCTATAAATAATATTGTTGATGCTACAAATTATGTTTTACATGAACTAGGACAGCCTCTACATGCTTTTGATGCAGTTAAAATTGCTGGGAACAAAGTAGAAGTTAAAACTTTACAAAAGGGCACAAAGTTTACTACTCTAGATGGTATAGAACGTGAATTACATGAAGACGACTTAATGATCTGCGATGCCGAAAAACCAATGTGTATTGCTGGTGTTTTTGGTGGTGAATATTCAGGTGTTACGGAAACAACAACATCCATCTTTTTAGAAAGTGCTTATTTTAATCCTGTTTCTGTTAGAAAAACAGCTAAACGTCATGGATTAAATACAGATGCCTCTTTTAGATTTGAACGTGGTATTGATCCTAATTTCACAAAATATGCCTTAAAGCGTGCTGCTTTATTAATTCAAGAGATTGCAGGAGGTGAAATTACAAGTGAAATCACAGATATTTATCCGAATAAGATTGAGGATTTTCAAGTTTTATTAAATTTTGAAAATGCCAAGAAACTTATTGGTCAAGAGATTCCTCGAGAAACTATAAAAAGCATCCTATCATCCTTAGAAATTAAAGTTAATAATGTAACCGAAACAGGTTTAGGATTAACGGTTCCAGCTTATAGAAATGATGTACAGCGTGAGGCTGATGTTATAGAAGAGGTGCTTCGTGTTTATGGATACAACAATATTGAAACTACTAAAAAGCTAAATGCTTCAATATCTAGTACATCCAAATATGATGATCATAGAATTCAAAATGTTGTTGGAGATCAACTAGTATCTCAAGGATTCTATGAAATTATGGCCAACTCCCTAACTACTGCCAAGTACACTGAACTTAGTGAACACCTAAAAGAAGAACATAACGTATCTATTTTAAATCATTTAAGTACAGATTTAGGTGTAATGAGACAAAGTTTACTCTTCTCAGGTTTAGAAGCTGTAAGCTATAATATTAACAGAAAACAAGATAACTTAAAGCTATTTGAATTTGGTAAAACATATCACCAATTTGGTGAAACCAGAGAAGAATTTAAGCACTTATCTGTTTTTGTTTCTGGAAATCGTTCTCAAGAACGTTGGACAAACGCCATTCAAAAAAGCGATTTTTTCTTCCTGAAAGGTACCATTACAAGTATTTTAGCAAGATTAGGTTTATCTAGATATAAGGTTTCTCCGGTTAAAAATGATATTTTTAGCGAGGGTATAAGCTTATCATTAGGTAAAAACAAACTAGTAGACCTTGGGTTAGTAAATAAAAAGATTTTGAAACACTTTGGAATTGGTCAAAATGTTTTATTTGCTGATTTTAATTGGGATGCCGTTTTAGAAATGGTAAAGCATAATAAAGTTAAGTTTAAAGATATTCCTAAATATCCTGCTGTACGTAGAGACTTTGCCTTACTTCTTGATGATACCGTTACTTTTGAAGATATAGATAAGATTGCTTCTCAAACAGAAAAGCAGTTATTAAAAGATGTGGATTTATTTGATGTTTATCAGGGTAAAAACTTACCAGCAGGTAAAAAGAGTTATGCCGTTAGTTTCACCTTACAGGATGAAAATAAAACGCTTACCGATAAGCAAATAGATAAAATTATGAACAAGTTGCAAGCAAACTTTGAAAAGCAACTTGGTGCTGAACTGAGATAGATAATTGTCATGCTTACTAAACATTTTTTTGTGGTACTTATGTGCTGTGTTTTTTCAGCTCCGTACGCCAACGCTCAAAACAAATTATATAAAATAGACCAATCTCAAGAAACAACATGGTCTCTTTTAAAATATGATATTAATGCCACCTGGCATAGTGTTAAACACTCATTCACAAGACCTATTAAATGGAAGAAAAAGGATTTTACTAAGTTTGGTGGACTAATTGTTGGAACTGCTGTTTTATCATTAGCGGATGAAGAAGCCTACGATTTTGCTATAAGACAAAGAGATGGAACCCCTAAAATTGTAAGAGATTTTGGTTGGTACTTTGGCAATCCTCAAAACTACTTTATTGCCAATGCAGGTTTATATGGATACGGGTTATTTACAAAAAATGAAAAGGTAAGACGTACTAGTGTTTTGATTATTTCTTCTTCTGTAACTACAGGTTTAATTCAAACTTTTGCCAAAAATGGATTTGGTAGAGCAAGACCCAGTCAAGAATTAGGAGCGCATTATTTTGAACCTTTTTCTAAAGAACCAGGATTACATTCTTTTCCATCTGGGCATACGGTATTATCTGTTACAATGTCTCACGCTATAGCAAAACAATTTGAGAACCCTTGGGTTAAAGCTGGTATTTACACAATTGGTGCCATCCCTCCTATTTCAAGACTTGTAGATGGTGCACATTGGTTAACTGATGTGACTTTTGGGGCAATACTAAGTATAGTCGTTGTTGATGGTATAGATAAATTTCTATATAAAAATGAATCTCATAATATTCCATATGCAAAGCCAAAAGCAATTTCTTGGAATATTTCCTTTGGCCCCAACAAAGTTGGATTAGTTGGCACATTCTAAATTTCGCACTTAAGAATTTTAGTTAAAAGCATTATGAAATTTCCCTAAAATTTAGTATATTTAAGAGAACCCTTAAATTTTAGAGCTATGACAGATTCAAACTATATCAAAGTATTTACTGGAGATTTTATTATTGTAAAACGTGTTTTGAATGAACTTGAAAACGTAAATATCAGAGCTGTAATTAAAGATGAAACAGAAGCTGGAAGATTGGCTGGTTTTGGAGCTGCTGTTCAAGGGCTTCAAGAAGTTTACGTTCATAAAGATGAATTAGATAAAACGTTACAAATTATTGAAAGCCTGAATTCGGAACTTCAAGCTTAAAATAAATAATTTTTAAATAAAAAAAACACCTTTTAGTTCTACGACTAGAAGGTGTTTTTTTATTTGCGTATATCTCAGATTATGCTGTTACGGCATACATCTTATCCCTTAATTCTTTGATTTTTGCATCTTGCATATACTCATCAAACGTAGTATATCTGTCAATTACTCCATTTGGAGTTAGTTCCACTACTCTATTAGCTACTGTCTGAGCAAATTCATGATCATGAGTAGTAAATAAAATTGTGCCTTTAAAGTTTTTTAAAGAATTATTAAATGCAGTAATACTTTCTAAATCTAAGTGATTGGTTGGCTCATCTAACTGAAGAACATTTGCTCTAATCATCATCATTCTACTTAACATACAACGCACTTTTTCTCCTCCAGACAGAACATTAGATTTCTTAAGCGCTTCCTCTCCACTAAAAATCATTTTACCTAAGAACCCTCTAATATTTACTTCTTCGCGCTCCTCTTCGGTTTTAGCCCATTGACGTAACCAATCTACTAGAGTTAAATCATTATTAAAAAACTCACTATTATCTAATGGTAAATAAGACTGAGATGTTGTAACGCCCCAAGAATAGGTTCCAGAATCTGCTTTTTCTTTATCATTTATAATTTGGTAGAACGCCGTTGTTGCTCTAGAATCTCTTGAAAACACAACTACTTTATCTCCTTTAGCCAGATTCAAATCAATATTCTTGAATAGCAAATCTCCATCTAATGAGGCCGCTAATCCTTCAATATTTAAAATTTGATCACCAGCTTCACGCTCACGTTCAAAAATAATTGCAGGATATCTACGAGAAGATGGTTTAATGCTTTCAATATTAAGCTTATCAATCATTTTCTTTCTACTCGTAGCTTGTTTACTTTTAGCTACATTGGCAGAAAAACGACGAATAAACTCTTCTAATTCCTTCTTTTTCTCCTCAGCCTTCTTATTCTGTTGTGCTCTTTGTCTAGCCGCTAATTGCGAAGATTCATACCAGAATGTGTAGTTACCAGAATAGTGGTTAATTTTTCCAAAGTCAATATCTGAAATATGTGTACAAACGGCATCTAAAAAGTGACGGTCGTGAGATACAACAATAACACAGCTATCATAGTTAGCTAAAAAAGTTTCTAACCAAGAAATGGTTTCATAATCAAGATCATTGGTAGGCTCATCCATGATTAATACATCTGGATTTCCAAAAAGCGCTTGTGCTAATAATACACGTACCTTTTGTTTACCATCCAAATCTCCCATTAAACTATAATGAAAATCTTCTTTTATACCTAAGTTAGATAACATAGCTGCTGCATCACTATCTGCATTCCAACCATTCATTTCCTCAAAAGTTACTTGAAGCTCTCCAATTTTTTCAGCATTTTCATCTGTGTAATCTGCATAAAGCGCATCAATTTCAGTTTTAATATCGAATAAAGGTTTATTTCCCATTAAAACCGTTTCTAATACTGTATGTTCGTCGTATAAATTATGATTCTGTTCTAAAACAGACATACGTTTACCAGACTCTAATGAAACGTGCCCAGAAGTAGCCTCCATTTTGCCCGAAATTATCTTTAAAAAAGTAGATTTTCCAGCTCCGTTTGCTCCAATAATACCATAACAGTTTCCTTTAGTAAAAGAAGTATTTACTTCATCAAAAAGAATACGTTTTCCAAATTGTACAGAAAGATTCGATACCGATAACATATGATTATTTTAATTTTTGCAAAAGTAGAAAAATGAATTGGTAAGTGGAAACTTATAGCTTCTAATTTTAAGAGTAAAAAAACAACTGTTAAACGCTTTAACTTAGTAAATACAACATTTAACAACGCATTAACAACAGTTTTTAAATGCATAAGTTATTTTTGTTTAGTAATTCGTAACTAATGAGGGATACATGAAGTTATATTTATTTTCATTTTTAAGCTTGATTTTATGTTTTGGATGTAATACATCTGAAAACAAAATTTCTCATGCCTATTTTGGAGGTGAAATCATAAACCCAAGTTCTAAATACGTCATTCTTACTAATGATGAACACAAAGCGGACACCATTAGGTTAGACGGAAGAAATAGATTTATATTTAAGATAGATAGTTTAAAAGAGGGAATGCATTCTTTTAAGCATGGCGGGGAGTATCAATCTATACTTATTGAAGCTTATGATAGCATTTTGCTTAGATTAAACACTTTAGAATTTGATGAATCTTTGGTTTACACTGGTCAAGGCTCTAAAAAGAATAATTACTTTATTAATGAATTCTTAGAGAATGAAAAAGAAGAGAAACATATATTAAAACTGTGCCAATTAAACGCTGGCGATTACAAGAACCATATTGATTCTCTTCAGAATAGTAAATTAAAAACTTTGGAGCGTTTTAGTGATAAGTATGAGGTAACTCCTTTATTTAATAAGATTGCTCAAGCTAATATTAATTTTCATTACAACTCTTGTAAAGAAGTTTACCCGTTAATGCACCACGGTAAGTTTAAAGGAGCTTTTCTAAAATCTTTACCAGCGAACTTTTATAGTTATAGAAAGAATATTAACTATAATGATGAATTCTTTAAGAATTACCATAACTATCATATCTTTCTAAGACATCATTTTAACACCCTATCCTTAGAACGCTACTCTGAAAAAAATAAAAACAAAGTTTTTAATTGGGGATCCTTAGGTTATAACATTGATAAGTTACAGCTTATTGATAGTTTAGTTACTCACCCCGATATAAAAAATGAGTTGCTCTACCATTTTACCATAAAGTATTTATCATTTAGTAAAAATGCTAAAGATTCTGATGTTGTTCTAAACTCGTATTTAGATAAAACAACCAATGAAAAGGCTAAATTATTAATGACCAATTATTCAAATTCTATAAAAAAACTTCAGAACGGCGCTACGTTTCCTAGCTTTGACGTTGTAGATTTTGACAATAACATCTTCGATATATACGCTCTAATTAAGCAGCCTACAGTAATTACATTTTGGTCTCACAAATATTACGAGCACTTCAAAAAGAGCTACAAAAAAATTAAGTCTTTAGAAGAAAAATATCCTAACGTTACGTTCATTAATATAAACATTGATGATTATGGTTATGAAAAGCCAAAGCAAACGTTAAAGGACTGCAAGTTTAATTGTGATAATCAGTATTTATTTAAAACTCCTGAAGAATCAAAGAAAACCTTGGCAATCTATCCAATGACAAAAACTATTATTATTGATGAAAATCAAAAAATAGTTAGCTCAAACACTAACATGTTTGCAATGCACTTTGAGAAACAACTTTCTAAACTAAAAAAATAGCGTTTTTAACGCACAACTAAAGTGTATACTTTTGATGTGTTATTAGAACATAAAGGGTCGTGATACCTTTCGTTCCCGTATTCGTCAAAATAGTACTCATTAAAGGCCTCAACTTCCAGATGAACTCTTATAGTATATCTTCCTGGTTCTCTTGGTATACCTTCAAAAACGACTTTTCGCCTTTCATAAATCACATCTAAGCCTCTTGGTAAATCTCCAGAAACTCTAAAGAAGTAATCATAATCGTTATCTCTGGTTTCGTTTTTAATTTCGGCCGATACCGTTTCAAAATAATACTCATCTACATGGGCATGGTCTAATTCCTTATTTTTTAATTCTGGTCTAACATTAATGATACAGTCTACAACATCATCACATGCTGTAAACGCAAAAAAAGAAAATACGAGGAAAATTGATAAATAATGTTTCATAATAATTAATTGATTGATGATGATATTGAAACATTTTATCAAAGAGCATACCAAAAAGTTATAACTTATAATGATTCATTAAAAGTTTCTCGTAGACTTTATCAGGCAAAATCCGTTTTAAAACAATTGAAAATTTTTGCATAAACTCACCTACTTTGTAATGCACTTTCGGTTTAGAAGTATTGATTATCTTAAAAATTGCCTTAGCCATTTCGTTTGGATCGCTTCCGGCATCAACATGCTCATTCATTAAATCTAAAGTGTTACCGTATGGTTCCCTATATGGAGAATCTTCTAAGAGAGGTGCATGATATCTTCCTGCCGCAATATTAGTTGCAAAATCACCAGGAGCAACGTTTGTCATATTAATATTAAAACCTTTAAGCTCCATTCTAAAGGCCTCTGTAATTAATTCCAAGGCTCCCTTACTGGCAGAATAAATACCACGATAAGGCAATCCCATGTAACCAGCAATAGATGTTATATTAATGATTAAACCAGCCTTTTGGCTTCGCATTTGAGGTAAAACGGCTTTAATAACATTTATTGGTCCAAAGAAATTGGTTTCAAAGTTCTTCTTTATTTCCGCTTCTGGAGTCTCTTCAATAGGCCCTGTAATACCTGCACCAGCATTATTAATTAGAACATCTAGTCTTCCCTCCTTTTCAATTACAGTATTTATCGCAGCATTAATTGTTGAAATGTCTTTTACATCTAAGGCTAAAATTGGAAACTTAGTTTCAGGGTAATTATGAGGGCTTCTACTTGTACCATATACAATGAACTCCTTAGCACACAAAAACTCTCCTATAGATTTACCAATTCCAGAAGATCCTCCAGTAATTAAAACAACTTTAGACATTTTTTAATCTTTAGATAATATGAAGCGGCAAAATACAATATACATTGCCGAAAAGAAAATTTAATTATTTATGTTCCCGCTATTACAGGTGTATATTAAACTAAAAAATCTTGACTAGCATACGCTTGCAAGATTTAAATTTATTGTACAAAAAAAGGCAAGCTACCTACATCACACCGCTACGACCATATACCTTTGCTGCGTTCCCGCCCTGGAGGATTCTACAGGAGCTGGTTGTGTAGGACTTGCCGGGTGCAAAGATACAACCTTTTAAAATTTTCACAATGTTTTTCTAAACTGATTTTTAATAAATATCTTGCTATAAATTAAATTATCATCATGCATTTACCCAAGTATCTATTAATCATATTTTTAAGTACACTTATAATTTCTTGCGGATCTAATTCTGGAAAGAAAAAAAACAATTTTCTAATTAAAACTAATGCAGAAAAAGGAAATATTTCTATTGACAAGCCCTTAAATATAACATTGGTTAACAAAAAAAATCTAGAAATTGATTCCGTTGTTTATAAATTGGATGGTAACCCTATTAGTGAAAACACAGACTTAAAAACTTTTAAACTTGGTAAACATACCATAGAAGCTAACATATTCTCAGGAGGAGAAAGCCACGCTGCAACAAGTGCCATAACCATTTTAAATGATAAAGCTCCTAAACTCTTTAAGTATAAGATTTTAAACGAATATCCTCACGACATTACTTCGTATACACAAGGCTTAGAGTTTCATAATGGTGTATTGTACGAAAGCACAGGTCAATACAAAGAATCTAAACTTAGAAAAGTTAATTATAAAACTGGTGAAGTTTTAAAAAATGTAGATTTGGCAGATGAATATTTTGGTGAAGGTTTAACCGTTTTAAATGATAAAGTCTATCAACTTACTTGGCAAAAAGGTGTTGGTTTTGTGTATAATGCGGAGACTCTTGAAAAGGAAGGAAGTTTTAAATACAATAATAGTAAACAAGGTTGGGGTTTATGTCATTTTAACAATACTATTTACAAAAGTGATGGTACAGAAAAAATTTGGACTTTAAACTCAGAAACTCTAGCTGAAGAAGGGTTTATTCAGGTATGTCACAACAGAGGGATGATTTCTCAGATAAATGAAATGGAATGGATTGATGGCAAAATATATGCGAACAGATATCAAAAGAATGGTGTAGCTATAATTAATCCAGAAAATGGTGCTGTTATTGGTGTTGTAGACTTTTCGCCTTTAAAAGACCTTGTTACGCAACATGACAAACTAGATGTATTAAATGGTATAGCGTATAACCCAGAAACCAAAACTATTTTTGTTACAGGTAAAAAATGGGATAAGCTTTTTGAAATTGAATTGATTGAAAACTAAAGTTTAAACCAATCTTTAGTAATGTCTTTTTCAATTGAGCTATGACTCTTATGAATAAATTCATTTTTTAAAGCATTGTACTCATAATCTTTACCCCAATCGGTAAAGTTTTTTGAAACTTGCGCTATAGCATCACAAATAAACTCAATTTCCTTATTAGTCATGGTTGGATGAATAGACATACGTATCCATCCGGGTCTATCTATTAAGCAACCTTCTATAATTTTTTGTTCGATAACTTTTGAAGTTGGCTGGTCTACGTTAAGTAAATAATGTCCATAAGTACCTGCACAAGAACACCCACCTCTTGTCTGAACTCCAAACCGATCATTTAAAAGTTTTACCACAAGGTTATAATGCACGTCATCTATGTAAAACGAAAATACACCTAATCTATCACTATGTCTTGGCGCTAAAATTTGAAGATTATCGATTTTAGACAGCTTATCGAAAATGATGGTATTTAACTCATGTTCTCTATCCAAAATATTTTTAACTCCCATTTGTTCCTTAAGCTCCATTGACAGGGCAATTTTAATAGCTTGAAGAAACCCAGGAGTTCCACCATCTTCTCTAGTTTCAATATCATCAATATAATCATGATCTCCCCAGGGATTGGTGTAATTAACCGTTCCACCTCCTGGATTATCAGGCACTAAATTCTTATATAGTTTTTTATTAAAAATTAGCACGCCTGATGAACCTGGTCCTCCTAAAAATTTATGTGGAGAAAAGGTAATTGCATCTAAATACGCTTCTTTATTTTCTGGATGCATGTTAATATTAACATAAGGCGCCGAACATGCAAAATCTACAAAACATAATCCGTTATTTCGGTGCATTATTTTTGCTATTTCATGATAATTAGTTCTTATTCCAGTAACATTAGAACACCCCGTTATTGCAGCAATTTTAATCGGACAATCTTTATATTTTTCCAATAACTTTTTAAGGTTTTCTGAACAAGGCAGTCCTTCGGTATTAGAAGGTATGACCTCTACTCTTGCAATAGTTTCTAACCAAGATGTTTGATTAGAATGATGTTCCATATGAGATACAAAAATTATTGGTCTTTTTTCTTCAGGAACAATGGTATTCTCTTTAAGGTTTTCATTTAGTTTTAAACCTAAAATTCTCTGAAATTTATTTATAGCCCCCGTCATTCCAGTTCCAACAGTTACAAGAACATCATCATTTGAAGCGTTAACATGGTCTTTAATAATACGCCTAGCATTGTGATAGGCAAGGGTCATTGAGGATCCCGTAATAGACGTTTCGGTATGCGTATTTGCAACAAAAGGGCCTATTTCGTGCAAAAGTTTATCTTCAATTGGTTTATAGAGCCTACCGCTTGCTGTCCAATCTGCATAAACTATTTTTTTTCTTCCGTATGGCGAATCAAAATATTGATTAATCCCAACTATATTACTTCTAAATGTCTCAAAGTAAGCTTCTAAATCGGACTTTTTAATTTGGATAGCATTATTAGTCATAAACTATTTTGTTAAGGCTTTAAAACGCTCAATGCCATCTTTCAAAAATTGCGCATATTCCACTTTATCTGGCGTATACCCAACAGGTTCTTCCAACATTTGAGTACCATTTGAACTTAAAAGAACATAATATGGTTGTGAGTTCGACTTAAAAAATTGCGTTTGAAAGTTAGCCCATTTATGACCATAGTTTTTTAAGACTCTAGTACCGCCATTAACCCTATTAACTTCTAACTTTTGATCATCTGGTAACTCTTTTTTATCATCAACATAAAGTGAAATAATAACATAATCGTTTTTTAGGTAACCATCTACCTCCTCTGTAGGCCAAACATGCTCTTCCATCTTTCTACAATTTACGCAGGCGTAACCTGTAAAATCAATCATTATAGGCTTGTTTACCTTTTTTGCATAGGCAATACCTTCTTTTAAGTCTTTAAAGGTTTTTAAATTATTAGTTGTAGTACTTGGTAAAAACCAACTGTAACCAACTGGTGGTGCTAAACCACTTAATAAAGTTAAAGATGTAAAAGTATTTGTCTCTTTATTAACTCTAAACCCGGATATCAAATACAGCGTAAACGCTGCAACTAGAATACCAGTAGATATCCTAAAAAAGGATAGCTTTTTTATAGGAGAATCGTGAGGAAATTTAATCTTGCCAAATAAGTATAACGCCAAACCACCGAAACATAGAATCCAAATACCTAAAAAGGCCTCAATCTTAAGAATTCCCCAATGATCTACTAAATCGGCATTTGATAAAAACTTAAACGCTAATGCTAATTCTAAAAATCCTAAAACAACTTTAGTCGTATTTAACCACCCTCCAGACTTAGGTAAGGCATTCATCATATTTGGAAACATTGCGAATAAAGCGAAAGGTAAGCCTAATGATACTCCAAAGCCCGCCATACCAGCAGTTAGTTGCCAAGCTCCACCATCAGAAGACAATGATCCCGCCAAAAGAGAACCTAATATAGGACCTGTGCAAGAAAAGGATACAATAGCTAAGGTCAAAGCCATAAAGAAAATGCCTATAATACCTCCAGCATTTTCACCTTTTGTAGTTTTTGTTGTCCAACTAGCAGGTAATGTTAATTCGTAATACCCAAAAAAGGAAAATGCAAAAAATACGAATATGATAAAGAACACAACATTTAACCATATGTTAGTAGATATTTCATTTAAAATATCTTCATTAACAGAATCTAACAAATGAAATGGAACACTCAACAACAAATAAACTAATAAAATAAAAAAACCATAAAGCAATGCCTTGCTTATCCCCGAACCCTTACTTTTTTCACCATTTTTAGTAAAAAAACTAACGGTAAGTGGTATCATAGGAAATACACAAGGTGTTAACAACGCTAAAAGACCGCCAAGGAACCCAAGCCCAAAAATTGCCCAAAGCGACTTAGATTGCTTTAAATTGGTATCAATAAGTTGTACATCTTCTGGATTCATTCCATATAGTTGCATATTGGCAGAATTATTATCTAAACTGGCAATTGCTTTATCAAGAACTATATCTTCATCATTTAAAGAAAAATGGAATGTTTCGTCTATTTGCAAACAAACCTCTTTACAAACCTGTCCTGTTAAAATTAAAGAAACCTGAGAAATTTCAGGTTTATTTAGTTTTATACGTTGTTTTAGAATAGCCGAATTATCAAAATAGGTTTCGTGGACTTTAAAAATCTCATTATACTTTTTAATAGTATCACTTTCAATGGCTTTCCCTACCAAGTCAAATTCATCGACATTATTAGTCTTTTCAATTACAATAGGAAGTGAACCTCCTTCTGCAGTATATTGAGAGTATACATGCCAACCTTCTTCAATACGAGCTTCTAGGATTAAATCATATTCTGTTTCTGAAATTTTCTGAGTAGAGGTCTTCCATTTTACAGGTTCTAAAATCCCCGGTTGTTTATTAAAGCCAACTTTTAACTTGGGTGTATCACTTGGTATCTCAAAAGTTAAATCTATGGTTGTGGGTGGTAAACACCTTGAATCATCACACACCATAAAATCAACCGATCCAGTTACCTTTTTAGTTCCTTTAGAAACCTTAACTTTTTGAAGAAATTCCGCTGAATCCCCAAAATACTTTATCCTCATTGAAAAGATGGGATCATCTACGACATGACCTTCAGGTTCAGAAGTAATACCAATTTTTTCTACATCGTTATAAACAAAAGTTGTTGGTATTGGACCTCCGTCAGGCACATTTTGAGAGTATAGATGCCAACCTTTATCTATTGTAGCTGTGGTTTTTAAAATAAACTCTGTATCTGATACTTTTTCAACGGAAGTTAACCATTTAACAGGTTCTAGAATTTGAGCAAACCCCTGACCTGTTATAATGAATAGCAAAATAGCTAATAGCTTTTTCATTTAATTCTATTTATAATCATTACAAAAAGGGTTACTTGAAAGAATAACCCTTTTTTTACATCTTTCTTTTAATTTACTGACCGACTAACCCAAAAATTACACTAAACAAATGTATAAAGAAAGATGATTTTGTTAATTACATTTTATAACTAGTTTAACAATTTTTTTGTTCAATTAGTTTATCTTAAGCCATTATCAATTCTAAATATTTAACACTCAGCTTACAAAAAATAAAATTAAATACTTTAGAAAACACATAAATATAACTAATAACCGTCATTATATTTACATCTTTTAATAATAAATAATCTTTTTACTGAAAAATTGAAACAACTTATCTTTCTTTCTAGTTTCGTAATCCTGTTTAATTTTGCTGGTATTAGTCAGGATAAAAGCCTAAGCATTACAGGAAAAGTTATAGAATCCTCAACCAACCAACCTGTTGCCTTTGCTACCGTTTTATTAGTTAATTCAGACACCAAAGAGAACTTAACAGGCACAACAACTATTGATGATGGTTCATTTAGATTAGCGTCTAACTCCCTTAACGTGCATATTACCATTAGTTTTATTGGATACAAAACAAAAACTATCACCAATTTAAAGCCTAAAAATGGTAAAATCAGCTTAGGTACCATATACATAGAAGAAGACTTAGCTCAGCTCAATGAAGTGGTTGTACAAGCAGAGGTTTCAAAAACACAGTTTAAGTTAGATAAGCGGATTTTTAATATAGGGCAAGATTTAAGTAGCACTGGTGCCAGTGCACTAGAAGTACTAAACAATGTGCCATCTGTTAATGTTAGCATTGAAGGAGATATTAGTTTAAGAGGAAGTCAAGGTGTGCAAATGCTTATTAATGGAAAACCCTCTGTAATAGCCAGTGACAGTGGTAATGCTTTAGGAACAATTACTGCAGATATGATTGATCGCATTGAAGTTATTACGAATCCTTCGGCTAAATATGATGCCGAGGGTACATCTGGGATTATTAATATTGTACTTAAAAAAGAAGAACGAAAAGGTTTAAATGGATCGGCTACATTAAATTTTGGAGAACCTACCAACCATAGTTTTGGCTTAAGTTTAAATAGAAGAACCGAAAAGTTTAATCTCTTTAGTCAAATTGGAATAGGCCATAGAAAACTGCCAAATGATAGAAAAAGTATAAATAGAGATATAGTTAATAATACCTCATTAGAATCGGATGGTATTGAATATAGAAATGAAAAATTTTATAACATTGTTCTTGGAACAGATTACCATATAAATAAAAGTAACGTTTTAACCCTTTCTGGTAATTTTGCTTACGAGGTTGAAGACCAACCTTCATCAAACACTTTTGAATTCTTTGAAAATGCATTGCGGACGTCTTCATGGAAAAGAACAGAAGAGACTGAAGCTACTAATCCTAAATATCAATATGAGCTTCAATACAAAAGAGAATTTGAGGATAACGAAGAACATGTCCTGCTATTTAGTGCATTAGGACGTTTTTTTGGCAAAGATCAGTCTTCAGACTTTACAGATGCAACAATATCTGGTACTAATAGGGATGCCAATCAAAAAACACGAACGGACTTTAAAGAAGCGAACTACACTTTTAAACTAGATTATACCAAACCTTATACTAAAAAATTCACTATTGAAACTGGTGCGCAATATGTTTTAAATAATGTGAGCAACGATTTTGAAGTTCAAGATTTAATTGCTGGAACATACATAACCGATCCTAATCAGACCAATATTTTTGAATTTGATCAAAATGTCTTAGGTGTTTACGGAACTGCGGCATATGAAGGTGAAAAATGGGGTGTAAAAATTGGATTAAGACTGGAAAACACTGATTTAGAAACGTTACTCACTAATACTAATGAGGGTAATAATCAGAACTATTCTAATTTGTTTCCTAGTTTTCATTCTTCATACAAGTTTAATGAGGCTTACTCTTTACAGATTGGGTATTCTAGGCGCGTTTACAGACCACGGTTATGGGATTTAAATCCTTTTTTTAATATTAGAAACAACTTTAATATTAGAACAGGAAACCCAGACCTAAAGCCGGAGTTCACAGATTCCTATGAGCTTACCAATATTTATAACTTTGGTAAAGCATCCATTAACTTTGGCGTTTATTACAGGTATACCACCGATGCTATTGAACGCAGAATTTCAACCTTCCAGAATAATGTTAATACGTATAAGCCTTTAAATATTGGTACTACAGATGCTATTGGAGTTGAAGTAAATGGTAAGTACCCGATAGCTAACTGGATTAGCTTTAATGGTGATTTAAACTATAACTACTTTAAAAGAAAAGGTGATTTTAACGGTACTTTAATAGATTTTAATGCAGATCAATGGACTGGAAAACTAACCAGTAAAATTAAATTGCCTGCAAGTATAGATTTTGAAATTACAGTAAATTACCAATCTGGGACAGAAACAGTTCAAGGACGTATTTCTGAGAATATTTTTGCAGATTTAGGCCTTAGAAAAAAAGTAATTAAAGGTAAAGGTGTCATAAATTTAAGTGTAAGAGATATTTTTGCTTCTAGAATATTTGAATCTGAGACTATTCAGCAAGATTTTTATTTATTAAATCGAAGCCAAAGAGGACGTTTTGTTACCTTAGGTTTTAGCTACGGTTTTGGTAAAGGAGAAGCTATGGAGTATTCTGCAAGAAAAAGGTTTTAAATCATACAACTTAAAACCTTTTTACTAACTAATTAAAACATTCCCAAAAACTATTACTCAGGAATATAATCTTTATCTCTTGCTAATATCCATTTGTCTAATTCAAAACCGTCTTCTCTCATTGAGAACGATATAATATATTCATCAGCCTTATCGAAGGTTAATGTAATTGTTTGTGCGTATCCGCAGTGATTTTCTGGCACGCGTTGCGCAGAAGACCATGTCCATTTGTGTTTTCCTTTGCATAACTGAATTCGTTGCCCACTCTCTGGCCATTCTCCATTTACACCCACATGTAAGCCATTATCTTCTGGCCCAGTAGAAAAGGCTCTTACCCAAACGTAGTAAGTTCCAGGGTTATTAATTTTAACTTTGTAAGATACCATACCTCCAGTTCCTGGCACTGGGAAAAAGTTTTCACCTACTATAAGCTTATCTTTATGCGTCTTTCTTGTATCTGGCATGGCCTCAATATAAGCATGTCCACTAGCCTCTTTTGTGTGATCATCATGCTTTGTAAAAGGTACAGCTTCGCCGGGTTTATGTATATAAAACTTTCTAGGACTTCCATTATTTGAATTATAATGAAAAGCTTCTCCTTCTACAGCTAGTAAGCCACCTTTCTCCTCAAAAGCATTCTTCTCCTTTAAAACCTCCTCTAAATTGTAAATAACAGGTGTAAGCTCTAAAGATTTCCAACGTCCTCTGGACCATGCTGTTTCATCATGCTCTGGTATTTTTCCATTTGTCAATGCCTTAGATGCTATTTTTATAGTATCTCCAGTTTTTAAATATAATTTACCAACAGCTAAACTTGTATTTTTAAACGATTCTGGAACCTGCGGGTTTTTAACCTTTTTGAATCCTTCTTTGTTTACTCTTATCTCATAAGTCGATTCTCCATCATTCTCGGCTACAGTATTTAAAACACCATTGTAGTAACCTGTTTTTCCATTAAATACCGCATATGCTTTGGCTTGTTTATCTCTAAAAGCCTTCTTTCCTGCATTAATAGCAAAAGTTCCTCTTTTTTCTTCCTTATAATAAATAGCATCTGCTGTTTTGTCTATCTCAAAATCACCTATAGCATTTAAAGTTATCGTTGTATTAGGAGATACTTTTGCCTTCTTTTTGGATTTATTTTGAATTAAAGCTACCCAATCTCCTTCTTTTGAAGGTGGTAAACCAATAGAAACAGCATCACCAGACTTTACTGTTTTTACACTGCCGTATTGTAAATCTCCTCCTGCTTTGGCATTGTACCATTTTACAGTATATTTTGCTTTGCTCCCAGCTAAATCTATTTTTGTTTCTTCAACTTTTGGAAGGTAAACTGCATATACTTCACCTGTTTTGGCAAAAACATAATCATGAGTGTTTTCCGTTAAATTATCACTAGAAACCATATGCTCAAAAGGAAGATGTTTATTGAAAAAATCTAAAGCATGTTTTGTTTGTTCCCAAACATTGTTTCTAGAGCGCCAATCTTCACAAGTTAAATCATGGTGTGCAAACTTGTATCCAAAATACCATTCTACACCAGCACCACCTGCCATTAAGTTACCCCAAAGCACGTCTGCTCTAATATCATCATGATCTGGGTCATCTGCATCTGGCTTTGCTCCTGTACTTGCAGGACCAATTTCATCCTGACATACCACCCATTGTCTACCAAAATTAGCAGATTCATTTATCCAATTAACAGTAATATCATGAACATCATGAGGATGATGTGTTTGCATTGATGGTCCATCTAAATATTCATAACCTAAAAGTGGTGTTAAAAATAGATCTTGAGCTTTTGTTGCTGCATGCGTATGCAAGGCCACAAAGTTTTGATAAGGGTCATTGGTTTTAATGTATTTGGCCATGGCCTTTCTATCCTTATCAGTTTGCCCTTTAGGCGTCCAATGCAATGGTCCGTTTTCTTCTCCTAAATTCCAAGTGATGGCTAAATGATGTGAAAAACGCGCAATTAACTCTCTGTAATATAGTTTACGCATGGTTTTAGTTTCACCTATATCTAACAACAATTCGTTTTCCGTTTCTTGTGTCACAATATGTAACATTAAACCTAAATCATCCATATAGTCAAATACTATTTCCCATTGATCTAGTTTACTACAGTCAAATCGGTAACGCTCATGTCTATTTGTCCAAGGCCATACATCTTTTCCGTCTCCCTGAACGTTCATTGTTAAGAAATAAACAGAATTCATGCCCTTTGATGCCAAATAGTTTAAAGCACCTATTATGTTCTTTCCCTTCCCATTTTGCCAAGTTGGGTTACCTTCTTTAAAATCTTTAGCGTGCGCTTCATATTTGTGTGAGGCCGGTGTTTGATCAAACTCATAGTATCCCAAAAAGCTTTCAGGGCTATCGGCTCCTCCTTTTAGAAAAGCTTGTTTAGAATCGGCGTATCTTAAATACCTATCTCCAGTATAACGTAATCTTCCGTTCTTTCTAAATCTTGACGTCATATCATCATTTTCAGCAATAGTAAATGTGCCTTTTTTACCATTAAACGCTACTGGTTTACCGGCGTGAATATCATCACTTACAGCAATGTTTTCCCCTTTTCTAAAAGACACTTCATAGCTCCATTCTCCAACTTGATCTGGCATAAATCTCACTTTCCAAACCCTTCCCGATTTTGCACTAGATTCTGCTGCATTTCCATCGGCAGCATAAAAACCTGGAACAATTAATGTCTTTTTCTTGTTCTTAAAAATCACATTTAATCTGTAGTTCAAAAATGGGTTTTCTTCGCCACTTTCACTTAACTGATCTCCTTCAAAAGTTAAAGTAACTTTGTGCCATTTCTTTAATTTTCCTTCAATTTTTTGTGCATTCAGTCCAAAAGCGGAAAGAAGCATAATTCCTAGTAAAATGGATATTTTTTGCATTTTTTTAAAGTTTATGCGTTTAGTTTGTTGGTATTAGTTTATAAAATTACAGGGGCATTTATTTCAGCTGATTTATAGACTGCTTCCTGTACTTGTAAGGTTTTTAAATAGTTTTCGCCACTAGTTTCAAAAGGTTCTCCTGAAAACAATTTATCAATGAAATCACTTTGAAAAATAAAACAGCAATCTCCTGCAAAACCTACATCGTTATGTATATAGTTATGTCTTTGCTCTTCTTGCCCTAATTTTTGTACTGTTATAGTGCCATCGGAATATAAGCGAATTGAACCCTTTGAGCCATCTATTAAATACTCGCCGAAAGTATATCTCGATTTTTCAAAATTATTCTCATTATAGCGATTAGCATCCCAAATGGCATGCGAATTATTCTCGAAGTTTAGCACAACCAAACCTGAATCTTCCCCCTTTATTACAGGATTCAATCGCTTTAAAATAGCATAAGCGCTACTTACCTCCCCGGCATGATATCTAAACGTATCGATAAAATGCACTCCAGTTTCATAGATAAGTAGTTTTTTGTAATCCCTGAAATAAGGCTGTCTTGCAAGATAGGCGTCTTCGCCCCAGCCATCTCCCATTCTGGATCTGAAGTTTAAACTAAATAATTCACCAATATCATCATTATCAATAATTTTCTTTATTTCTCTATGCCAAGGTTGAAATCTAAAGTTTTCATGTACTACAAATCGAACTCCTTTTTTAGAAACGTAATCCACAATTTTTTTTGATTCCTCTATAGTTGGCGCTAAAGGTTTCTGACAAATAATATGCACACCATTATCTGCGGCAAATTTGCACATCTCAAAATGTGTTTCCGGAGGTGTAATAATATCAACGAAATCTGGTTTTTCAGCAAGAATCATTTCTTGGTAATCCGTATAGTGCTTTTTTACACCATATGGTTCCATGATATTCTTAGCACGATCTAAATTTGAATTACAAAGGGCGACGATTTGTACTTCAGGAATTCTAGACCATGCTTCGTACTGAAACTTGCTGAAATAACCAGCTCCAATAGCTACACCTCTTAATTTATTCTGCATTTTTTAATTTTTTGTTAGGGTTCATAAAGGACCAGCAAATAATTGCAACTACGCCTAAAGCAGCTGCAACATAGAAAAATGGTTCATTAGAACCAGTCCATTCCTGTAAATAAGGAAATGCTAGTGCTGTAGTAAAAGCACCTAAATTCCCTGCCATATTCATCATTCCAGATACTTTACCGGAGTTTTCTTCACCAATATCCATACAGAATGACCAAGATGGACTTAAAGTCATATCTGCACCAAAAATGGCAACTGATAAACATAAAACAGCCCCTAATGCCGTGTCCATGTATAAACTTGATAATATCCCTATAACAACAAGAATAAATCCTATTGTAGCGGGTAGTTGTCTTGAACGTTTCCAATGTCCCTTTCTATAAATGCTATCTACTGTAAAACCAGACACCCAATTCCCAACCGCTCCAGCCAATAGAGGTAACATAGCATAAAAACCAGTGGCAACTAAACCAAGTTCATATTTAGCTTTTATATAAGGAAATAACCAAGTAAGCATAAAGAAGAAAATAAAATTACTCCCTATATATTGAATCATGGCCAATATTACATTTTTTGACGTTAGTATTGTTTTTAACGCTAAATCTCCACCCTTCTTTTCTTCTGCCTGCTGTCTGTTTGTCTTAATAAACTCTTTTTCGGCATCAGATAAGCCTTTGTGCTCTTCTGGTTTATTTCTAAAGACAATGAAAAACCATACTGCAAAAATGAGTCCTATTGCACCAAAGAAATAAAAGATATTACGCCAGCCCCAAGCATCTATAAGATAAGCTACTAGAGGCAAAGCAAAAGCCGCTCCTAATCTAGAACCCGAAAAATTTATACCTTGAAAAACACCGCGTTCTTTTGTAGGTACCCATGAAAATGCAGCTCTTGATATATTTGGAAATGCTCCCGCTTCTCCTGCTCCAAAAATAAACCTGAAAAATAGCATAGAGACATAATTCCAAGCAGCACCCGTAAGTGCAGTAAAAATGGACCATAATACCATTATGGAAGTCATTACTTTTCTAACACCATACTTATCTCCCAAAGAGCCACCTGGGACTTGAAATAAAGCATATCCTAATGCAAAGGCGCTGAGCACCCATCCCATTTCAATATCTGTTAAATTTAAATCTGAACTTATAGAGTCTTTTGCAGAAGAAATACAAACTCTATCAATATATAATAAAAGGGTTATTAAAAAGGATCCTGCAAAGAACCAATACCTTTTAGCTGGTACGCGTGCACTCATTATTAGTTTAATTTAGTTATTACGTCTTTTAGTGTTTTAGTTGTACCTACATTACCAGGAAAAACAATATATGGTAGATTTGGGAATTTAGTTTGTTCATCCATTTTCCAAACGGGAATACCAGGTTGTATTTGACCAATTACTTTAGAACGCTTCATTTCTAATCCTTTAATTGCTAAATCATGAGATGTTATACCTCCTTTGGCAATTAGATACTTTGGTCTTTCATTTAAGCCATTTACAATACTTACTAAAGCATTGGAAATGGTGGTTGCTATATTTATAGTAGCATTAGCATCACTACCAGTAACCAATTTTCTACTGGTATATACTATAGTATGTTTACCAGTTCTTATATTGGTATCCAAAATATGTATTAAAGATTCTAGATATTTTGAAGCTTCATTACCAAGAACCTTTTCAATATTAACTTCAAGTGTGGTGGTAGCATCAAATAATTGTAATGCTTCTTGAAGTTGTTCTGAAGACTTTTTCACATAAGACCCAACAATAGTTAGGCCTCCATGGTTTGTTGAAACGGATAATAGATCTTCTACATTCAACAACCCTTTTGGTGTTAAACCTATATATGAAGGTACAAAAGAGCTTGAGGTTCTATAGATAATCCGCTTACCTTGCTTTTCAGCATGTAATAGCGCATTAGTTGCCTTATCTAAATCTTCATACCCCAAACTATTAAAAATACAATAGCAACTATCAGGAAGGTTTAAAATGTCTTGAGAGAGTAGTTCAACGTTAGTATTCCTGATAGTTTCTAAGGAGAATGAATACACTTCTGAAGCATTTATTAATCCGCTAGATTTTTCTTGAATGTACGCTTTAAGGTTTGCTGTTGAATATTTAAAAGAATGATCTTGTGAAAAAGGGGTTTGGCTTACGGGTATTAGTTCATCATCTTCCTTAATGTAATGTGTATCATTTAAGGTGACACGTTTACCCTCAAACATTACAGGAATGAAAACGGTAATAGCTTTGCTTAAACCCAAAGATTTTTGTAGCGTTGATGGCTCAAGGGGAAAATGTCCACGCAAAGTTGAATCGCTTCTACTTACTATGGTATAATCTCTTCCTGTAATTTTAGATGCCTGATATATATTCTCCGCAATTTCCTTGTAAACTTTTGAAGTTTCTTGAGCAGATAAACTCCTTGAATTAGTCAATATATAGAATACGGGAGACACCTTTAATTCCTTAACCAACGTTTCTATATTCCAATTAGATAATAACGGGATATCATAAACAGTCTGATTACCAGTGGGATCATCATCTATTACAATACAAGCTTTACCTAATACTTTAAAAAGTTCAGCATTAAGACTTCTGTAATTGGTTGAGTCTACTTCTGGTAAATCGGTTAATATGTTAGATAAAGAAATACGCATTAATATTTTTCAATAGCAATTACCCGTGCTGGAGCACCGTCTCCCCCTCCTATTTTAAGAGGCAGAGCAATAAGTTCTATGCAATTAGACTTTAATGTATCAAGGTTCGTTAGGCCTTCAATAATAACAACGCTTTGCAATAAAATTTGATGTATTAATGTCACCTCTTCCATATTGTTTACATCTGCAACAGATGGTGGTTCTACCCCAATCATCTTTACCTTGTTAGTAACGCACCACCGTGCTAAACCTTCACTAATCCTAGGAAGCTCGTCTCTATATTTTGGTTGGTTAACAAACTCAGCCCATCCTGTTTGAAATACTAAGCTATCTCCTGCAACAAATTGTTCTAGTATAGATTCTGGAATATCAGATACCTCAATTAAGCCTTTAGCACCAACATACTTTACATCTATTACCCATGCTCTACCAACAAAATCGGAAACAGGTATTTGATCTATAGTTTGGTTTTTAACGTTAAAATGAAGTGGAGCATCCATGTGCGTACCACAATGAGAGTAGAATGTTAGCGTACTAGCATTCCACCCATCATCTTTAACAGTTTTAGCAATTTCTTTATTGAAACCGTTAAAATTGTTAGTGTACGTTAATGTAAGATCAACAATGTTGCTCATTAATTTTTAAAGATTTTTTATAACGGCATCGGCTACATCCGAAGTACTAGCTTTTCCACCTAAATCTACAGTTAAAGCACCTTCTGAAGTACTTTTATCAATAGCATCCATAATATTCTTAGCAGCTTCAGCCTCTCCAATATGCTCTAACATAATGGCTGCTGACCAAATTTGCCCGTAAGGATTTGCAATGTTTTGTCCAGCAATATCTGGAGCAGAACCATGTATTGGCTCAAACATTGATGGAAAATCTTTTTCTGGATTTATGTTTCCACTTCCACCTAAACCAAGACTTCCCATAACGGCACCGCCTAAATCACTTAAAATATCACCAAAAAGATTTGTAGTTAAAACTACATCAAAAATCTCTGGTTTCAATACGAACATGGCCGTAGAATTGTCAATATACATTTGTTCGTGTTCCACATCTGGATATTCTTGAGCTACTTCAGCAATTACTCTATCCCAATAAGATAAACTATTAATTAATGTATTTGATTTCGTTATATGCGTAACTTTTTTACGTCTTTTTTGAGCTAATTTAAATGCGTAGTGCGCCACACGTTCAATTCCTTTTCGCGTAAACACACTTGTATCAATACCCATACCATTAGCTTCATCTGGCAAATACTGTCCTCCCATTTGCACAAATTCTCCTTCGGTATTCTCTCTTACAATTACAAAATCAATGTGTTTCTCAGATCTTAAAGGTCTTTGCACACCAGGGTATGTTCTTACTGGTCTATAATTAACATACTGATTAAAACCTGTACGTACTTTAAACGTATAGTCTTTTGCTGGCAAGGTATCGTCTACCTGTGGCAAACCAACAGAACCAAAATAAACGGCATCAAAGTTTTTAAGTGTTTCAAGACCGTTTTCAGGCATGAACTCATTATTTTCAATGTAATAACCAGCACCCCAAGCAAACTCTTCCGTATCTATAGAAAATCCATGCTTTTCTGCTACTGCGTTGATAACTCTTAAACCTTCAGGAACAATTTCTTTACCAATACCGTCTCCTGGTACAACTGCAATTTTGTAATTCTTACTCATGTTTTTGTGTTTCGTTGCGCAATATTTTGCGCAATTTTAGTTATTTGTAAAGTTCAGGTTCCAAATATATAACAAAAAAGCATTATACAGTGTTAAAATCAAGTATTTTATTAAAATTTATTGCGCAATATTTTGCGCATAAAATTAATATTTGTTAATTTTGAACGCTTTTTAAACCAATTTCGTGAGGAAAAAACCAACATTAAAAGACATTGCTACTGCCTTGAATATTTCAACTTCTACGGCATCTAGAGCATTACAGAACAACCCTAGAATTAGTGAAGAGGTAAGAAAAAAAGTTCTAGAACTAGCACAACAGCTTAATTACTTTGATAACAAATTCCCGGAGGTAATGGCCTCAAAGAAATTAAATGCTATTGGTGTAATTGTTCCTAAAATTGGCTATCACCTTTACGCCATGGCCATTAGTGGTATAGAAAAAATCGCGGAAGAAAACGGCATGCACTTAGTAATTTGTCAATCTAACGAATCTTACGAACGCGAAAAAAGTTTAACTAATGAACTAATCGAGACGGGAGTTTCTGGCTTAATAGTATCACTTGCAGGGGAAACCAAACAGTTTGATCACTTTTTGGAACTAAAGAAAAAAGGCATTCCCCTGGTTTTTTTCAATAGACAATGTGATGAAGTTGAAACAGATAAAGTTGTTATCGACAATTTTAAAGCTGCCTATGATGCCACGGAACATCTCATTTCTATAGGGTGTAAAAAAATTGGATACATTGGAGGGCCACAAAAGCTTCAAATTAGTAATACGCGCCTAGCGGGATACCATCAAGCTATTAGCGATGCTAATCTTTTTTCAAATTATAAACTTATTGAACATTGCAACTTCACTAAAGAAAGTAATTTAAGTGCTGCCAGAAAACTGCTGTACTCTCCTAATCCACCAGATGGCATTATTGCATTTAGTGATCAAGTAGCAATTTCTGCAATGTTGGCTGCTAAAGAACGAGGATTAAATATTCCGGAAGATTTGGCTATTATTGGGTTTAATAACGAACCTGTAGATGAGCTTTTAGAACCTTCACTTACAAGTATAGACCAACCTGCTTACCAAATGGGAGTTGAGGCTGCTCAACTTATATTTAATAACATTAATAACAGTGCTAATGCGCATTCGCAAAAAGTTCTTAAATCTGAATTAGTTATAAGAAATTCTACCAATAAAAATAAGCTAAAATAACAGTTTGGCTCTCTAAAAAACACATATGTTATAATAGAAAGAGATCCCCCCTTTTAATTTTGTATTACCATAAATACCCTTTTTATAAATCATGAATAAATTCCTTTTAATTTCTTTCTCCATTTTACTAATTGCCTGTTCTTCTAAAAAAGGTGATGTAGAAGTAATAGCTTCAAAAGTTGTTTCAGAAAAAGCTATTATTTCAAAAGTTGATTCTCTAATTAGTAAAATGCCCTTAAAAGAAAAAATTGCACAGTTACAGGGCGTATGGATGAAAGATTTAATGGATGGTAAAACTTTATCCCTAGATTCTTGCAGAAAGAAAATACCAAACGGCATTGGTTATTTGGCTCAATTTTCTGGTAACCTTTTAACCAGTCCAACGGAATTAAAAATTGCCATTGCAGATTTACAGGATTATTTAATAAATGAAACTGAAAGTAAGATTCCTGCTATTTTATCGGAAGAAGCTATTAGCGGGTTTTCAACAAAGGGTGCTACAACATTACCTCAACAGATTGGAATGGGATGCTCTTGGAATCCCGATTTAATTCAAAGTAATAGTACTAATACAGCTAAATTAATGCGAAGTGTTGGAGCAACGCATGTACTTTCTCCTATGTTGGATATTTGCAGAAACTCGCACTGGGGAAGAATTGAAGAAAGTTTTGGAGAAGAGCCTTATTTAACTGCTAGAATGGGACTAGCTTTTGTAAAAGGTATACAAACTGATGATTTAACCAATGGTGTAGCTACTACAATTAAGCATTTTGCGGGTTACGGCTATAAAGGTGATTTTGATGAAAAAAACTTTTACGAAGAAACACTATTACCACATGAAGTTGCCATAAAATTAGGAAAGGCACAAAATGCCATGGCGGGTTACCATCAAATTAAAGACATTCCATGTTCTGCCAATGAAGAGTTGTTAACCACCATTTTACGTGACGAACTTGGGTTTAATGGTGTTGTAGTTTCAGATTTTTGGTCTGTAAAGCAAGTATTCTCAAGATATAAACATGCAAAAACAGAACCTGAAGCTGGCATATTAAGTTTAAAAGCTGGTTTGGATGTTGAACTGCCATTTGGAATGAGTTTTCCATACTTAGAGGAGGAAATTAGCAAAGGGAATATTTCGGTTGATGTAATCAATACTGCTTTAAGACGTGTTCTTATTTCTAAAGGAAATTTAGGGCTGTTACATTATAAACGCCCTGATAATGAAACAGTAGATTTAGATCCCCCAGCAAATAGAAAAGTAGCCTACAAGGCGGCTTGTGAGTCTATTGTTTTACTAAAGAATAATGGCGTGTTGCCACTATCTAAAGACACTAAAAAGATTGCCATTGTTGGCCCAAATGCTAATGCTGTTCAATCCTTATTAGGAGACTACACCTACCAATCTTTATCTACATTTTTCCGATCTGTTCCAGTTGATCCGAACAATCCGAAACTCATTACTTTGTTAGATGGTCTAAAAAGTAAGCTAGGTGAACACACTGAGATTAATTATGAAAGAGGTTGTGATTGGACTAAAATAGACAATAAACAACCTAATGAAAAGATTGGAGATGAGCGTATAAAGAAATTTGCATACATAGGCGTTAAGGATTTCCCAGAACCAAATACAAAAAAAGCACTTGAAATAGCAAAAGAAAGTGATGTTATTATTGCTGCTATGGGAGAGCACCTGTATTTAGTCGGCGAAGGTAGAGATAGAAAAGACATTCATTTACCTGGACAGCAATCGCAATTTGTACAACAACTTCAAGAGACAGGAAAGCCTGTGGTTTTAGTTATTTTTGGAGGTAGACCACAAATTATCACAGAATTAGCTCCTAAATGTGATGCTATAATTCAAGCATGGTTTCCTGGAGAAGAGGGTGGCAATGCTTTAACTGATATTATTACTGGTAAAGTAAACCCTTCCGCTAAGCTAACAGTTACATATCCTAAGCATAATGGTCAAGCTCCTATAGTATATAGTGCAGGATACAACAAAGGTGATATGCCTATGTATCCTTTTGGATATGGTTTAAGTTATTCTTCATTTAAGTATGATAATCTGGAAGCCCCTAATAGCGTATCCATTGAAACAAAAGAAATTCCTGTTACATTTACGATAACCAACACAAGCGATTTTGATGGTGCAGAAATTGCGCAATTATATATTACGCCACCTTCTGAAAACAAGAATTTAGAACCTATTGAATTAAAAGGCTTTTCTAAAGTCTTTATTGGGAAAGGCGAAACAAAAACTATTGAAATTTCGGTTTCACCTCAGCAATTGGCGTATTACCATAATAAAAATTGGATAATAGCACCTGGAATTTATGAGTTTAAGATTGGGGCTTCCTCTTTGGATATTAAATTGTCTCAGAAAATAGACGTTACCGGGAATCCTATAACCCTAAAAGAACGCAATGTGTTCTTTTCTAAGCATAGAATAGTTAATTAATTATAAAGATTAAAGCCTTTTTCTTGTTTCAATATTTCTAACTCTTAAAACATTTCGTCTTTCGGAAATAAATACATCACTATTTTCTATGGCTTCTTCAATATTTTTATCGTCGGCCTGAAAATATTTCCCAGCTAAAGCATCAGCTTTTCCGCTAATAAGGGTTTTAATTAAATTATTGGTATCCTCTATCTTGGACATGGCGCCATGTTTCATGGTTTCCTCTAAATATGGCATATATTTTCTACCTACTTTAGATTCTACTAAAACCTCGGTACGTTCATTTCTAATGAAACCCGGGTTAAAAGCAAATACTTTTATGGCTAACCCTTCTTTTTCCAACTCAATATTTACCGTCTCAGAAAACTTTACCACACCAGATTTAGCAGCGCCGTATGCAGAACCGTAAGGTTTGGGATCTTGCACACCTCCACCACCAAGGTTAATAATATACCCTTTGCTTTGTTGCTTCATTACATTAATAGCTGTCCTGGTACCAATAAAAGCTGTATTAAGGTTTAACGCTACTTCTGTCCACCAATTTTCTGGTTCCAATTCCCAAGTTGGCCCTATGGCATTATGATTGTTTACACCAACATTATTTATCCATGCATGGATAGCACCTACACTACTAACAATTCTGTCTCCTGCTTCTGCTACCTCTTCGGCTTTAGACATGTCTGCTGTTTCATAGGAAGCCGTTCCTCCTTCTGTTTGTATATCCTTTACTAAAGCTTCTAATTTTTCTTTATTTCTACCTAAACAAATACTATGAAAGTCTTTAGACAAACCTTTAGCCATCATACTTCCTACACCTCCCGTAGCTCCTGTAATTACAATATTTTTTTTCTTATTCATACGTTTATTGTTCTGCAAAATGTTTAATTAAGTGATTGCGTCTTCTTATAGGGTATTTATATTGATTTCTATAAGATTCTTCTAAATCTAAAGCTTTAACCGCCGGCATAAGTTCTTTACCATCTTTACCAATCCATTCTACCATATTAAGAACAGTAAGCAAAGCATAAGAACGTGTTTCTATAAGATTACGTAAGCAATTCAATCCTTTTTCTTTTTGTCCATTTTTTACCAAGATCCAAGCTGCCATAGCCCTTACTTCATGTGAACTATCCTTAATAGCTATCTGTCCTCCCTTCACATCATTTAGTAAAAAGCACCCCACTACTCCCCAATAACGCTCACCAACTTGGTTACTATCCAATAAATTTCTAAGTGATTTAATATTATTCGGATTCTTTTCTAAAGCTAAATCTGCCGCATTTAATATTTTTTGAATGTTATAAAGTTGGGGGTTCCTGGCTACCTCATAAATAGTGCTTTTATGCGCTGTGGCCATATGTTTCATCTCTAATTCTGGTAGTAAACCAGCATCATTAATTTCTAACTGTTTTTTACGAAGTGCTGTACGCATTTCTGTAGCAATATTGCTAAAACTTGAGGTGTCAATTAAATTATGTACACAATCAGGATCACTTTCAATGTCATATAACTCTTCTGTCCAACCTTTTGGTTTAAAAAATCTAGATTGTACGTCATTTGCCCTACCTTCTTTAACCTCCAGTTCCCAGGCTTGGGTGGCTTTCATAGTCCATAGATATTCTAAATATTGCATCCAAGGTAAGTACGGCATATAATTTCTAATGTATAAGTACTTTTTATTTAATACAGCTCTGGCATTATCAAAACGTTCATCCATTCTTCCTCGGAAAGCAAAGTGATACGCTTCTTCTGGTTCTTTATTTTTTCCCAAAAATATTTTCCCTTGCATATAATCAGGAACCTCACTTCCAGTTATACTTAACCAAGTTTTTGGCATATCTACAAAACTTACCAACTGATCTATTTTTGCACCTACTTTATCCGCGGGCCATAAGTTTTTATAGGTTTCTGGGATACGAATGACCATAGGACAATGTAAACTATTCTTAAAGAGGTAACGTTTACTACGTGGCAAAACACCACCATGATCTGACACATAAATTATAATAGTATTGTCTGCGAGTCCAACGTCTTCAAGTTTTTTAACGGTCGCCCCAATTTCAGCGTCCATTTTCTTTATGGCATCATAGTAATGTGCATAGTTTTTTCTGATATCTGGCACATCTGGATGGTATTCTGCCAAAATAGTATGTTCTGGATTATGATCTGTATTATTCACATCTCCAAATGCTTTACTCTCATGAGAAGCACCAAAATTAATTACCTGAAAAAATGGTTGTTTCTGCTTTAATTCATTCCAATTGACTGATTTTGAATTGTCCCATGCTTTTTCGCCATCTCTTCCACCTATATTATAATCCATCTTTTCGAAATTACCTGTGTGATATCCATTGGCATTTAAAAAATCGGGATAGTATTGTATTTTATCATGAGGTATTTTGTAAAAACTCCGCATGGGGTGTGTTCCCATAGAAAGAGACATTACTCCAGTTATCCATGTACTGCGTTGTGCAGCACAAACAGGAGCATTAGCATAGCAATTCATATATTGAAACCCTTGTGAAGCTAACTTGTCTATATGGGGCGTTTCGGCATATGGGTTGCCATAACAGCTTAACCATTCCGCACTATTGTCCTCGCTCGTGAGCCAAAGAATATTTGGCTTATCACCCTGACTAAAACTAATTTCAGAAGCTGATAAAGCAACTAAAATTAAAACTATAAAACATCTCATACTGCTTTAGTTTATATTTTAAATTTTTGGAATAATATCCTCAGGAATATTAAGCTTTTTATCATCTGCTCCTCCTGCAAAATTACTTATGTTATAACTATTGGTAAGAGACCAATCGCATTCTACCCGTCCGTCTCCTAAGGTGATGTTTCCTAATTTTTCTCTAAACCAATCCGCCAAGGCTCTATAATCTCTATGATCTGCCAAATTGCGTTTTTCTAAAGGGTCTACACGTAAATCATAAAGCGCCATGTCGGCTTTAGGTCTATCGCAAGTTAGCGTCCAACGTACATTTTTGTTTTGGTTTGGGCTTTTAATATTGTCCCACATGTCTCTGGTACGCATTGAAAACGCAAAATGCTCGTTTCTCATATAAGCTCTATGCCCATTAACCACATTAATTTCACCTAAAGCATATTCTCGTTTTGGCGCTTTACCAGAAACAACATCTTGTAAATTGTATCCATCAAGATACTCATATTTTTCGTTTGAAGTATCTACACCAGCTGCTTCTAAAAAGGTAGGCACAAAATCAACATATTCTGTAATATCCCTAATTACTTTACCTGCAGGAAATTTAGACTTATCTGAAGACACCACAATTATTGCATCATGAACCGATTGTTTCCAAGGGCCAAACTTAGCCATTACGCCTTGCTCATTTAAGTGCCAACCATGATCCCCCACAGTATATACTATTAACCATTCGTCTCCCCTTTCTTGATTGTATTTTTTGAAAGCCTCAACGGCATCTCCAATTAACGCATCGCCATAGGCACAAAACGCATAATAATCCCTTATAGCCTGAAGTTTTTCTTCTTTCTTAAGTTGATCCGATTTGCATTCATTGTAATGAATTACCAGCTGGGGAGGGAAATTAGATAACTCCTCTGTACTAAACTCAGGTATAGCATACCTCTTATTTTTGAAGAGTTTTCTATATTCCTTTGGCGGCAATACTGGTGTATGAGGCCACGTAAAGCCTAAATTAAGAAATAATGGCTTAGTTGTGTTTACGCCATCAACCTGTCTACCAGACAATGTTTTATATGAGGTATTGGCGTTTTTAAGGTAACTTTTTACCTCTTTAACCAATAGTCCATCAATAGTTTGACCAGCTGGATGTGGATTTTCGCCACCTATTATTAATGTATTATGAGGTCTTGTATAAATTCTAAGGATATCAAAATCTTCATCTACCTTAGCATGTATCTTTCTATCGGCTTCTGGAACACCGTTAATGATATCGTTGGTAATGTATTTATATCTTGTACCATCTGGATAAACTGCTGTTTCCTTTCTATCTATTAGTTTGAAAATGCCATCTGGAAATTCTACAGTTGCTCCACTAGTAAAAATATCTCCAAAGCCCTTATTTTGAAGATCACTTTTAAAACTAACCACCAAATCGAACATGTCATTTGGTTGGTTCTTCTTTTTATTTCTGTTTTTGCTAACAGACCAATGTGTCTTACCAAAAACTGCAGTTCCATAACCCTTTTCTCTTAATATTTGTGAAATTAGAGGTTTAGAAACATCGGCTTCTTGATGTGAGAAGAATTTGTAATGCCCCGAACGAAACGGATAACGCCCCATGTGCATTGATGCTCTAGATATAGCACACATTGGAGAGTTGTTATACGCATTAACAAACATTGTACCTTCTTCAGCAAGCTTATCTATATTGGGAGACATTACAAAACCCAATTGGCTTTCACTTTTTCCAGTTGTGGCTCTATTGTAACACTCTAAAGCATCTGCTCTTTGATCGTCTGTTATTATCCAAAGAATATTGGGTTGCTTTTGTTGTGCACTTATAAAATTAAATACACATATAAAACACAAAACTCCAGCCCATTTAGGGAAAGAAACACTCATAATATATAGTTTAGTTTTTCGGTATTTAAAACTACTAAAGCTATTTATTACGTTGTATTTAAAACATTACACATCTACTATACATAAAATATCAATACTCTAAAAAAATGATATATAAACATCACAAATGGTTATAATAAAAATACTTGGTAAAGTCTTGTCAATATTTTAACAAGCTCTACCAAGTATAATTCAAAACCTAACTAAAACTAAATTGTATTTTCCTTTTTCTAATTATTACTAATGAATTGTTCAACAGCTTGAGAAATTAAAAGTTTTACTTCTTCCCATTTTGGAGTATTGTTAGTAAAAGTTCCGTCCATATTAGTTATTATACAGAAACCAGACGAACCATCTTGTTTTAATTGTAAATGTGTAGATACTCCTAAACTATTTCCTCCATGAATTATATTGCCATTTTTCATATACCAGTACAATCCGTGGTTCTCTGCGAACGAATTTGGCACAACTCCAGATGCTAGTTGATTGGTAAACATTAAATCATAATATTCTGATGCAAATAAGGTTGAAGCCTCTCCTCTAGCACCTTTCATCATATCTAATAAAAATTTACTCATATCATCACTATTACTATGAAGTCCTCCTTCAACGTATCCATGGTTACCATATCTTGGAAATTCTGAATTGTTATCTAAATATTGGGTTGCCATTGCTGAAAAATCAACTTCAGATAAATTGAACGTTGAGTTTGTCATTTGTAACGGCATTAATACATATTCCTTTACATAATCATCAAATGATTGATCTGAAACATACTCTATTATAAATCCCATTAAAGAAGATGCATCGTTTGAATAACTCCACGTTGTACCCGGAGCTGCATCTAAATAATTATCAAGGTTATATAAATCTCCATCTTCTGTAAAGATTTCTATCAAATAGTCATCTAAATCCACTTGTTCCATTTGTTGCATACCTAAATCATTTATCATGATGTTTGCAGCATTCGTGTTTATAGGTTGTCCGGGTAATATGAAATAATTACTAGCCAAATATGTAGATGGTACATCAACAATTCCAGAGGTATGGGTCACCAAATCTTTAATTTTAATATTTGCATTTGGCTGCTTTGGATTTCGAATTTCCACAGGCAAAACATCGTTAATAGGTGTATCTAAAGTAAAATACCCTTGTTCAATAGCTTTTGCTGTAGCAGCACCTAAAAATGCCTTGCTTACCGATGCCATATTATTTATTGTCTGATTGGTATAAGGCGTTTTAGAGGCAATATTAGCATAGCCAAAGGATTTATTAAATACCACAGTGTTTTCAACAGCTACATTTACTGAAAAACCAGGTACGTCTTTTGTGTTAACTAAATTTTCTAGGTAAGCCGATAGTTGTTCTACTGTTGCTATACCGTTTGGAGTTTGGTCTACTGGTTCTCCATCATCGCTGGAACAAGAAAAGTTGAAAGTTACTACTAGTACTAAAACGGCTAGTTTTAATTTGTTTAAAATTGTCATGATTATTCGTTTTTTAATTGATGTTTAATGATTATTTATTGTTTTACGTTGCAAAAATGGCATATGAAGGCCTTTGAATCGTTCGGATTTATGATTCGGAACGTTCGGAATTACAACTATTAATTTTTAGGCTTTACTAAGGCTATTAGAAGATTATATAGCTGTTCTTTTAGGTTGTAAACCTTCGTGTTAAGTATAAGGTTTTGTGCATAACCCTCTGGTTTTAAATTAATTGACATATGGATTGTTTTTTTTGATTGATGCCGCGAAATTCTATTAAAACTAAAAGAAGCGAAAAAAGAAACTGCTCAGTTAGGGCAAAAAGACGGTGGTTTAGGTTTTTATACCATTTACATAATTTACCTTAAAAACACAGGAATAAGTGTAAGCGTTCAACGCACTAGCAAATAATACTCATGAACGCATTCAATATTTAAGAAGAAAATTGACTAAGTATCCAACACTTAGTTGTTTATATGTTTATAAATCTTAGTTTTATAACTTGAGTCCATTACCACAAGTTTATGCATGATGGATTGATCAATAGTTTTTAATCGTCTATTGGGAATTATAATTCTAAATTGTTCCTTGTCCTCTATTTTTTTGATTAGTTCTTCATTTAGTATGCCTTTAACTTGACCATTACTGTAGAACTGACTAGAATAACTTTTTTCACCAAAATAATAAAGATTGCTATCTGTTTTATTAGTACTAAGAATTAAATATTTATCTGTATTACTATACGTTTCTAAATTTCTATTAAACAGACTCACAATAATGATAACAACTGCCAAAACTGGCAGTATACAACTAGATATTAGTACTGCTTTTTTAATTTTAATAGCCTCCCAATACTGTTTAATGAGTAACGCAACTGGAACCATAACAGGAAGTATATAAGTATGAATGAGACTTTTTGAAGAAGTGAAAAATACTGGCAACCAACACAGCCAAAGCATTAAGAACAAAATCCATTTATCTTTAATTACATTTCGTCTTGAAATCCACAGCCTTTTAATTAATATTTGAATCCAAGGAAATGCAAACCCCAATAGGAATACCCATACCATACCAAAAGGCTGAGATTTAGGGAACCCATATTTATCACCTTTCCAACTAGAATCAAAAAACCTTTTAAAATGTTCTCCAATAACAAAATATTCTAAAAACCCTTCTGTTCTTTGTTCTGCCATAATATACCATGGTACCGCTATAACTAAACTTAAAATAGTTCCTATAAACCAAGGAATTCGCTTAAATACAAGTTTGTATTCTTTAAAATAAATAGTCCAAATGAAAATTGGCGGTATTGTAAGAATTAAAACAATTGGTCCTTTAGCCAAAAGTCCTAGGCCGATAAACGCAAAAATTAAATACCCCCACAACCTAGAACTACTTTCTGTAACAGCTTTCCAGAAACTTAAAAAGATCATTGTAATGCAAAAGGCTAACGTAGTATCTGTAGATACCACACCAGCATGTAGCAAAAATTCTGGAGTGGTCATTAAAATAAACCCTAACAAATAAAATGCAAACTTACTTTTTACAAAGTATTTCATTAGTAAGACCAAGAGTAAACTTAACAATAGAGATGGTAACCTTACTGCAAATTCATTAACCCCAAAAAGTTTCATGCTCAAGGCAGATAGCCAAGTAGATAAAGGTGGTTTTGCCCAAAAAGGTGTATTGTAATCTATTTGTGGGGTTACCCAATTATTGGTTTCGACCATCATTCTAGATATTTCAGCATATCTAGCTTCGGTCTTATCCATTAAGGGTAAATAAGCATTAAGGAAACCTCTTAGAAAAAATAGAAAGATAACGGCTATTAGAAGAAAGTTGTTTCTGTTTATTTTTATCATTATATCTTTTATTTATTCGGTATATGTCTAAACACAGCTTAAAAAAGTAATTCAATTTAACTTTAGAACCATCTGTATCTAACCATGATTTAAGAGGCACTTCTTTTGAGCGTTGTATTAAGATTTCCTTAGAATAGGCTTCTCTTATTCTAAGAAACAACTCGATATCAAAAAGCCACTTCGAAATAAATTTATCCTCAAATACTTCGTATGCCAATTTTTTAGTAAAAACTTTACAGCCACACTGGGTATCGTATACAGGAAACTTAAGAATATTGGAGGTAATGGTTGCTAGTAATCTACCAGTATAATGTCTAAAAGACTTTCGCTGAATTCGGGTATCTATTTTAAGTATTCTTGAGCCAAAGGCTAAAAAATTATCCTTCTTTACTTTTTTAGCAATTTTTAAACACTCTTTAAGTTTAACAGATAAATCGGCATCTATATAGGCTATTTTATTAAACTCTAAGTCTAAGGTTTTACAATGTAACACCGCTTCTCTAATAGCCTCTGCCTTTCCTTTGTTTGACTCTAAATTATAGATTATAACATTATCTGAAAAACAGGTTTTGATTTCGGTTAGAACTTCTAGCGTATTATCTGTAGACCCATCATTAGAGAATACAATAATACATTCCTCATTGTTCCTCAAAAACTCAATAAAGGCATCTTTATGAATTCTTTGAGATTCGTTAAAACACGGAATTATTATTACCAACCTATTCTGCCTATTATAACCTAACATTAAAATTTACAATTGAAATCTATTAAAAATTATCATACTCGAATAGATTTTTAAATGTTCTATTCGTTAAACCGTCAATTATTAAAGCAAGATTGTATACTTCCTTTTAAGTTAATACATTTAAAACGAAGTATACCCTATTTTTTTATGTTTTTTTTAAAACTTGATTATTTTTGACCTAATTATCCAGTAAATACATGACGGAAAAAGAACCTTCTATCTGCGAAGAAAAAATATTTAATGAGTTATTTCGAAAACATTATGAGCCCACTACAAAGTACATTTATTATAAATGCGGCGATTTAAAACAAGCAGAAGATATTGTTCAAAATGTATTTATAAAAATTTGGAGGCTTTGTGCTTCCATAATTTACTCAAAAGTAAAATCATACATATATACCGCATGTAATAATGCTTTTCTAAACGAAGTTGCACATAAAAAAATAGTACTAAAGCATCAAAAATCAACCAAGGAAAGTATAAATTATGAAAGCCCTGATTTTCTGATAGAAATTGAGGAGTTCAGAGTTGAACTGAAACAAGCCATAAACAATCTTAATGCTAAACAAAGAGAAGTTTTTCTGTTAAGTAGAGTTGAGAACAAAACTTACAGGGAAATTGCTGAGATAACTGGACTCACTGTAAAAGGAATAGAACGACGAATGAGTTTAGCTTTAAAGGAATTACATGAGAAACTTGGAAAACATTTTAAATTTTAAGTAGGGTGAAGTTCTTTTTAAATGTCATAGTAATAGAAACTCCTTTTAAATAATGGAAAAGAGCCATAATAATGATACCTTTTTGGGACGCTGGATTTCTGGAGAGCTTTCGAAGGAAGAACTTTCGAAATTCAAAGAAACAAAGGCCTACAAACAATTTGAATTTATAAATAAAGAATCACAATTGTTAAGTGGCCCCGAAATTGATGTGGAAGCGGCGTTACTAGAAGTTAAAAGAAGCACAAAATTAAAACAAAAGCGTTCAAAAGCAATTCGCCTATGGCAGACTGTTGGTATAGCTGCAGTTTTAGTCATTTCGGTTGGCCTTTATTTAAATTCATCAAAAACTTATTCTAATGAGGTTGGGAGTATACAAACAATTGTTTTAGATGATGGCTCTGTTATAGAGTTAAATGCTAATTCCAGCGTTTCTCACAAGCGTTTCTTTTGGTTAAATAACAAACTGGTAAAATTAAAGGGAGAAGCCCTTTTTAAAGTTCAAAAAGGTAATGGCTTTATTGTAGAAGCATCCAATAATATCGTAAAAGTTTTGGGTACCGAGTTTAATATAAAAGACAGAATTAATTTTGAATTAACCTGTTACGAAGGACAAGTTGAACTTTCAAATAAAGATGAAGCTTTTTCTGCTAAAACACTAACAAAAGGAATGCAAGTAAACATCCTAAACAATGTTTTAACGGAAACTACTTTACAAGAGAACTCTCCTTCATGGCTTTCAAGAGTATCAAAATTTAATGCGCAACCTTTATACTTAGTCTTAGAAGAATTATCTCAATATTTCAACATTAGTTTCAATACTAAGAACATTGATACCGACAGACTCTACTCTGGAAGTTTTAAGCATCATGATTTAGATCTAGCTTTAAAATCCACCTTAGTTCCAATGGGTATAAAGTATCAAAAAGAACAAGACACTTACATACTTTCAGATTAATATTACTATCGTTATATTAGGGTCCTACCTCAAAACGTTATTGGTATTTATGAAGAGACTTGTTTTTCTTATTATTCTGTTTGTTTATGCATTAGGGAACACTCAAGAGAAACGTAGTTTTAGTTTTAATAATACAAGTTTAAATACCATTATTAAAGAACTAGAAAAACATTATGCTGTAAGTTTTTCGTATGCAGTAGATCTTATAAAGGATAAAAACGTAACATGCAATACCAAAAAAATTGAATTGGATGCGTTACTTGTAATTCTTGAATCCGAAACAGCCCTTCGTTTTGAGAAAATATCGGAAAATCAAATAATTATCTCACCAAAAGAAAATCAAAGTATTATTTGTGGTTATATTTTAGACAAAGACAATAATAAACCTATACCCAATGCATTAATACAATCCTCAACTGGCAAAGAGGTTCTATCAAATTCTGAAGGGTTCTTTACAATCAGCGGCGAAGAGCAGGAGACATACGAAGTAAGCAGCATTGGTTATGCTACTCAAAAAGTAATAGGTAAAAAAACATGTCCTAACATTTATCTTGTCATTAAAAATGAACAATTAGATGAAGTTATCATTTCGGGGTACGTAACCACGGGAATGGATAGGCAGAAAGATGGGGCCATACAAGTTAATAGTAATTCATTAGGCATACTTCCAGGGCTTGTAAACCCCGATTTGCTCCAAAGCATACAATTAATTCCAGGGATAAATAGTCCAGATGAATCCACATCTGGCATTCAAATTAGAGGGGGTTCTCCAGACCAAAATCTTATTTTATTTGATGATATAAAACTATTTAACACGGGCTTTTTTTATGGTATGTTCTCTACGTTTAACCCATACGCCACAAAAAAGGCTACCATTTTTAAATCAGGGTCTGGTGCAGCCTATGGAGACCGTATTTCTGGGGTAATTGATATCTCTACGGGAGAAGACATTCCACAGAAAACTGAAAGTGGTTTTGGATTGGATGGCATTAGTATTGATGGATATATAAGAGCTCCTCTATCTAAGAAACTTGGAGCACAACTATTTATTAGAAGATCGTACAACGATATACTAAACACACCAACTTCTGATAGTTACGCTGAAAAAGTGTTTAGGAATTTTGGAGTTGTTAGAAATAGCTTGGGACAAATGATTACTGTACCAAGTGATGATGAATTTTCAATTGATACGAGTACTTTCGATTTCTCATTTCACGATATAAACACAAAATTAATTTATACACCCAATGAAAAAAACAAATTTATTTTTAGTGGCATTCTTACTAGAAACGATTTAGACTTTTCCTTTCATAATGATGGTACTATAAAAATAGACGATTTGGCAACAGTAAATAGTGGACTAAGTATAAAATGGAATCATAAGAGTTCAGAACACAGTTATGAGGATATTACATTTTATATATCTGGGTACCGATCTGAATATTTAAATGAAGAAATTGTAGATGCTACTTTAGATGAAACCAATATCAGAAATAATTTTATTACAGAAACTGGTCTTAACCTAAACGCGTTTAGACATATAGGAAAGGGACAAAACTTGGCATTTGGATATCAGATTTCAAATAGTCATGTAGATATAGAGATTGCCCAATTAGAAGAATTAGATGAGGACGACAATATAAATCTTAGAGACAAGAACCATAATCTTAAAAACGCAATGTATTTTGATTACAAGTTTAACTCAAAAAATACAAGTTTAATTAGTTTAGGCTTACGCGCAGTTAACTATCGAGTTTTGAGAGATATCTATCTAGAGCCTAGAATAAACTTAGAATATAAAATAAATAAAGCCGTGAGAATAAAAAGCAGCTTAGAAAGGCGCTACCAGCCTATTTCTCAGATTGTTGAATTTAATCAAGGTGAATTAAGGTTAGAAAACAGTATTTGGCAATTGTCTAATAGGAAAAATAGTCCAATACTAAAAAGTGATCAAGTATCTGCTGGCTTACTTTTTGATAAAAATAACTGGACTATTGATTTTGATGCTTACTACAAAAGAATATCTGGACTAACATCTGCTACCAATGGTTTTAGCACCCCTACGTTAAAACTTGATGAGGGAAAGAGTAATATTAAAGGAATAGATGTTTTAGTTAAGAAACGAATTAATAATTACAGAGTTTGGGCTGGATATACGTATAACGATGTTCAGTTTAATTTCCCTAAAATTCAACCAGAAAATTTCCCTGGAAATAATGATATAACGCACAATTTTAGAATTTCAAATACATTGCGATTAAATACTTGTGAAATATCACTGGGATGGCAATACAGAACTGGTGCCCCTTATACTCCTATTGTAAATTTTGACCCTGAAACTTCTGCAGTTACCTATGGAAAATTAAATAGTGAACGCTTAAAAGATTATCATAAACTAGACGCATCTGTAATTTATAATTTTAAGATTAAAAAGAATAAAAATTGGAAAACGCAATTAGGAATATCGGCTTTAAATATCTATAATAGAAAAACACCACTATCGTACACCTACATATCCGAAAACGAAGATGGCGTTTTAAAATTAGAACAGGTTATTCAGCGCTTCTCATTAGGTTTTACACCGAATATTTCTTTTAGACTGTTTTTTTAATTATGATCATTTATAAGAGTTTATGAAAATAGGTTTATCTTTAGTTTAATGTTTATACTAAGATAACATCTAGTATCTCCTTAGTAATTAAAAAAGTAAAATGCAAGATTGTATTGCTATAGCAGAGAAGAATGGCTTTTTTGTTATGAGGCAAAGAAAATGCCAATTTTGTGGAGCAATTACAACTAGGGGAATTCACCAATGTATAGAGATTTTCAAGATATTGACTTTACTCAAGTTGAAAATCAGTTGTACCGGTTTCTTATTGTAGATGCCCATACATTACAACTCCCTGAAATTCATGCAGATGGAATAGTCATTTTCATCTTTCAAGACTGCATTTAATTTTTGAATATAATGTAAAATGGACATATAAGCTATCACCTAAGCTTAGCGCACGTCTAAATAATATAAAACAGCAAATCAAGGAGAATACCTCGTGCCTCTTCTGTACAAAAAAGAGGCAGTATTACAACCACTGATATATTCACTAAACCAACTAATGCCTCAGAATGTAAAGATTGGGTTCATAAATGAGCTAAAAGCGTCTATGAAGCTTGGCGTAATTATCATGACGTAGTGGATAAAATTGCCAAAAAATTTTTATACTAGTTTTACATCATTAATTACTCGTTATTACTTTGAATAGTCGTTTTTATTGAATGATTAGTTTTTTTATACCAATTCCAAAACCAGTTTTTACTTCCGTAAAATAAATGCCTGGTGTTAGTGTTGTTATATCTATAGTTTCGTCTTTACTGCTGAAAACAGATGTACCCAAACTATTATAAATAGTAACAGAGTATAATTCCATTCTATTTTCCATGTGGATATTAACCTTCGTTTTTGCCGGGTTTGGATAAAGTCTAAAATCAGTCCAAATGTCATCTTCTAAACCTAAAGCTCCACAATTTTCACTATAAACTGCTCCCGGTCCTTTGGCATTGGCCCAATAGGTCTCCATATAACTTTTATTATCAACTTCTATACAGGACAAACTACTATTGCTATTGGCATTAAACGAGGATAGGTTGTCGTTGTTACCATTTTTAATATTTAATTCAGATAAGTTATTGTTATGGCATAGAACTTCGACCAGCGATGAGTTGGCGCTTAAATTAAGATGCGTTATGTCATTTATAAAACATTTTAGATTAGTTAACTGCGTATTTTGGCTCAAATCTAAACTGCTTAATTCATTATTTTCACAGAACAATTCTTCCAGTGATGTAGCATTATTAACATTTAAGCTAGTCATACTATTAGAATAACAGTGCAAAAGCGTTAAAGCAGTATTTTCACTTAAGTCTAAATTTGTTATAGTATTGTTATAACATCTTAAACGAGTTAAAAGCGTATTATTGGTTACATCCAAACTAGTTAAATTATTATTATAGCACCATAACTGGCTAAGTGCTAAATTCTTGCTTACATCTAATCCGGATAAGTCATTATTATCACAAGTAACAATGGTTAGTGCTGTATTATTAGTTAAATCTAAGCTGTTTAAATTATTGTAGTGACACCACAACTGGTTTAGCCCCAAATTATTACTGATGTCTAAGCTTGTTAGGTTATTGTTGTTACAATACAATCTACTTAATGATGTATTTGTGCTAACATCTAAACTATTTAAACTGTTAGAATAGCACCTTACTGTTGTTAAGGCTGTATTATTGCTTAAATCCAGACTATTTAAATTGTTGGAATGACAGTATAAATGAGTTAAGGAAACAAAATCTTCTATTCCAGTTAAGTCAGATATGTTTTTATCGCCAATATTAAGGGTAGTAAGCGTGTTAATGTTGGCTGTAGGAACATAATCATCCAACGCACCGGAATCATAGCCCAAATCTATTAAAGCTTGTTCAAAGTTATCATCAGGGACGTAGGTGTTTTGTGCATTGCACAGATTAATAAAAACAAGGGTAAGAGCGAGTGTAATTTTTTTCATAACAATTCTTTTTTTAGTGTTTATTGTAGTTTTTTAATATTTAGATAAAATCTTTGGTATTGCAATACGAACTGCAATACCAAAGCTTGTTTTCTCTTTATTCAAATTCAAAAGCACCAATATCGATACCAGCTCCGTTAACAGTTCTATCCTGAATCCCATTAGGATGCTTAAATTGCTTATCTACAGGGGGTAGGAAATCCGGTATGGCCATTCCGTTATCAATAGCTTCAGATTCATATAGCGGATGGTATTGCTTCCTGGCATCTGTTGTATTAAGTGCAAATTCAACATCGGGAATTTGCATACTTGTAATCATATCAAAATCCATAGGACCACATGGGTTTTGATTGTCTCCCGTTTTATACCATGCTAATACAGATTGAGAAATGACATTGTTCGAAAAATGGGATACGCTACCATTGTATCTAAAAAGACTTATTTCTGAATCTGCGGCTCCACCAGAGTTTTCGTAGTAGAAAATATTATTAAATGCATATAGTTTTTCATTGCAAGTATTGAGGTCGCAAAACATCTTTCGCCATGAATTGCTTTTATTGCCTTTAAGAACAAATGTATTGTTGTAACAGTAAACCGTTCCTTGTCTTAAATCATCACTGGGGTTGCCATTGTCCCCATCGCCTCCATAGTGTAAAATACTTGCCGCACCTTGTACATGCCCTTCAATAACATTACCAATAACGTAAGTTGTTCTAAATGAAGGTAAAGTGTTTATAAAACCATAACCATTTTGAGATTCTACCAAGTCCATTTGACGGGCAGCTGGCCCCACAAAACGATTATACATAATCCTGTCTCCAGCAGAACGGCTTTTGTAATTACCACCTAAAGCCCCTTCCCTTATAGGACCAAACTGGTTTCCTACTGAAGTTAGACCATCAACCTCTATGTAAATATTATGATAACGGTCTTTACCCCTTGCACCATTATTTTTTATGATATTATCGTAAAGCATAATATTCCTGGTCATTTCCATCTCTCCGTTTGTAACCGCAAATATCCCGTTGCCATTATATTCTATAATGTTATTGGCAATCTTGATATCTTCTCCCATCTGAATTCTTATGCCGGCAGAACCTTCACTATATGGAACTAATTCACCTGATACCATATCATAGAATCTTTGGCTGTCATCACTTAAGTATTGATGGGCTCCTACAATCCTTAAATTTTTAATTTCAATATGCTTTGGCCAAGTACCATAACGGTCATCAGTGCTTTTAGAAATAACGACAACTCCCAAGGAAGCCACGACATTCTTTATTCTCGTTGGTCTTACTCTGGCATTAGTGCCGTCTAGTGTTGGTAGATTACCTTCGGCATCTGGTACGCCACAGATAGTAATGGGTAAATCCTCTAAACCACTCTGAGTTAAAAGAATGCGCTCGTAGTAAGGTTCTTCTCTAGCGTAAATAGCAACGACATCTCCAGGTTGTAGATTTTCAAAGGGAACATCAATTAGATTTTCAAATGCTTTATTCGGTCCCACCTCATATTTTTTTGAACCTGGTGCTGGCTCGCAAGATGTCGAATAATTAAAGTCTGGTATTGGAAGACTTGTGAGTTCAGGGTCAGAAAAAAAACTTTCATTGTCATTGGAACAATTCCATAAAAAAGGAACTAGAAAAAAATAAAGAATATAGGTTTTCTTTGTTTTCATAATAAGTAGGTTTTAAATTAAATTTATGATTTGGGTTTATAATTTGAATTTCTATATGAGGTAACTTGTTTGTTAAGTGTTAGTTGTCATAAGGAATAGAAAGACCCGTCATATATTTATGACAGGTCTATATTCCTGGCTATTAATCACCAATTGTCACTAAACAAACTACATTTTTTGAAATTATATACATTCTAAATTCTTGTTGGGTTTTAAATATTTTGAAAGTTGTTCTTTTTTCAGTTGGGCTGGTTAGTATTTCATTTATTCATGAAATGTTTTGATAAGAATATTCTTTTTTCCAAAAAAATATATTTGTTGTTCAATTTGGTCAACAACATACCCGGTGTACCTATAATCTAGGACTTCAATAATGTCACTTTTTCCAGAGTCTATGTCTAATCTCATTATTTCGGTTTCGTTATCTCGAGGTACAACAAGCAATAAAACACTATTGTGTTTGCGGCCTTTTTTAATTCTTCTTAAAATGGAAAGCATATTTAAATCCATGTTTGCGTCATTAAGCTTTACTAGCGCATTTAACCCATTTTGATAAGAAAGATAAATCCCATAAATCCGTGAAGAAACATTTGTAATAATACCCATATCTTGAGAAACTAGGACACTATTAAAAGTACTCGACAGTTGATTCCCAACAAAGCCTATTGCAGAGGTATAGGAACTAAATGCTCTTTTGGTCCAGTAAAGGGAACCTGAAAACACATTACTATTGTCAAGAAAAGGATATTCCCTTTTGTATAATAAATCTCCTGAGGGACTTAAAAAGTAAAATTTATTAGAGTCATATAGCAAATATCCATTTTCTCTAATTTTTAAATTCGGTATTTTTCGCTTAAAACTTAGACTATCAAATTGTATAGGTTTTTTTGATGAATATTTTTCAAAGACATAAAATTTTTGGTCGCTATAAACTGGGAACACGTTATTAATTGTATCATCCCAAACCCTAAAATGGTGTTCACTTAGTTTTAAATTCCGACTTATAAATCCATGTGTGTTTAATACAATATCCTCCTCCCAAATTTTCGCACCATCTTCATTTAATAGTTTATTCGCTTTAGATGGTGTTATATAAAGTACATCTGCCTCACTTTCCAATAGATAAATAGGGTTTTCAAGTACGCTGTTTGTAATTCTTATTTTTTTCTTCCAAGCCTTTTTACCCATTTCGTCTATCCTTACCAAATAATTATTTTGAACAACAAGATACCCCTGTTCTACTGGAACGATTCTTTTTATAAGTGGCAATGCTTCCGATTTATCCCATTTTTTAGTGCCACTTTTAATATCAATAAGGTTAAAACCCTTAGATGTAATAACAACCATTTCGTCTGCCATTTGAGCAGTATCTGAAATGTTACCCAAAATTAGAATAGGTGTATTCCAAAGAGCTTCAAGTGTCATGGTATTTAAGGCGGTAATCGAATTTTCTTCGGTTAATCTTTTTACTCCAATTCTATTTGAAAAAAGAAAAATTATATTTTTGGATTTGTTCAGGGCTATTGAAGTAATATTTTCTCTTTCTAACAACAATTCACCACTTTCACTATCAATTTTAATTAACTGTTTGTTTTTAAGCCAATAGATATTTTTTTGAGCATCCAACAAAATAATTTCATTATCAAAGAATACGCGTTTTAGTTTTTTAAACAATTTAGTATTAGCGGCTTTCAATTCCCATAACATTTCACCGGTCTCATAACTATATAAAGAAATTACCAGGTCTTTATTTTTAATGCCATCCACTAAGACACATTTTTTTTGAGGAAGAATTAAGGTATTGTTAACAGCCTTGTAGCCTTCTTTCTTAGAACTAAAAAGAACTTTCCCTGTAATGATATTAACCACGGTCTTTAACGCACCTTTACTATTTAAAGTATTGGATAAGGCCTTTGATTTTATAAAAGGATTCTCGGTAAAAATACAGAGCGGCGTATAAGGTATTTCTTCATATTCAGAAAGGTCAATGTCTTTTAAATCTTCGTTTTTCCAAGAAACTTTTTTAGATAAAGGATCTATACCAAGTAGGGTGTTTCTAGTTTTAACAACTAAAGTTCCAGTGTAACCATTTACAACTTGCCCCTCAATATTACTCTCTAGTTCAATTTTATTTTGAGAAAAAGTAAAAGAGGAATAACAAGTAAGTAAAAGTAGTACTCTTATAGATATATTTTTGAATAGAAGCTCCACGGCAATTTCAATATTTTATTAATTAAATAGCCTTTTTTAAAAGAGGTATTTCATTATCATTCAAAAGCAAGGTATACCGTTTTGATTCAAGCTGGCCTTTTAATTTGATAAATGAATTCACCAGTTTCCTTTTTACGATAGGATCCTTAATAAACCTGGGAATGGAAGAGTTAGACAAAGATACGGCTGAAAAAGTTACCTCAACTTCACCATTGCTCTTGGGTTGCAATTGCCAACGCCCCCAATTGTGTTTTTCCCTGTTATAGCCCTTTTTTATGGCTATATAATTTGGTTCGGAACATATGGATATATTTATTGTTCCTTTCTCCTTATATATGGTATACCTTGAGACTAGCTCCTGCTGAGGAAAGGGATAAGGAATATCAAAGATGGTGTAAGAAACCCAAGTAGAATCTCCAGATTCTAAGAGTTTATTTTGTCTCACACCTTCATTCCAATTTTCTATCTTAGTTGGGTTTTTAATAAATTCTATAAACCTACTGTTAGATACAGATATCGTAAAGTTTGCTGATAACTCCCTTGTGTTTAGGGTATCATTAACTTTAAGAGTTCTATAACTTAGGGTAATGCCTTTTTTTTGCTTTGCAATTTCCCATTGTCCTTTTTCGGCTATTTTCTCAAACTCTTCTAATTGGGTAATGGAATCTAAAACCGTATTTTGTGTGAATGCTTTACGACACAAAATTATTATCATTAAAAGTATCATAACCGTTGATTTAATTGATGTCATAATTAATGTGCTTTATAGTTTCTTAGGAGGTTTTTTCAAAATAGTTTACCGCGTCTATAATGGCTTTATCAATAGGTTGATACTTAATATTTAAAGCTTTGATAGACTTCTCATTCGTAAAATAATTATTAACCATGAGCGCTTTCATATTCACCGAACTTAAATTCGTTTTAAAATTAAATTTCCTTAAAACATCTCCAATACCTCCTAAAATGTTGAGGATGAATTTTGGAATTTTTACCATTACTGGTTTCTGATTGGTTATTCTGTTGACCTTTCGAAAAAAATCTTTATAGGTTAAATTTTCATTCGCCAAAAGATATTTTTCGCCATAGTTTGCACTTTTAATACATTTAAGAATCCCTTGTGATACATCTTTAACATGTACAAAGTTTTTCCCCCCTGGAGGGTAGAACAATACCTTTTTGCCCAAGCACATCAATATAATTTTACCAGAACTAGGTTTACTGTCATTGGCACCAAGCATAAACGTTGGGTTTACAATTATGGTTTCTATTTGATGTTCTTCTCTTAACATAAATTCTTCTGCTAGTAATTTACTTTTAGCATAAAAAGAGTTTTTGTAGAGATGGGATATGCGCTTTAGTTCATTACCTGGTTCTTTTTGGGAACCATAGCCCATGGTATTTGCCGTACTTACAAAAATGAAGCGTTTTACCCCACATTGTATTGCTGCTTGGAATAGCTTTCTAGTAGCGTTGTAATTAATTTTCCAGTATTCATACGGGTCTGGGATACTTTGATCTGTTAGGGCAGCTATATGAATAACACAGTCAATATTTCTTAAAGCTGATGTGAAATCCATAAACAATTTGCCTTCAACCAAACTCAGATTCTCATGAGCATTCCCAAAAAATCTGTGCTTATCTCTTACAAGACCTTTTACCTTGTAACCTTCATTAAGTAAATCTTCGCAAAGATTCGTTCCCAAAAGTCCGTTTATACCAGTTACAAAAATTTTATCCAACAGTTAATTCTCTTTTTATTATTCTTGTCATCATCGAAACTTTAAATCTTGTAGGTAAAACAATGGAAATGACCCAACTTAAAGGGTTTAACATTATAACTTTCTTACCTCTAAACATCTTTTTAAGACTTAATTGCGCTACCTTTTTAGGGTCTAACAATGTTAGTCTTCCTAGAAGACCTTGTTTTTCAATTCTTGCGGTTATCTCTTCGTTAGTTTTCATTGCTCCAGGGTTAATAACACTAACTGAAATATTGGTATCTCTCAGTTCTTCCGATAATCCTAATGAAAAGGAATGGACGAAGGATTTGGAGGCAGGATAGACCGTTTTGTATCCAACAGGAGAAAATGCTGCTATGCTGGACACATTCAAAATATATCCTTTTCTCTGTTTCATTAAGTTTGGTAGTAATCTGTGAGTGATTAATGAGGTAGCTTTAACATTAACCTGAATTATGGTATCAATGTAATTTGTAGATACTTCGCTGAATTTTCTTGTCCCACCTGTACCAGCATTGTTAATCAGAATGAAAATTGAGAAATTTTTGTTCAGCCACATGCACAATTTCTCAACGTTTGAATCGGATTGAAAATTTGTTTCATAACATTCAGTCTTAATTTTATATTGATGAGATAACTGATTAGCAAGATGGATTAAGTTTTGACCAGGTAAGCTAACCAGAATAATATTTATACCTTGTTTTGCCAATGTATAGGCGAACGCTCTACCTAATCCTTGACTTGCACCTGTGATTAATGCATATTGTTCTTTAGTTCCTTTTATCTGCTCCATGTTCCTTATCAAATTTTGAAATTATTTGATCCAAAACTAACCAAGAATGGAGATTCAATTGTTCGATATTATAAACTCGAACTTGTATTTAACACTTGATTATCAATATATTGAAAGTTTAATGTGATTATTGTAAAGTTGACCCCATAGAATCCAATAAAAGTGTTTTATTTAAGAAAAAACAATAAAAAGGAGGGTATTTAACTTTAGGATGCTGCATGATGATTTATACAAAACTTCTTATTACAGAAATTAAAACGTATTAGTAAACGGGAGCTTTCTAATTCTTTTTCCAGTTGCTGCGAAAATGGCATTAGAAACCGCAGGATAAGTAACAGGTCCTGCAATCTCGCCAACTCCCCAAGGTTCCGTTTCATCGCTTTTACAAATGCAAACATCAATTTCTGGTACTTCATTAATCCTTAGGACTTGATTATCATGAAAATTACTTCTTTGCACTACACCAGCTTTATACTCGGTACCTCCATAAAAAAATGCAGATAATGCCCAGATAACGCCACCTTCCATCTGCTTGGTAACAAAATCGGGATTAATAACAAGACCACATTCCAAAGCTATGTAGATCTTCTCTACTTTAATTGAATTATTATTAGTTGAAACCTCCGCTACAGCTGCAGCATAACCATTACCATGCATATAAGGGTACACAGCAATACCTTGTGCCCAACCATCAGGCATTTTTTTACCCCATTTTGCTTTGCGAGCCACAGTAATTAATGCATTGCGAATACGGTTAATGTTACACTTATAATTATGGTTCAATGTAACCATTTCACCTTTTTTGAGCAGGCTCAGTCTAAATTCCAGAGGGTCCTTTTTAAGGGCAATAGCAACTTCGTCAATAAAGCTTTCGGTAGAAAACCCTTCAGCGTTAGCCATAACAGAGCGCCATGCGCTCATTTGAGTAAACCCCTTTACCCCAAAATGTTCGGCATGGCGGTTTGGAATATCATATATCATCCAACCTAGAACACCTCCCCAATTGTCTACAACTCCTCTTAGATGCCAACTAGTAATTTTGCCATCTTTAATCCCAACAGAATGTTTATTTATTTCAAGAGGATTGAGATAATCAAATTTTATATCATCTTCTCTTGTATACATAAGCTTAATTAAATCACCATCACATGCTTTAGACACTAATAAAGCTTCAAGACTGTGTTCCGCAAAATATCTCAACCCAAATCCACCTCCCGAGGGATGGCAATGAAGTTTTATATTCTTTGGTTTAAGACCAATTTTTTTTTCAATGTTAGTAATAATTCTATCAGCAGATTGCGTGCCAGTCCATAATTCACATGAAGTGCCAGAGTATTTGGCTATAGCATTTAAAGGTTCCATACAGGCATGATGTTGATAAGGGAATTCATAGGTGTGAGTAATAATTTGGTCAGCCTTTTCTAAGGCATTCAAATTACCCTTGGCAAGTACAGTATATCCTTTTTCATCACCCTCAATAATGTCATAAGCATCGTTTAGAAAGGTTTTATGTTCTATTAGACTTTTTTCTCCATCTTTCCATGTTGCTTTTAACAGTTTTCTTCCCTCTATGGCCGCCCAAGTTGAGTTTGCTATAACGGCAATGCCATCTCTAATATGGGAATTATTATCTAAAACCATCCCCTTAATAGTTACAACTTTTTCAACTCCAGGTACTTCAAGTACATGAGTTGAATCATAATCTATTAATGTGCCTCCAAAAACAGGAGCTCTCTCTATAGAGGCATATTTCATGCCTTCCAGTTTTACATCAATAGCATAGGGGTGTTTACCTTGAATGATGTCTGGTGTGGTTTTATTGCTAAACGACTTTCCTATATATTTAAAATCTTTTGCTTTTTTAAGTGGGGGTGCTAAATCAGTATTCTCAGGAAATTGCACCTGGTCTACAAGTTCACCAAATTCAAATTCATCATCACTTCCTATCCTAAGGACCTTATGGTTCTTTGTGTAACAAATATCTTTAGAAACACTCCAAATATTAGCGGCGGTTTCAATAAACAGATTACGGGCAAATGCGCCAACATTTCGCATAGAATACCATTCCTTAATGGTACTTACGCTACCTCCAGTAGAATTACCCATGTCTGGAATCGGGTCAGAATAAACAATATGAACTTTTTTCCAATCAGCATCAAGTTCATCGGCCACAATACCTACTAAACCAGATGCAATACCCTGACCCATTTCATGTTTTATAACATTTATAAAAATTTCACCATCCTTTCGAATTTGGATGTACTCACCAAAGTAATGTCCATAAGAACCTGAAAATCTATTTTTGGTTTTTGGGATATTATAGCGTGACAGTTTAACGTTTTCTTCACATGAATTCATTAGACCAATGCCAATGGTTAAACCGCCACCAGCGATTCCAGTTAATTGAATAAAGCGTCTTCTACTTAGCATTTTAATTCCTTTATTTTGATTGATTCATTTTTGAAGCTTTTAAAATGGCTTTAACTATACGAGGGTAAGTACCACACCTACAAATGTTTCCAGCCATATGAGATATAATAGCTTCTTTGGAGGGAGAGGGGTTGTCATTCAAGAAGGCTTGGGCACTCATTATCTGTCCAGATTGGCAATAACCACATTGGGGAACTTCTTCCTCCAACCATGCCTGTTGTAAAGCAGTAAAGCCATTTAAGGTCAAACCTTCTATGGTAAGAATCTCTTTGTTTTCAACTGTGGATATGGTTGTTATACAAGAGCGAGTAGGTTTTCCGTCTAAATGTATAGTGCATGCTCCGCAAAACCCGGAGCCACACCCATATTTAGTGCCTGTTAAATCCATAATATCCCGAATTACCCATAATAAGGGCATATTGGGCACAGCGTCTATGGTATATTCTTTTCCGTTTATTTTAATATTATAGGAATTCATAATCATAAATTATTTGAGCCTTTATTTGGGGTAAAAAGCTTTTAAGTTATTGGTATACAAACATTGTCCAACACCCCATTTCTTTTGAAAGTATTTAGGTTTTTTTGACTTAAGAGGTACAAGCATAAGGCTATTATGCTCGATGTTTGCCTTTTTGTATTGAACTCTGTAATCAAAAAAGTATAGATAGGGATATACCCATTCTAAATAATCCTTAGTTTGGGTAAGCGTAGTTTCATAACCAAATTTAATTTTTAAAGGAGCTTTATTCAGAGCCTCTTGAAATTCAACGGCATTAAGAGGAATGTTGAATAAAAAAGGAATGGCATTGAACTGTCCATCAGCAAAAACCCATTTATTTAATTCAGGCAGAAATACTTCAGCTACAGCGTGCCCAGCACTTGTAAGTAAAGTTTCGCATTCCTTTCGTTTTAATCCAAGTACTCTAGACTTGTATCCCAATGCTTGCATTATTTCAGAAATGACTATCGAATATTCAACACATCTAAAATGTTTTCCCTCTCTTGCCTCACTTAAAATGGTTAGGGCATTAGGCTTACTGGGCATGTTCCCTCCATCATGATTCCATTGGTTATGCACCCAAGAAGTAACTAGGTTTAATTTTTCAATATCACTTTTGGCACCAGCTATAATACTTTTAAGCTTATAAGTGTCTTTCAATATCAACAAATACTTTTCATCTATTGGAGGCAATTGAAAGTCAGGTATCCTAATGCTAGATTTGTTTAAAAATGTTAACTGTTGCTTAGGTGTTTTTTTAGGTAATCCTATGACCTTAAGAACCTTAGAATTTAATTCTTTTTTGGAGGTTATATTTAAATATATGGTATCGTAAGGGTAAAGATTAAATGATAACGAATCTATATCTGTAAAAACTAGAATTTTTGCCCCTACGGAATCTGTCTTAATATGTGAAATATTTCTTGACGCAGTCTTTGATATTAAGTAATCTCCAAATTTATAATCATTATAGGAAATCCAGTATTTATTCGAAATTGTCTCAAGTCTATTTTGAATATTTACATTTTTCTGCTCAAATACCAAATTGGTCAAAATTAGAGACAAAGCGAACCAAATTATAATAGTTTTCATAAAAGAGTGTTTTTTATTTAACTAAATTATGGCTTGAGTCTTGTAGAACTGTACTTAGTTATAAAGTGGAACCTCTTTTTTTAAATTCTGTAGGTGTTATTCCTGTAATTTTTTTAAAAGTTGTATTAAAAGACGTTTTAGAGTTGAACCCCGACTCAAAGGCAATGGCCAACATAGAAAACTTGTTAAAATCTGCTTCGGTAAGTAGTCTTTTTGCAGTGTTTACTCTATACTCATTAATAAACCGAAAGAAGTTTTCATTAAAGCCTGTATTAATAACATACGATAATTGGTGCGGTGTAAGCTCTAATTGTTCAGATAGGCCAGCTAAATTAATTTCATTATCTAAATAAGGCTTTTTTTCATTCATAAAACTATGAACTTTAGCTTTTAATTCTACCAACTTTTCTTCGGAAACCACCTTTTTCTTTTGAATGATTTGCTGTTTACCATTACTTAATGCTAAGACCTGAAGACGATGCTCAGTTTTTAATGGATATATTTCTTTTTGGTTAAGTAAATAGTAACCAATGAAGAAAATAGTTCCTAAAGTAAGAAGACCTAAGTATAAGTTTAAAGGTGCCCCATAAAATAACGCACTTAAAATACTACTTAAAACTGCTATAGTCAGCATGAAAATTATAATATACTCTAACCATTGTAAATTAATATCTTCGGTATTGGATGCGGAAGCCTCTGTAAGTTTTTTATGTTTTCTTATTTTAAAGAGAGATTTTGTTATAAAAAATAGTGCATGTAGCAGTAGTAACCATAAAGAAATTGGCGTAAGATTATAGCCATTTTGTTCCTGCATTATCAATGTTAGTCCATATAAAATAGGTGTTCCAATTAAAAATGGGAACCATTTTTCTAAATTATAATTTGGGTTTGTAAAAAATGTAATGCTAATGAAGAGAGAAAGTGGTGAGAAAAACTGAAGAAACATGACTATTTTTATAACCACCGGGTTAATGTTACTCCATCCAGCAATTTGAGCTACTTCCTCAAACCAGAATAAAGACCATAACAAAAGCGTTATACCAAACCATGAGTTAGCTTTTCTGTTTACTTTACATAAATTTGTTATAGAAAGAAATGCAAGTAATACCAAGGAACTAAAAATAAGTATTTGTATTAAATTGGTCATTAACTTAAAGTTGTTTTAGAAAAACATAACCGTTATAAACCGCAGCCATTGTACCACCGTCATTTGAAATAAAAAGTACATCTCTTCCGCGACCATCTCTAAATTCTACTCTTATAGATTCATCATTTGAAGAAGGGGAAGCTATAGCCTTACTAATTCCAAGATTAACTGTTATACCAGCTTTGTCAGCTGTAATTACCAAATTACCCGCGAGTTTGTTGATATATGTGCCAGCATAATTTTGGAAACTATGCATTAGAGTCCAATTACGATGAGAACGTAACTCCCTATCTCTCTTAAAGGCTTTTTGAATTTTATTTATTCTTTGTCTAAGTTTTTTTATCTGCTCAGTATAATCAATGTCTATCTTATATGGTTTGGTAAGCAAATCATATATTAGAGAAGCTATAAGGTTGGATACGTTGTCTCCAAAATGGCTCTCATTTGTTAAAATGACCATACCAATATTTTCTTTCGGTAAAAATGATAGATGTGCAAAGTACCCATCAAACCCACCAAAATGGTAAAACACTTTTTTATCTTTAAACTGTCCCTTATTCCAACCTAATCCATAACCTTCTGAGGTAAAAATATCTTTTTTTTCCTTCTTTTTGTCATAAGTAAAAAGCGTCTTCGAAAACAAGGTATCACTAAAGACCTTTTTATCATTAACCGATCCCATCCTCATATAAAGCATTAAAAACTTCTGCATGTCCACAATAGATGAAATTACTCCACCAGCGGCTTGAAACGTTTCATCATTCTTTTTTGTTAAAGCTTCTCTAGGAGTACCATTCTCATTTATAGAAACATAAGGCAATGCAGGTGACCAATCCATTTTTATTGCAGTGGAAATATTGGCTGAAGTATGATTCATACCTAATGGATTGAATAGCTCTTTTTCAAGCAATTTTTTCCAAGATAAACCAAGTTCTTCATGTAAAATAATGTCAAATATATTGTAACCCAAGTTATCATACCTATATCTTTTGTCATTATACAAAGGCTTAGTTTTCTTTTTTAACAGATAAATCATTGTGCTATAATCATAATCTCCAATAGCTGAAAACTTCCATGTTAATAAATCATTTCTAATACCACTCCTATGCGATAACAGTTCTCTAATAGTAACATTTTCGAAGATAGATGTATCCTTAAAGTCTTTTATTGGATGATAATTAGTTATTGATGTATCCAAATTAATAATACCATCAGTCTCCAATTTTGCAGCAAGTAAACCAACAAAAGATTTGGTTACAGAAGCTATATAGTAAGGTGTGTTTACAGTAGCTTTCGTTTGCTTTCTAAGATTGGAATATCCGTACGCCTTAGTGAAGAATGGTTTTTCATCCTTGACAACCGAAATAGAAAGCCCCGGAATTTCTTTAAAATCTTTAAGGATAGTCGTAATCAAACTATCAATTTGTTTTACTTGTATATCCTGTCCGGTTAATGTGTTTACAGTAAGGACAGCAAAGATTAATGTTCTAGATAAAGTACGTTTCATAATAGAGTGCCGTTTTTAAATTCAAAGTTTTAAAAATTGCACCTTAATTTATAGAACGTATGAAACCTATTTTGTGAGAGACTTAAACTGTTTAGGGGTAAGGCCAGTAATATTCTTAAATTTTCTGTTTAAATGACTTTGATCTGAGTAGCCATTTTCATAGGCTACATGAGCAAGTTTAGCTTCTTCGTTAAGTATGGAAGCCATGGCTCCGTTAGTCTTTAATACATTTATATATGATTTTATCGACTGTCCATAATATGCATTAAACACTCTAGCCATGTAAACAGGATGAATATTAAACTCTTTGGCTAACGCGGTACTTGTTAAAGATTCATTATAAGAAGTGTCAAGTATAAACTTAAGCTCATTTAACCATTCAGGAGGGGTTTTAAAATTTATTTGCGATTTTTTATCTCGAAAGTAATTTGCAAAATCTTCTATTCCTTTCAATTGGTCTTCTTCATTTTTAGATTGCAAAATCTTTTTAAGAAAAAAATAATTATCAACAGATTGAATCCATCCCCAATCTTTAAAAACATCTTGGGCAGAGTAATTTAATTCGCTTTCATTATTTAGGTAAATGCAAATTATCGAACAGGAATTTGCATAAACATCCCGGTGTATAGTTTTCGCAGGTTTAATAATTACATTGGCAATTCCTCCAAGAGTATCAATATTGTTAACTGTTTCATTGATATTACCCTCCAGAACAAAACTAATAGCAGTCCTATCATGAAAATGGTCAGGAAAATAAGTGTCATTACCATAGGTTGCCTTGGTAATTGTTACAATATTATTCTCGTAAATTGAAGATTTCTTGACCATTTATTTTGCCTTAAGATTTAACCATTAAAAAAGCACTATAGTCCCATACTAATGGTGAATTCCATTTTAAAGTTAAGGAAAATTCATTACTTACAGGACAATGACAAACATATCCAACTTTTTCATACAAACAAATAAAGTAAATGAAGGTTACTTCCCAATACAAAAATTAGCAAAAATATTACCAAGTAAGTCATCATTTGATATCTCACCTGTTATCTCACCAAAATAATAAAGTGCCTGACGGATATCTATAGCCAACAAATCTCCAGATAATCCATTATCTAGGCCTTCTTTTACTTTAGACACTTCTTCTAAGGCTTTTAGTAAAGAATCGTAATGTCTTGTATTGGTAACAATGGTGTCATTATTTTTTAAAGCTCCTGTATTTACAAAACTTAACAAATTATCCTTTAGTTCCTCTACACCTCTACCACTTTTAGCTGATAATAATTTTATCTCAGGGATTTTATTTTGGATAGTAGATACTTGAGGCTCTTCAATTTTATCAACTTTATTGGCAAGTACAATTAAAGGCTTTTGAGGGTACTTGTTCTTTATTTTTTCAATTTCTGTCTTTACCTTCTCAACGGATTCTTTATTAAAAACAGAGTCCGCATCAAACAGATAAATTACTACTTGAGCCTGTTCAATTTTTTCGAATGTACGTTGTATACCAATGCTTTCAACCACATCTTTAGTTTCACGTATACCTGCTGTATCTATAAATCTAAATCCTATACCTCCAATTGAAATTTCGTCTTCAATGGTATCTCTTGTCGTTCCTGCAATGTCAGATACAATGGCACGTTCTTCGTTCAACAATGCATTTAACAATGTAGATTTACCAACATTAGGTTCACCAACAATAGCCACAGGAATACCATTTTTGATCACATTTCCAACAGCAAAAGAATCTATAAGACGCTTTAGCACCATCATGATTCTATCAATTAACGCTTTAAACTGGGTTCTATCCGCAAACTCAACATCCTCCTCTGCAAAATCTAGTTCAAGCTCAATCAATGACGCAAAGTTTAGTAGTTCTTCCCTTAATTTTGCTATTTCTGAAGAAAAGCCTCCTCGCATTTGCTGCATAGCTATTTGATGTGAAGCTTCATTATCACTAGCAATTAAATCTGCTACAGCCTCTGCTTGACTTAAATCTAATTTCCCATTTAAAAACGCCCTAAGTGTAAACTCTCCTGCCGTAGCCATTCTACAGCCTTTTCTAAGAAAAAGTTGAATAATTTCCTGCTGAATGTAATTAGAACCATGACATGATATCTCAATGACATTCTCTCCTGTATACGAATTAGGATCTTTAAATATAGATACTAAAACTTCATCTAATGTTCTGTTGTCATCAACAATATGTCCCAAATGAATGGTATGCGTAGCCTGTTCTGAGAGTCGTTTACCAGAAACAGATTTAAACTGTTGTTCTGCTATTGTTATAGCGTCTTTACCAGATAAACGAATAATTGCAATGGCTCCTGCTCCAGAAGGCGTTGCTAAAGCTACAATAGTATCGGTATGAATCATGCTGCAAAAATAAACAATTTAGGCAGTAGCATACATTTGTTTCAGCTAAATAACCATTTGTAGCACCATTTAAAACTATTATGAAAGTTATTTGTTTTAAACTTTAAAACTACAAAATGAACTTATTTAAAAACGCAATTACGTTTTGTCTTATCTCCACTATTGTTTTTACGAACTGTAGCAGTAGTGATGGTGATGAAAAAGAAGACCCAATAGTAGATACCACAATGCCTACAATTAGTTGTACTGCTGATATTAATGTTTCTGTTGATGTATTCTCTACGGGAACTGAAGTTACCTATACTGAACCAGTAGGATCAGATAATTTACCAGGAGCTGTAACCAATCAAATAACTGGTATTGCTTCTGGTGGAGTTTTTCCAATTGGAACAACTACCAACACTTTTGAAGTTAGGGATGCCGCAGGGAATAAAACCTCTTGTAGTTTTAACGTTATAGTTACGCAAGATGGCCCATCGCAATCAATGCCGTATTTTGTTGAAACTAACCCAACTCCAAATGGAAAAAAATGGACTAAAGTTGAAGAATTATCCGATGAGTTTGATGACACAGCATTAGATGGTACTAAATGGCATAACAACCCCGCAACAGATCCTTTTGGCTGGTATGGAAGAGAGCCTGCACTATTTGACCCTGAAAATGTTTCAGTAAGTGATGGAAATCTCCGTGTAACGGTATTAGAGTACGATACACCAAAAACAGCCAATGGGAAGAGTTGGACTCATGGTGGAGCCATTTTAAGATCAAAAGCTATGGCTAGTCCTGGATGGTACTATGAATGCCGTATGAAGGCTAATAGTACGGTTATGTCTTCTACATTCTGGATTGCATTTCCATTTAATTGTAACACCGGACCAACAAGAAAGCTTGAATTGGACATACAGGAATGTGTTGGAAGGGTGCACAGCGGAACTGATTCTTGGGCTAGTAAATGGGACAATATTTATCATTCTAATGCTCGACAAAATCGCACATGCGCATCCTCCGAGACCACAACTTCACCTAAAAAAATCGATTTAGATGAAAAAAATCACTCAAGATATTTTGTGTATGGCTGTTGGTGGAAATCACCGACTGAGATACTCTTTTACCTAGATGGAAAACATGTATATACCATAAATAATCCTCCAAGCACATTTGACATTCAAGGCCATATAACTATGGCTATAGAAACTTATGATTGGAACCCTATTGATGCCAATAATATTCTAAAAACTGGGTCGGTAGAAGAACGAACTACAAAATACGACTGGGTAAGAACTTGGAAATTAGAAGATGAGTAAATTATGATTTAACTAGATAAACACCGTCAGGTTTTAATTCAATCTGGCGTTGTTTATATAGTGTTCCAATTGCTTTTTTAAAACTCTTTTTACTCATTTGCAACTGATCTTTAATAGCTTCAGGGTCCGACTTATCTGTTAAATTTATATAGCCACTATTATCTTCTAAAGCTTCAAGGATACGTTTAGCATTGGGTTCAATATTCCTATATCCTATTTGGCCTAAGGCAATGTCTAATTTATTTCCTGGGCGAATTTTTTTAACAATACCTTTAAGCTTATCGCCTACACTAATATCTTGAAAGATATGGGCTTTATAAATTAATCCTGTGTGCGCTTTATTTACTATAACATTCCAACCAATATCAGATGGGTGGGAAACAATTAAATCTACCTCATCAAACTGATTAACAGTAAGCGCTTTATTATCTAAAAAACGATTGGTTTTACTAGACGCAACTAAACGCTCCGACTTTTCATCTAAATAACAATACACTAGATACCAGCCACCTGGTTTCATTTTAAAAGCTTGTTCTTTAAACGGACAAAACAATTCTTTAACCAATCCCCAGTCTAAAAAAGCTCCAAAGTCGTTTACTTGGCTGCAACGTAACAACGCAAAATCACCTAAAGTAATGTATGGAATATCTGTACTTGCAACTAATCTTTCCTCATTATCCAAATACACAAAAACATCAATCTTATCCCAAATCTTAAATTCATTTGGCACATATCTATTTGGTAATAAGACTTCGTTATTTTCCGAATCAACCAAATAAGCGCCGTGATCTGTTTCTCGTAGTATTTCTAATGTATTTATCTGTCCTAATTTCATGTGGCAAAGGTAGCAATATAAAAGAAAGAAATTGTGATTTGTAGTAATGATTGATGCTTGTAATTAATTACGCCTTTAAACCTCTTAAACCAATTAGATTAATAATAAAAAAGCGCCACTAAAAGTGACGCCAAATATATGTTGCGTTTGGAATAAGATATTAAGCGTAAATAGCCTCTTTACCAAAGTGTTTAGTTAATAAATAATAAACTACCGCTCTGTATTTATTTCTATTAGATTTACCATATGTCTCTAAAACAGAATCTATAGCCCCATCTAAATCGTCTCCTTCACTTAAACCTAATTTTTTAATTAAGAAGTTGTTTTTAACTGTTGCTAACTCAGACTCGTCCGACCCAGAAACTGTAGAAGCATCTGCATTGTAAATAGATGGTCCACAACCAATAGTTACTTTTGTTAATAAATCCATGTCTGCATCAACCCCACACTTCTCCTTTAAATCTGCTGCATACTTTGCAATAAGTTCGTCACGTTTACTCATGATAAATTTAATGTTTAATTGTTAGTAAAATACTTAATTGATAACTTTTCTAAAGATACTATTTTTTAGACACAGCACATGTTAAGAGGTCACATTTTTACTTTATATATTTAAAATAGTTTAAAAGTATTTCGTCGTTTAAATTTTTAGGAGTAAAAATCTCAAGTAATTTTGGTTGCGATGAAGACGTATAAAAGGTTTCTAGCGAATGCTTTAATTCATCCTCATTAAGAGCTTTAGAATAGTCAAAACCATACATATTGCAAAGGTGTTCTGCTGTTAAGTTATGTTTTGTTTCAAAGTATGCATCGAAATTATCGGTGTTTTTATGACCAGGTAATATTCTAAAAATTCCTCCGCCTTGGTTATTAATAACAATAATCCTAAAATTATTGGGTATATGAGTGTTCCAAAGCCCATTACTATCATAAAGGAAGCTTAAATCTCCTGTAATTAACGTTGTCTGTTTTTTAGATGCTGATGCAAATCCTATTGCTGTTGATGTACTACCATCTATGCCACTTGTGCCTCTATTGCAATATACCTCTAAAGTCTTATTAAGGTTGAACAGCTGTACATAACGTACGGTAGAACTGTTGCTTAATTGTAATACGGTATTATCGGGAATGGTCTTTAAAACCTGACTAAAGGCGCTAAAATCAGAAAACTCAATACGTTCAAGATACTCTGAATGCTTAGCTCTTCTATGTTGTTTTACACGTTCCCAAATAGGTTGATACGAGCTTTCTACAGTTGAAACTTCATTTAAGAACTTAGAAAAGAAATAGTTCGGTGAAGTCTCAATAAATTTACTCAAACAAAAGAAAGTGTCGTTAGCTTTTTTTGTGTCTATATGCCAATGCTCTTTTGGCTTATATGTTCTTAAAAAAGCCTTTATTTTTTTTGAAACTATTAATCCTCCAAAAGTTAATAGTATTTCTGGTTGTAAATCTTTAAACTCCTCAGTATTTAAGGGAGCTATAATTTTATCAATACTAGGAAAAAATGAGTCATGATGAATATTAGACGTGGTTTCAGTAAACACCAAAACACTTTTATCTTTTGCTAAAATAGCTAACCACTCCTGCTCTATTTGATTTGGCTGATTTACGCCCACTAAAACAAGTTTTCGCTTGGCATTGTTCCATTTAGATATACAGTCTTGCATGATACTCTCATCAACATCCAAATGTTCTGCAGGTGGCTCTACAACCTCTGGTTTAACCGAAAGTTCTTCAACCATATCATATAAAGGTTCATTAAAAGGCACATTTATATGTACAGGCCCCTTCTTAGCTATAGAGATGTTGATGGCTTTATTGATTTCAATTTCATTGAATTCTTGAATGGACTGTTTTAATCCTAATAGCGTCTCTAGCTTATTTTCCAAACTTTTAAAAATAGGCAACTCTTCCTTTTCTTCAAGAGTATCTTCTTCCAAATCTTGTTTTAAATTTGCCGAGTACAGTATGTGATTTTCAAACACATTTGGCTGATTAATGGTTTGTCCGTCACCAACACCAATTAAATGTTTTGGTCTGTCAGCAGATATAACAAGCAAAGGAATATCGCTATAAAACGCTTCTGCTACCGCTGGATAATAATTTAGCAACGCACTACCAGAAGTACAAACTACTGCTGTTGGTTCTTGTAACTTTTGGGCAATTCCTAAGGCGAAAAAAGCTGCACAACGTTCATCTACAACGCTATAACATTTAAAATTATCGTTATTAGAAAAACCAATAGTTAATGGTGCATTTCTGCTTCCCGGAGAGATAACAATATGTTTAACACCTTTAGCTCTACAAAGTTCAATAACTGTTTGAGCTAAGGGGATTTTTGGGTATATCATATACTTATAAAGAATGTAAGTGCTAAAGTACTACTACAAACTCCAATTCACAAATAACATACTTTAAATTATAGCATTATAAAATGCTTTTCATTACTAAAGATTTTGCTACGGTTTCTTCCCATTCTTTTTCCGGATTAGAACTTTCGGTTATTCCTCCTCCTATGTAAATATTGGCCTTATCATTTACAAGCTGCATACAACGTAAATTCACATATAACTGCGTGCTTTTTCTAGTTATGGCATATGCTCTATTTTCAATATTACGTCTTCCTGATCTAGGTGATGTAATAGCATCTAAATTTAGTTCTCCTAAGAATCCGGTATAAAATGACCTATTGTAATCTTCCTCTTTTAAAATGAAATCCTTAGCTGCTTTCTTAGGTAGACCACAAACTGCTGGAGTTGGATGGATGGCATAAATAACATCCTTTAAATTTGCTGTTGGTTTTAATTGGGCAGAAATCATAGTCTTTAAATGCAATAGATTACCCGCTTTAACAGTAGTGGTATCAGATACCTTTATACTTTCTGCAGATGGTTTTAGACTGTCTACTACAAAATCCGTAACATATTGCTGCTCCTGAATTTCCTTATCCTGCCAAACCACATCCAAAGTATTCTTGTATACTTGTGTTCCAGCAAGTGCCATAATTGAAAAACGATTCCCCTCTATTTTAACTAAAGTTTCGGGAGTAGCTCCAAGCCATAATCCTACTTCTGGGTGATACCAACAGTAAACAAATGCCGAAGCGTATTTGCCTAACAATCGCTTAAAAATAGAAATTGGATCCTTATTTTCAAGGGTAACGGATTCCTTTCTAGATAATACTACTTTTTTAAATAATCCCTCTTTTATTGCGTTAATGCCCTTCTTTACCAAGAACATATGCCTTTGCTTTTCGGTAGCACTAGCCTCTGTCTGCTTTTGAGGATCTGCTTTTATTGTATCTAGAATTGGGTTTTCTATAGACATCACTTCAGCATCAGCTAACCTAATAAGGATGCTCTTTTCTGTATTGTCAAAAGGAGAAAACACAAAGCCTTGCTCCTTAAATTCCGAAGTAAAAATTAACTCATCCGACTTTTGTAATATAGCTTTAACCTCGCTTTTATTAGGTTTTCTATAAACTACAAATGGAAGTTTTAGGTTATGATGTTCTTGTACGCGTTTAAAAAAGTCCTCCAACGGTAATAATTTTATTTATTTTTTGGAAGTGAAATGGTCGTAAGTTTACACAATGAGATTAAATTATCATCTTCATCGGTAATCTTAATATCTATAAGTTGCGTAGTTCGCCCTTTATGAATAAACGTTGCTTTTGCGTATACAAAACCAGATCTTACACTTTTAAGGTGATTTGCTGAAATTTCAATCCCTCTTACAAACATCTTCTCAGTATCTATAAAAATATGTGACGCAAAACTGCCAACGGTTTCAGCTAAGGCAGCTGTTGCACCTCCATGTAATACACCGTCTGGTTGATGTACTCTTGGTGTTACAGGCATTCTGGCAATTAAAAAATCTTCGCCATAATCCACCATTTTAATATCTAATGTCTCCATTAGTGTATTCTTAGTTGCTTTATTGGCTTGTTCCAAAATGGCTTCTTTAGATAATGGCATAAAAATACGTTTTGAATTTGTTTGTAAAAATACAAAAAGCCAATGTTATTTATTGAAAAAGGCTAGACCTAAAAAGATCTAACCTTAACCAAATTAAAACTATCTAAAAAACTACTAATCTTTAAAAAACTTAACTGTTTGGTGTTCACCGGTTTCATTTCGACATGAAAAAATATAAATACCAGAAGATGCCAAAAATTTTGAGGTACTTAGTTCAATTGTTCTTGAATCTTCTTTTACAACAATATTGTCGTTATAAATTACTTTACCCAAAGCGTCAAACACCCTTATATTATTGGAACCCATCATGATTTCAGGAAATCTTAAATATAAGGTTTCATTTACGGGGTTAGGAAACAACTGTACTCTATGAAATTCATTTTTATCATCTGATTCTATAAGAATTTGATGCTCGGAGTTTTTCTTTCCCTTTTGTTTTGAGCTATTAGCTGTTGGATACCCATACAAAATGATTTCCCTCACAGCTGCATAAGGACTATCTAACATTCCCAACCGGAGATGCTGAGTTTCAACGTCGGTTTCATGCAATTTCCAAACATTAAAAGCATCACAAGGCTCTACGAATAGTGTTACCCAATTGCCGCTATCATCATATTCTACATTAAAATTTTCAGTCCCCTGATAATCGAACATATAAATTTTTGAAATATGGTACTCCTCCCCAAAATCTATGGAAGCATAATAAGGAGCATTGGCATTTGTGAAAAATGGTTTCCAAGGGTCACTTGCAGGAACGTCGTTATTTAATGGGTTCATTGATTGCTCATCAAAAAGATTTGTTGGCGGAAATACACTGCCACCAGATACTAAATCTGTAACCATACTTGACGTAACGATAATTTGTTCTTCTGAAGGTTCAGGTTCAGGCTCTGGTTCGGGTTCGGGTTCAGCACCACCAATGGTCATAATCGGATATCCCTCCAGTACCATTTCATTAACCTGAGCATATGGACTAGAAGGCATAACAAAACGTAAATATCTAGTAACAACTTCTGTTGAATGGGTTTTCCAAACATTGTAAGCATCACAAGGTTCTACAAAAAGTTGTGTCCAAGTTCCATTGTCCTTATACTCTACTATAAAGTCATAAGTTGAATTTATGTCGTGCATATGAACTTTAGATATGTGATGATCTTGGCCCAAGTCTACCATAGCATAATAGGGAGCATTATCCCCATTAAAATAGGGTTTCCATGCATCTCCTGTAGGGTGCTCATTGCCTTGCACATCAACCGTTTGTTGATCAAAAAGTTTTGTTGGAGGAAAAACACTTCCTCCAGTAACCTGATCTGTAACCATAGACGCATTAACCACAATTTGTTGCGATGCTTTAATTAAAGGATATCCATAGATTAAAATTTCATTAACAGAGGCAAATACATCATCATACATAGAAAAACGCAGATATCGAGTTGCTACATCAGTTTCATGAGTTTTCCACACATTAAAGGCATCGCAGGGTTCAACAAATAACGAATTCCATACTGTACCATCATAGTATTCTACTGTAAAATTGTGGGTTGAATGCATGTCATGTAAAACAAGTTTTGTTATCTGATGTTCATCGCCTAAATCCACCATGGCATGATAAGAGCTTTCATTCATGGTATAATCGGGCTTCCAAGAAAGACTTGTAGCGTGTTCGTTTGCTCCTGGGTCTAAACTTTGTTCGTCAAATAAAAGTAAAGGCACATTTACACTTCCGCCTTGAACAGAGTCTATAACCATTTCTGGAGTGATGATTAACTGTCTTGGGGTGGTAGCTGGGTCATCATACTCAAAAAATTCAGGACCACTAGGAGCTCCCATATTTAAGTATTCCGATGGAGTACCTGGAGCTAAAGTATAATCGTTTGTACTAGGATCTGTAAACTGAATTTGAGCTACAGTAGTTAAAGTATTATTTATTAAGGTGTCGTTATCAACACCTGTTTGATCCAAATAAAAAGAAATATTAGTATCGTATTTATTATTTTCTGCGGTGAAATAATTTAATTCATTCATATTCCTGATGATCTGATTTCCACTGGTTGAACGAAAATAATTTGCTTTAATATCAATTGGTGTTAATGTATCTCCCAGTATTCTATTATCTATGAAAATACCTTGAGTAGATTCGATATAATTATTTGTAAAAAAGCAATCGCCTTTACCCATTATAATGGCTCCCCAAACAGGCGCACCAATCATAATGTTATTATAAGCATTAACTACAGTATTGGCACCTATTTGTAAATTGTTCATATGGTAGATGGCACCTTCTGAACCAGGATTTAACATGGTATTATTGTAAACCTCTACATCTTCTACCATATTGGCAATTTGAATAGACTCACGTTGGGTATCTCTAATAATATTATTATAAATACGAACATGTTTAAATTCCATTCCAGGTGTTTTTGTTTCACCTAGATACATGCCTTCTGAAACCCCTTCAATAAAACAATCATGAATTATTAAGTTGTTAAAAACAGGATAAGGTGTTGGCGGGTTACCATCGTAATCCTTTTTGGCTACAATTCCAAAAAAGCCGTCATGGCTAATTTTTATAAACTCAGCCTCACAATCTGAGCTAAGTTCAATAAAAGCAAGTCCAGATTGCACCGCTGCTAACTCAAAACCATACTTATATCCGGGGTGACCCGCGCCACTAACTTTGATGTATTTACAATTTTCAAAGGTAAGAGCGCCCCAAGTATTAGAGATGGTATCATTAATTTTTACTTGCCCTTCTTTATTAATAACCACAATTGGGTTTAAAGAATCGCCTTCAATGTTTTGAAATCTCAGAGGAAAAGTTCTAGATGACTTTACAAAAATTGTATCCCCTCCAATCGGAGTTCTACCTAAAGTTTGAGGATTAACATGATATTCTGAAGTTTCATCTAAAATTGTGTTTTGATTTTGCGCTATTATTTCAAAACCAAAAAACAAAGTAAAAAACGAAAAGAACATCCATTTTACATTTACACGAAAAAAATCTACATGAGAAAAATTCTGTAATAAGGAACTACTTAGGGAGAAAAGCTTTCTTAATGCAATTACAAAAACTGCGTGCGGAGGGTTCATAATTTTTACGGATTGGATTAATTAATAATTTTTGTCAAAAAATTTCAATTAAATACTATTAATCCCCCTTGTAAAGTTAGGTCTTTATGTAGTAGTATTAAATAAGTAGATGTACGTAATTATCAACTTTATTAGTAAGTTATTAACAATAATAAATTAAATCATTGTAAGTTAAAATTACATTTTGTATCGCTTACATCTACATTTTGAGTACATATAATTTAGCTTAGGACCTAAGCATTTATTACTCTGAAATTAATGTAGTAAACCATTGCCTAAGCTTTTGGGTTGAGGCACGATTATCTAAAAACATATCACAAGCATGTGCATTTAAACCAGAGGATTCATAAATAACAGTGGCATTAACTTCTTTTAATAAATTCTTAAGTTTAGTTTTATCATTATCTGTTTGAAATACACTAATAGCTCCCAACCTATTTAAACGTGCTTTAGCATCAACTTCAGTAGCACCTCCCCAACCATCGCCGTCAAAATGTTGACAACAGTGCATTCCTTTCCATAAACTAGCTATAGTATCATTTCTTAAACCAATAAAACCACAAGCTATAGCGCCTCTAGAAAAACCCGTAATTATTATATTATCCTTATCTCCATTAAACTTTGCTATAACCTCTTGTACCATTTTTATGGTATAGTCTGCCGTATCATCTGGATGTCCCCAACCATTTTCGGCTATTGCATTAGTTTTATAATCTACAAAGGGCATACTAATCCAAATAGCCTCTTTACCCTTACTCATACCATACCCTATAACGCAATCTTCAGGTCTTCCAGTGGAATAACAATTCCTGACGTAGAACACATTTCCGGGAAACTCTACAATTACAGGATATTTTTTTAACCTATTTGCTTTCCAATTTTCTGGTAAGTACAATACACTATAAAAATCTTTAAGGGAATCCTTATCTAATTTGTATTGCACTCTTTGTCCTGCCTTGGGTAGCCCTATTTTCATTTCAGGAACATCCAATCTATGTTCTGGTCTTTTCCATTCTTTAATGATGTTTGAAGCCTTTAAATCCAGAAGCTCTACTTTAACAGAATTAGCCTTATCAAACATAACTTGGACTTCATAAATGTAATTTGGGTTTATTTTAGATGTACCGTCGGGAAATAACTCTCTTAAATTACAGCTTAACCTTTTTAATTCACCAGGATGTATTGTTAAAGTATCTGCTACAGAATTCCAACCTTTATTTGAATTTACCCATAGAAGTGTTTTTAAAGACGCTGCTCCCGTATTTTTTAGGGTTGCTGTTATGTTTTGATACCTATTTAGCTTCTGGCCCAACTTAGATATTGGAACACCAATCCATTTGTAGCGCTCTTTTGGGGTTTTACCTAAATCTGAAAGTTCTAAGACCTTATTCTCATTATATTTTACATTCACACCTCTAGAATGTTCCAAAATACTTTCTGCTGAAACATCAGTCAACAAATCCAAATTTTGAGATTTGCAACTCAAGAAACCAACAATACAAAAAGTAGTAAGTACCCAATTAAAAGTGTTCATTAAAACCAAAACCTATTTAATCCAAAGATAAAAGTAATCCAATATTTAGCAAGTTTGGAAAAGTGATTATAGTGTTAACTCTATACATTTGTAATGTAAATACTTAAGAAATGAATACGAAAAACAAGGTGTTTTATACAGAAAGATTAAACCTAATTATTGAGTATATAAACAATAATTTGGATGGTAACATTAGTATTAAAACACTTGCCGAGATCTCAAATTTTTCACCCTATCATTTTCATCGTATTACACGGGCGCTATTAGGCGAGCCCATTGGTGCATATATTTCTAGAACGCGTGTAGAAACTGCAGCAAAAATGATAAGATATTCAAATTTGGACTTAGAAAGCATTGCTTATAGTGTAGGTTATGAAACGCCTTCATCACTTTCAAAAAAATTTAAGTCCCATTTTGGTATTTCTCCTTCTGCCTATAGAAAAAACAAAAGTTATACTTTAAAAATTAAAAAAATGACAGATGTAAATTTAAATATTAAAAAACCCAAAATAATAGACATTGAAGACAAACAGTGCCTGTATTATAGAATGTATGGCGCCTACCAAACTCTAGACTATCCAGGAGCTTGGGAAAAACTATGGGGACAGGTTAAAGCACAATCTTTATTTACAAAAGGCATTGAAATGCTTGGTTTACCTCATGATGACCCCCAAGTTACCGAAGAAGATAAAATTAGATATGACGCCTGTTTGGTTATCCATAAAGATGCTAAGGCAACTGGCGATATAGGCGTTAAAACTCTTAAAGGCGGAAAGTTCGCCATATTCTTATACCAAGGTTCATACAAGTATTTTCAAGACGTTTATAACTATATGTTTAACGACTGGTTACTAGAAAGCGATTTTGAATTAAGAGATGAACCTATTAGAGAGCGGTATATAAGTAATCCTGATAGGGTTGCTGAAGATAAACTTAAAACGGAGTTTTATATCCCTATAAAATAGTTCTAAAACATAATTCTGCTTAAGAAGAAACACTTAGGCAGAATTATTACAGCTTATTTTACAAGTCTTTGGACTATGTCTTTGGTAGGTAAGATTGCGTTTGTATACTCTATACTTGGTCCCGCAACCCAAACCGTTTTATAAGTGGCTTTGGTAGCCGCATTCTTTGTAGCATTCATACCTATTGAAAAGCGAATCATCTTTACCCATTTTTTGAGCTTTCTGTTTTTATTTAAGAGATTCTCTATCCAAGTAGCTTTAGTGCCTATCTTTTTCACATAAGGTGTATTTATCACAGTACATGGTGTACCAGAAATACGTTCAGTCATTACTATGTCCTTAGCACCATAATCTACACAAGCTTGTTTGTACTCCTCTGTAACGTTGGCTTCAATAGATGCTATAAACGGACTTCCTACAGAAACACCAGCAGCACCATAACCCAGCATTGTATCTACATCTTCTTTACAGCCTACACCTCCAGCTGAAATAATTGGAATGTTGCAGTTAGCCACTAATTCTTTAATAAGAGCTTCTGGAGTCATATTCCCCCTATGACCGCCCGCTTCATTATTTACGGCTATAATCGCATCAGCGCCTAAACCTTCTACTTTCTTAGCAAACTTTAAGTCAACAACATCACAAAACACTTTTATACCCGATTTGTGGGCTTGTTTTATAGTTTCTTCGGGGCTTCCTAAAGAGGTGATGATAAAATCACAGCCTTCTTCGCAAATAACTTCTAACTGTCCCTTGTATTTTACGTTGGATTTATTGACGATTAAGTTAAAGCCAAACGAGCCGCCATCTACCTTTTCCTTTTTCAATGTTCTAATGGCTTCTCTTAGCTCATCTAATGTTCTGTAGTTTAGTGCAGGGATACAACCTGCAATACCACTTTTCATTGCTTCGGTAACCATAGCCACATTAGACACCAAAAACATTGGTGCTTGTATTATGGGATATTTAATGCGTAATACATCTGTTATTGTTGTTGACATGGTTTCTGGTTTTTAACAAATATAATAAATATTATGCATGCATAACAAATTAGGAATTGAAAAGGCTAAATAATTGACTCACATGACTTTTATCATTTTAATACTATGCATGCATAGTTAATTTTGTGCCTGTTAGTTATAAAATTAAGATATCATGAAAACATTATTTGCAAGTTTATTGACTTTATGTGCCACTTACTTTGTCTCATCTCAGACTATTGAACTTCCCAATACTCTAATCACCGTAAATTACGATTATGCCTCAATTGAAGATGACAACCAAGCAGTATCGGTTAAAAAATTAAAAGATAAAGTGGCTAACTTTGATTGTACATTAATTGCCGATTTATTTGATGACAAGAATGATGTTTACAGCGTTACTTTTTCGGCGAAAGACGGAAAGATAATTGCTTCTTTTAATAAGGATGGTAAAATTGTGAGTACTATAGAAAAGTTCAATAATGTTAGATTGCCCCTAGAAGTTATGCAATCTATTTGCAGTAAATATCCAAACTGGGGTATTATTGAGGATGTGTATTTGCTTAAATACAATTCGGTAAAAGGTGTTGCTACAGAAGAGTACAAAGTAAAGATTAAAAATGAAGAAAAGGTGCTTACAATTAGAACTAATGAAAAGGGGGATTTCATCTAATTTATGAACCTATAATAGACGCATTTTAAATAGGCGCCCTCAGGGAACGAAATTGGGTGATCTATATCATGAGTTGTGGTTAAAACCGTTTTAAATTTTCTAGGTTGCCCATTGAGTACCTGAGTATTAATGTCGAAAAAAGATTGTGCTAATACTCTTGAAGAGCAAGAGGCTAAGACTAAAAGTCCTTTTTTAGCGGTTAGTTTAGCTCCTAGTTCTGCCAATTGTGCATACTTCTTTTTGGCCAATTCTATTTCGGATTGTTGTTTTGCAAAACTGGGTGGGTCAATAACCACAACATCAAAAGTTTTGTTTGTTTTTATCAGCTTATTTAATTCTTGAAACGCATCACCTGCTATGGTAAAATGTTCCCCAGTGTAGCTATTTAACTTTCCGTTTTGAACTGCTATTTCTAGAGCTTGTTTGCTAATATCTAAGCTGGTAACTTCTGTTGCTCCATTAAATAAGGCATGAACGGAAAATCCACCAGCATAAGAAAACACATCCAGCACCGTTTTACCCTTGCTAAATGCGCCTACTTGCCTCCTATTATCTCTATGATCTAAAAAATAACCTGTTTTATGACCTTTAATTACATTGGCCGAAAAGTTTACCTTATGTTCCACGAACTTAACTACTTCATTTTCTAAAGTACCATAAACCACCTCGCCATCACTCAAGTTACAGTTTTTAGATTGCTGCAAGCCCCTACTTAATCTAATAACTATAGTTTTAGCATTAGAGACCTTTTGTAAACTTTCTAAAATAGTCTCTAAATACGGAAGCCATATTTCGGAATACAGTTTTACGACCAATACTGAAGCGTATACATCGGCTATTAATCCAGGAAATCCATCATTTTCTCCAAAGACTAATCGGTAACTATTTGTATTTGTTTGTAATAAAGGCAGTCTTTTTTCATAGGCGTCTTTAATCCGTGCTAAAAAGAACGATGCATTAATCTCTTCTGGAGAAAAATGAATCATTTTTATTCTTATAGGTGAATTTTTATCATACAACCCCAATCCAATAACCTTATTTTTCGATTTACTGAAAACGATAGCCAAGTCTCCTGTTTGGGCGTCATTATTTATTTTAATAACGCTATTAGAAAACACCCATGGATGTTTTTTAAGAACAGATTGCTCTCCTTTGACTGTTAATTTTACAGCTAATCGTTTTGGTTGATATGAACTTTGAGTTTGTTTAAGCAGCACCTTCTAAAATTTGAAGCTGCAAGGTACAAACAAAACAGCATTCTATATTACCAATTTTGCCACTATTATGTTTTCATTCTTTTTTGATAACCTAACCACTTTGATTTCTTTAGACTCATTAGGTTTGCCATAGTTTTTAAACATGGTTACTTTCATAAAGGTTGGTGTATTAAGTTTTTGATATCTATCTGCATAATAATTCACTTTTATATAATATACTCCTTTTTCTGCATGTTTTAAGGTAAACTCTTCTGGACCAAATCCTTGGGTCATATCTTTAGAGATTTTCCCTCCCATTTTGGTTGTTGTATGGCTGTAAAAACACTCTTCTAAATTGGGGTCTATAACATGTAAATCGATATCTGTATCGTTATGATTCCAATCTATTACAACTCTAATATCAAATGATTTTTTTCTTGATTCTGTAGCCTCAGAATTAGGAACTTTTGCCTTGCTTATTTCATTCTCTGATATCTGTTTTATACCGTCAAATACACGCCTTTGTTTACCTTTATATATTGCTCCTGATATTATACTATCTAATAATTCATTAGACTTTGTTCTTAAACCAATTTCTTGGTATGCCAACGCCAAATCTCTATAAGATTGCGAATCTTCAGATCTTAATTGCAATACTTGCGCGTATATAAAACTCGCCAATTCATATGCGCCACGTTCTTCTAAGGTATAAGCTAACACTCTTAAGTGTTCGTAATTATCAAAATCTATTTCGGCCACATTGGTTAGTATGGTCATTGCAATTTCTTTATTTCCATTTTCTAAAAAGAAATTAGATACATCAATAAAATAGGTCGTATTGTCTAAAAACTTTTCTCTTTGTGTTAAATACACCCGGTAAGCCTCACTCAAATCATTTTTACCGTTTAATTCCTTTAGATACACCTCATTAACCTTAATTTCTTTAACTTCTAATCTTCCCTTGTACTTTTTAATTCTTTCTCGATTATTTGATGACATGCTATCATTAGAGCTATTGGCATTGCTTCTAAAATTCCCCATTCTTGTATTAATTACAATTACGCCATTTGATGCCCTTGAACCATAAATTGATGCTTCTGCAACATCTTTAATTACATTGATGCTTTGAATTTCGGCTGGCGTAATAAAATCATCAATATTTCCTTCAACTGGTATTCCATCTATAACGTACAAAGGTTGATTAGAATTAGATAACGAAGATGCTCCTCTAATAGTTATGTTAGGACTTGCTCCCGGTACTCCATTGTTACTTGAAACATTTAAGCCTGCCACCTTTCCTCTTAGGGCGTCTGGAACTGTGGCGTAATTGGAAATGTCTTCTGAAGTTATTACCGAGACAGCTCCGGTAACATTAGTTCGTCTTACTGATCCATACCCAACAACGACAACTTCCTCAAGTTCTGAAGCGTCTTCCTCCATTTTTATATTTACTGTACTAGAGTTACCAATAGTGGTCTCTAAGGGATGCATTCCTATAAAACTGAAAACCAAATCCGCGCCTTCGGATGCATTTATTGAATAATTTCCATCAAAATCTGTTGTGGTGCCAATAGATGTCCCTTTTACCATTACATTAACACCTGGTAGTGGTGAGCCGTTGGTATCAGTAACAGTTCCTGAAATATTGCCAGTACCTGTAAATTGCGTTAAATTTTGATTGTCTTCATCTGTTTCTATAGCATCTGAAACAGTAGCTATTTTTTTTCCTTTTTGTTCTTTTAAGATTTTGAAATACGCCTCTCTTAACTCTATTGGTGGTACAATCTCATACTTAACGTAATCCCAAACGGTTTCAAGAACTATTAGAGATGTGTGATTGCTAACCACATTATATGCCTTGCTATGCTTAATTATAGCTTCCTTATTGGCTTCACTATCTTTTTGAAGTTCATTTAGTTTGCTTTGCGCCCAAAACCTCTTTACCAAAGGATTTTTATAATCAGCTTTAAGTATGACTTCTTTTCTAAGGCTAACATTATTTCCATAACCAAACTTTAAAACCAGGGTATCATTTTTAAGAAAATGTCTGCCTGTAATACTAAAATCTTCAGATACTATTTTTGAAACACTTGGATAAACTTCTAAATTCTTATTAGATGATTCATAACCCAAATAGTTTAAGGATGCATACTTTACTTTGTTTAGGGCTTCGTTAGGTGCTAAATTTTTAATGTTGATATATACACCGTTGGAAAGGCTAGAAATAGTATTCAATTCCTGATGATTTGCCTTGATAATACTGTTAATTACAACTAATGGCACATTATGATTTGTAACTATTGTACTCAAGTTTTTCATACCATCAGAAAACAGTAATATTTCATCAGTCATGGTATGTTCCAGTAATCCTGTAAAAGAGGTACCACCATCGTAAATTGAGTTTTCAAGAGTTTCTCTTAGTGTTTTCCAGTTTCCATCCTTTATTTTAAAATCTTCCTTATTTTTTATGGTGTTACTAAACTTTATTAATTGAATATTTACATTACCTAAATGCTTTAGATAAGCATCTAGAAAAAGGAGTTCTTTGTCCAAATCTCTAGATTTCATGGAAAGCGAGATATCCCATAAAAGTGTTATTTTTTTCGCTTTTTTCCTTTCCCTTGGCGTTATATCTAATGTTTGATGCGCATAGAAGTAATCATTAAACACTATGGTGCTATGTACACCATGAACCTGAGGAATTTTTATGGTTAGCAATTCTTTTGGTTGGTAGTTTTGTTTTTCAACTTTAGCAAAGTAACCATTACTAATTTCTGAAAACGCAAAGTTTTCTATTTTACTTTGGCTAACCTCAGGCTTTTGTGTTTGACCAATAACATTCATTTCCAACTTAAAATCGTCCAGAACATTATTAAAGCTTAATGGCAATTGGAAGTGATACTGACCTTGACTTAAAACAAGTTCTTGCTCATAGGCCAATACAACTCTTTTATGACCATTTGCGGGTATTGGGTATATTCTCGCTTTATAATTGTTTCCTGTTCCCTTTTCAAGTAAAACAGGGTCTACACCTCGTCTAACAACCGCTTCAAAGGCAACTCTTCCCAACTCTTTCTCTACAACAACTGCTTCTCTGAGTTTACCATTTATCTCCAAGGCTAATCTAGATACACTTTGCCCTTCACCCAAAGGAAAAGCCAATTCTCCTTCCAGAATAGTGTTAGACGGATTATAAAATAACATGTCGTAAGTAGTGGTAGCAATATTGCCTATTACAACCGTTTTGATATCTAAAGAAGTAATGCCTAAACGTTCTTCACCGACTTTAATAGTTGGTATATTTTGGGAAAATCCCCAATTAAAAAGAAGAAGAAATAGAATGGAAGATAACAATCTCATAATAGCTGATTTTAAAGTTTAGCATAAAACTAAAACCAGCTATTATGAAATAAAATCTATATTGAGTGAAGTGCCTTTTTGAATGAGTCAACTATTTCTTTACAGCAACTCTAAGGTCTTTTTTCTATGAATTTTTCCAGATAATGTCTCCGCAAATTTTGGTAGGTAAAAAATAGCTTTGGGAATCTCGTACTAATCTAAAACACTGAAAATAGCGTTGTCTATTGAGTCTATTGCTTCATCTAAAATAATTCACCTAGCCTATTAATACATTAAAAAAATATTGTTTTGTAATATTTTTTGTATATATTGTCATCGTAAAGTTTTTACAAAAAAACACAGTATAATCTGGAGCGTGTAAGCGTCCCACAAAAATTAAATTTTATGAATTTACAAAAATTAAATGTTCAAGAAATGCAAACTGAGGAATTAATGGAAACATCCGGTAGTGGTGATGGGCTTTGGGATCTTTATTGGAAAATAATGAAAGATCCTGATAGTTGGAAATGGACTGAACTGATTGAATTTCGTTTTGTTGGAATTCTTTAACATTGGTTTAAAGGCACACGTACTTCTTAAACATTAGAATAAAGCTTTAAATGTCTGATTTTTTTGGTAATTAAATTTACTAGAAGTCAGACGTTTATAGTTTACATAATGAGTGTAGACTATCTTTTCATCCTTTTTTCCTAATACAACCTGGTACCTCAGTTGTATGTTTAAAAGCAAGTTTCACCGAACCAAACACAGTAATTAAATATACCATCAAATTGTTAAAAATTAAAAACTTAAAATTTATTACTTGTTATTTTTGTCATCTTTTTTGCATTAGAAACCCATGAAATTTAGTTCAGACCCAATATACAACCTCGAAAACCTTATTGCTAAAAATACAACCAAAAGCATTTCTATTTATTTACTGGTAGTGATAACCCTAATTGGTGTTTTAGCATGTTTACCAATTATTAAAGTAGATATTAGTAACCAAAGTCGTGGTGTTATACGTACCAAACAAGACAATAGCCCATTAAGCAGTATTGTTAGTGGTAAATTAACCCAAATTCATTTAAAGAATAACCAACAGGTTAACAAGGGCGACACCTTATTAATTATTACCACTGATTACATACAAGCGCAGAAAACACTTAATGATTCTTTGCTAAAACAGGCAGAAATAGAGTTTGTCTGTTATACAAATTTAATCAATAACAAACCCAAATTGATAAAGGACAAAGTCATACTTGATGACTATAAACTCTATTTGTTGGAGAAACAGGAGTTAGTAAGTAAAGTACAACAGGCAAAAATCAACTTTAATCGTTACGAACAACTATTCAAAAAACAAATTGTGGCCCAATCAGAATATGAAATCTATTTGTACAGTTTAAAATTCACCAAGGAAGCGCTTAAAAGCTTTATTAAACAACAACATACACAATGGCAATCTAAAAAACGTGAAGTAGAAACTCAAATAAAAAATCTTAAAAGCAAAAGAGAACAATTTATATCAGAGAGCAACAACTACGTGCTTACTGCTCCTATTTCTGGAACATTAGAAAATGTGCTAGGTTTGCAAATAGGTTCATTTGTTAACGCTTCTCAAATTATTGCAACAATTTCTCCTAACAGTAATCTAATTGTTGAAAACACAGTTTCTCCATCGGATATTGGTTTGTTAAAAATTGGTCAGGATGTAAAATTTCAGATTGACGCTTTTAACTATAATCAATGGGGAATGCTTAAGGGAAAAGTAATAGACATTGATAAAAACATAACCATAAAAGACAATTCCGCATTTTTTAAAGTACGCTCCAGCTTAAACTCTAAACAATTAACACTTAAAAATGGTTACGCAACCAATATTTCAAAAGGGATGACATTAACCACACGCTATTTTATAACACGTAGAAGTTTATATGAACTACTATTTGATAAGGTAGATGATTGGTTTAACCCAAAAATCCTCGATTAGTAGGCTGTATTAAAGTTCTAAAATTAAAAATCGATACTCGTTACTCTAAAATTTATAAAATGCGCAGTATAAAAATAAAACAACAGGATATTAAAGATTGTGGAGCTGCATGTTTAGCATCTATAGGTAACCATTTTGGTATTAATTTACCTATTGCTAGAATACGGCAGTTTGCTAATACCGATAAACGAGGCACAAATGTTTTAGGAATTATTGAAGCTGCAGAAAAAATGGGTTTTATAGCCAAAGGAGTAAAAGGTAATTTAGACTCAATACCAAAAATACCTTTACCCGCTATTGCACATGTGGTTGTTGGTAAACAATTGCAACATTTTGTAGTTATTTATAAAATAACTACAAAAGGGGTTCAAGTTATGGACCCTGGAAATGGAAAACTCATTACCTATTGTTATGAGGATTTCAAAAAAATATGGACAGGAGTTTTAGTGTTATTTGCTAAGAATGATAATTTCAAAAACACTAACGAAAAGACCAGTGCCTTTAGGCGCTTTTGGGATTTAATACAACCTCATAAAACCGTTTTAACACAAGCACTTTTTGGAGCTATAGTTTTTACAATACTTGGTCTCGCCATGTCTATATATGTTCAAAAAATTACAGATTATGTATTGGTTGGTGCAAACCGAAAGTTATTAAACCTTTTAAGCATTGCTATGGTTGGTGTCATTCTACTACAGACTTATATTGGTAGTAAAAAAAGTGTTTTTGTCCTTAAAACAGGTCAATTGATAGATGCCAAACTAATTTTGGGGTATTACAAGCATTTGCTCCAATTACCGCAACGCTTTTTTGATACCATGCAAATAGGTGAAATTACTTCAAGAATAAATGACGCAGTAAAAATTCGTGCTTTTATAAACAACGTAGTCATAGATATGTTGGTAAATATCTTTATAGTAGTGTTCGCATTTATTTTAATGTTTACTTACTATTGGAAATTGGCAATAGTAATTTTATTGGTTATTCCTTTTTATATATTGGTATATTATTTAATGAATCGGTTTAACAAAAAAGTTGAACGCAAACTCATGGAAAATACAGCAGAACTACAAACACAGTTAGTGGAAAGTATTACGCATGTAAGAACTGTTAAAGAGTTTGGTATTGAAGAGTTTTCGAACATTAAAACAGAAAACCGGTTTGTAAAACTATTATTTACAACTTATAAATCTGGACTAAATGATATCTTCTCTGGTACTTCAACACAGTTTTTGGCATCAATTTTTACAGTAATTCTACTTTGGATAGGTTCTGGCTATGTATTGGAAAATGAGATTACAACAGGAGAATTATTTTCATTTTATGCCCTTATTGGATATTTTACATCTCCTGTTACCTCTTTAGTTGGTATGAATAAAACTATTCAAAATGCATTGATTGCGGCCGACAGGTTATTCGAAATTATGGATTTAGAGCGTGAGGAAACGGAGAATAAAATCAATCTTATCAAGGAACATCTTGGTGATATTGTTTTTGAAAATGTATCGTTTAGATATGGTTCAAGAACAGAGGTGTTTAACAATTTTAATGCTACGATTAAAAAAGGGCAAACTACAGCAATTGTTGGAGAAAGTGGAAGTGGAAAAACTACACTTATAAATTTACTCCAAAATCTATATCCTATTAGAGAAGGTAATATATATATTGGAGATTTCGATTTAAAGCATATCCATTACAAAAGTTTAAGACAACTTATTGGAGTTATACCGCAACAGCTTAATTTATTTTCTGGTACAATAATAGAAAATATTGCATTAGGGCAAAATTTTCCTGATATGCAGCGTATTATCGAATTATCCAATAAACTGGATATCACAAAATTTGTAGAAAAATTACCAAATGGCTTTGAAACTCAAATAGGAGAAAATGGAACAATGTTATCAGGAGGTCAAAAACAACGTATTGCCATAGCAAGAGCCTTATATAAAAATCCCGAAATATTATTAATGGATGAAGCCACCTCTGCTCTCGATACTCATGCTGAAACTATTGTAAAACAAGTTATTGAAGATTTTAAATTAAATGGTAAAACAGTTATTGTAATTGCACATAGATTAAGCACTATAGCAAATGCAGATACTATTTTGGTTATGGACAATGGAACAATTGTAGAGCAAGGCAATCATAATAATCTTATATCCCAGAAAGGTAAGTATTCCGAACTTTGGAATAAACAAAGCTTAGTTTGAATCCCATTATCGTTATAGTTTAATGACCTTGAGTCAGGATGTCAAAAATATGATTTTAAATTTTTTTACATTTTAGGAATAAAAAGCCCACAAAACACGCTTTTATTCTTTTATTTTCAATAATTCTAGTGTTTTCTTTCTATGAATTTTTCCAGATAATGTTTCCGCAAATTTTGGCAGGTAAAAAATAGTTTTGGGAATCTCGTACTTATCTAAAACATTGAAAATAGTGGTATCTAATGAGTCTTTTTCTCCCTCTACCAAAAGCACGAGTTTATCTCCTAATTCATCATCAGGTAATGCCGTTACGAAAAACTCCCCATTTATCTTACTTTGTAGCTTTTCTTCAATTTTTTCTGGAAATAACTTAACGCCTCCAGAATTAATAACATTATCAAAGCGTCCTAACCAATCAAAACTTGTATCGGATACTATTTCCACTATATCGTTAGTTACAACTTTTTCGTTTGTTAAGCTAGGAGCTTCTATGACCAAACAATCTCTATCATCTTTAGAAACAGTAACTCCTGGTAAGGTTTCAAAATACTTTTCAGAAGCACTCCCAGAAAAATTATTGAGCTTCCTAACGGCAATATGAGAGACAGTCTCGGTCATACCAAAGGTTTCATAAACGTTAGTTTTCTTATCTTGAATAAGAGCTTTAATAGGTTCAGAAACACGACCTCCCCCAACAATTGCTGTCTTTAAGTGCTTTAAATACTTGGCAAAGTTTTTAAGCTGCATTGGCGTAAATGCACAGAAATCATAGTCTTTCCTTAAATCAATTCTGGGTTGTACAGAAGGCTTTACCATATCTAATTCTAAGCCTAAAATAATAGCTCTTACAATCATCATTTTACCAGCAATAAAATTAGAAGGCAAACAGTTTAAAACTTTTTTTCCTGGTGTAAGATCAAAAAAATCGCCTGTTGCAATAGCCGAATTTACCATGGCTTGCTTTTTAATTTTGATTTTTTTCGGCTTTCCTGTAGAACCAGAGGTTTGCACCTCTACATAATCTTCTTTATCTAACCAATCTAATAAGAATACGCCTAATTCTCTCTGGTAAGGCTCTCCTTCTTTGGTAAAACTATAGGCAACTTCCATTAATCCCTCATAGGTGTAATGGTAATTGTTTAATTTAAATCTGTTGTGGACATTTCTAAAAGTAGGTGTCATGTTGTTGTGTTGTGTTTTATATTAATTGTTAGGTTGTTCCAATCTCATCGATAACTTGATAATCTTCATTCTTAGGTGGTTTAACTTTTCCAAATAACTTCTCTTTCCAGTTTTTCCATTTGTATACCTTGGCAAAAATAAAAATGAGAATCGGAAAAATCACAAAAACGGGTACAATAATTTCGAATACTGTAGATTCTGAAGGATCTGCGATACTTTTTAAAATAGAAGGGGTTTGAAAGGCGGTCCAATTAGCAGTCACCAAGAGTACGGTAAATAAATTATTTGCAGCATGAAAACCAAGTGCTAATTCCATACCATCATCCATTAAAGTTATGATACCCAAAAATAATCCTGTACCTATGTAATAAACCAATAATACATAACCTAATTTCTCAACTTCAGGATTCGCTATATGCATAACTCCGAAAATAACCGAAGTAAGTATTAGTGGTAACCATCTGTTCTTAAAAAATGCACCTATACCCTGCATTAAATATCCTCTGAATAGGTATTCTTCAAAACTTGTCTGAAAGGGTATTAAAATAATGGCAATAGCTGCTAAATATAAAAAGGGTTCTAGCTTAAAATTAAAAAGATAGTCTTCAGGATTACTTGAATAATCTAAAAGCACCATTCCCGATGAAATGATTCCCCAAAAAAAGAACGAAAAAAACACACGTTTCCAATCTACCTTCTTTCTGGATGTCGTTAACGACGTAAGGCTTTGTTTATGAATAAATTTCACCCATAAGAATAACAAAATAAGACCAATGGCAAAGGGTACTAAAGTTTCAATTAAAAATCTATTCTCTCCTTTATTTTCTATTTCCGTTTGAATAACACTTTCAACATCTATGTCCAAAACTATTATTGCCAAAAAATTTAATCCCATTAAACTTAAAAAAAGACCTGGAATAATAAAATACTTCCAAAAACCTAATTCCCCCTTAAATGCCTGCTCTATATACATATTTATTCAGTTAAAAGTTCTAAATTCCAATTTAATTTATTATTGTATTGCAATGTACCATTTTTTACTTGTAATGGGCTATCAAAGTTATTAGTAAACAAACTTCCAGTACCTAAACCTTGAGGTAAATTACTTTGTTTATTATAGGTATATTGTGCTATGGCGTTTAAGCCAATGTTACTTTCTAAAGCACTTGTAATCCACCAACCTGCACCATTTTGTTCGGCTATTTGAATCCATTCATCACTCCCTTTAAATCCACCAACAAGGCTTGGTTTTAAAATAATGAATTGCGGACGTATGGTCTGTATTAATTCTTCTTTTTTTGTTACAGGGTAAACGCCTATTAATTCTTCGTCTAGCGCAATTGGCAATGGTGTAATGTCACAAAGCTTTGCCATATCTTCTATTTGTCCCTGTTTTATGGGTTGCTCTATAGAATGTAAATCAAAATCGGATAACTGTTTAAGTTTCTCCAAGGCATTTTCTTTAGAAAAAGCACCATTAGCATCAACGCGAAGTTCTATATCTTTTGATGAAAAAGAATCTCTAATAGATTTTAACAGGTTACATTCCGTTTGAAAATCTATAGCTCCTATTTTCATCTTAATACAGGTAAACCCGGCTTCAATCTTTTCTTCAATTTGCTGTTTCATGAAACTTTCAGAGCCCATCCAAATGAGTCCATTTATGGGTATGTTAGCTTCGCTTTCAGAAAATCTAGATGGAAAAAGGTTAAATTTATCTTCAGAATTCAAAGATTGAAACGCTATTTCCAAACCAAATTGAATACTAGGAAACTCCTGCAATTGAGGTAATAAGTTCTCTAAACCTATGTTTATGTTATTACAAACCCAATTTAATTTTTCCTCGTAATCGGGTCTGTCATCTGAAGATAAGCCTCTAAATAGTCCACATTCCCCTATTCCCTCTTTTATGCCATCGTTTAAAAAAAGGAACCATGTTTCTTTGGTCTTTAATACACCACGAGATGTTCCGCTGGCTTGCTTAAAATTTAGAATGTATTTTTTATAGGTAGCTTTAATCATTTATAGTTCTATAAACTCGCCAATATCTAACAGCATAAGATCTTTACCTTTTTCAAAGAATTGTCTTTTTGCTGTATCATGGTCTATTTCAATATATCCAAAAGTATCGTAGTGGTAGCCTAAAACTTTATCGCACTCAATGAAATCACTAGCCATAATAGCGTCTTCAACACCCATAGTAAAATTATCTCCAACGGGTAAAATAGCTAAATCTAATTTTGTTCGCATTGGTATTAGTTTCATATCATAGGTCAATGCTGTGTCTCCGGCTATATAAATATTTTTATGTTCGCCTTCAATTACAAAACCTCCTGGTTGCCCGCCATAACTACCATCGGGAAACGACGATGTATGAATTGCATTAACATATTTAACAGTTCCAAAATCGAAATGCCACTTACCTCCATGATTCATTGGGTGTCCCTCAAAACCTAGATTCCCAAAATGGGTAACAATTTCGTAATTAGATACAATTTTTGCTCCTGTGCGTTTTGCAATAGCTTCTACATCCAGAATATGATCTTGATGTGCATGTGTTACTAAAATATAATCGGCTTTTAAATCTTCAATATTAATACTTGAAGCCTTTGGGTTTGCAGTGATAAAAGGATCTACAATAATATTGATACCGTTAACCTCAATAGCTAAACTGGCATGACCTAAATATGTAATTTTCATTTTTTTTTAAGTTTAATTTTAAATATGGAATTTACTAAAATGGCAACAAATGTCCAATACCTAAAAGCACTGCTAATAACACTGTAGTTAATGCCAATTTTTTTAATTCGGGATCTAAAAGTCTAGGCTCTTTATTTTTACTTACCCTAATAAGATGTAGTACTAAGGGAACATAAGCCACAACAAATATTAAATTGTAAGGCGATGTATAGTACAAAACACCAAATAAAGCTGAAAGTATAATTGCCAACACCACTAGGGTATAATGGTATTTTTTAATCCGGTTTTTACCTAACTTAACTGCAAGTGTTCTTTTTTCGGCTTTTTCATCGGACTCAATATCCCTCATGTTATTTAAATTAAGTACTCCAGCACTTAACAACCCTATTGTACATGCGGGCAAAAACGTAACATGATCTAAAGTTTTTGCATATAACACATAACAGCCGCAAACACTTATTAAACCAAAAAAAATGAAGACATAAATATCTCCTAAACCCCTATAACCATAGGCATTTCCACCTACCGTATATTTAATTGCAGAAACAATACTTAAAATCCCCAATACGAAAAACGTTAAGGTTAATAAAAAGTGACGTACTCCAAAAGACAAAAAGATTAATGAAAATGCCAACCCTATAGAAATAAGTACATTAATTTTTATGGCATTAAACATTTCATCTGGTGTTAACTTTCCAGATTGAATAGCCCTTTCAGGTCCAATTCTGTCTTCGTTATCAGTGCCCTTAACACCATCTCCATAGTCGTTAGCTAGGTTAGATAAAATTTGTAGACTTAATGTTGTTAATATAGCCAATACAAAAATACCCCACTTAAAATGACCATTGTATTCTGCTAAACACGAGGCTACAATAATCCCAGAAATTGAAAGAGGTAAGGTGCGCAAGCGCATTGAGGAAATCCAAACGGATAATTTCTTCATATTTAAGGAATCCATTTTTTATCAAAATTGGGCGCTCTCTTTTCCAAGAACGCATCACGTCCTTCTTTAGCCTCATCTGTCATATAAGCTAATCTTGTAGCCTCACCTGCAAATACTTGCTGGCCAACCATTCCATCATCCGTAAGGTTCATAGCAAACTTTAGCATTTTTATAGACGTTGGAGATTTTGCTAATATTTCTTGCGCCCATTGGTATGCGGTATCTTCGAGCTCATTATGGGGTATTACAGCATTTACCATACCCATTTCAAAAGCTTCTTGTGCAGAGTAATTTCTTCCTAAAAAGAATATTTCTCTTGCTTTCTTTTGTCCTACCATTTTTGCTAAATACGCAGAGCCATACCCACCATCAAAACTAGTAACATCGGCATCTGTTTGCTTAAAAATAGCGTGTTCTTTACTTGCCAAAGTTAAATCGCAAACCACATGTAAACTGTGACCTCCGCCAACAGCCCAACCAGGAACAACAGCAATAACTGCTTTTGGCATAAAACGAATAAGACGTTGAACTTCTAAAATATTTAATCTATGATAGCCATCTTCACCTACATAGCCTTGATGACCTCTAGCTTTCTGATCTCCTCCACTACAAAAGGAATAGACACCATCTTTTGTTGAGGGGCCTTCTGCAGATAGCAACACAGCGCCTATATTAACATCTTCATTAGCATCGTAAAAGGCATCATATAACTCACTTGTAGTCTTAGGTCTAAATGCGTTTCTTACATTTGGTCTATTAAATGCAATACGGGCAACGCCATTACATTTTTTATATGTAATATCTTCATACTCCTTAGCTACAACCCAATTAGCTTTTTCCATATTCTATAATTTTCTCAAAAATAAATTTATTTCAATAAATAGCTTACTAATAAATGAATAATTTTATAGTTAAAATCTTGCCATATTAAACAAATTATTAAGCAAAAATTAAGTATGTATTAAAAATGGACTTTTCTTATATAAAGTGGTAGGTACGTAGTCCTTTTTACCGTATTTTTGTAATAAGCAAAAGTATTTATTTGTATTTTGTCGGATAAATTTGTATTTTGTCGAAAATTAAATCCCTGAACATAATTTTATGTTAACAACTATTACTGTTATTATTTCCACTCTCGTTATAGTGAACTTTGTGCTATTAAAAGTAAGTGTAAATAAAATTGAAAAAACTAAAAATACCGACAAGACCATTGTGGTATTGAACCCAGAATTAGCCAATACGTCTAAGTCTGAAACTAACTTAGCTCCAACAGGAAGCTAAGTTATTACTGTTTTACCAACGTATTGGAGATGCGTCCAGATTTCCAAGAATAGTATTGGCTTTGCTAAAATGCTTGTTGCCAAACCAATACCCTCTGTTAGCGCTTAAAGGAGACGGATGACCAGAAGTTAATATGTGATGCTTTGATTTATCAATTAACTTTGCCTTTTGCTTAGCAAAACCACCCCATAATAAAAATATAACATCAGATGTATTTGAACTTACAGTTTTAATAACTGCATCTGTAAACGTTTCCCATCCTTTCTTTTGATGACTTCCTGCATTATGTGCTCTTACGGTTAATGTTGCATTTAGTAGTAAAACACCTTGTTTAGACCATTTTGTTAAATCGCCACTCTTGGGGTACGCTATATTTAAATCCGATTCAATTTCTTTAAAAATATTAATCAGTGATGGTGGATGTTGTACACCCTCTGCCACCGAAAAACATAGTCCGTTAGCTTGTCCTGGACCGTGATAAGGATCTTGTCCAATAATAACTACTTTTACATCGTTAAAATGGCAATGGTTAAAAGCATTGAATATTTCTTTACCGGGAGGATAACATGTTTGTGTTTTGTATTCGTTTTTTACGAAGTTTACCAATTCAGTAAAATAGGGTTTATTGAATTCCTCATTTAAATAGGGCTTCCAACTTTCGTGAATATCTACGTTCATTATACTTAATTTAAGATACCTGCAACCAACTCCTTTAACAAATCTCCTTGCGGAACAGCATTTGCTCCAACGCCTTTACTTTTAACATCAAAAGTTCGTAATGAAGCCACTACTGTACTTACTTTTCGCATAGGATAATTTCTTGCTGCGGTTACGTATTCATTAACAAAATAAGGGTTGATTTTTAAAGCCGATGCCACGTTTCTAGGGGATTTATCGCTTAACCCATGGAAATGTAGCAATTGGGAAAAGAAATTAAACAATAATGAAACGGTAACCACCATAGGATTGTCCTTTGGGTTCTCCGCAAAATAGTTTACTATTCTATAGGCTTTAATTGCATTGCGTTCTCCTATAGCTTTGCGTAATTCAAAATTGTTAAAATCTTTACTTATTCCTATATTTTCTTCAATATGTTCTGGTGAAATCTGAGTGCCTTGAGGTAAAATGATTTGAAGTTTTTCTAGTTCATTATTAATTTTACTCAAGTCGGTTCCTAAAAACTCTACAAGCATTTGAGCCGCTTTAGGGGAAATTTGATACCCTTTAGGAGATAGTACGCGCCTAATCCAATCGGCTACCTGATTTTCGTAAAGCTTCTTGCTTTCATATACTACACCCGTTTTTTTAAGCGTCTTGTAAAGCGCTTTCCGCTTGTCTATTTTTTTATATTTATAGTTTACAACAAGAACAGTTGTAGGCTGGGGATTTTCGGCATAAGCAGCCAATTTTTCAATAGTTCTGGATAAATCCTGAGCCTCTTTTACAATTACAACCTGATACTCGGCCATCATAGGAAATCGTTTAGCGTTCCCTACAATATCCTCAATACTAACGTCCCTTCCATAAAGTACCATTTGGTTAAATCCGCGTTCCTCCTCACTCAACACCGAACTCTCTATATAGTCGGAAATCTTATCTATATAATAAGGTTCTTCACCCATTAAGAAGTAAATGGGTTTTAGTTTTTTGTTTTTAATGTCTGTTACTAGTAGCTTGACTTCGTCCAAAAGCGCAATTGTTTATTCAGTGATGTCAGTTCGAGTTGAGGCTTTTACCGCAAGTATCGAGAACTTCTCGATAATAATTTCTACCGAAAATCACTCGAAGTGACATTAATAGTTCTAAATTTGTGTAGTGCAAAAACTTAATTTCCCTACATATTCGTTTCGTTTCAAAAGTAACGAAAATAAAATTTCTATTTTCGATTGTATTCGCAAAAAGTTTATAGTGTTACAGCCCGAAGAATGGGTTAGACAACACTGTATACATTATTTAATTTCGGAGAAAGGCTATCCAAAATCATTAATTAATGTTGAAAAAGAGTTGTTTGTAAATGGTTTAAAAAAAAGATATGATATCGTTATTTTTAATCCGGACGGCAGTATTCATCTTATTGTAGAATGTAAAGCTCCGGCGATTACAATTAGCCAAAATACTTTTGATCAAATTGCACAGTACAACTTAACTTTAAAAGCTAGTTTTTTAATGGTAACCAACGGATTAAATCATTATTATTGTCAAATGGACTTTGAAAACGAACGTTATAATTTTTTAAAGGATATTCCGCATTACACAAAATGAAAATTGCCGTTGTTATATTAAATTGGAATGGGCAACAATTGTTAGAGCAGTTTTTACCCTCGGTTACTAAACATTCATCTGAAGCCACTATTTATGTAGCGGATAACGCGTCTACTGATGCTTCAGTTGATTTTATTGAATCTAACTTTCCAGAAGTCAAAATTATCCAAAACAAAGACAATGGTGGCTATGCTAAGGGCTATAATGATGCTATTCCTTTTGTAGAGGAAGATATTTTGTGTCTTTTAAATAGTGATATTGAAGTCACAGAAGGTTGGTTAAAGCCTATCGTACAAACTTTTGAACAAGAGCCTAACACGGGCATAATTCAACCCAAACTATTAGACTACAAACAAAAGACGTATTTTGAATACGCTGGAGCTGCTGGTGGTTTTATTGATAAATATGGGTACCCTTACTGTAGAGGCCGTATATTTAATACTATTGAAAAAGATAACGGACAATACAACGATACCGCAGATATCTTTTGGGCCTCGGGCGCCTGTTTCTTTATTAGAACAGGTATTTTTAAAGAGTTAAAAGGGTTTGATGCTAGTTTCTTTGCGCATATGGAGGAAATAGATTTATGCTGGCGTGCAAAAAACTTAGGACATAACATCAAATATGTAGGTGATTCTACTGTTTATCATGTTGGCGGAGCTACCTTAAACAATACAAATCCGAGAAAAACCTATTTAAATTTCAGAAATAGTTTATTTACACTCACAAAAAACGCTTCTGGCACTATATTTGATAAGATTTTCGTCAGATTGTTATTAGATGGTATCGCTGGTGTAAAGTTTTTGTTTGAATTTAAACCCAAGCACACGCTTGCAATTATAAAGGCGCATTTCAGTTTTTATAAAAATTTAAGCAAATTATTACAAATAAGAAACTTAAATAAAAAAAGAGTGAATTATTACCAAAGGACGTCCATTGTAGTTGATTATTTCGTAAATAAAAAGACTAATTATAACAGTTTGTAAATAGTAAGCAAAAGTTTTGTTAACTATCTTAAAATAAGTATCATTTTAACTATTTTTGTGTATCAACTAAATATATTAATCCTTATATAAATTTCATTAACCTTATCATGAAAAAACTTTTATTATTAAGCTTATCTTCTTTATTAGTTTTAAGCTCCTGTGTTTCTAAAAAAGAATTTACCGCGTTACAAGAAAAACAAAAAGAAACTCAAGATTTACTAAACTCAGCTACAGTGAAATTAAACTCTTGTTTAGCTGATAAAGCTTCTGCTTCTGCTAGGGCTAAAGCTTTAGAAGAGCAAATAGCTGATTTACGTAAAAGTAATGAGAACTTACAGGTTTTATCTGCGTCTAGTGCAAGTAGTGTAGAAAAAACACTTGAGAGTATTAAAGAAAAAGAATTAAAAATAAACAGACTACAAGACGCGCTTACTAAAAAGGACAGTGTTACTTTAGCACTAGTTACTAGCTTAAAGCGTGAAGTTGGAATTAACGACCCAGACATTGAAGTTAATGTAGAAAAGGGTGTGGTGTTCATTTCTATTGCTGATAAATTATTATTTAAAAGCGGAAGCTACAACGTAACTTCTAAAGCTAAAGATGTTTTAGCTAAGGTTGCTAAGGTAATTAATAGCAAGCCAGAATTTGAAGCTATGATTGAAGGACATACAGATAACGTATCTTATAGAAAAGAGCCTTTATTAGATAACTGGGACTTAAGTGTTAAGCGTTCTACATCTATCATTAGAGTATTATTAGAATTAGGTGTTAACCCTAAACAACTTATTGCCGCTGGTAGAGCAGAATTTGTGCCATTAGTAGATAATGATACTGCAGAAAACAGAGGTAAAAACAGACGTACAAGAGTTGTTGTATTACCTAAAATCGATCAGTTCTATGACATGATTGAAAAAGAAATGAAAACACTTTCTACTGAGAACTAGTAGTTTTCTCTAAATAAAACATTAAAAAGCCCAACGTATTACGTTGGGCTTTTTAATTTATGGTAGCTATTATGTTTTGTGTTTAGAACACAACTAACATAACCAATTGAAAACTTAATAGTTTAAAGCTAACATCTGCAAGTGAACCTACATAATGTAAAGCGAAGTATCTGTTTGCTATAATTCAAAACATTAAACGTTCTTATAAAATGTAAAATACAACTGGTCATTTGGAATGACATTGCAATATATTTTTTAAATTGATTCATAAGCATGTATTAAAATTTCTAAAAATTCTCAAAAGACAACTCCATATTAACCACTGCCCCTACCTTATTTCCTGCGGCTACAGCATTAGCTACAGAACGTAATCTTGAACAGTTATCACCACAGGCAAATACACCTTCAATAGTAGTTTTTTGCATCATATCTACTTCTAAATAGCCCATATCATTAATTGCACATCCAAGCGATTCAGGAATACTAGAATGTTGTTTAAAAGGAATTGCTGCATAGGTGGCCTCAAAATGTTCCTTAGAATTATCAGCAAAAACTACGTTTTTAATGTAACCATTAAGATGTTCTATTTCTACAATCTCTTTTTCTATAATCTTAATATTATTGTCTCTCATCTTTTTTATTTGCTCACTGTTAAAGTTGGCCTTTCCCGATGTTAAAATGGTAACATCAGAAGTTAAGTTTTTTACCATTGGAGCCAAGTGGTAGGCATGCTCTCCATTGGCCAAAATACCAGTCTTTTTATGTCTTATTTCATAACCGTGACAGTACGGACAATGTACTACAGAAATACCCCAACAATCTGAGAACCCTTTAATATTTGGCATTAAATCCTTAATACCAGTAGCAAAGACTACTTTTTTTGCTAAAAATTCCTTTCCAGATTGCGTTTGAATTTTAAACCCCGATGCATCTTTTTCTCCTGCAATTGCTAACTCTTCTAAAAAATGAACTGTTTCATATTCCAAAACCTGACGTTTTGCCGCTTCAGATATTTCTTTGGGAGTTTTACCGTCTTGGGTAATAAAATTATGTGAGTGTGGTGTTTGTCTGTTACATGGCAAACCACTATCCAATATAAGGACTTTACGTAAAGAACGTCCAAGCGCCATGGCCGCGGAAAGTCCAGAATAACTACCTCCTATTATAATTACATCAAAATTTGTCATACTTAGGTTAATTTTACGTTGTTTCAGTTGAATACATAATAAGGTAGAAACCATTGCCGCGGTTGCTAAACCTAATTGCTTTATTGCTTCTCTGCGCTTCATACCTATTTTTATTATTGCAACTCTGTTGCATTAATAATTTTCAAATATAGAAACAATATTCATATTACGCATACTTGTGTAAAGTATTTTTGGGATGTAGTTTCTGAAAAAAGGTTGTGATTATTTTAAAAAATTAAATGGGAAACTATGAAGTCAAGGCTCTTAAAAGATTACATAAAAGTAATAAATTTTTTAATTTAGTTTTTTAGTTCTATGGATGAATTTACATAAAATTAGTTTGTTATCATGTTTGAT
>NZ_VSDQ01000577.1:394236-394302 GCF_008085455.1 Seonamhaeicola marinus | reverse complement strand
ATTGCTTTCAGTTCTGTAATTTTATAGATGATTCACAGGAAAAAGTGTTTTATAAAGAGCATCACC
>NZ_VSDQ01000577.1:393889-394108 GCF_008085455.1 Seonamhaeicola marinus | reverse complement strand
ATTGCTTTCAGTTCTGTAATTTTATAGATGATTCACAGGTAATCCAAACGTAGCAGATAATAACGGTTAGTTGTGAATTGCTTTCAGTTCTGTAATTTTATAGATGATTCACAGGGCTTGGTTTAGTAAAACACAAAAGGGTATGCTGTGAATTGCTTTCAGTTCTGTAATTTTATAGATGATTCACAGGTTGATTTAAGTTTATAAAATATTCACGTT
>NZ_VSDQ01000577.1:393713-393781 GCF_008085455.1 Seonamhaeicola marinus | reverse complement strand
AATTGCTTTCAGTTCTGTAATTTTATAGATGATTCACAGGGGTAATATAATTGGTTCGGTTTCAACTC
>NZ_VSDQ01000577.1:393522-393590 GCF_008085455.1 Seonamhaeicola marinus | reverse complement strand
AATTGCTTTCAGTTCTGTAATTTTATAGATGATTCACAGGGATAAAGTTTCAAACCCTTAAAGAAGAG
>NZ_VSDQ01000577.1:393016-393387 GCF_008085455.1 Seonamhaeicola marinus | reverse complement strand
AATTGCTTTCAGTTCTGTAATTTTATAGATGATTCACAGGAGTTGATGTTAACGGTGCTTCTGTTCTCGTGTTGTGAATTGCTTTCAGTTCTGTAATTTTATAGATGATTCACAGGTTCTTGTAAAACGTATATCTTGCATTGCAGTTGTGAATTGCTTTCAGTTCTGTAATTTTATAGATGATTCACAGGTGGATATCCAGTAAGAACTAATGAAGAAGTGTTGTGAATTGCTTTCAGTTCTGTAATTTTATAGATGATTCACAGGTTCTTGTAAAACGTATATCTTGCATTGCAGTTGTGAATTGCTTTCAGTTCTGTAATTTTATAGATGATTCACAGGTTTCATGAAACTTTTGCAAGTAGTTAATA
>NZ_VSDQ01000577.1:392820-392887 GCF_008085455.1 Seonamhaeicola marinus | reverse complement strand
TGCTTTCAGTTCTGTAATTTTATAGATGATTCACAGGTGGAGGAAATATAAGAGTTCTTTCTGATGC
>NZ_VSDQ01000577.1:392629-392696 GCF_008085455.1 Seonamhaeicola marinus | reverse complement strand
TTGCTTTCAGTTCTGTAATTTTATAGATGATTCACAGGAATATCTGTGTTTTTGAATCTCCAGTCTG
>NZ_VSDQ01000577.1:392436-392500 GCF_008085455.1 Seonamhaeicola marinus | reverse complement strand
GCTTTCAGTTCTGTAATTTTATAGATGATTCACAGGTTGATGTATCTGTATCTGTACCACTGCT
>NZ_VSDQ01000577.1:392082-392299 GCF_008085455.1 Seonamhaeicola marinus | reverse complement strand
ATTGCTTTCAGTTCTGTAATTTTATAGATGATTCACAGGTATTTAACAAAAGATGTATCAAGGTTCTCTGTTGTGAATTGCTTTCAGTTCTGTAATTTTATAGATGATTCACAGGTATTTAACAAAAGATGTATCAAGGTTCTCTGTTGTGAATTGCTTTCAGTTCTGTAATTTTATAGATGATTCACAGGGTTCTTTTTAATAAGTTAAGCGTTAA
>NZ_VSDQ01000577.1:214528-391970 GCF_008085455.1 Seonamhaeicola marinus | reverse complement strand
TTGCTTTCAGTTCTGTAATTTTATAGATGATTCACAGGAATGGTAAGTTGCCGACCTTTTATAAATTAGTTGTGAATTGCTTTCAGTTCTGTAATTTTATAGATGATTCACAGGATACTTGCTATAACTAGCTGGTATCCTGTTTTTTACAAGAGTGGTTAGAATTTATTAAAATGAACCATATTTACACTTAGTACCACTACCTCCTACTGTTTTGTCATCCCTAATTAATAGCTATTCGATTTAAACATTAAAAAATAGGGTTTTGTCATATCGACAGAGCGAAGCATGAGCGACGAGATATCTCATTCAAGCGAGATTCCTCCTCGTTCCTCGTTCGGAATGACAATATCAATTTGATTATTATATGCAAAGTTGGGGTTATCAGATTTTAATATATCGAACTCACGTTAAATTAAAGTGCAATTAGATTTCAGAAGTATTTAGAATGATATAGTTACATTGCCCTATATTTATAAATAACTGATTATCAATTTTTAACATATCAAACTCTCATTAATTAAGATGCTGAACCAAGTTCAGCATGATAATAAGCCTTAAAAGAGTTCTAATTGTTGGTTTGGGATTTCTTTTTCAACCTCTTTCTGTCCATGGAATAGCTCCATCATACCAAATTGTTTATCAGTTATTTGCATGATACACACTTTTCCCTTTTTAGGTAAGGCATTTTTAGAGCGCTTAATGTGTACTGCTGCATTTTCTCTGCTCGGACAGTGCCGCATATAAATACTAAACTGAAACATGGTAAAACCATCATTAAGCAAGTTTTTCCTAAATCTAGAAGCTACTTTTCGCTCTGTTACTGTTTCGGTTGGCAAATCAAAAAATACTAAAACCCACATACATCTGTATTGATTTAATCTATTTAATCTGTTATTCATATAACACCTCCCTTACTCCCTCCTTTTTAGGAGGGAAACGGTTACTTCTAAAACTCTGGGTACAATATTTTTCTTCTCGAGCCTTCAAAACATTCATATAAACTGGCCGTAGTGCGGCTCATAGCATTCATTAATGGGCTTTGTTTACCATCTATTACCACATCTATAGCAGGAATTAATAACAAATCTGACTTAATTCTTGTATTTAGGTCTTCTATTTGGCAACCGCTTTCTATAATATCATACACCACAGCATCAACATAAGGCCTATAGGGTTCCATTATATCATCTGCCAAACAAAAAGCGTTGTACTTATTATGATGAAATATCCCAACTGAAGGCAACAAGCCGCTACCAACTAAAGCTCGTGCCGTAATAGCTCGTAAAATGGCATAGCCATAATTAAGTAAATTGTTTGGAGGAACACCTTTTTGGTTTCGGCTAAAGCCCTCTAAATCAAATAAATTTTGAAAATAATAGGCAGCAGCTATGGCTTCTTGGTTACCTAAATCTCCACTTTTCACCTCCTTAACATAACGTTTTAGGCGTAAGGCATTTTTACCTCTTGACAAAAAATGATTGGCTTGGTTATCTATTTTGGCAGTGACTGTCTGCTGCCAAAGGTTCTTTTTTAAAGGAATACTAGCATTAAGTTGATACCGTATACGTTCCGTTTGCTCTGTATGCCCCACCAAGGGTTGCAAAAAGCCACATGGCAAATGTTGTTTATCACAAGTAATCACAGCAGTTTTATTTTGCACCAACTTCATAAGCAAACCATTACTAACTGTTATTTGTGGATGCTCTAATACCACATAGCCTAAATCTTCAATAGGCAGCGTTTTCTCCACTTTCTCGTCATCAGGGAAGTTAACCACCAATTGTTGATTGCGGGTACTTAAATAGGCAGGATTACTAAAAAAAAGCGTTCGTTTTATCATAACCAACAATTAATATTCACCTACCTGAACAATTTGTCCCAAATGATTGGTTCTTACTTTTACAATAAACTCAAACTCTGAGATACTCTTAAATACTTTATAACTGGTATCTCTTAATTCTTTGTTATCATTAATCATAGTCTCCAAATGATGTCTAAAAACATAATCTCTAACAGCGGAGTTACCATATTCAACCTTTGAGAATTTTTGAACTCTAAACAAGTGAGGACTAATCAACTTAGCATTGTTTTTTTCCATTAAATCTATTTCAAAGGGATTAAATTCTTTGGATGGAAAAACGAATAATTCGTTCTGTTTCATTGAAAACAAAAACCGCCATCCTAGATGACTATTATAATCTTTATCAATTACAGTTAAACCAGAATTTACACGTTGAACAGCCTCGAAAAAAGAAACAACCCTGTCTTGAATTTTGCCTTCATAATCTATATAAATAGCCACATGATGATTATTGCCTGTACTTACAAAATCATTTTGAATAGGAGCACCTTTCTTATCTAAAATTAGATTTCCAAAATGGTCTCTCTTTTCATGTAAGGCTTCAACATTACTAACTCCCGAGATAGTTACACGTTTAATAGATATACCCTTTTCTTTATTTAGCCAAATTGGGTTTTTATCCAAATTTGAAAACGCTTCTTTAGCGTTATTTCCAAATGCCTCTAATCGATTTTTAAGTGTATCTTTAATGCCTTTATCAATAACTTTATCTACCTTCAAATCTGGCCCTATTTCTTTTCTTATAGTATAAACATCTTCAAAACACCAGATTTCTTTTAGTGGTTCATTATTAAATAATAACGGTGTTTTTTTTAATGTCTTTGTATCAAATGCAATGTCTACATTGTTATCAAACTTATTAAGATGATCTTTAATATATTGTTTGATTTTAGGGTTAATAATAGTATTAACTTGTTCTATAGTGGTACGTTTATTTAACTTAATAGGCTTATCCATTGGTTGTTTAGACCTGCCGTAAACAGTTTCCTTGTGTAACTGCCCTCTTGGAGTTAACTGAGTTTTTACTGTATAATTATCTTTTCCTCTAAGTTTTGTCTTATTCACATTTTTAGTGACTACTTTATTTTTAGTCTTGAAAGAAATTAAAATAGATTCAATATGTTCTTTTGCTTCCATTCTAAAGTTTGACATTGGGGACACAAATCGTTTCTTACCTTCTTTATTTCTATAAGTTATTAACTTTTCAATAGCCACAATATTAGAATATTTATCATGACTTTGATCTTTCCTAGCATTCAAATTATTTAAATACTGAATATGATTGTGGGTTGTAAAAGCCACCGTTAAGGCGTCCATAGCATGGTGCCTATGGTCATTTCGCTTTGTCCAATCCTTAATAACCTCTATCTTCTTATTATCTTTTCTTTCTTCAATTTCAGTTAAACCTAGCGCTCTATACTTTGATAGGTTAAGCTCTTTCATAACATTTATTAAATCCCAATCTTCTCTTAGCTTATCAGTTATCTTTCCAGAGGTTGAAACAATTGGTTCTCTGACCAATTCTTGCAACATTAACTTTGCTTTTTTAGCTATATATTGAGAGTTTCGTAAATCACGTTCTATAAATCCTTCTGTTAAATTTTGTTGACTCATTAACAGCTTTTTATACTTGCCTTTACCAATTAATCCTTTCCCTTTATTATAAAGTGATTCTACTCTATTTTGATAGTTCTCTAAATCCTTATTAAAATCACTTTCTATAAAATCGATAGCAGTCCTATCTCGCTTCTGAAGGTTTATTTTTTTAAACGCCAAAGTTTTGTTAGAAAATGAATCATCAAACAACATAGCCTTTGGAATAATATGCTCTATATCTATTTCTTTTGAAAAAAGCTTTTCTTTTGGAATATAGGTGTTTGTAAATACGGTTTTATATCCCAAATCTTTAAGTTCTTCGTATAAACGATATCTGGTAACATCTGTTTTAGTAGGGTTAGGTATTCCAAATTCATTGACAATTAATTTTTTAATGTCATTATTCTCTCTAGTTCGTTTTGAAATAAACAAGAATTCATCTTTGCGCTCTGTAGCCGACTTTTTTAACTCTCTAGCTAATTCAATTCTAACCTCATCAGGTTTGCCATAAGTTGTAATAACCTGATTAACCAAATTCACCATTTGATTTAAAATCTTTTCTACCACAGGGTTTCTTAAACTATTTTTTGGCAGTAACTCAAGTTTGGCTTTTAAGGCTCTATTATTTAATTCTTCTCTAGTTAAAAAGTTTGAATGATTATACCCGGCCATTGCACAAGCCTCAGAATATGTATTACCACTTTGTAGAAAAGGCAAAATTTTTCTAATCGCTCTAGACGATAAACTTCCATATTCCTGTTGCAACTTAACATTTGCCAACCATTTAGCATAATCTGGTTTAAAGCCATATTTTGCTTTTATTTTCTTTTTTAAAGCAACATTAGAATTACCATAAACTAATTTGTCTTCTTCACTAATTTTATGATCGTCTTCGGCAGAATATAATAAATGCCACAATTGATAACTTTCCTGTTTGTCAAACACCACTCCTTCTTTATTAGGATCAAAATCTAATATGTCTGGTTTAATCCCAATTTCAGAGAAGACGGCTTTCAATTCTTCCTTTATTTCAGGTGATGATTTTTTTGACCAATCAAAACCGTAGCCTTCGGCCTCAATTATGTCTCGATACACATCATATAAAACTTGATTCGTTCTATTACCTTCAATTTTTTCGAAATTACATTTCCAAGCAGTCAGTGTGCCCAACTCTAAATATCTTTTCAAGTTGGTAAGTATCTCTTTAGGTTTTAACTCTCCCCTTATATTCAATTCATTAAATAGATTTTGTCTTATTTCTTCTTCTAATAAAGAAACCTTAATAATTTCTTTTGTGTTATCGTTTTTAAATTCAAGATTATTAAGACTTTGCCATATTTTAAATTCTTGAAACAAAGGTGAAGACTTTGGTACAGCCTTATGATATTTCTCAAACGGACAATTAGAAATTAAATGTTTTTGAGATTTCAATCGGCGCTGATAGAAAATAATAACATCTCTTATTTCTTCTTTCAGTGTATTAGTTAAAATTGAATGATATTTTGCCTGTGTATTCCAAATTTGCTCAAACTCATCTAAATAGTCCTGACGATAAAAAACCTGATTTCTTAATGAACTGTGTGGGTCTTTATTTATTTGACCATACAAATATTGCCCAACTGTAATTTTATTAAAGTAAAGTTCTTTGCTTCTATCGCTTATACCACCTAAATAACCACTAGATTTGTTTAAATCATTGTTTATTTCTTGTAGAACAATTGCAAGATGTTCTAAATCTAATTGTGCCGTTATACCTAAACTTCGTAACTCATAACGCTTAAGTTTTTGTTCCTTAGCTTTACCTTCAAGCTTTATACCAACAATATTAAACGGCTTCTGACATATTGCCCAAGTTTGAGATTTATTCTTTCCTGCTAAAGCCTTATATAATTCGTCATTTAAAATATCAGGGTAAAAGGTTTGCTGCTTCTGCCATACGGTGTTGAATTCTGCAGATAAATCAGAACGGTAAAAATCAGGTATATTCTTTTTATCGGTTTTTAATAATTGTAGTACGTACTGCCCAGGAGTTAAGTTGCTTTCAAACATTTCCTTGGCTACTGCCATACCATCAATAGCTACACCGTCTTCTTCATTAACAGCTTTTCTACTACTCTTGTAGCCTCTTTTTTTGTTAATAGCTAACAAGACTTTGGCAAAATCTTCTAGTTCTATTCTCTCTTTGGCAGATTTCGCTCTTAATTTTAAAGTTTGATGGGTGGTTCCCTTACCTACTTCAGTAAAAAAAGTGGCACCATCAATAATATTATGTTCTTTAAGTATGTTGATTAAATACTTTCTACGAAGTTTAAAACGTTGTAGATTTCTTCTTGCCCCACGTTTTAATGTTCTATCTGCATTGACAGAAAGCGGTCTACCTTTTTCAAAGTCTGTTTTCTCATCTGTTGTTAAGGGGTTTACTCGAACTCCTAACTTTATAATTTTTGATTGCTCGTTTTTATCTTCGGCTTCATTTACCAAAGCCCACCCTATAGAGTTAGTTCCTAAATCTAGTCCTAATATTTTTTTCATTGAAAGTTAATCTCTTTATTTCCGTATACACCGTAAATTATTCTAAATTCAAATACTTTTTTTACGGAATACCGTAGTTGTTTTCTTATTTTCTTTTTATATCTTTACATTACTGAAAGCAATTCACAATAAGGATTATTCCGTTGTGAAAACATTTAAGGACGCCCTCGCCTTTCTACGGGGGCTTTTTTCTTTTAGAAATTTTGCTTTTCAAAAATTACCAACAAAAAAAGCGATTATAAAAATCGCTATTAATTCAAAGGGGTTTAAATGTAAGAATTATTTACTTAAATAAAGATGACTTTAATCACGTTTTTAAAAAATCTCCAAACTTCCCTTACCTTCCCTAACAATTAAAGGCTCATCGTTAGAAAGATCTATGACTGTAGAAGGTTCATTTCCTCCGTAACCACCATCAATTACAACATCTACAAGGTTGTCCCATTTTTCAAGAATTAGCTCTGGATCTGTAGTGTATTCTATAATCTCATCTTCATCATAGATTGAAGTCGAAATAATTGGATTTCCAAGTGCTTTAACAATATCTAAAGCTATATTATTTTCTGGCACTCTAATCCCCACTGTTTTACGTTTTTTAAACGGATTAGGTAAAGATTTTGCACCAGGAAGTATAAATGTATATGCTCCTGGTAAAGCACGTTTAAGTATCTTAAACACCGAGGTGTCTATTTGTTTTACGTAGTCACTTAAATTACTTAAATCATGACATACAAAAGAGAAATTAGATTTTTCCAATTTAACACCTTTTATTTGAGCCACACGCTCTAAAGCTTTTAAATTGGTTATATCGCACCCTAACCCATAAACCGTGTCTGTTGGGTAAATGATAAGTCCTCCACTTTTTAGAACAGCAACCACTTTATCTATCTCTTTAGGGTTCGGATTCTCTTCATATATTTTTATGTACTCTGCCATAATCTAAAATCTATATGCAAAATAACCAATATTTTTTATGTAAACACTGATAGCGGTTATGTTTTAGAAACAATAACTAAAAATTATTAAAGTTTTCTTAATTAACAAATTATAAGGATAAACTGTAACAATGTAAAATTAAATTAGTCTTAAATATATATGCTTAAGAAATCACTTTTCATATTACTACTCATTCTAAACACCAATTTCATTCAAGGAAATAATGGTAACCTAAACCCTATTTTATTTTCTAATGGCGAAAACATAAACAAATACACCACCAGAATACCATTTAAGCTTGTGGATCATTTAATGGTTGTTGAAGTTGAATTGCTAAACAAAAAAGGCAATTTTATTATAGATACAGGTGCAGAAAGTATGATTTTAAACAAAAATCACTTTCCAAAATTATATGAATACCAAAGAAAACGGTCTAACACATCTGGGGTTCTAAATGCTATTGAAGACATTCACCAAAGACGCATAAATGAGTTCGTTATACAAAATTTTAAACTGGAAAATAAAGCTTCAGATGTTATTAATCTTTCTCATATTGAAAAAACAAAAAAGGTTAAGATATTAGGCATTATTGGTTATAGCATTCTAAAAGATTACGAGGTTTTTGTTGATATGCACCTTAATCAAATAACATTAACAAAAGTTGATGCTTTTGGGAATAAACTAGATGATAAAGTGTATTTAGAAAAGATAGTTGATAGCCTTAATTTTGATTTAAAAAACCATACTATTGTTGTAAACGGTACAATTAATAACAAAAAGGTAAGACTAGGTATTGACACGGCTGCTGAGTTTAATCAAATTAATAAACGCATTCATAAAGATGCTTTAAAGTACTTTATTCCTAAGAAAAGACTCATATTAAGAGACGCTGGTAATAGAAAAACAGAAGTTTTGGCAGGGAAATTGCATCGGGTTAAATTGAGTGAAACAATTTATTTTGGTCCTATGTATACAGTGCTTACCAATCTTGTTAGAATGAATGAAGTTTTTGGAACTGACTTAGATGGTATTTTGGGGTATGAATTTTTTGCTCAAAAAAGAACCATTATTAATTACAAAAAGGGTAAATTGTACTTTATAGATTACCCAATAAAAGTCAATTGAAAACATTTATAGCATATATAAGTTTCGTTTTTACACTCTTAATTAACTTAAATTCCTTTGCTCAAAATAATAACATAGTAAAAGGTTACAAAATTGAGGGCGACAGCGTTGTATTTACTTTTGACGCTCGTGAATACTCTAAATTTACACAAGAAAACACCGGACAAATCTTAGAATTTAATGATTTTGATATTCATAATGTTGTAGTTTCCGGAAACTTTAACCTATGGTCTAGAGACCTATGGAAAATGCATAAAGTAAGCGAGCATATCTATCAACTTAAAAAAAGCATTTTAGATTTTTCTGATGAGTTTATTTACGAATTTAAATTTGTAATTAACAACAACTATTGGGCAGAACCTTCAAGATCTGATCCTAATATTTCAAAAGCTATAAAAAAGGATAAGAGATTAAAAGGTGTATATAATCTTAAACTATACACAGCTCACCCTAGTGAAAACGGGAATGCTATTTTTAAATTAAATGGCTTCAAAGACGCGAAAAGAGTCATTCTTGCTGGATCATTTAATAAGTGGCATGAATCCCTTTTTAAAATGAATAAAACAGATACGGGTTGGGAATTAGTTCTGCAAATGAAACCTGATGTTTACCAGTATAGATTTATTGTTGATGGTCATTGGATGGAAGATCCAGACAATCCGTACAAAACACGCAATGAGTTTGGAGAGTTTAATTCGGTTATTGATATAAAGGCATATACCGCATTTAAACTAAAAGGGTATACTGATGCCAAAACCGTAATTCTTTCTGGGTCATTTAATGATTGGAGCACGCGTAAATTTAAAATGCGTAAAATGGAATATGGTTGGAAGTATGTCCTACCATTGTCTGGCGGAAAACATCATTATAAATTTATTGTTGATGGCCAATGGATTGTCGATCCCAATAATAGCGTAAAGGAATACGACGGACATGGTAATATCAATTCCGTATGTATGGTGAAATAAGGTCTGTTAACCTACAACCTCCAATTTAGCAAATCTTAAAAGCAATTTTTTTACACCTACTCCCGCAAACTTTATTTCTGCTTTTGTATCGGCACCAGCACCTTCTATTTTTAGAACTTCTCCGGTACCAAAACGATCATGTTTTACCATATTTCCAACAGCAAGTTTCCCATCAAACAAGTTTGTGTTGCCTCCTGTTTTAGATACTGGTTTTAAATTTTTGGCTGGAGTTGGCGCTTGGTATTTGGCAGGTTCTTTTTTAGCACCTCCTTTTTTCAAAGTAGGCTGTTTTGCAGGTTTAAAACGTACTTTGTTATATTCTGTTTTGTGTCCGTTTGTATCCACATCACCAAAAATATCAGCACTCAACATGGGGTTTATTCGGCGTTCTTCAATTGGTGTTTGAATATCTAGATATTCCTCATCAATCTCTTCAATAAACCTACTTGGTTCAGAATCTACCAATTTACCCCAACGGTAACGCGACAAGGCATAAGTTAAATACGCTTGCTTTTCTGCTCTTGTTAACGCAACATAAAATAGTCTTCGTTCTTCTTCGAGCTCAGAACGTGTATTCATACTCATGGCACTTGGGAATAAATCCTCCTCTAATCCAACAATATAGACATAAGGAAACTCTAAACCTTTTGCTAAGTGAATCGTCATTAATGACACCTTATCGCCATCATCTTTATCATTATCTAAATCTGTAGCAAGTGCTACATCTTCTAAAAACTCGGCTAAAGAACCTGTAGCATCAGCAATTTCTTTTTGTCCTTCAACAAAATCTTGCATACCATTTAAGAGCTCCTCAATATTTTCCATTCTAGTAACACCTTCAGGCGTACCATCTTTATTTAACTCTTTTATTAAACCACTACTTTTAGTTACATGTTCGGCTAACTGAAATACATCTGCCGACTGGTTCATAACCTGATAACTCTCAATGAGCGTTACAAAATTTTGAAGCTTAGCCTTTGTACCAGAACTAACTTTAACATCGGTTTTATCGATGTTTTTCATAACTTCAAAAATAGACCTGTTATAACCGTTAGCAGCCACAATAAGCTTATCCACTGTGGTTTGTCCGATACCCCTTGGCGGGTAATTAATAACACGTTTTAAAGCTTCCTCATCCTTAGGATTAATAACCAATCTTAAATACGATAGTACATCCTTAATTTCTTTTCGCTGATAAAAGGATAAACCGCCATAAATCCTGTAAGGGATATCACGTTTACGTAAAGCATCTTCTATAGATCGTGATTGAGCATTAGTCCTATACAAAATAGCAAAATCACTATTTGGCAACTGATGATTCATTTTATTATCAAAAATGGTACTTGCCACATAACGGCCTTCATCAGCATCTGTTAAAGATCTATGTACAATAATTTTACCACCATCATCATTAGCTGTCCACACAACCTTATCTAGTTTGGTTTGGTTTTTATCAATCACAGAATTAGCGGCATTTACAATGTTTTTAGTAGAACGGTAGTTTTGTTCTAATCGAAACACCTTTACATCATCATAATCCTTCTGGAAATTTAAAATATTATTAATATTCGCTCCACGGAAGGCATAAATACTCTGAGCATCATCACCAACAACGCATATATTTTGAAATTTATCAGACAATGCTCTAACTATTAAATACTGCGAATGGTTGGTATCTTGATACTCATCTACCAAAATGTATTTAAATCTATTTTGATATTTTGCCAATACCTCTGGAAAACGTGTTAATAGTTCGTTTGTTTTCAATAGTAAATCATCGAAATCCATTGCACCTGCCTTAAAACATCGTTCTACATAGGCTTTGTAAATATCTCCCATTCGGGGTCTGCGTGCCATGGTATCAGCCTCAATAAGTTCTGGATTTTGAAAATACGCTCTTACAGTAATTAAACTGTTTTTATAAGATGAAATTCTAGACCGCACCTGCTTGTACTTGTAAATATCTTTATCTAGATTCATTTCTTTGATAATATCTCTTATCAATCTATCAGAATCTTGGGTGTCATAAATGGTGAAGTTACTTGGGTAACCAAGGCGATCTGCTTCAATACGCAAAATTTTCGCAAATACCGAGTGAAAAGTTCCCATCCACAGGTTTTTTGCTTCACTGCTACCAACAATACTTGCAATACGTTCTTTCATTTCACGCGCTGCTTTATTGGTAAAGGTTAATGCAAGAATATTAAAGGCATCAATATCTTTACTCATCATATAGGCAATTCTATAAGTAAGCACACGTGTTTTACCAGACCCCGCACCCGCTATTACAATCATTGGACCATCTATTTGAATAGTTGGTGCTAATTGCGCATCATTTAACTGACTTAAATATTTCTCCAAAATCTACAAGTAATTTAATTGGTGAAATTAACTATTGTTTCGTTCTAATTTAAGCGGATTTATAAATAATTATGAACAAAATTTTAAATATATTTAGCTTCAAAATTTGAAAAAGATATAATGGATACTTTAACTTCAATATTATCAAATATCCCTTGGTGGGCTTATATTTTAATTGTTTTGGCTCTTGTAGCTTTAAGAGATATTATTCAGAAAAAGCATACTATTAGTCATAACTTCCCTATTGTTGGGCACCTGCGCTATTGGTTAGAAAGCATTGGTCCGGAAATGCGACAGTATTTTGTTGCAAACAACAGGGAGGAGCTACCTTTTAACAGGATTGAACGTGGGTGGATTTATGCCTCTGCGAAAAAAGAAAACAATTATGAAGGTTTTGGTACAGACAGAGATATTTTTGAGCACCAGCATATTTTTATAAATAATGCTATGATGCCGTACAAGGTGGAAAAAGGGCATCCACATGCTATTGATAAAACCTTTTTACCATGCGCCAAAGTCATTGGTGCTTATAACAAACGTAAAAAACCATACAGACCCGCCTCTATTATTAACGTTTCTGCCATGAGTTTTGGTTCCTTATCTGCAAAAGCCATAGAATCTTTAAATAAAGGGGTAGCAATTGCCGATGCCTATCATAATACAGGAGAAGGCGGTCTTTCTCCTTATCATAGTAACGGCGGTGACGTTGTATTTCATTTTGGAACTGGATATTTTGGTGTTAGAGATGAAAATGGAAACTTTTCTATGGAAAAAATGAAAAAGTTGGTTGAAGAAAATCCATTTATTAAGGCCATTGAAGTTAAATTGTCTCAAGGAGCTAAACCTGGTAAAGGAGGTGTATTACCAGGAAAAAAAATAACCAAAGAAATAGCGAGTATTCGCGGTGTTGAAATTGGAAAGGATGTATTATCACCTCCTAACCATTCTGCATTTTCAACGGTGCCAGAAATGGTTGATTTTATTGAAGCTATCGCCGAGGCCACTGGACTACCGGTTGGTATAAAAGCAGCCATTGGAAAACTTGAGCAATGGGAAGAATTAGCTGATTTAATGCTTAAAACTGGTAAAGGTCCAGACTTTATTGCTGTAGATGGTGGTGAAGGCGGTACAGGCGCTGCTCCACCAAGTTTTGCAGACCATGTTTCCCTACCTTGGGTATATGGGTTTAGTGATTTATATAAGCTGTTTAAGCATAAAGGCTTAACAGAACGTATTGTATTTATAGGTAGTGGTAAATTAGGATTTCCTGCTAAAGCCGCCATGGCATTTGCTATGGGTGTAGATTGTATTAACGTTGCCAGAGAAGCCATGATGAGCATTGGGTGTATACAAGCTCAGATTTGCCATACTAACCGTTGTCCTGCTGGTGTTGCAACACAAAAGAAATGGTTACAAAACGGTATTAATGTGCCATTAAAATCTGAGCGCTTAGCTCAGTATTTCAAAACATTTAAAAAGGAACTTGTTGAAATTACCCATGCCGCTGGTCATGAACACCCTTGCCAATTTTCCATGAGTGATATTGAGATGAATGTTGATGATCATAACTTATCCAAAGAACTAAGCAGAACTTACATGTATGAGAAAGATCCCATTCCTTTTTCTGGAATGCAGGCTTTAAAAGATTGTGTATATTTGGGAGGAAACAAAACCACTAAGTCTTAACAACTATGGATATAGATAGAATTCTAGACCTATTTCTATATGCCATACCTACATTGATTACAGGTATGATTGCTTATTATTTTTTTAAAACTCATGTTAAAAATGAAGATAATAGGCGAATTTTTCTACTAAAAAAAGACTTACAAGTAAGTGCATTACCAAGACGTTTACAAGCCTATGAAAGAATGGCTTTGTTTCTTGAGCGTATTACCCCTGCTAAATTATTAATTAGGGTAAAACCTATGTCTGAAGATAAAAATGCTTATGAAGCCTTATTGCTTCAAAGTATAGAACAAGAATTTGAACACAATTTATCTCAGCAAATTTATGTAACTGATAAATGTTGGAGTATTATAATTGCTGCGAAAAATGCGACAATGCACCTTATTAGAAAAGCCAGTTTATTGGAGAAAACCGATACTCCTGACAAGCTTAGAGAGGTGATTTTAACCGAAATGATGGAACGTGAATCTCCTAGTGATGCCGCTTTAGCCTTGGTTAAACAAGAAGTCTCTGAGTTGTTTTAGTCTTCATCTAATCGTAATTCATTAGAACTTGCTTCTTCGCACTTTAGTTTAGCATAGTCAAACCCCTGTTTCCACCAAGAGGTCATTAATTTTTTATCAAAAATCAAAGCATTTTCGGTAAGTTTTGAAGAGGTGTAATACAGATTGAGTTTTACATCGTTAGCTTTTGCTGCTAATTTTCCAATGGTAATATCGTTACGCTCCATTCTGTCTAAAGCAAAACCAAATAGACTTATCATTAAAGAAAAAGGATTCTTACCAAGCACTTTATTATAATCTAAAGACTCGGCTTCTAAAACAATTGCATCTATTTCTGTTGCTCCTCTAAGAATGGCTTCTCGTATGGGCACTACACAACCTAAACCACCATCGCCATATTCATGTCCGTTTTTAGTAACAAGAGACATAAAGGGCACATAATTACAAGAAATCCAAATCCATTCACAAAACTCTTCATATGTGAAATCGTTGATAGATTTATACTCTACCCTATTTTTGGATAAATTAGAAACCGTAACAACAACGTCATCTTTTGTAGCTTTTATGATATTATAATCCTCTTGAGTGAACTTTCTCTTTATAAGTCTCTTAAGGTTTTTACTCTCTCCAAAAGTTCTTTTTTGACGTATAAATTGCCAAAGCGTGTTAATAAATGCTATAGAAACGAATTCACGTTTACCTTTTTTTCTAATTACAAAAGGGTTTACACTGAAAATGTTGTGTTGATTCACATTAGTATAAACGTCATGAAGTTTATCAATTTTTCCTGCAGCTAAATGCGGTACTAATAAACTCCCAGTAGACGTTCCTAAAAAGATATCGTAATTTCTACCATCTTCTTCAATTAAGTACTGAGCAACACCTCCAGCATAGGCGCCCTTACTACCTCCTCCAGAAATTACTAATGCTCTCATTTAAAATTTTTATTAAATATAAATAAATGAATGCTCATAGTCGAAATTTATTACTTTTTATCTTTTAAGATTAAACTTACGTTAATAAAATGTTATATTTAATGTTTTTTATCGTAATCCTACTATATGAGGAAGATCTTTTTTCTTACGTGTCTATTTTCCACTTTTCTTGGTATAGCACTCTTCGGCTTAAGCAATCATTTTCATCTTAAAAACACTAATTTAATAGATTTCTTTAAACAAGAAAATTATGCGCCATCAATTGATTTTACCTTTACTAATGATAACACCTGTTCTGGTACACCAATAACGTTTACTCCAACTGTAACTGGCGATGGGCCGTTTTCTTATAATTGGGATTTTGGAAATGGTAATACCTCCACAGAGAGCAACCCAACACATACTTTCATTAATCTAGGTTGTGGTATTCAAAACAACAATGTTACCCTTACCGTTACAGATGCAAATAATATTTCTTCCGTAATTAACAAATTTGTAACGGTTCAAGAAAAACCTAGTTTAGATTTTATCAACTTAAACGCTCCATCTAACTCTAACGCTCCGTTTGAAAAATGCGGAGACAATAATACGGATACAGAATATACCATTAATGTAGGAAACAATTCTGCATCTAGCTCATGTATAACGTCCTATAATATTGATTGGGGAGATGGCAATAGCGAAACCAACGTTACATTTCCGTTGATGCATACCTATATGCAACTAGGATCTTTTAACATGACGATAACAGGTATTGGATCTAGCGGTTGTAATAATTCAATAACTTACGTTGTTAAAAATTCTAATAATCCCATAGGAGCTCTAATTGCACCAGGGAATACCACTAATTTTTGTGTTCCTCCTCAGCAAATGAATTTTGCGATCGGCTCATGGGCACTTAATCCTTCAGATACGAATTACTTTGTAAATTATGGAGATGGTAGTACTGCCTCTTATACTCAGGGACAATTAGAGAGCTCCATTTATTACAACGCAGCCAACCCACCTGCTTCACTAGATTTCCCAATACCACACACCTATACAAGATTTAATTGTCCGGGCAGAAGCATTGTTACCTTAACCATTAGCACTTCTTGTGGGGATACAATATTAACGGCTGGACCTGTAGTTATTTTAGACGTTCCAACGGTAGGGTTTACAGCACCTAATATAGCTTGTGCAAATTCCTCAGTTTCTTTTAACAATACAACCATTGCAGGATTCACTAATGACTGTAGCACACAAAATGTTTACACTTGGGATTTTGGAGATGGTTCTCCCGTTTCTAGACAGGTGAATCCCAACCATGTTTATTCAACACCAGGAAATTACACTATAACGCTCACAGCAGAAACACCTTGTGGCTCTGGAGGTTCAACTTCGAGAACAATTTGTGTTGAGCCTATCCTACAACCTGGGTTTACATTTGGTAATGCTTGTATTAATAGTCCTTTTCAAATTACAAACACCACGGACACCAGTCAAAGTTGTGGTACCGAAACCTACACTTGGGATATGATATCCTATTCAGATAGTTACTGTGGCGAAGATCCAGAAAGTTGGTATTTTACAAGTGGTACCGGCAGAAACTCTAAGGATCCTGTTATAAATTTCAACACCCCGGGCATATACAGATTAAGACTTACCACTCTTAACTCATGTGGAGTTTACAGAAGTATAACACATACAATTCATGTTAAAAAACCAGCGGAAATAGAATTAGACCCAATTTCAGATTTTTGTGCATCCGCTACAATAAACCCTGTGGGGCGCGTCTTAGAAACATGTTCACCAAGTTCAGAAATAAGTTACGAATGGAGTTTTCCTGGTGGCTCGCCTTCTTCATCCACAAGCCTAAACCCAGGTTCAATAGACTATTCTGCAAGTGGCAGCTATACGGCTACCTTTAGTGTAACAAACAGCTGTGGTACCACATCCTTGTCCAGAACATTTACGGTAGACTTGGTATTATCACCAATAATAGAGGATAAGACTCAAGAAATGTGTAGTGGTGACACCTTTAATATCCGTCCTTTTAATAACAGCACAGACAATGTACCTAGTGGTACTACATACACTTGGACTACCCCTGTAGTTTCACCTGCAGGAGCAATTAGCGGGGCATCGGCACAGTCTTCACCTAGAAGTAACATTAGCCAAAGGCTAGTAAATACTACAAATGCGGCTGCAACTGTTACGTATACTGTTTCTCCAATAGCTGGATCCTGCCCTGGACCAGATTTTACGGTTACAATAACAGTATACCCAATAATAGACGTAGATTCAAATATTAGCGCTAGTTCATGTTTTGAATCTGATGATGGTGCTATTGATATTACAATTTCTGGAGGCATCCCTTTTTCTTCGGGGTTTCCATATACTATTACCTGGACAGGACCTAACGGCTACACAAGTACAGATGAAGACATTTCTAACTTAGAACCAGGAAGGTATTACTTAGAAATTATCGGAGATGACAATGGCTTTTGTCCTTATAGAAATACATTTACAGTAAGTGAACCTGGACCATTTAGATTTACTGGTAATAACTCAGGAGATATTTCTTGTTTTGGAGAAAATGATGGTTATATAAACCTCAATATAAGCGGAGGTAATCAACCCTATAATTATACTTGGACGAAAGACGGTGTTCCTTTTTCATTTTCTGGAGAAGATCCTCAAAACTTAGAACCTGGAGACTACACCGTATCGGTCACAGATGCTAATAACTGCGATCCCAACCCTTTAATAGATAGTTTTACAATTGAAGAGCCTCCTTTATTGCAAGTTAGTTTGGTGAACACTCCAGATATTATTGAATGCTATGGCGACTTTACTGGAGCAATTGAGGTAACAGCCACTGGAGGAAGACCATTTGGAGGTATAAACTATAGCTGGTCTTGGACAGGACCAAATGGTTATAGAAGTTTTCAGCAGAATCCTACAGGAATAGCCTCAGGAACCTACAATTTAACAGTCTCTGACAGTTCAGGGTGTAGCGCCAATTTAAGTGTATTTGTAGACCAAAACCCTCAAATTTTATTGGACTATACCGTAACTCATCTCACCTGTTACAATGATGACACAGGATCTATAGTTATAAATGGAATTTCTGGAGGCATACCTCCATATGAACCATTAATATGGAGCAACCTAGGCACAGGAATGAGGCAGGATAATTTATCTGCAGGTACGTATACGATAACCGTTACAGATGCTATAAACTGTACACGTATTTTTCCAATTACAATTAATAATGCGCCTGTTTTTGAAATAAATCCAGATGTTAATGATGTTTCTTGTTATGGAGAAAGTGATGGTTATATAAAACTAAACCTGGTTGGAGGCGAGGCTCCAGTAACCATTAATTGGGGAGATGGTGCATCATCTGGAGATGAAAGAAACAACATTGGTCCAGGGACCTACAGCGTAACTGTTACTGATGCCAAAGGATGTACTATTGAAGATGAGTTTACCATTAGGGAACCACTTGAACTAAACCTAGTTGGAATTGTTACTGACGCCCTTGATTGCGACAATATAAATAGTGGTGCAATAGATTTGGAAATTCAGGGTGGCACACCTCCTATTGCTATCAGATGGAACAATGGTTCAAGAAATGAAGATCTGGATAATATCCCTCCCGATCTCTATGTTGCCACAATTACAGATGCTAACGGATGTACTATTGAAGAAGCTTTTGAGGTAAAGCGCTTTGAACCTTTGGAAGCTCCATTTGACATCCAAACAATATTTAATTGCGACACAAGAGAAGTTGAGCAAATTTTCACTGCTCAAGTTGAAGGCGGGGTTCCTCCCTATTCATTATCATGGTCTAATACAGCTTCACCATTTGTTACCATAAGCGGATTAAACAATGAAATTATGAGAACCAATGAAAATGGCTTAGTTATTCTAACGGTTACAGATGGCTTAGGGTGCGTAAAAGATTTTTCTCTACAAGTTGAGAAACCCGTTTTAGATGACGCTCGCTTTTCAACCAGTTCTTTTGGAAACACTACTTATGGTATTTATTCTATAAAAGACCCAATTCTGTTCACTAATGAAGCAACGGGAAGTATAGAAAGTATCATGTGGGATTTTGGAGATGGTAATTTTTCTGGTGAAGAAAATCCGGAACACACGTACATTACTCCTGGAATTTATACCATAACGCAAACCGTGACCTATGAACTTGGGTGTGTGTATACTAAAACTATAAACCTCTTAATTGAAAAAGGATATAGTTTAATTATGCCTAATGCCTTTACCCCTAATAACGATACATGGAATAGTTTCTTTGCGCCACAATTCATAGGGCTAAGCGGTATGAAATTAGACATTTATAATACATGGGGAAATATTATATATTCTGAAATGAGTGATGATATTGAAGGTTGGAATGGAAAGATTAATGGTGCTGTTGCAGAAAACGGTAATTACTATTATAAATTTTCTGCAAAAACGTTTTACGGAGATATAGTAACAGCAGAAGGCCCTCTAGTTTTAATTAAATAAGCGCTCAGAATTAATGAAAATAAAAATCTCTTCTATAATCATCCTCTTTTGTCTTTGTTCCCAACTTAAAGCTCAAGACCCTATTTTTTCCCAATATTACTTAGTTCCTGAAACTATCAACCCTGCTTTTGCAGGTTTTGAAGAAGCTACTTATATGGGAATTATGCATAGAAGTCAATGGCCTAATTTAAATTTAAGAGTGGATACGGAGTATGCTTTTGTAAATACTTGGGTTGAAACAATGAACAGTGGTATTGGAGCAAGTATAATCAATCAACATGAAAATATTACAAATTATAATCATTTTCAGTTTAATGCTAACTATGCCTATGTAGTAAGGCTTTCTAATGATTGGTTTTTTAGACCTGCATTAGAAGTTGGGTACGGGAGAAAATCATTCAATTTTAAAAATTTGGTACTTGCAGATCAAATAAATATTAATGCTGAGAGTATTAATCCTATTTCTAGAGACCCTTACGCTTTAAATACCAATAGAAATTTAAACTTTTTAGATTTTTCGGCAGGTTTTGTTTTCGACAAGAAAAACATAAGAAACGATACCGATTTGTGGTTAGGAGCAGTTGTTAAACACCTAAATAGACCTAATATTTCATTATTTGAAGGTGAAAATCTTCCTCTTGATATTTTTTATTCTGTACATGGAGGTTATAGATTTCCATATTTTGACTATTATAAGATGCTCATTTCTGCAAATTATATGCAACAAGGTGAATTTAACAGATTAGACATTAGTTCTACGGTACAAATTAATAAATTACTTTTAGGCTTAACTGCAGTTACAAATCCGGCTAAAAATGGAATTAACAGCCATTTATTAACCTCCGTAAATGCCTTTCTAGGGCTAGAACTTGAAAAACTAAGATTTGGATTTTCTTATGACTTCAACACCTCAAAAATTGGAAGAACAGATGGGGTGTATGAACTTTCTATTACCTATTTAACAGGCTGCCTAATTTGCAGAGACCCAGCAAGATTAGAACGAAGAAAATAATATTTAGAAGGCAAACGCGAAGAGATTAGATAAAACATCCTTGCGAGAAAAAAAGCAAATGCCTAATCTATCTGTTCAAGTAAACGTTTTGCAAATTTATTAAATCGCCAATTATGATGTTTAGTAGCTTGTTTTAGATTTTCTTTACAAGTACTTCCGCATGCTTGAATTTGGCTTAAATATTGAAATGCGTTTTGACGTACTTCAAATCCAAATTTAGAACTCGTATAGCTTGTTAACTCATCAAAATATCCTTTTTTAAATTCTACTTGATACTCTTCTGTAATTAAAGCTAATGTTAACCAAAGCATTCTAACATTTTTATCATTAAATCCAATAATTCCTTTGGTTTTATCTAAGTATTTCGATCTGTCTTCAGGAAAGTTTCGCCATAAATTAAACAAAGCAGCCTCAATAGTTAGATATGATTTATCTTCTAAAAGCGATTCATAATCTTTTTTTAATTCCGCAGGAATCTCGGTTAAGTTTTGCGCTATGGCTTGTCGAACTTTTATATTTTTCGATTGAAAACCAGCAGAATATAATTCATTTCTATCTACTAAAGAATCCTTGACTAGATCATTAAATAAGCCCCTCTTAGTATAACGGTTTACTTTCTCATTTAACTTTTTTATTTTCAAGGCGTTTCTTTCTTTTTGAAATTTTAGTAAATCAACACCTGAAGGACAATCTAAAGTATATATTTCTATTTTCTCATAGATTTTCCTGTATTTCATAAGCAAACTAACATCTTCGAGAAATTTATCTCCGCTAGAAATCAATAAATTCTCTTTAAAATTATTCAAATCCTGCCCACTATACTTTTCAACTTCGCTTATAAAATCATTAGTCTCAACGTTTTTAAACTGGTGTTTTTCCAAATAATTTTTTACAGCTGCTTTAAAAGCCTTATCCCCAACCTTTTCTCTTAGTATATGCAACACCCAACATCCTTTTTTATAAAACGTAATACTGCTAGACATGGGATCCAATAGAGAGGTGCTTTTCCCTGCTTTATCCTGTTCTAAAATTTCTTGGGCATATTCGTATAGTTGCCAGTAAAAATAATCTTCTCCAAACACTTCTTTTTCTGCTAAAAGCGCATAATACGTTGCAAACCCCTCATGCAACCAATGGTGGGTCCCTGAAGTTTCGGTTACTAAATTACCAAACCATTGATGTGCTAGTTCATGCGCATTAACATTTACATAATTCTTATCTACAAAAGCAATTGAATCTATCACAAAACTATCTGCAAACAAAGTAGTTCCTGTATTTTCCATACCCGCATATAAGAAGTCTTTTACTGGCACTTGTTTATAGTTTTGCCACGGATAAGGCATACCTATTTCTTCCTCTAAAAAATCGAACATTTGTTTGGTATAGCGATAGGTTGGTTCAAATTTCAAAGAATCTTTTGGGTAGTAATACATTTCTAAGGGAACGCCACTTTTTGAATAGTCTACTTTTTTATCATATTTACCTATAGCAAGAGCTACCAAATAACTACACATTGGTTTTTCCATATTGTAGTGCCATTCAATTGCATCTGGATAAACAATCTGATTTTCTAATTCACCATTGCATATCACCTGATATTCCGAATGGTATGTAACCTTTAAATCAAATTCAATTTTATCATTCATATCATCAATTGACGGTAACCAATTGCTGGTATATTTCCCTTGACCTTGGGTCCAAATCTGCTGACCAAATTGACTATCTTCAAATTCAATAAAGTATAGCGCCTTTTTGGGTTTAGTATGAAATATGACGTCTATTTTATGTCTTGTATTCGTTTTGAAATCATGTTTTACAATGAGTTGTTTTCCATTATACAAACTATCGGTAAACGCATCATTTAAGGTATATTGAATTGACTCAAAATTTTTAGCATCAATAAAAATAGAATCAACATTTTTTAAAATTTCAAATTCATAGGTAACTTTTCCATGCACACTTTTTTCAAACAAATCTCTTAAATCAATTTTCACCTCAGATTTTATAAAATCCACGTAATCCGTTTGTTGAGAAAAACCCAATGCGTAAACAAAAGTAACTATGAACAACAGTTTTATTTTCATACAGTGAATATAGCAAACTTTAATCCAAAATGGCATTTGCGTTTTGTTTTAAATGATTTAATTTAGTTTTATGAATCCGCAGTTTTTACAAACTCCCATAGAATACCTTAAAGGTGTTGGTCCCAATAGAGCAGACTTGCTTAAAAAGGAGTTAGGTATTCATACATTTCAAGATTTAATCAATCTATTTCCGAATAGATATATAGACCGAACGCGATATTATAAAATCAAACACATACAACAAAGCAATGCAGAAATTCAAGTAGTTGGTGTTATTAAAAGTTTTAGGGAAGTTGCTCAAAAGCGAGGTAAACGCTTGGTCGCTACGTTTCAAGATGACAGCGGAACTATGGAACTGGTTTGGTTTAGAGGACAAAAATGGATTAAAGACAGTCTAAAACTAAACACGCCTTATGTGGTTTTTGGGAAAACCAATTGGTTTAATGGTAAATTCAGTATACCACATCCAGATATTGAAACTACCGAAGAACACAAAAAAGGATTAAGTTCTGGCATTCAACCCATATATCCATCTACCGAAAAACTATCTAATAAAGGCATTAGCAATAGAGTTATTGGCAAAATTGTTCAAAATTTATTTTTAGAAACCAAGGGTAATTTCACAGAGACCTTATCTCCAGATCTAGTTTCAGAACTACAATTATTATCAAAAAAAGAAGCCCTTTTAAATATTCATTTTCCGAAAAGTCAAAAACTACTTTCCAAAGCACAAATGCGATTAAAATTTGAAGAGTTATTTTTTATTCAGTTGCAATTAATTCTTAAAAATTTAATTCATAAATCTAAAATTAAAGGCCATACTTTTGATAAAGTTGGCACCTATTTTAATACCTTTTTCCAAGAGCATTTACCCTTCAATTTAACCAATGCCCAAAAGCGTGTCCTTAAAGAAATTCGATCTGATTTAGGAAGTAATGCCCAAATGAACCGCTTATTACAAGGTGATGTAGGTTCTGGAAAGACCATTGTGGGCTTCATGTCAATGTTAATGGCACTTGACAACGGTTTTCAAGCCTGTTTAATGGCGCCAACTGAAATTTTGTCAGTTCAACATTACAATGGACTTTTAAAATGGTGCAAAACACTGAATATCAACATTAAAATGTTAACAGGTTCAACAAAAACTTCAACAAGAAAAGAAATTCATGAATCTCTAGAAAATGGTGATTTACAAATTTTAATTGGCACACATGCCCTATTAGAAGATAAAGTAAAATTCAAAAATTTAGGCCTAGCCATCATAGACGAACAACATCGTTTTGGTGTAGCGCAAAGAAAAAAACTTTGGGATAAAGGCGGCCCTCCTCGATCCTCCCGTAGGGAGGAAGCCATAGCTGTACGTAAAAAATATATGACTGCTAGACCTTCTACTTACAAACTTCTTAAAGAATTACAAATAGAGAACAAAAAACACGCTACTGAAGCTGAACGTGTATTATGGGAATGCTTAAGAAACAAAAAATTAGGTCTTAAATTTCGAAGACAACATATTATTGATGAATTTATAGTTGATTTTCTGTGTATTGAAAAGCAACTAATAATTGAAGTTGATGGAGGTTACCACAAAACAACAGAACAAAAGGAAGCAGACGAACTAAGATCTCAAATACTTAATGAAATTGGATTTAAAGTAATAAGATTTACAAATGAACAAGTAATTGGAGACATTGATAATGTCTTAGGTTATATACAGAAAACACTAAATAGCCTCCCCTCTGGGGAGGTTGGTGGGGCTTATTTCCCCCCTCACATCTTAGTTATGACTGCCACACCTATTCCAAGAACCTTAGCAATGTCTGTTTATGGCGATTTAGATATTTCTATTATTGATGAACTACCACCAGGAAGACAAGCTATAAAAACAGTGCATCGCTATGATAAAAACCGACTCAATGTTTTCAGGTTTATTAGAGATGAAATTAAAAAAGGTAGACAAGTTTACGTAGTATATCCATTAATTCAGGAAAGTGAAAAAATGGATTATAAAGATTTGATGGATGGCTATGAAAGCATATCTAGAGACTTTCCAATGCCTGATTATCAAATATCCATAGTACATGGCAAAATGAAACCTGCAGACAAGGATTATGAAATGCAGCGTTTTGCTAAAGGTGAAACCCAAATTATGGTAGCTACTACAGTAATAGAAGTTGGCGTAAATGTTCCAAATGCCTCAGTAATGATTATTGAGAGTGCCGAACGCTTTGGATTATCACAACTACACCAATTACGTGGTCGTGTTGGTAGAGGCGCAGAACAAAGCTATTGCATTCTTATGACGAGTTACAAGCTAAGTAATGATAGTAAAACACGCTTAGAAACAATGGTTAAAACAAACGATGGTTTTGAAATAGCGGAAGTCGATTTAAAACTTAGAGGTCCGGGAGATGTAATGGGAACACAACAAAGCGGTGTCTTAAACTTAAGGATTGCCGATATTGTAAAAGATAAAGATGTACTTCAACTTGCAAGACACTATGCTAAAAAAGTATTAAAAGAAGACCCGTCGCTTTCTAAAGAGGAAAATCAAAGCATCTTAAACACCTACAGAGCTCTTTCAAAATATAAAAACATCTGGAACTATATTAGTTAAAAACCCAACCATTTCTGGTTGGGTTCTCACTTAGCTGTTCGTTGTTTGACTAATGGTATTTGTTTGTTTTTCTTTTCCTTAGATTTCAATACCAAAGTAATCACTAAATCAATACACACACGTTAGAGTTTTGTTAAAGAATATAGGCAATATGTTAATTAACATTTCTCAAGTAAACTTTTATACTGGCCGCAAACATCAAATAAGAATGCTTAAATTTGCGACTTTATTTATAATTATCAGAATGATAAACATTCACAAAAAGACTTTAGAAGATTTAGAATACTATACTGTGCTTGAACAAGTAAGCGAACACTGTATTACACCCCTTGGAAACAAACAAGCTTTACAAATTACACCACTTAAAACTAAGGAGCATGTTATTCATTCTTTAGCGCTTACTAACGAATATTTATCATCATTTTATAACGAAAATAGAATCCCAAATCACGGGTTTGAAGACATAAACAAAGAGTTGAAGTTATTAAACATAGAAAACACATATTTAGATGTTTACAGTTTTAAAAAAATAGCTTCAATCTCTTTAACCACTAATGAGATTGTTGTATTTTTAGAGAAGTTCAAAGAATACTATTCTGAGCTTCATATCTTTAGTTCTCATATTGAAGTTACCAAAGTTATCATTGAAAAAATAGATAGTATTGTTGACCGATTTGGAGAGATAAAAAATAACGCTTCAGACTTACTTTACACACTAAGACAATCTCTAAATATTGTAAAAGGAAAGATAAACCAAAGCTTTACTTCGGCATTAAACCAATATAGCAGTCAAGATTATTTAGATGACATAAGAGAAACTGTTATTGAAAACAAACGTGTTTTAGCTGTTAAGGCTATGTATAGACGTAAAGTACGTGGTTCTATAATGGGAAGTAGTAAAACTGGAAGCATTGTTTACATAGAGCCAGAAACTACACTTCAACACACTAGAGAGCTGAACAACTTAGAGTACGAGGAAAAAGAGGAAATCACACGTATTTTAAAGGAGCTTACTAATTTTGTTCGTCCGTTTAAAACGCTTTTGAATGATTCTCAGGCATTTTTGATCAATATGGATGTGATTGCAGCTAAAGCGAAATATGCAAGATCAATGGAGGCCATTCTTCCTGAAATAACCGAAGAACGTCATCTTTTTTTGCGTGATGCTTATCACCCATTGCTCTATTTAACCAATTTATCGGAAAAAAAGGAAACCTTTCCTCAGACCATTAAACTGGAACAAGACAGTAGAATTATTGTTATTTCTGGGCCTAATGCAGGTGGAAAGAGTATTACATTAAAAACTATTGGATTACTACAGGTCATGCTACAAAGTGGTCTTTTAATTCCTGTGCATGAACGCAGTAAGGTCTGTATTTTTGATCGTGTTTTAAGTGATATTGGTGATAACCAATCTATAGAAAATCACTTAAGTACTTATAGTTATAGGTTAAAGCAAATGAATTACTTTTTAAGAAAGTGTAATGAAAATACGCTTTTCTTAATTGATGAATTTGGTACTGGTAGTGATCCTGAACTTGGTGGTGCTTTAGCAGAGACCTTTCTTGAAGAATTCTACCATAGAGAAGCCTTTGGAATCATAACCACCCACTACTCCAACCTAAAAATATTAGCTACCGAGCTTCCTTACATGGAAAATGCCAACATGCTTTTTAATGAACGTACATTAGAACCTATGTTTAAATTAGTAGTTGGGCAAGCAGGTAGTTCTTTTACGTTTGAAGTAGCTCAGAAAAATGGTATTCCATATAGTTTAATAAACAGGGCTAAAAAGAAGATTGAACGTAGTAAAGTACGATTTGATGCTACTATTGCTAAACTTCAAAAAGAACGTTCTCGATTAGAAAAAACAGGACAATCCCTTAAACAGAACGAGAAGAAAAAGAGTGAAGAGGCGGACAAATTAGAAGAAATTAATGCTAAAGTTCAGAAAAAACTAGAAAGCTATCAGGAACTCTATGATAGCAACCAACGTTTAATCTACTTAGGACAAAAGGTTGATGATTTAGCCGAGAAATACTTTAACAATAAACAAAAGCGCACCTTAATGTCCGAGCTTTTCAAAATGGTACAAATTGAAAACTCTAAGCGTAAGCGTGTTTCTGCCAAACAAAAGAAAGTAGAAAAGGCTAAAGAAAAACAGGTTAAGAAAGAAGTAGAAAAGAAAGTTGAAGTTATTCGCGAAAAGAAAAAGAAAGAAAAAGAACTAAAAGCGAAACAACCGCCTAAACCAAAGCCTGTTTTAAAGATTGGTGATCGTGTAAGACTAGAAGATGGTCGTGCTATTGGTACTATAGATAAAATTGAAAAAACTAAGGCTGTTGTTAACTATGGTATGTTTACTACAAATGTTAGTTTGAATCAGCTAGAGTTGGTAGAGGCTAAAAAGTAATTGCAGTAGACACATCATTGTGAGTACAACGAAGTAATCTAGACTACCGCGTCGCTGTGCTCCTCGTAGTGACGGCTAAATGTTCTGTTACTCCATTCTAATTAGAAATCTAAAACAAAACATAATAAAACACGTCATTGCGAATACAACGAAGCAATCTAGACTACCGCGTCGCTGTGCTCCTCGTAGTGACGCTAAATGTTGTGTTACTCCATTCAAATTAGAAATCCAAGACAAAGCATAATAAAACACGTCATTGCGAGTACAACGAAGCAATCTATTAACAAACTACCAACGGCTAAATATTAAGAAACAGCCAGCACCAAGTTGTTGAATCTACAACTTTAGGCACTGACTGCACATAAATACTTAAATTCTAATATACGCGCCATACATAATAGTAAGCTCTAAACTCACTACCAGGAAGCTCTTTTAAATCTATTCGTATATAATCAATATCATCTTTATTTAATTTACCGTCATTATTAGTATCGGTTATTTGCTTTATATCTTTCAAGTAAACTTTTTTAGTTTCCGCCCCAAAGTATTCTGGAGCAAAAGACCCGTTGCTTTCATAAAACTTCGCATAAAGTTTTACATAATCAGAATTCAAATTTGGTTTATATAGCTCAACCTCTTCAAATAATCCATTAATCCCAACAAACTCATCTTTCTCTACATTTAGTGCGGGATCAGATTTATAATGTTTTTTAAATTCCTTAACCGCTTTTCCGTTTTGATAGATACCTATTTCCGTATCACCATAAATTTCTAAAAAATGCTCTCCTTCATGTTTTTTTGGTTTTATACCATGCAATCCAATATAAAATCTATGATATGCCTCATAACACGTTCTTATATTATATTCACTAGACAGCACAACGTTAGCTACAGGAAAACCTTTTCTAATGTATCTAAGCGTATATCCCAATGGCGCCCCTGGAGAATCCGCAGAATACTCACCGCCCTCGGTAATGTATTCATATACACCCTCTGGACCACTAACAACTTTAGCGGCATCTCCAGAAGAACCACCAACCACTAAAGCCTTCACCGTAGAACTATTCCAAAAACTTTGGTGCTCGCCTTCTCCATTTACTTCTCCTCCAGAAAAGGCTGCATTAAACGCTGCTTGCGTATCTGTAAATTTAGAGTTGGTCTCAACGGTATAGATTAACATTCTTCCATACTTAACAGAAGACACGATCACTGGACTTGTAGCATTTAAATTTGGCGAAGAAGAAAAAAGTTTGCCAGGGTTCTCACTATCTTCTATAGTTAAATCTATAGTATAATATACTTGCAAATACTTAATAACATATTTATGCTTTTTTTCAGAACTATTAAAATTAAAAGACCCAGACACACTGTTTTTTCCTTTTGTGTAACTAGCACCTAAAGCAATACTTAAATGTTCTTCAGAATAGACTTCCTCGGTGGTGAAATTAACTTTAGCCGATGCAGATCCGGTTACACCTTGTTGCAACATATCTTTTATACCTGTTCTTACGGTATTTACATTTGGGTTTTCTATATAAGCCGAAGGTTTTCCGTTTAAATTTTCTAAAGATACCGATAAGGTTATGGGTGCTCTATTTCCTGTTATACCAATATATTCTCCTGTTGGAATAGACTCTCCTTTAAGCATAGCCCCAGGATAAACAACGTCGCTAGTAGGATCCAATAATATCATTTCACTAAATCCTGGTGCCATTTTATACTTATTTACAACGCACTCATTTTTTTGTCCTTCTCGTTCCTTACTTACTTCTTCTAGAAACTCTTCACCAGATACTTCTGGTTGATTAAAATTGTTTAAGCTTGCTAAAAGATCATTTACTTCTGTTAAAACTTCTCCCGAAACCTCTTCATTTCCATTATTATTTACACTTTCAGAACTGCATCCGTTACAAGAAAGTAGAATAGTCATTAATCCCAATACAAATACAATTGGCTTTTTTGTTAATAGTTGTGTTTCCATAATTTCTAATTTTTGTGATTCAACAGTTCAAACTTAGACACCAATGGAAGTGAAAACTAATTTTTGGCATGGACAAACCATGGACAGCATAAGCGCAAACACCTAAAAACACCTATGGACAAGATAAAAATCAATCACATATTAAAACAACACAAAACACTGAATATCAATTAAATAAAACCAAAATCACCAATTTAAATATTGTATAAAACATAGATTAATTATGGACAGAGCTATTTTCATCAATGTCCGACACCAATTTTTGAATAGATATAATAACTATCTTAGTTGCAATTAAATACTAACCAAATTATGAAAAAGCTCATCTTCATTTTCTCATTATTAAGTTGTTTTTGCTCCAACGCACAAATCGTACAACAGGATGCCGACAATAAAATTGATAGTATCTCCAAAATCATTGTAAACCAAAAAGGAGAAACTAAAACTGAATCGTATTTACAACTAATTAAATTGTACTTAGGCAAGTCACCAGAAACTGCTAAACTCTACATAGATAGTGCTAGAGCGGATGCCATAACTTATAACAGGAAAGATATTTTAGCAAGATCCTATCATACTGAAGGTATTTACACACTATCTGTAAAAAACGACTATGTTTTGGCAAGTGAGAATTTTGAGAAAGCGATCCATCTTTTTGATAGTTTAGAAATGAGTAAACCTTTAATACAAAGCCTTAATGGTTTGGGGCATGCTCAAAATATTCTAGGCGATTTTGAAAACTCCATAAAAAATCATCTAAGAGCTTTAGATATTGCAGAAAGTACAAGTGAAGATGACTACAGTGTTGCTACTACGTCTTTTAACATAGCTCAGCTTTTCTTATTATCCCAAAATTACGACAAGGCTAAAATATATTATGAAAAGACGAAAGAGCACACCAATAATCCCACTATTCTCAACCATGTAAACGCAGGATTGGGTAGTGCTTATTTTAGAAAGGGTGAGTACGACAAAGCTATTCAATATATTGAAAGCTCTTTAGAGTACTACACAAAAACTAATGATTATATAAGTCTAGAAAAAGCCTATACTAACTTAGGGATCATTTATGAAAACAAGGGTGATTTTCCTAAATCTAGAGCATATTATCTAAAAGCCCTAAAAAATAGTCAAACTGAATACACCATAGCAGGCACACATTCAAACTTAGGTAGTCTAGAACTAAGAGACGCTAACTATAATAGAGCACTTTATCATTACCAACAGTCTTTAGATATTCGTTTAAAATCCAAAAACAAATCTATTTTATCTGATTATTTAGGTATATCTGAAGCATATGCTGGATTAAACAACTATAAGAAAGCATACGAAACGCGATTAGATTTTTATGAGGTTTACGATTCAATTTATGAGCAAACAAAAATTGAAAAAATCAATGAATTGGAAACTAAATACGAAACCGAAAAAAAAGAAGCCCAAATAGCATTGCAAAATGAGGAGATCAAAACCTTAAATGTACAGGCAGAAAACGACAAACTTACAAAAAGCCTTTACGGTACTGGCATGTTGTCCTTTTTGGCTATTGCCGGTTTGGTATATTTTGTATTTAAACAACGTATTAAGAAAAATAAGATAGAGCAGGAAAAACAAGAAGCTATATTAAAACAAGAAATAGAATTTAAAAAGAAAGAGTTAACTAGCCAGACGCTGCATTTAGTTCAGAAGAACACCTTTATACAAGAGCTAAAAGAGAATCTAGAAAAAATTAAAAAATCCCCAGAATTGTTTAAAGTTGAATTTAGGCGTATTGTTATGCTACTTAAAAAACAAAGTGCTGAAGATAAAGACTGGGAAGTGTTTAAATCCTATTTCTCTGAGGTGCACAACAACTTTGACAACAAGTTAAAAGCTATTTACGAAGATATTACCGAAAAGGAAATTCGCCTAGCATCCTTTTTACGAATGAACCTGTCTACAAAAGAGATTGCCTCAATGCTTAACGTATTACCAGAGAGTGTTCTAAAAAGTAAATACCGACTTAAAAAGAAGCTTAATTTGGATAAAGAAACCGACCTAGGTAGTTTTTTAAATGGATTGTAAAAGGCGTATCTTTGTGACGTCATTGCGCATGTAAATTAAGTATACCTTTAAATGGACTTTATTTCTCTTAATGACGCTTGGTACAAATAGTATAAGGCTAATTAAATAGATTCCCGCCTTCGCTGGAATGACAAAATGTGTTATGAATAACATACCCGCAAATAAAAAACTAATCCTTTTTGATGGTGTTTGTAACCTCTGTAACAGTTCTGTGCAGTATGTTATAAAACATGATAGAAAAGACCTGTTTCTATTTGCGCCTTTGCAAAGTAGTATTGGGCAAGAACTTATTAAAAAGTATGATCTAGATACTAAGGTCATTGATTCTGTTTTACTCTATACTCCAGAAAAAGGTATTGTTTATAAATCTACGGCAGCATTAGCTATTGCTAAACATTTGGGTTTTCCAAGAAACTTGCTTTCTGTCTTTTATATTATTCCTGCGTTTATACGTAACATAGTCTATGATTTTATTGCCAAAAACCGTTATAAATGGTATGGCCAAAAAGAGGCTTGTATGATTCCTACTCCTGAGTTGAAGAATAGGTTTTTAGGTTAATTTACGGGTGATTTGTTAATAACTTTTCTTTCGTATTTCGTTGAAAATATTTACATTGTATTTTTAAAATTATAACTTGGTTTATCATAAGCTATAAATCATTAAAACGGATTTATATCCTAATCGCTGTAAACAATTTTCTATGAGACTTTATAGATATAGAAAAGTAAATATTTTTCTGACCACAGAAATTTTAAAAGATGAGCTTTATCTCTGGAGTCTAAACCAGCAAAATGACCCTAATGAAGGTAGATTGCTATTTGAAAATAATTTGAACAAACAGGCATTATTTGAAAGTCTAAAAAATACTCGAAATCTCATTAATACTGGAAAGGTAAAATGGAAAGATTGGTTGATTTCTGAAAAGGAAAAACAATACTATAATGATATTCAAAACTCTTCAGATAGTGAATTAGGAATTCTAGCTGAAAAAAGTCTTTTAAGAGGTGATTATGATGAAAAGGGAATCCAATTAATTAAAGACAGATATAAAAAAATGACAGACAATCTTGTGATGGCTTGTTTTTCTACAAAAAAGAATTGTCCAGTTATGTTTGCTCATTACGCAGACAATCATTCGGGTGTTTGTTTGGAATATGAAGTTGACATTAGAGACTTTTTCAAGGTAAACTATGTAGAAAACTATCCGAAGTTGCAAATTTTTAATCCAGACCAAAATTTAATAATCAAAAATCGAATGTTAACAAAACATAAGGACTGGGAATATGAAAGTGAATATCGTCTCATATTATATAATAGACAACCAGGGATTTACACAAATAAAAGAATTTTATTAAAGAGTGTCTATTTTGGTATCAATTGTACTGAAGCGACAAGGAAACAAATAAAAACGATTGCTGCACAAAAAAAAGATAAACCTAAGTTGTATTCTGTAAATGTTAATGATAATACGTTCGAAATGCAGTATAATACTTACTAAAAACTTTTTACAACAATAACTATAAGTAATTACTACTCGCTCACTTCTGAAAATCCTCATGGATTTTCAGTTTGGTGTGTACTTGCTAAGTTAACCGCTAACCCGCACAACTACTCATAGCCGAGATCGATAAACGCCCCTCAAAAATTCACTTCAAACTCTTTAATGTAAAAACCCAATTAGTAACTCCAATATAAAGTGTTGTCCTATATTTATTAGTTACTATGAATACATAAAACTTATTAAACATCACTTTAAATTCCTCAAAATAAAATCCACCGTCTTATTCGTATTACTATTAACCGTATAAGCATCTGTAATATGTTTTGAAGGTAGTGCTAATCCTTTTGAAATAAGATTTTCAATATCATCAGCATATTCCAAAGTTACCTTACCAGTAAGCAATAAGCTTAAATCTTTACCTTGTTGGTAGTAATCATAGACTTTTTTTAACCCAGTTAAATAAAGGTAATCTTTTGTAAAGCCACCACCACGGTGTACTCTAAGCGTAATAAAAAAAGCCTTTTCCCGGTTTAAATCATATTGGTTATGTAGTAATCTAAAGGTTTTAGAAAAGTTATATCCCTTTGCCAAACTATCTACAGCTATAACTCTATACGCTAATTCTTTTAGACGTTTTACCGTTAAGTTATTGCTCATATATTCCGCAAATACCGCCAATCCTTCTTGGGTTTCTTCGTTGTTTGGAAATCCGTTTGAAAATATTTTTAAGGGGTGTAATTGCGCATTCATGGTCGTAACCATATGTACACCAATTTCATGATTAGTTAAAACAGCAATTTCGTTATCGGAATAGGTATAGTTAGAATTTAAGACCAAAGTTTGCACATTATTAAGTACCATAGCAATGGCAGAAATCTTATCCGAACTTTCTATCTTATAATCAAAATCATAGCGCTTAGAATAATCTTTAAAGAATGTCATGGCCTCTTCTGAACTATACTTAGGTTCAAAAATACCCTCGTTACTTGGTTCTTCTTCAAAATGAAGAATGAATTTAGCATTTTCTACATCGCGTTCTGTTGGTGTTCCAAAACAGTGCAAGCAATCATAGTAAAACCGTTTACCATTACCAATATTCTCAATACATTCTATTAATCCCGAATACTGATAAATAATATCTTCATAAAGTTTTCGAATCTGCTCATCTTCAATGCGCTCTATATCATTTTCAAATAGCTTTCTATGAAGTTTAAACCTATCAAAATTTATGTTAGGGTATTTAAAAACAGGATCTGTAAGGTATTTTGAAGCAAAAAAGCGTTGTTTCTCTTCCTCAATATTTAAAGGATTCACATAACTAAGCAACTCAATTTGCTTAACAAGTTTATCAATATTAGCATCTATATCTAGTAATGCTTTGCTTGCCACATTGTTTTCAATCTTCATAAATACATTCTTTTATTTTATTGTCATTCAGAACGAGTAACTACTGAAGAATCTCTATTTAAATTTAAAGCTTCGTCGCTGCTCTTAAATGATATATCAGCTTTTAAATACCTCATAAACGTATGCTGCATGTTCAGGAATACGTGTCTTCAATTCGTTTTCTACTGCTGCAACCACTTCAGGAAAAATAACCCGTTCGTGCTCATTGCAGTACACTTTAGAAATTTCGGTTGCCAAAACTAATGTATTTTTAAAATTCTGGGTAATAAACTTTAAAAAATACCCCTTACCATAAAAAGTATCATTAATTTTAGCAATAGAATTTAAATCATTAGGCAGTTGTATTTCAGATAAACTCTGTCGCCATAATTCAACCACCTTACCAAAGCGGTCGTTATCAATTTGCGTGGTGCCTAAATTCCACGTAGGCACTTCCCTATCCCATCGTTTCCAATTGTAACTATGCATATCATAGACGGTACAAAATCCAAATTTTTCTTCAATGGTTTCAATTAAGGCATGTACAACTTTATAAAAGTTCTGATGTTTCTGTAAACTTTTAGTTTTCATAGCTTCCGGAAGTGGAGACTTCCAAAGGTCTTTACCCCAAGCCGTTTCAAATACAGCATCTTCTGGAGCTCTATTTAAATCGTACTCAAACCTAGAATCGCAACCTGCAATAACTATTGGATGCGACTGCACCATAGTCTTTGTTTCTGGGTCTTCTTCATACCAACGTTCGTATGCGGTATGCAGACAATTATCCCATAGTTCCTTTCTAAATTGATGTCCGTTATGTATAGCCGCACAAGCGTAGGGCACATAGTTTTCAATCTTTAAAGTAAAACTATAATCTGAAGCTACCACTTCAAAATACTCTAGGTTTTTAATCTTTGCTATTATGTCTTCAACTGAAAGTTTTTGCATACTTATGCTTTTACTAAAGTTCCCCACTCCGTCCAAGAACCATCATAAACAGATAGATTCTCATAACCCGCTATTTCCGCACCTAAAGCCAATACACAGGCCGTGATACCAGAGCCACAAGAGAAAATAACTGCTGTGTTTTTATCTCCAATTTTATTTGAAAAGATATTTTTTAATATTTCTGGTGATTTTAGCAGTCCCCTTTCCAATAAATCTGTAAAAGGTAAGTTAATAGAATTTGGTATGGTACCCGATCTTAAACCTGCTCTTGGTTCTGCAATTTCGCAATTAAAGCGTCCGCTAGACCTTGCATCAATAATGGTATGTGTTTGCTCTTTTGAAGCCTCTTCTACATCTTTAAAAAACTTCATGTATTCTGGCATCAAATTAGCTTGAAAATTTCCTTTTTCACCAATATATTGTGTCATAGGTTCTGTTTTATAATCAGCGTTTAACCATTCCGGAAACCCGCCATTTAAAACAGCTACATTAGCATAACCAAAAGCTTTAAACAACCACCAAACACGGGCACTGGAATAAATCCCTTTATCGTCATACACTACAATAGCACTATCCTTATTTAAGCCTAAGTTTTGTGCTTCTTCTTGAAACTGATCTGCACTCGGAAACGTACTAGGAAATTCCCCAGTTACTTCACTGAATTTCTTTTTAATATCGAAAAAACGAGTTCCTGGAATTTGCAAAGTTTCAGGGTTAAATACTTTGTTTATAGTACCATCTAAAACGACAAGATTAGAAGCTTTTAAATGTTCATTTAGCCATTTAACCGAAACTACAGGTGTTGTAATTGAAATAGTACTCATAATAATTTAAAAGAATGCTTTATAAGTTTGCGGTATTAAAATCCATCGCTCTCCAATTTTAAAAAAACCTGCACGTTGTTTTCCAACAGTACCATCTTCACTTACATATTGCATACCGTATACATTAATATCGGCTTTTATAAATTCTGCAATAGCAACATAATCTTCTGGTAGCCCTTTACCATTCCATTTTTCTAACTGTGTTTTATTGGAAGATACGATTACAATTTTATCCGAATCCTTATTGGGTTTCATAATACCTTTTGGTAAGCTTTGAACAGCAGCCCATCTCTTTTTTGAATATTCAGAGACCTTATCGGCTATTTCTGCATTGATAAAAATGTGTTCGAAATCTTCTTTAGCAGGCTTTAAAGTCATCATATACTCATGAGTATCATCATTTTGAAGATGTTTAACTATAGTTATAAGTTCCTCCTCTGGAGTTAATGACGTTTTACATGACACTAATACAAAAGCGAAACAAAAACATAAACTAATTATATGGCGCATGAATTTTATTTTAAGCGTCTTGAACTTCTTTTCTTAATCGTTGTCGTCTGTCGAAGGCCTGTAATTTATCCATAACCTTCATTTCCAAGAAGTCAATAACTTTCTCTTCTATTTTAGTTTTTAGTTTATACACCTTATTGATATATGTAATACCACCTGGAGACATTACATTAACTTCAACCAACTTACCACCAATAACATCTATACCAACAAAAAAGAGTCCGTCGTTAACTAACTTAGGTCCTATTTGTTTACAAAGCGCCTTTTCTTCTTTGGTTAGTGTATGCCGTTGTACACTACCACCAGCAGTAATATTAGATCTGTGATCTTCACTTCCAGGAACACGCTTCATGGCACCAATAGGCTCGCCATTTAATAGTAAAATACGAACATCACCCTTGTCTGCGCCTTCAATATAATCTTGTAAAATCACGTAGTTTTTGGTTCCGTCTCTGTTGGTAATATAGAAATCTAATAAAGAATTGATATTACTCATTGCAGATTTTTCAATCAAAATAACACCTGAACCTCCAAAACCATTTAATGGTTTTAAAATCATTTTATCAGCTTTAGACTCTTTAATCTGTCTAATTAAATAGTTTTTACTTTTAGATACATGAGTAGCCGGAATGATATTACTATGTGCATCTCCAAAGGCAGCTGTATACAATTTATTATTAGCCTCTCGTAAGCCTTCTAAAGAATTCATAACGAATACATCATCTTTAACCGAGTCTAAAAAGTTAAGCATTAAAGGATCTAAAGGCGGATTAGCTCTAAAGAAAATAACATCAAATCCTGCAAGTGGCAGCATTTCTTTTCGTAATTCTACCTTATTATAAAACGACTTTAAAGATGCTGGTGTTTTTTCCATACGTTTTACAACCGAACAGTTTGCTGTTGTTACACTGTTCCTAATGGTTAAATCTGCTGGAATACACATGGCTACACCATGACTTCGTTTTACGCACTCCTTTATTAATGCTAACGTTGAATCTTTTTCTGGGTCAATTTCTTCCCAAGGGTACATTAAAAAACATACATTCATCTTACTTACAAATTAGGGTATTAAGTAAGTTAAAGTTAATTACTTTTTTTGAATGTAAAAACTATAAAATAAAACTCTTGTTAAAAGCCTATAAATGAGTTCTATTAAACCGTTTCTTAACTAGAAAAAATATGAAATTCTTTATAAAATGCTCTTTAAGCTTAAGAATGCATTTTGTTTATTAAATAGAAGTCCGCTAAAACTAAAGCAGCCATTGCTTCTACAATGGGTACCGCTCTAGGCACAACACATGGATCGTGACGCCCTTTTCCTTGCATTTCAACAGTATTACCATGTTTATCTATGGTTTCATACTTTTGTATAAGCGTTGCTACTGGCTTAAAAGCAACATTAAAATAAATATCCATTCCGTTACTTATTCCTCCTTGAATACCTCCTGAGAAGTTAGTTTTGGTTGTACCATCATTATTAAACGCATCATTATGATCGCTACCATACATTGTACTTCCATGAAAACCGCTACCATATTCAAATCCTTTTACAGCATTTATAGATAGCATTGCTTTTCCTAATTCGGCATGTAATTTATCAAATACGGGTTCTCCTAAACCTACTGGAACATTTTTAATAACGCAACTTACAATACCACCAACAGTATCTCCTTTACTTCTCACCTCTTTTATATAGCTTTCCATTTGAGACGCCATCTCTTGGTCTGGACAACGAACAATGTTCGCCTCGGCTTTAGATAAGTCTAATTCGTTATAAGGCTTATCTAATTTCATGGTACCTACACCCGAAACGTAAGCCGTAATTTCAATACCTTTTAGTAATTGTTTAGCAATTGCGCCTGCTACTACTCTACAAGCAGTTTCACGTGCAGAACTGCGCCCACCACCGCGATAATCTCTAAAACCATATTTTTTATCGTATACATAATCTGCATGACTTGGTCTATAACTATCTTTAATATGAGTATAATCATGAGATTTCTGATTGGTATTTTCAATAACAAAACCTATTGGTGTACCTGTTGTCTTTCCTTCAAAAATACCAGAGTAGAATTTTACCGTATCTGGTTCTTTACGTTGTGTTACAATGGCAGACTGCCCTGGTTTACGTCTATTAAGCTCATGCTGAATTGCATCTAAATCTAACGCAACTCCAGAAGGACAGCCATCTATTACACCGCCTAAACCTGCACCATGAGACTCTCCATAAGTCGTTAAATTAAATAGTTTTCCAAAGGAATTACCTGCCATAACATAAATTTTGTGCTAAAGTAAATCTTAAATTATTAAAACAAAAATGAATTGAAATGAATAGCTTTAAAAATTACATTAATCGTAACAATAGCTTAACAATCTTCTCATATTTAAATAATTTTAGGATAATATCTACATAATAGTAAAAGTGGTTATTTGTATAAACCATACCTCCCTACAATTGAAGATAAAGAGAAAAATAGAAATTGCAGTTATTTCAGATGTTCATTTAGGAACTTACGGGTGCCATGCTAAACATTTGCTCACCTATTTAAATAGTATTGAGCCAAAAAAATTAATTCTTAATGGTGATATTATTGATGTTTGGCAATTTAGTAAAAGGTACTTTCCTAAATCTCACCTAAAAGTCATTAAAAAGTTAATGGACATGGCTTCTGAAGGTGTGGAAATCTATTATATAACGGGAAACCATGATGAACTTTTTAGAAAGTTTAGCGGTACTTCTATTGGTAATATTTCTATTGTAGATAAAATTGTTTTAGATCTAGATGGAAAAAAAGGATGGTTCTTTCATGGCGATGTTTTTGATGTTTCTATTCAACAAGCTAAATGGTTAGCTAAGTTAGGAGGCTACGGCTATGACTTGCTGATCCTCTTAAATAGATTTGTTAATTGGTATCTTGAAAAAAGGGGAAAAGAAAAATATTCACTTTCTAAAAAAGTAAAAAATAGCGTAAAGAAGGCTGTAAAATTCATTAATGATTTTGAAACGGTAATTTCTGATTTGGCCATTGAAAACGGCTATGATTATGTGGTTTGCGGTCATATTCATCAACCTAAAATGGAATACAAAGAGAATAAATATGGTAAAACTATGTATTTAAACTCTGGTGATTGGGTTGAAAACTTTACCGCCTTAGAATACCAATTTAAACGCTGGAAAATATACAATTATAATAAAGATAAATTGGCACCTTTTTATATCGACGAAACTATCGAAGACCTAGAAGTCAAAGATTTAATTGCTGCCATTACCATCGTAGAAAAGCACGAAAAAAAATAAGGTCTTCTTTCTATTACTGCCTTATCGTCATTTTAGATGCAATTCTTAGAAATATTTATACTGTAAAATAAATAATACATCTTTTTTGGCGTTATTTTTGTTGAAACAAATCTAAATCAAAAAACAATTCGTACTTATTTAAGTACAAAAAGAACAACAAAAATTAAACTTATGAAAAAAATCTTTTTATTAACCCTTGCTTTAATTGGTTTTACGTTTACTTCTAATGCGCAAGAAATAGCAGACAACGCTATTGGTCTTCGTCTTGGAGATGCTAATGGGTTTGGAGCCGAAGTATCTTATCAAAGAGCATTAGGCGAAAGTAACCGCTTAGAACTAGATTTAGGATGGCGAAATGGCAATAACTATGATGGTTTTAAATTAGCTGGATTATACCAATGGGTAAAACACCTAGATGGCGATTTTAATTGGTACTTTGGTGCTGGTGGTGGTATTGGCTCATATAGTATAAATACACCAGGTGCAGACGTAACCGATACATTTGCATTTGCTGCGGGTGATATAGGTATTGAATATTCTTTTGATATCCCGTTATTATTATCATTAGATTTTAGACCAGAAATTGGCTTTGGTGATGACCTTTACGACAATAACGATTTAGATTTTGATATTGCTCTTGGTATTAGATATCAATTCTAAAAACATAAAAAATAGACTTTAAAGCACCTTAAACGAGGTGCTTTTTTGTTGTATAAATTTTTCCGTTGAAAAAAATTGAACTATTAACTGCATCCAATTAAGTATCTTTCAATTCATAATTCAACTAAACCTATAACATGAGATTTTTTTCTATTCTTATCATTGCCTGTTTAACATTAACTTTTTCTAACTGCAAAGACAAACAAGTTAAGGCACAACCAAAATTGAAAGCACTAATCCTTGATGGTGAAAACAACCATGGCATATGGCCCAAAACAACGTTTATGATGAAGAGTTATTTGGAAGAAACAGGGTTATTTGAGGTAGATATTAATAGAAAAGCCTATACTTGGATTGGCCCTCATTACAACAAGGTTGAAGGGGTTAAGGATATTAATGAGTTGTTAACTATGTACCCTTTAGAGGATGGCATTAAGAGAACCGCTGTTGATACCCCTAAAGTAGATTCTAATTTTAATCCTAAGTTTGAGAACTATGATGTAGTCATTTCAAATTTGGGTTGGAAATCCACAAATTGGTCCGACGAGCTAAAAACCAGTTTTGAAACCTACATGAAAAATGGTGGTGGATTAGTGGTTGTACATGCCGCAAACAACGCTTGGGGAGATTGGGATGAATTCAATAAAATGATTGGTCTGGGAGCTTGGGGCGGTAGAGATGCCAAAACCGGCCCTTACATTTTTTACAATGACGATAATGAAGTTGAACATGATCCTGCAGAAGGCCTTTGCGCATCTCATGGGCCTCAATATGAATTTCAAATTCAAACAAGAGCTGAAAATCACCCTATCATGAAAGGGTTACCTAAACTTTGGCTCCATACCAAAGATGAACTTTATGATAGAATGCGCGGACCAGGTGAAAACATGACCATTTTGGCCACTGCTTATTCTGATGTTAGTAAAAATGCACCGCCTTGGAAAAAAGAAGTTACTGGTACTGGAAGACATGAACCCATGCTAATAGCTGTAGACTATGGTGAAGGTAGAATTTTTCACTCCGCTTTAGGTCATATGGATTATTCCTTTGAGTGTGCTGGATTTATTACAACCTTTCAAAGAGGGGTTGAATGGGCTGCTACTGGAAATGTAACTCAAGATGTTCCAGAAGATTTCCCTACAGCAGATAGTACAAGTGCCAGAAAGTGGGTTTATAAAACCAACTAAAATGACCTTTAAGCAAGATCCTAGAGTTCTAGATATTTTTAAGAATTATCCAGATAATGTTCAAGTAAAATTGAATAGTCTTAGAGACTTAATTATTGAAACTGCAAAGGAATCTGAGCTTATAACTTCTCTTGAAGAGACACTAAAATGGGGTGAACCTAGCTATGTAACAAAACATGGTAGCACCTTACGCATAGATTGGAAATCTAAAAAACCTAACCAATATGCAATGTATTTTCAATGTACTAGCAAACTTGTCTCTACGTTTAGACTGGTTTATAAAAACATGCTAGATTTTGAAGGTAATAGAGCTGTTGTAATTAAGTTAGAGAATGATGTACCTACCGATATTTTAAAGTCGTGTATAAAAGCTGCCCTAACCTATCACAAAGTAAAACACTTACCAACTTTAGGTATCTAAAACATTATTACAGATGCGGTTTCTATTAGTATTTGCACTTATTTTCATTCTTAATTCGTGTTCCAATAACACGTTTACAATTACTTATGATGAGCGCAATCCAAAAGTCTCTTTTGCTGTATTAAAAATTGAAGAAAGCCTTTCTAAGGCTTCAGAATATAAGACCATAAGCTTTAAACTAGAAAAAGGAGCACATGCGCCACAAGCATACTACATTGAAGCTGAAGATAAGAAGATAACAATTTCTGCTGCTGATGATTTAGGACTTATGTATGGTGGTCTTGAAGTTGCCGAACAACTTCAGCTTAACCAAAGTGTGGAAAACACTACACATACACCATACATTTTGAAGCGCGGTTTAAAAATGAATATACCGTTAGACGCAAGAACTCCTGGATACGATGACACTGGAGATGCTGCTCAACAAAACATTGCTCATGTATGGGATTGGAATTTCTGGAAGTCTCATCTGGATCACATGGCAATAAATCGCTATAATGTACTTACGCTTTGGAATCCACATCCGTTTCCTTCTATGATTAAACAAGAGGAGTTTCCTGATGTTGCATTACATGATGTATGCATTACAACTTTAAAACCAACGGGTAAAGAAAATGAATGGGCAGAACCGCAAATGGTTTCAAGAAATGTTGTAGAAAATTTAAAGGTGATTAAGAAAATTGATATTGACCAAAAAATTGCCTTTTGGCAAAAAGTAATGCAATATGCCCATAATAGAGGGATTGACATCTATTTCTTTAATTGGAATTTATGCGCTAACGGGGCTGCAGCTCCAGTAGAACCTTTCTATAGAACCTATGGGCAACCTTTGTGGAATGAAAAACCAGGTAAACACGGTATTAACAATCAAATGGATAATCCCGTTAATGTGGCCTATTACCGAAATGCTGTTGCTACCTTTTTAAAGACGTATCCGCATGTAAAAGGTATTGGTGTTACAGCAGGCGAACACATGATGGATGATTCTGGTGTTTACACTAGAGAGCAATGGATTTGGGAAACTTATGGTTTAGGGATTCTGGAGGCTAAAAAAGAAATGCCTGAAAGAAAAGTAGATTTCATACACCGTGTATGGAATACTAATATGGATAAAATATTTAAGTATTGGACGGAGTACCCAGATTCTTTTGAGGCTAGTTATAAATATGCGAAAGCGCGATTATATGCTACGCCTACACCAAATTTTGCCAAAAATCATATTCATAGTATGAAGACATATGGGCTTAAATCGTGGTGGAACTTGAGGAACGATGATATCTTTGTTCATAGGTGGGGAAATCCAGATTATGTTCGTGACTTTATAAATCATTTTGAGAAAGAACATACAGCAGGCTTCTATATGGGCTCCGATGGTTATTTTTGGGGACGTGTATTTAATAGTAAAACACCAGAATTAGCCAATGAAATGGAAGTTAACAAGCATTGGTATAGGTTTATGATGTGGGGACGTTTAGCTTACAATAACAAGCTTGATTCTAATTTCTTTACTAAAAAAATAACACAGCGTTTTCCTGAAACTAATGGGTCTAAGCTATACAAGGTATGGAAAGAAGCCTCAAAGATTATCCCAGAGGTAAATAAATTTCATTGGAATAATTGGGATTATCAGTGGTCTGTTGAAGCCTGTATAGATGCTAGAAATGGATTTCATGATATTAATCGTTTTATAACTAATCCTACCCTTAAAGGTAGTAATATTTTAAGTCCTTTGGAATATTCTGAAAACCCAGAATCCACTAAAATTTCGCCATACCAAATGGCAAAAACCATTAAATTAAACGCTTCAGAAACACTTAAAGAGGTAGAAAAACTGAAAAATGATGATAATTCTGTAGAATTAAGTATCCTGCTTGAAGATCTTGAATCTATGGCCTATTTAGGGCATTATTACGCTTCTAAAATTAATGCAGCAACAGAATTAGCGCTATTTACTAAAACAAAAAAGGAACAGTATAAAACGGAGGCTATTCAGCTTTTAAAGGATTGTGTTACTTACTGGAAACTCTATTCTGAAATACAGCATAAAAACTACAAACCTCAAATGCTTGCTAGAACAGGTAATTTTGATGTCTACGAGATTCTAAAGCAGGTAGAAAACGACGTTAAGATTGCAGAAAGCCTTGATTAATGTACTACAGCACTAAGCATTTAGTAAGCGTGTCTGCATAAATAGCTTCATATTTTGGCACTATTTCATGTAAGTCGAACTTCAAAGCTTCATTTCTAGCATTCTCCTTAAACGTATTAAGCGTATCATTATCCCTTAAGATGTAAAGTGCATTTTTAGTCATGTCATCAATATCACCTACATCACTTAAAAAACCAGAGTATCCGTTAACATTTACTTCTGGTATACCACCAGTATTACTAGAAATCACGGGAACTCTAGAAGCCATAGCTTCTAAAGCTGCAAGCCCGAAACTTTCAGTCCTAGATGGTAATAAGAACAAATCGCTAAAGCAAAGTATTTTATCTATTTCGTTACTTCTTCCGAAGAAAATCACCTTATCAAGAATTCCTAGTTCAGTACACATGTTTTCAATGTTTTCCTTCTCTGGTCCTTCACCAACAAACATTAATTTAGCTGGAATTTCCTTTTGAATATTATAAAAAACCTTGATAACATCTTGCGCGCGTTTTACAGGTCTAAGATTACTAATATGTGTAATGATTCGTTCATCATCCTTAGCCATCATATGTCGTGCACAATCTGTAAAACCATGATTATACTTATCTAAATCGATAAAATTAGGCACTACATTTATTTCATTCTTAATATCAAACAATCTTAAGGTATCATCCTTTAAACTTTGAGACACTGCTGTAACCGCATCAGATTTATTAATACTAAAAGTTACGGCGGGTTTATAAAAAGGATGACTTCCAACTAGGGTTATATCCGTTCCATGAAGCGTAGTCACTATAGGTACATGAATACCTTCTTCCTTTAGCATTTTCTTTGCCATATATGCTGCATAAGCATGTGGAATAGCGTAATGCACATGTAAAATTTCAATATTATGAAGTTTTACCATATCTACTAGCTTACTAGATAGGGCTAATTCGTAGGGTTGGTAATGAAACAATGGATATTCTGGCACGTTAACTTCATGATAATGTACATTGTTACTAATAAGTTCTAACCTTACAGGTTGATTGTAAGTAATAAAATGTATTTCATGACCTCTTTTGGAAAGTTCTAAACCTAGTTCTGTTGCTACAACACCACTTCCCCCAAATGTAGGGTAACAGACAATGCCTATATTCATTCTTTTAGTTTTATTCTTCGATCGCTTCATAGATAAAGCGTTGTATTTCGGTTCTAATATTTTCTCTTAACAGAAGATTTTTTCCTGCTTTTGGATATGTTCTATTTGCTAGAAACACATAAACTATTTCTTCTTCTGGATCTGCCCACGCATAGGTTCCTGTAAAACCAGAATGCCCAAAACTTGTCATAGAAACACAACCGCATGTTGGTCCTTCTTCGTCTAATTGTGGTTTATCAAATCCAACACCTCGTCTATTCTGTTTTTCGCAAAAATAACACGTGTTAAACTTGTCTACAGTTTCTGGTTTCAAATAACGTTTACCTCCGTAATATCCCTTCTGTAGGAACATTTGCATAATTTTAGCAACATCATTAGCGTTACTAAAAACACCCGCATGTCCGCCTACACCATCTTGCATTGCTGCGCCCATATCATGCACAAAACCATGTACTTTTTGATGTCTGTAATAGTCATCAATTTCAGTTGGTACAATTTTTTTATTACTAATCCTATAATATGGATTATATAAGGTGTTGTTGGCTCCCAAAGACTGATAAAAATGTTCTTGTACTAAATTGTCTAGTCTTTTGTCGTAATGCGTTTCTATAAATTTCTTTAAAATGTAATATGGAAAGTCACTATACCTGTATCTTAACCTATCTAACAATTCAGATTCTTTTACTATATTTTGAATAGAGTCCTGATAGTCAGATCTTAAATACAGATTTTTAGTAACTTCTATGTTGAAGTTTTTACTTTTTGTCCGTCTATAATATTTTTCACTAGGTTGCTTGGTAACCGAATCTAAAGTATGATAGTAAAACGGTTCCCATGGTCTTAATCTAGCATAATGCGACAACATATTTTTTATAGTAATGTCTTCTTTATTAGAACCTTCGTAATCTGGTAAAATTTCAGAAAGTTTAGAGTTAAGCGATACTATGTTCTGTTCTTCAAGCTCCATTAATAAGGGTAAGGTTGCAAGAATTTTTGTTAATGAGGCTACGTCATATATATCGTCAAAAGATACTTTGTTTTTACCTTTATACGTATGCTTTCCAAAGTTCTTGTTATAGACAACCTGCCCTTTACGTGCAATTAATAATTGAATCCCTGGAGTCATCATAGAATCTACCGCCAGTTGTGCAATAGAGTCCACTTTCTTTAATTTTTTTGAACTCATCCCAACACGTTCTGGAGCAGTATATCCTAAACGTTTAATCCCGTCATATGTAATCCCCTCTCCTACTTTAAAAAAGTCTCCTGCTGAGACAGGTAAATGGCCCTGAGCTTTTATGGCTCCAAAAATTATCTGAGCTGATTTCTCCTGAGCAATTTTACTGTTTTGATAACTAACCACAATGCTTTCAATGTTATCAATAGATTTTATATCTGAAAGCGCATAGGGTTTTACAAAAACATCAAGAATAACATTATGATGTCTTGCTATTTCTTGAAGCCAAACCAATTCTTCATTTGTAAACTTATGAGATTTCCATGGATTTTCATTTGATCTATGCAAGCCAATAATGACTGTATTATACACTTGCAATTTACCAATGAGTTCATCTAGCTTTTTACTTTTAACCTCATGTACTTTAGTATACTTTTTTAGCTCACTAAGAAAACTACTGCCACTAGCATCTCCCATATGAACATAAGCGATTTTCTTTGTTTCTAAATGTTTTAGAGGTAATAAACTTGCTTGATTCTTAACCACAGTAATGGCATTTTCCATTAACTCTTCATAAAGAATATCGTCTTTTGGCCTATTAAGCTCTTTTTCTAAATTTTCTAACGGAATAGGCGTATAATTATCTAAACCTACCTTGTATTTGGCCTGAAGTACTTTTTTAACAGAATGCTCTAAACGTTCTTCTGTAAACTCGCCATTGTTATAAGCTCTTACAATCTTCAAAATACCGATTTCTACATCTTCAGACATTAACATTACATCGTTTCCTGCTTTAAAGGCAGCTAAATCAATATCTCCTGTTTCATCAAAATCTGCAGCACCTTTCATAGTTAAGGCATCAGTAAAAATAAGCCCTTCGAACCCTAATCTTTTCTTTAAAATATCGGTAACTATTGTTTTAGACAAGGACGAAGGATAACCGTTAGATTCTAAACTAGGTACATTTAAATGCGCAACCATAGCACTAGAAAGTCCTTCCTTAATTAATCTTCTATATGGATATAATTCTACGGAGTCAATTCGCTTTTCATCAAAGCTAATAGTAGGTAGCGTTTTATGAGAATCTTGATCTGTATCTCCATGGCCTGGAAAATGTTTTGCGTTTGCAAGCACACCAGCGCTTTGCATACCCTTCATAAAGGCTAAGGCCTTTTCTGTAACGTTATCTCTGCTTTCTCCAAAAGAACGATTTCCTATAATCGGATTTAGAGGGTTTGTATTAATATCTACTACCGGCGCAAAATTAAAATGTACTCCTAACCTTCTACAATGTTCTCCAATATGCTTACCTGTTTTTTCAATGAGGTCATTATCATCTATAGCACCTAAAGTCATGTTCCAAGGAAATGCGTATGTAGATTTTAAACGCATGCTTAATCCCCATTCTGCATCCATACCAATAAGCAAAGGCACATTAGAAATTGACTGTAGCTCATTGTTTAATTTTGCCTGACTTACGGGGTCTCCATTAGAGTAGATAATGCCTCCTATTCCAAAATCTTTAATTTGCTTAACTATTTTGTTTTTAGTCGCCAAATCTTGGTTAGACATTACTTGTACCATGTACAACTGGGCAACCTTTTGTTTTAAACTAAGTGAAGCATATACACTATCAACCCATTTTTGTTGAGCAGCAACATCTTTAGACAACAATGGATTGGGAACACTTTGTCCTTGTAATGCATTGAAAATGAATAAAAAAAGTATTGCAATTGAGATTTGACGCATAAGTATTGTATTTGAGCAAATTAGTATTAATTAAAAACACTAATAATCATGCCAAAATACTACTTTTAGCTACAAGATAAAAAGACTTTAAGATAGTTTTATAAAGAAGAAATTAACTACTCGATAAGGTCTATGTGCCTATCGTGGTACCCTAAGAGGTATAGAACACCATCTAAGCCAATACTAGAAATTGAGCTTTGCGCGTTATCTTTAACCTTGGGTTTTGCATGGAATGCAATTCCTAAGCCTGCTAAATTAAGCATAGGTAAATCATTAGCTCCATCTCCTACTGCAATAGTCTGGCTAATATCTATACCTTCTTTTTCCGCTATTTCTTTTAGATATTGTGCTTTTTTCTCTCCATTCACAATTTCACCTAAATAGTTTCCTGTTAATGCGCCATCTTTAATCTCTAATTGGTTGGCATAAACGTAATCTATTCCTAGTTCTTTCTGTAAATAGTGTCCGAAGTAGGTAAACCCCCCAGATAAAATTGCAGTTTTGAACCCGTAATTTTTAAGAGTATCAATTAGCCTTCTTGCGCCTTTAGTTATTGGTAAATTAATTGCTACATTTTGAAGCACTTCTTCACTTAAGCCTTCTAATAGCTTCATACGCTTTTTAAAGCTTTCATTGAAATCTATTTCTCCCTGCATTGCAGATTCTGTAATGGCCTTTACCTGATCTCCCACACCGGCTAATTCAGCTAACTCATCAATAACTTCTGTTTGAATAAGGGTAGAATCCATATCAAAACACACCAAACGCCTATTTCTTCTAAAAATATTGTCTTCTTGGAATGCAATATCTACATCCAAATCTTGAGATATTTGCATGAATTTAGCCGTCATTTCAGTTTTATCCTCTATGCGACCTCTAATAGATAATTGAATTGAAGCTCTAGGATATTCCTCTTCTTTAACTAGCGATAACCTACCTGTTAAACGCTTAATAGCATCAATATTTAGATTTTTCTCAGAAACAACTTTAGTTACTTCAGATATTTGTTCTGCTTTTAATTTTTCCCCTAAAATGGTTACGATATATCTGTTTTTACCTTGTTGACTAACCCAGTCTTCATAATCATCTAAAGAAATTGGCGTGAATTTGCAGGTAATACCTAGCTCATAAGCTTTAAACAATAAATCCTTAAGAACTGCCGCGGATTTCTTTTTAGACTTAACTTCAAACATCATCCCTAAGGACAACGTATCATGAATGTTAGCTTGACCAATATCAAGAACTTTAGCATCATACTCTGCTAAAACAGAGGTTAGTGCAGATGTTAAACCTGGTTTATCTTGTCCTGAAATATTTAGCAAAAAGATTTCCTTACCCATAATAAATTGTATTCACTTTGAAAGCAGTAAAAATGGGTAATCTATTTGAAAAATAAAAGAGAAAAGTACTTAATTATTTAAGGAATCTACTATGCCAACTTTCACTAGCAGGCACCTCCCAGTTTTCTAAATATTCAGCTTTATTGGCTACAAGATTATTAAAAACAATTGTTTTTTTAGAAACAGCGTTATCTTTTGCCATTTGCTTAAAATCTGATAATGATTTGTAAGCTATAAACTCGCCTTGTTTATAGGATACATTCATTTTGTCCATTAAATCTACGCTGTAGTCTTTTTCTAGTTCCTGTATAAAACGAACTGAGGCATCTATAGAACATCCTGTTGCCGCATTAAGGCTTTGATTTAAGCCAAGAACAATAAATCGTTTATATTTTATTTGATAACCCGAATGTAAATCACTACCATGAGCTGTCCAATTTTCTATAAACGTATCTAATTTTGAAGCTATTTCTTTTATTTCTTCTTCTGTAAAAGATCTATTGGCTTGGTATATCCAAACTCTAGATTCTTCTGGTAAACTGTTAAAATCTACTAGCATTTTCTTATTCTACAAATTCAACAAACTTAACTACTTTTTTATTGGAATAACCATCATTTATATCATAAAACTTTTTGTTTTCGTAATATATTTTGAATTGCTTTCCTGTATTCTTTTTAACTAAATGTTCTTTTCCTAAAAACTGATTTACAATTAAGAATGTTATGGTTTTACCACTTATATCTTTTGCCAAAACAAAGGATACTGGATCTGTTTCAATCTTTTTGAGTAAAACCGTCATATTTAAATCAGATTCATCTTTTGGTAAAGGTGGTGGAGGCAGCATTTCCTCCTTTTTGGTTTCATCTTCTTTTTCTATCTCATCATCTTCAGCCAAATCAACTATTTCTTCAGTAGAAAAGGCCTCCATTAAATAATCGCCGCATTCAAATGCCAATTTCATGCCTACATCCTCGCCCACTGTTTTAACACCAACGTCATCTAGATAAGCAGCAAACTCTTTAGATTCCTTTTTTCTTTTACTTACTGATTTCATAAGTATTAAACCTACTTGTACCTTTCTACTCTGCAGTGTTTTTGACTTAGAAAAGAGTTCTTTGTTCTCTCCTAGTTCTTTACAAACATCAGCTACAATTAAATCTATGGCTTGTGCTTTACTTATATCTTGCGAAAAGGAATAGTTGATAACTATAAAACATAAAACACTTAAAACGAGATTTCTTTTCATTTAATAAATTTATAATTCCTCTGAATTTGCAATTAATTCAGCAATATCTAAGACTGATATTTCAGACTCCTTTTCTTTTGCTTTTACACCATCTGTCATCATGGTATTACAATATGGACAACCTGTTGCAATAATGTTAGGGCTAGTCTCTAAGGCATCTTCAGTTCTTAAAATATTTACATCTTTATCTCCCTTTTCAGGTTCTTTAAACATTTGTGCTCCTCCAGCTCCGCAACACAAGGCAGTTCGTTTATGCCTTTTCATTTCAATTAAATCGGCCTTAGTACTTTTAAGCACTTCCCTAGGCGCATCAAACTCTCCATTTGCTCTTCCTAAGTAACAAGGATCATGAAATGTAATACGTTTACCTTTATACAAATTGCCTTCAACCTTTAAACGTCCGGATTTAATTAAATCTTGGATATATTGTGTATGGTGAATAACTTCATAATTTCCTCCCAAACTAGGATATTCATTCTTTAAACAATTGTACGAATGAGGGTCACAGGTTACTATCTTTTTAATCTCGTAGGCATTTAAAACTTCAATGTTCATTAAAGCTTGCATTTGAAACAAGAACTCATTTCCTGCGCGCTTAGCAACATCTCCTGTATTACTTTCTTCAGCACCTAAAACCGCAAAATCTACGTTTGCCTTATTTAAAATTTTAACAAAAGCTTTTGTTATTTTTTTTGCTCTATCGTCATAGCTTCCTGCAGAACCTACCCAAAATAAAACCTCAGGTTGCTTGCCTTCTGCCATGAATTCCTCCATTGTTTTTACAGTCATATTCATTGGTTTTAATTAGAGTTTTCTTCGCTCTTTTTTGTTTCTAACATCAGGTTTTGTTTGTATTCCTTTGCAGTTTCCAATAGATCTGATGAAATCACTTGATAGAATAATGGAGAATCCGCATCATAATTTACCATTACCCACTTATTTTTAGTAGCCTCTTCTTTTAGTATAATTACTAATCTATCCTTCATTAATACTTGCATGGCATTTTTTGATAGAAACTCAATCTCCATACCCTGAGCTTTCATCATTGGCTTCATCATTTTCTTTGTTTCCTCATCAAATTCCTGATTATTAAAGGTCATTTTAATACTCATATCGTAATTAACAAAGGCATATTCTAAGTTATTTTCTTTTCCTTGAAATAATTCGGAAATAAAATATTCAGGTTTATTTTCGGGTAATTCTATGGAAAACTCATCATTCCCCTCAAACATGTTCTTTATTAATGTAAGCATTTGCTCTTTAGGTACAATCTCAAACACCTTTGGGTGGGTAATTTCTAATAAAGATTCAAAATCCTTATTTTGAACGTCATTGAACATCTTTTCAACTAAATCCCTAACTTCACTACTTTGCCCAGAAATAGTTCCTATATTAAAAACTAAAAAAGCAAATAATACTATACTATATACTTTATTCATTGTATTGTTTTATTATTCGTCTTTCCAGTTTAATCTATCCATTTGATTATAAGGCCAAGGTGCTCCGTTGTTTTCAATATTTGTCATCATATTGTTTAACTCTACAGGGGCTGCACTTTGCTCCATCACTAAATAGCGTCTCATTTCTAGGATAATTGATAGGGGATTTATACTTACTGGACACTCTTCTACGCAGGCATTACAAGTTGTGCATGCCCATAGTTCTTCGTGTGTAATATAATCTCCTAACAATTGCTTACCATCATCCTTAAACGCGCCTCCATTAGCATCAATGTTTTTCCCAACTTCTTCAAGGCGATCTCGGGTATCCATCATAATTTTTCTAGGAGATAGTTTTTTACCAGTTAAATTAGCAGGACATGCAGACGTACATCTACCACATTCTGTACATGTGTAGGCACTAAGTAGTTGAACCCAACTTAAATCTTGCACATCACTTGCTCCGAATTTTGAAGGTTCTTCAGTTTCTTCTCCTTCTGGAGCAGCAGCAAATGGATCAGCATTAGGATCCATCATCAGTTTTACTTCATTAGTAACGGATTCTAAGTTATTAAACGCGCCTTTTGGCTTTAAACTTCCATAATATGTATTAGGAAAGGCTAAAATTATATGTAAATGCTTAGAGAAATATAAATAGTTCAGGAATATAAGAATACCTATAATGTGTAACCACCAAGCTCCTCTTTCTACCATATGAAGTCCGCCCTCTGACATGTTACTGAACCAAGGTGCTATAAACTGACTTACAACATTACCATTATTCATACTTTGGAAGGTAACATCTGTTGCATTCATAACCAGAAATAGCGTCATTAGCACCATTTCAAAATAAAGTATAAAATTCCCGTCATTCTTAGGCCAACTGGTCATTTCACTTTTCCAAAATCTAGATAATTTAATGACGTTTCTTCTAATCCAGAATATAATTACTGAAATAAACACTAAAACAGCTAGTACTTCAAAAATGCCTATAAGAACACCATAAGTACTTCCAATACCAGAAAATGCTCTATGTGTTCCAAAAAGCCCGTCTATAATAATCTCTAAGACTTCAATATTAATAACAATGAAACCTACATAAACAATAGCGTGTAAAGCACCAGCTATTGGTCTTCTTACCATTTTGGATTGCCCAAAGGCAATACGCATCATGTTTTTAAAACGTTCTGATTTATTATCACTTACATCAACATCACGTCCTAACTTAATGTTTCTGGTTAATTTCTTTACATTCTTTGCAAAGTAACCAATGGCCACAATAAGTAGAATCGCAAAAATTACATTAGGAATATATTGCATATTAGTTAGTTAGTTTCTTCTTCAGAATAAGGTATTTCTTTTTTTGAAAGAATCCTAAAATAGCGTTTCGGGTGTAGCTTAATATCTTTTAAAAGCGCCTCTAATTCACCTGTTGCTCCCTCTAGATTATTATAAAGCTTATCGTCTTTTAACAGTTTACCTATAGAGCCGTTTCCTTTATCTAAATCCCCTAAAATTCTATTGAAATTAGAAAGTGTGCTATTTAAGTTTTTTATAGTTTCATCTAAATTAGCTTCATTTAGTTTGGTTAGCATTCCTGCTAAATTCTTGCTACTAGTCTGCAATTCTGTGAGTATTGAAGCTATTTTTTCATCATTATTAGACATAATTCCATTAAGAGAGTTTGAAGTAGCTTCAAAAGACTTTAATGTTCTGTTTAATTGACTTATAGTAGTTTTAAGTCCGTTACTACCATCGTCATTTACGAATTTATTTAAGCTAACCAATAACGTATCGGCAGAAATCAATGTATGGTCCAAATTGTCACTAAGCCCAGAAAAATTCTCGCTTAAACTAGAAAGTAGGCCTTTTTGAACTTCAGATTCTATAAAATCTCCTGGTTTAGCTAAATCACCTTCTTTGGATTCAATAAGCGAAATTGCATTACCATCCATAACGCCCATTTCGTAGAGTCTAACTTTACTTTGTTTTGTGAATTCTAATTTAGGATCTACACTAAAATAAACCATAGTCTTTTTAGTTTGAAAATCCAGCTTTATATCTACAACTTTACCAATCTCGTTACCATTTAAAGTAACTGGTGATGATGTGGATAAGGCATTATAATCAAATTCTGTATAGTACGTGTTAGAAGGCTTTAACAAATTCTGGCCTTTTAAATAATTAAAGCCAAAGATTAACAATACAATTCCTGCTATTACTAATAAGGCGGTCTTTACTTCCCTAGATATTTTCATCTATAAGATTTAAGGTTTCTATCAATTTTCTCCTTTAGTGGAGTGCTACATGTACTTTTTTGAATGGTTTCAAATTAGTACATTTTAAAACAAATTTAAAATAAATTTAAAAGAATGTGATTTAATTGGGTAATGTTTTTAGAGCAGTATCTAAAGAAATCTTCTTGCCATCTTTAAATGCAACTACAAAACTTGAAGTGTATCCTTTTTCTCTTGCTTCCAGCTCCAATTGCTTAGTTGCCTGATAACTATTAGTGTTACCATAAAAATACTTATATAGTTTTCCTTCTTTAATACGAGATACATTGTCTAAACCTTTAAAGTTATAAGGCTTAGGCTCTAAAGCCTTAGAGCTTGCTGCAATTTGTATTTTAAACTCAATGGCATTTAATGGTGTTGTTTCCGTTTTTGGTGTTTCATTTACAAAAACAACACTTTCGGTGTTTACATTAAGGTATTTCAAGTACTTTTCGATGGCATTAAATAAAGACTTAGTCATTAAATCTTTGCCTTTTTTAGAATTTAAAAAGTCTTCTTCCTTTTTATGCGTTAAAAATCCAAGCTCTACTAAAACACTAGGCATATAAGTATAAGCGAGTACATAAAATATATTTTGTTTTACACCTCTACTTTTTCTTTTTGCCGTAGTTTGAAATTCGTCTTCAATAAGCCTTGCCAATTTAGTACTATGATCTAAGTATTCTTCTTGAGTATACTCTAGTACATTTATAAATGCAGCAGAATTAGGATTAAAGTCCTTATATACTTCTTTGTCTTCTTCTAAGGCTATAACGCTATTTTCACGCTTAGCTACTTCTAAATTCTGTTTGTTCTTTGTGGTTCCTAAAACATATGTTTCAGACCCGTAAGCTGTTCCCTTTTTACCGGGTTGCGCATTACAATGCATTGAAATAAATAAATCTACATCTTTCTTGTTGGCAACAATGGCTCTTCCATTTAAGGTGGGATACACATCCTTTTCTCTGGTATAAACGACTTCAACATTAGACAACTTTTGTTTAATCATCTTTCCAAGAGCAAGAGACACATCTAGCGCAATATCTTTTTCTGTAGTCTTATATCTTCCTGTTCCTGGGGTACCAGAATCTCTTCCACCATGACCAGGGTCAATCATAATTACAAATGCATCAGATTTCGACTGGGCATAGGCACCCGAATTAAAAGAAAATGTTAATACTGATATAAATAATACGAAAAATGATAATCTGAACGTTTGCATAAATATTTTAACGGATAAATAACTTGGATTATTACTCTATTTTTCGGTAGATGATTTTTATTTTAAATTTTAAATCAATCACACAAAAAATATATGTAATTTTGGCATTTCAAAAACCGAGCCATTCTTTTACAAAAATACATTAAAAGCGTTGCATACAAACAACTTTAAAATACTTTTTGCGCTAAGTTTTACAGTGTTTATCAACACACTTAGTTTTGGTCAAGACCTCCCCAAAAAAAGCAAAACTATAGAACCCGTTGTAAAAGATTCGGTTACTATCAATTTAGATAAAGAGAAAATTGATAAAGAATTATCGGAACAAGCAAAAGATTCTACTGTAACCGACTCCGTTAAGCCAAAAGAACTTTTAGAACACATTGTAAAATATAGTGCCACGGACTACACTAAATTTAATCACAAGAAGAACAAACTATATTTATACAATAATGCTAAAATAGATTATGGTGATATGAATATTACCGCTGGTAGCATTACCATTGATTATAGCACAAACACGGTCTATGCTAGAGGTATTACAGATACCATTGAAGGCTATACACAAAAACCTGTGTTTACCCAAGGTAGTAATGTTGTAGAACCAGATTCTATTCTGTTTAATACCGATAGTAAAAAAGCGCTTATATACAATTCCATAACGCAACAAGGTGAAGGTAATGTTATTGCTAGTTTAACCAAGAAAGAAAACGATTCTGTTTATTTTATTAAGGAAGGAAGGTACACCACGTCGCAAAACTTAGATGATCCGGACTATTATATTAGACTTTTAAGAGCGAAGATTGTACCTGGAAAGAAAATCGTAACTGGTCCTGCCGGAATATACATTTACAATGTGCCTACGCCTATTTGGTTACCTTTTAGTTTCTTTCCTCAAAGTGAAAAACATACCTCTGGTATCTTAATACCTACTTTTGGTGAACAAAATGATCGCGGTTACTTTTTACAAAATGGTGGGTATTATTTCGCCATAAATGATTATGTAGATTTAGCGGTTTTGGGAGATTATTACACCAATGGAAGCTATGGATTACGTTTAGAGAGTACTTATTCCAAACGCTATCGATATAGAGGTAATATGGCTTTTAGATATGAAAACTTAATTACCAGTGAACGTGGATTTCCTGATTATGCGCGAAATACAATTTATAACCTTAGGTGGTCGCATAGTCAAGATTCTAAAGCCAGTCCAAGCTCTCGTTTTTCTGCATCTGTAAACGTTGGAAGTAGTACTTATTTTAGAAACTCTTTAAACCAAATAAACCAAGGAAGTAATTTTTTAACCAATACCTTATCATCTTCCATCTCCTATTCAAAGACATTTCAAGGTGAGCCTCAAGTAAACTTTAGTTTATCGGCAACGCACTCGCAAAGTACCAATACAGAAGAAGCCACTATAAATATGACTTTACCGACCTTTCAAGGTAGTATTGGCAGAATGTATCCGTTCGCTTCAAAAACTGGTTCTAAAAAGGGGATAGTTCAAAATATAAACCTTCAATATAACGTAAGAGGAGAAAACAGAATACAAACTACTGATGAGTTTTTCTTTAAAAAGGAAATGTTTGATGAAGCTAGAGCGGGTTTCCAACACACCATACCCGTTAGTACCAACTTTAAAGTTTTTAAGCATTTTAGTGTTAGTGCCAGTACTAATTTTAATGAAGTTTGGACCTTTAAAACCTTTAAAAAGGTCTATGACAATGAGGCAAGAAGATTGGTAACTACAGACACTATCAAAGGATTTGATGCTTACAGAACGTATAACTTTAGTACCAGTGTTGGTACAACAATTTATGGGTTATTTAACTTTGAAAAAGACGATGGTAAGAACAGAAAGATAAAGGCCATAAGACATGTTATCAGACCTTCCATTAGCTATAATATAAACCCTGCTTTTGATAAATATTATGAAACTGCGGAAGTTATAAATGCAGAGGGACAAACAGCGGCAGAATTAGAGATTTTACAAAGTACCAACGCTTTAAATTACTCTAGATTTGATGGTACCGTTTTTGGTCAACCCAATCAACGTTTTTCTAGTTCAATGGGTATTTCTTTAGCCAACAATTTTGAAGCTAAAATAAGAGACAAGGATAGCACAGCTACAGAACCCAAAAAAATAAAGCTTTTAAACAGCTTGAACTTTTCTTCTGCCTATAATTTTGCTGCGGATTCCTTACAATGGAGTCCTGTAAGGATGAATGGTAGTACGCAATTATTTGAAAATAAAATGAGTATTAATTTTGGAGCTACTTTAGACCCTTATGCACTTGATAACAACAATAATAAAATAAACAAGTTTAACATTAACAATGGCGGTAGTCTCTTTAGATTAACAAGTGCCAACTTAACGGCAAGCTGGTCCTTATCTAATAAAAACAAAGGTAAAGACAAGAATAAAGACGGAGCCAATGTAAATCCGGACGATCCAAACGGCGTACTTCCCGAAAATTTAGATTTTGGTAATCAGCAGATAAATCAAAATCAGAATAAAGATAAAGATGAGGGTGAGGATAAAGGACCTTCTAAGTTCTATAACCACAAAATACCCTGGAATGTTAGAATAGCCTATGCTGTAAATTATGCTAATACGCGAAGGCAAAGCGAAATCTCATCGCATTCCTTAATGTTTTCTGGCGACATAGATCTCACTGAAAATTGGTCAATTGGTGCTTCATCGGGGTATGATATAAAAAACCAAGGTTTTACCTATACCCAATTTAGGTTTCAAAGAAATCTTGAAAGTTGGAATATGAACTTTAGTTGGATTCCTTTTAGCCAAAACAAATCTTGGAATTTCTTTATTGGTATTTCTTCTAGTATCTTAAAGGATCTTAAATACGAGAAAAGAAGACAACCAGACCAACAATTATAATTTAAGTCATTTATCTATGAAACAGATAATCACAACAACTAAAGCCCCTGCTCCACTTGGCCCTTATAACCAAGCTGTTTTAAGCGGAAACACTTTATATATTTCGGGACAAATAGCTATTAATCCTGAAACGAAAGCACTTGTTCTAGATGATATTAAAACGGAAACCCATATGGTGATGAATAACTTGAGAGCCGTTTTAGAAGCTGCTGAAATGACTTTTGAAAATGTGGTTAAATCTTCCATTTTTATAAGTAACATGGATGATTTTTCGGCTATTAACGACGTTTACGGCAGTTACTTTAATGATGCTACGGCTCCAGCCAGAGAAACTGTTCAAGTGGCGCGATTACCAAAAGATGTTAATGTTGAAATAAGTATGATTGCTGTTAAATAATCTCTGGAGCTCTATTTTCTTTCGAGTATTTTATTAAAATTTGTTTCAATTTTTCTACTTCTATTGGTTTAGATAAAAATTCTTTAATTCCAGCTAATTCGGCATTGGTTATATCTTCTTTAAAGGCACTCGCAGAAACACCTATAATCGGCGTTTTTACATTTAGATATTTTTGAGTTTTCTGAATCTGGGTAGTGGCTTCATAACCATCCATATCTGGCATATAAATATCCATAAAAACCATATCAAAATCTAGAATTTTATATAATTCTACAGCTTCTAAACCGTTCTTTACAAACGTACAATCTGCACCTTCTCTTTCCAGTAAAAATTTAATTACCTTTTGATTCATCCTATTATCTTCCGCCACCAAAACATTAAACTTTTCCTTTAAAACGGGTTTAAATGTTTTCTCTTCAGTTTTTAAGTTTAAGGTCTTCTTTAACTGTAAACTAAAATAAAAGGTAGATCCTTCATTTTCTTTAGTTTCCAGTTTTAACTCACCTCCCATTACCTTTACCAATTGATGCGAAATAGAAAGCCCAATTCCTCCTCCGCGATAATCCAGCATCATGAAGCTTGATTTTTTATTGGAATCGTTGAAGATACGATTAACTTCATGCTGTTTCATACCAACGCCTGTATCCTTAATATAGAAGGTTATGATTTGATAATTATCAATACCAACAGTCTGATCTACAATTATTGAAATTTTCCCAGAATTTGTAAACTTAATAGCGTTGTTTATTAAGTTGATAAGTATTTGTTGAATCCGCTCAGAATCACCAATTACCTGAAATTTTTCTTTTTCCTCTGCCAGAAACTTATATTCAAATTCTAACCCTTTTTCCCATGCTTGATATTCAAAAACTTTAAATAAATAAGTTAAATCAACCTTTAAATCAATAGCTCTTTCATTAAGTGACAAATCACCAGTACCAACTTCAGCATTGTTAGTTACCATATCTATTAGCTGTAAAAGGTGTTTTGAAGAATACTCAGCTATCTCAACCTGCGCTTTTTGATCAGAATCTAAATTTGTTTGCTTAAGCATATTTAACATCCCCATTACAGTACTCAATGGCGTTCTTACTTCATAACTCATATTTTCTAAGTACACAGATTTGTAATCTGCCATTTTTTCCGCTTCTAAATAGGCTTGTTTTAACTCGCTTGCCCTATTGGCCAAGGTGCTTCTAGTAACTTCGTTTTTTAATTGATTTTTTAAAAAGTACTGTAGTACAAATACTTGTACTATAGCCAAAACAAAAAGTGTTAATGCTATGGTTTTAATAGCAAATGTATTTTCAATAAATGAGTAGCCTAAAAATAAAATTAAAAGTATAGAGACAAATATTAGAAATGATAGAATCTTCTTGATATTGGTTCTAACATACTTAAGGAATACATTCATATAAAGACGTGTTAACAAACGTATTTATAAAGATAGTAATTCTTTATACATGTGTTACGAATTTAAAGCAGTATTCGTTTAAATACACTATAAAAAATTGTACCTTTAAGTGTCCTTAATTCGATTAAAAATGAGAATAGAATACGATATAAAATTGGGTTTCAAAGATGTTATGATACGCCCAAAACGGTCTACACTAAAAAGTAGATCTGAAGTGAATTTAGAAAGAGAATTTAAGTTTTTACACAGCGCAGCTACTTGGTCTGGAATTCCTATAATGGCTGCAAATATGGATACTGTTGGAACTTTTGAGATGGCAAAAGTTCTTGCCAATAAAAAACTATTTACTGCAATTCATAAACATTATTCATTAGCAGATTGGAATATATTTACTTCTGGTCTTCAAGATGCTCATTTTGACTACATCGCAGTTAGTACAGGGATTAGCCAACAAGATTCCGAAAAATTAGAGGAAATACTAAAGTTTAATCCTCAATTAAAATTTATATGTATTGATGTTGCAAATGGCTATTCCGAATACTTCGCCGATTTTGTAAAAAACACAAGAATGCAATACCCAGATAAGGTAATTATTGCAGGGAATGTCGTTACAGGAGAAATGGTTGAGGAACTTTTATTATCTGGCGCCGATATTGTTAAGGTAGGGATTGGTCCAGGCTCTGTTTGTACAACAAGAGTAAAAACAGGTGTAGGATATCCACAATTATCTGCAATTATAGAGTGTGCAGATGCGGCTCACGGCTTAGGGGGGCAGATTATAAGCGATGGTGGCTGCGCAATTCCTGGTGATATAGCAAAAGCTTTTGGCGCTGGAGCAGATTTTGTAATGCTTGGAGGTATGCTAGCCGGACATGACGAAAGTGGTGGACAAACCATTGAAAAGGATGGTAAAACCTTTAGACAGTTTTATGGTATGAGTTCGTCTACCGCTATGGAAAAACATGTTGGTGGTGTTGCTGAATATAGAGCCAGCGAAGGGAAAACGGTAGAGGTGCCTTATAGAGGCGCTGTTGAATCTACTCTACAAGATATCTTAGGCGGCTTAAGAAGTACTTGCACTTACGTTGGTGCTAGACGTTTAAAAGAGCTTACCAAAAGAACCACATTCATAAGAGTAGCTGAACAAGAAAATCAGGTGTATTCTAAGTAATTTGTTTTCCGATTGAACCCGTTTCACTCGGAAATAATTCATAAATAAAGTCTGGAGTAATATATTCCTCTTTTCTGTGAGATACGTAGATTATGGCAGTGTTACTTTCTTGAGCAATTTTGTTTACCAACTCGGAAAATAATTTGGCATCTGCATCATCAAGTCCGTTTGTGGGTTCATCTAAAATTAGTAATGGTGGATGTTTTACCATAGCTCGAGCAATTAACACCAACCGTTTATGTCCGTTTGACAAAAACTGAAAGCTTTTATCTTTTATATCAAACATGTTTAAAACCTCTAACCATTTATGGGCAATACTAATTTGTCTATCGGTTGGAAAACTATAAAGTCCAATAGAATCAACAAAACCAGAAATAATCATACTTTCAACAGTGTCCCTTCTTTTAAAACCACGTAACATTTCCGAAGTATAAAAACCAATATTCTTTTTGATATCCCAAACGGTTTCCCCACTTCCTTTTTTCATTTCAAATAATGTCATATCTACCATATAACCTTTTGGATTATCACCAGAGATTAATGACAAAATAGTACTCTTCCCAGAACCATTAGGCCCTATAAGTTGCCAGAACTCCCCTGGTTTTATTTCCCAAGAAATAGCATCTAAAATTGGTCTTTCTCTATAACTAAGAGACACATTATTAAGCTTTATTAGAGGTGAAAACGTTTTCCATTCACTTTCATAAGGCTGTGGTAAATCTTGAGTGAAGTTTTTACCTGTAGGTTTACCAATTTCTAAAGAAGTGCTACATAATTTTGGCTGTCCATTTTCCAATATATAGACATCATTTATAAACGATAAAATGTCTCGTTTCCTAGTTGCTATCTGTATAATTATAGTAGTTTCACTTAATTTATTAAGCGTACTTTCAATTTTAGAAAGTGATTCAATATCTAAACAATCAAATGCATTTTCTAAAACAATATAATCTGGATTAGATTGTAAAATATGATTTAATAGAGCCCGTTTACGTTCTCCCTCAGAAGAATTTTTAAGACTATTTTTTGTAGATGTTTGAACGTTAAAATGCTCATGCCTTATTTCTTCTTCTATGAAAAAATTAAGAGCGGATTCAGAAAAAATAGCTCCGTTTAAATGGTTTAAATCATCAAACCATATACCTGAAGTTATACTTTTTATGAGCTTCTTTTTATCCTCTTTATTAGATATATAATATGCTTTGTGCTTAGGCAAAAGCATAATAGACTATAAGTCTTTTGTATGGAATGGTACTAAACCATCAATAGGTCTACGCTCAAAATTTCCAACTGTAAAGCCCATTTCGTCAGCCACTTCTTTAATCTCTTTTTGAGCAAAAAAGGCAATTGAACCTGCAAAATGAACTGGCACTGTTTTAAGTTCTTCTTTGTATTGAAAAATCATGTTTTTAGCAAATTCTCTAATACCATCTTTTATAAGCTTTATGGTATAATCAGAATCTTTATGTAAGAACATAAACTCTGCAAAATTTGCAAGATAAGCATTAGGGCTTGGTTGCTTGTATAAGTTGTATTTTATGAAATCTGCGTCCATATTATACTTTGCGCCAAAAGCAATTTTCACATTTTCTGGCATATGGTCAAAGTAATAATCCTTAATCAATTGTTTACCATAGTAGTTACCAGAAGCATCATCCATTAACGTATAACCTAGCGATTTAACACGTTGGTGTAATACCTCCCCATCATAATAACTACAATTAGATCCAGTACCCATAATACATACAACAGCCGCCTCCTTAGGATGGTTAATTGTTGCATAAACTGCAGCCAAAGTATCTTCATTTACTTCTACATGAGCACTTGGAAATATATCTGTTAAAACAGAAGTTAAAAGCTCTCTTGCATTTTCCGTTCCGCAACCTGCACCGTAGAAAAACACGTGAGTAACTTTTTCTTTATTTTCTTTTAATTCTTTACTTTTTAAAATTGTCTTATGAAGTTTCTTTTCGCTTAAAATAGCAGGATTAAGTCCTTTGGTACGTACTTTATCCATTAATTTATTTCCTTCTTTATCTACTGCTAACCAATCTGATTTAGTAGAACCACTATCAACAATTAAAATCATAAGTATAAGAATAAAAAAGCTCCGCAATTCTTCTTAGTAGAGTTTGCGGAGCTTCATAGTTGTTTAAATATTATAAAGAACCAATGTGTTGCGCTAAGTCAATAAGTTTAGTTGAATAACCGAACTCATTGTCATACCAAGACACTAGTTTAAAGAAATTATCATTTAAAGCAATACTTGCTCCTGCATCGAATACACTTGTTTGCGTCTCAGAAACGAAATCTTGAGAAACAACACCTTCTTCAGTATATCCTAAAATTCCGTTTAATTCATTATCAGCAGAATCTTTAAGAGCAGCTTTTACTTCTTCCCAAGAAGCAGATTTTTCAGTTCTTACAGTTAAATCAACCACAGATACATCTGGAGTAGGTACTCTAAATGCCATACCAGTTAATTTTCCGTTTAACTCAGGAATTACTTTACCTACAGCTTTAGCAGCACCAGTAGATGAAGGAATGATATTAGCAATAGCACTTCTACCACCTCTATAATCTTTTCTAGAAGGACCGTCAACAGTTAATTGAGTTGCAGTTGTAGCATGTACTGTAGTCATTAAACCTTCTACAATTCCGAATTTATCATTAATTACTTTAGCTAAAGGAGCTAAACAGTTTGTAGTACAAGAAGCATTAGATACAATAGTATCTGCTGCAGTAATCTTGTCATGGTTTACTCCCATTACAAACATTGGAGCGTCTGCAGATGGTGCAGAAATAGCAACCTTCTTAGCTCCTGCTTTAATGTGTGCTTGAGCTTTATCTAAAGTTGTAAAGATACCTGTACAGTCTAAAACAACTTCTGCTCCTACAGCATCCCATTTTAAATCTTCTGGGTTACGCTCTGCAGTAATTCTAATTTCGTTACCGTTAACTACTAAGTTACCATTTGCAACTTCTACAGTACCGTTAAATTTTCCGTGTACAGAATCGTACTTTAATAAGTAAGCTAAATGCTCAACATCTAACAAATCATTAATTCCAACAATCTCAATGTCTGGTCTAGCAACTGCTACTCTAAAAGCAATTCTACCTATTCTTCCAAACCCGTTAATTCCAATTTTTAAATTTGACATATCTAATTTTAATTAGTGTTAAGTGCTCATTATATCTGAGACACGTAATAATTCTAAGTTTATTTTTGTTTTACCTTTTATAGCCATTTCTAAAGGGGTTAACTCCATTTTACTATTAAGTAACCCAACCATATAATTGGTTTCTCCTTCTAGTAAAGACTCTACTGCTTTAACTCCCATTCTACTTGCTAAAACTCTATCAAAACATGAAGGAGCACCACCACGTTGCATGTGTCCTAAAACAGATACACGTACGTCATAACCTTCCATATTCTGATCGACATAATCTTTAAGTTCAAAGATATTTTTACCAATTTTATCTCCCTCTGCAACTACAACTATACTTGAAGATTTTCCAGATTTTCTACTTTTATTCAAAGATTCTACTAATCTATCTAAACCTAAGTCTTCCTCTGGAATTAAAATTTCTTCGGCTCCACCAGCTATTCCACAGTTTAATGCAATATGACCAACATCTCGTCCCATAACCTCTACAAAAAACAATCTGTTATGTGAACTTGCTGTATCTCTAATTTTATCTATGGCATCAACAACTGTGTTTAGTGCAGTATCAAAACCTAAAGTATGTGTAGTTCCAAAAATATCATTATCTATGGTTCCAGGTATTCCCATTACAGGAAATCCGAACTCTTGATTGAAAACTAAAGCTCCTGTGAATGATCCATCACCACCGATTACAACCAATGCATCAATGCCATGTTTCAATAAGTTATTATGCGCTTTTTCTCTTCCTTCTTTGGTTCTAAACTCTTTTGAGCGTGCAGATTTTAAGAATGTTCCTCCTTTATTAATTATCCCTTTAACACTACGTGCATCTAAAGGTGTAAATTCATCATCAATCATACCTTGATATCCTTGATGAATACCAATACATTCTACTTCATGATATGCACATGTTCTAACAACAGAACGAATGGCTGCATTCATTCCTGGAGAATCACCTCCTGAAGTTAAAACTGCTACCTTTTTTATTCTATCTGACATATCTTAATTTTTGTTGCGTAAAATTACTAAACAAATAGAATATTATCATAGCATTTCCTCATTTTCATGCATACTTTACACTATAACGTTTTAGTTAATAAAACCTGCTTATCTATTTAAAAAACAGCAGAAAACAAATGGCTTTATTTTTGGGAAGACGTCTTATGATTAATAAAGCTTGGGGAATCGTTATCTTCTATAATTTCGGGCTTATTTTCTTCTTTTTTCTTCTTTTTAAATAGATTTTGAATTAGTTCTTTAAACGTATCAAAATCTACATTATAAGAAAGCCCGATGCCTTGGGTATAACCTATTTCTTCACCAAAGTTTCTTATACTACTTTCTCTGTTAAATACCTTGGCTACTAAGGTTCCTTCTTCATTTAAAAGAAAATCAATTTGTACATCTCCTGCAACTACGGTATTTGAAGCATCGGCTCCTCCTATAGGCACTCCTACCTTTCCATTTATTAATACCTTATCACTAATTTGTGTTTGTAGCGTAAATCCAACTCTATCATTAGTTTGATAATCTGGTCTATTTTGACCTGCTTCATAATTTAAGCCTAAGTTTAATTTTCCATCGCCATTCGAGAAAATACTATTTAAAATTCCGTTCAACCTTTCAGCTATTGTTCCAGAAAAATTAAGCTCATCTAAACCTCCAGCAAATGATCCAGTTGAAATTAGATATAGGGCTTGATTTTCAATTTCATCTGGTGAGTCCAATCGATATTGCAACTCAGATTTTACCGCAGAATTCACATTAGGAAAATCAAAATTAAACTCAGGAATTGGTTGTTGTAATTCTCCTGTTAAAGCGATATTAAGCTCTACAGGAATACTTCTATTTATTGGATTGTCTAACAATGGTGAAGGGTTTGCTTGTGTTTTATAAACCGCTAACATATCTATTTGAGCCTTTAATGGATCTCCTTCCCAATTAATTGCACCACCCGGTTGCACCACAAATTGTTTTTGAACTAAACCTCCATATGCGAAATTATAGACTCCTTCTAAAACAGAGAAACTTCCCCACATATCAAACTTATCATTGGTATTAATTTGGACTAAAATCCCTCCAATACCTTTTCCTTTCAAGGAGTGTCCGGTGTTTTTATCTATTATAATTTCTAGATCTGCGTCTTTAGTAATATCTACATCAAACTCCAACTCTAAACCTTGAATATCATTAAAAACAAATTCTTTTCCTTTATTACTTGATTCTTTTTCTTCTTTCGATACAATACGTATAAAGGTATTATCTCCAAAAGATTCTGTATCATTTAAAGGGATTTTAAATACGGTACCTGGTTTAGTTTCGGCAGTCATGCTAATAGTTAGCTGTTCCGTAGGACCATAAATTTTGGCTGTTCCCCCCATAAAACCTCTTCCATAATATAGGGACTCTTCCGTTTCTTCTGTATCTAGAACCAATAATCTATTGGTTCCTATATCTAAATCCATACTCCATTTAGACAGATTAACGTGACTAAGCGTTCCTTTTAAAATACCTCTAGAACCAAATTTAGTATCTTGTAATTGCAGATTGTTAAAAATAAAACTTTGATTTTTTAAACTTACAGAAGCCCCATCATTAAAAGCATAATCTACATTTAAATATGGGATACCAAGTCCGCCTTTCTCCAATTCTAACTCACCATTAATATTTGGTCTTTTTAAATTACCTACAACTCTTGCATTTCCTGAGACTAAACCTCTAACATTAGAAAATACATCTTGCAATAAAGGGTTAAGCGGTTTTAGATTAAAATCATCAAAATCTAAATCTACATCTATCCTAGATCGTCTTCCAACAACATTTATATTTCCTTTTGCCGAAAACGATTTTGAGATATCATTTTTAATTGTAGCATCTACAAGATAATTGGTTAAATTTTCATTTCCGGTAATTCTAGCATCAAAATCACCTAAAGGGAAATTGTTGATTTTAAAATTGTTGATAATGACAGTAGAATTTGGTAGATAGCTCCCATTTTTCTGAAGTATATCTAGTTTACCGTTTACTCTTCCCGCAAGAGATAAACTATCTATATCTGGGGTGATTTTAGCCAGATTAACATTTTTAAAATTAAGTTTAATATCTTTTTGTGTAGAATCTTTTAAGAATCCAGAAAGTTTTACTTCTTCGTCTTTATGGTTGATTTTTAAGTTATTAAAACTAAATTTAGAGAGCCCTTTATCAAAAGATAACTTATTAAACTTGTCATTCTTTTCATTAATAGACCATTTTCGCTCTTTTATCGTAAAATCTGATTTCTTAAAACCTATAACAGATTCGTTATCTTCATTTATTGTATGATAAAAACTTAAGTTATAGCTATCGTTATTTCGTCGTCCTCCTTTAAATTCAGAACGCATAAACAAAGTATCATTTACCGTAACATTTATTAAATTAAATTTAGAAACATCGTAATACTTAGTGTTTAAACTATCTATCTCTACATAGGTATTAAATATAGGATTACTATTATCTACCTGAACTTCAATATTATTTGCAAAGTAATCATAAACCTTAATTTTTGGAGACTTAAATGTAAGTCTAAACTTGGTTTCATCACTTTCTACAGTACCTCTTATATATGTATTTTTACCTAATTCAATTTCGGGAAAAATAACCTCGGCAATCTTATTATAAATTTTGAAATTAAAATCTATACTCTGCTCGGTACTAACAGGGTGAGGAATATAATTGGTATATATATGGCCAATTGAGTTTTCAAAAAGCTTTTTTAAATCCTTAAATACAAAGCGTCCCTTTAAATTCCCTTCAACAATGTCTGGCGACTTAAACTCTATATATCTAACATCCTTTTCAAATCTTGAAGAGATATCAAACCTCTTAAAGTAATAATCATCATGCTCATTTTTATAAGATGTATTATTAAATGAAATTCTACCCACAGCATCATCTAAATTACTACTGTTCATATTCATCTTAACTCTACTCTTAAAGATGGAGATGCTATCTTTATTTACGAAGTTTAGCCTTTTTAAGTTGGCGTAATCTACTTTTGCTTCGAAATCATATTTTTTGATGTCTTCCGAGTAATCTACTAAACCATTAAAGTTAAGCTGAAGGTTATTATCGTTAACTATTAAGTTACCATCAAATATTTTGTTTCTTACCTTTCCTGCAACTTTTATTCTGTTATAGTTATAGTTGTTGTATACAATTTCATGAATATCTCCCTTAACTTCTGTATCTATAGTTTCTGTAATAAAGCCATTACCGTTAACATCAAAATCAAGAGATCCAACCCCTACTTGAGGATCATCTAAGAAAGCTCCAAAATCAAATTGTTCAAACACTATTTGACCTTTGTAGGTTGCATTATCAATATCGTTAACTTTGTTAATTTCTAGATTAGAATCCACAAAGCCTATCTCGGTATCAATCTCAATATCTGCATTTATAGCAGTTGACGTTATTTGCGTATTACCAATTACCGTAAAAAGACCCAATCTATCAAAAGTTGAAGGAATTGCATCTCCAATTACATTAGGTAACAGTGCTTTTAAGTCTTGATAAGTTGATGTGACGTTGGAAAAACTTCCATCCATTAAAAAATTATGCTCTTCATTATTAAAGAGGTTCTTAAAATTTACATCACCATTAATTCTTGTGCTTCTATTATTTCTAAATTTAAAATTTTTGGTTTTTAAATCATTTAAAGTTCCAGATACATCAACACTAAACTTAGCCTGTTGGTTTTTACCAAATTCATTATAGATTAAGTTTAGTTCATCCAATTGGATATCAGATTCTTTAAACTGCGCAGCTACATTTACACTGTCTGTAAAAAATTGTAAATCCTCCCTTTCGTATAGAAATTTCAAATCGCCATTAAGGGTTGATTTTGGTGTTTTAAGAACCAAATCGTCAAATGTCATTGCCGTTAAAGTGTACTTGAAGTTGGTCATTAAATTTTTCATTACCAAACCTCTACTATCAGCAAAAGACATCTTATTAATCCTGGTGCTTACATCACTTCCTTTAATTAAAAAATTTGTTGCATTAATGTTTAAATCTCTAAAATCTAAACGCTTAACATTTTCTCTATTTTCATCAGAGAGTTTAAATACACCATCATAGATAGAAACATCACTAGAAGACATTAAAAAACTACCATCACCTTTTTCAGGATTTTCACCTTCAAGCTTAGCTACAAAAATATCGAGGTTGGTATCTCGTTTACCTTTATACGTTTTAATGTGAAAAACTAAATCGTAAATATCTATATCGCCAAAGACCAAGTCGCCTTTAGACAGGCTACTCACGTTAATAATTGAGGTATTTAACTCACCAATGCTTATTAATGTATCTTTTTTATAATCTTCAATATAAATTTCTTTGAACTCAACATCACCATTAAACTGCATTCCAACGCGTTCAATATTTATGTTGGTACCAAACTCTTCGTTTAACCAATTAGTAGCATAATTACCTAAACCTGTTTGAACTGAGGGAATAGAAAGCACCAACACCAAAATGATGAAAAGAAGCAGCAAAATGCCGACTATTTTGGATGTTATTTTTAGTACTTTTTTGATAAGCGATAAAATTATTGAAATTCTTAAGAATAAGCTACCTTTGTAGTTACGAATAATTACAACTTTTCAGATGTTTATTCACAATCAAAATTAACAATTATTGTGCCTAATATTTATTAATGGATTCACAAAATACATATATACTTGGAATTGAGTCTTCATGCGATGATACCGCAGCTTCTGTAATACATAACGGCAAAATTTTAAGTAATGTTATTGCCAACCAAAAAATTCACGAAGCCTATGGTGGCGTTGTCCCCGAATTAGCTTCTAGAGCACATCAGCAAAACATTGTTCCCGTTGTGCACCAAGCTCTTGAAAAAGCGGGTATTACAAAGGAAGATTTAAACGCTGTTTCTTTTACACGTGGCCCGGGTTTAATGGGTAGTTTATTGGTGGGCACGTCTTTTGCCAAGTCTTTAGCTTATGGACTAAATATTCCTTTAATTGATGTAAACCATATGCAAGGTCATATCTTAGCACATTTTATTGAGGAAGAAGACTTTACAAAGCCACCTTTCCCGTTTTTAGCAATGACCATTTCTGGCGGACATACCCAAATTGTTAAAGTAACTAACTACTTTGATATGGAAGTTATTGGTGAAACTATTGATGATGCCGTTGGTGAAGCTTTTGACAAAAGTGGAAAAATTCTGGGTTTAGGTTATCCTGCTGGTCCAGAGATAGACAAACGCGCTAAACTAGGTAACCCAAAGGCGTTTCATTTTACGAAACCAAAGGTTGATGGACTTAACTTTAGCTTTTCTGGTTTAAAAACTGGCATTATGTATTTCGTACAGCGTGAAACTAAAAAGAACCCTAATTTTATTCAAGAGCATTTAGATGATATTTGTGCTTCTATTCAATATACCATAATAGGAATTTTAATTGATAAACTAAAAAAAGCTTCTAAAGAAACTGGAATTAAACATATTGCTATAGGAGGTGGTGTTTCTGCTAATTCTGGTATACGACAAGCTTTAAAAGATGGCGAACAAAAATTTGGTTGGACCACTTATGTACCAAAATTTGAATATACCACAGATAATGCCGCTATGATTGCTATTGTAGGGTACTTAAAATATTTAGAAGGTTATTCTACTGAACAAAATGTTATGGCTTCTGCTAGGTTGAAAATTTAATGAAACTCAAAAAACCTTATTATTTAATTTGGATTTCAGCGCTATTTGTGCTCGTTTTCAGGCTAATGTACTATAAAGACGAGGATGTTATAGATATCAATATTCATGACACTTATTTTGTTATAGATCATTTAGCTATTACATATATTACTTTCATTGGGCTTTTTATTATTGGTTTAATTTATTTTCTATTATACAAATACAAGATTTCCTTACTAAAGCCTTTGGTATTTATTCATATAATAGTTACTACCATTTCGGTTTTGGTATCTCAAATAGGACTCTTTTTTTTAACTCCTAAAGAATCCCCATTTGATTTCACTTTTTCTCTTATCGATTTTTTAAATCTGATTACTACAATTGGTATACTTGTACAACCAATTTTTATTTTAAATTCATTTTTTAGTTTAATAAGACACTTTCTTAAGAAATAATTTATCTTCGTTTTATGCAACTATTTTACAATCCAGACATTTCTGAAGACACTAAGACGTTTACTTTCCCAAAAGACGAAAGTAAACACATTGTTAAGGTGTTACGCAAGAATATTGGAGATACACTACACATTACTAACGGTAACGGATGGTTATTTAAAGCAGAAGTTACACTACCAAATATTAACAAATGCTTGGTTAATATCGTTTCAAAAGAAAAGCAACCAAAACGAGATTATAAACTTCATTTAGCAGTGGCGCCAACCAAAATGAATGACCGCTACGAATGGTTTCTTGAAAAAGCTACTGAAATTGGTATAGACAGCATTACGCCTATTATTTGCGATAGAAGTGAACGTAAGGTCATTAAACCAGAACGTTTTGAACGTATTTTACAGTCAGCTATGAAACAATCGTTGAGTTCATATTTACCTAAACTAAACGAGGCCGTTTCTTTTAAGACATTTATACAACAAGGCTTTACAGGTGATTTGTTTATTGCGCATTGTGAAGAAACCGATAGAAAGCGCTTAAAAAATGAGCTTCAACCTAAAAAAGACATTACTATTTTAATAGGTCCTGAAGGTGATTTTAGTACCAAAGAAATCGAAATGGCTTTAGCCCATAAATTCATTCCAGTGACTTTAGGAGAAACAAGACTAAGAACTGAAACCGCAGCTATTGTGGCTAGTCACGCTGTAGCATTTGTGAACGAGTTATAAATAAATCTGACTCCCTCCTACGATATCTAACCTCTTATTTTCTACAAGAGCAACAATGGATAATTTATCATCTCTTTCTACGATCTCAGGAATTTTAATAACTACTTCACCGGCAGTTTGATTTAATTCCACAAAGACCTCTTCAACTACAATATTAGAATTTAATAAGACCCTATTACTATTTTCACCTCTTTTAACATGCGTCTTTTTGCTATCTATAACCAAAGCTACTTTTAGGCGCTTATGCTTTATGTTTCCATTTATACCATAATTAAACTTAACACTACCCGCTTCTTTCTTAACGCCATTTAATTGAATCTCATTCTCAGCATACTTGTTAGCATATTGCCTCAATTTCGTATTCATTACAGACGTTTTAGAACCTACAAAATGCTCTTTCCCATTAATAACTATTTGAGGTGTATAAATACTGCTGCTATAAAATTTTTGTCCATACCTACGCTGTTTATCACTAAAAGCCTTTTTGCTAAAAGGATCTTTCCATCCAATATAATTCCAATAATCAACATGGTAAGACAAAACTATAACCTGGCCTGCATGTTCCTTTTTAACCTTATCTAATAAATTATCTGCTGGCGGACAACTAGAACATCCCTGAGAAGTAAACAATTCTAAAACGGTTACTGGTTTATATTTATTAACCTTAGCCGATGGCGTAATTGTAAATAATAGGATTATTATGGTTAAAAACACATTTTGCATAACAAATATTTTTATTTTTGAACTATGATGTTTAGTTCGCTTATCTACAAAAATCTTACGCTTGCATTAATATTTAGTCTTATTTTAACAACTTCTTTTTCCCAAGAATTAGCAGTTTTAAAATATCAAGGTGGAGGTGATTGGTATAGTAACCCAACCGCACTACCTAATCTTATTACCTTTTGTAATACCAACATAAATACTAAAATTGAAAGCACACCTCAAACCGTTGAAGTAAGTAGCTTAGATATATTTCAATTTCCATTGTTGCACATGACAGGTCATGGTAATGTATTCTTTAGTGAAGAGGATGCGGAAAACCTTAGAAACTATTTAATTTCCGGCGGCTTCCTTCATATTGACGATAACTATGGTATGGAGCCTTTTATAACCAAAGAGTTAAAAAAAGTATTTCCTAACAAGGAGCTGGTAGAGCTACCTTCTGATCATAAAATTTTTAACTCAGCTTTTAATTTCCCTACTGGATTGCCAAAAATTCATGAACATGATGGCAAACGTCCTCAGGCTTTTGGCTTATATCATGAAGACCGACTGATTGTACTTTTTACCTATGAAAGTGATTTAGGTGATGGTTGGGAAGATGAATCAGTTCATAATGATCCGCCAGAAGTTAGAGAAAAAGCACTTCAAATGGGGGCTAACATTGTTAAATATGTTTTTGAGAATTAATGTCTCTAGCTAGGAAGCAAAAGTAAACCGAACTACTATGAAATTATATTATTACTGCAGTTCTCAATCATGTAAAAAGGAAAATTCTATTACGATAAAATCCAATAATAGATATGATTTAAAGCAAGAAATAGGATTAGAAATTAATGAACGATGCAAACATTGTGGAAATCATACTAAACGTCACATAAATAGACTACATGCTAAACCAAATTATATAATCATAATTGCTGGTTGGGTTTTGGCTGCAATTGTAACGGTTTTTCTATGGAATTTAGGCTGGATTTCTACCCTTACCGCTACCATTCCGATAGCCATTTGGATGAGCGAAGAAAAACGAGCTAGTGCATTTAATAAGGTATTATTGAGAGATTAAGTAATTAAATTTACGTAATGATTGATTTTCTTGAAATTATTATTGAATGGTTCCTCCAACCCAGCAATAAAAATGAAGATAGCTCAATAAAAGGCTTTATTATATTTATAATTAGACTAATCTCTTTAATGGCAATGATAGCTGCTGTAGTATGGCTTTTAATTAAATACTTTAGATAATTTTAGACCGCTTTATACACCATTTACCCAAAACAGCTACTGAATACTAAAAATGCAACTAACACACTATAACAACAATTTCTCTAAACGTATATTTCCTATTACAGTAGTTTGCGATAATGTTACCAACGCCCCCAATATTGGAAGTTTGTTTAGAATTTGTGATGCCTTTGGCATTGAAAAACTAATTCTTTGTGGCAATAGTATTCCGTTTGGGCGCAAAATGACCAAAACATCAAGAGCTACCGAAAAATCGGTTAATTTTGAAATTCATGATTCAGCATTAGATATTATCTCAGATCTAAAATCAAAGGACTATAACATTATTTCTCTTGAAATTACCAACGAAAGTAAACCAATACATTTATGTAAATTTTCTCAAGACAAACCTATTGTTTTAATTATCGGGGATGAAAACTTTGGGATTCAGGAGCCATTGTTAAAACTTTCTGATGCTACAATTCACATAGACATGTTTGGTCAAAATAGCAGTATGAATGTTGTTCAAGCCACCAACATTGCGCTTTATGAAATTACCAAACAACTTATGTAACAATTAAAATTTATTAATACAAATAGTTGTTATCTTTACTCTATGAACTCAAAACCCATTGCTAACGGAATTTTAAGAGCTATTGCTATTATTTGTGGTATAGTACTAATCCTTTGGTTTTTATATAAAATACAATCGGTTATTGGTTATATAGCCATTGCAGCAGTAATTTCTCTTATTGGAAGACCTGTTGTGCTCTTTCTTCGAAATAAATTAAAGTTTAAAAACACATTAGCGGTAGTAGTAACAATGACATTGTTAATGGCTATTTTTGCGGGGTTAATTAGTTTGTTTATTCCGCTAATTTTAGATCAGGGACAAAAACTTTCATTACTAAACACTTCTGATTTACAGGATAACATCGAAAACCTATATGGCGAAATTGTAACCTACTTCGATTTGCATCAAATAGATGTTGAACAATCGTTAAAAGACTCTCAACTCTTTTCTAAACTGGATTTCTCATTTATACCAGACTTTTTAAATTCTGTGATAAGTGGCCTTGGAAGCTTTAGCATAGGTTTATTTTCTGTCTTGTTTATTTCATTTTTCTTTTTAAAAGATAATGGCCTTTTTGAAAGTGGTATTTTAACCTTAATCCCAGATAATAAAGAATCTAGATGGAAGGTGTCTTCCGAAAAAATTAAGGATTTACTATCTAGATATTTCGTGGGACTTATTTTTCAAATTCTAATTCTGTTTATTATTTACACGATTGGGCTCCTAATTATTGGTGTTGAAAATGCAGTGGTTATTGCATTTTTATGCGCTCTACTAAATTTAATTCCTTATGTGGGTCCTTTAATCGGTTCCATTTTAATGATAACCCTTACCATGACTAGTCATTTAGGCGAAAGCTTTAGCGAAGTTATAATGCCAAAAACCACATGGGTATTAGTTGTTTTAGCTATAGGACAATTAGTAGATAATTTTGGAAGCCAGCCCATTATATTTTCTAAAAGCGTGAAGTCCCATCCTTTAGAAATTTTCTTGGTAATTCTTATGGCAGGTATTTTGTTTGGAGTTCTCGGATTAATAATTGCTGTTCCTGCTTATACTGCTATAAAAGTAATTTTAAAGGAGTTTCTTTCAGAAAACAAAATAGTTAAAAAGCTCACTAAAGATTTATAATTACAAGTGAACAAGGCTTTATTAAATAAAGAGGTTCAGGATTACATTTCTCAGCATATCCGTTCTGATGTCTCGTCTCTTTTACTCAAAGGAATCCCCTTTGATACAATAAGTGCTAAGGATCTTGTTGAGCAAATTGAGGCTAAAAGTAGATGTATAAAAAAGCTACCAACTTGGTTTAATACAGAAAACATTTACTACCCTAATAAACTTAATATTGAACAGACTTCTTCTGAAACCACAGCAAAATATAAAGCGAATTTAATATCTGGAGATTCAATTGTAGATCTTACTGGAGGTTTTGGTGTTGACTGTTTGTACTTTTCTAAACAATTTAAAACCGTGGTCCATTGCGAAGTCAATGAGGAACTTTCAAAAATTGTGAACCATAATTACAAACAGTTAGATGTTAAAAACATTGAAACCGTTAATGGCGATGGTATTGATTATTTAAGATCGAATGCCGAACAATTCGATTGGATCTACATAGACCCATCTAGACGACATGATAGTAAAGGAAAGGTATTTTTCTTAAAAGATTGCCTGCCAAATGTACCAGAACATCTTGATCTGCTATTTAAGTCATCTAAAAATATACTAATAAAAACATCGCCACTTTTAGACATTTCGGTAGGTTTAAATGAACTAAAACATGTTAAGACCATTCATGTGGTAGCCTTAAATAATGAAGTAAAAGAACTTCTTTGGGAATTAGAAGCTGAATATCTCAATACGCCTTCAGTTCAAACTGTTAATTTAAAAAGTATTTCAGAAGAACATTTTGGTTTTAGTAGTATAAATTCTGATTTTGTATCGGAATACAGCATGCCCCTCACCTATCTATACGAACCCAACGCAGCTATACTAAAATCTGGAGGATTCCATCAGGTTAGTCAACAGCTTAGTGTTTACAAGTTGCACCAACATTCGCATTTATACACCAGTGCAGACTTGATTGAATTTCCTGGAAGATCATTTAAAATAGAAAAATTAGTTCCGTACAACAAAAAAGAGCTGAAGAAACTTGGAATTAAAAAAGCCAATGTTACAACCAGAAACTTTCCAGAAACGGTACAACAGATACGTAAAAAATTAGGCCTAAAAGACGGTGGAGACGCTTATATTTTCTTTACTACCGATACATCAAATAAAAAAGTAGCTATTCTATGCTCAAAAATATAAACTAAAATGACAGTAAAAGATTTAGAAGGCACCTATAGCATTATTGGCTCCAACCAGAATGAAGATGACCATAATTATAGAGGAACACTTACCTTAAAAACTGATGAACACAATAGAATAGTTGCAAAATGGTTTATTCATAATGAACAAGAACAGACTGGTTATGGTTTTTACCATGCTAATATTCTCGTTATTAATTTTACGTATAAAGGAACTGACAATAAGCCTTTTTCTGGAACTGTAGTATACAAATGTTTAACAAAAGACTTACTAGATGGCTTTTGGTCAGAAGAATACGGAGATCCTAATTACTTAGGAACAGAACGTTGCTTTAGAATTGAAGGTGATTTAGAACTAAATTAAGATCTAGGTTTATCAATACCTCTATCATACATTACAATACTTCCAGCAACAGATACGTTCAAACTTAATTCAGAATTAAATTTCACTAAAAAATGGGATTTTTCAATCGCCTCTTTTGTTAGACCATGATCTTCGGCTCCCAATAAATAAACACAGCGTCTTGGATGATGAAATGTTTCTAGCGCTTCAGCCTCTTCGGTAAGTTCTACACCAACTATTCTAGCGCCCTTTGGTATGTTGTTAAAGAATTCTTCAAAGGTATCATAATGATAATACGGCATGGATTTAACGGCATTATGCGTATCACAAGCTTGTTTTGCATATCTATTCCCAATAGTAAAAATAAAGCTAGCACCTAAGTTCTGAGCAGATCGCCATAAAACCCCTAAATTTTCTGGTGTTTTTCCGTTTTGAATTCCAATACCAAAAAATTCATTTACAAAATTATCATTCATGTCACAAAAGTATTAAACCAGATTAAAAACAAAAAAGTCCTGGAAACAAATCCAGGACTTTTTATAAACCCCATTAATTTTCTCTAAGAGTTTGCTATCAATCTATAATGTCGGGTCTTAAATGTTCTGGTAAAGCGGCCATTAAATCCGTATGCGTTTCTACTGTAAACTCGCTACCTTCTTTGGCTTCTAAGTCTTTATCGTAAAATAAAATATAATCTATACCGCAGCCTTGAGCTCTCCCTGAAATAGTTAAGGTATATTCTTCACCCTTTTTAAAATTTACAACCACATCAGAGTGTCTTTTAGAGCCGTTGATGTGCCCCTCCATTTTATGAATTGAGCCCCACTTACGAACCCCACGTCCCCAAAACTTGTGGTTTTTCTTTAACTCCTCTGTCGCAAACGCAGAAGCTGTTGTAAAATCACCTTCTAATTTAAACCATAAATCATTTCTTTTATCACCTTTTTCGTAACCATCATTAGCACAATGCTCTGTACCTGGTGTACAGGCTTCTAAAGTTTGAAGCATTCGCATTGTTAGCCTAAATTTTGCTGTTTTAGGACACACAAATGTATATGTTAAAGGAGATTTTGCTGCTCCACCGTTTAAATTATTTCCTGTAAATTCTAAGTAATTATCATTTAATGCAGGTATTTCACCCGCTGTGGTTTTGAACTTATCTGTGTCTGGATAATAACCAGCCTCTCCTTTCTTTCTTAATACCCATAAGCCTAAATCTGATTTTGTAACTTCTGGCTCAAAAACAACATAATCTGGCCCAATTTTAATTCCATCCACTGTGGTTACTTCCTGTTGTTCTTCTTCCTCCTCTTCTTCAGTTTCTTCATCATCATTTTCCTCCTCAGGATCTACAATTTGGTAATCATCTGGATTTATCTCTCCACCAGAAGAACTTGAACAAGAAAAGGTAAAAACAAGAAGTAGACACAAAAGTAATTTTGTTAATCTCATAGTTGAATAGTTTAGTTAGTTATAGTAAACTCAAAACTATGGCATTACAGAAAAACAAAAGGTAAGAGTTAATTTAAAAGAAACCACATATGGTTTTTAAATACATTTTTAAGAAATTTTGTCATTGCTGTAACATTTGTAATCATTTAAATACATATAATTAGAAATCTAACAAAAAAATGATGCAAATACATAAGAATACACGCATAAAAATTTAAAAAAATTGCATAATATTGTTTGTAAGTATTTCCCTTTTACAACATGTACCACATTTAAACCAATCCTATTGAATTCTGTTTTTGACATTGCTTTTTCTTCAGTAAATATTTTACTCACCATACTTGTTCTACTCCTTATTGTATATTGGATTTTTAACATGATTTCTGGGATAGATTTTGACCTAGACGTAGACGTTGATGTGGATATTGATGTAGATGCTGATGTGGATGTAGATATAGATACCGCAACATCTATAACAGATTTGGCTAATGCAGAAATTAATAAAGAAGATGTTATAAGAGATCCGAGAAAGAAACTTGAATGGTGGCAAATCGTTTTAGTCTACTTCAATTTTGTTGGTTTACCTTTTATGTTCACGTTTACCTGTTGGATTTTCATTTGGTGGTTATGTACCGTTATCTCAACAAGTATTACGGAATCCTATAATACCAACTTTGGGTATACTTTGCTTTTGGCAGGTATTCTACCTTCATTAATTCTAACCAAACTATTCACCACACCATTTAAAGGATTTTTTAAAAACCTTAATCCCGATGGCGACGCTCCCGTGAATTTTACAGGTAGAAAAGGCATTATGTTATCAAAAATTTTTGGTACCAAAATGGGCTCTGCTGAAGTTTTGGTAGATGGCAATCCAATGGCCATTTACGTTAAGTCTTTTGACGGTGAAATCATAAAATATAAACAAGACATTCTCATTGTGAAACAGTCTGAAGATAAAAACTTTTATTGGGTATTACCTTATGAAGATGATGCCGAAACCTTAACAGATTTAGAAAATATTACATTATAATTATCAACTTAAATAAAACCAGATTTTAACTATGGAAAACATTTCTCAATTCATTGGAATTGGCGTTGGCCTAATTCTTTTCCTTATTGTAATTTACTTTGCAATAATCGCCTTATTTTATAAAAAAGTACCACAAGGTGAAGCTTTGGTAAGAACCGGATTTAAAGGTACTAGAGTTGCTACGGATAAAGGTCTCTATGTGGTGCCAGTGTTCCATAAAGTTGAAATCATGGATATTTCTGTAAAGAAAATCCAAATAGAACGTATTGGAGATAATGGTTTGTTGTGTAAAGACAATATGCGTGCAGATATAAAAGTTGCCTTCTTTGTAAGAGTAAACAATGAGGTAGAGTTTATTAAAAAGGTAGCCCAAACCGTTGGTTGTGAACGTGCATCAGATATTTCTACCTTAGAAGAACTTTTTGAAGCAAAATTCTCTGAAGCCCTAAAAACGGTAGGTAAGAAATTTGATTTTGTGGAATTATACGAAGCCCGTAGAGAATTCCGTGATGAAATTGTAGATATTATTGGTACCGATCTTAATGGTTATACCTTAGAGGACTGTGCCATTGACTACTTAGAGCAAACATCTATAGAACATTTAAAATCTGATAACATTTTAGATGCAGAGGGGATTAAGAAAATCACCGAACTTACAGCAGAGCAAAACATGAAATCTAACCTTATTAAACGTGATGAGGAAAAGGTAATTAGAAAGCAAGATGTAGAAGCACGTGAAGCTATTCTAGAATTAGATAAGCAGTTAGCTGAAAAAGAAGAGCAACAAAAAAGAGAAATTGCCAACATAAAAGCACGTGAAGAGGCCGAAACTTTAAAAGTAGCTGAAGAACAGCGCCTAAAATCTGAAAGCGCCAGAATTTCTACTGAGGAAAAAGTAAAAGTTGCTGAAGAAAATATGGCCAGACAAATTATAGTTGCCGCTAAGAACAAGCAGCGTACTGATGCCGTAGAAACGGAGAGAGTTGAAAAAGACAGAATGTTGGAGGCAACTGAAAGAGAACGTATCGTAACGCTTGCTCAAATTGAAAAAGAAAAAGTTGTAGAAGTTGAAAAGAAAAGTATTCAAGATGTTATTCGTGATCGTGTGATGCTAGAAAAAGGTGTAGTTGAAGAGCAGGAAAACATGAAGGATATCGAAGCTTTCAAATCTGCTGATAGAGAGAAACAAGTAAAAATTACCTTAGCAGAAGCAAATGCTCAAGAAGAATTAATAAAGACCATTAAAGCTGCAGAAGCCGAAAAAGAAGCCGCTAAGCAAAAAGCCGAAGAAATTAATATTGAAGCCGAAGCTAAGAAACAAGCTAGTGAAAAAGAGGCGGAAGCTAGAAAGACATTGGCAGAAGCTAAAGCCAAAGAAGAAGCTACCATTGGTATGTCTGAAGCACAGGTGATGCATGCCAAAGCCGATGCCAATGAGCGTCAAGGTTTAGTAGAAGCGGCTATTATAGAAGAGAAAGCCAAAGCTGAAGCCGCTGGTATTTTAGCCAAAGCTGAAGCCATTAAAGAAGAAGGATTAGCAGAAGCAGAAGTTATCAAAGAAAAAGCGATAGCCGATGCCGCTGGTATTGAAGAGAAAGCAAATGCCATGAAGAAATTAGATGGTGTTGGTAAAGAGCACGAAGAATTTAAACTACGTTTAGATAAAGAATTACAAGTGGACTTAGCGGAAATCAACATTCAAAAAGAAATTGCCGATGCGCAAGCGCAAGTAATCGGAGAAGCTTTAAGAGCTGCTAATATTGATATTGTTGGTGGTGAAACCATGTTCTTCGATCAGATTATCGGACAAATCACAAAATCTAAAGGAATTGACCGTCTTGTAGACCATTCAAACAACATCACAGAAGTTAAAGATGCCATTTTAGGCAGTGATGATGTAAAAGGAAATCTATTAGATAAAATCAAAGAGTTTGCCACTAAATATGGCATCTCTTCAGAAGACATTAAGAACTTAACAGTTGCCAACTTATTACTCGATTTAAAATCTAAAACAGTAGATTCTGGTGAAGCCACACTTTTTGAAAACCTTTCGAACTTAGCTAAAGGATTAGGGTTATCTGATAAGAAATTAGGGTAAAAAGTTTTTATTCATTGGCCTGTTAATTATCAGGTCAATGAATTGTTCTTCCCACTTTATTTCTTATCAAAATATAATTGGGAAAATTTTTCTATAACTTCATGTTTAGCCTATTTAAAATGAGAGTAATAACTACTATATTAATCTTATTCGGACACATTAGTTTTTCAAATACTTTGGGATTGGATGTAATGTTAGTTTCTAAAGAAAAAGGAGAAAATCAAATATACTATAATGAATTCAGCAGGAATTTTTGCAATTTCTTATGTGGACCTGATGCTTATAAAAATTCTGAATTTGAACAAATTCAAAAATTGACAGACTTAAGTCTAAACCTGTTTAGAAATTATCCTGTAAACTTAGAACCTGATACTAGCGAATTAGAATACAAACTTTATCTTGCTGAAGAAGAAAATAATCTAATCAAAATTGAACAACTAAAAAATAAAATTAAAAATACAGTAAAAAAATGGGAACAAAATTATTACTTAATTAATGATGGTTGGATTAAGGTAAGTGATTTAAAAGAATTAACGGAAAAATTGATATCCAAACTAAAAGAAAAAAGTATTCACAAAGCACTTAAGTACAATTTTAATTGGGAAAATTATTTTAAAAACGAAGTTAGGAAGTCAAAAGATAAGTTGTCCTATCTCGACCATACTTTAATTGAAGACCTAAATTCGTTATTAAAAGGCCTTGAAATAATGTCTCAAAGAGGAATAACGTATGTAGCCTTTTCCTATGGTTAAATATGTGATATACCCTGTTAAACAAACTTAAAATTATCGTCTTTAAATTTTTAGAGTTAAAGACACATAAATATGGAACAAACCAATACAGATAACAAAATACAATTAGACGGTGGAACCTACGAGATTATTCAAGGGCGTTTACAAAAACAAAAAAGCGAACTACTATCTAGACTTTCTCAGTTAAATGAGGCTCGCAAAAACGTATTTGGTAACGTTGAAACCAAACTCATAGCCAACAACCGTATAAATACAGAAAATAGCTGTATTGCAAGAGATATTGTGACCATTGGTGATATGTGCTTATTTGGGTATAATGTGCATTTCGGACTAAGAACAGATATAAAATTAGCAGATGTTTTTAGTATCTATACCTATAAGGATACGCACTTCAATATACAGCCACTTGCACCATTAGAGGATGCCACCTTTATAAACGATTTTACCAATCTCTATAAATATTACAGAAACACGGTATTTACCAAATTTGCTATTGTTGGGAATTACCTGCACATGGTCTTTCAATTAAGCGAAAGTATTTCAGATATTAAAACCTTTAAATGGCTTATTAATGATGGAAAACTACAATATATTGATAACCGTAGTGAGCACGAATTTAAATTCCCGAATCAGCATGAGTTTAAATGGATAACACCTTCAAGAGACCAACATGTATATGGTGAACATCCGCATATTTCCATTTTAGACAAGGTTTTTGTAGAGACTATTGGTGGTGATTTAACTATAAAAATCGAAGACAACACCAATGACGGTAAAGGTATCTATAGCGAACCCGTAGAGCATTTAGACCAAACCTTAGATGATGGTCAGTATCGCTATGCCGACTTAGGAAACCTTATAGCTTTAGAGATCAAACCCTTTCAAGAGGCTTCACGTTACTTTGTTTATAATCATAAAATACAAGAAGTTAAAAAAATAGAAAGCATTGCAGATGCCTGTGTGCTCTTACCAGATGACCAGGGGATTATCTTTTCTGATGGGTACTACCTGCAATCCGGTGAATTTAAGTTATTCGACAATGACGTTTCCAACGTAAAATTTAAAAAGAAAGTAAGCTCTCCTAATGGCGAAGATTTCTTGTATGTGTTTTATGAGAGCGCAAGAGGCTTATATGTCCTCATGTCTTATAATGTCATTGAACAAGAAGTCAAAACCCCAATTATTTGTAATGGGTACACCGTTCTAAGTGATGGTGAATTATGCTACTTTAAAACCGAAGACGAGCAAACCAGACACCATGTAATTCAGATCTGGCAAACCCCTTTTGTTAAAGGCGATGTTATTCCTTCGGAACACACCGATACCTTATTATACAAAATTGGCAATAAAGACATTGTAAAGGCCATGGCAGAATGTCAAGCACTCATTACCCTTCTAAATAAAGAAGATAGTTATGATGGTTTATATGATGATATTGCTAAATTTTCTAACGATATTTTAAATAGCTATTACTGGATAGCAGAGCCAGATACGTTTCTTTTAAACGAGCCCTTAGCTGAATTAAATGGTGCTGCCAATGCCGCTATTGATGAGTTTGAAAAAGTAGTACAGCTAAGAAAAACAGCTGCTGACATCACTAAAGAAACTCAGGATAAAGCCGATGGTATTTTTGGTAAAATAAAAAGCAGTTCGTTTAAATCTATTGAAGATTTTGTGGCAGTATTGTCTCAACTTAGAACTCTTAGAGGTGAAGTTATTGGATTAAACGACATACGCTATGTAGATACTGCTTTTATAAGCACTATAGAAGAAGAGATTGTAGTTCAAAACGATAAAATTTCGCAGCGCTGCGTACAGTTCTTGTTAAATGACAAGGCGCTGGAACCATATCATAAACGTGTTGCGGAAAAAGCATCCGAACTTGAAAATATCAAAAAAGTAGTTGCCGCTAAGAAATTAGAAGAAGAAGTCAATCAAATAGCAACAGATTTAGAAATGTTAATTGATATTGTTTCTAACCTAGAGATTGAAGATGCTTCACATTCTACTCAAATTATTGATAATATCTCTTTGATTTTTGCAACTATTAATCAGTTGAAAGCAGGATTAAAAAGCAAGTTAAAATCGCTTGGTGAAAAGGAAGCTTCAGCCGAATTCACCGCGCAATTAAAACTTGTAGACCAAAGTATTATCAATTACTTAGACATTGCCTCTACTCCAGAAAAGACTGATGAACTCTTAAATAAAGTTTCGGTTCAATTAGAAGATTTAGAAGGAAGGTTTGCGGACTTTGAAGATTTTATTACCCAAATAATCGAAAAGCGTGAGGAAGTTTATAACGCTTTCGAAGCTCGAAAAAACAGCCTTGTAGAAGCCAGAAACAAAAAAGCTATTGCCCTAGAATCTGCCGCTAGCAGAATTCTAAAAGGGGTGACTAAAAAAGCCATGAGCTTTAAGTCTACTGCAGAAATTAATGGCTATTTCGCTTCAGATTTAATGATTAATAAGCTTAGAGACATCATAACGGATCTTAAAGACCTAGATGATGCAGGAAGAGCCGAAACCATTGAAACAGGACTTAAAGTAGCCAAAGAAGATGCAGTAAGAAAGTTAAAAGACACACAAGATTTATATGAAGACGGTGAGAATATAATTAAACTTGGTAAACACAAATTTGGGGTTAACAAACAGCCTCTAGACCTTACCATTGTTTATAAGGATGACACTTTAAAATATCATCTTACTGGTACAGATTTTTATCAAACTATTGAAGATGACACTTTGGTAAGTTCCCAAAAGTATTGGAATCAGGAATTAATCTCTGAAAACGACCAGATATACCGCGCCTCTTATTTAGCATATAAGCTATTCTCGAATTCTGAAAATGACTTAAATGAACTTACAGAAATTGCATTACTCGACCTTATAAAAGCGGAAAGCAGTAAAAACTATTCTGAAGGCTACATAAAAGGGGTTCATGATGAAGACGCTGCTAAAATTCTAAAAACATTGGTAAGCAAGCATCATGATTTAGGACTGCTGCGTTTTGAACCAACAGTTAGAGCCTTTGGTCAGTTCTTTTGGAATGCTTTAGAACAGGATTCAAAAACGGTTTGGAATCAAAAAATTAAAGCTTCTGGCGAGGTCCTTGTAGCATTCCCTGAGAGTAAAGAATATGATGTGGTGATTAATGCCTTAAGCCATGCCTTGAAAAACTCTGAGTTCTATGATATCGTATCAGAACATTATACAGGACATACTAAAACCTTAGAACTAACTTCGGCCACTTACCTGTTTAATGAATTACAAAGCAACAATGCATTTTGTATTAGCAAAACGGCTCATGATTTATATGAGAATTTTATAAAAACCATTGAAGGCAAAAATGCATTAAATACTTTTAAAACGTCCTTAAAATGGGCATTAGCAGATCAGCACATTAATAAAAATGCCATTGAATTAGCTGTACAATGGGTAAGCTCTTATATTAAACTTCAGACTCCTGAATTTGCTGATTACACCTTTGAGGTGGTTGCACTTATACTTTTTAAAAGCGAAGCACATTCAGAAATAATTCAAATAAGTCCTATAGCCACTATTGAAGCTTTAAAAGGCAGTCACAATAGCATTGCCAATGGTAATTTTGAATTTAATTATCATCAATTCGTTAAGAATTTAAGTCAGTTTTACAACCAAGAAGTCCCTGCTTTTAATGCCTATAGAGAAGCTAAGCATAAGGTTACCGAGAACCTTAAGGAACAATTAAAACTCGAGGAGTTTAAACCAAGAGTTCTATCTTCCTTTGTAAGGAATAAATTGATAGATCAAGTGTACTTACCACTGTTTGGAGACAATTTATCCAAACAATTGGGAAGTGTGGGAGACAACAAACGTACCGATAGAATGGGTATGCTTTTACTCATATCGCCTCCCGGTTATGGTAAAACCACCTTAATGGAATATATGGCGAATCGTCTTGGTCTTATCTTTATGAAAATTAATGGACCAGCAATTGGTCATGAGGTGACTTCTGTAGACCCACTAACAGCTAATAATTCTGCAGCCCGAGAAGAGTTAAACAAGCTAAACCTTGCTTTTGAAATGGGTAACAATGTGATGTTGTATTTAGACGACATTCAGCACTGTAATCCCGAATTTTTACAAAAATTTATTTCATTAGCCGATGGAACCAGAAAGATAGAAGGGGTTTATAACGGTAAGCCTAAAACCTATGATTTACGTAGTAAAAAGTTCTGTGTGATTATGGCTGGAAATCCATACACAGAAAGTGGCGAAAAGTTTCAAATCCCAGATATGTTAGCCAATCGTGCGGACATCTATAATTTAGGAGATATTATTGGTGATACGGCAGATTTATTCAAATTAAGTTTAATTGAAAACGCCTTAACTTCAAATCCTGTATTACATCAATTAAGTAGTAAGGCTTTTGAAGACATTTATCAATTAATAGAAGCTGTTGAATCTGGAAATCAAGATGGTATAAATCTTAAAGGCAATCATACCAAACAAGAAGTTCAAGATTATTTAGCCGTTTTGGATAAAGTGGTGACCATACGTGATACGGTTTTAAAGGTAAATGAAACCTATATTAAATCGGCTGCCATGGATGATAACTACCGTACGGAACCTTCATTTAAATTACAAGGTTCTTACCGTGATATGAATAAACTAGTGGCCAAGGTTGTTCCTATAATGAACGACAAAGAACTACAAACATTACTTTTATCGCATTACGAAAACGAATCGCAAACACTCACCAGTGCCGCAGAAGCCAATTTATTGAAATACAAAGAGCTTTCTAAAACTATTAACGCAACAGAAATAGAACGCTGGCAAACCATAAAAGACACTTTCTTAAAAAACAATAAGCTAAATGGCCTAGGTGATAAAAACGAAATGGCACAAGTGCTTGCACAAATGATGCAGTTTAGTGAGCATCTAGAAGGGATTCAAAATGTTTTGAAGAAGGGGTTGGATAGGTAACTTTATTATTAACAAGCCCGAAGTTTCAAACTTCGGGTAGCATAGTAGGGTCAGTAAAAATGTACCTTCTCTTTTTAAAACCCTTTAAACTTTAATAAAAGAAAATCTGATCTACGTGCATTTTTATGCCACTTGGCTGTGCTACTACTTTGTAATATCTATGTTTTCCTTTAGGAACTTTTAAAACGATGTTTCTTATATCATTCAGGTTTTTTGTGTTTTTATAGCTTCTTTTTTGCACTAGTTTCCAATCATCTTTATCATTAGACGTCCACAATTCTACATAATCCACCGAACATTGATTTGCTCTACTTTGATAAAAAGAATAGCCCATACTAATTATAATTTCCTTTAATTCTGTGGTGGTTTCATCTCCAAAATCTGCAGTAGCAATTAACGGTTGTTCTATAAAAGCAGACCAAAATTTAGAAACATAAACTCCAGAATTATTCATTACCACATCATCTAATAGAATTCTTTTAGCAGAACCAGTATATTCATGTAGAATACCTTCATATTCTAGTTCAAAAGACTCTGGTAAATAGCCTTTATCCTGGAAGGTAAAGTTTCTAACCTTACTAGGCTTCCAACCTTCTTTATAAGCAATAGCCTTTATCGTTTTTGTTCTTTGTCCCTCTAAATCTATTACCAAATCAGATTCTAAGAGTTTAGACGTTTCATCTGGTACATCGCCATTCTCTGTATACCGAATTTGAACCCCGTCCATTTTATGCCAAATTTTTACTTTATCTCCAGAGTTTATCACATTTACCCTTCCTTTAAGTATTGGCGGCGTTAGACTCACCAAGGTATTGGCATCAGAAACATAACCTTCAAAAAACTTAACAGATGGTAATGCTTTTTTAAAATCTTCAACCTCTTCGGCCGTAATAGACGTATTCCAAATAAATACCTCCTTTAGGTTTTTTAACTGTTTTAAAGAGTTTAAAACTGAAGCATCAACGTTTGTACTCGATAAAGAAATAGACTTTAGATTAACACATGCCTCAAGAGCTTTTAAATCTGTACTCTCTATTCCTGTTCCATTTAGAATGACCTGTTCTAAACTTGTTAATGTACCTATAAACGCCATAGCTTTGGAATCAATGGGAAGTTTAGATACATTAAGAAACACCAACTGCTCTTTAATCTTTGATAGTTCAGTTAAATGCTCTAAGCTATAGGTGGACTCACCATAAATTGATACATCGATAGCTGGCGACTTAGGTGATTTTTGTATGACAGTTCTATATGGTGAATTAAGCGATTCTAGAACAGTCTTATCTGCAAAATCAAAATCATACTGAGGTATTTTAGAACTGTTAGATTTTTGCCATTTTTCTCCAACTAATGCTTTTAATGGGGCATTTTCCTTTAATTCGGCAAAAGAAATAGTATCATTTGTACCATGTAAAATCCAAGCTTCTAATAATTCTATTTCATTAGGTGTTAGTTGTGGTTTTCCTTCTGGTGGCATATGCTCTTTTTCTTCAATAGGTAAATGTACGCGTTGCATAAAGAGACTTCTTTCTGGTTGATGAGCAACCCAAAGCGCTCCATTTTTACCTCCTTTTGCAATACCTTTAATAGAACTTAAATTTAATTCTCCCTTTTGTTTTTGATCATTATGACAACTGGTACATTTTGAATCTAATATTGGCTTTATATAAGCCGCGTAAATTGGTGTATTATCATTAACCTCAGCTTTTTTAGCAACTAGTAATGGCTCCGTTATAAAGCCAGTGCCATGGGTAAGTCCAGCTCCATAGTGTCCGACCACCACAACACCCAAAAGACCAACATAAAGTAGAGCTTGGTACAACCTGGTTTTTTCACGTAGCACAACAAGACCATAAAGAATAAAAGATAAGATTATACCTCCCCATTTATGCAAACGCATTACATCAGACTCATAGCCTTCTAAAGAAAGTACAAATCCCATTATTGTGGCTAAAACAGTACTAAGCGCTGTTATAAGTAACAGAAATAAGTTAATTTTCTTGAAAGTATCTTTATCTAATTGCCCTTTTAGTAGGTTTAACAAAACCAATAAGGCAATAAAAGCTACTGGAAAATGAAGTAGAATTGGATGCATTCTTCCGACTGGCTGCAACCAAAACGGAATTTTCACAGAAGATTCAAAAACTATTAAAAAAAGCAGTAAACAATGTAAAAACAGTAATGCGTTTAAAGCTATAGACGTGATTTTTTTCATACTTAAGCTAATATATCCTTTACAACATGTCCATGAATATCTGTAAGTCTAAAACGTCTTCCCAAATGTTTAAAGGTTAGTTTTTCATGGTCTAATCCCATAAGATGCATAATTGTAGCATGTAAATCATGAATATGTACGGGGTTGTCAATGATATTATACCCTAACTCGTCTGTTTTCCCGTAAACTGTTCCCGCTTTTATTCCTCCGCCGGCCATAAAAATACTAAAGGCTCTAGGGTGATGGTCTCTACCATAATTGTCTTTAGTTAGTTTGCCTTGACAGTAATTGGTTCTTCCAAATTCACCACCCCAAATTACCAAGGTTTCATCTAACAATCCACGCTGTTTTAAGTCAGTTATTAAGGCTGCACTGGCCTGATCAACATCCTTAGCCTGGCCTTTAATTTGTCCGACTAAATTGTTATGCTGATCCCAACCTTGATGATATAACTGCACAAAGCGCACTCCAGCTTCTGATAATTTTCTTGCTAACAAACAATTAGCCGCATAAGTACCTGGCACCATAGAATCTGCCCCATATAGCTTTTTAATATGGTCTGGCTCTTTTGAAACATCTGTTATTTCTGGAACCGCGGTTTGCATTCTAAAGGCCATTTCATACTGTTTAATTTTGGCATGAATTTCTGGGTCATTAAACTCTTTATATCCCATTTCATTTAAAGCCCCTAAATGATTTAACATCTCTCTACGGGACTTCATATTCATCCCTTTAGGATTATTTAAGTACAAAATAGGGTCTTCACTTGCACTTAATTGAACGCCTTGATGTGTGCTATCTAAAAACCCGTTTGACCATAATTTGGAATACACACCTTGACCGTTTCCTCCACCTTTTGATAATAACACACAAAACGCTGGCAAATTTTTGTTTTCACTACCTAAACCATAACTAAACCAAGACCCCATACTTGGACGATTGCCCACTTGGGCACCCGTTTGCAAAAATGTCAAAGCAGGATCATGATTTATGGCATCGGTATGCATACTTTTTACAATGCAAATATCATCTGTTATCTTGGCTATATTGGGCAATAATTCACTCACCCAAGCTCCCGAGTTTCCATGTTGCTTAAAACTAAACTTGGAGCCAACTAATGGAAAACTCTTTTGGTGCGCAGTCATTCCTGTGAGTCGCTGCCCTTGTCTGATAGATTCGGGCAAATCTTGACCAAACATATCTCGTAACTTCGGTTTAAAATCGAAGGTTTCTAATTGTGAAGGCGCACCGTTTTGAACCAACATAATTATTCGTTTAGCTTTTGAGGCAAAATGTTTTAATCCTAATGGCAATTGGTTAGCCGCCTCTTGAGATCCTTTAAATAAGTCTGGTACTAATAAAGAACCTAAAGCAACACCTCCTAAACCCATTGCTGCTTTTTTAAAGAAATGTCTGCGGTTAATATTTAAGTGATGTTCAAAAACTTCTTTTTTCATAGGGCTTATATTTTCACAATGGCTTCTTCCATATTATACATGGTATGAATAATTTGCATAAGTGCAGCTATTTTACTTTTATCTGTATTGGTTAATGGGTATTCACCGACATTAACAAAATCATATGCTCTGTCTTTATCTTCTTTAAACAAAACTTCTTGTTTATTGTAATAGTTAAGTAGTAACTCTTTTTCTTCTGGTTTAATCTTTCTACATAAAATACTCCTGAATGCCTTATCAATCTTGGCCTCTACTGAACTATTCTCCTGTAAAAGCCTTTCAGAAAACACTCTAGATGCCTCTAATACAGTTGGGTCATTTAAAAGCACTAATGCTTGTAACGGGGTCATTGTGCTTAATCGCCTTACCTCGCATTGATCTCTTGTAGTAGCATCAAATATCATTTGAACTGGTGGTAATGAGGTTCTTTTTATAAAAGTATATATACCTCTACGGTACAAGTCTTGATCATGATCTTGCACATAATACACCAACATGCCTCTACCTGAAGATGCTGTTTTCCATAAACCATCGGGCTGATAGGTTTTAACGCTGCGTCCTCCAATTTCTCTATTTAACAAACCGCTACTTGCAAGAACGTGGTCTCTAACCATTTCCGAAGTATACCGTGCCCGAGGCATATACGACAAATACCTATTCTCTGGGTCCACAGCCAGCTTTCTTTCATTCATTCTAGAGGATTGTTTATAGGTTGAAGACATTACAATATTTTTAATCAATCTTTTAATGTCCCAATCACTCTCAATGAAGTCAGCTGAGAGCCAATTAAGCAGTCCGACATGTGAAGGTAATTCTCCTTGCATCCCAAAATCACCCGAGGTTTTTACAATACCAGCGCCAAAGATATCTTGCCAAACACGATTAACATACACTCTACTTGTTAAAGGGTTGTTTTCATTGAATAACCATTGCGATAAACCTAAGCGATTAGCTGGGTATTTATCTTTATCAAAAACTAAAATGGATTCTGGTAAATTATGTGTTACGGTATCTGTTTTAGCATCGTAAGCTCCCCTATCTAAAATACGGGTTGGTCTTCTGTCTTTTAATTCTTCCATAACCATAACCTCAACATTCTTATACCCTTTCTTCTTATTTATAAAGGGTAAACTATCTTTTGCCAATTCATTAGATATGGATAAAAAAGGCGGTTCTGCTAACACCCTTAAACTCGCATTAATTTTACTTGATTTTTTATAAGGAGTATTCTCAAAAAAGGCGAAGGTGCTGTAATAGTCTTTTTGCGATATAGGGTCATATTTATGATCATGACATTTAGCACATTCAAAAGTTAACCCTAAAAATGCTTTTCCAAAAGTGTTGGTTCTATCTGTTATGGTTTCTATTCTGTATTCCTCTACTACAATGCCTCCTTCTTGAGTTATTTTATGATTTCGATTAAACCCTGTAGCTAAAACAGTTTCCATATGCTTATTTGGGAGTAAATCACCTGCTAGTTGCCAAGTGACAAACTTTTTATAGCTGTAATTTTCATTAAACGCATGTATGACCCAATCTCTCCAAGGCCACATGGTTCTCAACTCATCATCTTGATAACCATGAGAATCTGCATAACGCGCAACATCTAACCAAGAGCTTGCCATTTTTTCTCCATAGTGCTTGCTAGCTAGTAATTCATCAACAACTTTTTCATAAGCATTTTGAGAGGTATCATTTAAAAACGCCTCTTGCATTTCTACAGTTGGAGGTAAACCAGTAATATCAAACGAAAGACGTTTTAATAATTGTTCTTTAGTTGCTTCTTCATTTGGAGCTAGACCTAAGTCTTCTAGTTTCTCTAGAATAAAATGATCAATTTCATTAACTGCCCAATCAGCCTTATTCACCTCAGGTAAGGTAGGTTTTTCAATAGGCATAAAGGCCCAATGTTGTTGATATTTTGCGCCTTGTTTAATCCATTTTTTAATAACCTTAATTTCGTAATCGGATAGTTTTAAATTAGACTCTGGAGGTGGCATTACCTTGGTGGTATCTTCAGATATAATTCTTAAGAAAGCTTCAGACTGATTTGGCTTTCCACCTACAATAGCATGTTTATTTGGTGATTCTTTTAAAACGGCATAAGCGCCTTCTTCTGTATCTAATCTTAAACTAGCAGCTCTTTTATTGGCATCGGGACCATGGCAATTGAAACATTTATCGGATAGTATTGGCCTAACATCAAAATTATAATCAACTATTTTAGGTACTTTTTTTTCGGGCGTATTAATGTAAGCCCCTTCATTGTCTTTGCATGAAAACAGGGCTGCTAAACATAGTATTAAAAGTAAATAATATGACTTCATTTAAACTCTTTCTAGTTTTATAGGATATGATTTATTCGCATTCCATTGGCAGATGTATAAGTTCTTGTCTTCGTCTACACATACATCATGACAGTGGTTAAACAACGCTGTATTTTGAAGCATTAGTTGAAGCTCACCTCCTTTGTATTTTGGTTTGGTTCCACCAGGATTGGATACCACTTTATCGTTTTTATCTAAAATGGTTACAAAACCAGAATCTGGAACACGTTCTAGATATTTCATTCTGGACCAACAAACTCCTGAATAGATATTCTCTCCATCAACCACTGGTCTACAAACATACGCTCCTGGTAAAAAGATAGTTGATAAATATGTACCATCTAGTGTAAACCTCTTGAATGAATTATGGGTTCTGGATGTGCACAATAGGGTTATGTTATTGGGATCTCTATCATCTATTGCTACACCATGTGCGTTGCTTAATTGGTTATCCAAATGTCCTCTACCTCCAAATTTTCTAATAAACTCCCCTTCTTTATTAAATTGAAGCACCCAATCAGAACCATAGCCATCAGACACATAAATATCACCATTTGGGGCAATAGCTGTTTCCGTGGGTTTATAACGCATTTTTTTGGTGTAAACCCCAATGTCTTTTGGATTAGGCAACTCCATAATGACTTTACCATCAACAGTCGTTTTAACAACTTTTCCTGCTCCAGGATCTGTGATAAACAATACATCATCTTCACCTTCTTTAAAAAGCGTTAAACCATGACCTGAATTATATTCATGCCCCCAAGTGGAAATTAATTTTCCAGACTTGTCATATATAATGATATTGTTCTTGGTTTCATCGGTAATCATTATCAATCTGCCTTTAGAATCTAAAACCATTTCATGACAATTCTTAATAGGTGTTGTATTTGGATTTAAATTCCCCCATTCTTTATGAACACGGTATTTAAAGTCGCCATGACCAATTATTTGATCGCTTAAAGATGATTTGTTATTTATGATAGTGAATCCGTATGAAGGAACAGCCAATGCTGTACTAGCCAACCCAGTTTTTTTAATAAAATCTCTACGAGAATTTTCCATTGGTTCTTTTTATTTAAACGCTATATAACATATAAGTATATGACGTTCTCAAATATATTTTAAACGCAAATGGATAAGGTGGACTTTTTTGAAGAAAATGGTGCACATTTTGTGCAATTACAACTATACTCTAGGTTTAGGAAGGTAAAATGATGGGGGATTGCCAAATTCCTTCTTAAAAATTCTACTAAAATACCGGTTGTCATTATAACCAACTTTATAGGTAATTTCCTTTAGAGTAAACGTCCCTTCTTTAATTAATTGCATAGCAATACTTAGTCTATATGCATTAACATATTCTATAATTGACTTTCCTGTTAATGCTTGTATTTTTCTATACAACTGAGACCTCGTTACTGCTAATTCTTTACATAAATGTTCTATGGAGAATTCGGAATTATCGAGATTATTCTCTAAAACCAAGTTTACCTTTTCTAAGTATTTGTCTGGTGTATTTTCTTTTGAAGTATTGTTTGCAATACTTTTATCTTTTAAATGCTTTTTTAACAGTTGCTGCCTACTTTCTAAAATGTTATTAATCTTTAGTTTTATTTCAGAAATATTAAATGGCTTTTGAATGTAATCGTTAGCTCCAGTATTAAGGCCAGCAATTTTATTTTCAGTTCCTGTTTTAGCGGTCAGAAACAATAAAGGAATATGGGCAGTAAGCTCATTACTTTTTAATTGATTTGCTAATTGAATACCGTCTGATTCTGGCATCATAATATCACTTATGATTATATCTGGTAAAATGGTAACTGCTATTTGAAGTCCTGTTTTACCATTTTCCGCCTCTATTACTTGATAAAACGCTTTTAATTCTTCCTTTATATAATTCCTAATATCATGATTATCTTCAACAATTAAAATCACTGTTTTATTAGAATCTATTTCAGGAAGTTTGCTCGCTATCTTTGAAAATGTGTTTTCATAACTATTTAATCCTACAGGTATTTTTACTTTAAAGTAGCTACCTTCGTCCTTATTACTTTTAAGTTCAATGCTGCCTTTGTGGAGTTTTACTAATTCTGAAGTTAATGATAAACCAATTCCGCTACTATAACCAAAATCGGGATTTTCATCAAGTTGGTAAAAACGTTCAAAAACCTTTTCTTGATACTCCTCTGGAATCCCTGAACCGTTATCAATAACATGAATTTCCATAGTACCATTAACCAAGGTGTTATCTATATCTATTTCGGTGTCTAAAAACTTTACTATTAATGAAACCTTGCCGCCTTGAGGTGTATATTTAAAAGCATTAGACAGTAAATTAGTAGTAATCTTTTTTATAACATCTTCATCAAAATAGGCTTCAATAGCTTCATTAGGAAATTCACTGTTATAAGCGATGTTTTTCTCTTTTGCCCAATATTGTAATGAGGTATTTATATTATTAAAAACTGAAGCGGTTTTATAAGGACGTATTTGGAGTTTCTGATTCGTTTCTAATTTTCTAAAATCTAAAATCTGATTTACCAGTTCTAATAAACGAGCACTATTACGATACATCATTTCTAAGACCTTATTAGTTGGCTTTGTCTTCTCTTGAATGTACTTATTTAAAGGTGAAGAAATTAGAGTTAGCGGAGTTCTAAGTTCGTGTGAAATGTTTGTAAAAAACTTTAATTTCAATTTGGTAAGTTCTTCAGCTTGAAGCACCCTTTCTTTTTCTATTTCAAATTGAGAACGACTTCTTTCTCTTTTAATGATTAACCAAATAATTAATACAAATAATAGTATTATGGTTATTAAAGCTAGTACTTCTACCCACAATTGTTCCCAGAAGGGAGGCTTAATAAATACATTTATTTTCTTAATGGTGTTACTCCAAACACCATCTTCATTACTGGCCTTTATCATAAATGTATAGTTGCCAGACGGAATGTTGGTATATGTGGCTTTTTGATTGGAATAGGCTTGAATCCAAGTTTTATCATACCCGTCTAGCTTATAAGCAAACTTACACCTTCCATTATTGTTAAAATTAATGACCTGAAATTCAAACTCGAACTTTTTGTCTTTATGTCCCAAAAACACATCTTTCTCTACTTCTATATTCTTAGAAATATATGAGGTATTTGGTGTTATAACCTCATTATTCACCCATAGCTTTGAAATGTATATGTCCGAACTTTTAGTGCTTTCTCTTATTTCTTTGGGATTAAATCGCATTAACCCTTTGGTAGTTCCAAAAACAAGTTCGTTAGTATTTAAATGTATACTTGAAGTTCCTATTTTATGAGATAAGACGCCATCTTGCCTATTTAAAATACGTGCACTATCATTTTCGTAATTATACTTTATCAGTCCATTAAGTGTCCCCAACCACAAGTTGTTCTCAGAATCTTGTTGAATGGAATTAATAATCTTGTCTTTAATTATTTGATTTTCGCACTGAAAAAACGTGCTGGTTTCCCGATTTAACTTGCATAAACCTACCCTAGTACCAATCCAAAGATTATGTTCTTTATCTTCAAAAATATCATTTACAAAATTATTGTTAAGACTTGTTTTATCCCCTATTTTATGTCTGTAATGAATGAATTCATTAGACTCTGGTACATATTTTTTTAAACCATCTCCATTAGTTCCTATCCATATCTGACCTTGATGATCTTCAAAAATCTTTGATGTCCAGTGAAAATACCCTATTCCATTTGGTACGTCTGGATCACATTCAAAATTTAAAACCTCCTTAGTATTTATATTAAACTTTTTAGCACCTAAAATCTCTCCTATCCATAAATTTCCATTTCTAGTAAGTAATACACTTCTTGGGTCTGTTTTAAGAGGAAATCTATTTAACAAATCTCCGTTAACAGTATATTCATATAAATTCCTGGCGTCTACAACCCATACATTTTTATTATGTTGGGTAGCTATATGAGGTTCTCTTTCAAAACTATTATTTATACGGCGTGCTTGTCCGGTATTATTATAAACGTAGATTGACTGATTATATGAAACCCAGTTATTTGAATCTATTTTTGAGATTCTACTATACCCAGTAATCTTTTTGCTAAAAGGTTTAAAAGGTGATGTGTTTTTTTCAAAATGAAAAAAGCTTCCATCTCTGGCTAATACCCACGATGTATTTTTGTTTTTATTGTGAAATACCCTATCTAAAATAAAATAATACTCACTATTAAAAAGCTTGTTTAAATTTATCTCCTGTTTCAACTTTAAATCTTCATTTAAAATTGAGACCTTATTTCCGTTTAAAAACCAACAATTCCTGCTATTTTCCTGTTTTACAAATTGCGCAGAGTTATTTGATATATTCATTGGTTTAAATATGCTATCCGCCCTATAAATTGAAAAGTTTTTAAAGGATGTTATCAATTTGCCATTGTAATACTCTAAGCTAAAATGAGGTTGCGGTTCTTTGTTAAGACTAGGGTGAACACGAGTAATTTTTTTATCAATAGGGTTAAAAATGTTTAGTCCTATCCAAGTGCCCACTAATAAATTTCCGTCTGGGTCTTCTTCTAATGCTAAAACATTATTGTGACTAAGGCTTAAAGTATCTTGAGCACTATGTTTAAATGATTTAAAAAGATGTGTTTCACGATCCAATTCGTTTAAGCCTCCACCATCTGTACCTATATAGAGTGTTTTATTTTTAGTTTCAAATATGGTTCTCACCTCATTAAAACTTAGACTTTGAGGGTTTTCTTCATCATGAATAAACGATTCAAAGCAATCACATTCTCTATTATATTTTAAGAGGCCTCCTCCATAAGTCCCTATCCATAGCACCTTATTTTGGTCTTCATACAAACAAGAGATATTATTATCTGTTATACTGTTTGTTTGTTCTTCGTTTTTAATATAATTTTTAAAATTACTACCATTATAACGCCATAAGCCATTTGTTGAGGCAATCCATAAAAAGCCATAGGAGTCCTCTAGTATATCTTTTGCTGATGTCTCAATAGGCAACTTATACTGAGTAACTTGAAAATTATCTATAAATTTTTGCGCATAAGAATGACCTACTGAAAAAAGTAGTAAAACTATACAACTAAGATGTTTTAATAATTTATACGTCATTGTGCACTCTAAAGTAATACAATTATAATGCTTTAGCTTTAAAATCAAAAAAAGGGTTAGAAATAAGCTGTTAGATTTGGGTAATAATTAAAATGAAAAATCCTCACTATGGTTAGTGAGGATTTAGAGAAAGGCCTTATACAGCCTTCATGCGTTTTCGAATATTAACCAAAGATTCATTTACTAGAAGCTTTCCATCTCTGTAAACTTCTTTTAGTTCACCTTGCTTTTCTTCAGCCCAAGTTACTTTATCAATAAGTTGATAAGTACCGTTAGACTTGATGATTTTAAGAAGACCTTTTGCTGATTTTTTAGTGCCATCATCTGTGATGGGGTCTTTAAAAATTTCACGCCCTTCACCTTCCACTTCACCGTAAGTAGCCTTCATTGCAAATCCGAAAGTATCTCTTGTATTGTATTGGTAGGTAAAAGATCCTATGCCTAAAACTACATTGGTAGATGCAAAGCCCTTTTGTTTTAAGCGTTCACAAATTTGTTCTGCTCTTTCTAAAGTGATACTATCCCCGTAAATAGCACCTATATGCGAATCTAATTCCTTGTAACCTTTGCTGTTTATACTTCCGCCAAAAACATCCCATAGCAATTCTATGACGCCTTTTTGTTCTTTTAAGGTCTTGGCATTAGGATTACCACAAATAATGTCTACAGGGTCTCCACTATCGGGACGAATAACCACCTTTCCCTCTCTATTGAGTACCTCTTCTTTTAAGTTTGGCAAATATTCGGTGAGCACTTTCCATAAATCCCATGTATCGGACACTATAGAAACAATACCGCTAGGATATACTTCTGTAATCAACCGTTTAAATGTGTCTTGCTCGCCTGTATCGGTACCCATACACATTACAGAGTGCTCTGTAGCGGCAACAGAACCACCAATCAATTCGGTATCAGAATCAGCATTATAATAGGTTTCTAAAAAATCTATAGCAGGTATGGTATCTGTACCTGTAAAACTAAGCAGGTGCCCAGTAGCACTTAATTTAGCAGCCTCTAAACCAGCCATACCGCGCATAGAAAAGTCGTGTCCCTGCCAATCCACAAACTCTGGTACAGAAGATGTCTCCTGGGCATATTTATCTAAAATAGTACGGTACTGTTTTGCAATAGTTGCAGAATTACATGGTAACCAAACCGTTGTAGATAACAAGGTTTCAAAGTAGTTAGTCAGCCAAAAAAATTCTGGTTTGGTATTATACATAGTAAACATAGGTACTCTAACCGGAACAGAAACCCCTTCCGGTAAAGCCTTAATAACCATGGGTAAATACCCTAAATCGTGTAAATCTGAAATGTGCTGAACACCCACTTTATTTTCACCGAGATAATTATTGATGCGTCTGGCATATCTTTTACATACGACCTCTTTGGGCTGATTGAAAAAATTCTCTTGAAAATCTTCTATCATGTACTTTTTTATAAAGTATTGTAATCCGAAAAATACCACCTCATCAACTCCTGCAATTCGACTCTTTCGTGGTGTCCAATTCGAATACACCAAAGTGGTATTTTCTGGATATTGCCTTCTGTGATCTACTTTGTAACCGTCTGTAAATAATAGTGGATTCATAACGTTAAAATTTATATTTGCGTAATATATACACAAATATAAAACACAATTCTACATCTGCAAATTATTTTGTGTATTTTTTACACATATTGGGTAATTTTAACAAAAACTAGTCCGTACCGCAGCATCTAGCGTAGTAAACAGAGGAATTTTATACTTTTTACATAGGGTTTTTATATATCTGCTTTTATAAAATGCATTTGGACAAACCACAATTAACTTAGATGTTCTGGTATACATTCCTAATTCAACTAATGAAATAGGCGATTTAGATTCCTCTAAAAAATTTAGGAATACTTTATCAGCTAAGTCGAGCATATCTAACTCCCAGTTGATGTGGCTTTCCATCTGAAGATCATTCATTGCGTCATGACCAGATATCGTGGGATCAATAAAATGCACCTTATCCCCTATCAAATTAATGACTTGTTCCCTCCAGTTTCCGTCTAAGTTTAAATCGATACTTCCTGCGAGGAACACATAGTCTTTATGAGTTTCTTTTGCTTTAATCTGATTGTGTGGTGTGTATATCATTGGATTGATTTGATTGAATTAAAAACACCCCTTATGGGAAATTGACAACAATTAGAGGAAACAATGTTTAATTTCTACCCTTTTCATTTGGGTAGAGCTTATAGACATTATCACTTTGCCAGTATTTTTTAGTACCAACATCAAGCACTGTTAGACTACCTGTAAATGCAGCACCAGTATCTATATTCCATACATTAATGGCATTCATGGGCACTGTGATATTATAATACAACGTTGGGGTATGACCTATATAAATTTCTTTGTATAACTTTAGACGTTTTGGATACAAAACGGAGTGTCTTTGTACACGTTTATCCATTACCAAAGCCATTTCCCATAGGGTTCTGTCCCAATTATAATTAGATTTACGAAATTCCTGTTCTGGTCCTTTCATAGACGTATACCCCGCATGAATAAAAAGCCTCTTATTTTCATCTACGTAATACAACTTCATACGTTCAAAGAAATTTAAATGTGTTTTTTTATCCTCTTCGGAAATACCTTTATAACTTTCTACCGTGAGTCTTCCACCATGGAATAGCCATGTTGAATTGGCTTCTCCCGTTCTTAAATAATCTTCACACCAGACATCATGATTCCCTTTGATAAAAATACATTGATGAGTTTCAGATAATGCCATAAGATATTGAATGGTTTGCGCTGATTCACTCCAGCCATCTACATAATCACCTAAAAATATCAGCGTATCATTTACCGTTGCTTTGACACGCTCTAAAACTTGTATCAAAGCTTTTAGCCCACCGTGTATATCCCCTATGACTAGTGTTCTTTTCATTACTTTAATTCCTAAACTTAAAATCATTTCTTTTTACTTCCACACCTTGCCTTTTTAATGGATAAACGTACTGAAGCCTTTTATTGCCTTTATAGTACCTATGAAAGGAATTATCTATTTCGAATATTTTAAAAATTTCTTCAACAAGAACATCAAAGCCAATCATGTAGTTATCAATATCAATTACTTGTTCTCTGGACGAAATTTTCACAAAAAGAGACGCTTCTGAATTGCCTCTATCATACTCGCTACATATTAGGATTTGTTCAATTTCCTGCATATTAATCTCTTCGATTATATCAAAAACACCTGTATAAACTTTAACCTTATGAAATTTGATTTTACCATTTTCTAAAAAAACTTGAGGCTCCTTATTAATTGTTTTTTTATTTCCAAATAAAGCCTTAAAAACCGCTTTAATTCTCATTCCTAAACATTATATCAGTTCTTAAAACATATTTAACTCCCGAAATTAATGCTTTACCTTCATGCCTTAAAGGGTGATGAAACAGCAAAGCATCTCCCATTTTCGGAGTAACGGTTATACCTTCTTCAAAGTAGGTTTCACCACCGGCAAACCCTTCATTTAAATAAATTAAGAATGAAAAGAAACTGCATTCAGATTCGTTTCTTTGATAACTACCATCTCTATGCATTTTAAAGCGCTGACCCTCGGTATATTTATAAATTCTGAACAATTCATTTAGTCCGAACGCCTTATAAACACCAAACGTTTCTGGAACAAAAGGTGCAATTTTAATCCATAGTCTTTCGGCTAAAGCTTCATCTTTAAAAAGCACACGTTCATTATTTCTAACGCCCTTAACCATCACTTGTTTTCCGTGAATATTTACCTTTGCCTCTTCAAAAGAAGCAGTCTCTCCTTTCTTTATAAACAGTTCACAATCTTCTTTGGTCAAGAAATTTTCAACCATAAAAATCTCTGGATGTAACTCTAGTTTTTTCATTCTGTAAAATCTATAAACTCCGCAGGTATATGATCTGTTAACCAAACCCCATTATCTGAGATAAAGAAATCCTTACCACTGTTATGCATATCCAAAGCACGAATACTAAGAATTATGGGATTTCCTCTTCGGGAACCCACTTTAACGGCAGTGTCCCTATCTTTACTTAAATGCACATGTTGCCTGCTCATTTTTATGAGTCCGTTTAACCTAATCTCAGGTATAAACTTAGCCACCGTTCCATGATATAAAAACTTAGGTGGTGTTTGAGCTTTGAGCTCTAAATCCACAGTTTTTAAAGAATGGCCTTGGTTTGCCCTAATTTTAGTTTTATCTGCGTTGAAAGAAAATCGCTTTTTATCATTGGTAGCAACGACCTCCTCTAGATCTTCCATGCTGAATCGCATATTGGGTGTACTAAGAAGATCATTTACATTCGCCCATCCATTGTCGTCAAGTTTTAATCCGATAGCATCCGGATGATGTCTTAATATATAACTTAGAAACTTACTAAGTTTCTTTTTTTGTTGTTCTGTCATTTTTAAAATTTTTGTATTGTTGACACAATCCATTCATATTCATCTAAGGCCTTGAGCTTTAAGAATAAGTGGTCTGGAATACAACTTGTTCCTCTTAGTGTTCCTACTATCTGAGCCGCCATGGAACAATTCGTATCTGTATCTCCTCCTGCTGCAATTAACCTTTCTAACATCTTTTCAAAGCCTAAATCATTTATACTATTTGCAAAAGCAATAGCCAACGGTACCGAGTCTACCACATAACCAGATGTTCCTAACTTATATACCTCATCTAGACTATCTAAAGCATTAATCCTAATTAGCCTATCTCTAACTCTAGAATCTGGAATTCTTTCAATAATGAGTTCAACCAAATTTTCATTACCAGTCCATTCCTTATTTAATATTAAACGAATAGCTTCTATGATGCAGAGTGCTCCTATATAAGCATCATCATTATTATGTGTGATGGTGCAAATGTCTCTAATGGCTTCCCTAGAAATGTCTCGAAAAAAGGCTAATGGAGCTATACGCATTGCCGCTCCATTTCCAGCGGCATATTCTCCTCTACGTCCTACTTGACTCCAATGTCCGCCAGCATTTAATTCTTCCAGTGATTTTAAAGTACTTGCTCCAATGCCTCTTATCCTTCTTTCTTGATATAATTTTAGAAATGCTGCTGAAACAGCTTCAGCGGTTATGTTATCTTTATTTGACAAAACCTCAACAGTAACGAGTGTTAACTGCGTATCGTCAGTAATGCTCCAGAGTCGTTCTTTTTCTTCAGGTTTGCCAAAAGGATAAAATACGTTTTCAGTCACCTCCTCATTGAGGCCCTCAAATGCGCTTCCCCAGGCATCTCCAATGGCACCGCACAGTATACAACCTTCAAATCTTTCCTTAACCGTCATTCGCCAATAATTCTCTGTAAATCCTATAATTCTCATCATCAAAACACACAAAAATCACCTCATCAACTATAGGGTTTAGCTTTACAATATCTACAGCAATTTTTGCAGCTTTTACTTTAGGAAACTTATGGATTCCTGTACTAATATTTGGAAAAGCAATACGATTTATTTGATGCTTTTTTGCCAACTCCAGACTATTTTGATAACAGTTTTTTAATAGTTGCTCTTCATTTTTGTTTCCGCCGTTCCAAACGGGACCAACCGTATGAATGACATGCTGAGCAGGTAACAAACCTGCCGTGGTAATAACCACTTCTCCTGTTTTACAACCGCCTTGTTTATTTCTTATTGCGATACAAGCTTCTAGAATGGCTTTACCACCAGCTTTATTGATAGCACCATCAACACCGCCACCACCTAACAAAGAGGTATTCGCAGCATTGACTATGGCATCTACTTTTATTTTGGTTATATCACCTAGAACACAACTAATTTTCATCTGTCTATTTAATTTTTACCTAAGTCTTTTAATAATTTCTTGAGATACAGCATGCGAGCTTTTCTCAAAATTTTTACCAATAAATACATGAGTTATTGTTATTTCTCCTACTATGGCATTATTGAAACGTTCTAAATCTTCTGATGGCACCCATAATTCATTATGATACGTGCCACCAACATTCTCAATCTTGTATTTTAAGAACTCATCCTCCGCAACTTTAAAGGCGGTTACAAAGCCTAAATAGTTCCCAAATTCGTCTTTTGTATTCCATTGCGACGCAATCTCGCAAGCATATTGCTCATTTAAAACTGGGTAAAAAATAGGCTGCCATTCTAATCTGGGTGGAAATGTTTTAAATCCACTCTCAGCAATTAAAATGAGTTCTTTTTCACCTATAGGTCTATATAGAGTTGTTATTTTCATTTTTTTCTAATTTTATTTTAAACTTTAGAATTAGACTTTCTATATCATCATATCTTGCTATTCTAAATTTCCAAACTTCCGGAATACTCTCAAAACCGTAATACAGCCCAGCTAAACCTCCTGTAATGGCTCCTGTTGTATCTGTATCTCTTCCCAAATTCACAGCTTTCAAAACCGCTTCTTCATATGAGTTTGATGTATATAAACACCATAAAGAAGCCTCCAACGCATCCAAAACATACCCACTAGATTGAATTTCCTCTTCTTTATATTCCCATATGTTATTCCTTAATATTCTATCAAACAATTTTAGTTCTTTAGCATTAAAAGAATTCGAAGCAACTAATCTTTCAACGTCTGATTGCATATTTTTGTAAGCCACGTTTTTACTATCTCCCTGTAACATACGAATCCCTAAAACACAATAAACGAAACAAGAAAAGCATGATCTAAAATGAGCATGGGTAATCGAAGAGACATCTTTTATTACTTTATAAAGCTCATTTATTTCTTTAATATCTTTTAAGAAATAAATTAAAGGCAAAGTTCTCATTAATGAACCATTACCATTTTCTTCTTCAAATAAACTACCAGAAAATTTAGCCGATTCTCCTTTAAATATTCTATCCAAAGCATACCTTGTGCTTCCACCGATATCAAATACTTTATTGTGAGCTCCCCAATACCCCTCCTTATACCATTTTACAAAAAGGCTCCCAATGTTTTCAATATCAAAATCTTCAATTAGACCTTCTAGTAAACATAAGGTTAAAGACGTATCATCTGACCAAGTTCCTGGTGGCTGATTCCAAGATCCGTACCCAATTAAATCCCTAATGGGGTTAGCTTTTAAATATTCCCTTGATTTAAATTCCACTGGCACGCCCAAAGCGTCACCAACAGCAACTCCAATAATTCCACCTTGTATTTTCTCCAACAGACTCATAAATTATGTTTTATATTTAATTCATCTCGAACCTCCATAAGTGCAAATCCTAACAGGTTTTCTCCTCGCCATAAATGCGGGTTTTCAGCCTTTTCATTTGACTCCCCCATACCAATACCCCAAATGCGATCTCTAGGGCTAGCTTCAACCAGAACTAGATTTTCTGTGTTCAACAGAAAGCTTTTCAAATTTTCATTTTGAGAAAACTTATGTAGGTTACCTTGTTTTACTATGTCATATTTAAGGGCATTCCATTTTTCTGGATTAAACCCAAATACTTTTCTTCCAAGTTGTTTTGCTGCAGCTGGTGAATTGCATTTTATAATTTCTGCCAAGTGCTTTTCATCATTAAACAGTCTCGCTTTTTCGGCCATCATCCAATGTTCGGCTGTTTTATAAGCAATACCATCTACAACAAAACCAGCCTCCCACCACTGACTAAAACATGATTTACCAATACTACCATCTTTGTTAGGCGTATGCCCCCAAAAGAACAAAAACTTAATACGCTCTTGTTGTTCAAAATCGGCAATTAATTGTTGTCTAGTATATTTCATTTTAAACCAAGTCTTTTAATTCTATTTGCGAAAAATGTTCAGTATTCTGTAATGTTTTAAAAGCATCAGTACTATATATCTTATCAAAATAGGTACTCAACCCTTTTAATCCTTTACTAAAGATTCCATGACTCACCGCCAGAAACAATTTACCTGCATTTTTCTTTTTTAATTCTTGAGCCAAGCCTATAAAGGTGCCGCCACCATCACAGATATCATCAACTACCAAACAGTGTTTTCCATTTAAATCTTCTGTGTACACTTTAAAATCTGATATGGCGCCTGTTTTAACATCTCTGACTTTTGAACATTCTATGACTTCTAGCCCACCTAAAGCTTTGGTCAAATTATAAATCTTTTTCAAAGCGCCGCCATCTGGTGAAATAAGAACAACCTCTTCATTGATATCGGCAATTACCTGTTCTACAAAACTGTGATTTGAAATCGTTTTACAATCGTTTAATAGTGCAGGAGTAACTTCAGAATGTGGATCGTACACTACTACACAATTTAAACCTAAACTGTTTAATATTTCTGCATAGACTTTTACCGATAATGCTTCTCCTGACACCATTACACGATCTTGTCTTGCTGCTGGAAAATAGGGTATAAAAGCATCAATAGTCTTCACCTCCATTCGTTTAAGTGCGTCTACAGCCACTAGCAATAAACCAAAATCGCTAAAGGATTGGATTCTGTGTGTAACCACCACCTTCTGTTCTGCTGATATCGGACTTAATATTTTAATATGAGGCTCTCCACCAGAAAACGTAAAGCTTTCAAATTCAATAACACTTTTATCTTTAAAAGGGTTAAAATTTTTGTCTAGATTCAAAATCATATTGCGTTTATTTTACGCAAATATAAAAAGACATATTAAAGCTGCAAAGAAAATTGTGTAAAATTTACACAAACTTAATATCGAAGTGAAAATTGTTAACCGTAAGTTGTTGGAATTTTACTTTATTAAATCTGAAAAGTTTGGCTGGGCGCCCGCTACCTATTTTTTCGATTTTATCAGTCTCCTCAATAATACCAAAGCTTAACATCTTTTTTCTAAAGTTTCTTCGATCTATTTCCTTTTCCAAAATAGTCATATATAAATGTTCTAAATCTGAAAACGGAAATTCATCATTCAATAGATCAAATCCAATGGGTTGGTAGCTTAATTTGGACTTTAGGCGTTCTTTAGCAGTATCTAGTACTAATTGATGATCAAAAGCCAATTTGGGCAATTCCTTTAAATTGAACCATTTTACATCGGCTGCATCTGTATCGGCTTTAATGGTAAAGTGATTAGGTTTTACTAAAACAAAATAAGTAACCGCTACTACCCTATTTCTAGGATCTCTATTAGGTTTTCCAAAAGTATAAAGCTGTTCCAAATAATCAATGGTGATGCCCGTTTCTTCCTTTAATTCACGTTCTACAGCTTCTTCTAAAGATTCATCGTTCATCACTAAACCCCCAGGTAATGCCCACTCTCCTTTAAAAGGTTCAATTCCTCTTTTAATGAGCAATACCGACAGGTTATTTTTAGATTCATAGCCAAAAACAACGGCGTCTACAGCAACTCTTATATCTTGTTTCACACCCATTTATGCGTATATTTAACACAAAGATACAATACTTAAAAGAATATATTTTAATTCCTTAAACACCAATTTAAAATTTTGGCTATGTTTTTAGCGTCATCAACCCCACGGTGATGTGTGCCTTCTAATTCCATATTTAGTTGTTTCAATGCGCCGTTCATCCCAACCTTTTTTGATAACCCTTTGGTCTTAAAGACTAATTCTTTTACGTTAATATGGTCTTGCGATAATGGGTACTCTTCTCCTCTAAACTTACATTGCCGCTTCATCATGTTCAAATCATATGCACCGTAACTGGCCCAAGTGTAATTTTTAGCTTGATAATCTTCTCTTAATTCCGAACATGCTTCTGTAAAAGAAATTCCTTTATCATCTAATAACTCTTGTGTAATGGTAGTTAGTTCTGTGCAAAAAGTACTGACTTTAGACCGTTCTGGTTTTATTAAAATGCCTTTGTTTTTGGAAATAATACCCGACACTGTGTCTAATACACAGATGCCTATTTCTATAATTTCATTGACCTGTCCTTTTGGGATTTCACCATTCCAACAAGTGGCTTCTAAATCAATAATTATTATGTTTTTACTATAATTCATTTTTTAAATTTTGTTTTAATTGTTGTCTTTTTGACTTATAACTTTTCTTTTTTTTCTTTACTTTAAAATCGCTTCCTTCAAAAACACGCACTGGGTTTCCTCTTTCTAAATTAAGATGGTTTTCCCATTTATGTTGAACCTCTGCCTTTAATGTTTCATTGTTATGTTCTGCAATGCGTTCTTGCAAACGTTTTATCGCAATCTTTTTGTTTTGATGTTGTGACCTACTGTCCATTACCAAAACTTGCAAGCCTGTTTTTATATGCGTTGCACGAATTGCCGAACTTACCTTATTAACATGCTGACCTCCGGGACCAGAACTTCGTATGGCTTGAAATTTTATATCGGATTCTTTTAGGCTCAATTCCGCCTTAGTTTCCACCTCATAAATACCGACAAACCAATTTTTACGTTTATGAAATTTTCTAAAGGAAGATTTCCCTATCCATTGTACTGTTCCCAACCAATCGTTTAAAAAATCTTCTAGGTTCTTACCTTTTAGTTGAATAGTTGCCGATTGCAGTGTTCCGTTTTCAACACCTTTTACACTATGTAAAAGTTGATATTCTATTTTAGCTGCTTTTAAAGCTTCCATAACGTATTTTAAAACTTTTGCTACAACCCAGCAACATTCAACAGGTCCCCTTCCAGATGTTATTTGTATGACTTTTGCATTCATTTTAAAGGGTGTTTAGATAACAGTGGATGACCAACTGGATTCTCACCTTCCTTTAAAAGCCTAACTGCGGCCATTACTGCCCAGCATTTATCACTAGAATGAATATTAGAATAATAGCTCAAAAGCGTTTTAGGCGCTACGAGAGTCCATCCATTGACTTCAATTGTTTCTAAAGATGTTGATTCAAAAAAATCTATCGTTATTCTAATCTGCTTTCCGTTTTCCAACCAATCGATCTTTTCACAACGTCTAAAATTTTCTTGACTTGGTAAATGGTCATACCTCGTCCATACCTTTTTGAAACCTTCTTCTAATAAAACCTGCATAACCCGTGGTACTAATTTAGGATTCACAAAAATGTCGATATCCTTGTGATCATGAGCATGTTTGTATTCCAGGTGATTTTCAACAGACATAAAATGCCATGCCCAACCACCAGATATAACAATCCACTGTTTTAACTTCTCCAATATATCAAGGCCATGTTGTATTCTATACGTTGGCCATAATTCTCCATATCTTTTTATATTATGATTTGCTCCCATAATGTATTTACTTATCCATTCTTACAATCTTTGGAGCGAAGGTTCCTAATACTTCTACCAATTCTTGTTGATTATTCATTACTTTTTTAATGTCTTTATACGCCATTGGCGCTTCATCTACACCACCACCAATAAGTGTTACATCGTTCATTTTAAGCTGATGTTTTATATCACTTTTGGTGAATTTTTCCTTGCATTTTCGTCTGGAGTGCAAACGTCCGGCACCATGAGATGCGGAGTTTAAACTTTCTGTATTTCCAAGGCCACTAACAATATATCCGGGTGCTGTCATAGATCCAGGAATAATACCCAACTCGCCTTTATTGGCTGGAGTAGCGCCTTTTCTATGTACAATAGCTTCTTTACCATTTACCATTTCTTTCCAAGCAAAATTGTGATGGTTTTCAATCTTAACTACGGCTTTAGAACCCAGTAATTTGCCTATACGATAATGAATGTCATCATGACAAGCTTTAGCGTAGTCCCCTGCCAAATTCATGGCCAACCAGTATTCCTGTCCATCGTGAGTATCTAAATCCAACCAAGCCAAATGCTGCACGTTTTTAGGTAGTGGACATTGTTTACTAGCCAAATAGGTATAATGCTTAGCAATATTAGCTCCTAAGCCTCTGGAACCACTATGCGATAACAAACCAATATAGTCGCCTGGTTTAAGTTGCCATTGATTATTAGTATCCGAAATTGACACCACACCAAACTCTACAAAATGGTTACCACTCCCCGAAGTTCCCAACTGCTTATAGGCTTTGACTTTTAGTCTTTTTAGCAAAGGAATATCATTGAATTCGGACCTTGAAAACAGCTCATGATCATGTTTTTTATCATGTGTTTCATACATACCAAACTTCGTATGATTAGTCAAGATGTTCTCTAGCTGATGCTGCTTTCCCTTAATATAAGATGCCTTAATAGGATAAATGGTTAAACACATTCTACATCCTATATCGACCCCAACCCCATACGGAATAACAGCATTTTCAGTGGCTAACACCCCTCCAATAGGTAAGCCATAACCTGTATGTGCATCTGGCATTAAAGCTCCTTGCACTGCAACAGGCAATTTTAAAGCATCATATAACTGATACTTAGCATGCTCATCTATTTCATTTTCTCCGTAAATGGAAAATGGCGCTCTAGTATGCCTTAGTTGATGGAATTTGACCTCTACAGGTTTTAGCAAGCCTTCAACCACTTTACCCCAAATAGCATTACCTTTAAACTGTTCTGGATTTTGCAATACCGTTTTGGCCTCTTCTAAAATGCGTTCTTTCTTTTCTCTTTTTCTATATCTATTAATTTGCCCTAAGGCAATATTGATACTGTTGTTCTTTGGGAAGCCTAATTTTATTAAGTCTTTCCCTTTTAATTTATTTCCCATAATATCTGTTCTTCCAAAATGTCCTTAATAGGATAGCTTTTAAGCCTTTTAAGGGCACGTTCTATTATTAATTTTTCTTTTTTTCTTTCAGAAAGGTTCCAATCGTCTTTCCAATTATGTTGTCTTTCATTTGCTTCATAATACCCACTTTTCAAAAGTTGCTGATCTAACAAAGCGGATTCACTTTCTAATTGCGGATCTATACGTTTTGAATGCGTTATATAAGCTCTTGTATACTTAATTCTATAAGCAGCTTTAGGTATTCTTATATAAAATCTCAACCTGAGTTTCTTTTGAGCATTTCTGTAGTAAAATGGCGTGCACAAACATTGTGCTTTAAAACTCAATTTGTTGAATTGCTTTTTACTTATAGTTGGAAAATCTCTGTAAATAAGATAACTTGAGGTTTGCTTCTGCCATGCGCTTTCGGCATCTGGTTTGGTTCTACCCCAAAAGCATTTTTCAATCTTATCATACAACTCTAAAATAGCTGCTTCGTTTTTATAGCGCTCTACCTTATGCGTTATTACAATTTCTTTAAACCAACCATGGCGTATAGGTTTATCTAATTTTATATAACCCAAGGCGCGCATCTCATTCCAAATCTCATAACGGCGATTCCAAATACGACGAACTTCTTTCTGTCTTTGCTCTTTGATATGTTTTGGTTTCAATTATCATAGATTAATGTATTACTATGTGTTCGGGAACTTAAGTGTGAAACCAGAAAGTGGTAAACAAAAAAGTCCGAAACGTTTTGGCTTCGGACTTTTGAAAATATGATAGAGGAAATTCTATTTAATCAAACAAGAAGTCTCGAAGCGTATGCTCAATAAAACCTAGTTCTTTGTGCATGATATTCTGTGATTTAATAAATGACATAGTGCTTCTTTTTTAAACTATATTATGTGCTTTATTGCGATGCAAAGATGAATTGTATTTTTGGATTATGCAAGAAAAATTTAAATATAATTAATTGATTTACAGTATTTTAATTAAATTTTAAGCAATAAAATTCCTGTCCGCTTTATGCAGAAAATGTAACCTCTTGTGGCATTGCTATTTAGGTTAAGCCTCACATGCTGTTAATTCTGAAAAAAAATTAAAAAAAAAGCGTCCAATTTCTTGGACGCCTTTCTAATTATATAATTTTTAAAGTTTTCTACCCTATCAAAACACAACACAGGTAGCCTTTAAGCGTCCTCTTATATGTTGTTAATACGTTATACATAGTTTATTATACTTTATTTTGTTATTTTTTCTATAGAAATGTCTATGACATAGATAGTATTTCTACTACTTTACCATATACATTTTTAGTCCATCCGTTAATTCTACCGTGATTATTACCTATAAGTACACCTCGTTTACTGTTTTTTCCTTTTACAAGGTGGGTAAAACAGTTACCACGTACTTTACAAAATACAATATCTCCTACTTTGCAATCTTCCCAACTAATAGGTGTAAGTCTTACTGGTTGTTTAGATTTTAAAATAGGTAACATAGAATTTCCGGGCTCTTTTGAAATAATGGTTTCTCCATTACTCAATTTTTGAATTTTCCAATTCATCATTCTAATTTTAAAAGTTATGTAACACACTATTGTATTACATATCCCATAAAATTTTCAAAAGAACAATTTCAATGAACTAGTGCAAAGATGCAAGAATTTTTACATATGTTCCAAATAAAATTATTTTCATTCAAAATAGAGGTTTAACTTTCCTATTCTTCTATAAGCCTAATTCCTGTATAGTTACTCTTTGTTAAATCATTGTCATTATAAGTATCGAAATAGTCATAGGCACTAAATCCATAAATTCCTCCTTCAAAAAACTCTGCCACATTTCCTCCCAGATCATAAACTTCTGCTTTACCTACTTTACATGCTTTAAAACTTCCCACAGGTTTTAAAAGTGACGTATTTAAACCTTCAAGTTTCCCCTTTAGTTTTTCGTAATCGCTAGGCACCAATTCATAGCCAGCCCAATAATTTAGCGTATTTTCTTTGGCTGCCACTTTTCTTGCCGATTTTCGCAATGTTTTGGCCTCTTTTACATTTGGTAATCGAAATGTTTTTCCTGTAAGTTTAGACAACCAACTAATATAATCTTTTGCAGTTGATAAATTAACCACAACTGGATAATTATCATGACCTACAGTATAATTATAATTTGGTTTATATGCTTTAAATTGAGCATTAGTAACTTCAAAACGACCAATAGCGGTTGAATCCTTTTTGATGCTCACCGTTTCTGGAATTAATACCTTATTAAACATTTCTCCATACAGCCCATCAACAGATTTTACAGATTGCAGTTTTAACATATTATCTAAAGGACTACCTTTTTTAAAAGCGGGATTTTTAGTTTTAGGCTTGTTAAGTAAATAGGTTTCTATCCAAGTTATTTCTTCATTCATTTTACGTAACTGGTGCGTAATTTTTCTTAAACCATGTGGTTGCTCGGGAAACCAAAGAAAACGAACTGGCGTCTTTCCTACTTGTTGCAAACCTCTATAATATTCCCAACCTTGATCTCTTGGAACAGCTCTATCTGCACTTCCGTGAAATATAATGGTAGGTGTTTTAATTTTTTCTATTTCAAATAAAGGCGATTTAAGAATATAATTTTCATTATATTTTTTACCATTGACATCGTCCCAAGGTGCACCTCCAAAATAATGTTGATCAAAACTTACACCAAATCTACATGTACCATAATCTGATGTCCAGTTTACATCACCAGCACCAGGAGCCGCAACCTTAAACATATCGGGATATTTTACCGTTAGCATGGTTGTAATTATAGCACCATTAGACCAACCCATTGTTCCCATTTTATCCTTATCTATTTTACCCTCTTTGTGTAAGACCTCAATTCCTTTTATTATGTCTTCCATTTCGGGCTCATAATAGTTTTCTTTAATACTCTCTACATAGGATAAGCCATGATTAGCAGATCCGTGGTAATTAGGCTTTAACACAAACATTCCTCTTTGAGCTAACAAATTAGGATAGGTACTCCAACGTTCGGACCAAGTATCTAAATCCTGACTAGCAGGTCCTCCATGTATAGATAGCATTAAAGGATACCTTTTACCTTCAACATAATTTTCAGGATAATATAGGAGGCCTGTAACCTCTTCGTTGTTATACCCTTTCCAAACCATAACTTCACTTTTAGTAATTGGCTTTTTTGAAAGATTTTTGTTCAAGGTAACGAACGCTTTCTCATTTAAGAATTTGTGTTCTTTTAAATCCGAAATATGAAAACTTGGTAATCTTGACGCAGTGGAATACGTATAGGCTATTTTTGAACCATCTTTAGAAACCGAATTAATGGACACATGATCGTTCTTTTCTCCCAAATCAATTTTTTTCTTCACCCAAGTGGTTCCATTTTTTTTATAATAGGCCAAACGCCTTGTTGCCCTATTAGCTAAAGACACTATGATGTCATTACCAACAACGTAATAGCCACCTGCATGACCTAAGTTCCATTTTAAATTGACTTTCTTATGACCCATTGCCTCCAAGTCGAAATAAAACAATTCATTTATCCCAGCCCCATTATATTTAGGGTTAGAACCATATTCTGAGGAAAAATAAAACCCTTTGGAATCTTCAGTAAATTTAAAACCATAGGTTGGATAACCAAATTCGGAGAGTATTCTGGTTGTTTTTCCCGTCTCTAAGTTTTTTAAATACTGATATGGATCTCTTTGGGCATCTGAAGCGTGACTTATATTACGTTGTACGCCATAAACCAACCATTTTCCGTCTTTAGAAATCTTATATCCAGATAATGGTTTTTTATTTGAAGTTAATCTTGTAGTGGTTTTATTCTTTAAATTAAATGCATAGACGTGATTTGGTTTCCAATTTAAACTATCTTCAACGATAACAACATTATCTTTCTTCTCTTTATTTGTTATTTCATATAAGGTTTTACCATCATAAGATTGAAATAATAAGGTGTCCTTATTTTTCCATTGTAAATTAGAAATGCCATTTTTAAATTCTTTTACTTCTTGGGCTTCTCCTCCATAAATACTTAATTTCCATAATTTCTGTCCCTTGTCTCTAGACGACAAAAAGTAGATGTATTCTCCATCAACAGAAAAAATTGGACTGTAATCATTATCCTTACCATTAGTTAATTGAATGGTTTTATAACTATCTTTCTCCTTAATATCCAGCCTTGTCAAATAAATATCGGAAACAAAGCGGTCTTTATCCTTAACTCCTTTTTGTTTTGTCCATACGACCATGGAATTATCTGGCGAAATAGAAACGGAATTTAACTTCTCTGTATTAATGATATCTTTTGGAGTCCAACGTGTTGGATCACCCTCATTTTGACAGTAACTAAATTTAACAGATAAGACTAGCAAAGCAATCAGATAAAAATATTTAATACGCATTTTATTTAAAAGTGTAATAAGGTTATTAGTTTTAATGGATTTTTGTAATTCGGTGAATTTACAAATTACTTTACTAATAATACGCCCCTTTAAGTAGTTTTATGAATTCGGTAATTTTACAGTAGCAATTATTTGAATTAGTTAGAAACCTCATTTTTTAAGTAACCCAAACTATCAAATTCTGATTACTTAAAAAGCGTGTTAGTCTGAGAGGTTATATAAAACAAAAAATCCCCACTTAAAAAGTGAGGATTTTTGTGATCGCGACAGGATTCGAACTAATTCCTTATCCCGCATATTTCTTATATCTTATATGCTTATCCTTGCAAATGTTGACCGATTTGTAGACCTGAATCTTAGTACTATTTGGTCTAATATTACGACAATCGCCTTTTTGTAAAAATATGCAATAATTGGTATTAAATTAAATTAATGCACAAGAATTTAAAATGAGCTTTAGTTTTTTGATATGGAGCAAAAACCTAAATCATTCAAAATTCTAGTTCACCTGACTTACGGGATGATGTTTTTTTGTCTATCCAGTTTATTAACTGTGAGTAAAATTTTGTCAGTCTATCCATTATCTTATTTACACTCCATTTGTTTTTTTCCTCTGAAAAGAAAAACCGATAAGCGATGTACAAGAAAAAAGCATATATCAACAAAATTACGGACATTATAATTGCTAAAGTTCCCATTTTTTAACGATTTAAAATTAAACATCAACTATTCAATACCCTAAATATTATATCTTAATTTAACCAATCATCCAATTTTCTGTTGGCACAATCATAACCAACATTAAAAGCTTTGTCAATTCCTTTTTTGTCCAAAACACCAATCCCTCCCAGCTCTTCAGGAACAAAGAGCAAATCCGGTACACAAAGTTTATCGGCTGCATTAGCATGAAGCATTAATAAATTTGCCCTTTGGGAGATTTGCAAAGCATTTTTTATTTGCCCCTTACCTATTTCCTTAAGTGACGAGGCATAACACCCAAAGATTATATCACTACTATCAACCAAAGGTTCAACAGGGAAGTTATTCATAATACCTCCATCTGCATAAAGCACACCATCAATATTCACAGGACTGAAAACGGGTGGTAAAGCAGCCGAAGCCAATAAAGCCTTAAATAATTCTCCCCTATTAAAATATTCAACTCGTCCCTTTTGTAAATTGGTAGCCACTACCGTAAGCCTTTTTTCCAGTTTCTCAAAATAATGAGCCGTGAAGGATTCTTCAAAAAAACTAAGGTACTTGTCCGTATCAAAAAGCCCAGGTTTATTTATCGTAACAAAGTTATACTTTAGCAAAGGGGTTTCTTTAAAAAACGTCAGCATATCCTCTACCGAAGCCCCATCTGCATATAAGCCTCCTACCAATGCTCCCGCGCTAACCCCAGAGATATAATCAGGATAAATATCCCTTTGAATTAGAGCTTTCAGCACCCCTATATGAGCCATACCCTTCACGCCTCCTCCAGAGAGCACCAATCCAATGGACTTATTATTGACTATGGTTTCAAGTTTCATAATCTTTTGGTTTTATAAATAAGGGGGCGACATTGCCCCCCTTCTTTAAGAAATTGGATTTAGAATCATGAATCTACACCAATGGCATAGTAATATTTGCCTGGCATATCTTCATAGACACCTTCTAACATCACCCCACCTTGTTTGTTTTCCAATGCATCCATGACATCTTTTACGCTCTTTACCTTATGGCCATCAATATGGGTAATAATGAAGCCTTCTCGTACTTGTGTAAATTTTCTAAGCTTACCAGCGTATAAAGAAGTGATTTTAACACCACTATCAACCCCAATTTTCTTGGCTTCTTCCTTTTCAAGGGCTTCTAGTTCTGCTCCTAAAAAGTTTAGGATCTTGGCATGTTCTTTCTTTTTCACCTTAGTGCTTCCAATTCTATTCTGTAGAGTTACTTTGAACTCTTTTTCCTTGCCTTCCCTATTTACCACCAGAGCCACTTCATCTCCAGGTCTTTTAAGGGCTATTAGCTCTTGTAACTCAGGCGATGCCTTCACGTCACGATTATCAACTTTTAAAATAACATCGCCCTCTTTCACCCCAGCTTCATCGGCAGCAGATCCTTCTCCAACCGAAGCGACATAAACACCTTGGGTTAAATCAATCTCCTTTTCTTTTGCTAACGCTCCGTTAAGGGTTGCTATATTAATACCCAACATACCGCGTTGAACCGCTCCATAATTCAATAAATCCTCTACTACCTTGCTGGCAATATTACTGGGAACGGCAAACCCATAGCCATTATATGTTCCCGTTCTGGATGCAATTGCCGTATTAATACCTATTAGGTCTCCATTAAGGTTAACCAAAGCACCTCCGCTATTTCCTGGATTGATTGCGGCATCAGTCTGAATAAAACTCTCTACAGCAAACTTATCTTGATTTACATTAATATTTCTGGCCTTTGCACTTACAATACCTGCAGTCACAGTGGAATTGAGGCTGAACGGATTGCCTACGGCCAATACCCATTCCCCAACCTGTACATCATCTGAATTAACAAATGGCAATGCTATAAGGTCATCCTTTTTTATTTGCAATAATGCAAGATCTGTAGAGGGGTCGGTACCAATTACCGTAGCCTTATAGCTACCATTATCATGAAGCGTTACCTCAATCTCGTCTGCATCCTGAATCACATGGTTGTTAGTTAAGATATATCCTTTCTCATTCACGATTACGCCAGAGCCAGTTCCCATAACGGGCATTTCCTTTGGTTTGTTATTTTCCTCCGGACTATTAGGCTCTTGAGGCTTTCCGTTATAATACTTTCTTCCAAAAAACTGACCGAAAGGGCCTTCTCCAAAAAACTCACGGAATGGATCTGGAAGCTCACGATACTGGAACATTTTGTTACTTCCTGTAGGCATCATTTTTTTTGCAGAAATATGAACAACTGCATCTAAAACCTTTTCAGTAGTTTTTGTAAAGTCCAGAGGGGTAATTTCTCCCTCTGCATTTGCGGCATATAGCACTTTGTGATTAGGAGTCGTGTTAATATGCTTAATAGCCACTTCTTTTTTCCCCAAATAATGATAGCCTCCTATTACACTAAAACTTATCATCAGGGATACAAAAATTGATACTAAAACTGTCTTTTTCATTTTAAATAGGTTTTATTTTATTAATACATTTATAAGCTGTCTTTCTCTTTATTATTAAAATCTAAACGATATTTTTCCAAAAAGTTCCTATGTCTATCCATCATTCTTTTGTGCGTTTTATCTAGTTCCATAAAGTCAGTACCAAAGTCACTATCAAAAAAGCCATCATTGAAAAAATAGTTGCCAAAAAGTGAATCTTTCTGAAAGATATCACCAAAACCTTCATTTTTAAATTGAGAAAACCGGCTATAGAACTTGGATTCAAAATTGTTCAACATACTGTCCTTCTCTACGGAAGTTAGGTCATCTAAAGAAGTTCCTGAGGACCACGAGTAAATACTGTCATAATGAATAAGGTTGCCTTTTTCATCAAACTCTTTATCAACTTTCCAAGCTCCTTTGGGTTGTTCAGCTTCTTTTTTATCACTATCAGTAGCTACGACTTCTTCTTTCTTTAATTCATTCTTACAGCCAATAAGACTTATTAAGAACACCAGTAACAATATCATATACTTTTTCATTTCCTTTTATTTTATTTGGTTCAACTAAAAACATATAATACAAGTTGCCTAAAATGTTAACTTCAAGCTTTTCACCTCCTTTTAGTATTGTATGCTGGTCATCACACTTAAGCAACTTTTAGGATTCGTTTAAACTTTATATTTTCTTTCTTTGCGATTTTAACCTTCAGAGTACCGTTTTTCATTTCGGCACAAATTTTATCTGGGTCAGCATCCAAGGGGATTTCAATGACTCGATAAACACTATTACGAATTAATTTTCTTCGAACTCCGTATTTATATCTTGATTCTTCAGCTTTGATCTTATTAGCACCAATAATCATTGTGTTGCCCTCTATCTCAATCCTAACATCTTTTTTATTTAGGCCAGGGAGCTTCATAGAAAATTCGAATGCCGTATCTTCCTGACTTATTTGATTCACAAGCTTAGGCACTAATTTCTTTCGTACAATCGAAAATACAGATTGCAATTTTTCTTTGATATTTTTAAATAAGGAAGGGGGACTTTTTGCTTTACCCACCTCTTTGCCAAATGTTCTCATCTTACAAAAATTTAGGTTCAACGTTTTAAAAAAGGGGCTGGGTAACCAGCCCCAATCTTAACCAAACAAAAAACTAATCAAACAATTATGAAATCTGGATAGTCCTAGCAGGCTTCTGTTTTGCCTCTTCTTTCTTAGGCAAGTGTATACTTAAGATACCGTCTTGATATTTAGCATCAATCTTACCATCATCCACACTTTCGGGTAAAGTAAAAGTTCTTTTAAACGAAGAATAACCAAACTCTCTACGAGTATAGTAGTCTTCATGATGTTCGCCTTCTTCTTTAATCTCTGTAGAGATAGATAATATATGATTGTCTAAATCTATATTAAAGTCGGATTTTTTAAGCCCTGGGACGGCCATATCTACCACGAAAGCATCTGCTGTTTCTTTGATGTTTACTTTTGGTAAAGTGATTCCAGTATTAAAGTTAGAAGTAAATACTGGTGACAGGTCTCTATTAAAGATATCGTCAATCCAACTTGACAATGTAGGGAAGTTTAAACCTGAATTAACATTTGATAAACCTCCATTTTTAGAAACATTAACTAAAGTGCTCATAATAATAAAAATTTAAATTAAACATTAAAACAAAGAGAAAATTCTGTTTTGATTTCAAATAGTATTTGGCAAATTGAATGCCAAAATGAAAAATGTATGTTTTTATCATTTTGGTGCATCTATAATACAAATATCAAAACAAAAACCAGCCATATTGTCATTTTTAACACTAGTAAAACATGTCGTTATGACATGTTTTATTCTTTTTTAAATCAATTTTTCTGTCATTTTTGCCTTCAAGTTTTCACTACTAATACGAAATAAAGAATGGTATTTATTTTGCCTATTGTTAAATAAAAAATAGTGTAGAAATAATTTACCAAAAGTGTACAATTATAAGAATTCAACACCTAAAAACTTAGCACCAAATGGAATATAAAGATTATTACAAAATCCTTGGTGTTGAAAAGAATGCAACACCAAAAGACATAAAAAAGGCATATAGAAAACTAGCTGCTAAATATCATCCTGACAAGAATTCGGGAGATAAAGACGCAGAGGATAAGTTTAAAGAAGTCAATGAAGCCAACGAAGTATTGAGTGACCCCGAAAAAAGGGAAAAATACGATACATTAGGAGCTAATTGGCAAGCCTATGAACAGGCCGGAGGTGACTGGAGACAGTATGCAAACCAATCCCAAACCAATGGAGGGCGGACATTCTATTATGAAGGAGACCCATCTGAGTTTTTCGGAGGGAATAGTGGTTTTTCCAGTTTTTTCGATATGTTCTTTGGAGAAGGCAACCAAGGCGGGTTTGCCAACAGTTCTAAAAGAACCCGGCAAGGGTTCACAGGCAATGACATACAAGCAGAACTACCAATCACTTTGCTTGAAGCTTATCATGGAAGCAAGAGAACCTTTGAACTCAATGGGCAAAAGTTAAGGATTACCATAAAACCAGGCTCTTACGACGGACAACAACTGAAGATAAAAGGAAAAGGACAGCCAGGGGTAAATTCAGGGAACTCAGGAGATCTTTATATCGTATTGAGGGTCAATCACGACCCAAGATTTGAAAGAAATGGGAACAACTTGGTCACTAATATGAACATTGACCTTTACACAGCTGTTTTAGGAGGAAAAATCAAAATACCCACAATAACAGGCAATGTAAACATGTCTATCCCCAAAGGAACTCAAAGCGGTAAAACATTAAGGCTAAAGGGTAAAGGAATGCCCAAATATAATAGCAATAGCTATGGAGACTTATTGGTGAAAATCAATGTGGAGCTTCCTAAGAGTTTAAATTTTGAAGAAGAACAATTATTCAAAAAATTACAACAAATTTCAACTGAAAAACGCAATTCAACAGTTTAATATTTTGAGAAATGAAAGTTACGGTTTACAAAAGAAAATATATCAATGAAGATGACGGACTAAAAGTTTTTATCGATGCCTTATTGGCTACTAGAATGAAGTATCTGGTTAGCGATTTGGTATATGAAGGTGTTCCTAAAGAAGATATCGGGAAGGCTGTAAAGCATGCTATGGCCATTATGGAGGCCACGGGAATGGTTTTAGAAGAGCATTTCAAGCCAGTTTACACACAACTAAAAGGAACGGTCTTTAAAGATTTTAAAATGACCCAAAAAGGATGGTTTTTAGTATTACTCAACTTGCCCCCGGGAAGTAAGTTTGCCAATAGAATTCAATTAAGCTTCTGTGAAATACTGGAAGGCATATAATTCTTAAAAATTTCCTAATTAGTAATCTAGATATTTAACAAAATGGTTTTTACTAATGTCAATATGACACCTTTGACTTTCAAAAGGAAGTATTCAAAACCAAAATCCCTGCATCCTAGATACCACCATTAATTTGGCATATAATTTGTCCTAGGAAAACTGATAATTTTTTATGGTTTAACTTTTTAAAATTTTAAATTATGGAGAAAGATCCCGTTAAAGTTCGTCTTATTGGTAAGAAGGGAAAAAAGTACCAAATTAAATTTCCAAATCTGGAAATCCCCGTGACAGTCAATGAAAACCTGTACACTAAAATGCTTCACAGTACGGAGTATCAATTTAGCAACTCTACCAGTACGGTTTCACAAGCCACCTCGGCTTAATTTTATATCAAAGCAAAAGGGACTGTAAAAACAGTCCCTTTATTTTTTGGATAGATGATAGATCCATGAAGAAACCTAACCCCTAGAGCGAATTTCGCGTTTCATGAAAATCACGTATGAAAACAAGAAACAAAGAAGGGTCAAGGAAAGTAAACCTGTGGCCTGTGGCCATACGAGCAGAATACTTTGTCCTATTGACAATGTACTTGGAATAGCTCCTTGCATTTGCTCCATTGTTAGGGGCCCTAAACTTCGAACCGATGGCACCAAAAGGGCAGAAGTAATTTGGTCGAATAGTTCATTAGGCATGATTTGTACCAGGTAAAACTTTAATTTTTGATAAATAAAGATTTTACTTGGCATGGCATATTTACCCGGTTCGAAACCCTTAACTATAATATTCACAATTAGAGGATAAAAAATTGTAAAAAACAACCAAACAGCTAATCCCAATAAGGCGGAAGTTGCAGGTTGTCTAAAACGTACCGAAAACAAAATGGATAGGTTGAGCCAAAAAGAAACGTATATAATACTTAGTATTGTATAAATAACTATTCGCATGAATTCCTCTGCCGTTGGTGGCGTTCCAAGAGCGACCAAGCCTGCTCCCAAAACCAAAAAGCTTAGAGCAAAAAGCATTACGCTTATTACAATGATACCCGCCAGAAATTTAGAGTTAATTATATAATCCCTCGGAATTGGTTGTGCCATAACACGACTTAATGTTCCCCTATTCTGCTCTGAACTAATCGCATCAAATCCCAATCCAATTCCAAATAAGGGGCCCAAAAAACCTACAAACACAAAAAAAGAAGGCAATGTACCATTTGATTTGGTGAACAAATTCAGAAAAAAGAATGTATTTCCTGAATTACTGGTAGCAAGTATTTTAGCACTATCCGATAATGTAGAAAACAGTGTTCCCAAACAAGCTAATGATATAATGGCAAATAAAATAATGAACCGCCAATTTCTTATATGGTCGGAAATCTCCTTTTGTACCATTACCTTAAATGGAGCCATAAGGGAATGAGATGCATCGGCATTCTCATTTCTCCTAAATAACTCTATAGAATTGATAAATTCCATAAGTTTAGTTCTCTTTGGTATTGAAAGACTTATATTATTTAATTTAGTGTTCATTGTATCTTATTCTTGAAAATGTTTATGGTAAATATCGTCCAACCCGTATTCCTTTTTAGTCAAGTAACTGATACCGTACCCCAAGCCCACAATAAGTTTGGATAGTTCTCCAGAAACATCACTTTTTGATTCTATCGAAAAATGACTCCCATGTGATGTCACTTTAGCCACATTTTTAATTGTGCTGATTTTCTCTGTAATTTCATTCAACGTGGTATCTGTAATCTCTTTGCTATCTGTTATTCCAAGCTCAGTAGTAAAAGTATTTTTGGAAAATAATTGTTCAGCGAGGTCACTTATTTTTCCCTCTGCCAATAGCTTACCCTTGACGAATATTCCAACACGGTCACATACTTGCTGTATTTGGTGCAGATGGTGAGATGAAAAAAGTACTGTTATGCCTTTCTTTCTACTTAGTTCAACAATTAACTGAAGAAACTTCCGCACTCCCTCGGGGTCAAGGCCTAAAGTTGGTTCATCAAGTATGATGACCTCAGGTTCTTTTATCAAAACCTCTGCTAAGCCTAACCGTTGACGCATTCCTCTGGAATATGTTCCAACTTTTTTGTCTTTTGCATCTAACAGCCCCACCTCTTCTAATATGAGCAAGGCATCTTTTTTAGCCTGCTTAATCGGAATATTATTTAGTTGCGCTATATATACTAAATTCTGCAGTCCAGAATAGTCATTATAAAAACCAACGTCTTCGGGCAAGTAGCCTACTTTACGTTTAACTTCCAATGGATGTCGTGTTGCGTCTATATCGCAGACTTTGACATGTCCAGAATCGACTTCGGTCAAACCAAGCAGCATTAGAATGGTAGTTGATTTACCCGCGCCATTAGGTCCAAGTAAACCAAAAATCTCCCCTTTCGCTATAGAAAGTGTTAAATCATCTACCGCTAAATGAGTTCCATACTTTTTGGTTAAACCAGATATTTCTATGCAATTTTCCATGATTATCTTCTTCCGTATTTTTTAAACAGATAATAAATGGCAAATAAGGTTCCTAGGATTATTAAAATACCCAACCAACCCCATAATAAAGGAGTTTTCACTAAAACCCTTAACGATGCTGTTGAAGATATTTCAGGAGTTTTAGCCGTAATTTTGGATATGTAATCTCCAGGAATGGATTTGTCTGCTGATTTAATTGTAGCATAAACCTGCGTCGTAGCACCAGCTTCTAGGGAAGGAATAATATCTGGTTGTATTGAAATTTCCCAATTTTTAGGCTTTGACGAATTAAAGGTAATATCACTTAACCTACTGGAACCCGAATTCTTAACCACAAATTCTATTTTTTTCTCGTCACCAGAAGTAATACTAGAGCTTAATAATCCTGTAGGGGTGGTGAGTTCTAAATCGTAAGAGCCCTTTATGACCACCTCTAGTTCTAAATTAGCCGTACTGTATTTATTAGCTGCTTGAACAGGTATTTTATAAGTTCCAGCTTTTATACCATAAGGAGGTTTTACCTCGATGCTAATGTTTGCCGTATTTCCTGGTTCTATTTCAACGGCAGTAGCTTGCTTATAATTTGGTTTAAAGATTACATTCCAGCCACGTGGCACTTTTGCAAGCAATGAATACAATTGTTTCTCTCCCGTATGGTTTTTTAGTTTAGCGGAAAAATTAAAATTTGACTTGGAGTGTCCCTCCATATTTATCTGGTCAGAGGTAAACTCAGTCTTATAAGTACCTTGTTCTGACACGTCAATGACCACGGGTAGTACATCGTAGTTTTTGGCAATCACCCTAATTTTATATGTGCCTTTATCAACTTTTGAAGGTACATTTATAGTCAGGGAAACTGATTTCTTCTCTCCGGGAAGTACTGAAATTCTATTAATACTGTAGCCTCCCGCTTTTAAACTGGAACTCCAATCTTTAGGTAATCCCGACAACGAAATGTCTACGTGCCTTAACTGGCTTCCATAATTTTTAACATCAACGGTATAATCAATGGATTCTCCGGGAGGAACCGAAACATTTGTATATGGCGTATACAAAGTTATTCCGTTACCTGCTTGCGCTGTGAAATTAAAAAAGAATAAAAAAGCTAGTGAAAATAAAAACGTCTCTAAGTGTAATTTTTTGGTTGTCATAAAAAACTATTTTATAATTTTTAAATATGTTCGAAAAATATTGATGATTGAATATTAAAAGATTGCCCAGGTGTAACTACTAGCAACTATCCTTTTTTTTAAGCATTGAATTATTCCTTGGTTATTTTTCTAATGAAGCTTGCGTATTACCAAGTATTCGTTAAAAGAAATAGAACGATGGGAAATATTATTAATAAAAAGAAAGACTATAATAAACCTGAAAGTCTATTAATACATAAGATTGACTAATTATCTGTAAAACTTAAATTCAAACAGTTTAATTCCTAAAAGAAGTATAGGAAAAATTAATCGAAATGAATTCAGGATAAATTGTAGTTCCTGAGTTAGCCCGCCTGTAATACTATTTGACTTTATCTTGCTTGAAGCTTTTTCAATTGACCAAACAGAAAAAGCGGGCGAAAGACTCTTTTCTTGTTTAATAAATTGCATGATATAATTATTTCAAATTCTCGATAAAATTAAAAAATCAAGAAAATCATAAAAGTTAAAAAAAGTTAAAATGACCGATTTAAACCAAAACAATCCATGCCACAAACCGTTTTTGTTTCATAAAATGGATTTTATTCTAACATAGACAGGAACTTGATTGTTTTTAATGCGTGAAGTATTAGCCCAAAACAAAAGGCTAAAGGTTGAACGGGTTTTCATAATTATCGTCTTTAGTTAAACATTTACCAAGACGAAAGTCAAATACAACTACCTGAATATAAGAATTTTAAACCCTTATTCGGTCAACAACTTTTTAAATTTGTCAACTGTTGACCGATTTGTTATCCTTTAATTTCAAATGAATTCAAAAAATATTAAGGCCTTAAAAACACAAAACCTTGCAAATCAAATAGTTTGCAAGGTTTTGACAATTTTTGATAAATTACTTAGTGATCGCGACAGGATTCGAACCTGTGACCGTCTGCTTAGAAGGCAGATGCTCTATCCAGCTGAGCTACGCGACCATTAAAGCGGTTGCAAATATAAAATTAAACATAAATCTAACCAAAAGAAATTTGTATAATTTTTATAATAATATGTATTCCTTTCATAAAAAAGCATTTACAACTTAAACAAAACAAAAAAGCGCCATATTACTATGGCGCTTTTATAATATTTATGCTATTTATTACCAGAACTTAGCATATAGGAACGCAAGAATAATCATTACAATAAAAGATCCTATATTAAAAAGTGGACTTGTCTTAAATAAATCCTTAGAGAAATAAATCCCTTTGGCATCATTTTCTCCTTTATTTTCTATTTGGCTAATAATCATAATTACAACCATAGATAATAACGTAGCTAATCCCATTTGATGCATCCAAGGTGTTAACCATTCGAAAGCTTCTACCTTAGCAGGTAAAATCTTTAATGCCAATGCAATTGGCACAGAAGCTATTGCTCCCCAAATAGCAGCACTGTTTGTAGTTTTCTTCCAGAATAAACCTAATAAGAATACCGCTAATATACCTGGACTTACTAATCCAGTATATTCTTGTATAAATTGGAATGCCTGATCAATACCTCCTAATAATGGCGCCACAATAACTGCAATAACAAGAGCAACAGCAGCAGATACTCTACCTACATTAACTGTTTTCTTATCACTAGCATTTTTATCAAAATACTCTTTATAAATGTCCATTGTAAATATTGTAGAAGTAGAGTTTAGCATAGACGCTAAAGAAGATACAACCGCTGCAGCTAAGGCAGCAAATGCCACACCTTTAAGTCCAGTTGGTAAGAACTGTAATAACCACGGATAAGCTTTATCTGCTTTTTCTGCTGAAGGCATATTTAATTGACCAATATCTCCTAATCTAGCCATAATTTCAGGGTCGTTTACCATAACATATGCCGCAATACCAGGTATTACAACTATTAAAGGAATAACAAGCTTTAACGCAGCTGCCAAAAGAATACCTTTTTGAGATTCTTTCAGAGATTTGGCTGCTAAAGTTCTTTGAATAATATACTGATTGAACCCCCAATAATAGATATTAGCAACCCATAAACCACCAATTAGAACCCAAATACCAGGTAAGTTATCGTAGTTTTCATTAGTCTCTTCTAGTATCATATGAAATTTCTCTGGTGCAGCATCCATTACCTGAGAGAAACCAGCTAATACACCTTCTCCATTTGATACAGCATTTAACGCTAAATAAGTAGTAACAAGACCACCTAGAACCAAAAACACAACTTGAATAACATCTGTCCATGCAACAGCAGATAAACCTCCATATAAAGAATAGGCCGCCGCAAAAAGTGCTAAACCAATAATAGCATACATCATATCAATACCCATTATGGTTTCAATAGCCAGACCTCCTAAATACAATACAGAAGCTAGGTTTACAAATACGTAAAGTGCTAACCAGAAAACAGCTAAAATTGTTTTTAGATTAGTAGAAAATCGTTTTTCAACAAATTCCGGAATGGTGTAAAGCCCTTTCTCAATAAAAATTGGTAAGAAGTATTTACCAACAATAATTAAGGTAAGTGCTGCCATCCACTCATAAGAAGCAATAGCTAATCCTAGGGCAAATCCAGAACCAGACATTCCAATAAACTGTTCTGCCGAAATGTTTGCCGCTATTAAAGAGGTTCCTATGGCCCACCAAGGTAAAGATTTACTTGCCAAAAAATAATCTTCGGCATTTTTTTCGTGTCCATCTTTATCTCTAGACACCCATAATCCTACACCTAAAATTAATATGGCGTAAGCAATAAAGACTACATAGTCCCACGTATCAAATCCTGCTGTCATTGTAAAATATTAGTTTAGTTAGTGAAAATCGAACTCAAATATAGAAATTTAATTTTAAAAACCTTAGTATTTTTATTTAAAAAACCAAACTGGTAGGGTCTAGTAGGTTTTTTGTTTTTTTTATTTATCTTTGTAGCGCTTCTTATGATAAAAGTTAAAAGTAAAATAGGGATACCCAAGTATAAACAGATAATTAATTCTATCGAGGAATTGATTGTTTCTGGTACGTTACAAAAAGGAGATCAAATTCCTTCTATTAATCAGATTAAAAACGACCATAAACTATCAAGAGATACCGTTTTAATGGCTTTTAATGAATTGAAGAATAGAGGTATTATTCAATCTGTTGTTGGCAAGGGCTATTACATATCAAGCGAAAATGTTAGCGTTACACAAAAGATATTCCTTCTATTCGACGAACTTAATTCCTTTAAAGAAGATTTATATAATTCTTTTTTAGAAAACCTTGGAAATGATATCCAAGTGGATATTTATTTCCACCATTTCAATAGAAATATTTTTAAAAAACTTATTCAGGACAATTTGGGCGATTATAATTACTACGTTATAATGCCAGCTAATATAGATAACACTCAAGAAATCATTAAAGACCTATCGGAAGAGAAGGTTTATATTTTAGATCAGATTCCTGAAGATTTAGCGGGTTACCCTGGTGTTTATCAAAACTTTAAAAAGGAGATTTTTGATAATCTCAATGAAGCCAAACATCTTATAAAAAAATATAAGAATCTAATTCTAGTTAATTCTGAAAATAAGCAGCCTTACGGCATGTTAAAAGGGTTTACAAAGTTTTGCAAAAAGAACGCGTTAAACTTTTCTATTGTTAATTCTTTAAAAGACAAAAGCCCCGAAACAGGAGATTTATATATAATTCCAGATGATAAAAATCTGCTTAGAATTATTAAAAAGATGAAAGAGTCTAAGCTAAAACTTGCCAAAGATATTGGTATTATATCATATAATGATACCTTATTAAAAGAACTTGTTGAAGGCGGAATTACAACTATATCTACAGACTTTAATCTAATGGGTAAACGTTTAGCTGAAATGATTATTAATAAAGAACAGATTCAACTAGAAAACCCACATAACTTAATATTACGCAACTCCATATAACTAAACTTAATGTATAACATAAACCACCACAAAGCATTAAACTATTTAGAAATAGAAAACTCAGAGACCAATTTTTTTGCAAAAATTATTCTCAATGAGGGGGCCAGTTTACAAGAATTAACTCTTGATGGCCACGAAATAATCAAAGACTTATCGCCATTAACTTATGCCGATACTTTTGCTTCATCTATTCTGTTTCCTTTTGCTAACAGAATTAAAGATGGAAAATATACCTTTAATGGTAGTGATTTTCAGTTTGAAGCCAATCAAAAAGAAGAAAACAATGCTCTACATGGTTTAGTTTATAACAAAACATTTGAAGTTATAAGTACTAATTCTGATAAAAACGCAACTTCAGTGTTACTAGAATATGCAGAAACCAAGGAATCCCCGGGCTTCCCTTATACTTATAAAATTCAGGTTGAATATATTTTTACAAAAGAAACTTTAGAGTTAAAGGTTACTGTAGATAATACAGATGACAAAGCCTTCCCTTTTACACTTGGATGGCACCCTTATTTTTTAAGCGGTAACTTATTTGAAAGTGCTTTAAAGTTAAATAGTTCGCAAAAAATAGTTTTAGGAGATAGAAATATTACCACTGGTGTTATTGATACAGATACTTCAACAGCTATTAAAATAGAAGGGCAACAACTTGATGATTGCTGGATTTTAGATTCGGATGAAGTTGTGTTTAAAACCCCTGCATATAACTTACATTTTAATGCCACTGGTACTAATAACTTTCTGCAAGTTTATACGCCTCCAAAAGAGAATACAATTGCTATAGAACCTACCACAGGGGTATCAGATAGTTTTAATAACGAAATTGGATTACAAACACTTAATCCAGATGACTCGTATAGCATTACTTGGAAATTAACATTAAAAAACAACTAACAATATAAATAATGAGAGAAAGCTTAATTAATGATGTTAAAGAGGTCTTTATTAGAGAATTTAATGAAGAACCTATTTTAATTTTCTCACCTGGTAGAATAAATATAATTGGAGAACATACAGATTACAATGATGGTTTTGTATTTCCGGGTGCTGTAAACAAAGGAATTTACGCTGCAATTCAAAAAACTGACTCTGCAGTATCATCGGCTTATGCCTTAGATAAAGATAGTAAAGTTGCTTTTGAATTAGATAAAATCAAACCTTTAAAAGAAGGTAGTTGGGAAAATTACATTTTAGGGGTTGTTGCAGAAATTAAAAACAGGAATAAGGTCATAGGTAATTTTAATATTGTCTTTAAAGGTGATATTCCTGGAGGTGCAGGTATGTCCTCTTCTGCCGCTTTAGAAAACAGTGTGGTTTATGGTTTAAATGAAGTATTTGATTTAGGTCTAAGCAAAGAAGATATGATTTTCATCTCTCAAAAGGCAGAACACAACTATGTTGGTGTTAATTGTGGTATTATGGATCAATACGCAAGTATGTTTGGTGTTAAAGACAATGCTTTATTATTAGATTGTAGAACTATTAAAGCAAAACCTTTTAAAATAGATTTCAAAGATCATCAATTAATCCTTATTAATACAAATGTAAAACATAGCTTATCGGATAGCGCCTATAACGACAGACGCTCTGCTTGTGAGAACATTTCTAAACTTTTAAATGTAAAAGCCTTAAGAGATGCTACCGAAGACGATTTAGCTACTATTAAAGACGAAGTTACTCCAGAGAACTATCAAAAAGCTTTGTATGTAATTCAAGAAAACAATAGAGCTAGAAAAGCTTCTAAAGCTATGGAGGAAGATGATTTAGAAACCCTAGGTGATTTAATTTATGGGTCTCATGAAGGACTTTCTAAGCAATACAAAGTAAGTTGTGAAGAGTTAGATTTCTTAGTTGGAAAAGCCAAGAGTACCGATTATGTTATTGGAGCCAGAATGATGGGTGGTGGCTTTGGAGGCTGTACTATCAACCTAATAGAAAAAGGTAAAGAAGAGGAATTTAAAGCTTTAGTTTCTGAACCATATAGAGAAAAATTTGGAATGGATTGCTCTTTTTATTCTGTAGAGCTTTCAGACGGAACACACGTAGTAAAATAAACAACATTAACTTAACTATAAAATGAATAGTAATTTACAAGATTATTCGCATAAACGCTTGAATATCTTAACAGGTGAATGGGTTTTAGTATCTCCTCATAGAGCTAAAAGACCTTGGCAAGGACAAAATGAAGCCGTTAACAATGAACAAAGGCCTAGTTATGATCCTGAGTGTTATTTATGTCCTGGAAATACAAGAATTAATGGTGAAGTAAATCCAGAGTATACAGATGTTTACATCTTTACCAATGATTTTGCAGCGCTTCAAAGTGACTCTCCGGACTTTTCAGTTAATGATGGTCTATTAGTTGCCGAAAGTGAAAAAGGAATATGTAAAGTAATTTGCTTTAGTCCAGATCACTCTAAGAGTTTACCAGATATGGAACCTGAAGAAATTCAAAAGGTGGTTTTCGCATGGCAAAAAGAGTACAAAGAACTAGGAGAAAATGACTTAATTAATTACGTACAAATATTTGAAAACAAGGGTGCTGTTATGGGATGTAGTAATCCGCATCCACATGGTCAAATTTGGAGTCAATCTACCCTACCAAATGAAGTTGCTAAAAAAGACACACAGCAATTAAACTACTTTAAAGAAAAGAACAGAAGTATTTTAGGGGATTATTTAGCTCAAGAACTAGACAAAAAAGAACGTATTATTTATGAAAATGACGCCTTTGTTGTATTAGTTCCATTTTGGGCTGTTTGGCCTTTTGAAGCTATGATAGCTCCTAAAAAACACCAAACTAATATTCTAGAAATGAGTGATGATGAAGCTTTGTTATATGCCGAAGCAATTTCTGTATTAACTAAAGCCTATGATAAAATATTTAATACGTCGTTCCCATATTCTAGTGGTATTCATCAAGCGCCTACTAATGGAAAAGACAATAGTCATTGGCATTGGCACATGAGTTTCTATCCACCACTATTACGTAGTGCCACTGTTAAGAAATTTATGGTTGGATACGAAATGTTTGGAACACCACAACGTGATATATCAGCTGAGAAAGCTGCTAAAGTAATAAGAGATTTAGTATAATCTCTCTATGTTAATAGCAACCAAAAAGCCCTTGTTCATAACAAGGGCTTTTTTTTCGAGCTTTATGTTAGAGTCGGCATAAAACCAAGTAAACAAATTGTTTACTAATTTTTTATCCAATCGCAATAACCTAAAGTCTGCAAAAAATTCACAATTAAATATACCATATCTAAGATCTAAATCTCATGACATTTATCATGTAAACAAATTAATTCCGAAGCGTTAATTTTTTTCTAAAAGTGGTGTTAAATATTCTTAATTACTCATCTTCAACAACTTATTATTCTACCTTGACCTCAATATTAAGGTTGAATGAAGCAAACAATTACACTAATTCTTATCGTACTTCCTAGCATTTGCCTGTCTCAAAAGATTCAAGGCAAAATCTATGACGAAGACTCCACCGTTAAAGGTGCTTTAATTATAAACTTAACAAAGAAGGATACTACATATTCAGATGTAAAAGGCAGCTTTAAGATGAATACTTCTTCTGGAGACGTTTTATTGTTTAAGTCATTTTTTCATATTCAAAAGAAAACAAAAATTACCGAAGAACATTTTACCAACGTTCAGGTCTTCGAACTTAAAAAAAGAGTAAACGATTTAGAAGAAGTACTATTAACTAACGAAAAAGAAAAACAATTTGAAGCTAAGACCTATACCGCAGATTTTGGTGCTGCTTTAGCCAATGACATTAAAAACAACCCCCATCTGTATAAACCAAAATCATCTTATTCCGCAGGAATAGATCTTGGTAGGCTCATAGACTTAATTGGTGTAACCAAATTATTGAAAAAAAAGAAAAAGTATGAAATTAAGCTCATAAATTATAATCAAATAGACTCCTTGTTTTCTAATAGCAAATTGTTTAATAACCAGCTCATATTTGACCAATTGGGTATTCCTAAAGACTATAAATTCTTATTCTTCGAATATATTGAAGCTCAAAATTTAAATTGTGAACTCTTATCAACTAAAGAGAACATAGAGCTATTGGATACCATTTATAAATTGGGGAATGATTTTAGCAATATCCTCGAAGAGAATAAGGTGCCTAAAACTTCTGAAAAGAATTAAGTCTGGAGATAATAAATCCTAATTTCAAAAGTTATATTTTAGCGTAAAATAATGTTTAATGAGCCGTTACCTCTACTTTACCTTAACCTTAATTTTTTTAACCCTTTGGAGTTCTTGCCGAAAGGATTTTGAATTCTCACCAAGTACTGGAAACTTAGAATTTTCAAAAGACACCGTTTATCTAGATACGGTATTTACCAATATAGGTTCAAGTACATATAACTTAAAAGTATATAACCGAAGTAATAATGATATCTCCATACCTACTGTTAGATTAGCTTTAGGGGAAAGTTCTAATTATAGGTTAAGTGTAGATGGGATAGCAGGAAAAGAATTTGAAAACATTGAACTTTTAGCAAAAGATAGTCTGTTTATTTTCGTCGAATCTACTATCAACATTAATACATTACCCAACACAAATGGAGAATACCTCTATACGGACCAAATAGAGTTTGATGCAGGAGCCAATCAACAGAAAGTTGAACTGGTAACTCTGGTAAAGGATGCTGTTTTTATTTACCCAAATAGAGATAACACAACCAAAGTAATTGAAACACTTGCTCTAGACATAGATGGTGAGCAAGTTGAAACGGAATTACAAGGTAGAGAATTATTGTCTTCCGAGTTAACCATGACCAATGAGAAACCATATGTTATTTATGGTTTTGCAGCAGTGCCAAGTGGAGAAACTTTAACTATTAATCCCGGGGCACGTTTACATTTTCACGAAAACTCGGGTATTATTGTTAATTCGGGAGCATCTCTTCAGATTAACGGAAGTCTAAGTTCAGATTCGGAATTATTGGAAAATGAAGTTATTCTTGAAGGAGATCGTTTAGAACCAAACTTTTCTGAAAGACCAGGGCAATGGGGAACTATTTGGTTTTTAGACGGAAGCACAAATAACAGTATAAACCATGCAACAATAAAAAATGCATTAGTAGGAATATTATGTGATGGAAATGCCTCGGATATAAATGATAAACTTACCATAACCAATACTCAAGTGTATAACTCAAGTAATTTTGGAATTTTAGGTAGAAATAGCTCTATAAAAGCTGAAAATGTGGTAATCAATAACTCAGGTCTATCTTCTTTTGCAGGAACCCTTGGTGGTAAATACAACTTTACCCATTGTACTATTGCCAATTATTGGGGTAATGGTTTCAGACAATTCCCATCATTATTACTAAATAATTTTGTTTTAGATGATGATGGTAATGCAATTGTTACAGATTTAGTAGAGGCCAACTTTAATAACTGTATTATCTATGGGAACGATAACCCCGAAATACTTTTAGATGAAGTTGAAGAGGCTTCCATAGACTTTAATTTTAAGTTTACCAACTGTTTAATACGCTTCCAAGATAATAGTAACAATTTTACCGGTCCTAATTATGATTTAAATGATTTGAGTCATTATGAAGGTAATATTTTTAATGAAGACCCTAATTTTAAAAATCCAGATTTAAATATGCTCATAATTGGAGAAGAATCTGCTGCTATCAATAAAGGCTTATCCGTATTTGCAAGTCAAGTTCCTACAGATATTTTAAACGTTAACAGAACTGCTTCACCAGACTTAGGGGCTTATCAACATATTGTTTTTCCAGAAGAGGACTAACTATGAATTTGTCTTCTAATCATAAGTCGTTTATAAAATCCGTATTTAACAGGTACTTTATATTAGATGAAAATAGCGTTGACTTACTTTATTCTATTGTCTCTATAAATCAATTAAACAAAGGGACTTCTTTATTGGGTTTTGGGGAGATTTCAAAAGATATTCATATTATATATAAAGGGGTAATGGTTTCCTGTTTTCTAAATTCTGATGGTGATTTGTATCATAAAAACATATTTTTAGAGGGGCATTTTGCGGGCTCATTAGTCTCTACCCTAACAGGCAAACCCTCTGAATTTGCCTTAGAGGCCATAGAACCTTGTACCCTTTTAAGTTTTAACTTTAAAAAGTTTAAAGCGCTTTTAGCATCTAATTCCGATTTAAAGAACTTCTACATTGCCTATTTAGAAAAAAATTGGGTTATTGATAAAGAACAAATAGAGATTGATATTGTAACCAAAGACGCCAAGACCAGGTATATTAATTTCTTAGCAAAGCATAAAAATGCAGATAATATTCCTCTCCGCTACATAGCTTCTCATTTAGGTGTTACCCCTACCCAATTAAGCAGAATTCGAAAAACTATTAAAGAAAATAAATAATACTCAACATATGTAAAGAAAAAAAGCAATAAAGCTTTTCATCTTTGCAGCATGAAACAATTACTCATACAATCTTTAGCACTTTTTGGCGGTATGTTTCTGGCAATTCAAGCTGGATTTAATGCGCAATTAGGTTCCATTTTAAAACAGCCCTTAGCAGCGGTTTTCTTTACTTCATTAACCAGCACTATACTTGGTGGTGCTATTATCTTTTTCTTAAACGGACGTTTTATAAAATTGAATATTATGAACCAAGTACCTTGGTATTTGTGGTTTGCTGGTGGTGTTTTTAGCGTTTTAGGTATTTCCTTATATTTTTTTACCATACCTAAATTAGGTATTTCTAAAATGATAGCGATTGGGCTTTGCGGACAACTCTTTTTTTCATTAATCGCTGGTCAATATGGCTGGTTAAATTTACCGGTTGAACCAATAACCATAAAAAGAGCTTTGGGTAGTGTTTTTATGATAATTGCTATAATCTTAATCAATACAAAATGAATACTACAAATAAGAATTTAGAAAACTTAACCAGTTTATGGCAACTAGCAGGAACGTTATTTGATAGCTATACCTTCAATAAGTTTCATAGCGCTTCAACAATTCAAAACTCCGAATGGCCGAATAAAATTTGGATAAATAATCGTATTTCTACAGAAAGTTTAAAAGCCATAAAAGAAGAAATGATCAAAAACCAAACGCTAACATTTTCAAATTTCGATAATGGCAACAATCAAGAATTGTTTATAAATGACAGCTTTGAACTTAAGTTTATTCAACACGGTATGAGTTTAGCATTGGAAAAACCAATTCACTCAAAAAGGGAATTGAATCTAATTAAAGTTGAAAATAAAGATGATGCCAAATTATGGAGTATCACCTTTAAAGCAGCATTTAACTACAATTTTAGTGAGCATGTTGTCATGAAACTAAAAAACAAAACCAATTTTTATTTAGTTTATGATAATGAAAAATTAGTAGGTTGTGTACTCATATTTCATACTGATAAAACAGCAGGTGTTCACTGTTTAGGTATCCTTCCCAATCAACGAAAGCAAGGCTATGCCTATGATATTATGGTACAGCTTATTAATGATGCTATCAATATGAATTATAAGTTAATGACTTTACAAGCTTCAGATATGGCTAAAAATATATATTCCAAATTAGGTTTTATTAAAGATTTTACAATGGAAAATTACAAACTAAAGCAATGACCTCGCATTTGCACATAAAAAAAGCCTACTTAATAGCAGGCTTTTAATATCGAATATCTAAATTGTTATGCTACAAACAAAGGCTTATCGGCCATCATAGCATTTACCTTTTCTCTTACAGAAGCTAATACAGCTTCATCTTCATGATTAGTTACCACTTCATCAACTAAATCAGCAATAGCAATCATAGCATCTTCTTTTAATCCACGAGTAGTTACAGCCGCAACTCCTAAGCGAATACCAGAAGTTACAAATGGAGATTTGTCATCAAATGGTACCATGTTTTTATTTACAGTAATATCAGCCAGTACTAAAGCTTCTTCAGCTTCTTTACCTGAAACATTTTTATTACGTAAATCAATTAGCATACAGTGGTTATCTGTACCTCCAGAAATGATTTTATAATCTTTAGCTACTAAAGCATCAGCTAAAGCAGCAGCATTCTTTTTAACTTGTAATTGGTAATTTAAGAACTCATCTGTTAAAGCCTCCCCAAAAGCAATAGCCTTTGCAGCAATAATATGCTCTAATGGTCCACCTTGGTTACCAGGGAAAACAGCAGAATCTAATAAAGAAGACATTTTACGTAATTTTCCACTTTTTAAAGTAATACCAAATGGGTTTTCAAAATCTTGCCCCATCATAATCATACCACCTCTTGGTCCTCTTAATGTTTTATGAGTAGTTGTTGTTACTATATGACAATGAGGAATTGGATCATTTAAAATACCTTTAGCTATTAAGCCTGCAGGATGAGAGATATCTGCCATTAATATTGCTCCAACACTATCAGCAATTTCTCTAAAACGTTTAAAATCAATATCACGTGAATAGGCAGAAGCACCAGCAATGATTAATTTTGGTTGCTCTTTAGTGGCAATCTCTTGAATTTTATCATAATTTAAAACACCAGTCTCCTCTTCAACTCCGTAAAATTTTGGGTTATATAATTTTCCCGAAAAATTTACAGGAGATCCATGGGTTAAGTGACCACCGTGAGATAAATCAAATCCTAAAATAGTATCTCCAGGTTTTAAACAAGCCGCAAAAACCGCTGTATTAGCTTGACTTCCCGAGTGAGGTTGTACATTTACATATGCAGCGCCAAATAATTCTTTAGCTCTATCAATAGCAATTTGCTCTACTTCATCTACAACTTCACAACCGCCATAATAACGTTTACCAGGGTAGCCTTCAGCATATTTATTGGTTAAAACAGAACCTGCAGCTTCCATTACTTGGTCACTAACAAAATTCTCTGATGCTATAAGTTCAATACCATGTAACTGACGCTCTTTTTCAGCATCAATTAATTCAAAAATTTGTTCGTCGCGTTGCATAAAATTAAATTATGGTTAATTATCCCGCAAAAATAGGAAATAGAATAGTTTTAAACATCAAAAAACGTATAATTACGCATAAGTTTTGAACCATTTTATCAACCATTTTATCGATTTTTAAATTTTGTTTGATTTACGGTATTTTTTCTGTTAAAATCAAAAAAAATATGTACGTTTGAAGAGAAATCAATAATCCTAAATCAATATAGAGTTATGCCATTATCAGCTAACAATCCAGATAGAACATCGTGGTTACACGTAGATAAACATTCAGACTTTCCAATTCAAAACATTCCCTTTGGAGTTTTTCTAACACGTGATGATATTATTACAATAGGTACACGTATTGGAGATACTGCAATAGATCTTGGTGCCTTGCATCAATTAGGATACTTTGATGGAATTCCTCTAACAGATGACATTTTTCTTCAAGATACTTTAAATGATTTCATTGCTGACGGAAGACAAACATGGCGTGCCGTAAGAAATAGAATAGCTGAGATTTTTGATGCTGATAATGACTCTTTAAAAAACAACCTTAAGCATAAGGAAATTGTATTATTTCGATTAGATGAAATTGAAATGCAATTACCAGTTGAAATAGGCGATTACACAGACTTTTACTCAAGCATAGAACATGCAACTAACGTGGGAACTATGTTTAGAGATCCAGATAATGCTTTGTTGCCTAATTGGTTACACATTCCGGTAGGATATCATGGTAGAAGTTCCTCTATAATCCCTTCTGGTATTCCAGTACACAGGCCGCAAGGGCAAACCTTACCAAAAGATGCTACGGAACCTGTATTTGGCCCGAGTAAATTAGTGGATTTTGAATTAGAAATGGCATTTATAACAACAGCTGCTAACGATTTAGGAGAACCAATTCCTGTTGAAGAAGCTGAAGAATATATTTTTGGATTAGTGCTGTTTAATGATTGGAGCGCCAGAGATATTCAAAAATGGGAATACGTGCCTCTAGGCCCCTTTTTAGCTAAAAATTTTGCATCATCTATTTCTCCGTGGATTGTTACTTTAGACGCTTTAGAACCATATAGAGTACAAGGACCTAAACCAATTAAACCACAACTAGAATACCTTCAATATAAAGGTAAGAAGAGTTTTGATATCAACTTAGAAGTTGCTATTCAGCCAAAAGGAGCTAAAGAAACTGTGGTTAGCAAATCTAATTTTAAACATATGTATTGGAACATGTCACAACAATTAGCACACCATACAATTAACGGTTGTCCGGTAAATTCTGGTGATATGATGGGAAGTGGTACCATTTCTGGTCCAACTGAAGATAGCTACGGTTCTATGTTAGAATTAACTTGGCGCGGTGAAAAACCAATACAAATGAATGATGGTAGCGAACGTAAATTCATTAACGACCATGACACGGTTATCATGCGTGGTTACTGTGAAAATGATGGTACTAGAATTGGTTTTGGTGAAGTTAAAACAGAATTATTACCAGTTTATACGAAAAAATAAACGGAATTGTACCACTATAAATATGCACAAATAACAATCTGTATAACAGATACTTAAGAATATAATGCCAAATTTGTTTAAATTTGGCATTACTATTGAAATACACTCCAAATAACCTAAAATTTTAACCTAATGAAGAAACTACTACTTTTTTCTACTATCGTTACATTGTTAGTTGCTTGTAGTGCTAAAAAGCAAGTAGAACAGGCTGTTAACACTGGTAACTATGACCATGCTATTACTACAGCATTACAAAAACTAAGAACGAACAAAAATAAAAAGCGTAAAGCCGAATACGTTTTAATGCTTCAAGATGCGTATTACAAATCTGTTGAACGCGATTTGAATACAATTAAGCATTTTAAAAAAGACAGAAACCCAGAGTTTCTTAAGAACATTTTTGAATTGTATTCCGATTTAGATGCAAGACAAGAAGCTATTAAACCTATCCTTCCGCTATACGTAAACGGTAAAAACATCACATTTGATTTTAAAGACTATAGCGATGAAATTGCCGAAAGCAAAGCACAACTTTCTGATTATCTTTATGAAAAAGGCATTGATTTACTTGAATCTGACAATAAATACACTATTAGGGAAGCCTATCGTACTCTAGATTATTTAGAAAATATCAATCCTAATTATGAAAAAACCCATGAACTTCTTGCCGAAGCTCATGAAAGAGGTACGCATTATGTATTGGTATCTATAAATAATCAAACAAGACAAGTTATTCCACAACGTTTAGAAGATGATTTGTTAAATTTTAACACATACGGTTTAAATCAGTTTTGGACGGTGTATCACGCCAATCCTAGTAATGATATAGCCTACGATTTCTCTATGCAATTGCAGTTGAAACAGATAAACATTTCTCCTGAGCGTCTTAAGGAACGTGAGTTTATTAGGGAACGTGAAGTTGTTGATGGATGGAAATACAAAAAGGATCGGAATGGTAACGTTATGAAAGATAGTTTAGGTAACGACATTAAAATTGATAAAATCATTAAAGTGAAAGCGCGCTTTAATGAATTCATACAAACAAAAGAATCTCAAATTATTGCTGATGTGGTTTACGCCGATTTAAAAACCAAACAGCTTATAGATGAATTTAGTTTTGATAGTGGTTTTTTATTTGAAAACGTTTTTGCCAGATACCGTGGCGATAAACGTGCATTAGAAAAAGAAGACAGACGTTTATTGGATAATAGACGTGTGCCCTTCCCTACTAATGAACAAATGGTTTATGATACTGGTGAAGACCTAAAAGCAAAACTTAAAAACATTATTGCCAAACAACGGTTTAACTAAAACTAAAAAAACGCCCAAATGGGCGTTTTTCATTTCTATCTTCGTCTATTTTATTCTTTTGAATTAATTCTAGTTTGTCTTCAAAACAAAATCCTTAACACAACGACAATTCATAAAAAGTTTTCTAGTATTTTCATGTTCATTTCGAGATTCTCCTTCTGTAAAACTAGTACTCAAAGACTTAGCAGAAAGGTACCTACTATTTGAAAATGTAGCATAAGCTGCAGATTTTAAAATAGTATTTGTATTTAGATTTTTTCCGCTATTGGGTGTCGAAGTCCAGTAATAACCTATTTGAAAGCTAGCCCATTTTGTACAAGGATCATTTGTGGGGTATGGTTTCATATTATTAGACCCAAATTGAGGATTAAACATCGTCCAATAGGTTTTAAAGAATAGTGTTCTGTAGAGTTCTATAATCTTCTACCGAAGGTACCCGCCATCCTTTAGGGCAAACTCCCTGACTACCTTCACTTCTTGAATTTTTCATAACGGAATACCAATTATAAAACCGACCATATTTCTTAACTTCAACTACCTTTCCATCTTTGCAATAGGTTTTATACTCAGATCCAGAAGCATTAAAATCTAAATTCGTAGTCATCCAAATGTGATTACCTATTTTAGCAGTAGCATACTTTTTATTATCTCTATAATCTATTAACCAAGTTCCTTTTAAAGCTATTTGCATAAGGTATTTGGTGTCCTTATAAGATGGATTAATCTTCTTAATTCTATCCAAGAAAGCTATTGCTTGATGACTATTATCTAAGTTAGTTGAACTTATCACTGCATTAGAATTCCCCGCTAAAATCGTACTTCTTTTTGGAGATGAATTGGATGTTTTTAGTTGTCTGTTTTTAATGTCCTGAATAGCTTTGTTTTTATCGAAAGAAACCTTCATACCACTTACAGTCGTATTTGCTTTCTCATTTTTATTAGTTCCTTCTTCCTGTCTTTTTAAAGGAAGCTCAAGCAGATTTCTCACCTTTAAATAATAAACTTCACATAAGTCATTACCCAATTTTGTTTTTTGCTTTTTTATTTCTTCCTCTTCAGAATATTTCGATGCTTTCTCCAAGATTTCTATCGCCAGCTCCTTATCATTAAAAGAAGAACCTTGGGAAAAATATAGGGAGTTTGCTTCACTTAACATTAATTTCCCAATCCTAATTCCTAATGCATTTTTTTCATTTCTTACAGATTCCACAACTGAATTATCCAACTTTATTGCTTTTTCATATTTATAAAAGGATTCTTTTAATTTATCTAACATCTTTTCTTTAGAAAGCTCTCGAGCTTCTTTCAAATAATCTAAGGACGCTTTCTTTTTAATTTCATTTAGCTGATTTATAGCACTTTTTAAAGCTTTAGAATAGTCTTTTTCAGGAACTACAACTGGGGGAGATTTACTTTTAGGAGGAGCTAATCGGTCATTTGGAATTTCATCCAATACTGTCTTATAATCAATTAGGTCTTGTGTAAATTGAACAACTATTGAAGCGTTTTTTACAGATTCATCTTTATCATAATTTTGTAATTTTTTAGTATAAGACGATATCTCATTTTCCCTATAATCAAATCCTTTAGAAACATACTCACTTAAAATCTTGTGAGCTCTTTTTACAATTCTTTTAGATGCCTTGGGATGATTTAATGCCTTAGCGGAAAAATAAGCGGCGTTAAATTCCTTACCATCCTTTAATGCTTTTTCAGCAAACTTTAAGTCCCCTTTTTGAGCATAAAGATTACATGAAATTAAAACTACCCAAAAAGCGATTGAAAAATTTTTCATAAACTAGTCTTTAATATGATTAAAAAATGAGTATTTGGCAGCGCCAAACGCACCACCATTAAGAACAACTAATAGTTTTCCCTTTGCGTAAATTACGTGGTCAATCCCCTTTAAATCTGAGTTTGGAAAAGACCAATCCATACTTAAATCATTACAATTAAAAACTAGCATATTAGATTTATGGCTAATAAAAGCCATATTATCTGCAGTAAATAGAGTGGCCTTTTTACTTAACTTTCCTTTTAATTGTTCTGTGATTTCAATTTTAGATATAAGCTTAAAATCCTCATTAAACTTACCGAGAAAATACTTAGGTTCTTCTTTTTTCTTTTCCTCTTTGTAGTAAACAAACAAGGCGTCATCATAATATGAAATATCGAGAATTACGCCTTTTTTATAGAGGCTTTCTGAAACTACTTTAGAATTATATTCTCCTGTGTTGGTAATAATAGATTCAATTTCAAATTGCTTCTTTTGATGCTCTTTTTCTAATTTTTTTTGCTTCTTATCCGAATATGAAAACACCTTTGTTAAATCTTTATTCAGTTCTATAGCTTTTATGCTATTTTCTCCCTTTTTGAACTGATTAACCTTTAAGACACTACCTTCTTTATTTATTGTAGATAGCGTATACTCATATTGCTTATTTAAGTAGATTATGTCTATTTTTGAATCCACTTCTCTAATCGTCATATAATCATTACGATATAAGGACAGATTATTTATTTTTTCGTTATAAGGAAAGGGAATATGTACTGTTCTTTCCCAAATAATATCACCATTATAATTAAGTTTTACCATAAAAACAATCGGTTCAGACCTTTGGGCAACGTCCAAATTATGCCCCTTAGTTCCTATTAAGTAAAAATGGCTGTTATCGTAAAAAATATTAGAAATTTTACTAATTCTATTTGGTGCCTCAAAATCTACGGTACTCAATTCTTTTCCACTTTTATCAAAAAGAGTCAATTCATTATACCAGTACTTAGCGTCCGTTTTGTCAATAATTATGTTCTTTTTAAGCTTTACAGTTTTATGAATGAACTTATTTTGAATAAAAATTTCTGGTAATTTCAGTATTCTACTTCCACTGCCTGCAGATAAAGTTTTATTAATTCTTAATGTGGCTCCTTGAGAATCGCCGTTTAATTCAAAAGCTTTAACAACATCTGCTTTTGCATCTCCATTTATTGACATTACATATACATTGTTGGTCCCTCCAAACGTAATACTGGAAATTCCTTTAAAATTATGATTAGATTCCCATTCTAATTCAAATTGAGCATTTAGCTTTTGTATATGTAAAAAAGAACACAAAAAAAACAATAGGAATAAACACCTATATACTGAAGAAAATATACGTCTCATTTTAATTCATTTATACTTACAAGTATATCATTTAATTCTTACAAATAAAAATACAAACAAATGAAAATGAATTAAATAACTATTTAATAATATTAATTAAAGATTAATGAATTATTAGCAAAATAATATACTCATGGAAGGTAAAATATGATGAAACAAAACTCATTCCCTTCCCTACTAACGAAGAAATGGTTTACTATACTGACCTAAAAGCAAAACTTAAAAAACATTATTACCAAACAACAGTTCAACTAAAACTAAAAAACGCCCAATTGGGCGTTTTCTAATGACTTTTATAAATTATTTTGCTCCATGAGCTCTGGGCATAGGCCAACGATCTTCATAGCCTTGCTTCCATTTTTCGTTCTTTATTTCATCATTTGTTGCTAGGCAAGCATTAAGAGTTTCTATAATATTTTCTTTATCCATTGTTTGACCAATAAACACAATTTCATTTTTTCTGTCACCAAAAGCCTTATGCCAAGTTTCTTCTATGATATCTTTATTTTCTATAAACGCCCCAAACTGCATTCTTTTCTTTAGTGGCATACTACTCCACCAAACACCAGCCGAGTGAGCCTTTAATGAGCCTCCGGCTTGTCCCCAAACTAAGGCTTGTTCTGGTCTTGAAGCTAACCAAAATAACCCCTTACTTCTAATTATAGTTTTCGGGAATTTTTGAGCAAAATCAAAAAAGCGTTCAGGATCAAAAGGAGTTTTAGATTTAAAAACAAAAGAGGTTATACCATATTCTTCTGTTTCTGGGGTATGTTCATCTTTTTTAAGTTCTTCAATCCAACCAGCACTTTGCTCCGCCTCTTCATAATTAAAAAGCTTTGTATTCAAAATTTCTTCTGGGGCAACTTTGCTATAGGACGATTCAATAATACGTGCAGAAGGATTTAATTTTTTTATAGAGCCTTTTAAAGTTTTCAGGTGTTCCTCAGAAACTAAATCGGTCTTATTTAAAATAATAACATTAGCAAACTCAACTTGATCGGTAAGTAAATCAGCAATAGTTCTAAAATCTTCCTCCATATCGGTAAGGGCTCTATCCATTAACTTTTCTCTACTCCCAAAATCATTAAAAAAGTTAAATGCATCTACCACCGTTACCATAGTATCAATATAACTAAAGCGCGAAAGGTCTATACCATTTTCTTCATCTACAAAAGAAAAGGTTTGTGCTACCGGCACGGGTTCACTAATCCCAGTACTTTCAATAAGCAAATAATCAAATCGGTTTTCTTTAGCTAATCGTTCTACCTCTACCATAAGATCTTCACGAAGTGTACAGCAAATACAACCGTTGCTCATTTCTACCAGTTTTTCCTCAGTTCTGGATAAGGTGTTTTCATTTTTAACTAGGTCCGCATCAACATTAACCTCACTCATATCATTTACAATAACTGCTACTTTTAAGCCTTCTTTATTATGTAAAACATGATTAAGTAATGTGGTTTTTCCTGCCCCTAAGAACCCACTTAAAACTGTTACTGGAAGTTTATTTTCTGTTATCATAGCTTTATTTTTTGTTATTTCATGTCTTTAATAAACTTAAGACGGTGTTCATTTATATCTAGCTCTCTATAGAAGCAAGCTTTTCTGTGGTTACCTTTTGTATCAAAAGTATGACAAACGCCATCACCTAGAAGGGTTACTTGGTACACCAGTGCATCCTGATCGCAATCAATCAAAATATTATCTACTTGAAGTAAATCGCCCGAGGTTTCACCCTTAGTCCATAGTTGTTTTCTTGAGGTACTCCAAAATGTGGCCAACTTTGTGTCTAACGTTTTTTTAAATGCTTCCTCATTTACCGATGCCAACATTAAAATCTGTCCAGTAGACGTCTCTTGCACTGCTACAGGTAATAGTCCGTCTCGTTTATCGAACTGAGGCTCTAACATCACCCCTTCTTCAAGTTCATTTATAGATTTTGTGACCATAGTTATAAATTTAACATAGATTTATCTTAACAATTAAGTGTAGGATATTGTGTTTCTTTCAATCAAAATTAAAAAATATTTTTAAATGCAACTAAGTTGCAATAGATTTGTAACATGGGAATTACAAGAAAAACCAAATCGGTTAAGGCTCTACTCGAAGTTTTTGAAGGGTGTAATGCGGCAATGTCTACCACAGCGCTAATAGAAAAATTCAAACACCAAATGAATAGATCTACTGTGTATAGAATTCTTGAGCGCTTAGAAGATGACGGTACTTTGCATTCCTTTATAGGAAAAGACGGTCTTAAATGGTATGCGCCCTATACTTCCGAACAACAAGAGGAGTTAGGTTTACACCCGCATTTTCAATGTGAAGACTGTGGAAAAACCGAATGTTTACCCATTTCAATCCAAATCCCAGAAGTTGAAGCCTATAATATAAATACTGCTTCTATTTTATTAACTGGGAAGTGTAAGGATTGTGAGGATTAAAATTTGCGAATCTTAAAGAGATAACTATTTGCGACTTGTTCTTTACGAACAAAAAAGCACCCTTTTAGGGTGCTTAATCATAGTTCTATCTATATTACTTTAACCGAAGTCTATAGCACCAAGCATGTTTTCCGCTTACATTTTCGGGAAATGATAGTTCAAGACCAGTTAACCCACGTTTCCAAGTAATATTTTTATCTTCATTACCCATAAGTTCTATTGATGCAATATCTCTTGTTAGATAAGGGTTTACAGTAGATAACATTTTTGAAATAACCCTGCCATTTTCAGGTTTATCCATTACAATAACATACAATGTATTATTGTCTTTACTTCTAGTAAATCTAATATCTTCTGAAGTATAAATAGCTTCCCAGTTCTCATTAAAATGTCCATCGGCTTCAAGTTTGGTTGGGCCTTCTTCTGCAATAGTAAACGGACGTGTGTTATAAATAGCTTCACCATTTATTGCTAACCACTCACCAATACCTAATAAAGTTTCTTGTTGATCTTCTGGAATTGTACCATCCGCTTTAGGGCTTACATCTAGTAATAAACAACCATTTTTACTAACTATATCAATTAGAATTTCTACTATAGCCTTTGCTGAGCGTGACTTCCTTCCATTATAAAACCAACCTCCAAGTGGTGTATCACTTAACCATGGGTCCCGTCTTAATCCTGTAGAACGCCCCTTTTCATAATCTAAAATTCCTGCTCTTGGTGGTATACAAACATCAAATTTAATTTTATACGCCATACCTATATCTTGCTGTTTTTGTTCAGCTTGATTGAGTAAATATGCAAATGCCTTTTTTCTAATATCATCACTTAATAACTCCAATCCCATATCAAACCAAAACAAATCAGGACTATACTTATCAGCTGATTCTTTTAATATTTGAAACCAACGCGCTTCAAAATCAGCGTCAGGATAAGGCTCAAAACTATCGCCTTCGGATGAGAAACCATGAACTTTCCCGTATAAATCTTCATTTCCAGGGATACCTCCATCAAATGCGAAAGAATGATAATACCAATACCATGTAAAGGCATGATGGTAAGTAATTAAGAATTTCATTCCACGTCTTTTAATGGCTTTTTCCAGATCTCCTGTAATATCTATACCCGCCATATCTTTACTATTCCACCGACTAACATCAGAGTCCCAATTCAAATAATTATCATGAAACACTCCAATAGGCCCCATAAATTTAGCTCCAGATTTATGAAATAATTCGGCCCATTTTTCGGCATTAAACTTAGCGGGTTTGAACTGTTTTATAACGTCTTTATAACCAAATTCGTGTTGATCTCCTCCAAAGAGTTCTTTATGTCTTAAAAACACATTTGAAGGTTTCGGATCTTTTTGTCTCGGCGCATTATTCCAGTAAACACCAACCGTATCATACATTGCCCAACCGTACCATTCGGTGGTTTTATGTTGTGTCGCCAAGGTGGCTGGCCCTATGCAAGTAAAAATTCCAAATTTAGCATCTCTAAACCATTCCGGGCAAGAATGTTTGGCTATAGAAGGCCATTCTTCTTTAAACGTATTTCCTGCTTTTTTCGCTTCAGCTATTTGGTCTACCTCACTTGCGTTTTCTTTTTCCTGCTGTCTGTTTTGCCCATTAAACTGCATTAATACCAGACACATCATTAGAGTTAATATATATTTTGTATTCATTTATTTTAACTTCAATTGATAACTGAACGCATGTTTTCCTTTAGCATTCTCCGGGAATTCTAAACACAAACCCTTTCCATCTCTTTTCCATGAGATTTCAGTCTCGGTTCCTAAGAGTTTAACATCTATAATGTCTCGGTCTAAATACGGGTAAATACTAGCTAATTTTTTGACTACTACTTCTCCTTTAGTTGGTCTATCTAGCACTGTGACATAAAGAGTACTTTCGTCTTTACTTTGGGTAAACCGGATATCTTTTTCTGTATAAATGGCCTCCCAGTTTTCGTTAAAATGTCCATCTTTATCTAGCTCTGTTGGGCCTTCTCCAGCAATAATCCAGGGGCGTGTATTGTAAATTGCTTCACCATTCGTTTTTAACCACTCGCCAATACCTAACAAAGTTTCTTTTTGATCCTCTGGTACAGAACCATCGGGTTTGGGACTAACATCGAGTAATAGGCATCCATTTTTACTAACAATATCTACTAGAATTTCTACGATTGCTTCAGTAGAACGAGAAGGTCTTCCATTGTAAAACCAACCCGCCAATGGCGTATCTGTTAACCAGGGGCGTTCTAATGCCCTAACAGATCTGCCTTTTTCAAAATCTAAAATACCAGCAGATGCCGGAATACACTGCTGGAATTTAATTTTATAACTAATCCCTATATCTTGATTTTTGGACGCCGCTAAATTTAATAATCTGGCATAGGCTTTTTTTCTAATATCATCGCTTAACAGTTCCAAACCCATATCGAACCAATATAAATCAGGATGGTATTTTTCTGCTGCCTCTTCAAGCTTTTTAAACCAAAGGTCTTCATACTCGGCATCTGGATATTCGTCAAAACTATCAGGATCACCCGAAAACTTGTGTGGTCTACAATACAAATCTTCATTTCCAGGGACACCTCCATCATATTTATAGGATTCACTGAAAAACCACCAGGAAAAGGCATGATGAAAGGTGATTAAATACTTCATACCTCGTTTTCTAATGGCTTTTTCTAAATCACCCACAACATTAACACCTGCGGTTCTTACACTATTCCAACGAGTAACTTCAGAATCCCATAACATAAAGTTATCATGATGAGTTCCCATAGGACCAGAAAACTTGGCGCCTGCTTTATCAAATAAATCTGCCCACTCATCAGCATTAAATTTTGTTGGTTTAAACTCTTTTATGAAATCTTTATAACCAAAATCGTTTGGGTGCCCCCACTTTTTTAATTGTAGTTTAAATGAACCTGTAGTATCAGGAGAATTAGGCCTCACAGCGTTAGTCCAGTACTTCTGTTTTGTATTATACATAGCCCAACCCCACCATTCTGTTTGTTTATACTTTGTAGCGTTTACTGCTGGACCATAATGTGTGTAAATACCAAATTTAGCATCTCTAAACCATTCCGGGCAAGAATGTTTGGCTATAGACACCCATTCCTCTTTATAGCGTTCTCTTTCCTTTTGTTCGATTTTCTTAGTCTCACTAAGATTATTTTGGGCATTCGTTTTAATAATTGAAAACAACGCTAGATACAAAAAGACTGCGTTTAAAATTGTTCTAATAGTCATTATGTTTACTTATTTAGTTATATGTTTATTTCTAATTGAAACTATATTTACAAGACCCAATGCACTATATTTTGATTTGATTTTAAAAACCAAAATCAAATTTTAAAAACCAGTACAATCACTTGTTTTTCAACACTTCAAAGTTCATTTATTAATTTTTAAATATGCAAAAACAGACTATATTATAACTATATTTTGCAGCTAACAGGAATCATTTCAACTATAGTCTTAAGGGTATTTATTACTTTTAAATGATACCAATTAGTTTTATGAAATATCAATTGAAAACATTCTTTACACTACTATCTTTATTTTTTATGATTGAAGGTACTCTTGCTCAATCTTTAGACGTCCTATATTCTCAGGATAGATTTAATAGGGAACAGTATATAATGACCCAAAAAACACCTGAAGAAGCTTTTACATATTTTAACCAAGGAGCCATGTTTTTTAAGAAAAAAGGAGATATTACAAATTATTTGATTTGTATTCATTATCTATCTGATATTGAACACAGAAAAGGTCATTTTAATAAGGCTTTCGACCTTATTTGGGAAGCTCTACCATTAGCAGACTCTATTGAGAACAAAAAGCCGCTTTACAAATTCAATCAAATGTTGGGAATACTTTATAGTGCATTTGATAAAGACAGTATTGCTTTAGAACACACCAAAGCTGGCTTAAAAATAGCTAAAGCTCATGCATTAAAAATGAATGCTGAAACCAACACCGTTATTTCATCATATCTGGATGTCGCTGTGCAGTATTTAGACATGCAATCTTATAATAAAGCTATAACATATTTAGACTCCTGCTATATCTTTCATGAAAATTCTGGCAGGTTACATTTTGTTGATGGCGTGTATGGCATTGCCCACTTAAAAATGGGTAATTATAAAGCCTCTAAAAGCTATTTTAAAGGTGTTTTGCCTTATTTACAAAAACATAACAACGGATTTCAAACAATGATTTCTTTTCATATTGGAGAACTTAAACAAGCGCTTAAAGAAACAGATAGTGCACAATACTACTATAAAAAGTCGCTTAACGCTATTGATTCCTTAACCTATAACATAAAATTGAAGCCTAAGGTTTTAGAGGCGCTTTCAAATTTAAATTCTGTAGAAAATAATCATGTGGATGCCTTTAAATATATGTTACGGTCTAAGTCTATATCAGATAGTTTGTTTCATGCTCAAAGTACTCTAAACAAACATTTGTTTGAGATAAAAAACAATTATAAAGAGGCTTTAGAAAAAAAGGAACAGGAGTTACTGTCTCAGAACAAAATTCTTAATGCCAACAAACGTGCTAGTTTTTGGTTAAAACTTCTTATTGGAGTGCTCATTCTTTTTATAATTCTTGCCATGATAATGCTTAAACAGCGTAACAAGATGAAGCAAATGGCTTTTACAAGAGAAAAAAACAAAGCTATATTGGATTTAAAAAATAAAGAACTTACAGCAAATGCCCTCCAAATTATAGAGAAAGAGTCGGCGGTTAAAGAACTATTAGACACCATAGAACAAAAAGATCCAAAACAATACAAAATACTTAAAAGAAAACATAAGCTTACCAATAAGAAAATATGGGATGATTTCCATCTAAGATTTACACATGTAAACAGTAGTTTTTACGATAAACTATTGGAACTACATCCCGATTTAACTCCAACAGATTTAAAACATTGTGCTCTTATTAAGCTAAATTTTGATAGTAAAGAAATGTCGCACCTACTTGGAATCTCACTTAACAGCGTTCATATGGCACGTTCTAGAATAAGGAAAAAAATTGGATTACAGCGTAACGATAATTTAACTAATTATCTTACTGTGATTTAGACTAAAAAGGCGCCTCACAAACAATATGCAACTCCTTTTTAGTCACAGGATGTTCAAAAGTTAATTCTTCTGCATGCAAATGTAAACGCTCTGCCTTAGTTCCATATAAGTCATCGCCAAGAATTGGCATCTTTAAACCATTGCCATGTGCGGCATGCACGCGTAACTGATGTGTTCTTCCTGTAATTGGATAAAAGTGAATTCTGGTTTTACCCTCTTTTACCTCTATAACTTCGTATTTGGTTGTAGCAGGTTTGCCATGTTCATAACATACCAATTGTTGTGGTCTATTATCTAAATCTACGCGTAATGGTAAATCTATAATCCCTTCTTTTTTAGAAAGTTCACCATTTAAAATCGCCACATAACGTTTTTTAACCGTACGTTTTATAAACTGTTTTTGAAGATTTTTATGGGTTTTTTCATTTTTAGCAACTAACAATATACCCGAAGTTGACATATCTAACCTATGGACTAACAATGGCCTACTGTTAGGTAAATACTGTTGCATTTTAGTTTGCACAGAATCCAAATGGGTTTTTCCTGGAACCGATAAAAATTCGTGTGGCTTGTTTACTAATACTAAATAATCATCCTCATACAAGATTTCTAAAGGTGCCTCATGTTTTTTAACCTCTAAAATAGGGTTGTCTTCAACTGTAAGTCCCTGCATCATATGTCCTAAAATAGGCTCGCATTTGCTTCTACAAGCCGGATAAAACTGTTTATGCTTTCGTACCTGGGACTTTGGTGAAGCACCCCACCAAAATTCTGCCATAACAATAGGTTTCAGTGCATTTTCATAGGCATATTGAAACAGTTTTGGAGCTGCACATTCCCCTGCCCCAGCTGGTGGAATTCTCACCGTAGTATTTTCAAAAATATCTAGAAGATCTTTTGTATCACCATTGGCATCTAAAAAAGCATATTGCTCATGCAACTGCTTTTGCAGAGATGCGGATTGAGCTTTTCGTTTTTCTTTTAAAGTATCTAATCTTGTTTGTAAACTCTTAAAATGAGTTTCGGCTTCTTCAACCTTAAGGTTCCAATCGTTTTTTAAATCCTTTAATCTAAAATGATAGTAAATACTTTGCTTTTTGAGTTCTTCAAGTAGATTTTCATAAGCTTCAGGAGATAGTTTATTAACTTCAGAGTCTCTTAACTTATTACGCTCAGCTTTCTTCTCTTTAATTGTTTGCTTTAGTTCCTTTAGCTCAGAATCAAAAGCCTTTACATTATCTTCATACTTCTTTTTTGCTGAACAATAATCATCCGAAGACTCAAGAATTTCAATCTCTTTATTCATCTGGTTCAACTCCTGCTCACCAATCTTGTAAAACCCTTTAGGGTTAAGAGTATCATAAACTGTTGGAACAAAACCTTTATGTACATTACTTTCGGCAAGTTTTCCTGAAAAGGCAGCCAAATATCCTATAGATTGATCTTCTCTTTGCACAACCATAACACCAAACATCTTTCCTATTACCATACCTTGAGCATCCGGCTTTAGTCCGAAATTATGATCAAAATCCGCTTCTTTTTCCAAATAGTGCTGTAAATCTTCTGAGGCCAGAATACTTAGTGCATGTGGCTCATAATAAAAGGGAAAGGTAAACTTCTCAGGTAATTCAATATTAGAATCTACCTGAAGTGGATGAAACAAAACGTCTTCAAATTTTTTCATAGCTCCAAAAGGGCTACAAAGAAACAAAATTTAATGCGCGTTGTTAAGCGAAGTTCGATAAATCAATGGCATTTATTTGTCCGTGAGAAGCATGTGCGATAGTTTCTCCTTTTTTAATTACTAATAACTGTGGAGACTCGTGCATAACTTGAAACTTATAACCTACTTCATTTGAAACATCTCTATAATTCAACAAGTCTAGATAGTATAAATCAAAATCCTCTTCAGTAAAGTTATAGGCATCTACAAATTGATTCATTACCATTCTACTAATGCCACAACGTGTAGAATGTTTAAAAATAACCTGTGTTTTATCTTTAGATTTTTCTTCAATATCATTAAGTTGAGCTACAGTATTTAGAGCAATCCAAGGCAAAACTTTTTCTTCTTTTGGCTCACTAGAACCACCAAATATTTTATTTATAATTCCCATAACATTTCTTTGTAATTCATGCTTAAAGTGAGTCGGTTTCTCACTTAAAACTTACGTTTTTAAAATAAAAAAGGTGAAAATACACATTTTCACCTTTTTTCCAATTAATACTGTTTTTTAACTTCTGGAAGGAAAAATACCTTGAAGACAAATAATATATCTAATGCCTAAAGATGGTTGTACATTATTTACTGCTTGATTAGCGCCGGTGTTATTCGATTTTACAGCCCCAGCTTTAGAATAGCTTCCTGAAGAACTTCCCTGTATTGGTATAATAGAACTAGATGGGACATTCTTACTACTCGAATTTCCTTTAACATTAACGCTATGGTTATGAGATGGTAAGTTCAAAGAGGTTAAGGTATTGGTCTCAGAACCAAATTTCTGCCCTTGCATTCGTCTTGATAGTCCTGGACCTTGACCTACACCAACCGCCACGCGTCCTCTTAAATCGGGCAAGGCAAAAGTAGTTCTTCCATCACCACCATACATGGTTCCCAGAATTGAAAACAATGCCGTATTGGAGCTAATAGATAATAACTGACCATCGCAAAACGCCCATCCTCTTGGAGCAAAATTACCAGCAAACAGTCTCACTTCACCTATAAATGCTTCTTGAGAAAATCCAGAAATAGAGCCAAATAGTAGCAGTACAAATACCGCTTTGTATAATTTAAATTTCATAATAAAAAAGTTAAGGTTAATACTATTAGTTGACATAAAGTTAATTATAAATTCCTTTCAATTGTTAATTAATTAGCAGTTAAACTGACGAAAAGTCACACAAAAACCATCAACAAACGACATTTTGTCCTGTAAATTCCAATGGTAAGATTATTGACTAAACAAAAGCGTAAATACATTAACACACGCTATGAATTTTAATAATTATACTATAAAATCACAAGAGGCCATACAACAGGCGCAACAAATAGCCCAAGGTTTTGGCCATCAACAAATAGAAAACGAACATTTATTTAAAGGTATCTTAGAGGTAGATGAAAATGTGCTTCCCTTTATTTTAAAGAAGTTAAACGTAAATGTTTCTATCTTAAAGCAAGCTCTAGACAAACAATTAGAAAGTTTTTCTAAAGTATCTGGAACAGAACTTATGTTGTCTAGAGAAGCTGGAAAAAGCCTTACAGAAGCTTCTGTTATTGCTAAAAAGATGAAAGACGATTTCGTTTCAATTGAACATTTAATTATTGCTGTTTTTAAATCCAAAAGTAAAATAGCTCAAATGCTAAAAGACCAAGGTGTTACTGAAAAAGGTCTTAATGCTGCAATTGAAGAATTACGTAAAGGCGAGAATGTAACGTCTCAAAGTCAGGAAGACACTTATAATGCTTTAAGTAAATATGCTAAGAATCTTAATCAATTAGCAAAAGATGGAAAACTAGATCCAGTTATTGGTAGAGATGAAGAAATTCGCAGAATTCTCCAGATTCTATCTCGTAGAACCAAAAACAATCCGATTCTTGTTGGTGAGCCTGGAACCGGAAAAACGGCCATAGCCGAAGGTTTAGCACATAGAATTATTGATGGTGATATTCCCGAAAACTTAAAAGACAAACAAATATTTGCCCTAGATATGGGTGCATTAATTGCTGGCGCTAAGTACAAAGGTGAATTTGAAGAACGCTTAAAATCTGTTATAAAAGAGGTTACTACTAGCAATGGAGATATTGTATTATTTATTGATGAAATTCATACACTTGTAGGTGCTGGTGGCGGACAAGGCGCAATGGATGCCGCTAATATCTTAAAACCTGCTTTAGCTCGTGGTGAATTAAGAGCCATAGGAGCAACCACATTAGACGAGTATCAAAAATACTTTGAAAAAGACAAAGCACTTGAACGAAGGTTTCAAAAAGTAATGGTTAATGAGCCAGATATTGAAAGTGCTATTTCAATCTTAAGAGGTATTAAAGAAAAATATGAAACACATCATAAAGTTAGAATTAAAGATGAAGCCATCATTGGTGCTGTAGAGTTATCTACCCGATATATTACCAATAGATTTCTACCAGACAAAGCTATCGATTTAATGGATGAAGCTGCATCTAAACTACGCATGGAAATCAATTCTAAACCAGAGGAGTTAGATGTAATGGATAGAAAGATTATGCAACTGGAGATTGAAATTGAAGCCATTAAACGAGAGAAAGATGAAAGTAAATTAAAGTCACTGCGTGCCGATTTAGCAAACATTAAAGAAGCCAGAAATGAGATTAATGCCAAATGGAAAAGCGAGAAAGAAGTAGTTGACAATATTCAAAATACAAAACAGGATATTGAAAATTATAAATTGGAAGCTGAACGCGCCGAACGTGATGGCGATTATGGTAAAGTTGCTGAGCTGCGTTATGGTAAAATAAAAGAGGCACAAGAAGCGCTTGAAGGATTTCAAAAACAATTACAAGCGCAACAAGAAAATGCACTTATAAAAGAGGAAGTTACCTATGAAGACATTGCCGAAGTTGTAGCCAAATGGACAGGCATTCCTGTTACTAAAATGATTCAAAGCGAGCGCGAAAAATTATTGCAATTAGAACGCGAGCTTCATAAACGCGTTGTTGGTCAAGAAGAGGCTATTGTTGCTGTTAGTGATGCTGTTAGACGTAGTAGAGCTGGGTTACAGAACCCTCAAAAACCTATTGGCACCTTTCTTTTCCTAGGAACAACTGGTGTAGGTAAAACGGAGTTAGCTAAAGCTCTTGCAGAATATTTGTTTGATGATGAAAATGCAATGACTAGAATTGATATGAGCGAATATCAAGAACGTCATGCAGTGAGCAGATTAGTTGGAGCGCCTCCAGGATATGTAGGATACGACGAAGGTGGACAGTTAACAGAGGCCGTAAGAAGAAAACCGTACTCTGTTGTCCTTTTAGATGAAATTGAAAAAGCACATCCCGATACATTTAACATCTTACTTCAGGTGTTAGATGAAGGAAGGTTAACCGATAATAAAGGAAGAATTGCGGACTTTAAAAACACCATCATCATAATGACTTCTAATATGGGAAGCCATATTATTCAAGAAAAGTTTGAAGCTGTTAAAGATATGGATACCGCAATGGAAGCTGCTAAAGTTGAAATACTTGGTTTATTAAAACAAAGTGTTAGACCAGAATTTTTAAATAGAATTGACGATACCATTATGTTTACGCCTTTATCAAAAGACAATATTGTAGATATAGTTGGATTGCAGTTAAAAGGGTTAACCAAGATGATAGCACAACAGGGAATTACCTTTGATGCCACACAAGAAGCTATAGCGTATTTGGCGGAGAAAGGATACAATCCAGAATATGGCGCAAGACCTGTTAAACGCGTTATTCAAAAGGAAGTATTAAATGAACTAAGTAAAGAAATACTTGCTGGTAAGGTAACAACAGATAGTATCATATTGCTAGATGCCTTTGACGATAAACTTGTTTTTAGAAACCAAGGCGATTTGGTGACTGAAGAATTTTAAAATAGTCTAGACTTTGTTGTAACAATTCCTGATTACAACAGTCTATTAGTTGGTTGGTTAGTGGAAAAGCAATCTAAAACTCATTAATTTGAGTGGAAGATTGCTTTTTTTATGTTCTTTATTTTACCTATTAAGGGCATTCTCTTTCATAATTAGTGGCTTTTGTATTATTTATTGGAAGCGCTATGTCTTTAAAAGATGTATCGGAGATAATACTCAAAGTATACGTGCCATCAAAACCAGCACTTAGGCCCCAATCTCTTGCTAAGGCAAGATTATACGTACTTGTTTCTGATATTTCAATGTTTACTACTGCAACGTCCTCATCTTGTCCCGTACAACCATAATAGGTTACATCGCCTTCCGTTAGTAAATTAGGCCCACCAAACTGACCAAAATCTGCAGCCAAGTCCAATGAAACAACAGACATTCCGGTTATGCCTTCAACACTAATTGAAATTTTTGATCCTGCCTTAAATTCAAATTGGTAAACGTCTTCACACGTTTCTCCTAGCTCACAATTCCAACTTCCTTCATTTTCAAAAGAAGTAATACTTTTATTTTCGGAGGTATCATCGTCTTTAGAACAACTTGAAAATAGTGCAATAAAAATTATTAGGGCTGCTTTTAATGTTATCGTTTTCATGATTAAAGGTTTTATATTGTTTATATTCAACCTTAAATCAAATCAACATCTAAATTGTTACCCTAATTTTTAAATTTTATTGTAACAATTCTTATTGCAATCGTACCAATAGGACAAAATAAATAACATTATGAAATTAAAACTTACACTACTTCTTTTAACTGTAGTTTCTTCATTAGCTCTAAATGCCCAAAAACTTGAGAATTCAACACTTTGGAAAATCTCTGGAAATGGTTTAGATAAGCCATCTTACTTATTTGGAACAATTCATATAACATGTGATGCTACTATAGAAGCAGATGTTCAAAAAGCCTTAGATGAAACTTCTCAGGTGGTCTTAGAAATTGATATGGACGACCCTACGATGCAAACCAAAATGATGGGTGGTATGTACATGAAAGATGGAAAAACCATAAAGGACTTTGTAAATGAAGAAGACTATACAGCAATAGATTCGCTCTTTATAAAAAATATGGGAATGCCCATAAAGTTACTTCAAAATGTGAAGCCGTTTTTTATTGGTGCCATGTTGTACCCTAAAATGCTAGACTGCCCAATGCAATCATTTGAAATGTCTTTAATGAAAGTGGCAAAAGCGCAAAATGAAGAAATTTTAGGTTTGGAAACTGTTGAAGAACAACTACAGGTGTTTGATGCTATTCCGTATGAAGAACAAATTAAGGACTTAGTTAAAATGGCTAAGGATAATTTAAAATCAGATAAAGCTAAATTCGCGGAGATGTTAAAAATTTATGATAGCGAAGATATTAGTTCTCTGGCTGACTTAATTAAGAATGATGACAGCTCTATAGCTGCTTATGAAGACGAACTTCTAATTAAACGAAACAAAAATTGGATTCCCAAAATTTCCGAGTTTTCTAAAGAACAACCAACATTTTATGGTGTTGGAGCTGGACATTTAGGCGGGGAGTTTGGTGTCATTAATTTATTGAGGCAAGCGGGCTATACTGTAACTGCAGTACAATAAAATCTAAGCATTAATTTTTAATAATATAGCAAAAATATACCGTTTGGTATATTTTTGCTATATTTGTTCAATATGACAACAAAAGCAGCTTTAACAACACAATATATTATAGAGACCGTAGCTCCTATTTTTAATAAAAATGGATATGCCGCTACTAGTCTTAGCGATATAACTAAGGCTACGGGTTTAACTAAGGGTGCTATTTATGGTAACTTTAAAAATAAAGAAGAATTAGCCTATGCTGCTTTTAAATACATGGTCAATTCCCTTATGAAACCCTTATCTGACCATTTAAAATTAAGCGATTCTCCCATTCAAAAGTTATTCTTAATCACTGATTTTTACGGAAACTATTACAAATTCTCCAAACCTCTGGGAGGTTGTCCAATGCTAAATATTGGCGTAGATGCTAATAACACAAACACATTTCTACTAAAAAAAGTTAGAGATTTAGTGCAGCGCATACAAGATCAGCTCTGTACAATAATAGAGGACGGCATTGAAATAGGAGAAATATCTAGCGAAGTAAATGCTATGCAATATGCAAAACGCATTGATACCATGATTCAAGGTGCCGTATTTATGACCTATACCATGGATGATGAATTCTATATGAAAGATACCATGCGCCAAATTGACGACATGATACATAAAGAACTTAAACACTAATTTTTTTAACCAATAATATACCAATCGGTATAATAATTATAAACTATGGAGCAACTACCAAACGTATTAGAAAGTAAAACAAAGATTAGATTTCAAGATTGTGATCCTTTTAATCATTTGAACAATGGAAACTACATTAACTATTTTATAAATCATAGAGAAGATGAACTTATAAATGGGTACAACATTGACATGCATAAAATGGCTAAAAAGACAGGTAAAAGCTGGGTATCTAGTAGCAATCAAATAGCTTACCTAAAACCAGCATACACTATGGAAACTGTAGCTATTCAATCTCAACTAATAGCCTACAATGATACAGAGTTGCGTGTAGAAATGCGCATGTATAACGAAGCTAAAACCGAAATTAAGGCGGTTATATGGTGCGGATTTGTTCATTTTAACCTTTTAACACAGAAGAGAGACCAGCACTCCGAAGACTTAATGCATTTGTTTAAAACAGTTCATACTCCGATTAACGTAGACACCTTTGAAACACGTATTTCTCAACTTAAACCTAAACTAGCAAAAGCACTATAATGTTATTTCGTACAGTCTAAGCACATAAAAGACCGACTAACATCTTAAAAGCTCGTTAAAACGTAAAATCGTGATATTTAACCGCTTGTAGAATTTAACAATGTAGTTCGTCGAAAAACCATTTTTGGAGTAAGTTTTAATCAGAATAATTTCTAATTTGGCATAAAATGTAAAGCCCCAAACTCTACATTTCAACCAAATTATTTGATTAATAGCCCCTATTTTATCGTACCAATAAAATAGAAATAAAACCTACTTATTTATGAACATTTACCAGCAAATTGAATTTACACAACTAAGTCCAAAAACAACAGAAAGAGATATTATAGATTTTTGTCTTGAGGCCAAAAAACGAGAAGTGAACTCTGTTTGTGTAAATAGCTGCAACGTACCTTTAGCCAAACAGTTACTCCTTGGGAGCAATGTAAAAATTACGTCTACTGTGGGGTTTCCATTTGGAGCAACAGATACGCTATCTAAAATACATGAAGCAAAAACCGCTATTAAAAACGGTGCTAATGAAATAGATATGGTCATTAACATTGGTCTTTTAAAAAGTAAAAACTATGTTTCGGTATTAAAAGATATTAGCGATGTAAAACTTGCTATAGGAAATAACCCTTTAAAGGTAATTATTGAAATTTCAGAATTAAATAAAAATGAAATCATAAAGGCCTGCCAAATCTGTATGGATGCCAATGTAGACTTTATTAAAACTTCAAGTGGATTTTCTAAAGGAGGTGCTACATTAACCGTAGTAAAGATTATAAAGAAAACTGTAAAAAATTATTTAAAAATATGCGCGTCAGGTGGTATTACAGATATAGATGCTGCCAATAAATATTTAGATATAGGCGTTGCAAGAATAGGTGCTAGAACAGAGTTTAAAGCAAATACTGCTTCGGTATAAGATCTAATTAGCATATTTAATTAAAAGAGGTTATATTTAGGTATAACCTCTTTTTTTATTATGTAAAACTGATAATAATCATTGCTTTATACTGCTTAAAAATAGCATATTGCAAATTGAAATGTATACCGTATGAAACTACTAAACACCTATATAGACCACACACTTTTAAAAGCTACTGCTACTAAAGAAGAAATCATAAAACTATGCGATGAAGCCAAACAATACCGTTTTTTTTCAGTTTGTGTAAATAGCTGCTACGTAGCTCTTGCTAAAGCACAATTAAAAGATAGTAATGTTAAAGTATGTAGTGTTATTGGCTTTCCGTTAGGCGCCATGTCTACGGACGCTAAAGTGGCCGAAACAAAAGCCGCCTTAAAAGATGGCGCAGATGAAATTGATATGGTCATTAATGTAGGTCTTTTAAAAAGTAAGGATTTTGATGCCGTATGGAAGGACATCGAAGCGGTTAAAGCTTGTATGCCAAACCATACGTTAAAAGTTATTTTAGAAACCTGCTATTTAGAGGAACTAGAAATCATTAAAGCAAGCGAGTTGGCGATACAAAGTGGTGCCGATTTTATAAAAACATCTACGGGATTTGGTACAGGTGGTGCTACTATTGAAGATGTTAAACTTATGAAAAGTGTTTGCAAAACGTGTGTTAAAATTAAAGCATCTGGTGGAATTAGAGACGCAAAAACAGCTTTGGAATACATAAATTTAGGCGTAGACCGATTAGGCACATCCTCTGGTATAGCAATTATAGAAGGAACTTCATCTAATTCAAATTATTAATTATGAGTGTACACATTGAAGCAAAAAAAGGAGACATAGCCGAAACTATCTTATTGCCAGGAGATCCTTTACGCGCAAAGTGGATTGCCGAAACATTTTTTGATACCCCTGTTTGCTTTAACAAGGTAAGAGGCATGCTTGGTTATACAGGTACTTATAAGGGAAAACCAATCTCTGTTATGGGTACAGGAATGGGCGTACCTTCTATTTCAATCTATACTCATGAGTTGATTAATGAATATGATGTTAAAAATTTAATACGTGTTGGCAGTGCTGGGTCGTATCAAGAACATGTAAAAGTAAGAGATGTTGTTCTTGCTATGGCTGCATCTAGTAATTCTGGTGTTAATGAATTGCGTTTTGGTGGTGCCGATTATGCACCTACAGCAAACTTTGAATTGTTTCAAAAAGCCGTAGAAGCAGCTAAAATCAAGAACATTCCAATTAAAGCGGGAAACGTTTTTACTTCCGATGAGTTCTACGCAGACGACTTTGAATCTTATAAAAAGTGGTCAAAATTTGGTGTACTTTGTGTAGAAATGGAAACTGCTGGTTTATACACCGTGGCAGCAAAACATAATGTAAAAGCCTTAACTATTTTAACCATTTCCGATTCTTTAGTTACGGGAGATCGTTTACCGAGTAAAGACAGGGAAACTACGTTTAAAGAGATGATAGAAATCGCTTTAGAATTAGCTTAATTTACTGTAACCTCCTTTAATTCTATCTTAGATAATAGTTTTAATTTGTTTGCTTCAAACAGAGTTTCTAAATCTTCCAATTTTGCCTCTCCTTCAGATTTGTAGTTGTTGTAATCTACAAAACGTATCCCTTTTACAATTCGCTCATTGTAAGCTTCTCTAAATCGTAAGCCAATACCATGATCTTCGGCATAGGAATACGCTAAATAGTCTACTTTAAAATTTTCTTTATTTACGTAATATAGGAATACATCATCAAAGTCCTCTCCTCCTCCATCTTCATTAAAGGTAATTCTGATTTTATGGTATGTTTCTCCTTTAATCTTAACTTCACTTATGTAGTTCTTATTAACGGCAGCATCATTTAAACCATATGGTAATACTGAAAAATAATGTACAGAATTAACCGAAGCCGAATACCTTGGAACCATGCTATCGGCAACCTTAATTAATTCTCTGTTTATTGTTCTCTGAAAACCGATGTTAGTTAGCCAATCTACAATGGTATCATTCTCTTTTATAAATATTCTTCCTAGCTCAAATATTCCATTATTTCTATAAGCAGTGTAATGAATATTCCTGAAATTAAAATCTATAGTTGAATTGGAAACTTTGTTACCTCCAGATACCTCCATAGCCCTATCGATGATGGCCTTTGCAGTTAATTTTTCTTCTTGTTTACAGTTAACCAAAACACTAGTAAGAACAACAATTAAACAGATTCTTCTAAGCATACATTCTATTTTCGGTTTCTGTCGTAAACTTTTAGAACTAATTACTATTCCTTAAAAGTTTCTTTGTGTACAATAGTTCCATCTACATCATAATGAAGAAACTCAATTAATGGCACATCTGCTTTTCTATATACTTTGGTGGTTAAAAATCCACCCTTTACTCTCAAAAACTTATGCTCGGGCAGTACATTATCTTGTTGCCAACCACCAGCATGATAATCACTCACGGCACCTTGACTAAACTCTCTAAGACCAGTAATAAGGTCTACCGATGCATATTGCCAATGTCTATCGCCATTTACTACAAACACCTTATGCTTTGCTAAATATGCTCTTAACCACTCCCCTTCGGTTTGAAATGCTTTGTTTGAATGGTTATCATTCTTTCCCTTTGGCCTATCTGGACCAACAATTGGAGTTGGACTTATTAAGACTTTAAACGTAGCGTCAGATGCTTCTATGGTTTCCTTGAACCATTGTATTTGTGCTTTACCCCAAATCGTTTTTTCAGCACTGTCTTCCATTCTGTTGTCTGATCTAAACTCTCTAACCTCAACAAACCAAACTTGTAAATCTTTACCCCATCTCTGGGTTCTATAAGGTTTTGCACCTATTGGAGTTTGTTCATACCACAAGGCTAATCCGTCTTCAAAAGTTACTTCTCCCAAAGGTGTTCTTCCAGGATAAGCATCATCTCTTAACAAGTCATGGTCATCCTTTTCAATGTACAACGGCGTTTCCATATAGAACTCTTTTAAAGAGGGCCATGAATTCATAGCATGCCACTTATGTCTTGCCATTTCAATAGTTTTAACAAAAGGTCCAGGCTTATCATAGTAGACATAATCTCCAGTTTGCACATGAAACTTAGGTTGCAATTTTTTCATGCCATCATAGATTTTAAAGCCACGTTTTGGGTCGTCATGACTCCAAAAAAATTGACATGTGGAAGATGTAAAAACTATAGGTTCAATGGCCTGTTCTTCTGGTGCTGTAAAAAAGTGTCCCATAACAACGGTTTCTGGATGTTGCTCTGATTTTCTACCTGTAAGTTTAACCGTATATTTTGTATTAGGATTTAAGTTTGTAATGATTTTTTTAAAGGTGTAATCTTTTAAGGCGGAAACATATTCCCAATCTAAACTGATGGTATGTGTTTTTGAAATTAGTTCTACCCTTACTTGTCCAAAACTCCCTTCAACAGCCCCATCCATTTCATTTACAGGCATATTGTTTTTAAACTTTACAGGAGGTCTAAACGTTTTATCCTGCCTTTCGTGCCATACAGGAACTGGTTTTTCTGATTTACAAAGTCGCGTCCAAATAATAGCTGAATTTTTGGAGACTTCTCCAATTTTAAACCCTGTTGTAAAATAAACGGAATCTTGTTTTTTCTGCCCATTAACTGTGTTCAAAAAGCATAAAAAAGCTACTAAAAGAAAATGGTATTTTGATAATGTCATTATGATGTTTTTTCCTTAGTGTAATATTAAAACAATTTATTTAGAAAAAAATCAGCCTAATACATATCTAAAGAAAATGAAACCATTTGACCTGTATATTTTTGTGACATCACATTAATTGCAGCTGTTTTCAGTTGTAAAACTCTTGGATACCCTCCTGTTGTTTGACAATCTTTCATTAAAACTATAAGTTTTCCGGAAGGTGTTAGCTGTATTGTCCCAGGCTTTACTAAAGAGGTTATTATAGGTTCTAATGTATTTTCTAATACTTCATTAAGTTGATAAGCCATTCTATTATTATCCTTTGAAATACTGAATGTCTTACTTAACAAATACTTTTTTTGGTCTTCGGAAAGTTGATCAAACTCAGGGCCTTTATCAACATCTATTTTAGTGGTATCTAAATGCGTATCCGTTACCTTTATTGAGGCGTTAGCACGCATACCATTATCCTTGAAAGAAGCAATTTTCAAAATGTCTCCTTTTTCAACCCTACTTTTAGGAGTAATATCTTGGTACATACTATAACTTCCTAAAACGTTCTCAGTTTTAAAACCTCCTTGAACAGATAAATAAGCGCGAAAGCCTCTATTTAGCTTTCCAAAGGAAAGCACATCGCCCGTTTCAACCAAAATTGACTTATTGTTAAATATGGGGTTGTTATTTAATTTTGGTGATAGATCTCCTCCTGAAATGCAAATTCTAGTCTTCGTTTCAAATTGTAATTTTGGCCCTAACATGGTAATTTCCATAACTGGTAAATCTATAGGATTACCCAAAATAGCATTAGAAAAGGAAGCAGATTGCTTGTCCATTACACCAGAGTAAGGTATGCCATAATTTTGCACACCAAACCTACCAAAATCTTGAATAGTACTATAAATTCCAGTACTTAAAACCTTAATCATTAATCACCTCACTTTCTAAATGATAAACGCCAGCATCCACCAATGTTTTAATATCGGCATGTTGTTTTAGACTTACAGGATAAAACTGAATTTCATCTCCTGCATTGGCAAAACATGGAGTTTGTTCTTGAACGTTGAAAAAGTTAATTGGAGAATTTCCTATTATATTCCACCCTCCCGGACTTTCACTAGGATATATACCAGTTTGCCCTCCTCCTATAGCCACCGCGCCTTTCTCTATCTTTAATCTTGGAGAGGCTTTCCTTGGGGTATTAAGTGTTTTATCTAATCCACCCAAATAGAGGAAACCTGGTAAAAAACCAATAAAATATACGGTATAGTTTGAAATTGAATGGCGCTGTATTACCTCATCAATTGATAGATTGTTGGTTAAAGCCAATTCATTTAAATCTATACCAAAATGTATATCGTAACATACAGGTATACGCCATCTTTTAAATGAATGTTTATTAACTACATGCGCTCTATTATAAATGGCTTCTAACTGGTTTATTTCCGATTCTAAATCATTGGTAAAATCACTAAAAGTAATTAGCAACGAATTATAAGCATGATTTACGTCATAGATTCTTTTTTCTGCCTCTAGCTTAGCTTTAAAACTTAAAACATCTTTAAGGATTTCTTTACTTATAATTTGAGGCCATTCGATTAAAACTGATTGTTCCCCGAACGGTTTATATTTAAGTTGGTATCTCACCTATTGTACTTTGATATGGTTTTCTCGTAGGCGTTTATGAAGTCGTTTCACGAGTTCAATAGCTTCAGGGTGATCTCCATGAACACAAACGGTTTCTGCTAAAATAGGAATTTCGGTATTATTAATGGTTTTTACCTTTTTGAAAGCCACAAAATTTAAAACATGATTTACCAAAGTGTCCGCATCATGTATTACAGCATTCTTTTCTTTTCTAGATACTAAGCTTAAATCGTCATTGTAGTTTCTATCTGCAAATGCTTCATAAGTAATTGCAATGCCATTGTCTTTAGCCATTTGCGCAATCACAGATTTATATGGTACATATAATTGCACAGGTCTATGCATGCTTTTAACAACCTCAATGATTACATTAGCCACCTTTTCATCTTTAGCTGCTAAATTATAAAGTGCTCCATGTGGTTTTATATGGTGAAGCGTTGCATTTTCTTTGTATAACACATTCAATAAATCTGTAATCTGGTGCTTTAGTGAAGTGAACAAAGCCGCACAAGACATATCCATTTTTACACGTCCGAAATTCTCCTTATCGGGAAACGATGGATGCGCTCCAATTTTAACTTTATGAGTTTTGGCTAATTTTACCGCATCATGCATAGACGCATTATCTCCAGCATGTCCGCCACAAGCAATATTGCAAGACGACAGATAAGGCATTAAATCAGCTTCATTTCCAATACCTTCACCTAAATCGGCATTTATATCAATAACAAGATGGTTCATAAAAGATGCTATAAAAACACTTTACCTAAGGCTACTGCCGAAAGTAAAATTGTAATACCTAAGATAAGAAATCCTAAAATATTTTGTTTGGTATTATTCTTATATTTTCCAAGAACAGAGGTTTTATTCATAATATATATTAGAATCACTGCTATTACTGGTAATAAAATGCCATTTGCTACTTGGGCAAATTTTATAATTTGAATTGGTTTGATGTTGGTAGATGAAAACGCAACACCCAAAACCAAAATAAACATCCAAACACATCTAAATTTTATAGATTTTAAATTAGAAGACCACCCTAAGCACCCGCTAGCTACATAAGCGGCAGCTAAGGGCGCTGTAATTGCACTGGTTATGCCTGCTGCAAACAAACCAATAGCCAAAACATACTTAGAAAAACTACCAAACAAAGGTTCTAATCCTTTAGCCAAATCTGCAGCATTACTAATAGATTCGCCTTGTATAGCAGAAGCAGAAATTATAATACACATTGACACCAAACCTCCTAGTACAACCGCAACAAAAGTATCTTTTCTTGCAATCCTTAAATCCGATGTTTTTTGCCACTTCTCCTTTACTAAAGAAGCATGTAAAAAGAGATTGTAAGGCACAACGGTTGTTCCAATAAGTCCAACGATTATCAATAACCCATTTTCAGGAAACTTCGGAATAAAAGCACCTTTTAGAATATCTAATACATTAGGTTTCGTTAGTATTGCACAGGTAAGAAAGGCCAAACTCATAAGAATAACTAGTGTTATGAGTGCGCGTTCAATAATTCTATAATTTCCAATATAAAGTAATACGAATGCTAAGGCTCCAATAATTAAACTGAAACTTTTAAAAGATACCCCAAACAGATTAAGGGAAGGGTTACTCAAAATAGTTTCTAGACCTAATATGCCACCAGAAATATTACCTGCCTCATAGGCTGCATTTCCTATTACAATAGCAGAAAGGATTAAAACGACTATAAATGTTCTAAAAACTGGATTCTTAATTTCGGTTCTAATGACTTCTGATAACCCTTTTTGGGTTATTATACCTAATCTAGCGGCCATTTCTTGTAGTACAATAGTAGCAAATACCGAAAGTACCATTGCCCAAAGTAAAGCATAACCAAAGCCTATCCCCGCAATGGTGCACATAGTAACGGTCCCAGGACCTATGAAAGCAGCTGCTACTAAAGGTCCCGGACCAATATTTTTAAAAAGATGTTTCACATTAAAATTGATCTTCAACTAAAGATACTATTTTAATTGACTTAGCAATTCATCAACGGCCTTTTTAAGCTGTGTATCCTTATGTTTTGCCTTGTCATCTGGATTGTTGTATACTGTTATATCTGGAACAGCGGGTCCAAGCTCCATATTAGATTTTGTGGACTTAACATACCAACCTCTAAACGGCATTCTTACAAATGAGCCGTCAATTAAGCCTGTTCCTCCTGTAGAAATTACAGCTCCAAACGTTGGTACTCCCACTAATGTTCCTATTCCTAAAGCTTTATAAGCATGAGAAAATATTTCGGCATTAGAATAGCTACTTTCATTGCACAGTGCAATAGATGGTTTAGTCCAAGAAGCTAAAGGCAAACGCTCACTGTAAGGATAATGATTAACAAATTTAGTATGTTCTGATTTTAAATTTTTAGCAGCTCCTCTTGGCACAGTATAAGCATGCTGTTTAACATTTAATACTGCCATTAGGTAATCTGTAGTCCAACCACCGCCATTAAACCTCACATCAATTACAACACCTTCTTTTCCATTTCCAGCTGCCGTTAATTCACGCTCAAAACGTTCAAAGCTTGTCCAGTTCATACCTTGAATATGAATATAGCCCAAACGTCCGTTAGAATACTTTTTAGTTAAACGCTTTCGTTCTTTCACCCAAGAATTATAATTCTCCGCTCTATTACTACTTTTTGGTCTAATAATGATTTCTTTTTTAGCATCACCTCTTTTTACGTCTAAGTATATTTTCTCATTAGAAGTACCTTCTAAGTACTTATAAATATTGCTAAGTCTATCTAAATCGTTACCGTTTACGGCAGTGATGATATCTCCAACCTTAATTTCACTAGAGCTTCTATCTGCAGGCATTGAAGCCACTACAGACATTACTTTTAAGTCTCCGTTGGATTGTTGTTCAAACTCTAAACCTAATAAACCTGTTCGTTCACTTTGCACATCTTCTCTGGTTTCAACACGATATAATCCCATGTGGCTAGCATTAATTTGCCCTAACATCCAATTAAAAATGGTTTGAAAGTCATCACGAGTTGAAGCATTTAATGCTAATGGTTCGTATGTTTTTCTTAATCTATCCCAGTCTTGACCATGAAAATTTGGATCATAAAACCCATCTTTAATAGCTTTCCAAGCTTCATTAAATATTTGTTGGGATTCTTTTTGGTAATCTATATCTAGTTTAGCCGAAAATGGTAATGCTTCACTTTTGTCATTCGAAAGATTGATACTTGATAAACTTCCACCTCTTTTGGTTAAATATAATTTAGAGCGCTTTTTATCCACCGCTAGATTGGATGGTCTTGTATTCTTTTGAGTAAGTGCTTTTCTATCCTTTCCGTCCCACTTTATTTTGAATAAATCGGATTCTACACTAGCGTTACCTCTGCTTCCATTTCCTGAAGTATAGTAGATAGTTTTAGAGTCTTTTGAAAACAGCTGCCCAAATTCTCCTCCAACATAAGAAGTTACCTGAACTTGGCGTTCATGAATATCTTCAAAATCTATGACAACTGGATTTACTATAGCTTTTTTATCTTTCTTATCCTTACTTCCTTTTTTGTCTTCCTTTTTTTCCTCTACATCTTCTTCCCAATCTTGTGTTGTTTTTTCCCAATCTGCCTTAGTTAACCAAGTAAACCACACATCATAATCGCTATTATTTCTATTTGAAGAAAACATTAGCTTTTTCCCATCTGGACTCCAAACTGGACCTCTATCCTGTTTAGGGTGCATAGAAATATTTATAGGTTTTTGACTGTTATCTGCTTTATGGATATAAATTTCAGCATTAAAATCAAGATCACTTAAACTATAAGCTAACCATTTAGAATCTGGAGACCATGCCACACCACCTGGAGTTGCCCAACCGCTAACTAAAGTAATTTGGTTTGACAGCTTGCCTTTTTCATCAATATTTGCCACCACTAGTTTTCCCCTTCCAAGATTATAAGCAATAGATTTACCATCTGGAGATAACCTTAAGTTATTTTCATCATCTGTCGTTTTTGTAAGGCGCTCTACTTTATGCTTAAGGGTTTTAAATAAATTAGCTTCATTATTATTATTAGATTTTACTAAATAGATATCTTTTTGACCATCTCTGTCAGAAATAAAGAGTAAAGTACTATCATTTAACCAAGTAGCATCAATATCTCTGAAAGCAGAACGTGTAACATTTACAGTGCGTTTCTTATCTTTTGCAGTCTCACGGATAAAAACTTCTCCTCTTATATTTATGGCGGCATATTTTCCATTTGGAGAAACAGCTATATCACCAACATTACTGCCATATGTCTTATGAACCACAGGATCGAATCTGTAATCTGAAGCAATATTAATTTTCACCTCTTTTTGCGCTTTTGTATTTGCGTTTACTAAATAGGTCTTATTGCCTTTAGTCACAACAATGTCTTTTCCGTTTTTACTAATTTGAAACGAAAAAATTCCCATGTCAGAAAATTTGGTGATTTGAGTAACAGCACCAGATTTAGTTCCTGAATTATCTACTATTACTTTATGAACGTTGTATTTTCCGCTTCTCGAAGATTGAAAATAAATGGTATTATCGTCACCCCATTGTGGATAAAAATCATTCCCATTATAATCTGTTAGTTTAGAATATGTATCATTCTTTAAATCGTAAAGCCAAATATCTCTATTTGCAGGACCTTGATATGCTTCTCTTTCTAATCTACAACTTCCTTTTGTAAACACTACAAATTTACCATTAGGTGAAAGCGCTGCATCAAAACCAGTTGCGTTTAATAAGCGTTTCGATGTTCCTCCTTCATCATCTATAATATGTGTTTCGTATTCCCTTTCAACTTGAACAAAATTACGTCTGGTTGAAAACAAAAGTTTACCACCTGAAGTAAAGTCTGTTACAATATCTGAAGTTGAATGATAGGTTATACGCTTTGGTATTCCTCCTGTGGCCGGAATAACGTATACATCATTATTTCCATAGCGTTCACTTATAAAAGCAATAGATTTACCATCAGTACTCCAAACAGGTTTGGTATCATAGGCTTCATGGACTGTTAATCGCTTTGGGTTTTGTCCGCTACTTGAAGCTGTCCAAATATCGCCTTGATAATTAAAAGCAATGGTTTGTCCATCAGGACTTAAAGCTGGAAAGTTAATTAAAGGCGATTGGGAAACGCTAAAGTTTGCAATTAATAAAGCAAAACAAGAGAAAAACGCATAATGCAGTTTCATATTTATAGTCAATTTTGGTTATGACCATAAATGTAAAACTTCAAAACAACAATTAACAAATTATTAGATTATGTTTAACAATTTATTATTACAATTTAGAAGTATTTAAAGCATAAATAGCAAAACTACCTAACCAATGTCCTCCCATGTAATCGTCGCCAAATATACTTGGTAATGAATACTTAATATGTTGGTTGGCTATGTTTTTCAGGTGAGTGTATTCTGGTAAACCATTTGTTATCTCGTACAAATTCCATGCTCTAGAGAAATTTACCCCGTCTAGATGTACCAAGTGCCCGTCTGTTCTATCCGAAACAATACCAGGCTCTAAACTGTAATTTTCATCTTTTAATTGTGGTAAAAAAGCAGTTAACCATATCTTATATTCTTCAAGAGGTAATAAGCGTTTCATTAAAGCGGCCTCTTCTAAACAAGGTGATAAAAAGTCGCTTCCACTAGGTTCCCATGACATAGGGCAATTTTCATCATTTTTAAAGAAAAATAGAGCTCTATCTTTTATGGCCTTTTTAAGTGCTTCGTGATTTACAGTTTCGGCATAATCATACGCAAAAGATAGTCCAAAAGCAGTATTAGTATGAGTTCCCACCCTTAACGCGTAGTTCAGTTTTGGTAGATACTCTATATACTTATTACAAATTAAATCTGTTAACGGCTTTAGGTTTTGTTCTAAAGTTCTTGCAGTATCATCATCCCAAGTGTGTAACTCCTCGGCCAATTTTAATAACCAAGTCCAACCATAAGTACGTTCATAAGATGTATTATGTTTTCTATGAAAATAAGCCACCTCTGCCTCAATATTTTCCTTTGAAATATTTGCTAATAACCGTGTTTTAATTTCTTCAGCTTTATCTAAATCTGGAAACTGTTTTAATAAACTTACTAAACTCCAATGCCCGTGAACAGACGAGTGCCAATCAAAACAGCCATAAAACGCCGGATGCAATGTTCTTGGAGGTAATAAATCTTGGTCATTTCCTAGTGTTTGAGACAACCTATTAGGGTATTCCATATTCATACAATGTAATGGCAATTCTGCTAATTTATTGGCCTGTTCTAAATCCAATTTTGGCGCTTTTACTTCAACTGGCTTTACATGCTCTTTTTTATTTATTTCTTGTTTTTCTTCGCCTTTGGAATTACAATTTGTTAAAACTATTAATGCCAATAAAACTATTAATTTCTTCATGTTAAGTTTTTAGTAAGTTATTTCAATATGACGCTAACAATTGTTAAAACCCCTAATCTATAATTTCTGAACAATTATTACACATTTTTGACTATATGTTGCATACATATATTCTATTACTCTTTCATTAATAAATATCTTTGTGATAGCACATAAATATATAACAAACTAAATTAAACTTTACAATGAAGCACTTATTAAGATGCGCTTTCCTTTTTTTATTTTTTGCAACAACGCTTTTTGCACAACAAAACGATTGGGAAAACCCAAATGTTAACCAAATAAATCGTTTACCTGCAAAGGCTACGTTTTATAATTTTGACACCAAAGAACAAGCCATTTCTGGAGACAGAGAACTGTCTAGTTTATATAAATCCTTAAATGGTGATTGGAACTTTAAGTGGGTGGCTAAACCTGCTGATGCCCTAGATGATTTTCAAAATTCGGACTTCGATGCCTCTAATTGGGATAAAATTGATGTACCATCAAACTGGGAAATGAGAGGATACGGTACTCCAATATATACTAATTCAACATACCCGTTTTTTAATGATTTTCCTTTTATAAATCACCATGATAACCCAGTTGGCCATTACATTAGAACGTTTACTATTGATGAAAATTGGGCAGATAAAGACGTGATTCTTCACTTTGGAGGCGTGTCCTCTGCGTATTATGTTTGGGTTAATGGTAAATTTGTTGGCTATAGTGAAGATACCAGACTACCTGCAGAATTTGATATAACTAAACACCTCATACAAGGTGAGAATAAAGTAGCCGTAAAAGTATATAGATGGTGCGATGGTAGCTATATGGAGGCTCAAGATCATTGGCGTATGAGCGGTATAGAGCGTGAAGTTTACTTGCAGGCAAACCCAAAAGTAAGACTATCTGATTTTACCGTTAGAACAAATTTAGATAACAACTATGAGAACGCCTTGTTACAAATTAGACCAGAACTTATTGCCAATATCAAAAATAAATACAAGGCAAAAATTGGTGAATTTGGAAATACCAACTTAAGAACAACTGTAGATGATTGGGAATTAATTACTGAGCTACTTGATGCTGATGGTAATAAGGTGGGTGAAACTGTTACTACTAAATTTAAAAAAATCTTTGGTGAAAATTATCCCCAGCGAGATAATGTATACTTTGCTTTGATTGAGACCGAAGTTAAATCGCCTGTAAAATGGTCTTCAGATAATCCGTACTTATACACCTTACTGTTTACGGTAAAAGACAATAAAGGTAATGACGTTCAACATACTAGCACTAAAGTTGGATTTAGAGAGGTGTTAATCGATGACAGAGGGCGTTTTCTTGTAAATGGAAACCCCGTTAAAATGATTGGAGTGAATCGTCATGACCATGATCATATTAATGGAAAGATGGTAACTCGTGAGGATATGGAAGAAGATGTAAAGCTTGTTAAACAATTTAACTTTAACGCTGTAAGAACATCGCACTATCCTAATGATCCTTATTTCTATGATTTATGTGATAAGTATGGGATTTATGTTATGGATGAAGCCAATCTTGAAACCCATGGAACACGAGGAAAACTATCTAACGTTGCCGAATGGAGTAACGCCTACTTAGAGCGTGCTGTTAGGATGGTAGAGCGTGATAAAAATCACCCAAGTATTGTTATGTGGAGTTTAGGTAATGAGTCTGGTACTGGTCCTAACCACGCAGCTATGGCAGGTTGGATAAAAGATTTTGATCCTACACGTTATATTCATTATGAAGGTGCACAAGGAATGCCTTCTCACCCTGAATATAGAAAGAACTTCTTTCAACACAGTAAAGGCAATCCGTCTGATAAACCTTGGGTGGATATGATTAGTAGAATGTATCCACAACCTCAAGAATTACAGGATTTAATAGATGATACAGCAGAATTTCAAAGTACACCAGTTTTAATGTGTGAATACGCTCATGCTATGGGTAATTCTGTAGGTAATATGAAAACCTATTGGGATATCATTCACAATAATGAAAGAGCTCTTGGTGGTTATATTTGGGATTGGATTGATCAAGGTATATTGAGAAAAGATGATAAGGGTAAAGAATATTACGCTTATGGTGGTTCTTACGGCGACACTCCTAATGATGGTAGTTTCTGTATTAATGGAATTATTGCTTCAGACAGAACACCTAAACCAGAGATTTTTGAGTGTAAAAAAGTAAATCAACCAGTAGTCATTTCAACTAAAGATGCCACAAGTGGTAGTTTTAGCATTTTGAATCGCCATCATGATGCAGACTTATCTCAATACAATTTATCTTGGAACATTACTGAAAATGGGAAGGTGATTCAAAAAGGTGTTTTAGAATCATTAAACACAAAAGCGTTTGAGACTGATAATTTCAAAATTGATTTTAAAACTCCAAAACTTAAGGCTGGTAGCGTCTATTATATCAATATTTACGGAAGTTTAAAAAGTAATGCGCTTTGGGCAAAAGCGGGTTACGTAGTCTTTGAAGAACAATTTCCTTTAAGTTATAATGTTCCTGTGCCTTCTTCATTAAAGAGCAACAGTGCTTTAGTAGTTAATGAGGATAACAATACACTTACTGTGACAAACAAATCGGTAACAGTTACAATAGATAAGAACACGGGATACATTACGTCTTACAAAGCTAAAGGGATTAACCTTTTAAAAACACCATTAAAACTGAATTTCTGGAGAGCTGAAACCGAAAATGATGAGGCCTATAGACGTGCAATGCAATTGGAGTCTGAACTAGATTGGATGCATGCTGGTGATAAGTTAAGTGTAGATAAATTAAGTTTTGACACGCCAGAAAAAGGCAAAGTGGTTGTTTACGTTAAAGGCGATATTGCTAAACCAAAAACATCAATTGGTTTAATATACACCATTCTAGGTAGTGGTGAAGTAAAAGTTGAATACAAAGCAAATATTGATGAAAGTGCTCCAAACGCTCCTCGTATCGGTATGAATTTTGATATTTCTAAGACCTATGGAAAGCTTACCTATTTAGGTAAAGGTCCACAAGCCAATTATTCCGATAGAAATTATGGTGCACACATTGGCTTATTCTCAGGAAAACCTGAGACTATGAACTACAAATACGTTTATCCGGAAGAATATGGTAACCACACGGAAACCAATTGGTTTAAATTAACAAATACAGCTAACAGAGGTATTTTAGTTAAAGGAAACCAACCATTGAGTTTTAGTGTACAGTCTTTCAGTACCGACAACCTACAGGAAGCCAACTTTTTAAACGAATTAAAAGACCGAGATGTTTATACTGTAAACGTAGATTTATCTCAACAAGGTGTTGGTGGTGATAACACTTGGTCACCACGTGCTCAAGCTCATGAAGCATTTAGAAACAAACCTGGTACTTATAAATATGCCTTTTATTTAGTGCCTTTTAGTTCTAAAGTAAAAGCTGAAAAGGTTAAATTTTAGGGATTAATAGTCTATATATTTTGAAAGGGCAGCTTCTTTGGGAGCTGCTTTTTTGTTTTGTTCTACTTGGAAGTTGTAAACTTTGAGGAGCTGAGATGCCGAAACGAGTTCAGCATGACAAAGCAGGGAGAATAAACAAAAAACATAACCCTTGTCACCCTGAACTCGTTTCAAGGTCTAAAGGTTTCCAAAGATTTTCCCAATTGGGATTAAGGCTTTCAATTAAATTAATTTTCCAATCTCTG
>NZ_VSDQ01000577.1:161169-214447 GCF_008085455.1 Seonamhaeicola marinus | reverse complement strand
GTCATCTATACCTCCTGTTACTCCTATGTATAATACCCCTTTTGGTTTATTAGTTATAATATAGACCCAATAATTATGATAAACGTGTTTAGACATTTTAGCTTTTACTTTATTTTAGATGCTGAAACGAGTTCAGCATGACAAAGCAGGGAGAATAAACAAAAAGCATAGCCCTTGTCACCCTGAACTTGTTTCAGGGTGACAAGGTTTCCAAAGATTTTCCCAATTGGGATTAAGGCTTTCAATTAAATTAATTTTCCAATCTCTACGCCAATTTTTCAACTGTTTTTCTCTTTTAATTGCATCTTCAATAAATTGAAACTCCTCAAAATAGACCAATTTCTTCAATTTGTATTTCGCTGAAAAAACACTTCCTGTTCCTTCAACATGTCTTTCCATTCTGTCATCTATACCTCCTGTTACTCCTATGTATAATACCCCTTGTGGTTTATTAGTTATGATATAGACCCAATAATTATGATAAACGCGTTTAGACATTTTAGCTTTTATTTTATTTAGATGCTGAAACGAGTTCAGCATGACAAAGCAGGGAGAATAAACAAAAAGCATAGCCCTTGTCACCCTGAACTCGTTTCGGGGTCTATAGGTTTCTAAAGATTTTCCCAACTCTTCAAAGTTTGCAACTGATAAGAATCCCAATAAACCCCTTGTTTTTCAATAGCTTATCATCCCAACCACCCTTCTCTATCCAAACTTCTATATTGAATGGCTTCACTAATATGATTCCCATTCACATATTCCGATGCTTCCAAATCCGCTATAGTTCTAGCCACTTTTAAAATACGGTCATAAGCTCTGGCGGAGAGATTTAAACGTTCCATAGCGGTCTTTAATAACTGTTTAGAGGCTTCATCAAGCACACAATACTTCCTGATTTGCTTAGTGTTCATCTGAGCATTATAATGCACCTTTTCATTGTCCATAAAACGCTGACTTTGTATTTCTCTTGCTGCTGTAACACGTTTTCTTATGTTTACAGAAGATTCACCTTTTCTGTCATCCGAGAGCTTATCAAAAGGCACAGGTGTCACTTCAATGTGAATATCTATACGATCTAATAAAGGACCAGAAATTTTACTTAAATAGCGCTGCATTTCAGCAGGACTTGAAGTGACAGGAGAATCGGGATCATTAAAATACCCTCCTGGACTTGGGTTCATACTGGCTACCAACATAAAAGATGAGGGGTAAGTCACTGTGAACTTAGCTCTAGAAATAGTGACCTCTCTATCTTCTAAGGGTTGCCGCATTACCTCTAAAACATCACGTTTGAATTCTGGCAACTCATCTAAAAACAGTACACCATTGTGAGAAAGAGATATTTCTCCTGGTTGCGGATAGCTTCCTCCTCCAACTAATGCAACATTAGTTAAAGTACATATTGTAAACATAAACAGAAGTGTTTACATCATTTACCATAACATCCGTTAAAGTACTTAATGTTAACATTCTTTTGAGACAAATAATACCTAAAAATGAAAACATCACACCTTTTCACAATGGCTGAAAAAATAGAATTTCTAAAACTTAGAAATCTTATCAATTCGGACTACGTGCGTAAACAACCTACAGAAGAAGTAATCAACTTATCTTATGATTTTATCTCACTGGATATTCGGTTGCTTCATTTAATTGCCAAAGAAAAACAATTGTTTTTAATATATCAAAACAATCGTTCAATTAATAATTGGACGAAATTCATTGAGTGGAATTCTATGTGTAAGAAATGCTTAACCTATACTAACGATAAATAAAACCTTCAATTTGTCTTTATGCTGTATTTTGTTAGTACTATTCTTTTGAGACGGTTTAGACAATAAGCACCTATATATGTAGACTTAACTAAAGAAAACCACTGAAAACGAATTACGAAAAACAGTCAATCAGATATGAGTTTATCTTTGTCCAATTGACTGTTTGCTATCTATTTGGTTGAACACATAATATTTCCAATATTGAATTACTATGGACAACATTTCAGAATAAGTTTATCTCCTTATCAAAAGTTATTGTAATAGCGTCATACTTTGGATGTTGCCTACGCCGTTTAGGAGAGAGAGAAAGGAAACTGGGGTTCCTTCTTATCAACGTCGTTTCCAATAATTATCCTTTCAAAAATCGCATCTTTTTCCATTTTTTTTATCACCTCACTATTGTCAAATTCAAATAGTTTTCTATAACCAATTTTCACATTATCCTTTATAAACCTTTTATTAAAGACCATATCGAGGAATTTGCGATTCAAATTATATATTTCTTCCTTTCTCTTATTAGAAGAAACTTCACCCTCACCCAACTCCTCAATGGCTAAATTTATAAAACTCTCCATTTCCTTTACCATTTTAATATATTCCATATAATCAATGATTACTGTATTTTCATAAGGGCTCACATATTTATACATAATTTCGAATAAAGTTCTTGAGTGCAGTGAAATTCCGTAATCATTATTATTGGTTACCAATTTTGTTAATTCTTGATATCTTACCAATTCAGCCTGATTAATGAGACCATTTTTTCTTTTATAATGATCGATAATTTTTAAAACCGTTTCCTTACTATAAAGTTTTCTCATTTTTAAAGTAAAGTCAATGGCCCAATCCTTAACCAACTTATGCTTTTTATGATAGTAAATAATAAATTGCGCTCTATCTTCCCTATTATTATATCCCAAATAAAACTCGCTTATTTCTCCATTACTAACAATAGGTTCTTGTTGTTCTTGAAATAGCAGATTTTCTTCTCTAAGAACTCTGTAAACTTCATTATCACTATAAAATTCAACAGATTTGATAAAAGATATTGACTTATTTAAACGAAACTCTCTTTTTTTATCGGCCATTATCTCTTCAAATCCATTAATGATTTCCCCTGAATACTCGTCGACAAATTCAAAATCAATTTGATAATTATAATTTTTCTCCATAACAGTTTTTATGTAAAATAAACTTTTGGCTATTCTTTTATACTGTTGTTCAAATTGTTCTATTTCAAAAGCAGATTTAACATATTGAATATTTCCTCTGCTATCTGTAACATAGTACTTAGAAATAAGGTCACCCAAAATAGCATTGTACGACTTTCTTGATTTTATTGCATTGCCTAATTTTGCGATTATCCTTCCATCTTTTATCAAATTTTTCATTTCATCATTGTATGAATATTCAATATTATCTCTATTAACAATATTAGGTTTTACACATTCTTCATCATCAAATAAATCGAAATAAACCCTACAGTTTATATCTGTATTCCTTAATCTATTGTTAAACTGTTCAATCGCCTCTGCCGTAAAATCATTTGAGAAAATTACTGTGAAGTCATCGGTATCCTTAATATCAATACCAACAGATAAATAATCCGTACAAAATAACAAATCAATATCACTTGTAGTTGCCTTAGAATTAATGTCTTGAACAACGGTATCATCTTGATTTGCCTTTTTATAATATTTAAAATTCACCTTCCTACCCAATATACTTTCTACACAGGCAGCCGCAACTCCGACATAACTTTCACCCTTATTGGTAGGATGAATCACCTTGCCTCCATTTTTGATTGTATTGGCAATTTCAATGAAAATCCCAATATTCTTTGTTTTATTTGTCTTAGACAAGATGAATTTGACATTCTTTTCATAAGGATGATTTTTCAAAACCTTTATATAATTTAAAATCTTATAAAACCCAAAATAATGTACCTCTGCTGTCAACGTTCCCGACATTAAAATTATGTTGGTCTTTGATTCCATAATATTCTTATCGAGAAAGGACATCAAGCTATTAACCGACAAGACTGAAGCCAAGCCCTTCCTCTCCACACTTAAATCGTCTAATAAGTAAGTTCTTATATTTTCTAATATTCTGGAAACGACTTGTAATCGATAAGTCGATGTAAATAACAGATGCGATTCATCAACTACGATATAATCAAAAATTTTATACTTTGATTTTGGTAGTTGAGAAAATTTATCGAAAGTTAAAATAACAGACTTGCCCTTTTTAATGTCATTTATGGATTTAGAACCACAATAAATTTCAAATATTTCATTCATCTTTTCATCTGTTGAAATTTTAGATTCAATAGTTGAAATAAAAGGCATCACTAAACATACTGCTTTATTCTTTGCCAGATATTTAAAAAGCTCTGTTTTACCTGTATTTGGAGCAGATTCAATTATATTAATTTTATACTCCCTCAAACAACCCAAAATTTCATGCATTCTCATTCCTAAAAATTCTTTGTCCCCAAGTTGGATATTATGATTCGAAAGAGGCAAATTGAAATCATAATTCGAATTGTTTAATGTAAACTTTAACTCCGATATTACGTTTTTCACCAACTCCTTTCTCGATTCTTCGTCAAAGGATATTCTAACTCCTATTTCTTTTAACATATTAACAGTATAAAAGTCAGCCTCCTTATTATTAACTAATGCCGACCTGATGTAAGAATCAATAGTACTCTTTGTATTGGTTTTGGCTGTTTGCAAAATATGGTGGCACAAATTCCTAGCAATATCAGTATCTCCAAATGCATGCATTATCGTGTTACACACCCGCCATCTAGTATTGTACTTTTGCCCTTTATCTAAGGTATTCATATCAATTTCAGAAACATCTTTTAAATTCAACGATTCGTCAACTATTAATTTCATTTCACTGCTGGTCCTTTCGAAATTAATATTTTCTGTATCCTCTCTTGAATTTTCGTAAAACCATGATTGGTATTGCTCCAATATTTTGGGGTTTAAAATCCAATCTTCTGGCTCAGCTTCATTATCAGGTGGCAAATGATAAAATATGACAGGATACAGGTCGATAAAATTTCTTGACCATTTTGCATCACCATCATGGTTTATATAAATTCCTTGTGTCAATGTGGCCATTGCCCTATCTATAATTTTACCTTTATTATGGCCTTTTTTATTATACACGTCAACTTGTGTATATTTATCCAAGATATAAGCAATTGCCGCATGCTTTTGAATATATGACATCCTAAACCAATATTTTTGATTTCTCATATTGGCTTCTTCTTCCTTGAACAAGTGATGCATCCTAGAAACTTTAGTGTAAACATGTAGCCCTTGCTTTGAGGATGACAATGTTATCCCAATCAGCCAAGGATAATGCTTTAATTTCTTAAATAATATATCCCTGATTTGAGAGCCATCCGCATAATCGTCCAAATATGATTTACAATTTTTCAAATCAACATCAAAAACCTGAAGACCTGACCAATATAAATATGATTCTTCACCAATTATTCTATTACCCGTTGTATTGGGCAATAACAATGGACGCTTATTCTTCTCATTTAAATTTGTATTGGGATTCTGTAATATTTCAATTACCTCCCCTAAACTATAATCTCTGTTCTGATGTTCATAATAAGGCTTCCTGTCCTTCTCGGAACTAGCATCTTGTTTTCCCTCACGTTCTCTACTAGATTGTAAAATAGTAACCTTATTTGTTAGCGATAAATCATCCAAATACAATTTTAGCATTGGATTCTCCAAATCTTCTTGGTTTTGGGTATAAAGTATCTTAAAAATATTGCTACGGCATTCCATTATCTCTGATACCGCTTCAAATGTATCTCCCGCTATTCTTAAATTATCAATTTTTTGCTTTAGAGACTTTAATAATTCATCAGAACCTTTTTTATCATTAATATTCCTTTGGTCAAGGTAATCTTTGGATTCAATGGAATATTTGTTTCTTATTTCTTTATAGTGGAATAAATAACGCTCAAGAACCAATTCAAAATTTTCTTGTTCCGATAAGGACCATTCATATAAATCTTTGACATCCAACTTAAAAGGATTATCAATGTGAATAGAATTTTCCTCAATTAAAATATCCGCTCCAGTTTTTAAGGAAAAGTGCATGTCTTGTCGCTCTAAATCTTTTAATTGTATCTGATGGTTTTCCCACTTGTTATAAAGTGATAAAGCGCTTGGTTGTTTTTGGAACCTTTTTTTTGTGTCTTTCATGATTAATTTTTTTAAATTATTTCTACAAACTCTTTGCAGATTCCTCAGCATTTAACAATGACAAAGAAATTTTTAAAAAAATTTTATCCTGTAAAACAACAAAACAATTTTAACCACTGAATATCAATACCTTACATCTTAAAACTTTAATCCAAACAATCAAAAAATATTAGTATTTTGAATAATTCGACAATAATTTTTGACTACAATTAAAATTTAATATCAGGATATGCTTTAGAAAACTTCTTCTTGTTTTTTTCTATTAATGCTTCAAAAAGATCTTCTAAATTATTTAAGGCGCGAAGGACAGATTCTCCTTTAAGATTATATGGTTCAGATATCAATTTAATCTTCGTGTTTTCTATAAAAGTCTTGTAACCAATATTATCTAACCAATCCTTAAACATTCTAGGATGATACTGCTCATCTCTCGAATTCATCATTTGGACGTCATCGTCCTTTTTTAATAAATCATCAATTAAATCTACGCTCTTAATGAAGTCAATATTAGTATTAAATAATTCTTCTGATAGATACGCAAAATGGTATTCATTTAAGGTATCACTATTCCATTTTTCGGTTAGTTCTTTATCTGCACTCAAAAGTTTTTTGGTTTGAGGTTCTAAAATTTCCAATAAATACATATTAATGGAATCCTTTATAAAATCTTCAGTAATAGAATCCATTTTGTGTCTTTCTTTTTTACTTTCCAAAAGGAGTGCTTCACTTATTTTCTTTTTACATTTAGGAATATCTTTTAAGTTATTAGCAAAATAAGTTGCAGGTAGTTTTGCTATCACATTTCTAAAACACCAATCAATCCATTTAATTGATTTTCTGTACATAATAACTGTATCCTTTGTCATATTAGTAATGTGATCTTCATCAAAATAATCAGTAATTGATGCACAACTTGGTTTAATGTCTGTAGCGTCTATATTTTTCCAGTCGTCAAAGCATAATTCTTCAGCGTTTTTGACATAAAAATAATCACTAGATACCTGTACAGATTTCAAACAATATTTTGCCCATTCTCTATCATTAAACTTTATGGATTTCTCATCAATTGTGCTTGAACCTGATATTTTTTCTAAAATGCCTTTTAGCTTAAGTATTGGGTTTCTGGAAACAATACCCTTATATTTTTTACATGCCAATTTACGTGACATTCCATTTTGCAAATCATTAATTAGACTGGGGGTTTTTCTTTTATATTTTTCTAAAAATTCTAGGTCATATTTGCATATTTTTTGTTTCATATTATATGTTTTTAGGATATATAGTAAACAGCTTAAAATTTCAACTTTTTAAATTCCTAAATTTGACAATTTTTAAACTTTACAATTTAAACAAGGAGAAGAAATAATAAATATAATTCAATAAAACAGTGTTTTTGAATAGATTATTTACATTATTATTAACAGAAACAATAATTATTGATTTTTATTTATTTAATAAAGAAGAGCAAATATTATTTATATAAAATAATTAATTAGTTTAAGAATATCTGACAACATATTTCAACCACATCCTTCCCTAAATTATTTACTTACAATAATAAGGTATTATTCAAAATAAATTAAAAGCTCCAGTAATGCCATTAATTCAGATACATTATAGGATTAAATATGTTTCTTTTGATTAATGATGAAAATGTTCATTTATATATTTTAATGAACATTATTATACAGCATAATCCTTAAATAACAAATCAATAAAATAAAAGTTCATTAATGATTTTCAGACACATAAATGATTATTAAATTTATAAAACTGGAAATACTTATGAAGGCAATAGGTTCTACTTATATTGATTTTGAAAAAGCAAATTATAAAGGACAACATCTAATTAAAAGTGGTGAAAATCCAAATTTTGGTTTACTTATTATTTGCGGCTGTAATTTTGGTTTACGAATTGGGGATTTACTTAAACTAAATTGGAATGATTTGAAGGGAGATGAATTCGATATTATAGAAAAGAAAACCGGTAAAAAACGAACAATTCAAATCAATGATAACGTCAAACAAGCAATTACTTATTTTAAAGATTCATTAATCTATGAAAAAGAAGGCTTCCCCTTCGTTTCTCAAAAGGGTACTATCTATTCAATTCAACAAGTAAATAGGCTAATTAAGAAAGAATTTGGAGTAAAAAGAAAATCCTCACATAGTCTTAGAAAGTCTTTTGGAAGAAGGGTCTGGGATACCAATGGTCGTACTGACCAAGCGCTACTTTATTTATCTGAAATATTTAACCATAGTAATACTAATGTAACGAGGAGATATCTTGGGATAAGAGAAGAAGAAATTAGAGATATTTATATGCGTTTATAATAATTTCGGAATCTCAAATCCCATTTCTATCTAATTGCAAAATTCAAAACTATCCCAAAGCAAACTTTTTCATTACTTAAAAAGGTTATTATATTTGTAGGAATATTGACTATTTCGACATGATATTTTTAGAAGCATCAATTGAAATTTCAATTGATTGGTACCGTTGTATATAGATTAGTAAGAGTATGATTCTTGTAATCCCTAAAAAACAATTCTTAATACAAAATGCTATACAAAAGAAATTATTTAGAGTTAAGTCCTAAAGAAAAATCCGAGCTGGAAACTGCTGAAAATTATCTATTAAATGCTAAGTCAAAAAACGAAATTGGAATTTCTCCATTAGCACTATTCAAATATCACGAATTACTTCCAACAGCAAGTTATTTTTACAAATCTCTATTTCCAAATAATTACATACATTTTAATTATAAAATGCAGAATAATGATATTATTAAAGACTTTGGAGATTTTAAAAGTATAGTGAAAAATAAAAATTCCAATGAGAGGGATGTTTTGAACTTTATTAAAAAATCAGAAAGCTATTTTATCCTAGAAAGTTTATTTTTTAGATATGAATTTGGACATCATGATGCTTATTTATTTAGGGAATTTGCTCTCCCGCCAAATCATCTAGTAGATTTTTTATTGGTTGGAAAAAGTTCAGGAGGTTATCAGTTTATATTTATTGAATTTGAAAGCCCTAATAAAGATGTTACCCTTAAGGACGGTAGTCTTGGTATTGGCTTTAGAAAAGGAATAAAACAAATAGAAGATTGGGATTTATGGATTGATTCCAACTTCTTTAGCTTAAAACAAGTATTTAAAAAATATAAGAATCCAAATAAAGAATTGCCCTCAGAATTTTACGAATTAGACAAAACCAGAATTCATTACTTGGTAATTGCGGGACAAAGAACTGACTTCAATGAAAACACCTACCGCTTAAAAAGAAAAGGAATTAATAACATTAAAATAAAACACTATGACAATTTGATTGATGAAGTTAACTTTTACCTTGAAACAAATTTAAAGGAAAGAAGAAATTGAACAGAAAAATCATTTCTAATATTAGAAAAATAAAGAAATATAATCGCTGCTCATCCCGTATTAGCTCTAAGTAATTTTCAACAAAAATGTAAAAAAAATGGACAGTAACCCAAAAGGAAATCAAGGAGAATTATTTGTAAATACAATTGCAGAGAATATCTTTCTTGAATATTGGTGTTATCCAAATCCAAGGGATGAAAAAGGAGATAAAAAAGAAATTTGTGATTTATTAATTACCTTCAGAAATACTTTAATTATAATCTCTGTAAAGAATTATGATTTTAAAGATAACTATGAAAGATATTTTAACAATACTGTTGAAAAAGCTTTAAAACAGATTCAAGGAGCTGAAAAAAAACTATTTGGAGATAGAGATATTTACATAAAGCACCGAAAAAAAGAAATTGAACTATTTGATAAAAAATGCTATTCAAAAGTATTTAGAATAATTGTAAACCTTGGTCGTGGTCTAAAATTCTATCACCCATCTAGTTATACTAAATCAGGAAATCACGTTACTATAATGGATGGCACTGCTTGGTTTGCAATAACCAATGAAATGAACACTATCAAAGATTTAACAAAATACCTATCAGCCAGAGAAAGACTATTCAATAAGAAATCGGTTGTAATGTTATTTTGTAGTGATGACGAATACGATAAAAATACTCATCAAAAGTTTTTAGAAAGAATGACTAGTTCTCAGAAAAATACCGAAAAACACATTTACATTTCGGGAAGTGAATTAGACCTACTAGCTTCCTATATAAATAATTCGAATAGTTATCCTGAAAATTTAATAAATGACAATTATGACAATGTTTTTTTTGATATTGATGGGACTTGGAAAAATTTTGTTTCAGATTCAACATTTTTAGGGAAAAAGAAAAAGGATAAGCAAAGTTTTTTTATTGATAAATTTATAATAAACGAAATCGGATATAGAAAAGAATTAAAAGTTTTAGGTGAAAAATTAATGTCCTTGAACAGATTTGAAAGAAGAATTGTTTCAAACTACTTTTTTTCTTTTTATGAAAAGTATAAAATAGGCTTCGAAAAGCAATTTGCTCGAGCCTTTACAGATGTTTCTGATTATGGATTTGTTTTCGTTAAATACCCTAGAGAATTGAAAGGGGAAACCCTTGATAAGGTTTTGATGTTAGCTGTCGAAAGTTTTGCTGTACATACGGAATATTTAAGGCAGGATTTAATACTAATTGCGTACTACGGCGATTTCAAAGGATTAAGATATAACAACTTCGAGTTATTAAAAAAATATACTGACCAAGAGGAAAAAGAAATAATGGCAGACGCAAAATCTCTTGGTTGGTTTTCAGAGTCTTTCAATTATAGAAAAATTAACGAAAAGGAATATTAGAACATTATCTAGACTTATTAATAATTATTTACCGTTTTTGCCCAATTTCAAAGAACTTTTCTTACTTTTAAATCATGATTTCTATGTTGGATAATATTTTAGTTTAGGAAATCATTTCCAAACCATTTCGTTCTATTACTCTACCTACTAAATGAAGAAAAATTTTAAAAAGCCAAAATTTAAAAAATGGCACGATAAACGTTCTAAAAAAATTGGAAGAAAGCCCAAAAGAAATAGACATTATGACCCTAATAAATTTCCAATATATAAGAATTCGAGGATTGAGTTTATTAGAGCTGAGCCAGTAATTGCTCCAAGTAACATTTGCTTACTTTCTGAGACATATAATTCTCTTGAGTTTTACAAAGAATTAAGACGAGAAAGAAATATCTCAAAAATAGGCAGAACTTGTTTTGTGCAAATAGATATTTCTCAAGTTGAGGAGTTTGATTATAGTTCAATTTGTGTCTTAATTGCAATTATCCGAGATTTAAAATCAAAAGGGGTTTACCTGAGAGGTAATTATCCCGATAATACGGAATGTAAAAATAGAATTATAGAGTCCGGAATACTGACTTTTATGTTTGACAACAATGGAAAGCCCTTTAAAAAATCTGAAAAATCAGATTTGTTATTTATTGAAAAAGGGTCTAAAATATTAACAAGGGAAGACAATATTAGAATTAGTAAAACAGTTAGTAATGTTGTTAGGCATCTTACTGGAAATGAAAAACATTTACCTAAATTAAGAACTATACTTTTAGAAATTTGTGGTAACTCAATTGAATGGGCTGAAACATATAACAAACAATGGTTATTCGGTGTAAAATATGATGATGGTAAGGCAATATTTACTATTACAGATGTGGGCAAAGGAATACTTAAAACATTAAACAAAAAATTCAAACATAAACTTAGAGATACTTTTTTAATGAAGAAAGATGATGAAATATTACAAGGTGCTTTCATTAAAAAATATGGGTCTAGTTCAAGAAAAGTAAATAGAAATAAAGGGCTACCTTCTATTAAGAATGGTAGTGACATAGGAATAATCCAAAACCTTAAAGTTGTAACTAATAATGTGATACTACATTATGACAAAGAGTTTAAATCTGAAGTTTTAAATAAACATGAGTTTCGTGGTACTTTATACAGGTGGGAAGTTACCGCAGATACAATATTAAAAGCAAGCTAATGGAAAACTTAATATACATCAAAGAATTCTCCGAGTATCCTGGATTAAGGCATTGTTCAATAAGCGATGATTCAGGTGAAGAATATTACCATTCTATATTAAATACAACTTTCAAAGATTGTTATGAGAAAGGTCTAAAATTAGTAGTAAATCTAGATTTTACCGCTGGCTATGCGCCATCGTTTCTTGATGAAGCTTTTGGAAATCTCATTTATGATTTTGGAGTAGATACTGTTCAAAAGTTTTTGGAAATAGTATCTGAACAAGAACCAGATTTGAAAGAAATGATTCTAACAGAAACATTTGCCCAATGGGAAGAAAGGAGAAAAAATGATGATGAACCTAAAAAGACCAAAGAACATCAAAATTGGTTTAGGTTAAAAGATGGGGAATTAATAACTAAAAGCAATTAATAATGTGCTGCCCAGACTCTAATTTTATTGAATTAAGTGACATAATTGCTATTGTTGGTGTAATAGTAAATTCACTTCTTGCTATATGGATAGTAAAAACTTTACAAAACAACCTTACCAATAAAAGATATTTAAAAGATCATGTAATTGAAGAAATAAAGGATTTACGAAATGAGTATAAAAAGTTTTTGAACGAATTATATCAAGGCAGACTAAAACCAAAACAAATTCTTCCTTGGTTCAAATTAATGAATATTAAAACTCAAGATGTAATGGAAATTATTAATCAAAAATATGGGTTAGATAAAGAGTCATTAAAAAGTTATCAAATAGAATTGAGGAATATGGTGACTGAACAAGAAGAATTTAGTGAAAACTTTAAGCAGAATAAATGTTTTACTTTAAAAGAAAGTTCTTTGAGGGATTTGCTATTATTTCAACAGAATAACAATTCAAAATTTAACCAATTAATTATTGATATTAACGATAAAAAATAATTCTTTTACGATACATTCTTTTTTAGTTAGAATACGTTAATAATATTAGGTATTAACTCAAACACCTTATTTTTAAATTGTTTAACTCCAAGATAAAGAAAACTTAAAAGTTCTAAAACTCTTCAAAAAGTTGTGATAAAGAGAGGTTAAAATATTTCGATATTTTTATCAAAGTAGTATAATTTATATCTCTCTTTCCTTGTTCTATTCTAGCAAAGTGAATTCCAGTATCATTATATGAATCTTGTTGGCTTACTCCTTTAATTTTTCGTAATTCTTTAATACGTGAGGCCAATTTTGATAATGCTTCTTCTTTGGAAAGGTTTTCCATGACAGCAAGGTCATGCCTTTTTTACTTTTCAACAATGACACTTATGTCATTTTTTTATATATTTATTTTCTAAAAAAATATTCATGAATACAATAAAATCAGCACTATTAATCACTTTAGCTTTATCATTGCAACAATCTATCTCACAAACAAGTAGTTACCAATTCGCTAAAGAAACAACATTGTCCAAATTAGACCCATATTATAAACGGTTTTACTATGTATACTCCGCTAAACATATTGAAATAGAATTTCCGATTTATGATACAATTGAAAAGCCATCTGAAAAATATAAGGCTCTAAGAAATAACCTAGCAAAAGTTCAAAGAGATAGTACTAACTACGTTACACAGATTAACAAGCATAAAAAGATTAACTCTATTTGTGAATACATTAGCGTCTATTTAAACTCTAAGTCTAGCTTTAAGTTTAAAAAGTACCACTTAATCGAAGCACAAAAAATAGCTAACGAATATAATATTGATAAATTAATATATGCTGACAAAACTTTTAATGAAGAAAACAGAAAATCTTTTAACTCTATTAAAGGGAAACTAGATGATTATTTAATTGGCATTAGTTATGAAATATCAACTCAATTCCCAATCGAAGAAGATGATAAAATTTTCAAACATTTAAAAGGAATACGTTATCAATTAAAAACCACAAATAAAACAACAAAACAAATAATTGAAACAGGGACTGAAAAACGCCGTATTCTCATTACTGGAGATAGAATTAAAGATTTTGAAAATATATCAGGACTCTATGATAATATAGGAGAATTTCATGTTTTAGATGCAAACATAAACGGTTTTGTAAAAGGACAACTAATTAATAAAGATAGTATCATCAACAAATCGGAAATAAAGAGTACACGGATTTATGGACCAATATACCCCGTGCTTAAAAATCGTGAAACAAATGAATATTTCTACACGGATTACGATTTCCTGAGAGAATTTGGAGTGAACAATGTAATGAGGGAGTATGTTGAACTTCTGAAAAGAAATGGATTTCCCTCTAGATTTGATGGTGACATTCTTTACATAAAGACTTCAAAAGGAGAAGTCAGAGCAACCTACGATATCTATGAGCAAGTCAAGAAGAATAATTTTAACTATATAAATGAAATCTCTCGTTCAATCATTCGATTCAAGCAACTTGTAAAACAATCAAAACCTTTAATTGATAAATTGGCAAGTCACTACAATGCTCATAAAAACTTCACAATGACCACCAGCAGATTGACAACATGGAAAAATGATGCAAAAAAAGGACAAGAAATATTAAACCAAATAAAAAGTCTTAAGGGTAATGAAGAAGAAATAAGTGATTATTTTTTAAGAAAAATTGACAATACCACGGCCGAAATTTATATTGAATTTTTAGAAGTACTCAATGGTACTAAGGTTGTATTAGGCATGTAAAAAGAGTACCCCTCTGATTAATCAGAATATATCAGAGATATCAGAGGGGTTTTATAATATATTAATTATAATATGCTCTTCATTATACCAGACACCTTCTAAGATACCTTCTTATAAACGCTAATTATTAAGTCCATTATTTTCATAATATTCAATCCTTTCCTTATCCATATTTCTTTTCCACTCTTTACTTTTATACAATACCCTCATTGTTTCCAATGAATTTATATATGGAACTCTTTTGTAATAATTCATTACAAAGTTCTGTGGCTTTAATGGTAAGTTGAATATTATTCTAATATTGTACAACTTCAATTCATCATCACTAGTTATTTTTATTTGCTTAACGTATTGTTTAATTATTGCGGATTTATCCTCAAAACTGGTTGCAGGCTGTATGATAGGTTTCGGCAAATCATATCTTATATGTTCCAATATTTCAGGAGGGGATTTAAAGGCTTTGCTATGAATTTCTAATTGTTCTATTAATTGATTTGAATTATCAAATGTACCTCTTTGTTCTTTCAGCCGATAAATAAGAACTCCTGCTTCATCAATACTTTTTTCAACTCTTTCCTTTTCCTTTGCAACATCTTTTTCTGATAAAACCCCCTTCATAACCAATTGAATTGCTCTAGTTTTCTCTTGCTCCAAACTTTTGATTAAAGATAATTGCTTCGTTATCTTATCCTCAATCTCATTCAATAATTTAGAATCTCTATCAAAGTATTCTCTAACTAGTTTCAATAATTCTCCATCAATAAAAAACATGTTCCAAATGAAGCCTTCTAAAACATCAATATTTATAGACCTCGTTTTACAACCGCATAAATTATATCTTCTCCCACTGCAAGTATAGTAGTTATCTTTTTTATTGATTCTAGTTCTTCCGTACATATTTCTTCCTCCACTACATTCAACTAATCCCTTTAGTAAGTATTTGTGAGTAACTGATTTCCCCGAATTATTACGGTTCTTTTTTAGGTTATCATTTACTTTTTTCCAATACCACTTTTCAAAAATAGCATCAACCTTATACTCATTACCACCAAATACTCTCACACCATAATAAACCTTGTTTTTAATTATGTCATGAACTGTTTTTCCTGACCATTTAATTTCACTCTTTTTCTTCATGGTAACTTTATTTGTGTACCGATTTTTAATCTTTAGAGTACCACCATGTTTCATTTTATTATACCTAGTAGGAACTCCTTCCTCGTTTAATATCTCTGCTATTTTTATTCCACCAATACCACTTAATGACATTCGATAGATTCGTTCAACAACCTCTCTTTCTTCTTCATCAATAATCATTTTTTTATTTTCATCTCTACAATACCCATAAGGCATGATTCCATGTGCAATACCTTTTGATGCATTGCTTTTTAAAACCTTTTTAGTTTGATCTGATTGTGTTTGAGCCTCAAAAGCATGAATACTACTTAAGATTGACCCAACTAAAGATTGTTTAGGGTCCCTAAAATCAATTAGTTTATCATCGAAATAAACTTTGACATCATGCTTCAAAATTTCCGATATAAAACCATGATACGTTTTTCCATTCCTTGCTAACCTATTTTGATTTCTCATCCAGATATGGGTAATTTTACCTGCTCTAACATCTGAAACTAAATCTAATAAGACTGGCCTATCTTCTATCTTAAGTGTACCCGACACACCTTCCCCTTCATTGTATATTTTGTAATTAAACCCTTCAGATTGAGCAAAAGAAATGCCTTCTTTGATTTGATGTTTAATTGAATTTGAAGTTTCATCTTCTCTACTGAGTCTTGTATAAATTCCTAACATATTTCCTTTTTATTTAAAAGATTAATAAAATTAAATACAGATTTTTTATCTGTAAAAAGGAATACAACTATCTTCGGTAAATTTTTAAAATGATTTTTTTTACTTTCGGATTTTTCCAGTAATAGAGGGTGTTACGAATGACTTCATAAGTTGATTAGCACTTTAAACAACAAAAAAACAAACTCACCAATCATTTTAATTAAATTAGGAATTACTCAAATTCTCATATAGTCATGTACGAATTTTAGCAAATAAAAATTATCTTAGTAATGATAGACTCAGTATAATAATAAGTTAATTAAACTTGATAAAATGAAAAATTACTATGGAGGAAAGAACACCTGAACAAAAACGGGAAATTGAAAAGATTTATTCTGAACTAAACAAATACTGGTTTTTAGATTATAAAACAAAAGAAATAAGGAGAAGACTTCCTGAAAATTGGAAACAAAAACTTGGTAATTTCTTTTGGAAAAAGAGAAATACCGTGGAGGAATTGTTTTGGTGGGTTGATAGGTACTTTGCAAATAATATGGAGGCAACAATAGTTGAAGCTTTTCCCATAAAATGTGATGGAATGGAAATTAAAGGATTCCCAATGAAATACAAACTATCATCAGGCTACAAAATCCCCAAAAAAGAATTAAAGTATTTAAAAAATGGGCCGTTAGCAAACGAGGCTTTGAATGAAATATTAGTAACGCATTCAATCGGTTGGAACAAAATTGTTCTAATATTTAAACAATATGGATGGATTGTTACAACAATGGTGGCTACAGCTACAATAATTGGTCGGTTAATAGATTTAATAAAATCTTAACAACTTTTTTAGCAAAAATATATGTTAACATATGTTAAGTAATTTGGTTTAATTATTAATTAAATTGCTCTTTACCCAACGTTTTTGGTGTTTCTCTTAAAAGGTTAGGATTAATAGCTATGTCCCTAACATATTAATGTTAGACATTCTTTAAAGAGAATATATTAGGAGGCTTTTGAAGCCTCCTTTTTTAGATAGAAAGCATATAAGTGACTAAAACTATAAAATAGTGTCTTATAATTATTGATAACCAAAATTTCACCCGTTATGTTCAAAAAAAGTATCATCGTTTTAGCACTATTATTTGCACTAAGTTGTGGAGATAAAAAAGAAAAAAAAACTATTACCAATGAAATAGAGGCTAAAGAGTTAAAACAAGAGATAGACTCTATAGAGAGGATAACTGAGCAAATAAACAATACTGAAGAAAGTATTGAAGCATCAATAGTAAAGTTAGATAATTTATTAAATGAAATAGAAGACTAATATTATGAAAAATTCAATTAAAACCATATTTACAATAGCACTAATTTTCAGTTTTGTTGTTGTGGGTTTTGCTCAAAAACCAGAACATGCAGGTAAAAAGGACAAGACCGAAAAGAAAATAAAGAAAAAGAAGAAAAAGGTACAAGAAAAGACTGAGGAAGAAATTGAAGAAACAAAGCAAAAGAAACAGAAAGCTGAGAAAAAACTAAAAAAAGTGAAAGAAGAAAAGCTTGAAGAATTTGAAGAAAAAGGCAATTCCTATGGGAAGGACAAATATGGATTAGAAGGAAAAGCCTATGGTCAAGAACGTGCTAGACAAGCTAAGCTTAAAAAAGAAGAAAAGGAAAAGGAACTAGAAGATACTGTTGTAAGAGGGGAATCCAAAGCCAGTAAAGCTAGAGAACGTGTAAAGGAAGTTAAGGCAAGCCTAAAAGGCAAGAAAAAGGCTGGTGAGATAACGGAAGAAGAGTACAAAGAAAAAATGGAAAAATTAGAGGCTATAGAAAAGGAAGCAGATAATTTAGAAGAGAAAGTTAAAAAAGGTAAGAAGCTTAGAAAAGCTAAGGGTGATTAATGCAGAATGATGTTGACTAATTAAAGGTTAATCAGTTAATGGTTGACCTTTTTTCAAATAAAGTGCATTTCATCGAAAAATTAACGGCAAAACTTAAAAAGTAGCAAAGGTAAATAAATCAAGTCTTATAAGTGGATGGTATTTCCTAGAATAAGTAATCAGAAATATAACTCATATCTAAAAGAGATTGGAGCTATTGTCGGTATAGATAAAAAATTTACAACACATATGGCAAGGAGGATATTTGCTTCAACCGTTCTATTATACAATAATGTACCCATGGAAATTGTTAGTGAGTTTTTGGGGTATTCAAACATCAAAATAACTCAGGATAGCCATGGCAAAGTAGTAGCGAGGAGGATTAGTTTGGAGATTAATAGACTGAAAACAACTACATGTGATTAAAAAGAAGCCCATTTGAACAATTATTTGGGTGGTTGGTAGAATACTATGGATTATATCAATTGACTTAGCTATGTTTGGAATACCATAACATAAGTAGGTTAAGTTTATGGTAGATTTGGGGCAAAAAAGGTGAACTTCTGTTTGCCTTTTTTATTGTACTATATTTAAGTAACCTTAACAAATGTTAAGTAAAAATTAAAGAATATTCTTTAATTTAGTTATGTGACAACAATGTTAAGTTACATCTCTTAAATTCTATAAAGAGGGATTATTACCTTTATTTATAAATGATTTTAGGATTATAAAAATTCTCAAAAAGATTAATAGCTACCCTAACGACATAAGTTAGACTTATTCTTTTATACGAGAATATTAAAGGAGGCAAAAGCCTCCTTTTTCTTTCTTAAATTTTTATAAAGATGCATTTCAGCGAAAAGTAACGGCAAAATCTAAGAAAGAGTAGCTAACAATAAACCAAATACTATGTACAGAACGTATTTTAGTAAATATATCTTAAAAAGAAAGTTATGAATATTAAGTATTTAAAATCGGTATTGGGAACAGTAATGACTATTATGGTATTACTATTAATGGTTAATTGTGATGATAGTGACAGTAATAACAAAACTGAGACAGCAAGAGTTCAATTAAAACTGGTAGATGAGCCAGGGGATTATGAAGAAGTAAATATTGAAATAATAGACATTCAATATCAATCTAATGAGGATGACGAAGTAGGTTGGGAAAGCTTTACGCCAGAAGGGGGCTATCCAATAAATGTTGACATCACAGAACTTATAGCAGGTAATAGTTTATTATTAACAGATGAAGTAGTACCAGTAGGTATACTGAAACAACTAAGACTAGTTTTAAGTGATAATAACACTTTGAAGATTGAAGGAGAAGAAGAACTAATCCCATTGGATACTCCAAGTGCGCAGCAATCTGGTTTAAAACTTAATTTAGATGAAGAATTAGAAGCAGGATTTGTGTATACATTTATTTTAGATTGGAGTGTTCAGGAATCTATTGTAAAAGCTGGTAATTCTGGAAAGTACATACTAAAGCCAGTTATAAAGGTTGATGCAGAAATCAGTTCAGGTTCAATAAGCGGTAAGGTGATTGAACTTATAGAAGAAGTTGAAACACCAATTGCAAATCAAACTGTTGAAGTTTATACCACCGATGACGTATTGGTTAAAGATACCTTGACAGATGATAATGGAGATTTTATGATTCAAGGTCTTGAAGAAGGAATCTATATTGTAAAGATTACCAAAGAAGGATATGTAAATTATGTCTCAGATGAAATTACTGTTGAAGTTGGTAATGTGGAAGCAGTTGAAACAATTACGCTTGAATTGGATATTTAGAGAACAATTAATTATATTAATAAGAAAGACCCGTTCTATATTTTAGAATGGGTTTTTTAGTGGAATTTCACAACACAAAGTAATAATAAACTTTCATTTTATTGAAAATCATGTAATTCAGCGAAAATATTTTACCAATAATCTATTGTTGGCTATATTTGAGATGTTAACCTACTTAATGATATGTTATGAAAAATATAGCAAAAGCCTCTTTTTTGAGTTTGGGACTTCTTTTATTAGGATGTAACCTAGAAAGCATAGAAGAAACAGATTCCCATTTATTAACTGAGAAGAAATCCTCTAATAAGAAAGAAAGTTTTGAAGTAACAGAAAGTAATGGTTCCACTGATGATAATTCAGGAGAACATTGCCATACCGTTAATTTGATTGCAGGACAGCATCATGAAATTGGAACGGTTACTATTGATGTTGAAGGCGATATTTTGACAGTAACATACACAACCGATGGAGACTGGGTGTTAAATGCTACACATTTACACATTACCAATTGCGAGGAAGATAGCTTCCCTCTAACTGGAGCAAACAATCCTAAAATTGGACATTTCGAATATGCCAGCGAACATGAAGATGGAACAACTCAAGTTTCCTATACAATCGACATAGGTGAAATTACTGGAGAACTATGTTTTGCTGCACATGCCGAAGTAGATGGTCCTTCTGAGGAAACTGCTTGGGCAGAGGGAGAAGATTTTGGGGGTAATAGTTGGGCAATGTATTTTGAAGCCGACTTAACAGATTGTGATGGTGGGGATACTCCTCCACCCGCTTTTTAATTTTAATATGAAAAAAATATAATAGAATTATAGGTAAATAATTACAGTAAGATTATTATTCCTTAACCAAATTTATTATATTTATTAATATTAGTTCATGTTTACATCTAGTACTGTAACATTAGAAATTGTATGATGCGGACTCCTAAATGGTCTTTGTGATAATAAGCCTGCATCTTTTACTCTACCAACAACCGAATGTATCTTGGTTGTTTCCAATGCCTCATGTAAGGTCATGGGTGGTAAAATACTTGGTAAACGTTTTGCTAACATGGTTTTACCCGCTCCTGGAGGACCAATTAAAATAATATTATGACCTCCTGCAGCTGCAATTTCCATGCAACGTTTAATCCCTTCTTGTCCTTTTACATCGGCAAAATCGTGCTCAGGAAAATCCAGATTTCTTTCGAATTCTTTTCGGGTATCAATAATAGTTTGCTCTAATGCTTCTCCTTTATCAAAGTAGCTGATGACCTGTTTAATATTATCAATACCGTATACTTCTAAATCATTTACTATAGCTGCCTCTTTTGCATTCTGATTTGGTAAAATAAACCCTTTGAACCCCTCTTCTCTGGCTTTAATGGCAATTGGCAAAGCTCCTTTTATGGGTTGCAAACTTCCATCTAAAGATAGCTCGCCCATTATAAGGTATCTATCTAAGTTTTCGGCTGTTATTTGTTTGGAAGCAGCCAAAATACCGATGGCTAAGGTTAAATCGTATGCAGAACCTTCTTTACGCAAATCGGCTGGAGCCATATTAATAGTTATCTTCTTTCCTGGAATTTTATAGCCGTTATTCTGAAGTGCGGCAGCTATTCTATAATTACTTTCTTTAATGGCATTGTCTGGTAATCCAACCAAATGATAGCCAATACCTGAATCAACATTTACCTCTACGGTAATAGTGGTAGCTTCAACACCAAACACGGCGCTACCAAATATTTTTTTAAGCATATTCTTTCTTTAATGCTTAAATGTAAGAAAAGTAGTTTAATACATTCCTACTATAACTACATAAATTAAAATTCTTAAGGGGCTATAAGTCCTTTTCCTCCACAATCTCCACAGCGTACCCAGCCATCATCACATGAATAGGCACTGCATTTGTAAAGTCTAGCGCTATGTTCATAGGTGCCCACTTTTCCGTATCCATCACATTTTTTGCAATTTTCTCCCCCCTTCCCCCAACAACTATAACATTTCTTGTATCCTATTTTACTTAAAACTTTTCTTGCCTTTTCATTACTCTTACTAACACCAATTCCGTTTAAATAAAGGTCAGCTAAAACTTCACCGACTTCCAAATTAGTTGGCTGCTGATCGTAAGATTTTTTTATCCAATAAAATGCTTCATTAGATTTTCCTTTTTCCAAATTTAATTTACCAAAATGATATTGCCCTACCTTATGATCTTGTTTTGCTGCTTTACCATACCAGAAAAAGGCTTGTTCTTTCCTATCCGAAACACTAATTTCACCAAATAGATACATTTCTCCAACAAATACTTGAGCTTCCGAATCTCCTTTCTCAGCACTCTTAAGCCCCCAATATAAAGCACTTTCATAATTTTTAGCAGTACCAATTCCTTCCCTATAAAGGCAACCTAACATATATTGAGCATCTGAATAACTTTGTTTTGCACTTTTTTCGCACCAATAAAACGCTAACTCCTTACTTCTCAAATCCTTTACAGCATTAGTCATATACAAAATGCATAGTCTATATTGAGCATACTTATTACCCTGATTTGCACTTTTTAAATACCAATTATACGCCTGGGAATAGCTTTTTTCCAGATTTCCTCTTCCAAAATTATGCATATAACCAAACCAATACTGGGCCTTAGGGTTTCCTTTAATAGCGCTACTTTTAAACCATTTAATTGCTTTAATTTCATCCTCTTCAACTCCATCAGAAAAAAAATAAGCATACCCCAAATTAAATTCCCCATCTGCATTTCCTTGCGCTGCACTTTTTTTATACCAAAATACAGACGCTTTCAAATCAACTTCAGCCCCTTCATCTCCATTATAATAATAGTTACCAATGAGGTTTTGCGCTATTGGATCTCCTGCCTTTGCCTTTTGAAGTGTTTGGTTAAACAAATCTGTTTGAGAACAGATATTTAGGTTAATCAATACCGTAAGAAGTACGGTCATTTTAATTCCCATATTATAAACCTTTGAAATTCAACATCATTGTTTCTTTCAAAGATAAAAATGAAAATAAATATTTACAGAATAAATACGATTATTAACATTAAAATAATACATATTAATTAATCTCTACCATATCTCCGGTTTAGTTGTACAACCTAGTAATCACAAACTCAGAACGCCTATTGGTTTCATGTTGTTCTTCACTACAAGCATCTTCAGTTTCACATTTTTGAATTGGCTGAGATTCTCCATAACCAATAGCAATTATACGGTTGGCACTAATACCCTGCGAAACTAAATATTCCTTAGTGGAAGTCGCTCTTTTTTGAGATAACTCCTTATTGTAAGCTTTATGTCCTCTAATATCTGTATGAGAACCTATCTCAATTGTCATTTCCGGATATTTTTTCATTAAATTAATGACCGGCTTAAGAACTCTTTTAACATCTCTTCGGATGTACCAAAGTTTATAATCAAAGTTAATATCGCCAGTTTCAATTACAACTTTTTCTTTACGTTTAACAATATTAGGCTCCGATGCAATAACTTGCTCTTTTTTCTTTATTTTATCAGCTTCTTCCTTTAGCCTCTGTCTTTCTGCAGATTCTCTTTCTTTTTCCTTACGTTCTTGTTGTTTTTGTAATTCTTTTTCTTTTGCTGCTTGTGCTTTTCTTTCTATTGAAGCCAATGATACTAACTCTAGTGAAGCATCATTCTTTTCACCTCTACTACCTCCAATAATTAATTTACGTTGAGCGTCTTTGTATCCGTCTGCTTTCGCTTTTACTAAAAGTGTTATTTCACATGTAATATCATTTTTAAACTTACCATCTAGTTTTGTAGCGTGTTCGGCTATAAGTTTATTCGAATTATCATCTAATAAAGCTACCGTTACTTGTGCATTTACAATTGGTCTTTTAGTTTCTTTGTCAATAATATTTCCAACAATATATTGCTTACAATCTTCAATAATTAAAGGCTTGGTTTCTTTAAAACTATAAATGTCATCACTTCCTTTTCCACCTTTTCTATTAGAAGCCATAAATCCTGTTTTTGACGCATCCTCTAAATAAAAAGAGAAATCGTCATGACCAGAGTTAATTGGTAACCCTAAGTTATCAGGTTCTTGAAAACTGTTTCCTTTTAATTGAGACCGAAAGATATCTAAACCACCAAAACCATAATGTCCGTTCGATGAAAAATACAAATCGCCATTTTTTGAAATAAAAGGGAACTGCTCTCTGTGTTTAGTATTAATTTCAGAACCTAAATTAATAGGGATTCCGTAGGTTCCATCTTCATTTATATCCACATAAAATAGATCGAAAGATCCTAAAGTCCCGAGCATGTCAGATGCAAAATATAAGCGTTTACCATCTGGACTCATAGCAGGATGTTCAACAGAAAAATTATCACCGTTAAAAGGTAATGGTTGCACATTAGTCCATTTACCATCTACTAAATCCGCACTATAAATCTTAAGGTGTGTAACTAATGCATCATCTTTTACTTCTTTACTTTCATAATAGTTATTTCTTGTAAAATACAGTTTGTTTTGGTTTTTACTAAAAGCCACAGTACCCTCATGAAGTTTCGTATTTATTTCTGCGGAAATAGATTTGGAACCTTCTAAAAAGCTATGTAAACTGTCTTTATGAATTTTATAAATATCTAAAAAAGGCTGTGCATTCCAGCCGTATGAACGCTTTAAAATAGTATTACCTAAAACACCTTCTTTTTTAGGTGCTGCATACACCAAGAAGTCATTGAAATTCACCATACCAAATTCTGAATACTCGGTATTTACTGGTGAATTTTCTAGCTTATATCTGCTTCCAATAGCAACTATGTTTTCATGTTTTTTAATGGCCTTAGTTAGTTCATTTAGGCCTTCAGTATCATTATTAGATTCTAAATACTCTTTTAATACACTATTGGCATCATTGTATTTACCAGATGCTTTTAGGGCTTGTACATATTTAAAAATATTTTGGTAAGTCTTTTTACTTTCTCTTTTGTTTACCAAATACCCGTATAATCTTGCGGATGCTTTTAAATCACCAGTATTGTAATAGCATGTTGCCAAATTTTCAACCACTTGTATATCTCGACCTTTTCTGTGTACTTTTTCGTAAAACGGAATAGCCTCAGCATAAAGTGCCCGATTAAAATACAGATTAGCCTTTCTTAAATCTGTGTCGTATATTTTCTTAGGTGATGACGTTGTTTCTTTCTGCGCAAATCCAGAAAACACCATCATAAAAGTTAGTATAGAAAGTATTTTTTTCATCTGTAATATTTTTAAAAGAACCTTGGAGATTTTTTATACCCTCCTTTTGCATTTAATAATGACAAGTCTAACAGTAGTACAATTTCATGAGAACCATTGTTGTAACCAGAGAATTGAGATACTGTTCTATCATAAGCATAGGCTACTTTAAATGTTGGTGTTATTCTAAAACCTAGAATACCACTAATGGCATCATCATATCTATAAGAAAGTCCAGCTTCAATTCTTTCATTCAATAAAGCGTTTATAGATACATCTGCATTAATTGGCGCTCCCTTTACACCACGTAACATAAAAGAAGGCTTCAATTTTAGATTGTCATTAAGATTAAAAACGTAACCTCCAATTAGGTATAAATGAATTTCCTCTGTTCCAAGCGTGTTTGCGGTAGAAACATCATCTAATTGGGTAGATTTTAAAAGGTTCGGTGTTGATAATCCCACATAATATTGATCTGTAGAATAATATGCTCCAATACCAATAGTTGGATAAATTTGATTCACATTATTTTGAAACACCTCATCGTTAGAATCTACAAGCCTTCCTTTAAATGCAGAATCGTATAAGGTAAATCCAGCTTTTAAACCAAAGGAAATATTCTTGTTATCGCCTAAATTTAAGCGATAGGCAAAATCTGCGTTTATATTATTTTCATTAAGTTTTATGACGTCCTCACCAATTTCGTCCGAGGTAAACGTAATTCCCATTTCAATCTTGTTGCTGAAGGGCGTATGCGCAAAAAACGACATTGTAATCGGCCCTCCTGTGGCACCTGCCCATTGTTTTCTATAATCTGCACCTAAATTTAAGATACCCAAATCACCAGTGGTATAGGCGGGATTTATTACACTCATGTTATAGGTATATTGGGTGAATTGCGGATCTTGTTGCGCATTAGATATTTGCCACACAACGGTAACAAACAGAAATATTAAAGTTAATTTTCTCATTTTTATTTGTATTGTGTGAATCATTATCTTTTTAAATATACTTGACCTTGACTAGGTTCTTTACCAGATCTGTTAAACTTTAGTACATAGAAATACACGCCAGTTGGCAATACATCTCCTCCAAAAGTACCAGACTGATTACTTTTACCATTCCAGAAACCCGTTGCTGTATTTCCCTTAAATACTAAACGTCCATATCTATTAAAAATCTGAATTTCATAATCAGGAAATACAAATTCTATATTTAGTAATTCGAAGGTATCATTAACATTATCTCCATTTGGAGAGAAGGCATCGGGAATAAATAATTCATCTTCAGAACAAACAGTAAGATCAACTAAAATATCAACGGTACTACTTTCACATGAAATAGTTACTCCATCAATGGTTACTGTATTTCTAAATGACACTGAATAGGTGCTTCCATTCTGAAGTACTTCGTCTTCATCTAGTTCATCTCCATTAGAATTATACCAAACTAATTCATGATTTAAAGGAATTACAAAACGGTCATTATCATTTTCATCTTCTAATAAGTCTTCAATAGTTTTTTCTTCAATACCGCATAAGTTGGCTGTTAAAGAGCTTGGTACAGGAGTTTCAACTCCAACTACAGACATGGTTATGTCTAAAGTCTCACTAACACAATCCCCCATTTGTATTTGAGCTGTATATATACGTGCATCTTCTATAGTTTGTGTTCCGGATAACTGATTATCATTTTCATCAAACCAAAGTACTATCTCGCTTCCGGAATAAGCATCATTTAGTGTTGGTTCATTTACCTCACAAAATATAGCATTGAAATCTGAAATTGATATTGTTGGATTTTCAATTGTAAATGCTACCAAAGTTCTATCTGAGCTCTCACACCCCATAACTATTGTTTGTGAGGCATAAATACTACCAGCATAAGATGCTAACTCTAAGTTACCGTCTAAAATGGTTAAGGTAGATTCATCTTCATATAAATTAACATTTGCTGATGTTTGGTTTTCAAGTGCATTAAGTAAATCTTGTACAGTAGGGTTATTACCTAAACAAAATGTTAAAGGAGTTAGCGTTGGGCTTGGAGCCTCATTTACAACTGTAAAAGGCACTTCTATAATATCACTAAGACAAGTTCCTGATATGGTCTGTTGCACATAAATAGGACTTGTTAAACCATCTAATGTAGTATTAGAGGCTATTGAAGTTGTACCGGCTTCATCGGAATAAAAACTAAGTACACCTTGTCTAGAAATTGAAGATTCTTCAAAACTCAAATCTTCTAATGTTGGAATACCATTGAGTGTACAAAACTCATTTGTTAGAGGCATAGGGTTCCTGGCTGTACTTGTTAAAGTATAAGTTACTCTTACTCGATCACTTTCACATCCAGCAGCTATGGTTTGAGACACCCAATACTCATTAGCATCATCTAGAGGTAACGATGTACTTGTATAAGCATCACCTGCTTGACCAGTATACCATTGTATTGTTGCTGTTGGATCTACCTCTACTAGTAAATCACTAATTGTTGGAGTTGCGTCTTCACAAAACTCGTTCTCTAAAGGTATTGGCGTAACCGCTTTATTAACAAAAGTAATATTGGCTCTTGTTCTTGTTTGAGCTATACAACCACCTGAAATAGTTACCTCTGCCCAATACGCATTATTAGCATCAATAATATCGGTATTGTTATAGGCAGTTCCACTAGTTTCTGCATTAAACCATGTAATATTTTGACCCGATGTATCCAGATCTTCCACAGTATTTTGAACAACACTACAAAACTCATTGGCATTTAATACTGGTGCCGATACCTCTGTTACCACGCTAACGTTAAAATTTTCTGTTCCCAAGCTACATTGTGTGTTTTCATCTGTGAACACCGCCGTAAACGCTTCACTTTGTGTTATTTCATAAGAATCTGATAGTACTTGTCCCGAAGCATTTTCTACAGTGATATTGACGTTAGAGCCTGCAAAAATTGACAAATCTCCTAGTGTGACTGCACCGTTTACTAAACATACCTGAAAGTTAGATTGGATGAGTTGAACAGGATCTGGCGGACCAATTCTGAATACCATACGCGCATCAAATATATGTTCTGCTCCCACCTGCATAAGTCCTATAGTTATACCTTGAGTAGTATAACTATCTATTTCTGTTTGACTTAACCCTCTACATGGTGTATTATCATCTTGAACACTTCTAATAACAAACACGTAATCTCCATCTGGTAAAGCACTTACATCGTTAGAATTTATAACATCTATATCTATACCATTACTCTGCGTGTTATTTGTTAACGAAGTATTGTTATCTCTTTCTGAGAATTGGTCTGGTTCGCTTCCTAATTGATATATATCAAAAGTTACAGCACTATAATTTACAAACTGTCCAGACGGGCTATCAAATCCAAATTCTAAACTTGAAGCATCACACCTATTATCCGGTAAAATATTAAATACAGGGTTTGGTGGTGCTGGTATTAAATTTAGCGTTGTACTTCTAACAAGATCTCCACAATGAACAAAATTATTCGTGTCAAAAAACACTAATTGATTACTACCTTGTGTAAACCTATCCACTGAAACAATAGCTACAGCATTACCATTAGAAAAGGTTACATCTTCTGTGTAATTAGTTCCATTAATTGAATAGGCAACAGATTGCATCCCATTGGTAGGATTAAAACTAGCATCAATGGTGTTTGTAAAGGTTATTAAAATATCGTCTAATTCACAACCAGAGGTAGAAGACACGGTAATTGTAGGCTCTAAATATGCATTGTATGTTTGAGATGGTACATTAACAATAGAGGTACATTGCATACCATTACAAGTTGGCCCTCCAGTGATATCTGTAATTTCTAGCGTTAACGTTTCGCTATCTACTAAACTTGGTGAAATACTAAATTGAGCAACGCCATTTATAAACGTAACATCTGAAGATGACAAAGAAACTGAACCCAGACTATTTCCCGTAATTGTATAAAAAAGGTTGTAACTTCCATTATTTAAAAGTGTATTATCATAAGTAAGTGTAACTGCCCCATCACAAGTAATAGCTAAGCTCCCATCTAAATTTAGTTGCTCTTCTATACATACCGTAAACATGGTGCTCTGTGGATCACAAATTGGATGACTAGGTAATACCTCATAAGCAAAACTATAAGTTCCTGGACCAAAGTTATTATAGATGTTTTCAATATTAATTTCAAAGTCTGTTCCGCTAGAAATTTCTCCCGTAGAAGGAATATTAACATCGGTCCATTCACCATTAGGATCTTCTCCTTGCAACTGATCGAATAAATTTATTGCTGTGAGACCGGACATATCGTCTGTCTCACAAATATTAATATTTTGAGGTAATCCCGGATTTGGTGCTCTTCTTACTTCTACATCAATAACTGCAAATCTTTCAGGACAAGTATCTACAGCGGGAACCGTATAAATAAAAGTATAAACCCCAATTGGTACATTATTAAAATTGAAAAATTCATTGTTTAAAACACCAAGTTGTAAGTTCCCAGAATCTTCTGTCCAAGTACCTCCTATATCAGGTCTAATATCATTATTAGCAACATCTAAAAAGATGAACAAGTCTATAATGTTAGATGAGTCATCATCACCCACTTTTAAAACTTGACAAACATTGTTTGCTCCCGGATTTTGATTACTTTCTCCTGGGTATCCGCCTAAATTAATGGTTATGGTAGAAGTACTTGCATCACAAGCGGAGTTGCTATAGGTAAACAAATGTTCTCCAAACCTATTAATTTCCCAAAGGTTTAATTCTCCTGTAACTTCATTAAGTGCATCAGAATCAAAATTACTATTGGCAATCCATACGCCTCCAGCCGTTTCTCCTGTAAGTAAATCAAAAAGATTAATGGTTTGCAAACCAGGGTTAGTTTCCTTATCACAATAAGTGATTTCTGTGCCAGTTCCTGCACACTGTGCCTTAGCTAAAGAAAACTTTAATAAAAAGACGCTAACTACTAGCACTTTAAACAAAGTCTTCAAGTAAGTTTTATTCATCTTGAGGTTGGTGTAATAGATTTGTGCAAAGACATTAGTATTTTAATATAGTATACTATTTAGGCTACTTTAAAACTTTAGTAAAAAAATAAAAGAGGTAACTTTGTTAATAATAGCAATAACTCATAAAATACTAATTTGTAACCAAATACAAATCTTAGCACAAAACTTGTTTCAGTTACAAATGTAGGAAATTATTTTTAAAAATTTACCGTTTGTCGATTTTTTTAATCATTTCACCTGAAAAACATGTGTAGAAACCACCTCATTATTAATAACTAGGTGCACATCAAATACCCCTCGTCTTTTAAACAAATACGTGAATTTTAAAAGTTCTTTTGAAGCGTCGTAGGTATAATTAAATACTTTTTTTTCACTAGAATTAACAATATGTAACCCAATCTTATTTAAAGTAGCTTGTCTTGGTACCCTATATTCTAAAGCAATTTCTTCACCTTTTAGAATTTCCGATTCCATTCTACTTGGGCTTATAGGTAACACTCCGTATTTAAAACTACTACCATACACTAATGGTCCATTTAAAAACTCAGGGATTGTTGGTTTCTTATTTTCTAGTAGTAACCATTTTTTATCTAAAGGATAATGACTTTTGGCAAATAACTCTGGCTCAGAAAAAAAATACCCATCATTATATTGCCACACAAAATGCCCGTCATCAATATTAAAATAACCACTAGCCCAAGTAGGATCTGCGAAGTACCATTTATTATTAAGTTTAACCACATTCCAAGAATGGTTAGGTACAGTTAACTCCCCAATATTTGAGGTAACGTTCCTTCCATAACCATGTATCATTTTGCAATCTAAACCTGCTAAAATGGCCATTTCTTTAAGTAGATAAGCATACCCCGTGCAGATAGTTCTTTTTTGTCTAATTAATTTCCTTAGGGCTTTCTCTCTAAATTTTACATTCCATTCATAGAGCGCTGTACTATCATTTTCGTATTTTTTGCGCATTCTTAAATTTTGAAGCTGATTACCGTAATCGCTTTCAATATTCGTGCACACCCAAACATAAATGGCCCTAAACTTTTCTACATCTGTATGTAACTTAGACGTGAGTTTATACACCAGAATAGGCATATTTTTTAAGGATTCGCCTTTGTGACTTTTCGCTATATTATCTGCCTTTTCAAAACTAATATGCTCAAAATCGGAAATTTGTCCGAAATGTTGAAAACAAATTAGAACACAAAAGAATAGAAGATAGTGCCTCATTAAAAATGGCTACTATTTTTTACGCTTAGACTTATAAACCTTGTTACTATTTACAGCACCCATAAGTTCTACCAGTTCTGCATCTAAAGTAACATCTAAAACAGTCTGATTGGCTTTTACCTTTTTACGAATAGGCGTATACCCTAAGTAGCTAAAGATTAACACATCTCCCTCTTTTAATTTTTGAGGAAACTTGTATTTACCTTCAAAATCTGTAGTAGCCCCAATTTTAGTTCCCTTTAAAACTATACTTACTCCAGGTAAAGGCAGGTTTTCATGATCCAATACGGTACCGGCTAGTAATCCATCTTGAGCTTGCTGTTCTATTGGTGTACTTTTGGATTGTTGTGCATTAACCGACTGAAATGCGAATAAGGATAACATTGCTAACCCAAAAACTTTTAGATATTGAAACTTAGATTTTGGTTGTTTTATTGAGGATTGAGAATAGGTTTTCATTTGAGATGTTTTAAAAATTCCACACGTATTTGTTTGATTGTCTTCAAAGAACTTTATTAGCTCCGTAGCCGTCATATTTCTAAAATCTATAACCTCTTTTTTACAAATGTTACAGAAGCCACCTTTTTCAGTTTTATCAAATTTATTGAAATTTTCTGAACAAGGACTGTTAATTTTTAAATTAAGTTGTTGCATAGTATTGATTTTTAATTGTTTCTCTAAATTATGCAACACTCGCAAGACATAAAACCGTGTTTGAGTGAATGCCCTTTTTGAATGAGTGAATTAGCCAAAACATAAAAAGTCCCGCTTTACAGCAGGACTTTTTGATACGAAAATAGTCATGATAAACCTGATATAATCAGATTATATTTTCAATATTATTGCTTAGCAGCAGTGTTTAAAAATTTAGGCTTGATAATTAACATTGCCCATGCCCAGTTTTGAGTACCCTTAGCTTCTGGGTTACCTGCTGGGTTAGGAAAATCATCATTTTCAAAGAACTGAGAATAACCAGCTACTAATTTATATCCGTTAAATGCTTTAGCAATTACTAAATCTATTTCTTCTCCTAAAGCGTTTTTAGCTCTAGACTCTTCTTTAAATGTATGTCCTTTAACTGTTAAGTTATATCCACCTCCTAGTTTAAAACTAGCACCTAAGTTTATGTCTACTAAACCACTACCGATAGCATGGTTACCAACATAAAATCTATCCATTAAACCATTGAACTTATGGTTTGTACCATATAATGGGAAGAAAGCAGCAGAATCATCTTTAGTTCCTGAAATAATTTCAGCTCCAGCTAAAAGCGATGTTTTCTCTCCTACTTTTAAAGTAGCATCTAAACTAAGTAATGACGCTCCTTTTACTTCTACATCATTAACTCTTTGTCCGTCTTGGATATAAGCGTTAGCAGCTAAACCAAGTTTTCCTAAGCTAGCTTTTGCATGGATACCTGCAGTAATTAAAGTAGATTTGTTTTCTGAACCTGCTTGGAACGTTGTTCCTAAAATTAAACCACTTAAGCTAACTTTTCCAAACTTTTTGTTTGCATGAACAAAGGCTAACTCTTTATAAGTAAATAAAGTTGCTCTGTTAAAAATTGGTCCACCACTACCACTATTAGTGTTTAAAGAGTAACCAGCATCAAGAGCAAACCCATTATCTTTAAGTCTTAATAAACCAACATCATGTGTTCTAGCTTGTTGCGCCCAACCTAAACCTCCTAAGATTCTTTGATCATCATAAGATAAAGGCTGTCTACCAATTTTAAAACTCCATTTATCAGAAAGTTTTAAATCTGCCCAAGCTTCTTGAATTCTAAAGTTCCCGTTACCAGAAGCTGCAATCTGTGTTCTATCACCAAAGTTAAATACTTCTTGCACTCCTAGGTATAATGTATATCCTTCTGCAACATATTTACTATTTAACGCAACTCTTACTGAAGTATTAACGAAAGCATCTGAACCCTCTCTACCAGATAAGTTACCTGCAGGCGAAGCCGAAGCTGGTTGATATCTATAGTTAAATCCATTATTGAATAGTTCCGCACGAGGTCTAAACTCACCTTCTAAAGTAAACTGTGCTTGTGCAAATTGTACTACTAGTGCAAAAATTGCAATTAATGCGTATTGTTTTTTCATGTTTTCAAATTTTAATTTCAGCATTGAATTAGTTATTTAATTATTGTAGCTACTGTTATGAAATTGTTAGCAAATATAAAGAGACACTTATATCCCTTTTATGATAAAACTCATGTTTATAGCTGCTTTTTTTCCTTTTAAATTAATGTTCTAAGAAATCAATTAAGTGCTTTCTATACTTGTAATAATCCTCGTGTTCTAAAACGGCTTTACGCGTTCTTGGTCTTTCAAAATCTATACTAAGAACATCTCCAATTTTAGCTCTAGGACCGCTGGTCATCATTACCACTCTGTCTGCCAAAAAGATGGCTTCATCAACATCATGTGTAATCATTACAGCTGTAATTTTTTCCTTGTTCCAGATTTCAATTAATATGTCTTGTAATTCTCCTCTGGTAAGAGAATCTAACATTCCAAAAGGCTCATCTAGTAATAATACTTTTGGCTTAATAGCAAAGGCTCTTGCAATACCAACACGTTGTTGCATACCTTGCGATAAATCTGATGCTTTTTTATGAAAAGCATCTTCTAAACCTACCTTTTGCAAGTAGTATTTAGCAATGTCATTTCGTTCTTTTTTTGATGCATGTGGAAATACCTGATTTACTCCTAATAACACATTTTGAAGTGATGTCATCCAAGGCATTAAACTAGGCGCTTGAAAAATTACACCTCTATCTGGTCCAGGACCTTTAATGTGCTTTCCTAAAACCGAAATATTACCACCAGAAATTTCGTTTAATCCAGCAATCATAGATAACATGGTAGTTTTACCACATCCTGAATGCCCAATAATAGTTACGAATTCCTCTTTTCTAATTTGAAGATTTAGGTTTTCTAAAACCACATAATCTCCTTTTGGTGTTGGGTATACTTTCTTTAAATCTTTTAAATCAAGCATTACCTCATTTGATGGAAATATGCCATTGTGTCCAAAATCTGCTTTTTTATCTGCTATAACTGTACTCATAATGCTGTTTATTTAAATCGATTAACAAAATCTTTAGGGGTTAAATCTGGTAAAGCATAAGCTTCTTGTGCTTCAGATTTTCTTTCATTACCTATATCCATTAGGTATTCAATAATGGCATTACGTGTTTGTTTGTAATTTTCATTATCGTTCATTTCTGTTTTGTCCCTAGGTCTTTCAATATCTATTTTAAACTCTGGACCCAAAGTAGCTTTTGGTCCCGGGCGTAACGGAATAATTCTATCCGCCATATATATACCCTCGTCAACATCATTGGTAATCAATAAAGCAGTACGCTTATCTTTTCCCCAAATGTTTAATATTTCATCTTGTAAATTTCCTCTGGTTAAAGCATCTAAAGCTCCTAAAGGTTCATCCATAATGATCATTTCTGGTTTCATAGCTAAAGCTCTTGCCACAGCTACACGTTGTCTCATACCACCAGATAATTCTTTAGGTCTTTTGTTAATTGCAGGTGTTAGACTTACCATCTCCACATAATCTGCAACCATTTCCTTTAACTCAGACTTGCTTTTCTTAGGGAAAGCTTCTTTAACTGCCATAAGTACATTCTGCTCTACAGTTAACCATGGTAATAATGAGTAATTCTGAAAAATAACTCCTCTTTCATGGCTTGTACCCGTAACTGGCTGTCCTTTAAATAAAACTTCTCCTCTAGTTGGTTCTAATAAACCGTTTATTAAGTTTACTAAAGTTGTTTTTCCACTTCCTGTAAATCCAACTATAGCAACAAACTCTCCTTCTTCTATAGAAAGATTAATGTTAGAAAGTACTTCCTCCTCTCCTTCTATATATGTTTTGTGTACGTTATTTAATTCTAAGTATGCCATTTTCGTAATCTTTAATTAGTTATTTACCTATATAGCATCTGTTTTAACAAAAGACACTGAGTTTTGAATAGATAACATTAGTCTATCTAATAAGAAACCAATGATACCAATCACGAACATGGCAACAATTATTTTTGCGTTAGAATCGTTTGCACCATTTTGGAATTCCTCCCATACGAATGTTCCTAAACCAGGACTCTGTGCTAATAATTCAATAGCAATTAATACCATCCAACCTACAGATAAGGTAATTTTTAAACCAGTAAATATTAATGGTAAAGATGATGGTAAGATTACTTTGAATATTTTTTGAAACGTTCCTAACTTTAATACTTTAGCAACATTGATATAGTCTTTATCTACAGATGATACACCCATAGCTGTATTAACTAACGTTGCCCACATAGAACATAAACCAACACTTATAAAGGATATGGTGAAAGAACTATCTTCACTAGAACCAATAAGTACTGTTTTAACAATCATAAAAACTAGTAGGTACCAAACTACTGGAGATACTGGTTTAAATACTTGAATAAACCAGTTAAAAGCACTTTTTAAATTAGGACTTAATCCTATGAATATACCTAACGGTACCGCTATTAAAAATGCTAGTAAGAACCCAGCAAATACTGTTGTTAAACTTCTAAAAATTTGATCAACAAACGATGGTCTTCCTGTATATACTATAGGCGCTAGACCTTCTGCTTCTCTCTGTGCGTTTAAAGCCGCTGTTTTTTCTTTAAAAGCTGCTTTGTCTGCGCTAATGATACCATGATCTTTTAATAGAGAATTAAAAGATGCCCATACTTGTGCAGGTGAAGGCAAAGAATTAGGTTGACAATCAGGGTTTCCAGAAGCTATACATGCTGCTTCCTCATCAGCAGCTGCTTGTCCGCGTTCTTCGAATGCTTTATTAATTTTAAAGTCTGCTTCCTTATTATAAAGTGCTTTAGCTCCCATATGCCATAATCCTAAGAATAATAGAATAGACACTGTAGAGATTGCAAATTTCTTAAGAACTACCTTAAAATCTAATTGCTTTAATTGTGTAGACCATCTTGTTAAAAGAAGATTTACCAATTTAAATTTTCCTAATTTGTTTTCTGAATTTAAACTAACACTTTGCTTCATGACTCTCGCTATTTAGTATTACTTGTTTTATATTTTGTTTTTAGCTGCTTTCGTTTCAGCTCATAATTTTCATTTATTCTGAAACCCTGCCCACACTTTGCAGACAGGAATTCAGAATGACTTGAAAAGATTAATCTTTATTACCGATTTTGAAACTATTGATGTATCCTATTGGATCTTTTGCATCATATGTTGTACCGTCTATGAAATCTGCAGTAGCAGGCTTGTAACCATCTGTTGTTGGTACATCTCCCGCAGGAATTTGACCTTCAGCAACTAATAAATCAGCAGCTTTTTTCCAGATATCTGGTCTGTAGATATCTTTAATTGTAGATGCATACCAATCTGCTGGCTTAGCTTCTGGAATTTGTCCCCAACGTCTCATTTGAGTTAAGAACCAGATACCATCTGAGTAGAAAGGATAGGTTGCATTGTACTTGTAGAATACGTTAAAGTCTGGCATTGAACGCTTATCTCCTTTTTCAAACTCAAACGTACCAGTCATAGAGTTAGCTAATACTGCTTCTGGAGCACCAACATACTGAGACATTGCTAAGATTTTAACAGCTTCTGCTCTGTTTGCTGGATCATCTAACCATTTACCTGCTCTAATTAATGCTTTAGTTACAGCAATTGCAGTGTTTGGATTGTCTTCAACAAATTTCTTTGTCATTACAAATACTTTTTCTGGGTTGTTTTTCCAGATATCGTAGTTTGTTGTTACAGGTACACCAATACCTTTAAATACTGCTTGTTGGTTCCATGGCTCACCCACACAGTAACCGTAAATTGTTCCTGCTTCTAATGTAGCTGGCATTTGTGGTGGAGGCGTAACAGATAATAAAACTTCAGCATCAATTTGTCCTTGTACGTTTTCTGCTGTATACATACCTGGGTGAATTCCAGCAGCAGCTAACCAATATCTAATCTCGTAGTTATGCGTAGATACAGGGAATACCATACCCATTTTAAATGCTTTACCGTTACTTTTATACTCGTCTATTACTGGCTTTAAAGCTTCTGCTTTAATTGGGTGTATTGGCTTACCATCTGCATCTTTTGGTACATTTGGTTTCATTTTAGACCAAACATCATTAGATACAGTAATACCATTACCATTTAAATCCATTGAAAATGGTGTAACTAACTCAGCTTGACGACCAAAACCTGCTCCGGCAGCAATTGGCTGACCCGCTAACATGTGAGATCCGTCTAACTGACCATCAATTACACGGTCTAATACGTTTTTCCAGTTAGATTGTGCTTCTACAGAAACAAATAATCCTTCATCTTCAAAAAAGCCTTTTTCTTTAGCAATCGCTAAAGGTGCCATATCTGTTAATTTGATAAAACCAAAAGTTAACTGTGGCTTCTCAATAGCTAATTGTTTTGTTTTAGAAGCTTCTGTAGCTACTTCTTCTACAGCTTCTTTCTTTTTCTCTTTACCACCACAAGCGAATAATAGTACCGCTACTGGTAGAATGTAGATTGCTTTTTTGATTAGTGTTTTCATTTTTATAATTTTTAGTTATTTACTAAGTATTTATACTTAATTTATATGGCAAATTTATAAGTAACCTAAGTAGTATTTCATGATAGACACCATGCATAAACCACTTTTTACACCACCAAAAAACCTGCCTTTTGGCAGGTTTTAATCCTAAATACCTGATAATCAATTATAAGTATTACTTATTTTATAAAATACGTAGATACGTAAAGGGAAATATTATGTGTTTTAATACGGCTTTTTTAGTTGGATAATGGGCTTTTTTTAGAAATAGAAACTTTAGAAGACCTTTTAATTTCATTTCTTTAGACATGATATCATTGAAAAAAGATAGCGCAATAGAAATCTCTATCAATTTTTATAAATATTGTCATAAAACAACTTTTAATATTGTCAAGAGTTTTAATTTTACTCTTTATAATTCTAACAGAATGTACTCTGAACTCAAAAACTATATAGCTAAACAGGTTACCATTGAAAATGATGAATTAGAAAACATCGTTGAAAAATTTAAACCAATAAAAACTGTACGAAATGAGATGCTTTGTAATATAGGGCAGGTTTGTAATCACTTTTACTTTATAAAAAAAGGATGTCTAAGGCTTTACGAAATTGACAATAAAGGCAACGAAATTACGGGTTATTTTGCTCTTGAAAATAGTATTATCTCTGCTAATACAAGCTTTATGCTTCAGAAGCCTTCCAGAGACTGTTTGGTTTCCCTTGAGCCTTCAGAACTATTGGTAATTAATCGTAATGACTTTTATAAATTAGTAAAATCTTCTAATGCTTTTGCTCACATATATCATCAATTCGTAGAATTTGCCTTTATACATTCTCAAATGCGTATTTATAGTTTTCTAGGTATGGAAGGTATAGATAAGCTAAAATGGGTTATGGAACATGAACCTAAGTTACTTTCAAGAATTTCTAGTAAAGCTATAGCTTCTTATTTGGGCATGACGAATTCAACTTTAAGCAAGTTAAGAGCTAAACTTTAAAAAGATGGTCATATGACAACTTTTATAATCTTTAAGAACTGCAATTTTGTGTTGTTATTGAGCAATTAAGCTCAAACATTAAAAACATACAAAATGAACAAAGAAATTAAAAAAGTATTTGTGTATACAGAATTACAATTTTCAATTCCCTTTGAGAATGTTCCTTGGAAAGAGATGAATCCAAACTTACTTTCAATTAAGGGATTGGTAAGAAAAACATGGTTAAGCGGTGTTGGCTCAAATACAGTAGGTGGATTCTATGAATTTCAATCCCTAGAAAACGCTCAGGATTTTGCTTGGAACATCTTTCCTAAAGAAGCTAGAAATTTTGGAGTAAGCTTTATGACCAAAATTTTTGATGGAGATGTTACAGAACAAGCAAGTAGAGGAATGAACTCTCCTCATTATAATTAAACTATACGCTATTCTAAGTAAATTATAATGAAACATATTTTATTCATTGTTACCAGTAATAGTATTACCGGGACTAGAAAACACAAAACTGGTTATGAGTTCTCAGAAATTGCTGATCCTTATTTCGAATTTATAAAAAATGGAATGACCGTAGATTTTGCCAGTATATTAGGAGGAAAACCTCCTTATGTAGGGTATGATGAAAGTCTAACTAACTCCAAAAACTTCATGGTTTCCAGTGGTTTTAAGAGATTAAATTCTAGTCATGAATTAGATAAAATAGACATTACTGCTTACGATGCTATTTTTTTTCCTGGAGGCTTAGGGCTAATGACGGATATGGTAAGTGATCCTAGAATAAAAAATATTATTCGCTATTGTTACGAAAATAACAAAGTTATAGGCGCCGTTTGCCATGGACCCGCAGCTTTACTAAATGTAACATTGTCTACTGGTCAAAATTTGTTGTACGGCAAAAAAATAAATTGTTTTACAAAAGAGGAAGAAGAAATGGACGGTCATGAGTTAAATGAGATAATTCCTTTTATGCTTTATGAAGAACTTATAAAACAAGGGGCTATTTTTTCATATACCAAACCATTTGAACCATACATTGTAAATGACGGAAACTTGGTAACAGGACAAAATCCGGCCTCAGCGTCTAATGTGGCAATGAAAATGATTAATTTATTATTGTAAAAAATTCAATTTTATTGCTTTTGTTTATCTGAAGAAAAAAAACCAGCCAGAGATGGCTGGTTAAAAAAAGCAAGTGACTAATCTTTGTGAATTGTTTATAAATTCGCTTTTTTTCCCTTTAACAACATTGTTATAATTACTTATCTAAATAAGTATTGTCACTTCGAGTATCACGTGAAAAGCGTGATGTATTGAGAAGCGTTATTTTAGACAAAAATTTATTTGTTTTCGATACACTATTCCACATGGCTTCGGAAGCACTATAACTGACATAAATTTTCTTATTCCTTAATATTATTAATACACTATTTATCTAAAGTTTTTATCCATTCTTCTTGAGATAATGCAGTATATTTTTTATCGGTTCCATAAGGATCTGCACCACCTTCAAAATATTTCTTAACAGCCATTAATGGAATTGTATCCGCCATTTTCTCTGGTACCTCATATCGGTGATTACCATGAAAATCATGACACTGTATACATGTGGTCCATTCTTCTTTTGCTATTAAATCTTCGTGTGAAATATCTAAAGGATCGTTTTCTACCACTAATTCCTGGTGACAGTTCATACAATAATCTGCTGTAGCCAATGACACTCGTTCTTTATCACGATGTTCTGTGTGGCAAGTAATACATGTTGTAGCATCTATAGCTTTTATAGCATCTTTAAATCTGGGCTCTGAGAATCTGTACGTTGGGTGCCTATCATTAGCTCTATCATGACATTCCAAACAATTGTCTACCGTTACATCTTGCGTACCAAAGTCTACACCTTCCTTTCGTGCTCCGAAGGCATGAGATATATTAGATTGTACTTGCTGCATTAAGTTACCTTGGGCATCGGCATGACAGGTAAAACATGATAAATCTTGGTGACCAGTATTCATGGGACCAATAGACACATATTCTTCAGCAGCTTCAAGAGTAAACACATAAAACAACGCGCTACCCACTATTAAACCTATAAGTGCTCCTGTAACTTGTCTTTTTCTTAACGGACTTATTTTAAACATATGTCTTTTGTTTACACTAGATTTCTATAACTACTTTTTCGGTTAACGGATAGGTTATACAAGTTAGCACTGTACCTTCCTCTACTTCCTCATCGGTTAAAAAGTGGCCATCGGTCATTTTTACCTCACCTTCAACGCATTTAGCTTTACAACTTGCACACATACCAGATCTACAAGAGTAAGGTATTACGATATTATCTGACATGGCCTGGTTTAATATAGTTTTGTTTCCTTTAACCTTTATTTGATGTTCTTCGCCATTGTATTTTAAAGTAACATCACTTAATAAATCTTTACCCGTTACTTTTACTTCTGGAGCTTTAAAGACTTCAACCTTTATTTTTGCTCTTCCGATACCACTGTCTTTTAGAATTTCTTTAATTTTTTCCATGTACCCAAACGGCCCGCAAATCATATATACATGATCATCATAAAACAGGTTGTGCTTTAAAATAATCTTGTCTATGAGTTCATGAGATGCTAGCCCTCTGTGGTAATTACCTTCACAGGTTACACATTCCGATACGATATGCTCCACTGCAAATCGTTCTGGGTATAAATCTTGTAGAGTGCTTAATTCTTTATGAAAAATGATGGATTCTATATTTTGGTTGGCATAGATTAATAGCACTTTAGAATCTTTTTCTTCGGTAAGTACAGATTTTAGTATTGAAAACATTGGCGTAATACCACTACCTCCAGCAAATAATACGTACTGTTTAGCTGCCTTTTTTTCTGGTGTAATACAAAAACTTCCTGCTGGATCATCAACCTTTAATTTGTCGCCCACCTTAAGGTTGTCATGCACATAGTTAGAGACTAGCCCGCCTTGCACTCTCTTAATAGTAATTTTTAAATCCTTGTCTGTAAAAGGATTGCTACTAAACGAATATGCTCTCTTGTGTACCTTTTTTTCAATGGGCACATGTATGGTTAAAAACTGTCCTGGTTTATACTTTAACTTTTTAAACAGGTTCCCGTTTTTAAAACAAACACTTACCGCATCTTCGGTTTCTCTAATTATATCTTTAACTACTAAGTTCATACCTTTTTATTTATAATAAAACACCATTACTACATGAAACACCATAAGAATTGTAATGATTAATGACAGAGCTACATGTGCAATCATCCAACCTTTAAATAGGGCGTCACTATTATTTTTAATTACATCTAAATTGAAATACCCTAAAATGGTATTTGCAAAAAATATATATGATAACAATAACAAGTAACCATATCCAAAATGCATAGTGTGTATATAGAAAATCACCGGACTTAAAGCCCCTACCCATTTGTGAATGTTTTGCATGGTAAAAATGTGCTGTCTAAAACGCTTACGAGTTCGTACTACAGATAGTAACCACTGAAACGCAATTACTAATGTTAGCAATAACCCAGACCAACGTTTATACATTTCTTCTTGTTGCAATTGCAGTAACCAGGTCCACTCTAATTTTAGAACCAATTGCAGTATAAATGCAGCAAACAAAATGAGACCGACTACAGTAGATTTATTATTGCTTAAAACCATATTTATTTAATAGATATTTATAATCGATTACAATCTTTAGCTCATTTATGCATAACCAACAATAGAATAATAAATGAGCTAGATTGTAATCTTAACACTAAAGAAAAATACGCTGCTTACTTAGCAGCAACTAATTGCTTCATAGTTTCATATGAAGCTAGTTTTCTAACACTATCTAAGAACACCTCTGCCGTTGGAAGGTAGTTACCCTCAGCTGGCCATTTGTCTCCTATAGTAGGTTTTTCGCTTTCTTTAAAAGCATCAATTTCGTCTAGGTATTCCATATAAATATCTACAGTTCCTTGCGCATAAGAATTTAATACTGCTACTGTTTCTTTATAGGTTAAAGAATCTTTTGGATATTGCCATGTCGTTGCTCCCATAACATCTCCTAATTTCCAATCAGATTTTGCTGTTTGTGGGTGATCATTATGACATGTTACACAAGCGCCCGCGCTTGCTAAATCTGCGAACATTGCAGTATGTAACTTCTGGTCTTCATCGTAAAAGAACTGTGGTTTTTGATCTTTTTTAATTTCATCGAATAACTCTGCTTGCTTGCCTTCAAATTTATTGGCAGCATTAACAGGGTAATCAGATCCTAAATATAGTCCTAATGGCACAGGGCTTTTTCTAATGCTTGTAGCTACACCTCTTAAGAATAGTGCAGGAAGTGGACCAGCTTCAACATCGTCTTTTCTCCAGTCTTCGTCAAATTTCATACCTTGTTTTTTACCTTTACCAACAATAGCTTTTGTATATAACGTTCTGGTAACATCATTTTCTTTTGCTACCATTTCTAGTACTTCCTCAACAGAAAAGGCTTTGTCTTCTCCTGCTGCTGCAGTCTTTTCTTCTGGTACACCACCACATGCGGTTAATACTAATGCAAGTGCTAATACTGTTATAATTTGTAGTTTTTTAAAGTTTTCCATTTTTTCTCTTTTTATTAATTTTAATATGATGCTTTAATCATTACGTCTGCCATAGTTGTGTAAACAGATGCCCAAGCGTTTTTTACATCTGGTGTAAAATCTTCGCCTAAACCTGCTTCTAAAGTTCCTAATAACGCAGCTCCAACAGTTTCGTAGTGCGATGCCTCAACTTTATAATCAACATGACGCTTACCTAAATCTTGTAATACAGGAATTAATGCCTCCAAATTGCTTAAACCAGCAACTGCAGATGCTAGCATAGACATTAGTTTGTTTCCTTGAACTTTCATGGCATCATCACTACTTGGAAATAGTGGTTTTAGCGCTGGGTCTAATTCAAAAAGTTTTGAGTAAAATATTTCAGCCGCTGTAGAGGCAATTGGCTTTACTTTTTCAAAAGAATCTTGTACAAGAGTAATAGTTGATTGTTCCATCTTTAGTGTTATTTTTTGATCTAATACTTACCTGAAAAAACAAATAAGTATTAATACTTAATTATAACACAAATCTAATTCTACTACTTTTAATTAAATATGGGAACACTCAGGGCAAAATATCTTTTTTGTCTTGTTTTATATAAATAGAGCGCAGTACAAAACATGATTTAACACCATGTTTTAAATTGATAAATAAAAGGATATTAGAAACTAGCTATCTAAGAAGTAGTTATGCTCGCTAATTTCTTTTTTAAGAAGTTCAACATCTTGCACGCCTATTTTTTTTCCTTTGGCTGCAATTAATTCTTCTTTTTTTAGTGCTGAAAAAACTCTTATAACTTGTTCTTCAGAAGTACCTGCATAGTCAGCATATTCTTTTCGACTTAATGGTAAATCTAAGAAACCATTTACACTACCAAACTTTCTGTTAATGTATAACAACGTATCAACAACACGTTCTCTAACTGTCATTTGAGATAGAGACTTTACTTTAGACTCACTTCTATTAAGTTCATTGGCGTAGAAAAGCATCATAGCATAAGTAAAATCAGAGTTTTCGCGTAATGCGCTTTGAAGAGAATCTTTAGAAAAATAACAAAGAGATGTGTCTTCTAATGCAATTGCACCAATGGAATAATACTCTTCCGTACCAAAACCACGATGGCCAATAATCTCTCCATTTTTTGCAAATCTTACAATTTGCTCTTTTCCATTAATTCCTGTTCTGAATACTTTTACTTTACCTTGAAGAATGAAAAACAATCCATTTACAGGTGCACCTTCTATAATAAACTGCTGACCTTTTTTACAAAAGATTTCACTTTTATTATTGATAAACCCGCTAACCTCTAAAGACGAAAGATTGTTTTTGACTAAGCACTTTGTATTAGTACAATCATGGCAAGAAATCTTTCCAGAAAGATTCCTCTTAGATTTAAGGTATGGTGCTGTAGCCTGCATATTGTTCTTAGTGTTAGAACAAATATACGTAACAATACTTAGTTTTCTTGTGAGGCCTCTCATTTTTAAGAGGCTCATAAAATTGGATAGTCTTTTTTTTGTAAATAGGAAATTTAATAGGGTTAAATTACCAACTTCACAACGCTTTATTTTTTATAACGTAGTTTTCCTACTTCTATGCCGATAGCTGTTTTTGCCAAAATTGTGAACACAAAAGCTCCAAGTGCCCAAATACCCAAAGTGACCATTATTTCTATGCCTGTGGGCGAATATTCTACAATTTTACCATACGGTCCCGGAATAAATCCTGGAATAATTAATCCGAATCCTTTTTCAATCCATATACCAACAAATAGTATGAAACAAGCAAAATAAAGTACCTTAAAATTATTTCTTAGCTTATGGAAAGTTAATAGTACGGTTGCGATTACATTAAGTGAAATAGCAGTCCAAATCCAAGGTAACAAAGCATCTTTACCATCTAGTCCAAAGAATAAATAATGTGCACTCTCACTATGATGAGTTGGCGCATAAAACTCTTTAAACAGCTCTGAAATTAACATTATTAAGTTTATCTGAGCTGCCACTGTAGCCACCATGGCTATTTTTTTTATGGTCTTGTCTTCTACCTTAAACGTACTCGAAGATCGGATTACTGCTAATACTAAAATTATTAACGCAGGTCCTGCTGCGAAAGCCGAGGCCAAGAAACGGGGCCCTAAAAGCGCGTTGTTCCAAAATGGTCTTGCTTGTAAACCTTGATATAAAAATGCAGTTACCAAGTGAATTGCAATAGCCCAAAATACAGAAATTAATGCTCCAGGAATATAAACTCGTGATTTTGCTTCTTTGCCTTGATAATGCCTAAACAATATGTATAAAGGTATGGTTAGATTTAAGAATAAGTAGCCATTTAACACCAATACATCCCAAGTTAGCATGGAATTGGGGAAGTTAAACACGCCTATTCCTGGAATCATATGCCATAACACGGATGGTCCACCCATATCTGCAATAACAAAAGCCAAACACATTACTAGGGCTGCAACGGCTAACCCCTCGCCAATTAATACTGCCTGTTTAAAATCTATATCATGCAGCACATAGGTTGGCATTACCAAAATAACTGCCGCCGCCGCAACGCCTACTAGAAATGTAAAATTGGATATATATAATCCCCAACTTACTCTATCATTCATGCCAGTTACACTTAGCCCTTCGTTTAATTGAATGGAATAGCAATACATGCCCACCAACATAATGAAAGTTAAGGCTGCCATCCATAAATGGTACTTTTTAGAACCGTGCGTAATAGTATTAAAACTATCTTTTACTAAACTTCTTAAAACTTTAAATCGTCCCATGTAATTAATTCGTTATTAATCCATAAAATACCAGAACTTAGGCTCTGTACCTAGATCTTCTTTTAATCTGAATACCTTTTTATTTTCTAACACCCATCTAATGGTACTGTTAGGATCTAGTAAGTTTCCAAAAATACGTGCTCCTGTGGGACACGCCTCTACACATGCAGGGTTTTGTCCAGCTCTGGAGCGTTGTACGCAGAATGTACATTTTTCCATAACGCCTTTTTTACGAAGACGATTACCTAGGTAATGCTGATTCTTATTTATTTCTTCTTCTGGAACTTCAGGTTTACTCCAGTTAAATCTTCGTCCGTCGTAAGGGCAAGCCGCCATACAATATCTGCATCCTACACACCAATCGTAATCCACAACTACTAACCCATCATCTTCTCTCCAGGTTGCTTGTACAGGACATACATTAACACAAGGTGGGTTATCGCAATGAAAACACTGTGTTCCCATATAAAAATGTCCTTCTGCCGGTACTTCATGGTAATAATTATCATCAGATTCACTAAAATTAAACCCTTTACCATCCTTCATTTCATGAATACGGATGTATTGCATCTGCGAATTTCTATCTTGATTGTTTTCTTCAACACAAGCATTTACACAATCCATATACCCCTGACATTTAGAAATATTGAAAGCGTAACCAAACAACACATTTTCTTCGGAATTTTTAGAAGACATACTAATGGTTTTCCCTGTTCTTAATTGATACGAACGCACCAATCTATCTACAGTAGCTTTCTTCTCTTCATCCGTCATTAGTTTATAATTACCTTTAAACTGTTCTTCCCAGTCTATCTGAGCCTTTTCCTTACTTTCATCACCCGAAAACATGCTACACGAAGTACTTACCGCTCCTGCTCCAACAGCTAAACTTGCTGCTAACTGCTTAAATGCAGAACGTCGGCTCATTTTCACATCAAACACCTGTTCAAAGCCATCTTTTTTTACAACTTCTTCTTGTTTGTGAGAACCACATCCACCAGATTCTTTTCCACAACTACAGTTTTTGGAAGTTCCTTGGTCTTTTCTACCAATATTTAGCGAAAACCATTTTTTATTATCCGTACCCATACCTATTCTCTTTCTATTACTTTTTGTGTATTAAAGCGTGCTGGCCAACGTGACTCAAAATGTGGCTCATGCGGATTATGACAATTTACACATGTCATTGAGGCTCTTGGGGGTGCCCAACCTCCTATTTTTTTGCCATGTGCGCCACCTTTCCAATCTTCAAATTGCTTGGTATGACATTGGTTACAGACATTATAACTTAGATTAAAGTCTATTTGGTTACCCGTTAAACTCTTCAAGTTATCCATATCATTACCGTTATGACATGTTACACAATTCATTGTATTTTCGTTGGCATGATTTAATTTTATGTCCCAATGGGCTTTCTTACCATCTTTACTTTGAAATTGATCTAGTGGCTTTGTATGGCATTCCGTACAAGCATAAGATTTAATTTGGCTCTTCCTTTCTGGAATTAGAAATTTATGCTCGCCTTCAGTAATCTCAATAGTTTTAATATCCTCTAAAAACCTCTCTGAAGAAATAGATGTACCATGATAATGCTTACTTTCTTCTTCTATCTTATCAGTAACACTGTGGTATTTATTTTCACCATGATTGCATGACATTAACATAAATGCAAAGAACGACATGCAAATAACCTTTTGTATTAGTTTATTCTTCATTGGTAGTTGCTCTTTTAAAAGTTCCTCTATCTGCCATTTCTTTGTTATTCAACACATGACACTGTCTGCAGTTGGTACGTTCTGGATGCGTTACACGAATTTCTTTAGGAGCACTTGGTCCAGCATGACATGATAAACAATTTTCGTGCATTTGTATTTGATGCGGAATTACAGGAGGGCTGCTAACTAAAGCATTATTAACTCCAACTTTTGGTGCCCGAACCTCTGCTAAATTACTGCCCTTAAATAAGGTTTGCGTATGTTGTGGTACATGACATTGTCTACAATTGGTCATTTCTGGATGCGGTACTACAGGAGTGTAGGCTTTAAATTTATCTACATAGCCACCATTTTCATGACATTTTAAACAACTATTTCCTCCCAAATGTTTATCATCTTGAACAGGATGCGGAATACTTGGTGGCGCACCATGAAATGCTCTATTTTTATAATAGTCTTTTAATGATCGCTGATGTGTTTCATCAACAGGCATTTCTGCGTAATCTAAAGCAAATTCAGATCTTTTAAACACTCCTGATTCAGATGGCATCATCTGTACCGGATTATCATTCACAATAGGAACATAGGCTTCCTCTTGTCCTGCTTTATAACTTAAATTCCAAATCCATATAAAAGCTATAAACAGAATTACAAATAATGATATGATACCTAATCGCTTACTCATCTGTTATACTTTTTCAACTTTTACAGCACACTTCTTAAAATCTGGCTCTTTTGAAATAGGACAAAAGGCATCAAGCGTTACATCATTTATCAGCATGTTTTCATCAAAGAATGGCACAAAAACTTGTCCCTTAGTAGGTAATCCTCTTTTATTAATTGATGCTGGTAATACACATGAACCCCTTCTAGAAGACACCTTTATCTTTTCACCATCTCTAATTCCTAACGCTTTGGCATCTTCTGGGTGAAACTCAACATAAGCGTGTGGCATAGCTTTATGTAAAACAGGAATTCTTCTAGTCATAGAACCCGTATGCCAGTGTTCTACAACACGCCCCGTATTTAACCAAAATGGATACTCTGCATCTGGAGATTCTGCAGCGGGCTCGTATGGACGTTGCCAAATCACGGCTTTACCATCTGGTTTTCCGTAAAACTCAAAATCTTTTCCGTTGGTACAGGCAGGATCATATTTAGCGTTAAAACGCCACTGTGTAGATTTTCCGTTTACATAAGGCCAAATAGCTCCAGACTCCTTCTTTAACACTTCTAATGGAGCCATTCCATGCTTTGCGCCTTCATGAAACTGAATATATTCATTGTAAATTTCTTCAACGTGATTTTCTTCAGAATAAGGGAATAAATCCCCGTAGCCCATACGTTTAGCAACTTCAATAGTCATCCAAGCATCTGGTGTAGTTTCTCCTGGTCCATCAACCATTTTATCCCAGTGCTGAGTTCTACGTTCTGAGTTTCCGTATAGACCACTTTTTTCAATATGCCATGATGCTGGCAAAATAACATCGGCTACATCTGAAGTTGGTGTTGGAAATACATCAGACACAACCACAAAACATGAGTCTTTCTCCATTCCTGGGCGATAACGACTCGTTTTTGGTAAAGACACCAATGGATTCGTAACCTGAGTCCAAATAAACTTAATATCACCTCGGTCTACCGCTCTAAACATTTCGGTAGTATGATAGGTTGGTTTAGATGGTATACGCTCATAAGGTACCTTCCATATTTTTGCAGCTAAACGCCTGTGTTTTTCATTCATTACCACACCTTTTGGTAACTTATGAGTAAACGTTCCTACTTCTCTTGCTGTTCCACAAGCAGATGGTTGACCTGTTAATGAAAAAGGGCCATTTCCTGGTTGCGAAATCTTACCAGTTAAAAGGTGTATATTATAAACCAAATTGTTCATCCAAGTACCTCTGGTGTGTTGGTTCATCCCCATACACCAATAAGACACCACCTTTTTATTCGGATCTCCGTAAATAGATGCTAAGTACTTAATATCTTTTGCCGATACTTTTGAATATTTAGCTACTTTTTCTGGAGTGTAATCTTTTAAGAACTCTTTATAGGCTTCAAAATCTATTTTTTCGGGCTTATCTGTGAACTTATATTTATCTTCTGTTCCATACCCCATATTTGTAAGTCCTTTGCTGAAGTTACAGTGATTTTCAACAAAAGACTTATTCATCCATCCATTATTTATAATCTCATAACAAATGGCATTGGCCACAGCTAAGTCTGTTTGTGGTTCAAACAAAATGGATCTATTAGACGCTGTACTTGAACGAGATGTTCTTGTCGCAAAATCTATAATTTTTGCACCTCTTCTATTCTTTTGCTCCAACATTCTAGAGAATAACACCGGATGCATCTCTGCCATGTTGTTTCCCCAAGTAATGAAATAATCAGCATGGTCAATATCTTCATAACATCCCATAGGCTCATCTGCGCCAAACGTAGTTAAGAAACCTGCAACGGCACTAGCCATACATAAACGTGCATTACAATCAAGGTTATTAGTACCTATAGCTCCTTTCATTAGTTTAGAAGCTACATAACCTTCTGGAATTGTAGATTGTCCGGAGGTATACATTGCAACCGCGTCTTTTCCGTGCTCCTCAATAGTCGACTTCATTTTACTAGCAACTAAATCTAAAGCTTCATTTAAAGGTGTCTTAACGTAACTACCGTTCTTCTTAACTAGAGCGTGCGTTAGTCTGTCTTTAGCTTGAATACACATGGTCTGATGGTAACCCTTAACGCATAATAACCCTTTATTAACAGAGCAATTAGGATCGCCCTTTACAGCAACAGCCTTTCCGTTTTCTGTACCAACCAAAATACCACATCCTACACCGCAAAATCTACATGGTCCTTTTTTCCAATCAAAATCTCCTTTTGGTAAATTCTTCTCTTGTTCCTCGGCAAACAAAATTCCAGGAAACATACTGGCAGCAGCTGTCATTGCAGACATTATTGCCATTTTTTTAATAAAACTACGTCTGTTAGTTATTGAGTTATACATATTTAGTCTCTTTTTGTTGTATCAAACCCAGAAACCAGTGAAAGCAGTTTTAAACTTTCAATAGCTTCTATTTTCTCTTTTATTTGTTCGTCTTCAATAGTATTGTTGGCTTCGGTTACCACAATTAGCAAGTCTTGATTTTCTGAAGGGATTACTTCGCAACTAGGAATTTGCGAAACAGCGTTTATTAAATCCTCCTTTTGATTGTCTTGAGGATAAGCGAGGTAACTTTTAATAGGCATCCTTTTAATCTTTTAATTCGGATATAAAAGTCCTGTTTTATAGCAGGAAAAAACCTGATAAAAATCAGGTTTAATCTATTTACAATTATTCTAAATAATATTTATGACTTTTCTCATATTCAATAAAACAAGAATCGCTATATTTGCATGGAAATAACGATAAACTCAATGATTACAATACCTGAAGCCATTGCCTCTGTAAAAAACAACACAAATAGACTTGTACAACCAACAACTAAACCGGTTGAAAAAGCCAATGGTTATTATCTTTATGAAGATGTATTATCCCCCATAAATATGCCGCCATTTAGGCAATCTGCAATGGATGGATATGCTTTAAATCTGCATGAGGATTTAAACTATAATTTGATTGATGAAGTAAAAGCTGGTGATGGCCATCAACCAATTTTAAAGCAAGGTGAAGCTGTTAGAATTTTTACCGGGGCTCCTGTTCCAGATACTGCAAATGCCATTATGATGCAGGAAAAGGTATCGGCTAATAATGGTTCTATAAAAATTGAGCACCAGATTAATTTAGAACAAAACATTCGGCCTTTAGGTGAACAAGTAAAGCAAGGCGAAGTGGCCTTAAAAAAAGGTACTAAACTTACTCCTGCTGGCATTGGTTATTTGTTGTCTTTAGGAATTACAGAAGTATCGGTTTATAAAAAACCAACCATAGCTATTGTTACTACTGGAAACGAACTTATTGAACCCGGACAAGAATTAACATACGGCAAAATATACGAAAGTAACTCTAAAATGCTTTTGAGCGCATTATATAGCCTTAAGTTTTATGATGTTACTATTTATAAAGTTGTTGACGATTACAATCAAACAGTTGACATTCTAAAAACCGCAATTAATGCCAATGACTTAGTAATGATTACAGGAGGGATTTCTGTTGGTGACTATGATTTTGTTGGAAGAGCCTTAAATGAAATTCAGGTTAAAGAGGTGTTTTACAAAGTGAAGCAAAAACCAGGTAAGCCATTGTTTTTTGGGAAAAAGGATGACACTTCTGTTTTTGCATTACCAGGTAATCCTGCTGCAGCCTTAAGTTGCTTTTATGTTTATGTATATATCGCTTTGCAAAACATGATGGGTATTGAAACCAATGAGTTAACAAGAATTACAGGAACATCCACATCAAAATTCCTTAAAAGAGGTGATAGACCTCAATTTTTAAAAGCAATTTACACCAACGGTGAAGTAGAACTCATGGAGGGACAAAACTCGTCAATGCTACAGACCTTTGCCCTATCTAATGCCTTGGTATTTATTCCTGAAGAAATTTCTGAAGTCAACGTCGGAGACGAATTAGAAATCATTTTACTACCCGTTTAAGATTTGAGTTATGAGTTATAAAATTAAAAGCAGGATTTGGATTGAAGCAGACAATAATGTATTACTTGGAGAAGGGCGTGTGCACCTATTAAAGGCTATTCAAGAGACAGGTTCATTATCAAAAGCTGCAAAGTCCTTAAATATTTCTTACAAAAAAGCTTGGACACTTTTAGATTCGGTTAACAAGTCGGCAAAAAGCCCAGTTACCATTAACAGTATAGGTGGTAAAGGCGGTGGTGGAGCTGAGTTAACAGAATACGGTCAATCCTTAATAAACGCTTTTGATGAAATTAATAGAAGCTGTTGGGCATTTTTAGATGAGCAACTTCAAAAAATTGAACGTTTATAAATGCTGGAAACCGAAAACATATACATCTTCCTCTTAATACTGCCGGTTGTTTCCTTTTTATACTCAAGTGTAGGTCACGGTGGTGCCAGTGGTTATTTGGCT
>NZ_VSDQ01000577.1:77374-161150 GCF_008085455.1 Seonamhaeicola marinus | reverse complement strand
AAAAAATTAATGGCCATTTTTTCATTTGCTCCAGAAACAATGAAACCTACAGCTTTACTACTTAATCTATTTGTAGCGGGTATGTCTTTTTACTATTACTACAAGGAGGGATACTTTAATAAGAAGCTATTTATTGCTTTTGCCTTAGCATCTATTCCTTTGGCCTTCTTAGGCGGACGTATAGAAGTTGATGCATCAATTTACAAGAAAATACTCGCTGTACTTTTAGTATTCGCCATTTTAAAAATGCTAAATGTATTTGGTAAAGAAAGTGAATCTATTAAGCAAGTAAAACTGTGGCAGGGACTTGTAGTTGGAGGTATTATTGGGTTCTTTTCTGGTTTAATTGGAATTGGCGGAGGTATTATTTTAAGTCCGGTGATTTTATTATTGCATTGGGGTAAAATGAAAGAAGCTGCCGCTGTATCCGCACTCTTTATCTGGGTAAACTCTGCTGCAGGATTAATAGGCCAACTAAGTAGTGGTGTGGTTCTAGAAAAGGAATCTTTTATTTTGGTTGCTGTTGCGTTAATTGGTGGTGTTTTGGGTGGCTACTATGGAAGTAAAAAAATAAACAATACCAACTTAAGATACATCTTGGCTTTTGTGTTAATAATTGCATGTGCCAAATTAATGTTTACTTGATATGACTGATAAAAAACACATAACAGGTATTATTCTTGCTGGGGGAAAAAGCTCTAGAATGGGCACGGATAAGGGATTTGTTAAGTTTAACAACCTCAACTTTGTTGAATATAGCCTTAATGCTCTTAGACCTTTAGTTACTGATATTTTAATAGTTTCTGATAACAAAGATTATGATGCTTTTGGTTACAAAAGAATAGAAGACGACATAAAGGATGCCGGACCTGTTGCTGGTATTTATACCGGATTAAAAGCTTCAAAAACCGAATATAATTTGATCTTAAGTTGTGATATTCCTTTAATAAAAACCGAAGTTCTTAAAAGGTTGATTGATGGAATTGATGCCTCTACCGATGTTATTCAGATTGAAAGCAATGGTAAAACAATGCCTTTAATAGCGCTTTACAAAAAGCAATGTACTCATGTTTTTCTGGAAGCTTTGCAAAATGATGAAAGACGCTTAAGGCGTGTTTTAAATACTTGCAAAACGAAAAATATTATTTTAAACAGTGATCATAGCGCAACGATGAATGTGAACACTAAAGAAGAATTAAAAACTATTGAAAATGAATATAACGGTTAAGTATTTTGGACAAATAGTTGATGTGACTAATACACAAGAAGAAGTTGTGGAGATTAATAGCGGACAAGTTTCTGATTTATTAGATGTACTAAATAAGAAATATGATCAACTACAACTTAAGGATTTTCAGATAGCTCAAAATCAAGAATTAGTGACTTTAGATACCGAATTAACGGGATTGGAAATAGCATTATTACCACCTTTTTCTGGAGGATAAAATATGAGTAGATATAATAGACATATTATTTTATCAGAAATTGGTAAAGCAGGGCAAGATAACATCTCCAAAGCCAAGGTATTAGTTATTGGTGCTGGTGGTTTGGGTTGCCCCATACTTCAATACCTAAGTGCTGCTGGTGTTGGAACACTTGGTATTATAGATTTTGATAAGGTTGAATTATCTAACCTTCAACGTCAAGTATTGTTTGGCACATCTTCTTTAGGGGAGAATAAAGCTATTGCAGCAAAAAATAGGCTCCAAGATTTAAATTCGGATATTAAGATTAATGCGTACGCTGAGGCATTAACCTATCAGAATGCGCTTGAGTTGTTTGATCAATACGATATTATTGTGGACGGGTCAGATAATTTTGAAACCCGCTATTTAGTTAATGATGCCTGTATGATTACTAATAAGCCATTGGTGTTTGGAGCTATTTACAAATTTGAAGGTCAAGTATCTGTATTTAATTACCAAAACGGACCAAGTTATAGGTGCCTGTTTCCTAACCCGCCACAAAAAGATGCCGTACCTAACTGTTCTGAGATTGGGGTTTTGGGTGTTCTTCCTGGAATTATTGGCAGTATGCAAGCCAATGAAATTATTAAGCTCATATTAGGAGTTGGCGATGTATTATCTGGTAAACTGCTTTGCTATAACGCGCTTTCTAATCAAACTTCAACTTTAAAAATTAATAGGAATAACACTATTATAAATGAAGTTTTAAACACTCAGTTTAATTTTAAGGAAAGGATTCTAAATATTAATTGTGAAACCAGCGAATTAGTTTCAATAGAACATATCATAGCGAAAGATAACATCCAATTGATTGATGTAAGAGAAGCTCATGAACAACCAAAATTAGAAGGCTTGCATATTGAATATATTCCTCTAAGCTCGTTACAAAGCAACTTAGATAAATTACATAACGATAAAGAAAAGTACTTTTTTTGTCAATCAGGAATAAGAAGTAAAAAGGCCATTGATTTTCTGAAAGCACAAGAAATTTCAAACTGCTATAGTATTCAAGAAGGTGCTATAGAAATACAACATTATTTAAAAGAACACAACGTCATTACACCAGAGAAACAACAGAGGTAATCTAATAAAAAAGAGATTGCTTCGTACCTCGCAATGACAAAAACTAATAAAATGAAAGGTAAAAAACTAAAAAGCGTATTTATAGAAGGGGCTATTTCTTCAGATTTCATAGGGAATTCCATATACAAGCATCAGACTAAAACAAGTATTGGTGCTCATAATATTTTCCTAGGACAAGTAAGAGCTGATGAAATTGATGGTAAGACTGTTTCTGCTATAGAATATACAGCTTATGAAGATATGGCAAACCAAAAATTTAATGACATTAGAGAAGCTGCTTTTAAAAAATTTGATTTAACCTGTATGCACATTTACCATAGTTTGGGGACTGTTAAAGCTGGTGAAATTTGTTTATTTGTTTTTGTATCATCACCAAGACGAAAAGTTGTTTTTAAAGCTTTAGAATATGTAGTTGAGGCGATTAAAGCAGAGGTCCCTGTATTTGGAAAAGAGGTTTTTGAGGATGAAACACATCAATGGAAGGTTAACAATTGATTATTGACTAATTACTATTTATTATTATGAAGGAGGAATTAAAAAAAAGAACCAAAACTTTTGCTCATAATTGTATTAAAATCACCGGATTGTTTCCAAGTAATTATTTAGCTAATCACATAAAAGGACAGTTAATTAGATGCTCTACATCAGTAGCCGCAAATTACAGAGCTACTTGTATAGCACAATCTAAGCCTAGTTTCATTTCCAAAATAAGCATTGTTATTGAAGAAGTTGATGAATCTAATTTCTGGCTTGAATTTGCTTTAGATGAAAGTTTAATTCCAAAGAATAAAATAGAATTTCTTTTAAAAGAATCTAGTGAATTAACGGCAATCTTTATGGCTTCAAGAAAGACAGCAAGTAAGAAATAATCAATTTTAAATAATCAATTTTAAATAATAAATAATCAATCCGAAAAAATGGTAGATATTACACATAAAAACACAACACTAAGAACTGCAGTAGCCCAAGCTATAGTTGTAGTCAGTAAACCCGAGACCATTGAAGCCATTAAGAACGACACTGTTCCTAAAGGTAATGTATTAGCCATGAGTAAAGCTGCTGGGTTATTAGGTGTAAAGCGCACACCAGATATTCTACCAGATTGTCATCCCTTACCTATTGAATTTACTGGAGTAGATTATGAAATTAACGGACTAGAAATAAAGGTTCTTTTTACTGTTAAAACCATTTATAAAACGGGAGTTGAAGTAGAAGCTATGCATGGTGCTAGCGTGGTAGCATTAAATATGTATGACATGCTAAAACCCATTGATAAGGGTATTGAAATACATGCCATAAAGCTTCTTAAAAAGAAAGGTGGAAAATCAGATTATAAAGATAAGTTCAGAAAAGATTTAACAGCAGCTGTAGTGGTTTGTAGTGATACTATTTCTGCGGGAAATAAGGAAGATAAAGCAGGTAAGACAATCATTGAAAAACTAAAAACCAGTGGTGTTTCAATTTCTGAATACGTCATCATCCCAGACGAAGAAGATATCATTCAAAATAAAGCCAAAGCTTATCAAGCACAAGGCATAGATATAATTATTTATACAGGAGGTACAGGACTGTCTGGTAGAGATGTAACACCAGAAGCACTTATTCCAATGTTAGACCGTCGAATTCCAGGAATTGAAGAAGCTATTAGAAATTATGGGCAAGACAGAACACCGTATTCTATGCTATCACGAAGTGTAGCGGGTACAATTAAAAACACCCTTATCTTAGCGTTACCAGGATCCACAAACGGAGCAAAAGAATCTATGGATGCTATTTTCCCTTCTGTACTGCATGTTTTTAGAATTTTAAAAGCTGCCAGACACGATTAGTTGTTATTAGATAATATAAAATGATGAGAGATTCAGAAATTTTAAAAGACAAATTTGGTAGAGAACACACTTACTTGCGTATTTCATTAACAGAAAGATGTAATCTAAGATGTTCTTACTGTATGCCAGCAGAAGGCGTTCAACTATCTCCTAAAAGTCATATAATGAGCTATGAAGAAGTTTATGATATAGCTAAAACTTTTGTTGATAATGGTGTAACCAAAATAAGACTAACTGGTGGCGAGCCTTTTGTACGTAAAGATATCCCTGTTATTCTTGAAAAACTTGCTTCGTTACCTGTGGAACTATCCATTACCTCTAACGCCGTTATTATAGATAAGTTTATTGATGTTTTAAAATCAAATGGCATCAAAAAAATAAATGTAAGTCTAGATTCTTTAAGTAAAGAGAAATTCACGCAAATTACACTTAGGAATCAGTTTGATAAGGTTTATAATAACATTTTACTTTTAGTTAAAGAAGGATTTACGGTTAAGGTAAATGCCGTTTTAATGAAGGGGTTTAACGAAAATGAAATAATTGATTTTATTGAATTTACCAAAGATATACCTGTTTCAATACGATTTATAGAATTTATGCCTTTTGATGGTAATAAATGGGATTTAAGTAAAATGGTCTCTTATAAAGATATCATGAACAAAGTAAAATCTCATTTTAAGGAGAGCTCTATTGAACGTTTACAAGATGCCCCTAACGACACATCAAAAAACTACAAAATAAAAGGCTATAAAGGTAGTTTTGCGATTATAAGCTCTGTTACTAATCCGTTTTGTGATTCTTGTAATAGACTGCGCTTAACGGCAAATGGCAAGATAAAAAACTGTCTGTTTTCATCATCAGAATCAGATTTACTTACAACATTACGTCAAGGAGAACCTATAGAACCTATCATAAAAAAAGCAGTTCTTGCAAAATTTAAAGTACGCGGTGGAATGAATACTTTAGAAAAACTGCAAAAACCGCAATTACATGGTAAAAACCGTAGTATGATAACTATCGGTGGTTAAACCTATTGTGTTATTCTTTTTTGTACAAAGAAAAATTCAAAATTTTGTTTCTGTATTCTACAGTAATTTTGTTTTCAATAGGTTTTTCTGGTAAAGGTATTTCTACTCTAAATAAAGCAGAAGGATAACAATACGATCGCTTTTCTTTTCCATCCTTAGACTTTTCTTTTTGCGTAGTAACAACAAGATTACTACTACTAATATAAAATCTAAAGTCTTCTTTTAAATAACCCGGTACTACCATTTCATAATGATAGCCCAATTCTGTTTCGTTAATTTTAAGTTCTTTCTTGTCTAATTTAGTTTTGTCATTGGCTTTAAAAACAATTGAACTTTTACTCTCTTTAAGCCGTAAAGAGGATAAAGCGGATAATGAAGTCATAATAAGCTAGGGAATAATGTTTTTTTTGTTAACGGTACTCACAAAATAAAATAGAAATAGTGTTTAGTTCATCTATATCTTATTCATTTGAAGGTCAGACTAAATATAAGTTATTTTGTTTTATCAAGCAAAAAAAATCCCACAAAATTTCGGGGTTTTACAAAAAAATTCTGTTCACTATAAAACCAACGCTTAGGGCAATGATTTAGTAGCAAACAGAAAAAACCAGAAATAATTATATTAGGTAATATAATTAAGCAGCAACACTAACAATATGTTTATCAATTAAAAAGTTATATACATTTTGCTCAGTACCGTAATCTTTAATCCTTAAATAATACTGAACACCATAGAACTCTACCTTATAAAAGTTTTGAGCAATGTAATCGCTTTTTAAATCTTTGATGTTATTTTTTATTTTAATTCCGTGGTCTATTAGGAAACTAACTTGAGCTTCGTGGCTGACGTCCTCTTCATCTTCCATAGTATCTTCCTCGACGTTATCCGAGTTAGTCGTAGCATTTTTTGCATATTTATCTTTAAAGAACTCTTTTATGTCTTCCAATAGATCATTATCCACAAAATCAAATTCCAGATTTGATAAATAGCCTTTTATTTCTATTGCAATACTCTGCTCATGTGTACTTAAGTTTCTATTAGCCCCCATAATAAGTAGATTTTGAAGTTATACTCAAATTTAAAACTTAAATAATGCTTTTGGAGCCAGTTATAGACGAATGAAGTTTTAGTGTAGACGAATGGTATTTTTATTCAATTAAACGGATTATATATCCAATTTATAGAGAATAATTCATAAAATTGAAGGAAAATTTGTCAATTCAAAAAAAAGCATGTCTCTAAAAAGACATGCTTCTATTGATTTATAAATTTACTATTCTAAACTAAATTTTGTGTAGTTATTTATGTTGCTCTTTGCGCTCTTTCCCAATTAACTGTTTGTGTCTTTTTCATGTATCTGAAAAACCCTAAAACAACGGATAAATTCATTATGAAAAAATAGTATGGCACAAACAACAACTTTACTTTTATAGATATATTTTCTAGTAACCATCCAAATAATGCACCTACATAGAACAAAACTTGTAACCAGAAAAGCACTGAATATAACCCAAACTCTAATATACCTTCATTAAAAGCTAAAACCGAAGAAACGGGTATTAAAAGTATTAAACACAGCGGTGTTAGCGTCCATCGTAAAACACGATGCGATATATATTGAAAAGATAATGTTCCATATTTAAATACATTTAGTAAAGCACTTAATCTAACCACAGATTGAATACCTCCAGCAGAAATTCTAATCTTTCGCTTTAATTCTTCTTTCACATTGGCCGAAGCAGATTCAATAGCATAAGCCTCCGGGTCATACTGAATGGTATATCCATCTTGGGCAACACGTAATGAAATAATAAAATCATCTAATAACGTATCCTTCTCAACGTGTCTATATAACTCAGTTCTAATTGCAAACAGCTCACCTGCAGCACCAACAACAGAATACAATTCTGCATCCCATTTCTTTAAAGTAGATTCGTATTTCCAGTAAATACCTTCTCCAGCTCCAGAAGCCACGTCGCTTTCTTTATCTGTGATTCTCTTTTCACCAGAAACACAGCCTACTTTAGGGTTACTAAATAGGTTTACGATTCTGCGTATAGATTCTTTTCCTAAATTGGTATTGGCATCACTGAAAATCACGATAGGCGTTTTTACAAATTCCATACCTCTATTCATGGCTCCAATTTTACCATTTCTTGCATCTAAGTGATGAACTGTGGTATTAGGATACCCCTTAACTAAATCGGGAGTACCATCATCAGACCCATCGGTTACCCAAACTACATTTAGCTTGTCTTTAGGATAATCTAAGGCTAAGGTGTTTTTCATTTTAGCTTCAACATAATCTTTTTCGTTATAAGCGGCTATAAATAAAGTTACCTCTGGTTCATAAGACGTATCAACCTTTACTTTTTTTCCAATCTTTAATATTCGCCTAATTTTAATTATTAGATATAATAACATACCATAACCTACATAGGTATAGACTACGATAAATAATAATGTCCAAAAAATAATTTTTAATGCTTCCATAATACATAAGTAGGTTAGGTTATTTTACTTTTTCCCAAGTTTTGGTGTCTTGATTATATTGTTTTATTACTCTTGCAGGATTACCCACAACAACTGAATAAGGAGGAACATCTTTGGTAACAACACTTCCAGCTGCAACTATACAGTGTTTACCAATAGTTACACCAGCTACTACTACCACATTAGCGCCCAACCATGAGTTATCTTCTAAAACAATTTCTGATGTAGATACGCCTTGCTCATGAATAGGCTGATGAACATCTTGATAATCATGATTTAAACCAGACACAGTAATGTTCTGCGCCAAGCGAATATCGTTACCTATAGTTACTGGTCCTATAATGGTGTTACTTAGTCCTATTTTAGTTCTATCTCCAATTACTACATCTCCAACACCATTATTTATTGCCGAGAAATCTTCGATAGTAGAATCGCTTCCTAATTCAAACTTATTCCATGGAACAACATCCATCCTAGTTCTAGGTCTTACCCTAGCCCCTTTTCCTTTTTTGTGATAAAACGGATTAACAAACCATTTAATCCAAAGTCTTGGTCTAGTTTGTTTAGGTATAAGAATAGACCAATGTACTAGCTTTTTAAGCTTGTCGTTTGATTTGATTTTTTCTTTTAATCCCATTTTATTGTGGTTTTAGTTGCTTTAATTATTGAATCGTAAATGGTTTTCACATTGTTCTCCCAAGTATGGCTTTGGGCAAATTTTGCTCTTCCCTTAGCCAACTCGTCGGAATGCTTTTCTAATGCTTTTTCTGCTAACTCTATATATTCTTCTTTTGATGAAGCCAAATAAACATATTTACTAAACATTTGCATAGCCTTTGTTTCTGTGGCCAATGTTGGTTTTCCCATGGCCAAATACTCATCTATTTTTCTTGGGTAATTACCTATGGTTAAATTATTGGTTAGTTGCGGATTCATTGCAACGTCAAACCCTTTTACGTAGTTTGGTAACTCAGAAGCATCTTTTCTTCCTAAGAAATAAACATTATCTAGATTATGAAGATTAGAGTTTTTAAAATCCTCATCTTCTGGTCCAACGAGAACCACACTCCAATCTTTTCTTTCTGAAGCTATATATTCAATTAAATTGATATCTAATCGTAAAGTGGTTAAAGACCCAACATATCCAATAACAGGTTTTGGAATGTCATTGAATTCTTCTGGTATTTTTATTGAATTGTCTTCATCACCAAATAGAGATACATCGCACCCTTGCCCCACCATATAACTGTGTTTATTTATGTGCGAACACATATCTTCAAAAAATTCGGAATTGGTTAAAACAACATCGGCTTTCTTTACTATTTTGGGTTCAATTCTTTCGCCATGTTTTCCCCAATAAGGTACTTTTACGAGATAATCTCTCATATAGTAGGCATAAACTTTTGGTTGTAATAACTCCTTAAGATGAAGTCCTAAAAACATTGAACTATCATTAAAAAGAATAAAATCTTTAAACCCTAATTCATGGGCTGCTGCCTTTATATCTGAAGCAAAACGTTTTGCATTTCGCTTATTTAATAGTTTATAAATTGAATGTACTGGCAACCAATTAATAGACTCAACGCCCTTTTTAGGGTAAAGGTTCCATAAATTATCTCCAATTTCTACAAGGCCATTTTCCAAGCCCTTTTTTATTCTAATGCGTTTCTGAATTTTTTCTTTGTGTTTCTGGCTTCGTTCTGTAGATCTATCCATAGGAGGATTTACGTATAGCACTCTATTATGCTTTGCAAATTCTAGCGCTATATTTTTACAATTACTTCCTATTTCTATATCCCAAGCTTGTATTCCAACTACAATAATGTCTTTACCTTTTATCATACTATTAAGCGCTTTTTTGGTTATACATCTCTTTATATAATTCTAAAACTTGTTTTGCCATGTTTTTCCAAGAAAACACTTTACTTCTTTCTATTCCTTTTTCAACTAACATGTTGGCATAGTCTGTATCCTCAAGAATTTTAATGATACCTTGAGTAATTTCTTCTGGTTTAAAAGGATCTATTATATGTGCAGCATCTGCGGCAACCTCTGGCATTGAAGACGTATTAGATGTTATTACTGGGACACCACAGCCCATAGCTTCTAACATGGGAATTCCAAAACTCTCTCTTAGAGATGGGTACAAGAAAATTTCACTTTGGGCATAAATAGCAGGTAAATCTGTATTAATTACATAACCCGTGAGTATAATTTTGTTGATTAAATCCTTGTCTCCTATCTCAACAAGTAATTTCTCTAATTCGCTTTTATCATAATCTAACATTACCAGCTTATAATCTAACTTTGTTTGCTTAAGAAAATCTGAAAACGCTTTTAATGTACCCTTTGTGTTCTTTTTAGGATCTGTATTACCTAAAAAGAAAAAGTACTTTTCTGGTAGATTATATAAAGCTTTAACACGTTTTAATTCTTCTACATCTGTTACTAGCTTAAAATGAGTACTTACACCATTATAAACAGCCTCTAGCCTATTATCTCCATTCATTCTAAAAAATTCACCAATTCGGTTCTTTTCAAAATGCGAAACTGTAATAATCTTTTCACTGTTTTTTACCACTTTAGGCACTACCATTTTTCTATATACATTTCCAAATTTCTGATATGGTGTTGCTGAACTTTGTAATATTTTCATGTAACTACTCTCCATATAAATGATATCATGAAGGGTAGTAATTAAAGGGATGTCTAAAAACAAGGGAGCTGTATTACTGGTGCAGTGCAATACCTCACAACCATATTCCTTAGCTGCCTTTGGTAAGGCTATTTGTTCCCACTGTGGGTAAGAACCGCCTTCTAATCTTATAATTTTAAAGTTTGAGGTGTCTTGTAAAACCTCATCATCCTCATCTGGTTTAACAAAAACATAATATTGATTTTCATGATCTATGTCTTGAAGATTTTTAATCAGCTCAAGAGCAACCATGTCCATTCCATGTTTCTTCTTTCTGAAAAGCCTTTGTCCTTCTATTCCTATTATCATAATTATCTTCTTTGGAGTTCTACTGAAACTTCTATTTTATGAGTACTTTTCTAATTCTATTATAAATAACCACTTCAAGTAGGTATGAAAACACGATCATAATGATGATGTAGAGCCCATACTCCAACACTTTATTGGGAATAAAACTTAAATACGTTGCTTCGACTACCATATAGTGATGGGATATATAAATAACATAAGATGATGGTGCCAAATACTTAAATACACCGAAAAGTGCATCAAAACCAATCCACTTTAGGTTATGCCATACAATGGACCCAAACATTACAATAATGGCGAATACAAAGTGTCTTAACTCTACAAATGGATATGCTACCAAGGGATATGAATATACTTTGGTGTAAGAAAAATTTAAATATAAATTAAGCCCTAACAAAGCAGTAATTATTCCTAAAACATAGGCATATGGCATAATATTTTTAAAGGAATACGCTTCTTTATTTAAGTAAATATCTGCAAAATTTACACCTATCCACCAGATCGCAAAATACATGGCTAATCTGTTAACTGTAAAGGGATATATTAAATAGGAAACTGTAGCTATAACAACTAAAATATTTACCCATTTCTTTAATTTATCTCCTGGTATATACTTTGCTAAAACAAAGAACAGCATGTAAAACCACCACTCATAAGACAGCGACCAAAGTACACCGTTACCCATATAAGCGGCTGCTATTACATTTGGCTTTTGTGATATGACATCTTGTAGCATAAAAATATTCCCCAATAGGTTAGGCCAATCTGGATTTGCCAAAGACCCATCGGCATAACATTTTATTAGATATCCCATTAGAAAAATAAAAAATAACGGAACGTATAGCCTTACAAAGCGCCTTACGAAATAGTATTTAAAAGATTTGTCTTTTGATCTTTCCCAAGTATATCTAATTACGAAACCACTTAATACAAAGAATACAATTACAGCTTCTGGTCCGAACCTAAAAAGCAAACCTATATTAATTCCAAATAACTCTATTTTCTGAGGTAACGTATGAAATAGAACAACGTATAAAGCTGCAAAACCTCTAATTGCTTCAAGCTTTTCTAATCTCTTTTTTTTCATTTTGGTTGGTGTTAGGGATTTATAATTTTACTCTTTGGTAATAGTGGTATGCTGCGTGTGTATGAATGTTTTATTAGCACCTTTAATTCTTAAAAGAGATAACAACATCATAAACATACCCTTAGGTAAACTTGCCATAGCAAGTAGGGTTCTTTTGTTATAAAAAGCTTTTGGGATTGACACTATAAATGACAAGACGCATGCAGCCAATACTGAAATCCATAGGTTACTATATAGGTCTTCGTTTTGCAACCAATAGTTTAACCCAAAAAACATAATGCTACATATTCCTAAAGCACCTAGCAATAATATTCTTGGTGGTTGAATAAATTGAATGGCCTTATCAAAATAGTCTATATTCCCCTTAAGAAATAAAGCTTTAGTTGCCTTTAAAATGTCTTTTCTGAAATAGTGAAATTGAGCTGAAAGCCATCGTCTTCTTTGGTTACCAAAAACTTCGGCTTTTTGGACTTTTTCATCATAAACCACTGCATCATCTAAATACATTATCTTTCGACCTTCTTTCAGCATTTTTAATTCAATTTCTTTGTCGAATCCTCCAACAGCCGTAACCGTAGACATTAAATTCTTAAAATAGCTATACCTAAATGCCATTCCAGAACCTATTATAGCCGATGAAAGTCCCAGTACCCTATGCCCTTTTCTAAAAATACTATTGTTTATTTCTTCACTTACAGCATCGAGTACCGCCCATGAATTGTTAACATTTTTAGCGGTTCTATGACCTTGTACAGCAATAAAGTCTTGTTCAAAAGCAGTATTTATTTTACTTAGAAAATCATGAGCCATTACATTATCTGCATCTAAAACAACTGCCAAATCGTAATCCTCATTTAACTGTGCCATTGCACTGTTTAGTGCCTTAGATTTTGTACTCTTTTCAAAGCTCACCTCAATAACTTTTATTGGTAAGTTTCTTAATTGTTTTAATGTACTATCCTGAAAAGAATCAGCAATTATAACAACATCATACAGTTGCTCTGGGTAATCTTGCTCTAATGCTTGTTTAGCAACATCTACAATTACAGCGTCTTCCTTATAGCCTGGTATTAAAACTGCTATTTTTCTCTTTTTTGCGCTTTCTGAGTATTTCTTCTGTTTATAGAAAACACTGGCTATAGAAAAAATGAATATATATAACGTGGCTAAAGCAAATATGCTTAAAAGTATAATTTGGAATACATTGAATGCTGCCATAATACAAGGGTGTTTGGGTTAAATAGGTTGGGGCAAGATGTTAATTAAGGGGGTAATATTTTCTTATCCCATCTGGTAACTATGTTTTATTCGTCTTAATCTATTTCTAACTTTTAGTGCTGCCTCTCTTAAAAATGGCAAGTGTTTACCACTCTTTAAGTTGTACATAAAAGATTCTGCCTCAAATATCATTTCAAAATTTGCTGTACATAAAACAGGTTTCTTTGATATTCTGTTAATTTCAACAGCCTGAGCCAATTCACTTTCAATAAACAATACATAAGGTTTAGACATATAAGCTTTTGCTTTATGTGAACCATGATTATTGAGACGTTGTCTGGCCCCGGCGTTTGGAAGGTCTAACATTATTAAATCATTATATTTAATATTGTTTGCTGCTAACCATGTTTCTGTTTCTTTTCTGTATTTTTCTAACCTAGAAGTAACTATTGTACCTATTTTACTTCCCGGGATAAATAATGGTGGTGCATTTAAAATGAAATCTATATACTTTTCTCCATCATCATTTTGTTCTGGCGTTGGGTCTGCACATAAAACACCATCAATATCAAAACAAGCCTTTTCTAACGTGGTATGGTTTAAAATATTCCATTGAAAATACCTAGGTAACGGTACATTTTCAAAAAAGTAATCCACCATTTTTTCTTTTCCAGCTATAGTATAAATTGCACAGTATTTTAAATCAAATTTTTCTTCAAGGTGACTTAATTTTTCTTTGCACTCCTTCATTGCCGAACCAGAGGCGATGCTATCATCAACGACTAAAACTTTTTTACAGTCTGAATCTTCAAAAAACTGACTTCTTGCACCTGCTTTATAAATATGACCATTAATAAAAGAGTCTATATCTGTATAGGGTTTATTTAGATATAAGGCAATTAAATTTGCTGGCATCATACCACTTCTAGGTACTCCAACAATTAGGTCAAAATCTCTAGGGAGCATACTTAATCCCTGAAGAATAGTATTATTTAAATCTTTAATATTTCTGTAATTCATAGTATTAAGTTTTAAGGTTAATGATTTGGGGTGTATTTAAATATTTTAGGTTAATAATGGTTTTAATGGTTCTTCAGATTCTGTATCTTCTTCTTCTTCAATAGGGCTATCAAATTTCTCAGGGTCCGACATAACTGCCATTGACGTATAAATTAGTAAAGCAGTAGGCATTCCTCCTAAAATTGCATTACCATATGATGCCATCATAACACCAACCATACCGGCAATTAATGCTCCTATTCTTAGCTTAATTATGGGATCTCGAATTCTAAACATGACTTTATATGAAGCCTTTCCTACTACATAAAACAAAATAAATAAGTGAAGCGTAAGTCCTATTATGCCTTGCTCTACCCAAATTAATACATACCAACTATCTGTTGCTATTTGCGAAAGAAATGCATTTGGTAAAAACCTCTGTGCTTTTACGCCTCCATGGCCAATGCCTCCTCCAAAAGGTCTAGAAGCTAAATATCCTTTTAAAATTCTCTGATTTTCAAGTCTTACTTGTAAGGATTTATTGTTAGGATCAAATGCTCCCCGCATTCTTCTAATCTGGTCATTTCCGTTACCAATAGTTGTGTACTTAAAGAATATGAACATGGCAATTAGGCCAATAACACCAACACTAAGAATGCGCACATTTTTACTTAAAACAAAGTAAGTCATCATTCCTAAAGCGGGCACGCTAATTGCTCCTCTAGTACCAGAAATCATCATACCATAGAATCCTAAAATTCCAATAGCCATAAAGATTATTTTTTCGATTCCTTTCTTGGTAAGAGAGTATATTATAAACACCACTCCTGTATAGCCTTGGTTTGCGCCAAATTGACCAGCATCACTGAAAAATGAAAAGATTCTTAATTTACCAAAAAGTAAATGTGTTTCTGCGCCACCTCCATCTAACCAAGCTTGTTCTGCGGCATCAACTCCTAAAAACAATTGCATCATACCTTTTAGCGTGGCTAATACTGAGAAAGCGCCCCATACGTATAAAAACCAATCCAGCTTTTGTCTATTATCAATAAGAATTAAGGCTAGTGGAATTAAAAAGAAAAAATAGAATCCTATGCCTCTACCTGATACCCATGCGGCAAAACTTTGAGCCTCTGGGTTAACAATTTGGAAAACACAATACATAAGCCAAATACCTGCTAAAGCAGTAATATCTTTTTTAGCTGGACTCCAATCTACTCGTTCTTTAAACCTATTAAATATAAGTGCTAAATAGGTTAAAATAAATATGCCATCAATACCAAAACCTAGTGGCAACCCAGTTACATATCTTCCGATTCCTAGTAACGTAAAGTTAAAGGCTATTGCAGTAAAATAGCCTATTATAGGGTATTTAAACAGTAGAAAAAAGTAAACACTACCAAAGAATCCAGCCAATAATAATCCTACCCCAACAATTTTCATTTTGGCTAATATTAAGCCACATAAAACGATTGCTGACACAAATATTAAAATTGGTTTCGGGTTCAAAAACTTGGATGAACCAGACAATTTATCAAAAGGATTTATGTTGTCTTTGTACGTCATTAATTTACTTTTCTGTTGCCTTCTAAAACGTGTTTATATTTATGGTTGGTCATTTTGTTAAACATATCTTTATAAAATGTAGTACCACTTCTAAAAATCTCCCTGTATGACAGTGTTATCTCTTTATTTAAGAAATACATTCCCATCCATATACCAACTATTGTAAACGCTATTGATGCTATTGCAACGAATACTAAAGATTCAAAAACAAAAATGGCAATGATATCTCCAACAACATTTGCAATTACCATTAATAAAACTTTTAAAGCGTTAACATTCGGTTTGTTAATACTATCTAAACCTATACCGGTCATTCTATCAATTGGTAAAAGAAGTCCATAAATAGAGAAGATTCTAACAATGGTTACTACGTTGAATCCTGTTTCTGGATCAACTTTTAAATATTGTTCTCCCGATAATATAAGTACTAAGAACTCAGCAAAAACAAAGGTGAATAAACTAAGAAATACAAAGAGATAGGTTAAAGCTCCCGAATATTGATAAAAGAGCTCTCTTACTTCATTAACCCTTCCCTGTACACTTGCTTTAGACATTTTTGGGAATGCCGTTGCAACAAAACTTCTAAGCGGTATTTGTTGTAATTCAGTTAGTTTTAAAGGTATACTATACAGCGCAACCGCAGCATTTCCTAATGGACTAAGACTTATTATAAAGGTATCTGCGCTTCTTAATAAGTTTGTTCCTATTAAGGTAAACGTGGTGTATTTCCCAAAGTTAAGTAATGTCTTATTGGTTTCTTTACTAGCTTTTGTAATATGATTTATACCGTCCCATCCTAATACTAAACTAATTACCGATGTTAAGGCATTAATAACCAGTAAAGCAATTACCAACTGATTTAAAGTTAACTCTAAAAAGAAATAGTTTACAAGAATTACTAAAAAGAAAGCACCGCTATTTATGGCTTTAAGTGCTAGTATTTTACCGTATTCCCTGTCGGCTTGTAACACAACTAAGGCGTTATTCCAAGGCAGGTTTAAAAAGGCTAACAGCGGATACCATATAAAGAATAATCCGTAACCAGATTTAGAAATAGATTCGCTAAAAAAGTAGTTGCAAACTATTAGAATAATGGCAACCAATACAGTAGCTCCTAAGCCAATTAATGCGTTAGACCCTATGAGTTTGTATCTTGATGATGCTTCTGCTCCAGACAAATATCTTATTAAACCGGTATTTGTTATTCCGAATCTGAACATTTCTACAAAGGCTCCAGCGGTTATAAATAGTACCCATTCTCCAAATACTTCAAGTGATAAACTTCTTGCCAATAAAGCAAATCCAGAAATACCTAGAACGGCTATTATAGCATTCCCTGCAAGTGATAAGAAGTTATCTTCCTTTAGTATTTTTTTGAACTTTTCCATTTATAATTTTATATCTGGTTTTTATTGAAAAATTGGAATCTAAATGCAGATTTCAGTTTCTTTCTAAACTTAGTTCTCTTCTTAGGTAAATCACCTAACATAGACTCTACTTCTTTAAGTTCTACACCATTAAGAATAAAATTCATTTTATCTCCTGATAATGGTTGTAGGCCAGCTAATGCTGTTTTATCCGACTCAGACCATAGCCTATTTGATCTACATACCAGAATATCTAAGTCTGAATTGTTAAATAGATCTGCCGGATAATTAGTAAAGATTATTGCTGGTAATTCTATTATGACATAATCTGGATCATAATCTAATTCTATATTATTCCCTTTTATAATATCCTCATAGGTCTTGGCTTTATAAAAGTGGTTATCTATGGTATATTTAAAATATTCCGATTCGTCCAAATATGTAGATGCTTTAGCTAATAAAGGGTTCTCAAAATCAATTCGAGGATCTTTGTATCCTAAAATTCTATTAATAATTGAATACTTTCTTTGAGAAGTAACTTTTGCCTTTTCACTCTTATAGTTTAAAACTAGTACTCTTTTACCACTACTTTTTAGTGTTTTTGCAATGTTTCCGGCTACAACAGATTTTCCTTCCATTTTTTGCGTACTAAAGCACAAAATGGTTTTTGGTTGTTTTTCAGAATCTTGTAAACTAATAAACTGAAGTATGTTTTGGGTAATAATTTCAATAACTCTATTGTTTACAAAAGCATTGTTTCTTATTCCAGAGTTAAGCAAAACTTTAGGCACCATTCCTAATCCTGGTAGCTCCAGTATTTTCCCAGCTTTCTTTATGTTTTTTAAAGTATCATCAAAATACTCCATAACTAATAGTATCCCTAGCGTAAATATGATGCCAATAAAAGCTGCTGCAATAATTAACACCTTTCTACTTGTTGGTGTTGGTGACAAGGGATAATATGGAGGGTCTATGGTTTTTAAATTTGAAGACAATTCGCTGTCTTGCATTTTTAATTTTGCGAGGTTTAAACCGTGTAGTATTTCAAGATATCCCTGTTCTGAAACATTTATTTCTCTTTCTAATCTTTTTATGGTAGCTCCGGCAGGGGCGTAAATAGAATATTGTTCTTTAAAATCCTTGTTACGTTTATCCATTACTTGAAGCTCTGCTTTCAGATTTTCTGTTTCAACAACATTATCTACCCAATCGGGTAAAGCTTTACTAACTGGTAAACCTTCTATGGTATTTTGATAGCTATAAAGTTCATCTAAATTAAGTTTGATTTCTTTTGAAAGATTTTCAGCCTGTTTTTTTAGATTTTCAACATTCTCTTGTTGTTCAACATTTTCTGGGTCTAAATCGGCTTGTGCTAAGGCTATTTTAAAGTTTAAATCTCCTAGTTGTTTCTTCTTATCTACAACATCATTGTTTTTTAATTGAATAGCTTCTTGAATTTCTAGCTTTTTCTCAAGTTTCTTTGTTGCCGCTGCTATACCTGCTAATTTTGCCTTTCTGTTGTTGTAATCAACTTCCATTTCCTCTTTAACAATGGCAACAGCCTTACTCTGCTCATAATAATTTATGATGTTGTAAGACTTATTAAATTCTAACAATTTGTTCTCAGCAATTTTTAGTTTTTCGCTAGCCTTTGCAAGTTGATCTTCAAAGTATTTTACAACTGCATCAGAACCATTTTCTTTAATTCGCTTATACCCCTTGATACAAACACTATTATAAATTGCCAAAGTCTGCTGGCAAATTCCAGGATCATTTGCAGAATATGTTAATTCTAGTAAATCACTTTTACCTATTCTAAAAACTTTTACAGAGGATACCACCTTTAAAGAATAATGGGGATCTTCAAAATTTAGTAATTCGTAAACAAAATTTGTATTACTACTAACCATTAAGAGTTTTAAATTCTCTACCGTTTTCTCGTAGTCGTCCTTATTTATACCTTCTGGGAAAAGTGAAACTTCATCATTCTCAGAATCGTTTTTAGGTGATGGTTTTCCACTATTTGTAGTAACTACATAATCATAAATATCTTCTGGAATTTTAGACTTAAGTTCTTTAAAATGAGCTGCAGAAATATATTTAGGATCGGCTTCGGGGAGCATTAAATGCTGTGCCAAAAGACGTATAGCAACCTCTTCTTGAGTTTCCCTTGAGTTTATAAGGTTAATTAAGTTATCAAATGCTGTATTTGAAGCAAAATAGTTAAACTTCTTATCCATTTCTATGGAAGAACCAGAAGCTAAACCTGTATATAATACTGTTTTTGAAGAGTATTCATAAGTTGGTTTCATAGTTAAAACAATAACAATTGATGCTAGCACCAAAGGCACTACCATTAACAGTATTTTGTGTTTTAATATTAACCTTATAAATTCAATTATCTTCATTGCAATTGTGTTATTCCAAATTTAAAACCAGCCATATCTTCCAATACTTTTTTAGCAACTAAGAACTTGGATAAGGCTAATTCATAATCAGACTCTATTCTCATTGTCATATCTGAAAGTCTAACATATTCCGCTACAGGTACTAAACCGTTCCTGAACTCTTTTTCTACCATTTGCATATTAACCTTTCCATTACCAAGATTTTCTGCCTTAAGTTTTAACAATCTTTGTTTTAGGATTAAATCTTCGTACTTTTCAATAACTGCCTGCCTTACCAAGGACTGTTCATGAGCTAGCATAGTTTCTGCTTCACTGACCTGTATTTTTTTAAATTTTATCCTTTTATTTCTATTAATAACATCTAAAACAGGAATTTTGAAATATGCACCAAACTGATAGTTAAACTGCTTAGATGTTGTTGCAAAAGCGGAGGTTACTGAAGAAGCATCTTCGTTTGTAGAAAAATTATTGAAGTTTCCGTAAACCGTTGTGGCTTGAACTCCGAAATTTTTAGTCCAATCTATTTTTTCGGATTTCAAGGCTTCTTTCTTAAGATCTATATCTTGAGATCTGAAGCGTACCAAAGGGTTTCTCTTTAAAACAGAATCCATAACTACATGAAGCGGTGGAATATCTACTTGAACTCCTCCGAGTGATTTATCCACAGACTTTTGTTCTTGAGCAATTATTTTAATATTAGAACTCAAAACGAAAGTGGCAATAATTATGAATTTTGATAATAGTTTCATTTGTTAGTTTTTCTTTCTCTCTTATTCTTAAGTTATACCGTATCCTTTTGAAATAAAGCGGGTATGGTTCTTAAAATTAATTTCATGTCGTACCAAAAAGAGTAGTTATCTCCTTTAAACTGATCTGCATATTCATTATCTAAACGCATTCTTTCTTCCTCAGACATGTTTCCGCCTCTTCCTCTAAGCTCAACTTGCCATAATCCCGTAATTCCGGGAGGTGCCAAAAAACGTTTTGAAATATCATCTGCAGTAATGAGTTCTGCTTCGTATACAGGTAATGGTCTATTGCCGACTATAGACATATCTCCTTTTAATACATTTATTAACTGCGGTAACTCATCTATACTAGTATTTCGAATAAACTTTCCTACTTTGGTAATTCTTGGATCATCAACAATCTTAACAAACGCAGAGTTGTTTTTAGATTCCTCTGCTTTTTGGTGATTGTACCAGTAATCACAAATACTATAGGTATCGAAATACATTAAAGGTGAACAACTCTCCCCTTCTGGTAATTTTGCACATCTAGGACATGGTTCTTTATTTAATGGTTCATCTTCTTTTGGTTTGGAATTAGTATTATACTGATTTCTCTCTTTCGCCAATTTCTTTAAAAGCTCATCTGCTCCTGTTCTCATGGAACGCAGTTTATAGAAATCAAAAGTCTTTCTTCCTACTCTTTTAGAGATATAGTATACCTTTCCTTTAGACTCTAATCTAATGGCCAATAGTATAACTAATAGAAATGGAGATGCGAATAATAGTGCTGTTGAAGCAACCAGAATATCAAATAAACGCTTTGATAAAGGCATCTTATACTCTTCTTCCACTAAATCTGGAAGCTTTACCGATTTTGCTGCTTCTTTGTTCTCACACAAGAATTTAATTCTTTCAACAATATCATGTGCAGGTGTAGAATTAATAACAAAATAGTCGCACACCCTCTTTTTAAAGGAGCGCTTAAATACTTTATTATTGAACTCCTTAGACAGAAGCACAAAGGGTTTTTCTCCATATTCAGAATTATCTCTAATCCAATCGAAGAGGTATAAACCATTGTTTCCAGGTAAAATATAGTCGCAAATTATAGCGTCTAAAGGCTTTTTAGATTTTATATAATTAATAGCCTTTAAACTGTCTTCTAATACTATAAACGTGACGTTATTATTCTCTTTTAATTCATCAAAATACGCCGACGAATTCCCGATATACAGGAGTGTTAAGGTAGATTTCATCTTTGATGCAGGTTAAGTTTAACAAAAAAATGATTACCACTCTACAGCAAAGTGGATAGGAAAAAGATTTTTCTTTACCAGTTCATCTAACTCTTCTGGGTTAAATGGTTTAGTAAGGTAATCTTGGGCTCCTATTCTATAGCACTTAATACGTTCTTTACTTTCAGATTTACCGGAAAGCATAATACAAGGCGTATGTTTAGTAAAGCCTCGTTTACGTAATTTGGTAAGAAATTCATAGCCATCCATTTTTGGCATTTGAATATCGCTAATAATGAGGTCTGGAATATTACTTTCTAGCCATAGCAAGGCTTCAAGTCCGTCGTTTATAGAAACAACATCATATTCCTGTGAAAGGAAGTTTTCAAGTAACAAACAGATACTCGCTTCGTCATCTACTACTAATATTTTTTTCTTCATGACTTAATATTTGGGGTTTATTAAATGACATAAATAGATTATGTTTAATATTAAGAGAGAGAAAAATAAATAGCAATTGTTACTTCTGGTAGACTATATCTATACTATAGTCTTGAAAAAATCTATGGTTTTGGTTAAGCCTTCTTCTAATTTAATTTTTGGTTCCCAGTCTAATTCCTTTTTAGCTAAAGAAATATCTGGTTTACGCATCATTGGATCATCAGAAGGTAATGGTTTATATATTATTTTAGATTTAGAGCCAGTTAATTCAATAACTTTTTGAGCTAATTCTAAAATAGTAAACTCGTCAGGATTCCCCGTATTTACAGGGCCTATAAAGCCATCTCTAGAGGCCATCATACGCATCATAGCTTCAACTAAATCGTCTACATACTGAAAACTTCTAGTTTGGTCTCCTTCACCGTAAACAGTGATGTCTTGACCTTGCAGTGCTTGAACAATGAAATTAGAAACAACTCTTCCATCATTTGGATGCATTCTTGGTCCGTAAGTGTTAAAAATTCTAACGATTTTAACATCTACGTTGTTCTGTTTATGGTAATCTACAAAAAGAGTTTCGGCTGCACGTTTACCTTCATCGTAACAAGAACGTTCTCCTATTGGGTTAACATTTCCCCAATAAGATTCTTCTTGTGGATGAACTAACGGGTTACCATATACCTCACTTGTTGAGGCTTGTAAGATTTTAGCTTTAATCCTTTTTGCCAATCCTAACATATTAATAGCTCCCATTACGGAAGTTTTCATAGTCTTTATTGGATTGTATTGATAATGTATTGGTGAAGCGGGACAAGCCAAATTGTAGATTTCGTCTGCTTCTATAAAGAATGGGCTCGTTACATCGTGGCGAATTAATTCAAAATATGGATTATCTAATAAATGAACAATATTCTGTTTTTGCCCAGTAAAGAAATTATCCAGACAGTATACCTCATTATTTTCATTTAATAGGCGTTCGCATAAATGTGAGCCAACAAAACCTGCTCCTCCTGTTACAAGAACTTTTTTACGTATCATTATATTGGTTGGATTATAATTGATTAAACTTTAACTAACTAGCTGAACTTAAAACAGGAGTTACAATTTCTTTAGCGGTATCTACTCCGATACAGAAATAATCGAATCCTTTTGCTTTCATTTCAAATCTATCATAGATGTTTCTACCATCAAAAATAAAAGGATTTTTTAATAACCTGTTTACAATATTAAAATTAGGGAATTTGAATTCAGGCCATTCAGTTAATATAGCTAAGCAATCAGCATCAATTAAAGCTTCGTATTGATCTTTATAATAAGATATGGTATCTCCAAAATGGTGCTTTGCTTCTTCTATAGCTATTGGATCATACGCTTTTACCGTTGCTCCAGCTTCTAAAAGTCTTTTTACAATTTCTAAAGAAGGGGCTTCTCTCATATCATCTGTTTGAGGTTTAAAAGATAATCCCCAAAGGGTGATAGTTTTTCCTTCTAAATCACCATTAAAGTGTTTCAATATTTTATTAAATAATACAACTTTTTGCTTTTTGTTAACGGCTTCAACAGCTTTTAATACTTGTAAATCGTAATTATGCTCACCGCCAGTTCTAATTAATGCTTGTACATCTTTAGGGAAACAAGAACCTCCGTAACCAATACCAGGATATATAAATTTATTACCAATTCTAGTATCAGACCCAATGCCCTTTCTGACCTTATTAACATCTGCTCCAACAATTTCGCAAAGGTTAGCAATATCATTCATAAAGCTAATTTTTGTAGCTAGCATGGAGTTTGCCGCATACTTTGTCATTTCCGCTGAAACGATATCCATAAAAAGTACAGGATGTCCATTTAAAGTAAATGGTTTATATAATTTTTTAAGAATTTCTTTGGCTCTTTCGTTTTCTACACCTACTACAATTCTATCTGGTTTTAAGAAATCATTAATTGCAGCGCCTTCTTTAAGAAACTCAGGGTTAGAAGCTACATCAAAACTTACGTCAACACCTCTTTTATCTAGTTCTTCTTGAACTGCATTTTTTACTTTTAAAGAGGTACCAACTGGCACGGTACTTTTTGTAATTACTAAGGTATAATCATCAATATGTTTACCACAATCTCTGGCAACCGCTATTACATATTTTAAATCTGCACTACCATCCTCATCAGGAGGTGTTCCAACAGAAATAAAAACAGCTTCAGAATCTTTAACTGCATCTTTTATTTGGGTTGTAAAGCTAAGCCTACCCTTTTTCATATTTCGGGTAATCATATCTTCTAATCCGGGTTCATAAATAGGTATAATACCTTTGTTAAGATTACTAATCTTGTTTTCATCAATATCAACGCAAACAACATCGATTCCTACTTCTGAAAAACAAGCTCCGGTTACGAGTCCTACATAACCACTTCCAACAATAGTAACTTTCATAATTTCGATTTTAGGGGTTTTATTTATTTAATCAAACAGTACAAATTTTTAAATTGCACTGTAATTAGATGGTCTTGGCTCCTCTAATTGTGTCAAACATACAAATATTTTCACACAAAACATCGATTAAAAGTAAAAAATACCGATTAAGTGTTATTTTTTTTGGATTAAAGTAATTTCATCGAGTATTTAATCCCTTAATCGAGGCATACCAGTGGTTAAAAAACCAAAACAGAAGTAGGTTGTAGATACTGAAGATTTGGAAATACTAATTGCTACAAATCACTTGAATTATTTGGGGAAAATTCAGATTCGTTTATGTCTCTCTCTAATCTTAAATAAATCGCAATCAAATTTATAAAGACGTTACCATAAAGATATTTGAAATGTCTAAGAGATTAATTTGTCAAAATGCGAAATGTACATTCCTATAGACAAAAAGAAGAAATAGTATAGTTAAAAGGTTGAAGCAGTTCTAAAAGTCTAGTTATATCTGATTTACAAAGGAATAATAAAAAAGCCAAAACCTTTTAGGTTTTGGCAACTATTACTAGTTTAAAATAAGTTATTAAACTTAGAGTTAATTAAAGGGCTATTTGGTTATAGATAAAAGAGCTTTTACTACCTAATATCTTAAATTCTTTATTATGTATTTTTGCTTTCTTATAAATCTTATATAATACTAATATGCCATTAGAATCAATACTATTTATTTTATCTAAATTAAGTAGTATTGAATTCTGAGATTTAAAGGATTTCTGTAAAATTGATTGAAATTGCACAAAAGAAGAGGAGTTCAAAACTCCTTTGGCATGCATAATGCCATTTTTGTTTTTTACTGTTACGCTCATAACTAGGGGTTTTTGGTTAAGATTGGGAACTTATAAAGTTACGATAAAGACTACAAATATAAAATAAAAAATCTTTGAAATGCAATTTTATGTAGACGAAATGCGATTTTGTATAGACGAAAAGTCTTATAGTAAATTTAAGCGCTTCATTAATTCGGGTCTGTTAGAGCGGCTTACAGGTATTACATCTTTTTTAATAAGTACACTATTATCTTCTATATCAATTATCTTCTTTAGATTTATGATATAAGATCTATGTACTTTTAAAAATAAATTAACAGGTAATTTTTCTTCTATCTTTTTTAAAGAGGAATGCACTCGGTAATCTTGACTTTCTGTTTTTACATTTATATAATCACCCTTAGCTTCAACTAAATAAATACTAGGAATATCTATTTTAATTAATCTTCTATCTATATTAACATAAAGATGATTATCAACGTTTATTCCAGATGGTTTAACATCCTCTTGCTGATTATCTGAACTAACGCTAGCAACAGTTGCCGTCTCCATTTTGTGTATGGCCTTTTCAAACCTTGAAAACTCAAGTGGTTTAACTAAGTAATCCACAATGCAATCGTATTCAAAAGCATCTAAGGCAAATTTTGAATCGGAAGTCGTAAGAATTATAGCTGGCGGATTTTTTAATGTTCTTATAAAATCAAAACCAGTAAAATCTGGCATATGGATATCTAAGAAAATTAAATCAACCTCATTTTCATTTAAATATTTAATAGCCTGTATAGCATTTGGAAATTCTGCAACTACATTTAAATTTTCAATTTGGGAACACAATGCGGTTATTATTACCCTTGCAGTATTTTCGTCATCAATTACTATACAATTCATTTCTAAATAGTTACTAAATAATCTTCTATAACTTTAACAATTTCCATAAAGTCACCATGGAGCTCATGAACCTCTTCTTTCAAATTGTTTTCATGATTATTAGCAACCACATGACTCTTTTCAAGCCCTAAAATACTAATTTTATGCTTAATCTTGTGTACATTTTCAGCAGCTAATTTAAAATTTCTATCACTAAAGTTATTTTTATATACTTCAATTTCTTGATAAAATTCTCCTTTAATAACACCTATAATTTTTTCTACAAAGCTTTCATCGCCTCGTGCCATGGTATTAATATAGGATAAATTTGGGGTTTCCATAATTGTTACTTTTTTAAAGTGAAATAAAATATACTACCAATTCCAACAGTAGATTCCAACCACATTTTACCTCCGTAGGCATTAACTATTTTTTTAGCTATTGATAAACCAATACCAGTAGCATTGGGATTGTTTTCTAACTTTTGGAAAGGTTTAAATATCTTATCAAAATATGCTTTTTCAATTCCCTTTCCGTTATCTTTTATATAGAATTGCCAATGTAAGGCTTCTTCTGAAACTCCTATTTCTATTTCTCCCTGTTCTTTATCAATATACTTAATGGCATTATCTAATAGGCTTTCAAATAATTGTTTAATTCTAGGTTTATCGGCTTCTACCTCTGGCAACTTATTTACAATTTTTATTGAAATGTGATTTGGTAAGGAAATTTCATTTATAATGGCTCTAACAAATGTATCAACATCTATTAAACAGGATTGAGATTCCTTCTTATTGACTGTTGAATAATTTAATATACCAGTTATTAAATTGTCCATTTTCTCAACGTTATCTCTAATCAACTTTAAGTTTTCTGATGTATTAGCTTTATTTCCTCCGGTTTCTTCATTTAACCATGTAGTTAAAGCATCTATACTCCTTAAAGGTGATTTTAAATCGTGTGATACCAAATAAGCATAGTTACTAAGCTCTTCATTTTGCTGTTCCAATTCTCCCATTAGCTTTTCCCTTTGCTTGTTCATTTCCATAATCTCCTGGGTTTGATTTTCTATAAATTCAGCTAGTTTAGCACCGTCTAAACTATCAACACCCTTAGGTTTTTTTACGGTATTTTTATCACCAAAATTTAATGTCTCAATTACATTATTCAACTTGTCTATTAAACTACTTTGAATTTTTGCTTCATGCTGCAAAACTTTATAAGCTTCTACCAATTCTTCTGTACTAATAGCTAAAGCCCGTTGTTGCATAAGGTATTGATCGTCAAAATTATCATAAGACTTATTAACCGCATCTAAAAAAGCCATTAAGTCTTCATTAGACACGTTTTTGCTACTTAAATATTTTTTAACTTGATGTTTTAGTAAAGAATTCATTATTCACTAATTAAAGTTAAAGCAACAGATTGATTATGTAATTGACACATATTTTCATCTTCATATGGCGCTATTTCTCCGTAAGAATAAAAGCCACTAAAAACAACATTGCCACCAACCACATTTTTGGCTTCTTCAATTTCTTCTACAGTTCTTTGATCCAACAGTAATTTTCTTCCAACGCTACTAATAAATAAGGCCAATTGCGGCTTGTTTATCATTCTTTGAACAGCTTGTTTAGCTGTTTGGTTAGAAGCATTTAACAAATCTCTTGGATTAGTCATCATAAATTGCACCTTAGAATTCATTGGTACTTCTCCCGCAAAAATCATGGCGTTATAATCATGATTAACGTTTAAAACACTTCGTATTGTGGTTTGATCATCTCCATCTTCTGGTTTAATTCCTAAAGGGTAATACATGGCTGACGCTGGTAACATATTAGATTTATCTCCTAAATATACTTTATATAAATCTAATGCCGGTTTTTTATCTAACTCATAAACAATATTTCCAATAGATTTTGTGACTGTTCTTTCTGCTCCAAAAGAATTCCAACCAGCTTCTGTAGATGAAGAGACTTCTAAAGTATCTCCATAAAATCCTATAGCTACAATTTCACCATCTTTTGGGTTTTCGTTATACGATACAATTGTGCGCTCAAATCTATTATCATCCGCGCAGAGTCCACCTGTAATTAATACATGGTTTTCTGCTGCAAAATTCATCCCTTTGGTTAATTCACTTCCATTTACAAAACTTCCATCGGATAAAACAAAAATATATTTCAATTTGTCTTTGGGAAATTTATTTACCAATTCTACACCTGCATTGTAACTATTTAACTCGGTATCATTTAGGTTTATTGTTCTAACTTCGAAAGTGCTTTTTTCAAATTCAATAGCGGTTAAGGTTAAAGCATCTTCATCAATGGAGTTAGAGGTTACATTTCCTCCTGTTGATCCGAAAACGATGTGTCCTTTAGGAAACATATTTTTTATGCCTTTATATATTTTGGGCTCTTCTAATTCAAACCTATTTCCAAAGACTAACACCAATGGGTTGTTAAGCTTTTGAAACGTATTTAGACTCTGCCAGTCTTGTCCTTTATATTTTCTTAATTGTACAATCTTCATTTCTATTTTTTTATTGTAAAAAAGAAGGTTGTTCCTTCATTAAGTTTACTATTCAACCATATTTCTCCCTGGTGTAACTCCACTATCTTTTGAACAATAGATAAGCCAATACCCGTTGAATCTTTTCGCTTATTAACAGATTGAAATACTTTAAATATTTTAGAATGGTATTTTTCATCAATGCCAATACCATTATCTTCTATTGAAAATTTATAGTGCGTACCAATATCCTCAACATTAATTTTTACATAGCCCTGTTCTTTATCAATAAATTTAATGGCGTTACTCATTAAATTTTGAAACAATTGTTGAAGTTTGGTCTTATCTCCTATTACCATAGGTAAATCATTGAGTACTTGTATTTCAACATGATCGGGTTTATATAAAAACTGAATTAAATCATTAATTAATACATTTAAGTCTACGTTAGTTTCAACCTTTTCTTCACTACCAATACTAGAATATTCTAAAACATCAGAAATTAACTGATCCATCTTTTCAATGGTCGTTTCAATAAGCGCTAAGTTTTGTAGACTTACTTTATCGAATTTATCTTCATTATCTGATTTAAGCCAACTTACCAAGGCACTAATACTTCTTAATGGCGACTTTAAATCATGGGAAACAATATGAGCGTACTCTTGTAGCTCATCATTACTTTTTTCTAATTGAGATAATAGTCCTTCTTTTTGTAGCTCTAAGTTTTTTAAATCTGTAATATCAAGGTATACAAAAATGTAACCAACTAACTCATCATTTAGGTTATAGTTTGGTCCTCTACTAACCAACCAGTATTTTTCCTTACCAAATTTATCTTCAACTTTTATTTCATAGGACGTAGATACACCATTATTGGTAGAATTACTTTTTTCATTTTGGGCATCTTCCGTAGAAAAGAAGTTTTTACTCAAATTACCTACTAGTTCTTGTTCTTGGTAACCTGACATTTCAATAAAACTTTGGTTTACCATTATAACTCTTCCTCTGGTATCAACTTCTGCAAGACCGAGTTGCATATTTGTTATGATACCTCTATACTTTTGTCTTTGAGCCTCTATACTCTTGCCGTATTTCTTTCTTAGGGTTACATCTCTATAAGTCCAAAGATGTCCTTTATATGAGTCTTCATCGTAAATAGGAATATAATCTCTTTCTAAGATTTTCCCATTCTTCATATGTAGTTCGTCATCTAAAACCCCTTCTTTACCCGCAACTATTTCATTTGTTTTGTTTATAAACTCTTCCGAATTCTCAAATAATTTCTTAAACCGGTCTTCATTAAATGTAAAATACTTACCCTTTAATTCATTTGGTTTATAATCTATTCCGAACAGTTCGCAGAATTTCTCATTTGCCAAGACTATCTTCTTATCTTCATCTTTAAGAAGTACGCCATTTTTTAAATTCAGCATGAGCGCTTTTAATCTATTTTCAGACTCAATTAATTGTCTTTCCGCTGCTTTTGCTTTTGTAACATCTCTTACGATACCTTGAGCAGCAACTGGAATACCTTGATCATAGATAATACTGGCATTTATATGCACCAATTTTGTTTTACCCTTTCTTGTAACTACTTCTACTTGAAAGTCTGTAATTGCTCCGTTTTTTAATAGATTTTTAAAAGCTCTAGAAACTCTTTCTTGTTCCATTTCCACAGGAAACTCAAGTAAATTGGCATTGTCTTTTACAGTATCAAAGTCCAATAAGTCAACGGCGGCATCATTCATTTTTAGGATGTTCCCCATAAGATCCATAATAACATAGGCGTCTACAATGTTCTCAAAAACACCTTGTAATTGGGAATCTGTTTTATCTAAAAGGGCTTCTAATTCGGTATAAGACTTCTCTAGCCTTTGATTAGCACTGTAAAGTTCGGCAGACCTTTGTTCTAGTATTTTTTCTGCTTCTTTTCTAGCGGCCCTCTCTCTCTTAAGAGCTCTTTCTAGTATTTCTATTTTATTTTGGTCCATTAGGGATTTGGGTGATTAAAAACTTAACCTCAGTTCCGTCTTTTTTAATTTTTTCTAAAACAATTTCGGCTGAAGTATTAAAAAACTCAAAAGTTTTATTCATTAATCCTAAACCAAACTGATGCATTGCTCTACCTGATTTATACAACATGATTAACTTGGTTTTAGTTTTTTCTAGAACTTCAAAAGTAGGAAGTTCTGCGTCAGGGTATATTTTTTTTACTTCAACGTGAATATGATTTTCAATAGATGATAACATTTCTATAGGGTCTTGATACAATGCTAACATTTTACCATAGTCTCTTTCTAGGACTTGAAAAAAATGCTCACCGTAAACTAGCAATAAATCATCAATTGATATTTTGGTATTATTACTTAAATTTTGGACTAATTGAAGCATTTCAGAAAACTCATAGGTTCCTACTGCCGTATATGCTCCTTGAGATTTTAAATCTGACTGATTAATAATTTTATCAACCATCTCCATGCCGAACTTTTCTTCAACAAGTTCTAAAAATTCTGAAAAAACAATACCTTTCATTTATGCCTTTTTTAATTCGTTATTACTCCAATACGTTAATAGACTTTCTATTTTAGATACGTAGTCTTCGTATTTTAATGGTTTTAGAACATAACCCGCAATACCAATTTTATAACATTCTACAAGATCCTTTTCATTACTAGAGGTGGTTAAAACAACAGCAGGTATATATTTTAAAATATCATCATTTTTTAGAATACCCAAAAACTCAATACCGTTAATTTTGGGCATATTTAAATCTAACAGAATAATATCAGGTAAATTAGCTTTATCTTCTAATACCTTTAGTGCTTCTTCTCCGTTATTAGCTTCTACAATATTATGCTTAAGTTCAAGGTTATCAATAACTCTATTGAACTTCATAAGCTCTATCATATCATCTTCAACTAATAAAATATTTAAACTTTTCATGGGCGTTTAGTATTACTGTAAAAAGTAAATATAAAATTGTAAAACCGAATCGCCGGTTTTTTTCTTTAGGAAGAAGTTTGTTGTCGATAAAAACCCATTTAATGTCGACGAATGGTAATTTTTATCGTTTAACTTCAGTAAAGATAGTAAAAAAAGAAGATAAATCCTACTGAAAATAAAAAAAACACAAGAATGCCCTAAAAGTTCTTGGTTTTTAAAGCGTTTAAGCCTGTTTTACAAGTGTCTTTTTTTCAAAACTACTTTTTGGAGCTTCGCATAAAGAACACTCATAAGTATATGGTAAGTCTTCAAACAATGTATGGGGTGCTATGTTTTTAGTAAGGTCTCCATATTTGGAATTATAAACCGTTAAGCATTCAGAACATTGATAAACCTCTTCTTCTAAAACAGATTTAGTTTCTTTTTGAGTAACAGCTTCTTCTTGTTCTGATCCTAATTGTTCAAAATACAACTGACTTAATTCCATTAATAAACCAGGTAACTCAACTTTATCTACATCTTGCACATGCATAATGTATTCACGCGTATTTGGATCGAAGTTTTTTGCGTATAATAAGTTATAGGTGTCTCTAATTGTAAAATTACCTATAGATTCTGGTTGTTTGTTCTTTTCTACAACTATTGAAGTAAAATTATAAGTATCACTATTATAACTAGTAATGCCAAAGGTAAGACCGTAGGTACTTATATCATTCTGATCGAAATTAGTAACCAAATACTTTTTTAGGTTTAATGCTTCGGCATCATTAACAGGTATATGCCAGTTCATTTCCAACATTGAATGACGCACATTGATACCAAATTTACCTAAAAACTTTTCCCATTTTAATTTTGAGTGTTGCGGAATTCCTTTAACAATAAAAGATTTCCAAGGTGTGATTGATATCTTACCTATTTTGTTTTCGGAACATAAATCGCACATAGCCTTTAAAAAAGGAATATCGTATCTATTATTTCTCCAATATAACCCCAGCCAATATCTATCTGTTCCTATTCTATTCATACCTTCGTAATAAGGAAAAGGATAAAATGGAACTTCCAAAGGTTTGTCTACTGTTCTATTATTAGTATCTGCAGCATCACTAACTAAATCAAAAACTGTTTCAATAGTTTCTGGCTCTTCTATTAAGATGCTTTCTATAGCCTGCTCAATTTTGTCCATATCCCAACTGTAAATGAGTGCAGGATACATTTTAGTTTCTCTCCAGCCTGGTAAACGTAAAAATAAATACCAATAATCTTCATGCTCAGAAGCTATAAAGTTAACATTACCCGTATACAATGGTACTAATCTCTGTTTAGGGTCTGTAATATTGATTCTTAATTTAGGTTTGTATTTAAATTGTTCTAGAACATATAGGTACTTGGAACTTGTTAACCAAGAAGTACTAGGCAAAATTTCAGCAGACACATAAGACGAAGCTATATTCTCTACGCCATCTCTTTTTGGTTTAATAAATTGAATTTTGTCAAACCTTTCAAATTTGCTTTCATCAATCTCCTCTGGAAAGATAATATCTTGTCTAGAACCAAATGAGATAGCGTCTAAACCTAGTTCTTCTGCTGCTTCGCAAATATATTTTAATTCTGCTGGAGCTAATACTCCTCCGTTTATTGCTAATCTATATGGCTCTATCATTATGCTAATACTTGAGATTTTTGAAGTATTTCTCTAACTTCAGTTTTACAACTTCCACAACCTAAACCTGCTCCTGTTTGTTTACAAAGCTCTGTAAAATCTGTACAGCCTTTTGCAATGGCTTCTTCTACATTTCCTTCACCAACCTGACTACAAGAACAAATTAGTTTACCAATTACTGGCTTATCATTAGATGTTCCTCTAAGCAAAGTATCACGCTTTTCAGACATCTCAATTTTACTTTCTATAAGGGTTTTAAATTCTGCGAACTCATTCTTATCCCCCATTAATACTGCTCCAATTAACAAATCATCCTTTACTATACATTTCTTATAGTAGCGTTTAGAGATATCTGTAAAGATGACCTCTTCATAGCTTGGATCGTTTTCAGGAACATTAATTTCTCCTATACTACATAGGTTTAAATCATTGAACTTTAAAATATTCATTAAAACAGAACCATTGTAGTTACTGCTTATATCTCCAGCTATAAAATTAGACAAAATATTAGCCTGTTCTTCTGCTGCCGAAGTAATTCCAAATAACTGATTATTATACTCAGCTATTTCTCCAATGGCAAAAACATCTGGATTTGATGACTGTAAATGCTGATTGACCTTGATTCCTCTACCACATTTAATGCCGTTTTCCTTAGCTATTTCTATGTTTGGTATAGTACCTATGGCATAAACAATTGCATTAGCCGTAAACATTTTTCCACTCTTTAAACTTATGTTTAATTCTCCTGTCTCCTCATCGTCAAACACCGTACTAACTTCATTATCAAAATAAATTTGAATACCACGTTCCTGAACATCAAGCGCTAATAATTTACTAGAAATTGTATCTAACTGACGTTCCATTAAGCGTGAAGCTCTTTGAACGATAGTTACCTTTACATTTTTATGTTTAAGTGCTGCTGCCAATTCCAATCCTAATAGACCACCTCCTACTATAGCTACGTGTTGCTCTTCTGGAGGCAAACCAGTATTATCTAAATATGCTTTAAATCTATCAGCATCAATTTTATTACGCATTGTAAATCTGCCAGGTAAATCTATTTGTACATCCTTAGGCACAAATGCTCTACTTCCTGTAGCTAATATGAGTTTATCAAAAGCGTGTTCTTTACCGTTACTATCAGTTACCGTTTTTTCTTCAGATTCTACTTGAGTTATTAAAGTTTCAGGATGAAGATGAACGTTTAACTTATCTAATTCTTGTTGCTTTATTTTTAACAGTTGTTCCCATGTAAGTTCTTCCGTAACGTACTCTGGCAGTAGTACTCTATTATAAAACAAATTAGGTTCTTTAGAAAATACATGAATTTCATCCTTCTCATTTTGTTCTCTATAATTTTGAATAAACCTAAATGAAGCCGCTCCCGCTCCTGCTATTAAAATCTTCTCTTTTGGTTTTTCATATTTACACACATTAACTCTTGTAAATTTAAAGTCTGGTTCTTTTGAAACAGGGTCTACATGTGTGTTTGTTAAATTGTTTGCTCTATTTAAATCGTTTTGAAGTTGCTTTCCCCAATGCATTGGTAAAAACACAACTCCTTTTTTAATAGCCTCTGTAACCTTTGCTCTTACTCTTACCTTACCGTTTTCACCATTAATTTCTGTAATATCACCATCCTTAATTTTGTATAAATAAGCATCAACAGGGTTTATTTCTAAAACTGGTTTTGGGTAATGCGTTTTTAAACGCGAAACCTTACCAGTTTTTGTCATGGTATGCCACTGATCTCTAATTCTACCCGTTGTTAAAATTAAAGGGTATTCGCCATTAGGTTGTGTAGAGGTATTTTCTAAGGTTGTTGCAACATTAAAAATAGCCTTCTTTGAAGGTGTATAAAACACTTTATCTTGAAAGAGCCTATCCGTTCCTTTATGCCCGTATTGATTAACTGGCCATTGAAAAGTGCCTTCGCTTTTTAATCTATCATAATTTAAATAAGACACATCTATATTAGTGCCTTTTGTCATTGCACAGTATTCATCATAAATCTCTTCCGTAGAACTATAATTGAATCCGCGGAACCCCATTCTTTGTGCAAAATCACAAAATATTTCAACATCTGGTCTAGCCTCTCCGGGAGCATCAATTTCCTTAGGAAGGTAAGATACCCTTCTTTCAGAATTTGTCATAACACCTTCTTTCTCTAACCAACCAGCTGCAGGTAATATTAAATCTGCAAACTTAACTGTATCAGATTTATGAGATATATCTTGAACCACAACAAACTTTGCGTTTTTCATGGCTTTTTCAACCTTATTTATATTTGGTAAACTTACTAAAGGATTGGTACAAGCTATCCAAACTGCTTTCATTTTTCCTGACTCAAGTGCATCAAACATTTCCGTGGCTGTGAGTCCTGGCTTAGGATTTATCTTTTCAACGCCCCAAAATTGAGCTACTTCTCTTCTGTGATCTTCGTTCATTAAATCCTTATGAACAGCTAAAAGATTTGCCATACCTCCTACTTCTCGTCCACCCATTGCATTTGGTTGTCCTGTTAAGGAAAAAGGTCCAGAACCCGGTTTACCTACTTGCCCGGTAATTAAGGATAGGTTTAGCAGGGCCACGTTCTTATTAACACCAACCACACTTTGGTTAAGACCCATGGCCCACATACTAATAAACCCTTTAGAAAGCCCAATTATATCTGCCGCCTTCTTAATATCTTTCTCTTCAATACCACAAATTTTTGCAGCTTTACTAATCTTTGTTCCGAGAATTTGATCTTTATATGCTGCAAATCCGTCTGTATGTTTATATATAAAATCTTCGTCAATTAATCCTTGCTCATACAGTCTTCGTCCAATGGCATTATATAAAACAACATCTGTTCCTGGTAAAATTTGTAAATGTAAATCGGCATAATTAGCGGTATCCGTTTTACGAGGATCTACAACAATAATTTTTACATCTGGATTTTCTTCTTTGTGTTTCTCTAGTCTTCTAAAAAGAATAGGGTGACACCAAGCAGGATTAGCTCCTGTAATTAAAAAACAATCTGCCAACTCGATATCGGCATAAGAAATGGGTACACTATCTTCTCCAAATGTCTTTTTGTAACCAACAACCGCAGAACTCATACATAATCTTGAGTTGGTATCTATATTATTAGTACCTAAAAAGCCTTTGGTTAATTTATTAGCTATATAATACTCTTCAGTTAAACTTTGCCCAGAAACATAAAATCCAACACTATCTGGACCGTGTTTTTTTATTATTGATTTAAAAACGCTCGCTGCTCTATCTAAGGCAGTATCCCAAGTAACTCGTTCAAGAGGGTGTGATTTACTCCAACGCATTTCGGGATACAATATCCTATCTGAAGTATCATTTGCAACGTAATGTAAGTTCATTCCTTTGGAACATAACATCCCTTTGTTTACTGGATGATCCTTATCTCCCTCAACAATAACTTTGTTGTTATTATCTTTCTTTACAATGATTCCACAACCTACACCGCAATAAGAACATGTCGTTTTAACTTCATTTTTAACCATAAAGAGTAGCGTTTATAACGAATTAAACCATTATTTTTTTATAAATCAAGAGGCACATTAATTATTAGTAATCCTGTAAAAAAGCTTATCTAAATCATTAAATTGACAAAATTTGGCTTACCTAATAAAGAATTTCATTCTGTAAATTCTTTAATGTTATTCCCGCTTACCAAGCATATTGGAGTTACTGCGGGAATAACAAACTCTCAAAGAAAAACCCTAAGCTAATCTAAAACTTAGAGAAAAATCTTCTATTTAAGTAAACTCAAAACCTTGCTGCGTACCTAAACCTTGAATATTTATTATGACTACGTATTTTCGTTATTACAAAACTAAGTATTTTTACTTAATTTATTTATTATATACTTAGGTTATTGAAAATATTTATGAGATTGATAATTTAGAAAAGGAGATTTTACAGATATATCAAAAAGATATTTTAAAATTATCCTGTTCATGCATTATCTTAAGAATTAGGATTTAGCTTATATTAAAAATAAATAGTCTATTTCTTAATACTAAGCACTCTTAACGCATAGCCAATAGCTTATCTCAATTCATCTTCTAAGTAATACTTAAGAAAATTTTACTACCTCTGACGCCCCTTGTCTTAATGCATATGTAAGTTTGTTTATGAACAGGGTAGGAATTATCCACAGACCCTTGTTTAATTGTTGAACCCAAATTACAAATCATGACATTAAATCTACTTTCTAAATCTACTTCTATTAGAAGTATAGCTTTTTACTTTTTAATGACTTACTCATTAATCCATCCAATTGTTTTAAATGCAAGTCCTCAAGCTCAACTAAATGTTAGCAGAACCTCGGGGCCAGCTCCTTTAGCCGTATACTTTGACGCTACCGGAACAACAGATACTGATAATAGCATTTCATCGTTTAGGCAACTAGGATACTCTTTTTGCTTTGGCGACAACACTAATGAAAACTGGAGCCTAAATGGTTTAAGCAAAAACTACGAAAACGGTGGACCTTTGGCTTCTCACGTTTTTACGCAACCAGGAGTTTACGAAGTATCCCTTCGCGTTACAAATTCCACAGGACAGTATTCTGACACTTCTGTTACTATAACTGTTCTCGATGCCAACACAGTTTTCGATAATACAAATACCGTTGTTATTTCTACTGGAAATGATTTTAGCGGCGCTCCTATCAATGCGCAACAAATAGCAAATATTACCTCTTGGCCTAATTGGGAACATAATACGCGGTATTTATTAAAAGAAGGCGATGATTTTAGCAGCTTAGGAAATATCTGGATAACAGATATTAGTAATTTTCATTTAGGTTCGTTTGGAAATTCTACCAAACCTATAGTTTCTAGTATTTATATTTCTATGGATGAAGATAACGCTGCGACTCCTCCTCAAAACGGCGTTATTCAAGGTTTAGCAGCTCATTCCATTAGTCAACGCCTCATGTTTACGAATTTGCTAATCTATCAAAATGATGTTATTGGAGATGGTTCTTCAATAACTTTTGGTGCTGCAAATACATGGTATGCCATTAATCAAAGAGGGAATTCCCAACCTGAAGACTGGAAGCAATCAGGTCCCATTTTCATAGTTGAAAATCATGTAAATATGCAAGGAGATCCAACCGGCCCTTTAAATGCTATTGCAGGGTTAGGTCAACATATTGCAGTACTCGGAAACCGTTCAGAGCTAGCCAAAGAGCATACCCTAAGAATTTTTGGAACTTACAAAGCGGTTATTGGTCATAACATACTTACGGGTCCAGCAACAGATGAAACTAGACATGACTTTAAACTAATGTCTAATGGTATTAACGATTGGCCTTCGGATCATTCAATTTTTGAACCGGGAACCACAACCGAGGTATTGCCAAACACACAATATGTTAGAATTCATAATAATACCTTTGGTAGGCCAGACGCCCCACATAGTTGGCATTTACAAGTTGCTCCGCAAGATGATGGAAGAAGTGGCACTATTGAAGGTTTAAGAGATATAATTATTGAAAACAACACGTTTATTGATGGCACTATTGATGATGGTGTTGAAAGAGGAATTCACACACTTGGACACAATATAATTGAACGAAATAACAATTTTCCTACTGTTTGGACAACACCTATTAGATACGAAAGCTACCCATCAACTTATACAACATATTCTTCTTTGTACACATCATTTTGGCATGGACCTTATTACTTAGATGACGTAACACCTGTTACCAATTCATCTATATGCAGTACTGCATTGAATTTGAATCAACCAGATAATAGAGATTCCATAAAAGTATTTCCAATTCCAGTAAAATCGGGATACTTAAATTTAGAGTTACCTTATAAACCCCAAAAAGGGAGTTTAAAAATTGTTAATCTCATGGGGAAAACTATATACTCTGAAACCATACATGATAAGACAGCTCTTATTAATTTAAACAGCTATCAAAAATCACTTTATATTCTAATAATAGAAACTCAAAATGAGACTTTTACTAAACGCATTTTATTGACAGACTAATTATCCCATTAAGGAAAGGAAAAATTTTAAGTGCGCTAAACATTTGTGAGGCGCATTTTTTTTTAATTACTAAAACCAAATTCCTTAGCTTTTTCCGTAAGCTCTTTAAGATTAGAGACCTCTAGTTTTTTCATTAAATTAAACCTATGTACTTCTGCAGTACGCTTACTTATTTGTAGCTCTTCAGCTATATCTTTGTTATTTTTTAATTCTAAGACTAAACTAAGTATTTGTCTTTCTCTTTTTGTAAGCTTAAAAGGTAATTCTTTTAGTTGTTCTTGTTGCTTTGGGGCTGTGTTTGTAGAGGCTCCGCTAACAAAATTATTCATAATTATTGCAGATACGTCTCCTGTGAAATACTTACCTCCTCCTGCTATTTTGTTTAAAGCTTTTAAGAATTCATCTTTACTTGCTCCCTTTAACAAATATCCATCGGCTCCTGCTTGGATTGATTGTACTACATATTCTTCCGAATCGTGCATAGACAAAACTAAAGTCTTTACACCAGACCTTAAATCGTTTAATCGTCTAACAACCTCTATACCATTCATTTCTGGCATTCTAATGTCTACAATAAGCACATGAGGTTTACTTTTTTCAATTACTTCTAAAGCTTCTTTTCCGTCTGATGCCTCAGCAATAACTTCTACCCCACTTTGATCTTCTAAAAGCGCTTTAATTCCATCTCTTACAAGCGCATGATCATCTGCTAATACAACCTTAATTACATCCATATTTCACTACTATCTAAACAAAAATACAAATTTTAAGTACTTATACGTAATTACTTATCTTTTAATGCAGTTACCTCTATTTCAATTTTCATTTTATCATCTGCCATTCCTGCCGAAATCATTGTGGCAGCTGGTTTCACATCACCTAAGTACTTTTTTAACACAGGCCAGCACAATTCAAACTCTGAGCCGTTAGACAGAATATAATTTACCCTAACAATATCCGATAAACTCGCTTCAGCCTTTTCTAATGTTGCTATAATATTCTTAAAACATTGTTCTGTTTGCTCAACAATATCATCACTAATAGTCATTGTATCATAATTGTAGCCAGTAGTACCCGATATAAACACCCAGTTATCCTGAACCACTGCCCTTGAATAACCTATTTGCTCCTCGAATGTAGAGCCAGAACTAATTAATTTTCTTTTCATATTACACCTCTTTTAATGGTATATTTAATGTAACTCTTGTGCCTTTCCCTAGTTGTGAATTTAAAAATAGCCTTCCGTTAATATATTTTATACGTTCACGCATAAAGGTCATTCCCATACCTCCATCGCCATTTTTTACATTTTTTACTTTTGAAGGATCAAAGCCTTTGCCATTATCATCAATAACAATACTTAAAATATTTCTGCTACTAGATAAAGACACTAATATATGCGTTGAGTCCGCATATTTTATAGCATTGTTAATAGCTTCTTGCGTTATTCTGTAAATATTAATTTCGGTTAATGAATCTAATCTGCCGCTAAAATCGGTCTTGTTAAACAATAAAATATCCTTTCCTGTTAATCTTGCAAGTTCTTGCGTAAGCTTTGTAAGCGCAGGAACAATGCCATGGTCTGCCAACTCAGGAGGGGTTAAATTAAATGTTGCAGTTCTTACCCCTTTTATAATATTAGCCGTTAACTCTTTAAGATGTTTTATTTTAGAAACAGTTTTATCCATGTCAGACACATCAATACTTTCTAGGTTAAATTTTAAACCTGTTAGCATTTGTCCAATGCCATCATGAACATCTTTCGCTATTCTATTTTGTTCTTTTTCTTGATTTTCAATAATTTGACTAGAGATAATCTGTTGTTGATTCATTTTCTCTTCAAAACTCTCTTTAGTCAATCTATCAATTTCTAATTGTCCTTCTTTACGTTTGGTAACATCGGAAGCTATTATTAAAAGTTCAGAACGTTCATTTATAGGATTAAAAGGTATCATAGATAAATCTAACCAAACATCTTTCCCTCCCTTTGTACTTGCCTTTACTTCTCCTTGCCAACCAATTTTTTTATGTTTAGAAATTATCTCCTCTACTATCTCTTGTTCTTTCTCATTATTACAAAGTACTTTTGAAAAACTTTCAGAGGTGTTAAACGCACTTAATTTAAAGAGTTTAGAAAACTTTTTACCCATATGCAGCACATTACCATCTGGTGTAATTCTTGCAAATAAAAGCGTCTCATCCATAGCATGACTTAAGGCTCTAAGCTCTTTTATTGACTTCTCTTTGGCTTCACTTAATATATCAGCATTATGCGCCATTTCTTTGGCAATCTTTTCTGCCGAAATAAGTTCGGAAATACTGTTTTTTACTGTTTTAGCTGTTGGCCAAAAAATGAACAAAAACTCTGCAAAAAGCAATAAAAGCGTAAAAATCATTAAGAACAATTCTAGCTTTCTTAACCACTCAACTTTTTCCTCGGCCTCCAAATCATATTGATTCACAATGGCATCCATCTTTACTAAAAAGTCTCCTTCGTTTTTTTTAACCGAAGCAATTTCTTTACTGAATTTTTCTATTGATGTAGAAGTACCCGCTTCTATTTGAAAGATGATGTTCTCAGAAGCCAATTTAATAGCGTTAAATGTAGGATTCAAATCATTGAACATAGCAGAAACAACCTTACTGTTATTACCAGGTAACCCTAAGCTATCATTTCCATTTTGAAGTGCTCTATGTGAAGTCTCCCAAAGCAATAATGTTTGTTTTAATCTATCTTTAACCTCATTTTGCTTTGAGAGGTCATGTTCTGTGGAAAGCGCTAAAATCTCTTTTGTTAACTTCTGACTAAGCATACGCTGCCTACCAGCAACATTAATTACTCCCGAATCATTTTCTTGATTCTTTAAATGATTTCTAATAAGTATTTGGCTTACAATAACAGATAAGGCTATTGTACTCAACGCAATTATATATAAACGTCGTAGTCGTTCAAAAGTTCTTTGATCTAAAGAATTTTTGTTGCTCGCCATTATTAAGAAGTTTTAACCTTGAATTGCTTGTTTTACTAAAGCCAAGTTTTTGTCTGAAAAATTAAGTTTTAAGGCTGACTGATGCCCTTTTTCAGACATCTTTTTCCATGTTTTTTGAAGAATATCCACTACCTTTTCGTCTTCATGCTTATCTGCAAACTCCTCAAAATAATAATCTAAAAACACTAAACACACGGTATCTTGCAATGTTTGAGATTCCTCATTTTTTTTAATTAATTTCTTGGTAATTAGCTGAGAAACTCTTTCAATATACTGCTCATCATAACCTACTTGATTTAGAATTTCTGCAGTAAGTTCCGCATGCATTTTCTTTAAGGTCTCACGCCATTTTAGGTACCCAACCCTGTCCATTGGATATTCGTCTCTAGCAATTTGCCATCTACAAATATGTTGCGCTCTAGCTGCTATTTGTAAAGCCTTTGATGCATTAGGTTCAAATTGCAGTAACTTCCTAGTCATACGCTGTGAATACAGCAATTCCTTAGGATATTCCATACCACTAACATGGTAGGTATTGATGTCTTCAGAATTTTTTTTATCAATTAACGCTATTGCAGTTTCGAATCTGGTTGGCTTCATCTTTTCAAGAAATCTTTAAAGTAAATAGCCAATATAAGCATTTAACAATTTAATACTAAACGCATCCCTACAATTTTAAATTCTTTTAAAAATTTAGATTTATTCCAAAGAAGGTTCTTAAATTTTACTTGAAAAATTTATGATATTTAAGATTTGTAGATTACCTATTCAGCAAAACCTACATACACCATATCATCTTCAATTTTTACAGGATATGTAGCAATAGCCTCCATATCTCCATTTAAATTCTCTCCATTTTCTAAAGAAAACGTTTTTTTATGTAATGGGCACGCTACCTTTGGAACTCCTTTGTCATCACCTATCATACCACGAGATAATACCATTTCCATTTTATGTGGACAAAGATTTTGACAGGCATACCATTTACCTAATCTTTCAAAATTGAAAACTGCAATTTGCTTGTCTTTATATTTTACGCAAGCGCCTCCATCTGCAGGGAAATCTTTTACTGAAGCAGCTTTAAACCATACTTTTACGTCCTCTAATTTTGTTGCTGTATATGTATCTAAAGTATCTATCATGTCTATTGATTTTTAAAACTATTAATTAGACCAAGGTTCTGGCATTTTTTGTTCTCTCATTGGAACAAACACAAGGTTATCATCTTCTTCTTTACTATTAACAAAGTGACTGAAACGTTTCATCATTTCTGGATCATTAACAGCCTGAGTCCATTCGCACTCAAACTTATTAACAAGGGTTTGCATTTCTTTTTCTAAGTCTTCCGCAATTCCCAACTTATCCTCTATAACAACTTCTTTAACGTAATCTAAACCTCCTTCTAATCGTTCTTGCCATGCAGCAGTACGTTGTAAAGGTTTCGCAGTTCTCATATAGAACATTAAGTATCTATCTAAGTACTTAATAACTGTTTCGTTATCTATTTGCTCTGCTAATAACTCAGCATGACGTGGTGTTGCTCCACCATTTCCTCCTACATAAAGGTTCCATCCTCCTTCTACTGCAATAAGCCCGAAATCTTTTCCTCTAGCCTCAGCACATTCTCGAATACATCCAGATACGCCACCTTTAATTTTATGAGGAGCTCTAATTCCTCTATATCGGTTTTCTAACTCTATACCGAAACTTACACTTTCATCCATACCATATCTACACCAAGTAGAGCCTACACAAGTTTTTACTGTTCTAAGCGATTTACCATAAGCATGACCACTTTCAAAACCATGTGAGATTAACTCTTTCCAAATTAACGGTAACTGATTCAAAGTTGCTCCGAATAAGTCTATACGAACACCTCCAGTTATCTTGGTATACAAATCATATTTCTTAGCAATTTCTCCAAGGGCAATTAATTTATCTGGTGTAATTTCACCACCTGGAACACGAGGCACAACTGAATATGTACCATTACGTTGAATATTTGCTAAGAATCTATCATTAGAATCTTGAATTGCATATTCTTTATTTGCTGTATCGGCATGTATACTAGCCATTAATGACGCCACAAGAGGTTTACAACATTCGCAACCATGACCTCCATTACCATGATTATCTAACACCTCATTAAATGTAGTATATCCTTTTACTTTTATAATTTGATATAAATCTTGTCTGCTTAAATCAAAGTGTTCACAAACACCTTCCTTAACCGTAATTCCCAAAGACTTCAGCGTAGCATTGGTTAAATCTGTTACCATTGGTTTACAACCACCACAACCAGTTCCTGCCTTTGTACAGCTTACAACACCTGCAACATCGGTTGCTTCTCCATTTTCTATTGCGGCACATATCTGACCTTTTGTAACACTTTCACATGAACATACTTGCGCTTCATCCGGCAAATCTGTAACGTCGCCAAAAGCCGATGCACCATCACTTGCTGGTAAAATAAGTTGAGCAGCATTCTCAGGAATTGCCATGCCATTTAAGTACATTTGATGTAGCATATTATAATCTGCTGCATCTCCTACCAAAATACCACCTAACAACGATTTACCATCTAGACTAACATTAATTCGTTTATATAAATATTCGGTTTTATTTTCAAAAATTATAGAATGTCCTTTTGATGCTGGCATAAAAGGTTCTCCAAAACTTGCTACATCTACACCTATCAATTTTAACTTTGTAGACATATCAATAGATTCTGGCATTACTTTATCTGTATTTCCTAAAATCTGGTTTACAGCAACTTCAGCCATATCGTACCCTGGAGCTACTAAACCATAAATCATTTGATTGTACAAAGCAATTTCTCCTATGGCATAAATACTATCATCTGAAGTTTTCATTGTATTATCAACTACAATTCCGCCTCTAACACCAACTTCTAATCCACAGGCTTTAGCTAACTCATCTCTTGGACGAATACCTGCAGATACAATTAACATATCAACATCTAAAACATCATCTTCACCAAATTCCATCCCAGTAATAAATTTATCACCTAAAATTTGGTTGGTAGCCTTACTCAAGTGTATGTTAAGCCCTATAGATTCTAACTTTAATTTTAATACTTGAGAACTTCTAGAATCTAATTGTCTTGGCATAAGTTTAGGAGCAAACTCCACAATATGAGGTTCTAGTCCCATATCTAAAACTGCCTTTCCAGCTTCCAAACCTAATAATCCCCCACCAAGCACAGCTGCTTTGGCATTAGGTTTTTCAGCTTTAAGTTTAGCTGCATAAGCAAGCATGCCTTCTAAATCTTCAATTGTTCTGTATACAAAAACACCTTCTTTTTCTACCCCTTTAATAGGTGGTACAAAAGGAGATGATCCTGTAGCCATAATTAAATAGTCATATGAAAAAGTTCTATCTTTTGCAGTTGTAATCGTCTTATCGGTTCTATTAATATCAGCCACACGCTCATCTGTAACAAGCTCTATTCCATTTTCTTCGTACCAACTTCTTGGCGCCATTTCTAAAGCCTTGGCATCTTGATTTTCAAAAAATTCACTTAAATGAACTCTATCATATGCAGGCCTTGGTTCTTCACCAAAAACTGTAATTTTAAAATCCTCAGAACTGTTTTGGGCTACAAACTTCTCGCAAAACTTATAACCTACCATACCGTTACCAACTACAATGATTTTCTTCATATCTACGTATTTTAAAACAAAACTAAGTAATTATACTTAATTTACTAAGAATATAGACATGAAAAACTACCAATAGTTGAATTATTAGTAATTTCTCAAATTGATAGCCTCTAAATTATTTATTAGACAAAAAACTAGCTTATCATTTATGTTATAATGAGGAAAACCTTAATGGTAATTTGACATAAAACCAGGAGCAAAACATAAGAATTTAAAGTGTTTTTTAAGATTTTTTATCTTTAAGGTATGAAATCCCTCTTTTGTATCATACTTATTCTGCTTTTCAATACCTCCTTTTTAGCTCAAACAAAAATTGATAGTTTACGCAATGTTTTTGAAAATACATCAAAAACGGACTCCATAAGGTTTAATGCCGGAACAGATCTTTTATATTCACAACTAGGTATTAACCTTGAAGATGCCAAAGTAACGGGAAACAAATTAATTCAGTTAGCTATAAAAGCAAATAACAAACTATGGTTAGCACAGGCCAATAGATATACAGGAACTGCTAATGCCATAAACGGAGAATTTGTAAAGGCAAATACTTATTTTTTTAAGAGTTTCAATATCTTAAGTAGTCTTGATCATAAAAAAGAATTAACAACAACACTAAATAATATTGGTACCGTATTTTACGAGCTAGGTAATTATACTCAAGCCCAAGATTACCTTTTAAGATCTTTAAAATTGGCTGAGGAGTTATCATATGAAGACTTGGCTTCAAGAGCCCTAAATAACCTTGGAAATGTACACCAAGACTTAAGAAATAATAATGAAGCTCTAGACTATTACCAAAGAAGTTTATCTCTAAAAGAAAAACTGGGTCAAAAACATAGATTGCCTGCTGCCTACAATAATCTAGGTTTGGCATATTCAAATTTAAAAGATTCTCGGCAAGCTATTAAGAGTCTTGAAAAAAGTGCAAAACTAGCCAAAGAGCTTAATGATAAACGGTCTGAATCTAGAGCATATAGTAACATTGGTATACAATATTCTAAACAAAAAAAATATGACCAAGCACTCACCTATTTTAATAAGAGTATCCTAATTAAAACTAAGATTAAGGATAACGACGGTTTAGCATCTGCCTTTCTATATCGCGGTCAGAATTATTTAGCTATGAAAGATTTTAACAGTGCAAAAACCGACTGTCTTTTGAGTCTGGAAATGACAGGTAAATCTGGAGCCTTGAATTTACAAAAGGAAGGTTGCGACTGTGTTAGCAAGTCTTTTGAAGGTATAGGAAATTATAGATCAGCTTTCCTCTATAATCAGAAATTCATAATTCTTAAAGATTCTATTTTTAATAAAGAAAAGACTAAAGAAATAACAAGAAATGAGATGAAATATGAATTTGAAAAGGAACAATTAGCCGATAGTATTGCTTTTCAAAAACAACAAACTGCCCAAAAGGTAACGTTTCAGAAAAACCTAAACAAGCAACACCGTAAGTTTTACATTACTCTAATAGCGAGTATTATAGCCATTAGCCTTCTTTTATTTACTTATGTTAAACACAAACAAAACTTAAAACTAAAAACTTCTGAATTGGAATTTAAGCAGAAAGATTTAACCAACCTTGCTGTTAATATTTCCAACAATCATGAATGGGCAGAATCACTAGCTCAAAGGTTGGATAATTTGAAAGCTGCTACTGGAAGAAAACGAGCTAAAGAGCTAGAAGATTTAGAAACCGAAATAAAGAATAAAATTTGGGTAAATAATACAAGCGATAAGTTTTACCAGCAAATTGATGAATTGGGAAGTTCTTTTTATAATAAACTCACTTCTCAGTTTGATGGGCTAACCAAAACAGATATAAGACTATGCTCTCTAATAAAGCTTAATCTCAACACAAAACAGATTGCTACACTGCAAAACATTAACCCGTCCTCGGTTAAAATGAGTAGAAATAGGCTTAGAAAAAAACTCAATCTTTCTCCTGATGAGGATTTAACAGGTTTTTTACGCTCACTTTAACCAAAACTTACAAACATCTAATTATCAGTAATTTAAATGTTTTAATTTCAACTTTGTAACCCATTTGTAAACCCCTTATTTAAGGTTTGTAACCCATTTGTAAACTTGAATTTTTCGTTAAAAGCTTAAGTTAGGTAGTAGGTTTGCCATGAATTTAAAATTACAAAGTCATGAAAAAACTATTAATGTTTACCTATTCTATTATAGCTTATGCTATTGCCTTCTCATCTATTATTTACTGGATATTATCTGTTAGTAATCTCATTCCAAAGATTTCTATAGATCAGTCTCCTAAAATACCTACCGTTTTAGCCATCTTAAACAACGTGGTACTTATCTCTCTTTTTGGTTTACAACATAGTATAATGGCCAGAGGCTGGTTTAAGGAGTTCTTTACCAAATATTTTCCTCGTCCTGTTGAAAGAAGCACTTTTGTTCTTTTTTCTGGAATTTTACTATTTGTATTAGTCTCACAATGGCAACCTATTGGAGGTATTATTTGGAGTATAGAACCTAATACTACTCTTTACTATGTACTATACGCTTTATTCTTCATAGGATGGACCATCTTATTAGTGAGTTCATTCTTAATTAATCACTTTGATCTGTTTGGACTTAGACAAACTTTTTTAGAACTTCAAAACAAGCCTTACACACCATTAAATTTTAAAGTTAGATCATTTTATAAATACGTAAGACATCCGTTATATTTTGGTATGCTTTTAGGTATGTGGATAACACCAATTATGTCTGTAACTCATTTATTATTTGCTATAGCCATAACCATCTATGTTATAATCGGTACTCGTTTTGAAGAAAAAGATTTAGTAACGGAGTTTGGTGATACATATAAGGACTATCAAAAAAGCAAACCTATGCTGGTTCCGTTTACCAAGGCACCTAAAAAGTAAATACAAAATACAATGAAAAAAGATATAAAACTTAGAAAACAAAACAACTACTCACCGCTAGGATTCGGGTGGTTCACAGCAACCAAGAGAACTTCAATTTCTCAGTTTAGGGATAATAGTTTCTTGAAATAAACTTGTAAAGCAATAAAAAATGGGCTGATTATTAGGTATTACAATCAGCCTATTTCTTATTTAAAAGCTTCTACTGTAATAACAATGCTCTTAGATGCTGGCGTTTTGGCCGTATGTGCGTAGTTATCTAGAGGTACTAAAACGTTAGCCTCGGGAAAATAAGTAGCACAACAATTTTTAGGAATATCGTACCCAACAACTTTAAATTTATCGGCAGTTCTAATAACACCGTTGAACTCAGATTTTAAATTTACCACTTGTTGTTCTACTAACCCACGCTCTTTCATATCTTCCTTATTCATCATTATAATTCTACGCTCATTAAATATGCCACGATAGCGATCGTCTAACCCATAAATAGTAGTGTTAAATTGATCATGGCTTCTTACAGTCATCATAACCAATTCTTTTTCTTTAAGTTTCCACTCTGGCAGTTTATTAACGGTAAAATTAGCTTTACCCGTCTTGGTTTTAAAGTCTCTTATTCTAGCTCCATTTGGCAAATAAAACCCTGAAGGTTGTTTTAAACGCGTGTTGTAATCTTTGAATCCGTCTACAACTTCTTCAATATCGTTTCTAACCAGAGCATAATCATCCTTATACGCCAACCAATCAATCTTAGAGCGTGCCTTTAAGGTTGCGTTAGCAATTCCGCAAACTACTGCGACTTCACTAATAATTTTATCTGAACAAGGTTCTAATATTCCTTTAGTAGATGACACAACACCCATAGAATTTTCGACACTTTGGGTTTGTATTCCTGTTTTTTGGTAATCTTTTTCCGCTCTACCCAAACATGGTAAAATTAATGCCTCTTTACCTGTAACCAAATGCGAACGATTTAGTTTTGTACTTACATGCACCGTTAAATTACAATTGGCAAGCGCTTGAGCCGAATAATTCGTATCTGGAACTGCAGAAATAAAGTTTCCTCCTAAGCCAAAGAAAACCTTAGCTTCCTTTTTATACATACCGTCTATAGCCTCAATTACGGAATAGCCATGTTTGGTAGTAGGCTTAAAACCATACTTGGCTTCTATTTTATCTAAAAAGGCTTGGGGAGCTGCTTCCCAAATACCTACAGTACGATCGCCTTGAACGTTAGAATGCCCGCGTACTGGACAGGTTCCAGCACCTTCCTTACCTATACTTCCCTTAAGTAGCAGTAGGTTAACAACTTCTCTAATATTGTCTACGGCATTTTCATGTTGCGTTAACCCCATGGCCCAACAAACAATAATTTTGTCATTATTTAATACCAGATCAAAGACCGAATTAAAAGTTTCTAGTGAAACTCCAGATAATTCTAAACACTCCTTAAAATTAAAACGTCTTAAGTCCTCTATAAAGGTATCATAGCCACTGGTATGCTCTTCAATAAAGGTTTTATCAAAAACATTACCTTCCTCTTCCTCTTTTTCTAATAACTTTAGAAGAATGGCTTTAAACAAAGCTACATCGCCATTTATAGTTACTGGAACAAAAACATCTGTTAGTTGAGTACCTCCAGTTAGCATTTTAAATGGACTTTGCGGATTGGTAAACTTCATTAAACCAACTTCTTTAAGTGGATTTATGGTTATGATTTTACCACCATTCTTTTTGCACTTTTCTAAAGCAGTCAACATTCTAGGATGGTTGGTACCTGGGTTTTGTCCTATTACCATAACCACTTCTGCCTTATATAAGTCTTCTAAAGTAACTGAACCTTTACCGATACCTAAAGTTTGAGACAAAGCCTTTCCACTAGCTTCATGACACATATTAGAACAATCGGGTAAATTAGCTGTTCCAAACTCTCTAACAAACAACTGATACAAAAAGGCTGCCTCATTAGTTGTTCTTCCTGATGTGTAAAACACGGCTTCATCTGGAGAATTTAAAGCATTTAAATGAGTTCCTACTTTATTAAAAGCATCTTCCCAAGAAATTGGCTTATAATGTGTAGCGCCTTTAGCTAAATACATTGGTTCTGCTAATCGTCCTGATTTACCAATCTCAAAATCAGATAAGTCCGACAAGTCGTCAACAGAATGTTTTGCAAAAAAGTCCGCTCCAATTGTGTTTTTCTGAGCCTCTTCTGCCATTGCTTTCATACCATTCTCACAATATTCTCCTAATGCAGAACGGTCATCATCCGGATCTGGCCATGCACAACCGGGACAGTCAAATCCTCCTTTTTGATTTATCTTACCTGATATTTTTAAAGCATCTATAGGTTTCATATACTTTGAAACCTGTGTAACTGCAGATTTTAAAGCTCCAAATCCAACACTATTTTTTGGCGGATTGGTAACTTTTAAGTTTGTAAACTTCTCTGAAGTAGCTGCTCTATTTTCTGGTGTTTTGCTCATACCTATATAATAGAGATTGAATTATTGGGGGTAAAAATACCCGCCTTTAAAATTCAAAATTTACACTATTTTAACAAATCTATAAACTAATTTGTAATTTTAGTGTCAAAATTGTTTAAAAAACAACTTAAGTGTTCTAATATAACTTAAATATTGGCAATGTAATTACTTAAATCATCCTCTCTGGTAAGTCCTATTTTCTTCCTAATTCTGTGCCTTGAGATATGCACACTATTAACAGAAATATTTAGAAGTTTAGCCATTTCTTTACTATCAAATTTCAACTTTATAAGTGCACAGTGTTTCTGCTCTGTTGGCGTTAAAGTAGCATGTTTCTTTACAAGCCTTTTATAAAAATCTGTATTAACCTCTGTAAATCTTAAATTAAAACTTTCCCAAAGGTCTTTATTTCCTCTAACTACTTTGCTCTGTATTTCACCATACTTACCAGAGGAATTATCTTTTAAAGCTTCCAGTAATATTTCAATGTTTTTATCTTTTTCGATTAATTGAAGCGCAGACACCGTTAACTCCTTACTTTTAGTTTCTAGTATTGCATTTAACTTTTCTTTATCGTGTTTAATCTTAATTGCTGCGCTTTCTTTTTCCGTTTTTAACTTCCGCACTTTAGATCTGTGATATGACAGTATAGCCAAAAAGACCAAGCCAAAAACTATTACCGCCATAACAAAAAGCAATTGGGTTTGTTCCCTTTTTTTCTTTTCAATAATATGTTGCTGCTCCTTTATATAATTATCTTTTGCAGCCATTGCTTCTTGATACTTATCTTTAATTTCAAAAAGTTGACCATTAACTTTAGTGCGAACGCCAAACAAACTGTCCGATATCTTTGTAGATTTATCTAGGTAAAAATAGGCTTTCTTTAATTCTCCTTTCTTATTGTATAAAGTAGCTATTTTGTTTAGCACATCTGTCTTGAAATCGGTGTGTGTATTAGAAATTTGTAACCTATTCAAACTCTTTTCATAATAGTGTATTGCCTTATCAATGTCATCTTTTAAGGTATACAAGTCTCCTAAGAATGCATAAATAATAACGAGGTAGTTTTTATCATTTTTTTCAAAAATATCTTTTGCTTGTATTAAATATGATTCTGCTTGTACTACATCATATTTAAGTAAAAAGATAATTCCCTTTTCAGAAAGAATAAAAGGGTTTTCTTTGACATTTTTCATTCTGGTCTGTTCCATCAACTTACAGGAATCTAAGTAAACCAGTCCATTATTCAAGTCGCCTGCTTTTCTGTACTGAACAGCTAAATTGAAATAGGCGCTTACTAAACTTCCAAAATCCTTTCTTTTACTAAATGTTCCTTCTTTAATATATCTCAAAGACTGCTTTTTATGATGAATAGCCTTAGCATGTTTACCATAAATTCCGTAAAGCACACCTAGCTCATCATGTATTGTTGCTAGGACTTTTTTATCGCCTTCTTTTTCAGCTAAAAGTAAGGCTAACCATAAATCTTCGTAAGCGTTAGCATACAGTCCCTTATTCTTATTTAAATCGGATCTTTCTAAATAAAAACGCACTGTTTTTAAAGAGTCCGTTTGTTTATCAAGAGACTCTTTTGCAGTAAATGTTATTTCGGCATTTTTCTGTAAATCAAGACGACCTATTGTCATTGTAGCACTAGCAAAAAACACACTGAATAAAAAAATAAAACACAGATATCTTTTCATAATGCCAATGTACCAATTTAAATTCATAGAGCACCCGCTGTAAAGTATTAACATATATTATTTTAAAAACAGTAAAGTTATTGTAAAGTGCTTTTAAAGGCCTAAACACGGGCTTTTTATAACTTAGCCCATTACCAAACTAAACTAAATGAGGCAACTATATTTTCCTTTAGTTGTTCCTCTAAAAAAACATTCAAACTTATAGTATTATGAAAAAAATTAGCGCATTATTACTTGTTGCTTTAACACTACTATTTTTCTCATGCAGCACAAATAACGCATCGGATGATTCTGATGACACTTCTCAAATAGAAGACACTACTCCAGTACCAGAGGAGGAAGAGGAGGAAGAAGAAGAAGAAGAAGTTTGCCTCATAACCAATAAAGATGGTTTATTAATTATTGAAGGTGAAAGTTTTGACCTAAAAGGTAAATGGCGTGTGGTTGATGATGAAAAAGCTTCAGGCGGTAAATACATTGAATATTACGGAGCCAATAGCTACCAAACTCAAAATTTAGATCATGAAATTACCATAAAATTTAAAGTTGATGCTGCAGCCACGTACTTGGTAAGATGGTACATGAGACAACCAGATGAAGCGGAAGGGGACAAATCTAACGACATATGGATTTATTTCCCAGGAGATATAGGTTATGGCAAACGTAATGGTGCAGATTACCAATTAACACATTATGAAAAATTTGTAAGTAGAGGAAAGGTAGATTTCACTTATGGAGGAGCACTAGATTTACATAACCCAAAAGCCAGTTCTTGGATGCGTGCCAAATTCCCCGAGGCTGGTGAATATACCCTTAAAATCTGTGCGAGATCAGAATTCTTGCAATTAGATAAACTTGTACTTTCTACGGGAATGCCAGATGATGATGCTAAAGAAAAATCTAAAACACTTTCGGAAGCAGTAACCTGTGAATAAACCAATTAACACTTATATGAGACCTTTATTATTAAACATAATTTTTACTTTAACTTTAATTCCTAATTTGGTTTTAGCTCAAATACCTGAATATGACAATAACAGAATAGCATGCAGCGCAGATGGAAACGCGCAACCGGACTTGGAATATACTGGACGATATAATTATGCTGATCCAGATGATTGGGGAGCAACGCCCGCTACTCTGGCTATTTTAGCAAAACGAAACCTTCAGAATAAGTTAGTGCATTATTCGTATAATAATTTTATGCCTTCTCCTCCACATACCACCGTGAGAAACTATATGAAGGAAGGTGTTGATGGCTCTATTAAACGATGGGATTTTGATAAAAAGCTTTTTTTTGATGTTGGTACCCACAAAAAGCAAGCATTAAAACATTTAACTAAGGAGTTAAAGAAATCTTCAAAAGAAGATCCTCTTTATTTTATAAACATGGGACCTTCGGAATTTCTTTATCAAGCGGTGGAACAAGTCATAAAGGAAGGTAATGCAGATGCCCTCTCATATGTTTATATTATTTCACACAGCAATTATAATGACAATCATCTAAGAAGACCTAATCATCATACTATAAAACAAGTGATTGAGCTTAGTGGGAATAGACTAAAATTTAAACGTATTAAAGATCAAAACAATAAAAATAATCCTAATGAAGGTTGGAGCTCTTTACATGATTGGACTGTATGGCATTGGTTGAGAGACCATGACAATCCAGATTTTGTATGGCTTTGGGAAAGCATGAAAAAGCATAAGGAATTTAGAGCTGATATTTCCGATGCTGGCATGGTATATTACCTAATTACAGGTGATGAAGATGGTAGCCCTGTAAAATTTAAGAAGTTCCTCGGTAATAAAATATAAGTAAGTCAATAAAAAAGCGAGCTCTATGAGCTCGCTTTTTTATTCTTATTACTCCTTATAAATTAACCCACAACCTTTTTAGATTGTAAATTATTCATATAGGGTTGTTTTGTTAAGCGGCTACCAGTAGCTTTATAAATGGCGTTGGCTACAGCACCTCCTACTGGCGGTAGCGTAGGTTCTCCAAGACCAGTTGGATCAATATCGCTTTCAACAAAATGAACATCTACTTTAGGTGTTTGGCCCATTCGTATTAATTGATACGTATTAAAGTTATTAGATTGAGGAACACCATTTGTGAATCCGAAATCGGAATACATAGAGTGTCCAATACCATCAATTACACCTCCTCTAGCCTGATTCATGGCACCTAAGGGGTTAATAACTATACCACAGTCTATAGCACAGGTAACCTTTTTAACATTAGGCACACCATTTTCCATAGTTATATCTGCAACTTCGGCAACATGAGTATTATGACAATAATATACTGCTAAACCTTGATAAACACCTTCTTCCGCTTTACCCCAATTAGACTTTTCAACAGCAAGTTTAAGAACACCTTGCAAACGTTCTGGACTGTATTCTATATTCGGGTTTGGATTTTTCTTCGCATTATCCAATAAGTCCATATGTAACTGCACACGGTCTACTCCCAATTCTTCGGCTAGCTCATCAAAGAAACTTTGTTCTGCACTTGCCAAGAAATTAGTGTAGGGGGCTCTCCAAGCACCTGTTGTTATATTGCTTTTATAATTTGCTGTATCTACTTGATAGTTTTCAATAGCCGCAGCAGGGAAAAAGTTTGGTATTAAACCATACATATTTCCGTTGATACAGGCTTCTTTTAAGTAATACCCTGTAACCTTACCATCTTTAATAGAAGCTGCAATTTTATATTTCGTTGACGGACGGTAAACTCCTGTAGTCATATCGTCTTCTCTTGAAGATACCATTTTAATCGGTTTACGAACAGCATCTGATATTTCGGCCGCTTCATAAACGAAATCTCCATATAATCGTCTTCCAAATCCACCTCCCATTCTAGTCATTTCTACATGAATATCCTTTTTGTCTCTTCCTAATAATTCCGAAACTACAGTTTCTGCAGATTCTGGTGTTTGTACAGGACCAACCAAATGTACTTTTTCGTCAGTAACATTAGCAAAAAAGTTCATTGGTTCTAGTGTGTTATGTGGTAAGAAAGGCGACTCATAAACACGTTCAATCACCTTATCGGCGTTTGCAAAAGCTTTCTTTATATCGCCATCTTTTCTTCGCGTTTTAAACTTTTTACCATCAAGTAAGTCGGTTAAAACTTTATCATGCATCTCCGTACTCTCTAGAGGTGTTTCAGTTTTCCAAGTAGCTTTTATAGCCTTTTTACCTTTAAAAGCATCCCAAGTGGTTTTTGCAAGAACAACAACCTTATCTGATCCACTCATTTGCATAGACCAATTCTTCTTACCTGCTTCCTTGAAGTCCCTTATTTTCTTTCCAATAGTAATAACATCTACAACACCTGGTAAAGATCTTGCTCCAGAATCATCAAAAGATTCTAGCACTTGACCAAAAGCAGGTGGTCTTAATACAGAAGCGTATAACATACCTTCTTCCTTATAATCTAAACCAAATAAGGGTTTACCAGTAATTATTCTATCTATATCTACATTTCCTTTACCTTGACCAATAATTTTAAAGTCTTTAGGATCCTTTAAAGTTACCTCCTCAGGTACCTCTAAAGCGGCAGCTTCAGTAACTACATCTCCATAACCTAAAGTTTCTCCTTTTGCATTGGTAATAACCCCATCGTTAACTGTACACTCCGAAGCATCTACTCCCCATTTGGCCGCAGCTGCATTTACCAACATTTGTTTTGCTGTAGCTCCGGTTTGGCGCAATGCAGTCCATCCATGACGTATAGACTGACTTCCTCCAGCTACTTGTCGTGTATAATTTTTGGTATCTAATGGTGCTTGTACTACATAAACATCGTTCCAGTTAACTTCTAACTCCTCGGCAATAATCATCGGCATTGATGTTTTTACACCTTGTCCAATTTCTGGATTAGGTGAAAAAATTGTCACTTTTCCTTCAGGAGAAATTTTAATAAATGCGTTAAAATCGTTGTAGTTTAAAGCACTTAAATCTATAGGTACCTCAACATTTTCCTTACAAGCCTGAAATAAATTAAACCCAATCATAATACCTCCACCAGCAAGGGCAGAAGCCTTTATGAATGATCTTCTACTAAATGTGTTTTTATTTTCTGAAATCATCTTTTTTACAAATTAGGTTGATTAACTTATTTTATCTGCTGCAACTTTTACAGCTTCTTCAATACTGTTATAAGCTGCACATCTGCAGATATTACCGTGCATTGCATTCCTAATTTCAGATTCTGATGGGTTAGGATTATTTTTCAGAAAAGCCGAAGCGGTCATTATCTGACCTGCTTGACAATACCCGCATTGTGGCACATCAACCTCTTTCCATGCTTGTTGAACTGGGTGATCTCCATTTTCAGAAAGACCTTCTATAGTTGTTATATTCATACCTTCCGCCTGAGACACCTGTAATAAGCAACTTCTCATGGCATTCCCATCTACATGGATGGTGCAAGCACCGCATTGACCAACTCCACAGCCAAATTTGGTACCTACAAGGTTAATTTTATCTCTTAAGACCCACAATAAGGGCGTGTCCATATCTGCCTCAACAGTATGGCTCTCGTTGTTAATTTTTAAGTTAAATGTTGGCATAGTTTCTTGTTTGGATTTCAAATTACTAAAAATCTGGTACCAACATAGAACTTTAACAAGCACTTAACTAAATGTAAATTAGCCTTAACACCAATAAAATTACCCTCTAAGGTTATTTTGAAGGATAATTCACGTTAATTAGAATCATATAACTTTAAGTGCTTTGCCGACTTTAATAAATGCTTGTATTGCTTTATCTAATTGAGATCTTTCATGAGCAGCAGATAATTGTACGCGTATTCTAGCCTTTCCTTTTGGAACTACGGGATAGAAAAAGCCAATTACATAAATACCTTCTTCAAGTAATTTTGCAGCAAAATCTTGTGCCAAAGTGGCTTCGTATAACATAACTGGTACAATTGGGTGTTCCCCAGGGACAATATCAAAACCAGCGTTAGTCATTTCTGTTCTAAAGTATTTTGTATTTTCTTCTAATTTGTCTCTTAAATGTGTTGAACTACTTAAAATATCTAGTACTTTTATTGAAGCTCCTACAATAGAGGGTGCCACCGTATTAGAGAACAAATAAGGTCTTGAGCGTTGCCTTAATAAATCTACTATTTCTTTTCTAGCAGCAGTGAAGCCTCCAGACGCCCCGCCTAATGCTTTTCCATAAGTGCCTGTAATAATATCTACTCTGCCCATTACATTTCTGTATTCATGAGTACCACGACCAGTTGCACCCATAAAACCTGTAGAATGACATTCGTCAACCATTACCATAGCCCCGTACTTATCGGCTAAATCACAAATTTTATCTAACTGAGCAATTGTACCATCCATAGAGAAAGAACCATCCGTAACGATCAACTTTCGTCTTGCATCTTTAGCTTCAATTAATTTAGCCTCTAAGGCTTCCATATTGTTATGATCGTATCTGAACCTTTGGGCCTTACATAAACGAATGCCATCAATTATTGATGCATGGTTTAACGCATCTGAAATTATAGCATCCTCAGCAGTTAAAATAGGTTCAAACACTCCGCCATTAGCATCGAAAGCTGCTGCATATAAAATACAGTCTTCCATTCCCAAAAACTCAGCCGTTTTATGTTCTAAATCCTTGTGAATATCTTGTGTACCACAAATAAATCTTACTGAAGACAAGCCATAACCATGACTATCAATAGCTTGCTTACCAGCTTCTATGACTTCTGGGTGAGATGATAGTCCCAAATAGTTATTGGCACAGAAATTTAACACTTCAGGGGTCTTGGTTGTTGAAATCTCCGAACCCTGTGGTGTAGTAATAATTCGTTCAGATTTATACAACCCAGCTTCCTTTATATCTTCAATTTCTTGTTGTAATTGTGCTTTTATATTTGTGTACATAGTGTAATGTTTTTAAGATTTAAATGGCTTGTTGGTAGTATTCCTTTAGTTTTTCCAACATGATTTCGGTTATGGCACTCAGGTCGTATTTCGGTTTCCAATTCCAATCTTCTCTTGCCTTAGTATCATCAATGCTTTCGGGCCAATTGTCTGCAATACCTTGTCTAAAATCTGGATTGTAAGTAATACTAAAATCTGAGATGTTCTTTTTAATAGCCTCTGCAACTTCTTTTGGCGTAAAACTAACACCAGAAATATTATAGGATGTTCTAATTTTTATTTGTGACTTTGGGGCTTCCATTAGTTCAATAGTAGCTCGTATAGCATCATCAATAAAAATCATAGGTAGTTTGGTATCTGCCTTTAAAAAACAAGAGAACTCTTGACCTATTACCGCTTTATGATAAATATCTACGGCATAATCTGTTGTCCCTCCTCCAGGTAAAGACTGGTATCCCACAACCCCAGGATATCTTAATGAACGTACGTCTAAATTGTATTTTTTGTAGTAGTACTGCGCCCAATTCTCGCCATCTACTTTACTAATACCATAAACCGTTTCTGGGTCTAAAAAAGCGTTATTAGGTGTATTTTCTTTAGGCGCATTTTGTCCGAAGACCGCTATGGAACTTGGGTAAAACACCTTTTCAACAGCATTGAGTCTGGAAACTTCTAAAACATTAAGTAAAGTTTTGGTATTAATTTCCCAACTTAAAATTGGGTTCTTTTCTCCGTTAGCAGATAAAATAGCCGCTAAATGATATATCTGTGTGACTTTATACTTTTTTACAATGTCATCTAACAACTTAAAGTTAGTGGCATCAATAATCTCAAATAAACCAGTATTAATGGTTCTTTTAGCAATATCTGAAGCCAGGACATTGCCATCTCCATACCTCTCTTTCAGAGCTGTAGTAAGCACTGTACCCAATTGTCCGTTTGCACCAATCACTAAGACCATATCATTAAGTATTTATATCTTACAAAATTAAATAATACGGGTATAATTATAAAAATTACATATAATTTAAGTAATTTTCACTTTTAATTAAAATATATTCAGATTAAATTACTTTAATCTTATCAGAAAAATATAGTGTAACAATAAATTTTATGGCCATATGATGGAGCATTTAGACCATACAGACTTAACCATTTTACGGATTTTACAAAAGGACTCAAAGAAAACTGCCAAGGAGATTGCAAAAACCTTAAACCTAACTACTTCTCCTGTCTACGAACGTATTAAACGCCTTGAAAAGCAAGGGTATATACAAAAATACGTGGCTATTTTAGACAAAAAGCTTATTGAACGCTCTGTAACCACCATTTGCCAAGTATCTATGAGATATCACAGCAAGGAATTCATTGAGCGTTTTGAAGAACAAATACAAAACTTAGAGGAAGTACAAGAGTGCTACCACATGGCTGGACAAGTGGATTTCATTTTGAAAATAAACACCAAAGATCTAGAGGATTATCACAATTTTGTAAAATATAAGCTCTCAAAAATTGATAATATTGGTGTACTAAATAGTACATTCGTTTTAAAGGATATTAAACAGTCTTCCGAGTTTTACATTTAAATGCCTTTACTAATAAATTCCAAAGCCCTGTGTTCATTATAGTAGATATTATTCTTATCTATAAAGCCCACATGCCCTCCGTAATCTGGCATTTCTAAATAGACATTAGGATTTAATTTGGCTTCTTTTACAGGAAAACATTCGGGTGATAAAAATGAATCATTTAACGCATTAATAATCAATGTTGGTACTTTTATGTTAGGTATAAATTGAAGGCTACTACTTTTTGCATAATAGTCTTCTGCATCTTTAAAACCGTGCGCCCGAGATGTATAAATATCATCGAAGTCTTTTAATGTTTTTATTGCATTAAAATCTTCAAGTGCCAATTCTTTAGGAAACGTTTCTAACTTTAAGTTTAGTCTGCCTTTTAAGTGCTTAAGAAACCTTATGGCATATGGTTTATTTTTTAATTTATGGAGCTCTAAACTGGAGCCACTTAAGTAACAGGGTGCCGAAACAGTTACAGCTGCCTTTAATTCATTCGGCACATTATCTCTTTCGCCTAAATACTTAAGAATCATATTTGCTCCTAAACTAATACCTTTTAGGTAGATCTCGGTATACAGATTCTTAGAAATAACATGTGCAATAACATCTTCTAAATCTTCTGTAGCTCCAGAGTGATAACTTCTAAACAGCGTATTATCTTCACCACTACAACCTCTAAAGTTTACACAAACAGCATCTACTTTATTTTCGTTAAATAGTTTAGCAGCACCTAACATATAAGGGCGTTGGCCATCACCTTCCAAACCGTGTAACAGAATAATAAGTTTATCTGTTTTTTCCTTTGCACTACTCCAGTCTAAGTCAATAAAATCTCCATCAGATAAAGTTATACGTTCTCTTTTCTGTTTAACACCATTTACACGTCTTACTAGACCTGAGTATACAGTTGAAACAAAACCGTTTCTAAAAACAAAAGATGGTTTATAATAAGATTCTAAAATAGGCATCTATTCTACTTCTAAAGGAACAAACTTAAAATCTTGACCGTTAAACAGGCCTTTATCACTAAGTTTAAGTGCTGGAATTACTAATAGGGCCATAAAGGACAAGGTCATGTAAGGTGCATGTAATGTGCTTCCTAACTGTTTTGCCATAGCATCAATTTCCTGATACGCCTTGGCAACATCTTGAACAGGTTTATCACTTATAATGCCAGCAATTGGTAATGGTAATATTTTTTCTTCGGAAGACGAAACAGCACATATTCCTCCTTTGTTTTCAATTATTAAATTAACAGCTCTACAAATTGCTTCATCCGAAGTTCCTACTGCAATTACATTGTGAGAATCATGACCCACAGATGATGCAATAGCCCCCTCCTTTAATCCGAAATTTTTAATGAAGGCCATAGCAGGATTGGTATTCTGATACCTGTTTACAACTGTCATTTTTAAGACATCATTTTCTATATCAGACACTATGTTCCCTTCTACCTTATTAATTTTTTCAATAACTTCATTTGTAACCAACTGTCCTTCTAAAGCTTCAATAACTCTAATTTTTTCAGAAGTTGCTTCAACTTTAAAATCGGTCACATTTTTAGTTTCACAAACAAAATTATTAATGGTCTCAAAGTCTACAGATTGAATATTACAAACGCCTCTATCAAAAACAAGTTCTCCATTAATATAAGTTTGAATTGTTTTAAAACTAACCAAGTCCTCAACCAATATAAAATCAGCTAAATCGCCTTCTTTTAGTAACCCTACATCTAAGCCGTAATGTTCTACAGGGTTAACACAAGCAGCTTGCAACACTTTAAAAACATCAATTCCTTTTGTTATTGCTCTAGAGCATAGTTGGTTTATATGACCAAGCATTAAATCATCTGGATGCTTATCATCACTACAAAACATCATATTTTCAAAATGATCTGGTAGCAAATCAATTAAAGCATTAAAGTTTTTGGCGGCGCTTCCTTCTCTTATTAGGATTTTCATGCCTTTTTGAAGTTTCTCTAAGGCTTCTTCATACGTAAAACATTCATGATCTGTTGAAATGCCTCCTTCAATATATTTGGTTAGCTTATCTCCAATTACACCTGGTGCATGACCGTCTATTGGTTTATTAAAATGTTTAGCCCATTCTAATTTCTTGTGTACCTCTTCATCATCAAAAATAACCCCTGGATAATTCATCATTTCCGTTAGGTATTTGATGTCTTCACTTTTAAGTAATTCTTTAATCGCTTCAGAATCTATAACGGCTCCTGCTGTTTCAAAAGTGGTTGCTGGTACACACGAAGGTGCTCCAAAATTGAACTTTAATGGTACCTTTTTACCATTGTCAATCATAAAGTTAACGCCTTCTAAGCCACAAACATTGGCTATTTCATGAGGATCTGAAACTGTTGCTACTGTACCATGTTCTACAGCTATTTTCGCAAATTCACTTGGCACTAACATAGAGCTTTCAATGTGAATATGAGCATCTACAAACCCAGGAATGATATAGCTATTAACATCATGTTCCTTTTCCTCTATAGCTATTATCCTATCATTTTCAATAGTAATTTCACCTTTAAAAATACGTTTACTTTTTATATCTACTATGTTTCCTTGAATAGTCATTTTGTACTTTTACTATAATTCATGAAGATTTCGTTCGATAAATCAATTTTGAGATTCTTCAGTCGTTCCTCCTTCTGAATGACAGGGTTATTTTAATTCAATTTTTAAGATGTCTTTGGTATCTTCTGTTACTCTAAATCGATTATCTGCTCTTCTATTAATAATCCAAACGATATCTTCTCCAGAACATAATAACAAAGAGCTTTCTTTATCTAAAAGTGATAATTTTTCGTCTTTAAAATATTTACTCACGCGTTTTTTACCTACCATTCCAAACGGAAAAAATACATCGCCTACTTCCCAATTTCTTATCCTTAAGGGAAGGGTTAGCAAGCCTTTATCTATATAAATAGTATTCGGGTTATTTTGTGAAATGGTTTCAACTTCAGAAAACGTCATAACTCCAAAGGGTGTTTCTATGTCTTGTTCCAGATTCTCAATAATTACATCTTCTAGAGCATCCGCAATTATCTCACTTAATAACAATGTTTCCCCATGTTTTATGAGTCTATGCGTGTTAGACAACACATATTTTCCAGATTGGGCATCTAAAAGATTTACGACATCGTTCCATTCTGTAAATCCGTAATCCTTTAACGCTTCAAATAAATAGGCCTTGGGATTATTATGTTTTTTAAATTCTGAAATTTTAAACACAATTTTGTTATCCTCAATCGTTTCTATGGCTTCTTTTAAAAAGAGTTCCATACTGTCTTCAATAATATCGGCAGTATCGCTTAAATTATTAATGGTACCTTGATAGCTTTGAAGTAAACTTGGGTTTATTTCCTTTAAAATGGGTATGATTTCATGGCGTAATTTATTCCGCAAATATTTGGTAGAAGCGTTGCTACTATCAACACGCCATTCTAACTTATTTTCTTTAGCATAATCCACCACATTCTCTCTAGAAAATGGTAATAACGGACGTACAAATTTATTATTTACCTCTGGGATTCCCGTTAAACCATCTAACCCTGTTCCCCTTGAAAAATTTATTAAAAAGGTTTCTAAATTATCATCGGCATGGTGCGCTGTTAGGATGTAATCAAAGCCTAAGTGTTGCGCTAATTCATCGAACCAAAAATAGCGTAATTCACGTGCTGCCATTTGGATAGATACCTTATTTAACACGGAGTAGCCTTCTGTATCAAAGCTCTCTGTAAAGGCCTCAATATCCAGACTATTAGCCAAGTCTATTACAAATTGTTCATCTCCATCACTTTCTGTTCCTCTTAAATTAAAGTTGCAGTGTGCTAAGGAAATATTTAAACCAAGTCTGTGACATAAATGTACCAATACAACACTATCAACACCTCCCGATATGGCTATTAGTAATTTACCATCTTTAAGGAAAGGAAGGTTACCTAAAATATGTTCTTCAAAGTTGTTTAGCATGTTTCCAAATATACAACTTTGGCAAGTTAAACATTGCTACTATTTCTATTATCATCTGATAAAAATCATAATTCATGTTTTAAAATTAGAGTACCTTAATCAATAATTTTAAAATACTATTATTATGTGCACGATAGACAAATTAAACGATAGAAAGACTAAAATAGCTTTTGAAAAAAGAGTTCTAGGAGCAACACAGCATTTACATACATTTGTTAAACATAGACTTTATATTGCAGAATCCACTGGCATTATACCAAAGAAACTATATGCTTCTAACGGTATTATTGACGAAGCAATTGTAAAATATTATGAAGAAGGTTATAATATTGATAGTGATGTTAAAACCATTAAACTAAAACTTTTTAAAAATGTGGTTTCTCATTTAAACACACTTTTTAAAAAAGAGGCTTTCCATAAAACTACAGTAAGTACAACGTCCATTTTAGAAGAAGAATTGGATGATTTAGAAGAAAGCTTCACTGTTGATGCTGATTTAGATTTTGTTATGACCGAAGATTTAAATGATATTTCATACAAACAAAACAATCACCATAAGCATCTTTTTGTATACGATGACAAGAATAATTCGGTTTTAAATGCTTTTGAAATTGAAGAACAGCACCTCAACAGATCCAAACAAATCTTAGGTAATTTATATAGCTGGATTCCTTTAAACGTATCTAACATTATAGATTTATTAGTGTTTGGAAAATTAAGCTTTGAAGAAATTGCAATTGTAAAAAACATTGAAGTAAAACGTGTTGAATTCATTTTTAATGAGGTAAAAGACAAATTCAAGGAACATATTGATTAGTTTTCTAAAACTTCTCGCATTGCTTTAGCTTTAACCAAACACTCCTCGTATTCTTTAAGGGGTTCACTCTTAGCTGTAATAGCTCCTCCTACGGAATAAGATATATACTTTTTTGTGTGGTTGTAAAGAATACTTCGTATAACCACATTGAAGTCGAAATCGTTATTTGGTGCAAAGTATCCAATAGCTCCAGAGTAAATACCACGCTTGGTTTCCTCCAGCTTTTCAATAATTTCCATAGCCGAAATCTTTGGAGCTCCGGTCATGCTTCCCATTGGAAATGTGGTTTCAATAATATCAACAGGATGCACACTAGCTTCTACTTGCGAGGTAACCGTTGAAATCATTTGGTGGACCTGTTCAAAGGTATAGACTTTGCAAAGTTCATTAACCTTTACACTTCCTTTTACAGCAGTTTTTGATAAATCATTACGAACTAAATCTACGATCATAATGTTCTCACTACGCTCTTTTTCGTCTTTACTTAAATTCGTTTTTAAGATATCATCTTCCTTTGTTTTTTTTGAACGTTTTGCTGTACCTTTTATAGGTTGAGAAATGATCGTGTTGCCAACTTTTTTAACATAGCGTTCAGGCGAAGCACTGGCCACATAATTGTCATGAAACTTAACAAAAGAAGCAAAGGGAGGCGTAGAAATCTCATTGAGTTTAAAGTAGGTTTCTAAAGGGTTTATCTCCGTATTTTCGGCATAAAACTCTTGACAAAAATTAGCCTCATATATGTCGCCACGATGAATATGCCCCAACATAGTATTTACTTTTTCAAAATACTCATCTTTATGAATTCTTAGCTTTATTTTAACCGGACTAGAACGTTCACATTGTGATTCCTCTTTATGAAGATTAATACGTTCTAAATCTTTATTGATCTCCGCTTTTAAATAATTCAAATATTGAATTTCAACTGTATCCTTTTTAAACAAAAAGAGTTTTTTAGGTTGAAAAAAATGTAAATCAGGGAATCGCAATCCATCAAAATTACAAGATGCTAGGTCTTCAATATCATTTTTTAAATCGTAGGTTAAATACCCGAAAATCCAATCTTTTGTCTTTGTTTGGTATGCTTTTAATTTTTTAAATGCATTCTGATAATCGGTTTGAATACTAGACGATGCATCAACCGCCAAAACAGCGTCAAAACTAGAGTAGTCTTGCTGGTACTTATTAGAATCTAACCAAACCACCTCATTAAATTGTTGTGCCCAAAGCAATAATTGCTTTTTAAAAGCTTCAACATTTCGTGGTTTAAAAATCTGTGACGTTCTCAATAAAAAAAATTATGCGCAAAGTTAATTAGTTTACTTAAAAAATTAAGAGTTTTGTGTAATACTTTAAACGACTTTTAAAATGCATCTTTTAGAAAATGATTTACTAAAAATTTCGGTAAAACCAATTGGAGCAGAACTGTGCAGTATTAGGTCTATTAAGAACAACACAGAGTTTATGTGGCAAGGAGATCCTGATGTTTGGGGAAGTCATGCGCCTAATCTTTTTCCTATTATTGGTATGCTAAAAGAGGGTAAATACATTTTTAATAATAAGACATATAGTATTCCTAAACATGGTTTTATAAGGCATAATCCGGACATCAAACTGATTAAAACCACCTACAATAATTTAACTTATGCCTTAAGATATAGCCAAGAGCTTTTAAAAGACTATCCTTTTAAATTTGAATTCCACATATCTTATACCTTAAAGGACGATACTATTGAAGTAAAACATGAAGTGAAAAACTTAGATGATAAAACATTGTATTTTTCTGTTGGTGGTCACCCAGCTTTTAAATGTCCCGTGTTTTCTGATGAAAATTATAATGATTACACTTTAGAGTTTGCTCATGAAGAGTTGGCAGATACTTATTTACTTAACAAAGCTAACGGACTCGTTACCCAAAATACAAAACGCATTTTAAACAGCACTAAAACATTGCCTTTAGAGCATCGTTTATTTGAAGATGACGCTCTTATTTTTAAGAATTTAAAGTCAAGGAAGGTTACCTTAAAAAGTGTTAAGAATGACGATATTTTATCTGTTGCCTATAAGGATTTTGATTATCTAGGTATTTGGGCAAAGACTAATGGTGATTTTATCTGTATAGAACCTTGGTTAGGTATAACAGATAATGATACTACCAATCAGGAATTAACGGAAAAGGAAGGCATTCTTTCTTTGGCTGCTAATAAGACGTTTGAAGCTTCTTATTATATTGAAATCAACAAAAAGCATTTATAATAAATGTATCTTTGCCGTCTAAACAATTTGTTGTGACTTTTCAAGATTTAAATTTAAACACTCCACTTTTTAACGCCCTAGATGATTTAGGGTTTACCACACCCACTCCTATTCAATCACAAGCGTTTAATGTTGTAAGTTCGGGTAGAGATGTGGTTGGAATTGCGCAAACAGGAACAGGGAAAACCTTTGCCTATATGTTGCCAATCTTGAAAAATTTAAAATTCTCTAAACAAGATAACCCTAGAGTTTTAGTTTTAGTCCCTACAAGAGAATTGGTTGTACAAGTTGTAGAAGAAATCGAAAAATTATCCAAGCACATAAATAACAGAGTTTTAGGTGTATATGGAGGTACAAATATTAATACTCAGAAAAAAGCTATTGCTGAAGGATTAGATATTTTAGTAGCAACTCCTGGACGATTGTATGACTTAGCATTAAGCCGAGTTTTACAATTAAAATCTATTCAAAAATTAGTCATTGATGAAGTAGATGTGATGTTAGATCTGGGCTTTAGACATCAGTTAATTAATATTTTTGATCTGCTTCCAGAAAGAAGACAAAACATTATGTTTTCGGCAACGATGACCCAAGATGTAGATGTATTAATTAATGATTTTTTTAGAAATCCCGAACGTGTTTCTATAGCTGTTTCGGGAACACCCCTAGAGAACATTTCACAGAAAAGGTATGACGTTCCTAATTTCTATACCAAGGTAAATCTTTTGGAGTTTTTATTAGGTGATACTGAAACATTTAACAAAGTCCTGATTTTTGTAGCTTACAAAAGAATGGCTGATCGCTTATTTGATAAACTTGAAGAGCTGTTTAGAGATGACGTTTGTGTGATACATTCCAATAAAACTCAAAATTATCGATTACGTAGTATTGAAGCTTTTAGCGAAGGGGAACATCGGATTCTTATAGCAACAGATGTAATGGCTCGTGGTTTAGACATAGATAATGTTTCTCATGTTATTAATTTTGACACGCCAGAATATCCTGAGAACTATATGCATCGTATTGGTAGAACAGGTAGAGCTGAGAGAAAAGGTGAAGCTTTAGTATTTTCTACAGAAAAAGAACAAGATGCCATTGAAGGTATTGAAGCCTTAATGGACATGAAAATCCCTTTAATTGAACTGCCAGAAATTGTAGATATTTCTACTGAATTAATTGAAGAGGAGCGCCCACAAATACGAGAACGTAACAACCCAACCAAAAGACGCGACGAGGATGCTCCTGGACCAGCATTTCATGAGAAAAAGGAAAAGAATCAAAAAACAAACCAAGGCGGAAAGTACAGAAGAGAAATCTCTAAAAAATATAAGAAACCTAAAACTAGAGGTGATAAAAATGCCAACAGGCGCAGAAAAAGGTAATTGTGGTTGATAATCCGTAATTCTGGCATCTGACTAATTTCACATATTTTCTTTCGTAATTTGTTGTATTTATTTACTTTTAAATTCTTGTTATTTCAACTTAATTTAAAAGCCTAACTAAACGCATTATGAAAACTTGGATAATCTCTCAGACTGATACCAAAGACACCTACTTCATCCCTACCGAAAAAGCTTTTTGGCTATCCAATCAACCTAAAGGAGTCAATATTGCAGACCTTATTGAAAATAAAAATCTAGGTGCTATAAAAAGTATCCGATATGAAGATTTAAAAGATATTGTACTCATTGATTCAGACACAACAATACAATGTAATTTTAAAGACGATAAAACGGATGAAGAAGAATTTGTTTTAGATCATACCACCTATGCTGAAATAAGGTCATACTTAAAAAACAATCTTAAAGGTGTAGAACTAAAAGATTACTCCATTTTTAAACAGGTCATACCCGAACTAATTACCTTAGCCATTGCTACAGTTTTATCTGTGATTACATATATCGCAGCTTTAGAAATTGAAGGTGGTGGTACGGTAAAAACTTCTGGAAGACGTGCTTTTTTTAAGAAGATAATAGCAGCTATTGCAGAAGCACTTGGCACTACAGGAACCATTATTGTTGGGTTAATCGTTCTTGGAGTAATTGCTTATTTATTAGTTAAAAAAATTCAAAATCCTAAAAAGGGAGAAGTTCTTAAAGTATTAAAAACGGCTAGACTTACTGTGTAGTTATAAAAGATTAACGAACAATAGTGTAAATAGTATAGGCGGTATAATAATCATAATAGAATACCAGCCGTATACCATCCAATAGTATTTTGCTTTAACTTTTAAAATATTAAATGGTGTTACTTTCTCTGGTGCTACTTTTTTAAAATAGCTAAGATTCCGTATTTGAAATAAATCAAAATCTATTGTAGCGTGATTATCATAGTTTTTTAAAACCATTTGATAACGCTCTGATAAATTCTTGGCAAATTCATAAATCTCAGAATTGGCAGGATTCTTTTTTATGGTTTTAAAAACTCTTAACTCATTGTATAACACCGATAATTCTAGTCCGCAGTCATGAAATATTTTGGCATTGAGTTTATAATCTTGTGCATTTTCATACTGACTAAAAACTAATAATAGAATGGAAAGCCCTGTTATAGCGTAGTTAATTAAATTAACATCATTACCAACATTAACATTATAAACCGACATAAGTCCCGCAATAATGAGGTAAGCAGACAGTATTGCCAAACTTATATTTGATAACTTCGCTCTGGTTTTAAGTCTTTTATCTGCATTAAAACGAGAACTTCGTGTAGACCAAATTTTATAATTTAATTCCTCAAGGAAACTTTTCTCTAAATAGTCTTTTGAACCTTCAAAATCAATAATATTTGTTGCCATTTATTGTACTTTTTCAAAGTAAAAATAAGATTTCAACTACAATACAAGACACAAACTTATTAACAATTTAAAAAACCCCTTTTCAATTAAGAACAGGGGTACACAAAATCTATTAGTAACTATTAATCTAAGACTTTTGTAAATACTTTAAAATAATGATTCCTATACGTGGCAATATAAAAGTTACAGCTCCAAATACAGTGGTTAAAAAAGCTACTTTTAAACCACCTGCCATCTTACCTGTACTAATATCGCCAATGGCTTCTATGGCATCAAAAGCTGTTATCATACCAATAATGGAACCTAAAAACCCAATAACCAAACCCAAAATACTGGTATCCGAGGCTAAACTTAACATTTTCTTGGAGGTATCTATGTTCTTTTTCAAATTCACAAAACCAAGAATAATAAAGGCTATAGATACTAACAAACATATTAATATCATGGACATAAATAATGGCCCTCCTTCCATAAACCTATCTACAAAAACATTTAGTGCATAAATTGATAAAACGTACATAATAATTTGATTTTAATTAAACATGCAACAAATGTATAAGGCTTATACCTTGCACAATTTTAAATGCGACGAATGACTAATTTAACCATAAATATAACACATTGTAGAAACGCCAACTAAATTGGTAATCTGTCTACAAAAACGGTTTCTACACAAAAATTATAGTAATATTGTATGCAATGATTACTATCAAACATATAATACCTTTTCTTGGTAAAATAATTTTACATCTGCTCTTTTGGGCTGGTGTACTTTTGTTCTACACTTACTTTTTTGGTTTTAATAGTGGCAACTTTAATTATGTATTATCATTTTCAGTTTTTTTAATGCCTATTACAGTAGCCACAACTTATGTATTTATATATAAATTAATTCCGGAATATCTTATTACTAAACGTTATCTAAAATTTGGATTTTACACGTTTTGCACCATCGTTATTTCTGCTTATCTCATAGTTATTTCTGTTTTCTATGGCTTAATTTATTTATCAAATTTTGAATATAAAGACATGGCTCCAATTAGCAGAAGCCTTTTATTTGTTACTACCGCGGTGTATCTTGTAGTTATTATTGCGAGTGGCTACAAACTTCTAAAGCTTAACTTAAAACATAGTAAAGAAACCAGCGAACTTGAAAACAAAATTTTAGAAGCCCAATTAAAATTAAAAGAGCAAGAGCTTAATTATTTGAAAATGCAAATTCATCCGCATTTTCTGTTTAATACTTTAAACACCATGTATGGGTTTGCCTTAAAAAAGGCTAACGAGACACCAGAAATGATATTAAAGCTTTCTAACTTACTAGATTATTTGCTCTATAAAGTAGACAAACCTTTTGTCTCTTTAATAGATGAAATACACCATATTAAGGACTATATTGAGCTAGAAAAAATGCGTTTTAACAATACGCTAAATATTAATTTTAACGTGAAAGAGACTGTTTCAAATGATATTCAAATTGCGCCAATGTTATTACTGCCTTTTGTTGAAAACAGCTTTAAACACGGGACATTAAGAAATGGTATTTTAACGATTAATTCCCGTATTAGTTGTGATGTTAAAAGCCTATCTTTCTTTATAGAAAACACATGTTCTGAAGATGGTTTTGATAATACGGGCATTGGTCTTACTAATATTCAAAAACGATTAGATTTACTTTATAAGGACAAATACCTTCTAAAAATAGACCATAAAAACGGTATCTTTAAAGTAGAATTACAATTAGATTTAGTTTAGCATTTGTCAAGCAAAAAAAACATATCGTGTTTAATTATAGATGATGAAGTAATAGCTCAAGAAATAATAGCTACGCATCTTTCTAAAATACCTAATATAGCAAAGGTTGAATCGTGCAATAATGCTATTGAAGGTTTTAATTTTCTTAGAAATAACCATGTTGATTTGCTATTTCTTGATATTAACATGCCCGAAGTATCTGGTATTTCTTTTGCCAAATCTATTAGCAAGGATATTAAAATAATTTTCACAACCGCTTACAGAGACTATGCTGTTGAAGGCTTTGAATTGCAAGCCGTTGATTATCTCTTAAAACCTATATCTTTTGAACGTTTGCTTAAAGCAGTAAATAATTATTTTGATACTTATAGCGACATTAATTCGGAGGTGACAGCAAGTCCTTCTGGTAATGAATTTATGTTTGTTCGTTCGGATAGAAGAATGATAAAAATAGATTTCGATGCTATTGTTTATATTGAAAGCTACAGCGATTATTTAAAAATTCATTTAAATAATGAAACCGTTGTAACTAGAGAAACAATAACAGCAGTTGAGGCTAAACTTCCCAGTCATAAATTTATGCGCATACATAGATCGTTTATCATTTCGCTCTCTAATATTTCCTCTTTTACAAATGAAGAAATAACTATTCATAAAAAGTCGCTTCCAATTAGTAGAAGTTATAAAAAGGAGGTTCTTAATAGATTAGAAAAATTTTGATTTGATAAGAGTTCAATTTAATTGTGAATACAACAAAGTAATACTCAGAAACTAAAAAATGATCTATTGTCATTTCGACGGAACGAGGCACGAGTGACGAGCAATCTCATTATTTAGAAACTCTTACTCATTCTTCGTCTGAATTATAAAAATTATTAAACACCTATCTCACATTACTTTAAGATTCTGGATACCCAAGAATGTAATAGCCCATTTTCTTACCATTTGGTTTAACAGCTTCATTTATTTCCCAAGTAAAGTTAGGTTCTCTAATATCGGCTAATAACGTATTAATATCATTAAAAGAATAGGTTCTCATTAAAGAAGCTTGTCCATCCCAGGCATAAGCTATTGGTATTATAGGAATAATGTAGGTAAACAGTAATTGCGTAAAAGTTAAATTCTTTGAAAATGGTGTCATGACTAAAGACATGATAATTAGAATTGACAGCGACAAAGGAAGTAGTAACAACCAAGCTACAAAAGGCACATTATTCTTTGCTAATTCAAAAATAAAAATAGGTTGTTTATTATCAGAAGCGGTTTTTAAAATCTGTTTAGCATTTCTAGGAGACATATGATGAAAACTTGCAATCATTGTTTTTAAACCACTAGGTATTTCAGAGAAATCTAGTGCGTTTAAGGGCTTTTCCCTATAGCTTATATAATCAATAGTATCATTGTTTATCTTTTCTACCAAAGCTTTGTTGGGGTGTAAATCTGTAAGTAATAAGTTTAAAATAGTGTCACTAGAATTTTCATTCATTGCTTTAACAACATTGGGCATAGGACCTCCTGAGCCAGACCCCATGTCTACAATTGTATCAAACTTTAATTGTGCTCTTAAATTACCAATTAAAGTTGCTAATACTTCGGTAGTTCCCATCATTTTATGAAAGACCAAAATAAGATTAGTTAAACCTGTTCTAATACTTTCCGGGAACCAGTTAAAATCTTCAAATTCGAATAACTCTTTGCGTTTCATAGTCACGTAATTTCTAAAATTGCAATTGTTCTTTAAAAAACAACGTTGCCCTACCTATGGTGAAGTCAAACCACTTTTTGGTTCCCCAAAAGCCATGTCCAACAGAAGGCAATGCAATTAGCTCACTATAAACATTGTTTTTTATAAGTAATTCAACACTGTTTAAGGACTGCTCTATAGGAACAATATGATCTTTAACACCATGAATGAATAACATTGGAGGATCGGTATCATCAATATGATATATTGGAGAGGCTAATTCCCATTTCTTCCGATTTTCAGAATAAGACACGCCTAACCAATCAATTAAGTTTTTATCATCTGTAGCTGTAGAAAAATCGGCATCAGCCTCTAACACAACGGCAGCATGGACTTTATAAAGTTTAGAATTCAAATCTGGATTTAGCGCTGTAACATCTCCAGAAACTCCAAGCATCATGGATAAGTGAGCACCTGCAGAACCACCTATAACACCAATTCTATTAACATCTAAATCATAGGTTTTGGCATGTTCGTGAATCCACCTAACAGCCATTTTAGAATCTTTAATTGCAGCCGGAAAAAGAGCTTCTTTTATAGTCCTGTATTCAATACATATTGTAGCGAAACCTTCTTTTGCAAAAGCAGCAGCCATAGGCGCAAATCCGTTTTTATCTCCAATTCTGAACCCTCCACCACGAATAATCACTATAGTTGCTAGGTTCTTTTTATAGGTGTTAGGCTTATACAAATCCAATAACAGTGTTCTATTCCCATATGTTACATATGGAATATCTTTAGTAACTGTTACATATTGTGGAACAAATTCAGAAACATCTGGCCGTTTTTGTCCAAAAACTGGAAGAAAAAAGGTGGAGAAGACAACATAAAAGAATGACAAAAAAATAGTCTTAGTTTTCATAAGAACATGCTTATTTTAGGATAGTATTTTTATCTTTTAAGACTTCAGGAGCCCAAATTTTTATATCGTCAAATTTTCCCGTATCATCAAAAGAACCGAAGCCTAAATAGCCCGATTTAAAATGTGTATCCGTAGCTTTCATTATGGGCTTGCTCATATCATCAAAGTAGATTTCAATAAGCCCTTCTTCAACCTTTCTTACCACTCTTGCTGTATGCCATGAATATGTCTTTCCCCAGTTAACACCATCTGTTCGCTCTTCTGCAATACTAGTTCTGGGCTCGTCATTTACAATAAAAATACTGTTAGCATGGTCATCTGCCTTAGAAGCAATGTGGGTATAATAGAAGTTTGATGCATTGTTAATTCCGAACATTAAACACAAATCTCTATGAGGATATTCCCGTCCATTCTGGTTTAATCTAATTTCCATTATAAAATCCCCAACCTTAACATCTTTAATTACCGCCATGTTAAAGGGTGATCGTACATTAGGTTTATAATTACTTTGTGTGTAGAGTTCTAAACACTTGCCATTTTCTCCGTTTACACTAATCCAAACATTGGGATCGGTCATTTCAAAATCATTAATGGCTTGTGGTTGCTCAAAATTTTGAGAATACACCAGTTCATAGTTCTCAGGAATTCCCGTTTGTGCTATGGTTTTAGCAATACAAAAAGTAAGGAGCAGGATTGTTATACGAAGACTCATTTAAAAAGAATTTGAAGTCTAAGGTATTAATTTAACGCCTAATAAAAAACCCTTCCCAAAAAATGAGAAGGGTTTATAAGAATCTTTCAATTTACAGAAATAACCAACCAAATTTTAACCCTAACTAAAAGTTAATCCTGTATTTTTACTTGACTCTCAGTTAAATCTTTTATAGGTACTGCTAATTTGCCATCCTTAGTCTTAAGAATGATACGCATATTTTCTACAGCATCTACCTCGCCTTTTACGCCATTAAACTCAATTACTTGTCCTACTTCAAACGTCTTTCTAGCATAAAACGTTTTTAATATTTCCGTTACAATTTTATGAGCTCCTAATCCAAAAGCTATGGCAAATGCCAATAAGAAGGCTCCTAAAATTAAAGTGATATTACTTGTAATAATCTCTGTGTCTACCCCAGCTTGATTTAAAGCTGTTATAGAAGTAAAAATTAATATGATGAAGAATACTACCTGACTTATAATTTTTGCACCAGATAAATCCATCGATTCAAAAAACGACTTTAAGCCTTTTTTTATTGCATTTGCTAAAAACAGACCAATAGTAAATACCACTAAAGCTGAAAATAATTTTGGCAAATACGCTAACAGACTAGCTATCTGTTCTGAAATCATGGTTAAACCAAGTATATCCGATACTATAATTATTAGTATGATATACATAATCCATTTTACAGACTTTGTAGCTATTTTAATTGTATTGAAATTTAGCTTTTTACCCTCTACAATTTCAATTTCATTTATTTTATCATCTAACTTACTGACTTTTGCTACTTTTAAAGCTTTTTTGATAATTCCAACAATAAGTTTTGTTACAAGCCAGCCTACTATCAATACTACTAGTGCTAGTAGTATTTTAGCTAAAACTGGCCACATGGCCTCTAGAGAGTTAAGAGCCGTTTCTTTCCATTGTTCTACATTTTCCATTTTTATATCGGGTTAGGGTTTCAATTTTTGGTTTTCGCATCTCTTTGCTTCATAACCGACTCAATAACATCTCCAATATTATAAGAAAACAAAGCAGCTAACTCCATGAGTAATTTTGCCATTGCTATATCACTCATAACCTTAGACTTGAGCTCTTGTGGTACTTCCTTAAGAGGCGTATTTACATATTTAAATGGGTTATCCATTACTTAAGGTTATTATATACGGTTATTAATTTATCTTTTGCACGCTTAATTCTCATTTTCACAGCGCTTTCTCCTATACCTAAGGCAGTCACAATCTCTTTTATAGATAATGAGTCTTGATATTTTAGCAGTAAAATCATTTTCTCATCTGGAGAAATTTGTTCTATTGCTACCTTCAGTTTGTCAACTTTCATACTTAAAAAACTATTCTCATCTTCATATCCATCTTCAGAAAGGTTTTCTATGTCCTTATAATCAACGGCTTTCTTTTCAAACTTTTTAGCAGTATTTCTGGTAACATAATTTACACAATGGTTATACGTAAATGCATATAGCCATGTAGAAAACTTAGAATTACCTTTAAAACTTGCTAACTTAACAAATAGTTTTAAAAAAATATCTTGAGCTAGGTCTTTTGCTTCGTCATCGTCTTTAGCAAAACCTAAACATTTGTTATATACAAGCATTGAATACCTGTCATACAGTATTTCAAAAAGCAACGTATCGTTGTTTTTTACTATTGCTTTGACTAAATCCTCGTCGGATTGTGTTTTAAATTTGTCCAGGGTTTTCAATTTGTTTTGTTGATAGTTATGACACACACAGAATTATAAAGTCACAGATCTACCAGAAGTTTTTTTTAAAATTTTAATTTGGAAATTTAACACCATGTTAACGAGTTGTTTACGATGGCTAAATGTAATAAAATTAATAGGAAAAGTTAACATTGAGATTAAGAAAAATGGTTTGTCCCCCAATACTAAATAAAACCACAACCAAAAAATACAGATTTTCAGTTTTGTTTAGGAATACCGACGAATTACTTTAAAAACACGTTTAACTACATGTTAATCCAAAAAAAAATGGCCGAAGCCATTTTTTTAAAATATTTTATAGTTTAAAGTTTATACTTTCTCAGAAATTTATTTCTTATAATACTTTACATAACCTTTATAGCTAAATACCCCTAAAACAGCCACAATACTAAGGGCTATTGCAATACTTTTAAAACTATCTAATTGCTGACCCGATTGATACGAGTGTAAACCAGCTAAGTAGAAGTTAACTCCAAAATAAGTGAATATGATAAAAGCAATTGCTATTACTGAGCATAGATTAAAGAACCATCGGCCTCTAAGTCCTGGAATTAAACGCATATGAATTACAAAAGCATATATCATGATACTTATTAAGGCCCAAGTTTCTTTGGGGTCCCAGCCCCAATAGCGTCCCCAGCTTTCGTTAGCCCACATACCACCTAAAAAGTTACCAATGGTAAGCATTACTAAACCTACCGTAAGTGCCATCTCATTAATAATAGTAAGTTCCTTAATATTTAAATCCATTTTAGTTCTGTTCTTACTATTAGTAACAGCCATTAAAAATAATGATACTACACCTAGAATCATACCCAAAGTAAAAGGACCATAACTGGCGACAATCACAGCTACGTGAATCATTAACCAATAACTATTTAAAACAGGTTGAAGATTTCCTATAGCAGGATCCATCCATTGCATATGCGCAACCCATAACAACATTGAAGTGACAAAAGCAGCTGCGGCAATGGTTAAATCTGAACCGGATTTATTAAGACTTAAGACAGACTTACCATTTTTCTTACTTATACCAGTAATTAAACCAAACAGCATTGTAGACCATGCCACATAAATCATAGATTCATAAGCATCACTCCATGGTGCATGACCCGAAACATACCAACGCATAATAAGACCTCCTAAATGAAGTAAAAACAGCGCAACAATTAGCCATTTAAAAAAGGTTACCAATACCGATATAACCTTGTTTTTATCTTTAAAGATTTGAACTATAAGTAAAATAAACATTAAAGATCCAGCATACATATACCATTTATACAGCTTTTTGAAAATATCATACTTATTGTACAATACCTCAGTATGAATCTTATCATCATTTAGCATAACATCACTACCATATTTATGCTGTGTTTTTTTAAATGCTGTAAGCAATTTATCCACCTCGGTAAAATCGCCCGTTTGTTTTGCTCTATTTAGGGTTACTAAATAAGCCTGAAATCCGTTTTTTATAAAACTCCCGTAAAGCGAGTCCTGAATATTATGCTGTCCGAACTTATAATCATAAGAAGATATCCAAGTATTTTTAGGGTCATTAGGAACAGGAAATAACTTTAACGAGGCACCTTCTATAGTATTATAAAGTAAACTTACTTGTCTATGCGCTTCTTGTATTTTCTTTTGATATCCATTAGGTACGGTTGTACTAAAAGCATCTTCTAAATAAGGATCTAACTTATAAGCCCCTTTATCTGTAAAAAAATCAGCTAAGGCAACGCGTCTGTCTTTAGTATTTGTACCAATAATGTAATGTATGGTATCTGCTTTTTTATACTCTAAATCTATAATAGGAACATTATACCACAGCCTAGGACTTTCTTGCATAGACAGAAATACTTGATGCGCATCAAAACCTTCGTACGTATCACTATTACTAACTTTTCGAAGCATTTCAGAAGCATAGGTGCTTACAGGTTTCATTCTTCCATCGAGATCTTGAATAACCAAATGTGCAAATTTCTCGGCATGTTCTTTCGATGTAATATTTTCCGCCAATATAGAATCTATCTGAGCCTTAGCTATTTTTGTTCTTACGGTTGTTTGCGAACCATGATCATGTCCGTCGTTTTCCGAATGTTTTTCTTGAGCAAAACCACTTAAAGAAAACATTACAAGCCATACAGCAAGGAATTTTGCCTTCTTTTCTTTTACATTTCTGAGTTGCTTTCTTAAATCAGAAAACCTTGTGCCTCTAACAACCAAAATAGCCATTAAACCTAGGTACAACATAAAGTATCCTATGTATGTAAGTAATGTACCCCAATAATCATGGTTTACCGAAAGTATTGTGCCGCTTTCATCTGGAAAGAAACTAGATTGAAAGAACCTATAGCCTTTATGATTTAAGATATTATTCATATAAATCTTATAATCAAAACTACCTTCTTCCTTATCTATTACAGTAACCTGACTGGAATAAGCAGCATTAATATCAGAACCAGGGAATTTATCAGCCTCAAAATCATTCAATTTAATACTAAAAGGTAGTTCCAGGACTTTAGACCCATATTGAAAATTAAAATCTAATCCGCCAACATTAACCTTTTTATGCGGCCTTGTCATTCCAGGTCCTCCCAAAACGCCAACTCGCTTGGTTTCTCCATTAGATGTAACTTTTAACACAATACCATCTTCATCATTCTTTAAAACTTGTGATTTCTGTACCACGTCAAAGACACCTTTAACAATAGGCTTAGGAAATACCATTTGCATATTTCCAATTCTGTATAATGCTCTTAATTTTAAGGGCTGGATACTATCTTTTGTTAAAGCACCTTGTTCTTGAGTAGCCATAACCATGTAAGTCCCTTCAAAAGGAGAATCTATTGAAATAGCCTCTCCATCGTAATGTAAATTTACCGCACCCTGTGCAGGATTGTTTAAAGTAAAAATTACATTATGTATGCTTGCCTGCTCTCCTACTTTTAAAAAATGGTTATGAGCACCTCCTCCACCAGACTCTACTATCTTTAAATACGCTTCGCCATTGTCGTCTGGTATAATGTCCTCCTCTGCTCCAACAATAAACTTTTCTAACTCAATTTCAAAAGGTTGATTATTGTAATTAGACGCTTCATGAAACTTATTATTTAGTCGTTTAGAGAAGTCTACTTCATATTCTAAAGGCAAACGTTGTTGTACACCGTCTATTTGATAATCGCCATCTACAAAAGCTGAGATATATGTTTTTTGAGAAAGAAATGTATTTTCAGTGCCTCCTTCAGGTATAGACATCATTCCTTCAAAACTTATATACCTCGTTATAAATGCTCCTAAAAAAATGAAAATAAACGCAACATGTAATAGTAAAACCGCCCATTTTTCTTTTCTAAATAATCTATATCTAAAAATATTACCAACAAAGTTGATAACAAACATGCCCATAATAGCCTCAAACCACCATGCGTTGTAGATTAAATTTCTTGTGTATGGTGTTGGTGATGTTTCTTGACCTTGATCCAGGAATGTTCCCGTAATCATGGCTGCCGCGAAAACAATAAATAATATACCAGTAAGTCGAGTTGAAAAAAGAATGTTAGCTAGTTTCTTTTGCATGGTTATAGCCTGTTAAATATCGTGCAAATTTAGGCATTTAAGTTTGTTTTACCTTGTTAAAGTTTGCTTAAAGCTTGAAGTATTAAGGCTAAAGACAGAAGTATTAAAATTTCGAAATTAAAATATCATATTCTAAAAAATAATACAATTATGAGCTATTGTAAAAGTGGATTTTTAGAGGTTCTCCCAATAAATGCTACCTCGCTCAGTAGTATTAACCTATGCAAACCTGAATACTAAAATTTCTAGCAAAGACGCTAAGACGCTCATTCAATTAGAAGATTGTCACGATCCTATCTCCTCAGCAATGACATTTAACCTCAATTGTTTTAAACGTTCTTCCAACTGCAAACTTAATACTGTATACTGCTTACTGAATACTGCTCACTTAATACTAAACACTACTCCATTCTTGCTTTAAATATTTCCATATAAAGGAAAGTTCCCATTTTTCTGGCACGCCTTTTAGCGTTTTCTGCATAATCGCCCTCAAAAAGCTCATCTATGGTCTGCAACCATAAATTAAGCCATATTCCAAAGTGCAGCTCTGTAATGCTTTGGTTGTTATCTTGATCGACCTTTACATGTACTTCTAATGGATTTCCATAATACTTCGTTTTTAAAAACAAACTAGATTCCCAAAACGTGGTTAACGTTTCTAAATGCGCATCCCAATCTTTAATTATAGAATTAAAAAAAGGCCCCAAAGTGTCTTCATTTCTAACTTTTTCGTAAAATGAAGACACCAATAAGTACACATCGTCTCTATTTTTTATATCCGATTTTTTCATTTAAAGCTATAGCCGATTTACATTCAATATTATTAAAAATATATTCAATAAAACCGATACCAATAATAAATTAAAAATCCACTTCTTTTTAATCTGCGCCATAATAAACGCATTGTATAACATGGTTACAGATACACAAAGGGTTAATTCCAATAAAAATGAAGCCGCTTTACTATTCATAAGCACATACATAGCTGCAATAGAACCTACGCAACTTTGAAAAATAATACTAAGTGGCACATACAACTCCATATTGCTTGAAAACTCCTTTAAACTCTTACTATAAAATTTCATACCTTGACTATTAAAATTAATACAAGGCAAAATTCTATAATCTATCTTTGCTCATTTATGATTCAAATCATAACAATATGATACCCTTAGATGTCCTAGAAACATACCAACCAGCCGTGAAGTCATTACAAAAAAATGACATGGTTTTTAATGAAGGTGAAACGCCCAATTACTATTACCAAATTAAAAACGGAAGTATTAAAATGTACAACTTAACAGAAGATGGTAAAGAGTTTGTACAAGGTTATTTTAACGATAATGAATCCTTTGGAGAACCTCCTCTTTTTGGCGACTATAAATATCCCGCAGCTGCTTTGTGTAATGCTGAAACTAAGGTTTACCAACTTCCTAAAGACAAATTTTTTGAGCTTTTAAAAGCCCATCCTGAAATTCATTTAAAGTTTACGAAATTACTATGTAAACGTATGGTGTATAAGGCCAAAATAGCTCGAGAAATTTCAATTTATCCACCAGAACACCGAATTATCTCTTTACTAAAACACCTTAAAGACAACAGCAAAGAAGAAGGTACATTTGAAGTAAATTTAACAAGGCAACAGATTTCTGAACTAACAGGACTTAGAGTTGAAACCGTAATAAGAGCAATTAAGAAACTAGAAAAAGAGCATAAATTAACCATTAAAAACCGTAAAGTTTTTATATAATACTTCTATTTTAGCGGTATGATTTCAGTAATTATTATAGGGGCAGGTAACGTTGCAACACATTTATACAAAGCCTTTACTAAAAGTGAAAATGTAAGTGTAAACCAATGGTACAATAGAAGCTTAAAAAGCTTGCAAACGTTTAAGAATGAAGTTGATATTACGGATGACTTAAATAATCTTAAAGACGCCGATATTTATATACTTGCCGTAAGCGATGATGCTGTAGCTTCTGTTTCATCTCAGTTACCTTTAGAAAACAAAATTGTAGTACATACTTCCGGGAGCGTTAATGTTCATGATTTAGATAAAAAACACAAACGGGGTGTATTCTATCCGTTACAAACGTTCAGTAAAACTGCACAATTAGATTTTGCAAACGTTCCTATTTGTATAGAGACTTTAGATAAACCAGATTATCACATTTTAAAAGAATTAGCAATTTCCATTGGTAGTCCTGTAAAAAAGGTAAATAGCGATCAGCGCAAAGTCTTGCATTTAGCAGCTGTATTTGTAAATAACTTTACGAATCAGTTATACAGAATAGGTCATGAGATTACAGAAAGTGAAGGCGCTGAATTCGATTTATTAAAGCCCTTAATCTTGGAGACCGCAAAAAAAGTACAGGACCTCTCTCCTTATATGGCCCAAACTGGTCCAGCTAAAAGAAACGATAAAAAAACCATTAATAAACATTTAAAGTTGTTGCAAAGCGAAGAACATAAGGCTATATACAACGTATTAACTGAATCTATTAAGAAAACTCATGGACGATAATAAAAGTTATAAAGAATACCTAGAAAACATTAACACCTTTATTTTTGATGTTGATGGCGTTTTAACCGATGGTAGTGTTACCATAATGACTAATGGAGACATGCTAAGAACTATGAATATAAAAGATGGGTATGCTCTAAAAACAGCTGTGGATGCGGGGTTTAACGTTTGTATAATTTCAGGTGGTTCTAATGAAGGGGTTAGAAAGCGTTTATCCGGATTAGGTATTAAGGATATTTATTTGGGCGCACATAATAAAATTGACCAATTAAACGAATACCTTAACAATAAAGGCGTAAAACTTGAAAACGCACTATACATGGGAGATGATATACCAGATTTTCCAGTGATGAAATTGGTTGGCCTACCATGTTGTCCGCAAGATGCTGTTCAAGAAATAAAAGGTATTTCAAAATACATTTCACATAAAAATGGAGGTAAAGGTGCTGTTCGTGATGTTATTGAACAGGTACTAAAAGTTCATAACAAATGGAATGGTAATTTTAATGCCAAATATGATTAAGTCTAATTGACTCT
>NZ_VSDQ01000577.1:0-77357 GCF_008085455.1 Seonamhaeicola marinus | reverse complement strand
TATTGATTATTGATTATTGATTATTGATTATTGATTATTGAAAACTAATAAATCTTAAAATACAACTGCAAAATTCCCTGACATTTGGCAAGAAACAAGAGAAGACATAGCACAGGTTTTGGATATATAGGTTTTGGAAATAACCAAAGTGTATTCAATAGAAAATCTAATAAAGCGTTTTCTTCTTTAAAAGAAAAGCTAGATGATGAAACTCATTATCATTTTCAACTTAATTTTGCACACCATACCTTAACTAAAGCAGAGAAACAACTCATAAAAAATAAGATTAGAAAAGATGAAAAAATAAGACAGCGTAAAACTATTGTGGTGTTCTGTTTTGTTTTTATTGCTATTGTTAGCGTACTCATCTATTTAATAAAAAGCGTTATGTCCCAATTATGAGTCTACTTAAACTTATTCGTTGGAAAAACCTCTTAATGATTGTTCTAATACAATTATTGGTTAAATACGGATTATTAGAACCATTAGGCGCCATTACTAGTTTAGACGCTTTTGGTATTTCTTTTCTGATACTTTCAACCGTTTGTATTGCTGCTGCTGGAAACATTATAAACGACATTTACGACATAGAAACAGATCTAGTAAACAAACCTCAAGACGTTATTATTGGTAAGTCTATTTCAGAAAAAAATGCTTTCACATTATTTATAATCTTTAACGTGGTTGGTGTTGGTTTAGGCTATTACGTTTCCTTTTTAATCGGAAAAACAGCATTTTTCTCCTTGTTCATAGTCATTTCAGCTTTACTATATATTTATGCTAGTTATTTAAAACAAACCTTTTTAATTGGAAATATAGTGGTTTCCATATTAGTAGGCCTAAGTGTTTTAATCGTTCCTATTTTTGATTTACTTCCTGCTATAACCGATCAGAATCAACACCTACAGCTTATATATTTTAAGCAAGTATTTAACTACGCAATGTTTGCCTTTTTAATTAATCTCATTAGAGAAGTAGCAAAAGATATTGAAGATATTGATGGCGACTATAAAGCCCATATGAACACCTTACCTATTGTAATTGGAAGAGAACGAGCAAGTAATGTACTTTTTGCTTTAACGCTGCTGCCCATCCTAATGTTAATTTACTACATTGTTTACGTAATTTACAAATTACCTTTACGTGTTGTCTATTTTCTCTTTTTTGTTTTAGGTCCGCTAATCTATGTTTCTATAAAGGCTTTTAATGCTAAAACAAAAAAACACTTTCGTTATATAAGTAACATGCTTAAATTAGTCATGTTATTAGGAATGCTTTCAATATTACTCTACACTTATGCTTAACGAAAAATTAAAGGATTTTAATATTATTCTAGCTTCGGGCTCTCCCAGAAGACAGGCCTTTTTTAAAGGACTTGGTTTAGAATTTGAAATTAGACTAAAACCAGTAAAGGAAGAATACCCCGACAGACTAAAACATTTTGAAATAAGCAATTATTTGGCGCAGTTAAAAGCTTTACCTTTTAAAGATGAATTAAAAGAAAATGATGTTTTAATTACAAGTGATACCATAGTATGGCATAATGAAAAAGCACTTGGCAAACCAAAAGATGAAGGTGATGCATTTGACATTTTAAAATCACTAAGTAATGCTACTCATGAAGTAATAACCTCTGTATGCTTTACCAATTCCAATTACAATAAAACCCTTCATAATAGTACTAAGGTAACTTTTAAGGCACTAACTGATGATGAAATCTGGTATTACATTAAAACTTGTAAACCTTTTGATAAAGCTGGTGCTTATGGCATTCAAGAATGGATAGGTGAAATTGGAGTAACCAAAATAGAAGGCTCCTATTTTAATGTAATGGGCTTACCTGTACATCTTGTTTACAAAACGTTAAATGATATGGCGAACTCCAAATAACTTTGTAATTTTAAGGTATAATCCTTTAAAAATGAAAACGCTACTAACCATTACCTTAGCTTCTACCCTATTAATAACGAATTGTAAAGACGCTAAAAAAGACAACTTACTTGCGGCCAACGATAATGTTAAAAGTGAAGTTATAAAAGCTCCTCAACAGCTAACACAAGCATTTAAAGACTATTGGTATGCAGGTGAAGCCGAAATATCCTCTTATGAATTGGAACAAGCTAGGTACGGAGAAATCAGAAAAGGAAAAGCGGTTTTAATTTACGTTACTGAAGATTTTTTACCAGATTCTCAGGTAAAAGCAGATAATCAAAATCCATCCAATATCCCGGTCTTAAAGTTAAATGCTACTAAAAATTTTAATACAGGTATTTACCCTTATTCCGTAATGCAAAGTGTATTTTATCCTGTAACTAACAACAAACATGCTATAAAAGTGTCTAGCTCTATGCAAGAGTGGTGTGGCCACGTCTATGCGCAATTAAACAACAGAGATCAATTTGAAATTACATCACATTCCTATTTTGAAGGTGAGGCGGATAAAAGCTTCAACTTGGAAAAGGCAATTCTAGAGAACGAATTGTGGACGCAATTACGAATGAATCCTAAATCATTACCAACAGGAGCACTTGACATTGTTCCTTCTTTTGAATATACAAGAATGAAACACGTTCCTGTTAAAGCATACAAAGCAAAGGCTACCTTAACTTCCAACGCCTATAAACTGGAATATCCAGAATTGGAAAGGACATTATTAATCAACTTTAATGCTAATTTCCCCCATGACATATTAAGTTGGGAAGAAACATTTAAAAGTGGTTATGGTAAAAATTCTAAAACCCTAACTACAAAGGGTACAAAATTAAAAACCATAAAATCACCTTATTGGAGTAAAAATTCGAATAAGTTTGAAACACTAAGAGACACACTAAAACTCAACTAAACTTTGAATTCTTTTTAGCTTATCTTTGCCTAATAACTCTTAATAGTACGCATGTTTTTTGAAACTTATAAAGATGAACTAACGTATAGTGCCATAGTTTTAGGCATTTTATTTTTCATATGGATAATATCCAATATTGTAATTAAAAAGAGAGGTAAAAAACATGGTCTTATAAAGGCACGAATGAATTTAATCAGTAAGTACGTCAGTATTAGTTTGTTGCTTTTAGCTGTCCTTATTGAAGCCTTTGTATTTGGCGTAAATTTTGAAGATATAGCTGTAATATTTTCATCTGTATTTGCCATTTTAGGTATTGCTATGTTTGCAGTTTGGTCGGTACTAAGTAATGTTACTTCGGGCATCATCTTGTTCTTTTCATATCCGTATAAAGTTGGCGACAAAATTAAAATTCATGATAGTGATGTTCCCATGAAAGCTATTATTGAAGATATTGGGGCGTTTCAGTTAAATCTAAGATTAGAAAATGGGGATTTAGTAACCTATCCCAATAACTTAATTCTTCAAAAACCTGTGACTTTAATTGAAAAAGATGCTATTAAGGAAGATCTTTAGTTTTACCTACACATTGCACATATGAAAAACTCATTTGTAATTTTCCTTCTATTTTGCACTCAACTTTTTGGCCAAAAGATTGAATTTGTTAGTGCTAAAAATGGCCTAGTCGTAAGGGATGCTCCTAGTCTTAATTCTAACAGAATAGGCAAGTTAGATTACAAATCAAAAGTTATTATTTTAAGAAAGTCAGGAATTGAATTAAAGATAGAAGATGAAGGGAAAATTATTGCTGGAGAATGGTATGAAATAAAAAATGAAGGCAATAATTTAAAAGGATTTGTGTTTAGCGGATTTCTATCTGAAGAAGCATTCGATAAACAGCAAGAATCTGGTAATTTTTATCTAACAAAAATTGATTCTAAAGCAATTGAAAAACATGAAGCAGCTTTATCGAAGGCAATTCAACCAGAACCCACTTACATATTTTTAAGAAACAAAGCTCATAAAGATTTATCTAAATTTAAAATCTCAGACTTGTTAATGTATGATAATTCTACATTGTTAGTTAATGATTTGTACGGTTTAAAAAACATTAAAAAATTAATAAAAGTCCAATCCACTTATATAGCTTGTTGTTCCAACACCGATGAAAATTATTTTTTAGTTAATGTACATAATGAGCTCATAGAATTACCAATAGTAAATAACATGCATTGTGATGGTCCCGAACCTTTCTATACCTACATTTTTCCTAATGAAAAACATGGAAAGCCCAATAAATTAGTTTATGCAAAAATCACTCCTAATTCAAGAGGAATAGATAATGAAATTACCATTCTAAAAACATTTACTTGGAATGGAACCAAACTTATTGAATAGCAATAAACCTTTTCTATTCTACCACATAATATATACATAGATAGGAAAGGTAAAACATGTAAACCAGTTTCTTTTGTTAGTATTTATTACAAGAGCGTTAAAGAAACATTAAAACCCAATCATTCCCAACAGTACTTTGCTATATTTGGTTTTTAGTTAACCAAAATTACTATGCAAAGACAGATTACTTATTTATTAATTTGTATCCTTTCGGTTGGTGTCTTAAACGCACAAAAACCCAAAACACCTGCATCTGCACAGATATACGAATCCATTCAAAAACTTAATTTTTTGGGTTCTGTGTTATACGTAGCTGCGCATCCAGATGATGAAAACACAAGGTTAATAGCATACATGGCTAATCATGTAAAAGCTAGAACCGCATACTTATCTTTAACCAGAGGAGATGGTGGGCAAAACCTAATTGGTCCAGAAATTAGGGAACTATTAGGTGTTATTAGAACTCAGGAATTATTAGCTGCAAGACGCGTTGATGGTGGTGAACAACTATTCTCAAGAGCAAATGATTTTGGTTACTCCAAACACCCTGAAGAAACACTTTCTATTTGGGACGAAACACAAGTTTTAAGTGATGTTGTTTTGGCTATTAGAAAGTTTAAACCAGATGTTATCATAAACAGATTCGATCATAGAACACCAGGTACAACTCACGGACATCACACAACTTCTGCTATGTTAAGTTATGAAGCTTTTGACCTCTCTGCAGATAAAAATGCGTTTCCAGATATGATAAAAGATACTGGTGTTTGGCAACCAAAACGTTTATTTTTTAACACCAGTTGGTGGTTTTATGGTAGCCGCGAAAAATTTGCTAAAGCCGATAAAAGTAACATGCTACATTTTGATATAGGCGTGTATTATCCTTTAAAAGGGCTATCTAACAACGAAGTAGCTTCCTTAGCTAGTAGCCAGCACCTTTGTCAAGGTTTTGGTAGATTGGCACAACGTGGCTCTCAAGATGAATATGTAGAATTAATTAAGGGTGAAGCCTTACAAGGCAATGATATCTTTGCAGGGGTAGACACCTCATGGAATAGAATTAAAGGTGGAAAAGCCATTGGAGAGATCCTAAATTCCATTGAAAACAACTTCAATTTTATAGATCCGTCAGCACATGTACCACAACTTATAAAAGCTTATAAATTGTTACAAAATGTTGAGGACAAACACTGGAAAGCTTTAAAATCCAAAGAATTAAAAGCTATTATTGAAATGTGTGCAGGTCTTTATTTAGAGGCTTCTTCATCTATACCTTCAATATCGCCTAACAATGATTTAAAAATAAATATTGAAGCCTTAAAAAGAAGTAACGCTAATGTTACTTTACGAAGTGTTACTATTAATCCATTAGGACAATCGCAAACTTCAGATATCAGCTTAGAAAACAATAAAAAACACACGTTTTCTTTTAACACTATTATCCCATCAACTATAAAAACCACAAGTCCATACTGGTTAAATGAAAAAGGGTCTTTAGGAATGTATAAAGTTGAAGACAAAGCTATTATCGGTAATCCTGAAACTAAAAGAGCGCTTCAAGCCAATTTTATTATAGATTTTGATGGCTATGCCATAACTTTTGAAAAAGATGTTGTTCACCGCTATTCTAAACCAGATAAAGGTGAATTATACCGTCCGTTAGAGATTATTCCTGAGGCATCCGCTAAAATCTCTGAAAAAGTTATCATTTTTGATACCGATAAACAACACGACATTACCGTAGTAGTTAAGGCCGGAAAAGACAATTTAGAAGGTCACGTAGAAGTATGTCATCCTGAAGGTTGGAGTGTATATCCGAAACATCAAAAAGTGGCCATAAAACATAAAGGTGAAGAACAATCTTTAGTTTTTACAATTATACCTCCTAAACATCAAAGTGAAGGGTTAATTGGTCCAATTGTTCATATTGGAGACAATAAGTATACCCGTGAGCTAGTCGAAATCACTTATGAACACATTCCGTATCAAACTGTTTTGCTGCCAAGTGAAAGTAAAGTGGTTAGATTAGATATTAAAAAGCGTGGTGAAAACATAGCCTATATTCAAGGAGCTGGAGATGTGGTTCCAGAAAGTCTAGAACAAATTGGCTATAGTGTTAGAGTCATTAAGACCGAAGATATAACAGCAGAATTATTAAGTAATTTTGATGCTGTAGTTGTTGGAATTAGAGCATACAACACCTTAGAAGAACTAGACTTTAAACAACAAACATTATTTGATTTTGTAGCAGATGGAGGTAATATGATTGTACAGTATAATACCTCACATAGATTAAAAACCAAACAATTAGCACCTTATAACCTGGAATTATCCAGAGATAGAGTAACCGATGAAAATGCGGAAGTTCGATTCTTAAAACCAGAACATCCTGTACTAAACTATCCTAATAAAATTACACAAAAAGATTTTGAAGGGTGGACTCAAGAACGAGGTCTGTACTTCCCAAGAAAATGGGGTAAAGAATTCTCTCCGATATTATCCATGAATGATAAAAATGAAAGCGCTAAAAAAGGCAGTTTATTAGTTGCTAAACACGGTAAAGGATACTACATCTATACGGGTTTAAGTTTCTTTAGAGAGTTCCCTGCCGGAGTGTCTGGTGCTTACAGATTGTTTGCCAATATGCTTTCACTAGGAAAAGACGATTTAAACTTAGAAGCCAACATAAAAGACTAGTCATGCAAGACAACAACCAACCCAAACAACCTTGGCTTAAACTTTATTCGCTTGTTTTAATAGCCAATGCCATTTATTTTATAGTGTTTTACCTCATAATGAAAGCTTTTTAGTATGCAACTTAATTGGATAGATTGGACCGTTCTAATCATAACATTATTAACTATTGTTGGATACGGAACTTGGAAAACTAGAGGTAGAAATAGTGCTCAAGATTACATTAAAGGTGGTAATTCTACTAAATGGTGGACGGTAGGTTTATCGGTTATGGCTACTCAAGCCAGTGCCATTACTTTTTTATCTACTACGGGTCAGGCGTTTTCTGATGGGATGGGCTTTGTCCAGTTCTATTTCGGCTTACCTATAGCTATGGTAGTTATATGTATGGTGTTTATTCCTCTGTATCATAAGCTAAAAGTATATACCGCATACGAGTTTTTAGAAAGCCGATTTGATTTAAAAACAAGAACACTAACAGCCATATTATTCTTAATACAACGTGGCTTAGCAGCGGGAATAACCATTTTTGCACCTGCTATTATTCTATCTGTAGTTTTAGGTTGGAATTTAACATACTTAAATATTGCTATAGGTATTCTTGTAATAATATACACAGTTTCTGGTGGTACAAAAGCGGTTACTGTAACGCAAAAGCAGCAAATGTTTGTCATTTTTGCTGGAATGCTAGCAGCCTTATTTATCACCCTAGACCTAATTCCCGATGATGTTTCGTTTACTAAGGCCTTAGACATTGCTGGTTCTAACGGACGCATGGAAATCTTAGATTTTTCATTCGATTTAGAAAATAGATATACCGTTTGGTCTGGTTTAATTGGAGGTACATTTTTAGCTTTGGCCTACTTTGGTACAGACCAAAGCCAAGTACAACGTTATCTCTCTGCTAAATCTGTTAAGGAAATGCAGATGGGACTCATTTTTAATGGTCTTTTAAAAGTACCAATGCAGTTTTTTATTCTATTGGTAGGTATTATGGTTTTCGTTTTTTATCAGTTCAATCCTGCACCGTTAAATTTCATTAATTCATCAACAGAAAGCGTTTTAGCATCACAGTATAGTGAAGAATACCAAAGTCTTCAAAGTAAACAAAATAAACTATTTACCGAAAAACAAGCCGTTTCTAATGCTCTTGTTAAAAGTGATAATGATGATCTAAGACAAGAACTTTATGTATTAGATAGCATTGAAAAAACACATCGTAAAGAAGCCAAATTTATCATTAAAAAAGCTATTGATACAGCATATGCTAATCAATACAACAAACTGTCTTCTGAGTTAAGTTCAATAACAGATAAAACCAGCGAATTATTTAAGGAAAAAGAAAATGAACTAAATACACTGTATGATGATGCTGGCAAAGACAACAAGACTAATGATAGAGATTATATGTTTATAACCTTTATTCTAAAATACCTTCCGAAAGGTCTAATTGGTCTACTACTTGCAGTTATTTTATCTGCGGCTATGTCTTCCACAGCTTCAGAAATAAATGCCTTGGCTACCATTACCTCTATTGATTTATATGGTAGAAACCTTAAAGAAGAAAAGGGAGAAAAGCATATGGTTAATGCTACTAAAGTTTTCACTTTAGTTTGGGGTATCATAGCTATTATCATTGCATGTTTTGCTAATCTAGCTGAAAATCTAATACAGCTTGTTAACATTATAGGATCTATATTTTACGGTAATGTTCTAGGTATATTTTTATTGGCGTTTTTCTTTAAAAATATAAAATCGAATGCTGTGTTTACTGCCGCAATACTTACACAGATCATTGTAATTATAGGTTGGTGGTATGACTGGATGCCTTATTTGTGGTTGAATTTATTTGGATGTATTTTAGTTATGTTATTGGCTAATAGCATTCAACCTTTAAACAAAACAAAAGAAACACAACATGTCTAAAACCATAAACTGGGCTATTATTGGCTTAGGAAGTATTGCTCATAAATTTGCTACAGATTTATTAACTATTGAAGATGCGCAAATATACGCTGTAGGCTCAAGAAATCAGGCTAAAGCCGATAAATTCGCAAACAAATACAATGCTATAAAAGCCTATGATAGTTATGAAACCTTGGTAAAAGATACTAATATAGATGCCGTGTACATTGCTACACCTCATGCATTACACAAAGAAAACACCCTTCTTTGTTTAGAACATGGTATTCCTGTACTATGCGAAAAGCCATTTGCTATGAATATTAGCCAAGTAAATGAAATGATAACAATGGCTAAGGAAAAAAATGTGCTATTAATGGAAGCCCTCTGGACCTACTTCTTGCCACATTATCAATTTGTTTTAGATATTGTTAAACATAAACCTTACGGTAATCTTATAAAGTTGGAAGCCGACTTCGGCTTTTACCGTGCTTTTGACAACACGGCTAGACTTTTTAATAAAGATTTAGGCGGAGGAAGTTTACTAGATATTGGCATCTACCCTATTTTTGCTGCTTTGTCAACACTTGGTAATCCTAAAGATATTATTGCCAATGCTTCTTTTTTTGACAATGGTGCTGATTCTTCATGCCATATGACGTTTATTTACGATGATAGCGTAACAGCATCATTAAAAAGTTCGCTTATTCAGGATACGCCAACCAATGCCACATATTACTTTGAAGACGCTACTGTAAAAATCAACGATTATTTTCATTCACCTTCCACAGTTTCCATAATAAAAGATGGAAAAGAAACCGTTAAAGACTTCAACTACACTACAATCGGCTATAATTATGAAGCCATTCATTTTGGTAATCTTATTAGAAAAGGACAAACCGAAAGTGATATAATGACTTTTGAATTTAGCCAACACTTAATTACCCTATTAGATAAGGTTAGAGGCCTTATAAACCTGCATTACTAAGTATAAAAGACTAAAAAACACGACTTAAAGTAATTTTTATTTGTCTAAATGTAAAGTTTGTTTTACTTTTGAAATATCAATCATTATTTCATCATTTAAAAACGAACAGTTATGAAAACAAATTATCTTCTGTCCAACAAGTATAAAATGCCCGGTTGGACAATCTTATTTCTAGGTTTAATATCTGGAATTTATGTATGGGCTACCGACTACGAATCTGATCTTCTCACAATTAATGTATTAGCTATTTTAGGAGATGATCAAATCTTTGACAGCAGCAAGGCACTTTTTCGAATAATTGAAAACAGTATCATAGATGAACTCGCAGCTCTTGCCATTATTATTGGAGGTCTTTTAGTAGGGTTTTCTAAAGAAAAAATTGAAGATGAGTTTATCTACAAGCTTAGAAAGGATTCTTTAGTTTGGGCCATAATTTTTAACTACGTGGTGCTTATTTTAGCAATTGCTTTTGTTTACCATTTTAGCTTTTTTAATGTGCTCGTGTTTAATATGTTTACGCCACTATTATTTTTTATTTTTAGATTTAACTTTTTAAAACACAAAACCCGAAGTCATGAAGAATAGTATAAAAGTTCAGCGTGCTATTTTTGATATGACACAAGCGGATTTGGCAAAAGCTATTGGTGTTAGCAGACAGACCATTAATGCTATGGAGAAAAACAAGTATGTTCCTTCTACTGTTTTATCACTTAAAATTGCACGTTTGTTTAAAAAGCCTGTAGAAGAAATTTTCTTTTTAGAAGATACAGATTAGGCATATTAACAATCCTTTAAATTAGAAATTAGCTATTTTGGTATTGGATTTAAACATAACTCTATCAAAAGAGCTTAAACAAAAAAAGCGCAACTTACGTTGCGCTTTTTCTAAATAGTCTAAACTTTAACTATTTACTATATTTTATAATGCCCCCCACTCCTTAAGAACTTTCTCGTTCTTAGCAATATAAGGCTGATATTTAGCTTTCTTTGATAATTCTAAAGAAGATTTTGCTGCTGCAATAGCTGCTTTTTTGTTTCCAGCTTTTGCATGAATTAAAGCTTGTTGATGAATAACCCAAAATTTAGGCTTTTCTTTACTCATGTCTACAGCTTTATCAATCCATTTTACAGCTTTATTAATATCTTTACCTGCCTCTAAATAGTATACAGCAGAAGCAAAATAATCATCAGCAGATGGACCACTCATAACATTCTTAATACTTTTGCTCACTTTCTTATCAGTTGGAACAGTAAAAGGAACTGCTACATAAGATTTCTCCCAGATAATTTCTAAAACAGCACTATCGTTTTTAATCTGATTGATATCAATAGCTAAAGTTTCTACATTAAAAGGTACTTCATGAACCTCAACTTTTGCAGTAGCTACAACTTTACTATCGTCCCAATTTTGAGGAGTTCCCCAGTTATTAGAATCAGCATAAAGCATAACATCCCATTGTTTAGCAGAATTTAATTTAGTGTAAAGTCCATAAGTTCCAGCTTTAACATCTTGTCCTGCGAAAGTAACATCATCACTAAATGTTACTGTAGTGTTTTTGTTTGCTCCAGTTCTCCAGATAGTTCCCCAAGGCTCTAAATCACCAAAAATGGTTCTTCCTTTTACTCCTGGTCTAGAGTATTCAATAGTAACATCTGTTAAACCTACGGTTTGAATAAGTTTAGCCGATGGACTTGGTTGCGGTGTTTTAACTTGAGCATTTACTAAAGATACAGTCGCAAATGCCATGAAAAGTAATACTAGCTTTTTCATTTTTTTGATTGTTTAATGAGTTTATGTTTGTATCTCAAAACTAATCATTATAAAACCGCTTATTGTTAATAAAACCTTAAAATACGGTAAGTATATTTGCAGTAATTTTGCAATAACTATTGCTTAACAATTAAGCAATTTACAAGGAATACAAACAGAATATGAAAAAAAAATATATAGCAGAGATAATAGGTACGTTTGCCCTAATATTTTGTGGATGCGGCGCCATGACTGTTAATGAAATTACAAACGGTGCTATTTCTCATGCTGGCGTAGCAGCTACTTGGGGGCTTATTGTAATGGGAATGATTTATGCCTTTGGCGAAATATCCGGTGCACATTTTAATCCCGCTGTTACTATTGGTTTTGCATTTGCTAAAAAATTTGAGTGGAAAGAAGTTCCTAAATACATATCTGCACAATTAGTTGGGGCTATATTAGCCAGTTTTTTATTATGGTTTCTATTTCCCGAAAGTCAGTTTTTAGGAGAAACCACGCCAGCAGAAGGATTTCCTGCATACAAAGCTGCCATATTAGAATTCCTGCTAACATTCTTTTTAATGGTTACTATTATAAATGTTTCTACTGGTAGTAAAGAAATTGGAACTATGGCCGCCATTGCTGTTGGTGGCATTATACTATTAGAAGCTATGTTTGCTGGCCCTATGACTAAAGCGTCTATGAATCCGGCTAGATCTATAGCCCCTGCCCTTTTTACCGGTAACTTTGAGCATTTATGGCTGTATATAGTTGCACCAGTTTTAGGCGCCATAACTGCGGTTTCTACCTGTAAACTTGTTAAAGATGACCAATGTTGTTAGCTCATAATAGCTAAATTCTATCGCACTATTTTTATTTTTGTTTAACTTTTATCAAAATAAGTTAAACATTTTGTATCTTTACCATAAACAAATGCGTTATGGCAAAGAAAAAAAATATAACAAAACACGATATTATTACTTGGTACATGGCCTATGTATTAGAACATGGGCATAATCCAAAAACAGTATTCGCTTTTTCCAAAGAACATAATTTTGAAGAAGCAAAATTCTACGAAAACTTTGCATCCTTCGAGTCGATTGAAAAAGATATTTTCGAAACATTCTTTTCCAATTCTATAGCAGCACTTAATAAAAGTGAAGATTACAAAATCTTTGATGCACGAAATAGGCTGTTAAGTTTTTATTACACATTTTTTGAAAACCTCACTGCTAACAGAAGTTATGTTGTTTTTGTTCTCAACACATATAAAAACAACCTAAAAGGACTAAAAATGCTTGCTGGTTTAAAGCAGCATTTTACAAAATATATAAGTGAACTAGGTATTCAGATGCTAGATATAAAGCAGGCGCAACTAGAAAAGATTCAAGATAATGCCTTAAAAGAATCGGCATGGTTGCAACTTTTAGTAACCATGAAGTTTTGGTTAGAAGACACTTCAGTTTCTTTTGAGAAAACGGACATTTTTATTGAAAAATCTGTTAACACCACTTTTGATGTTTTAGATATTGCTCCAGTAAAAAGTGTCTTAGATTTAGGTAAATTCTTATTTAAAGAAAAATTCCAAATGAACTAAAAAAAATGCCATGAAAACCATTGATAACATACCTACCTCCAAAATTCAAAGAGCATCAAAACTGGTTTCTACAGGAGCCAAAGTTGGTGTCAATTATATAAAATATTATGGAGATAAGCTCTTAAATTCAGATGAAGATGCTAGAGAACGCCTAAACAAAAATAATGCTGCCGATATATATGATGGTTTAAAACAATTAAAAGGTAGCGCACTTAAAGTGGCACAAATGCTTAGTATGGAAAAGAGCATATTGCCGCAGGCATATGTGGAGAAGTTTTCCCTGGCTCAATTTTCCGTTCCGCCGTTATCTCCGCCGCTAGTTATAAAAACATTTAAAAAGTACTTTGGAAAACATCCAGATGACCTATTTGATACTTTCAACGCGACTTCTGTGAATGCAGCCAGCATCGGTCAGGTGCACATTGCAACTAAGAATGGGAAAAAACTTGCTGTGAAAATCCAATATCCAGGAGTCGCAGAAAGTATCGCTTCAGATTTGGCTATGGTAAAACCTATAGCCATGAGCATGTTTAATATAAAAGGCAAAGATTCCGATAAATACTTTAAAGAAGTTGAACATAAACTTGTAGAAGAAACCAATTATATTTTAGAAATGGCGCAGAGCAAGGAGATGTCTAAAGCCTGTTCTCATATTTCTAATCTTAGGTTTCCAAAATACTATGAAGCGCTATCTTCAGAACGTATCATCACCATGGATTACATGGAAGGTGAACACCTTTCAGAATTTACAGCACACAATACAAATACAGAAACAGCAAATAAACTAGGACAAGCCCTGTGGGATTTCTATATGTTTCAAATTCATAATCTCAAAAAAGTACATGCAGATCCTCACCCTGGTAATTTCTTAATCTCTGTAAAAGGAGAATTGATAGCTCTTGATTTTGGGTGTATGAAATCAATTCCTATGGAATTTTATACACCCTATTTTCAATTAGCCAAAAAAGAAAACCTATCAGATCAAAACTATTTTAAACAAAAACTGTTTGAACTTGAGATTTTAAGGGAAGACGATAGTAAAGCAGAAATTGAATTTTTCACAACAATGTTTCATGAGATGCTAAGTTTATTTACCCAACCTTTTCACCAAGAAGAATTTGATTTTTCTAATGCAGATTTCTTTGGAAAAATAGCCGAATTAGGAGAGCGCTATTCTAAAAGTACAGACTTAAAGAAAATGAATGGTAACCGAGGTTCTAAGCATTTTATATACATCAATAGAACCTTCTTAGGACTTTACAACTTGATGTTTGATTTAAAAGCTCGAAACATCAAAATCAATAACTATTTAAGATTGTCTTAATATGAAATACTTCAGCGCATTAGATATACAGCAACTACAGCATATTTATAAAATCAACTTAATAAATAGCTGTTCTGGTTATAAATCGGCTAACCTTATTGGTACAATATCAAATGAAGGTATAGAAAACGTAGCCGTGTTTAGCTCTGTTACGCATATTGGTTCTAGTCCAGCCATGTTAGGCTTCTTCTTAAGACCAACAACTGTTGTTAGAAACACGTATAATAACATAAAAGAAAGTGGTTACTACACCATAAACCATATACATAAAAGCATCACAGAAGATGCCCACCACACTTCAGCGAAATATGATGCTGCTGTATCTGAATTTGATGTTACCAGCTTAGAATCGGAATACAAACAAGGATTTACTTCTCCCTTTGTAAAAGGTGCTCCCGTGCAGCTTGCTATGGAATACGTTGAAGAATATCCTATTAAAGCTAATGGCACCGTATTGATTATTGGAAAAATAATTGGATTATATGTTAATGATAATCTTATTGAAGAAGACGGATTTATAAACCTATCAAAAGCTGAAGTAGCGGCTATTAATGGATTAGACGGTTACGTAATTCCACAAACAAAAACACGCTTTGGGTACCAAAGACCAAAAGCCTTAATTGAAAACGTATGACCATACTTGTAACAGGAGCAACAGGATATATTGGCAAACGCTTGATTCCGATTTTATTGAATCAAGGGCATACTGTTGTTTGTGTTGTAAGAGATAGATTAAGAGCAGACAAAAGCTATGCTGAAGAGAAAAATGTTTACGTTATAGAAGCCGATTTCTTAAAGCCTGAAACGCTTGAAAATATCCCAAAAAAAATAGATGTTGCATACTACCTAATTCATTCGATGTCTAACTCCTCAAAAGACTTTGAAAGTTTAGAAGAACGTTGTGCTATAAACTTCAAAAATTATATTGAAACTACAAGTGTTAAGCAAGTCATTTATTTAAGTGGTATAACCAATGAAGATGTGCTTTCCAAACACTTAAGGTCTAGAAAAAATGTAGAAGATCATTTAAAATCTCAGAAGTATGCGCTCACTATTTTTAAAGCAGGAATTATTGTAGGATCTGGAAGTTCCTCTTTCGAAATTATCAGAGATCTGGTTGAAAAACTACCCTTTATGATAGCCCCAAAATGGTTAAATACGAAAACACAGCCATTAGCGGTTAGAGATGTCTTAACCTTTTTACATCGAGCCGCTGGTAACGAAGCCATTTTTAATAAAACCTATGATGTTTTCGGACCTGAAATTATTACCTACAAAGACATGCTTTTGCAATTTGCTAAGGTAAGAGACTTAAAACGCTACATCTTAACCGTTCCAGTTATGACGCCAAAACTGTCATCTTACTGGTTGTATTTTGTAACCTCAACCTCTTACAAACTGGCTACGTCTTTAGTAGATAGTATGGGGATTCAAATCATAGGAAAACCTAGTAACATAAATAAACTACTTCATGTAAAACCCATAACCTATAGTGAAGCGGTGGCATTAGCCTTTGAAAAAATAGAGCAGAATAGTATTGTTTCTAGCTGGAAAGATTCTATGGTAAGCAGCGGAAGATTAAACAACAGCCTTCATAAGTATGTAAACGTACCAAAGTTTGGTTGTTTTAAGGATAAAAGAGAACGAAGTGTAACTGATACTGCACAAACAATAGATAAAATTTGGAGCATAGGCGGTGAAAACGGATGGTATTACGGCACATTCTTATGGAAAATAAGAGGGTATATAGATAAAGTATTTGGAGGTATAGGTTTACGAAGAGGAAGAACAAATCCCAATGATTTAGATGCTGGTGACGCGTTAGACTTTTGGCGTGTTATTTATGCTAATAAAGCACAACAAAAACTATTACTTTATGCTGAAATGCGTTTACCTGGTGAAGCTTGGTTAGAATTCAAAATTAGAAACAACAAACTTATCCAAACCGCAACGTTTAGACCTCGGGGCCTCTGGGGTAGATTATATTGGTATAGCGTTCTCCCCTTTCACAGTATTATTTTCTCCGGGATGATTAACAAATTAGTTAAAGTTGAAACACAAAAAGCCACACTTACCCCAGAAAACTTGTCCAACCTGTAAACGCCCTTTCTCTTGGCGTAAAAAATGGGAGAAAAACTGGGAATTTGTAAAATATTGTAGTGCAAAATGCAGAAAAAACAAAACAACATCGGTTTAGTTTGGTTTACAACCAATTTACGTGTACAAGACAATCTGGTACTAGCAGAAGCTATTCAGAATAATGAACAAGTCTTAGCGCTATACTGTTTTGATCCAAGACAATTTGAATTAGACGCTTTCGGATTTAAAAAAACAGAAAAATTCAGAGCAAAATTTCTAATTGAAACCATCACTAATTTAAGAGCGAACCTTAAAGCGATAAACATCGAATTACTAGTATTTCATGACAAACCTGAATATGCTATTCCAAAAGTAATTCAGTCGTTTCCTATTGACGCTATCTATTTTCAAAGAGAATGGACACGAGATGAAGAACAAGTATTTAATAATGTCGTAGCTTCTATTCCACAAACTGTTGAAACCCACCCATATTTCGATCAGTTTTTATACCATCCAGAAGATATCGGTATGTCCTTAACCCATATTCCCAATGTATTTACAAACTTTAGAAAAAACGTTGAAAAGTATAGTTCTGTAAGACCCTCAATAATTACCAAAGCAGTAGAAAACAACATAACAATTGAAAACAATACAACTATCCCTTCTTTAGATGATTTGGGGTTTTATGAATTTGAAACACATCGAAATTCAGCATTTCCTTTTAAAGGTGGAGAATCCGCTGCCTTAGAGCGTCTAAATCATTATTTCTTTGAAACAAAACAACTGGGATTTTATAAAAAGACAAGAAACGGCTTATTAGGAACAGATTATAGCTCTAAACTATCTTCTTGGTTGGCTAATGGTAGTATTTCAGCTAGAACCATTTATTGGGAAATAAAACGTTTTGAAGAAACGCATTATAAAAATCAATCCACCTATTGGCTAATCTTTGAACTTATTTGGAGAGACTATTTTAAATACATTGCTCTAAAATATGGAAACGATATCTTTAAACTTAGAGGTATCCTAAACACCAGCTATAAATGGCGAAATGACAGCTTTGAAATTAAAAAGTGGCTTAATGGCGAAACCCAATCTACCTTTGTTAATGCCAACATGATTGAACTAAAAGAAACAGGTTGGATGAGTAATCGTGGTAGACAAAATGTAGCGTCCTATTTTGCAAAAGACCTTGGTTTAGATTGGAGAATTGGAGCTGCTTATTTTGAATCTTTACTAATTGATTATGATGTTCATAGCAACTATGGCAATTGGATGTATGTTTCGGGCGTTGGCAACGATCAAAGGAATAGAACCTTTAATGTGAATTTGCAGGCAGATCGTTATGACGCTAATGGTAAATATCAAAATCAATGGTTACAAGCTACCTTATTCTAAACTATGCATACCCCAAACGTACATATAATATTTCCTCATCAACTTTTTAAAACAACAACAGTTTTAAAAGAAATAGATACCATATATCTCGTTGAAGAGTACCTGTTTTTTAAACAATATAAATTTCATAAACAGAAAATTGCCTTCCATAGGGCCAGTATGAAGGCTTACTGCGATTACTTAGAATCCATAGGAAAAACAGTGACTTATGTTGAAGCTATTAGCGAGGATTCAGATATCCGAAAACTACTGCCTAAACTTTTAAAACGTGGTACAAAAACCATTCATATCATTGACCCTACCGATAACTGGTTGGAAAAGCATATTAAGAGCTCAACGTCTGGAATGAAGATAAAATGGTATGAGAATCCTCTATTTATAAATACCAAAGGCGACTTATCTAAATTCTTTAAACCCACAAAACAGAAGTTCTTTCAAACATCGTTTTACAAAGAGCAACGTAAAAAGAGGGCAGTTTTAATGGATGGCGCACAACCAGAAGGCGGCAAATGGACATATGATACCGATAACCGAAAGAAATATCCAAAGGAAAAAATCCCTCCTAATATTCAATTTCCAAAAACAACAAGCTATCATAAAGAAGCTGAAATTTATGTTGAACAAAACTTCAGGGATTATTACGGAGAACTGAATGACTTCGTAGTATATCCGATTGAGTTTAATTCGGCAGAAAGTTGGTTTAATCAGTTTTTAGAAATACGATTTTTCGAATTTGGAATCTATGAAGATGCCATTGTTAAAGAAGCCCATTTTTTAAACCATAGTTTACTTTCTCCTTTAATTAATGTAGGCTTACTAAATCCATTAGACGTTATTACAAAAGCGATTACCTACGCCAAAGAAAATGCTATTCCTATTAATTCCACTGAAGGTTTTGTGCGACAAATTTTAGGGTGGCGCGAATTTATTAGAGGCGTTTACGAATGTAAAGGCACAGAAGAACGCACCAGAAATTTTTGGCAATTTTCCAGAAAAATCCCAAAGTCCTTTTATACAGGAACTACTGGTATATTGCCTATAGATGACACCATTAAAAAAGTTCTAAAAACAGGTTATGCGCATCATATAGAGCGTCTTATGATCTTAGGAAATTTTATGGTGTTATGCGAATTTCACCCAGATGATGTCTACCAATGGTTCATGGAATTGTTTATAGACAGCTACGATTGGGTTATGGTGCCAAACGTTTATGGCATGATTTTATATGCCGATGGCGGATTAATGTCTACCAAACCTTATATAAGCAGTAGCAATTACATCATGAAAATGAGTAATTATCCTAAAGGTGATTGGCAACATACCTGGGACGGTTTATTCTGGACGTTTATGGACAAACACAGAAACTTCTTCTTAAGCAACCCTCGTTTAGGTATGCTTATAAGAACTTTTGATAAAATGGATACTGCCGCAAAAAGCAAACACTTTAAATATGCTGAACAGTTTTTAAACACCTTAAATCATGAATAAAAAAGCCCCTATAAATATTGTTTGGTTAAAACGTGATTTACGCCTTCATGATAACGAAGCCGTTTTTAATGCGCTCAAGACCGGTACAAAAGTGCTAATACTGTATTGCTTTGAACCGATGTTATTAAATGATGTACACTACAGTGAGAGACATTGGAATTTTATCAAAGAATCCATTAGAGATTTAAATACAGAGCTTAGTAAGTATAACTCAAAAGTCCTTGCTGTACAAACGGATATTATTGCAGCTGTAAACCAAATACAAACGCTGTATAACGTAGCAGGTATTTATTCACATCAAGAAACAGGTTTATTAGTAACCTATAACAGAGACAAAACCTTTAAACGCTATTGCAAAAACAACCTAATTACTTGGTATGAAAACATTAATAATGGTGTTATTAGAGGTTTAAAGAATCGGGATAATTGGAGTAATTTTGTAGACGCTTATTACGGCATAGAACCTTTAGTGTTTTCTCCCAATGTATCACAACTACTTTCAACAAACAATATTGAGGACTTAGAAAAAAGACTAAAAACACCAAGTTTAATTACACCTAAAGACACGTTATTTCAAAAAGGAGGACGATCTGTTGGTTTAAGGTATTTAGACTCTTTTTTTGAAAACCGCTACAAAGACTATATGTTTCATATTTCTAAACCAGAATTAGCAAGAACCAGCTGCAGTAGAATTTCACCTTATATCGCCTGGGGCAACTTGTCGGTTAGAGAAGTGTATCATAAAGCTTATAACTTCAAAAAAGAATCAAAACACAAAAAAGCTTTAGAAGGCTTTATGGCTAGACTTAGATGGCAAACACATTTTATTCAAAAGTTTGAAATGGAACACACCATGGAAGAAGCCAGTGTTAACAAAGGCTTTCATAAACTAAAAAAGCGAGTGTCGGACATATACCAAACCGCTTGGAAAACGGGACAAACTGGTTATCCTTTGGTAGACGCCTGTATGCGTTGTTTAAATGAAACAGGGTACCTTAACTTTAGAATGCGCGCTTTAGTAGTCTCATTTTTCACGCATAACCTATGGCAACCTTGGCAAGCAGCAACACAGCACCTTTCTCAAATGTTTCTGGATTTTGAACCAGGCATCCATTTTCCGCAATTGCAAATGCAAGCTGGAGAAACTGGCATTAATATGCTACGCATTTATAATCCTGTAAAAAATAGTATAGAACACGATCCTGAAGCATCCTTTATAAAAAAATGGGTACCAGAGCTTAAAGACCTAGACACTCCTTTTGCTCACCAACCTTATTTAATGACAGAGTTAGAGCAACAATTCTACAATATCTCTCTAGGCAAAGATTATCCTATGCCTATTGTAGACTTGGAAACAACCCGTAAAAAAGCCAGTGATGTTTTATGGAACCTAAGAAAAGATAAAACTGTTCTAGAGGAAAGCAAACGAATTCTACATAAACACACCCTAAGAAAACGATTTAAATCAATTTAAACAACTGATTTTCAATTATATAAATCCACTATAAATATTTTCAATAGTGCAATATTATTTTTTGTTTAATCTTTTTTATAAAAACTTAAACATTTTGTATATTTGAGATATAAACATCAAACAATGATACTCGATACCACATACTACAACAAAGAGCATAATAGATTGCTGCGAGATATGGTAGGCACATCATTTTCTCTTTTAGAGGCTTTTAAATTAAAGGGTGTAGGATCTAAACGTATGATTATTGAAGACGTAAGTCCAAACCTCCAACAGTATATAAGTACAAAATCTGGCATAGATTATGCTAATATAGAATTAAGGCGGGAAGGTATTCTACTATTTATTAATAAAGGCTTACAAAATTTCACTTGGGCAATTCCATATTACCATTTGGTTGTGTTTAAAACAAACAGCACAAGTATACATGCCCAAGGAAAATTTATTCGATTTAAAAACAATACCATGTTGAAAGAGAACCGTAAGTTCTTTAGAAAAATGATAGAAGAAAAAGTTAGGTATGAGGACCAATATAACTTTCAACCTACATGATACTATCTGTTGAAGCAATTGATAGAATTATTGAAATGGCTTGGGAAGACCGCACCACTTTTGAGGCCATTACATTTCAATTCGGACTTAAAGAACAGCAAGTTATTGAATTGATGCGAAAAGAAATGAAACCCAGTAGTTTTAAAATGTGGCGCAAGCGTGTACAAGGCAGGTGCACCAAACATGAAAAACTTAGAGGGTTTGAAAAAGGAAGATTTAAATGTACTAGACAAAGACAAATAACACATAATAAAATCTCAAAACGTTAACGTGCTTTGATTCATAAAAGCAATGGATACAGCACATAAAAAAGATCATATGCAAATAGAAAAAGAAAAACAGCAAATTAACGGACATCATTTAAACGGCTTTTCAATTGAAGATATTGGAGACGATCATCTTTTCACAGGACTGGAAACTCCAATGCGAGAAGACGCATTTAAACTAAGTGATTCCGAAAAAAAGGAACGTATTGCCATTTTGTTTGAAGAAATCATGCAAGTTATGGGTTTAGACTTAACAGACGACTCATTAAAAGGCACTCCAGAACGTGTGGCAAAGATGTACATAGATGAGATATTTTCTGGTTTAAACCCAAAGAATAAACCAAAAGTAGCATTGTTTGATAATAAATATCAATACAATCAAATGCTCATTGAAAAGAACATTACGTTTTATTCCAATTGTGAACACCATTTTGTTCCCATTATAGGAAAAGCACACGTAGCTTACATCTCTTCAGGTATGGTTATTGGTTTATCAAAGCTCAACAGAATTGTGCAATACTATGCTAAACGTCCGCAAGTACAAGAACGTTTAACAAATCAGATTGCCAATGAGCTTAAAACAATTCTAGATACCGAGGATGTAGCTGTAATTATAGAAGCAAAACATTTATGCGTATCATCACGAGGTGTAAAAGATGATACCTCAGAGACCATTACCGCCTATTATGGCGGAAGTTTTAATACTTCAGAAAAAATAACAGAATTACAGAATTATCTAAAAAGCTAAGATTATGGAATTAGAATTAATAAACAGAGCATTAGAGTTTGAACAAAGAAAAATGCGCGGGCTATCTACAAGCGACCGTGTAAAAATCTCTAGAGAAGCCAAGGCTTTAATTTTAGATTTAAATCAAATATATAAGGTTAAAAAAGACGAGAAAATAATGGACATTATGAAGCGTTTAACGGCCATTAAAAGAAAAGTTGAAAAGCGTTTAAAGGCTAAGTTAACTATTTAGTATCTATAAACTAAACAGTTAAAATGTCACTTCGAGTGTTTTTCGACTTTAGAGAGAAAAATGTATCGAGAAGTCATTTATTGAATGGTTCTCGATACAATTTCTTCGTTCCTCAGAAACCACTCGAACTGACAATTAAAAAGTAACAAATCACATTAATAAAATCAAACACAGGTTTTTTAAAATCATAATTCAGACTTAGATGGATACACTAATTGTAATAGGTGGCAGTAAAGGTATTGGCAAAGCTATAGTAGAACAATCTTTAGCGCATCACAAGGTTATAAATGTAAGCAGAACTGCTCCAGATATAACACATGAGCACCTAACACATTACGATTGCGATGTAACCACAGATGAACTACCAGAACTTAATGAAGCTAGTAAGTTGGTGTATTGTCCAGGTAGCATTAACCTAAAGCCTATTTCTAGATTAAGTGTAGAAGATTTTAAAAATGACTTTGAAATCAACGTTCTAGGCGCTGTTAAGGCTATACAAAAGTATTTACCTCTTTTAAAACAAAGTAACGCCCCTGCTATAGTATTGTTTAGTACGGTGGCGGCTAAGTTAGGCATGCCATTTCATGCTAGTATAGCTACAGCTAAATCTGGTGTAGAAGGCTTGGTAAAATCTTTAGGTGCCGAATTTGCGCCGTCTATTCGGATTAATGCCATAGCACCAACAGTCACCAATACAGAACTGGCTTCTAAGTTGCTAAGAAATGAGAAGATGATACAAACCATTACCGAGCGTCATCCGCTCAAAAAGTTTCTATCACCCAACGAAGTAGCAGATATGGCTACGTTTTTACTCTCTGAGAAAGCAGCATCCATTTCTGGTCAAATATTTGAAATGGACTGTGGCATTGTTAGTTTTAAAATATAAGTTAAAGCTACGGTAATTTGAATTTAAAAATAACATTAAGAACATTAAAACCAAACTGCTGTTGTTTCGACAGAACGCGGCATGAATGACGAGAAATCTTACAATCAAGAATATACTGCTCTTTAGTGATAAATATAATTTAGGACACACGATATATGAATCCAGTTAAAGCATTTTTAGCCACATTAAATATGGGTAGCACAGGCAAATCTCTAGATGTTCATAGTATCTATGATATTAAGATCAATAAGCTTAATAACACGTCTTTAGATTTATCAAAATTTAAAGGAAAGTACCTTCTATTTGTAAATGTTGCTTCAAAATGCGGCTTTACACCTCAGTATAAAGAATTACAAAAGCTATATGAAAAGTATCATGACAAACTAGAAATTATTGGCGTGCCTTGTAATCAGTTTGGAAATCAGGAACCAGGTGATAATGAAACAATAGCCTCTTTCTGCCAAGTAAATTATGGTGTAAAATTTACCATAACAGAAAAGGTAGATGTAAAAGGGAAATACAAACATTCTCTATACCATTGGCTAACCGAAAAAATCAATAATGGCGTTAAAAGCTCTTCGGTGAAATGGAATTTTCAAAAGTACTTGGTTAATCCACAAGGGCAATTAGTAGATTATTTCCTGTCTACAACTAGCCCTACCAGTTTTAAGATTACGAAACACCTTAAACCATAGGAGTTCCATATAATTAGTAAAATGATATTAAACACCATAAAAACAAACGGTTGTCATTTCGACAAAACGAGGCACGAGTGACGAGAAATCTCATAACCTAGATATGCTTCCTTAGGGTTAGTCTAAATGACAAACACAATTAAACATGCAACAGAAACACTTTTAAGTGTCAAAATACTCTTAATAGTAATCACTTTAAATAAAAAGCTATGTTTGGAATTTTTAAAAGGAAAACAGAAAAAGAAAAATTAGAACAAAAATTTAAAAAACTAATGCAAGAGTGGCATAGCCTATCTTCGGTTAATAGAGCGGCAAGTGATAAAAAGTATGCCGAAGCTCAAAAGATCGCAGCCTATTTGCATAAACTTAACCATGAAACTAGCTAAATATACCGTTGTTTTTTTAATTATAAATTTTGGTGCACTTGCTATTGGTACTTGGCTAATGGCGGATGGGCCACAAAAACCCTGGTATCTTAATTTAAATAAAGCACCGTGGACACCTCCTGGTTGGGTGTTTGGCGCAGCATGGTCTACAATTATGCTCTGTTTTTCTATTTATATGGCATATCTATACCAATTGCTGCCTACACCAAGGATTTTAGGGCTGTTTGGGGTACAATTTGTATTAAATGTAGGTTGGAACTATGTATTTTTCAATCAGCACTTAATAGGTGTTGGCCTAGTTGTAATTACGGGACTAACGAGTATTATTGCTTTTTTTCTCAACGACTACCGTAAACAAATGGGTTATAAAACACTGCTTATTCTCCCCTATTTAATTTGGCTATGTATCGCCTCCTCGTTAAACATGTATATTCTAATACACAATTAAAAATGAAAATTTATACCCTACATAGAACACAAAAGTTACCCATTTCTGTAGATGAAGCTTGGGATTTCCTTTCCGATCCTAAGAACTTAAAAGTTATAACACCAGATTATATGGGGTTTAACATCATTTCTGGCGCAGACAGACCCATGTACGCCGGACAGATCATTCAGTATATTGTAACACCAGTATTAGGCATAAAAACCAAATGGGTTACAGAAATAACACATGTTATTGACAAACAGTATTTTGTAGACGAGCAACGTTTTGGTCCTTATGCCCTTTGGCACCATAAACATTTTATAAAGGAAATTGAAGGTGGCGTAGAAATGGAAGATATCATACACTACAAAATACCTTTCGGTATTTTAGGGCAATTGGTACAACCATTTTTAGTAAAGCCAAAGCTCGAAGAAATTTTTAAATACCGTACAGAAAAACTGCAACAGCTTTTCGGAAACACAAACTCCTAAAAACAGAAAAATTGCACTTCTTACATTAAAAGGTGTTAATTAAGGTTAAAAAATAAATTTTACTTAATAAATACAATAAAAAAACATATGTTTGGCAAATTTTATTATATTGTCCAACCACAATACTATTTATTGTACCGACACAAAAATTGAAAATGACTTATGGAATTGATTGAAAGAGCATTAGCGTTTGAAAAGCGCAAACATACATTTAAAACCACTAGTGAGAGAATAGAATCTTCTCGTGAAGTTAAAGCGCTTATATTAGATATTAATAATATTTACAAAGAAAGTAAAGATCCTGAACTTATGGATCTTATGAAACGTTTAACCGTTATTAAGCAAAAAATAGAAAAACGCTTAAAAGGTAGACAAGACGATTTAATGGGTTAATACCTTAAGTATTTACCGGTTTAGAAAAGGCTTCAATAATATTGAAGCCTTTTTTATTTTTTATTAGTAGGTATTGCTTTATAGTTTTGAAATTTATTTTTACATTTGGTTAGGAAATTTCTTTAAATATATGCGGAATGAATTTTTGTGAAAATTCTGTATATTCATGCAATATAGTGGAATATAAAGAAGGAAGTTTCACATATAAACAAGTTGGGCATAATACAAATCAAAGTTAATGGGACTATCTCCTTCTACATTATTTCATCTTACATCTAAATCAGGATTGAAAGGAATCTTAAAGGACAATTTTAAAATCAAATATTGTTTTGAAAAATTAAGCCATAATGAGAAGAATTTGGAAATGGCAATACCTATGGTTTCATTTTGCGATATTAAAATCTCTGAGATAACAGAACATATTGGAAAGTATGGTTCTTATGGCATCGGATTGAGCAAAGAATGGGCAAGTGAAAAAGGCTTAAATCCATTACTATATCTAACCGATGAGTCAGATTTTTCAAATGTCCTGATATCTTCTATTCGAAAATTTGCACAAATCAAAACTGAAAACGTTGAGGATAGATATAATCTCACAAACATATTTAGATATATCAAAGTTTATGAAAGTGACTTAACCCGAAAAGGTAAAACACTTAAAAATTATCGTTTTGCAGATGAAAGAGAATGGAGATATACACCAAAAATGCGAGCGAATAAAAAATTCAAAGATTGGCTCTTACCTAATGAATATGATACACCAGAAAAAAAGAGAATAGAAAATACCAAACTTGCTAATGAAAGATTATACTTTAATGCTAACCAAATTCTTTACATAATCGTAAAAAAAGAATCTGAAATAAATGAAATAATTAATTACATAAAAACTGTCAAAGGAAAAAATTATACTATGGAAGAGGTGGACAGATTAACGACACGAATTTTATCTTGCGAAAGAATATTGAATGACTTTTAAAGTACTATGCCAAACAATATATAATCGCAACTACGGCGAATCCGACTACGTCCGAATCCACTCGGGATTGCTTACGTCAATGCCAAACCGAAAATTAACACATATAAACCCGTAACTGACGGTTATACCGTACCGTTACCCTCAATTAGAAAAAAATGGAAAATAAGAAAATCTGGAACAGCTTAGAAAGAGCAAAATTTATAATGTCGGTTATTACTGCATTAATATCTTTATTTCTGACCATTGGATTATTCTATTATGGAAACAAATATGAAAAAACCAAGTGGACAAATCAAACATTGACAACTAAAAAACTAGAGTTGTACGAATCTATGATGCCAAAATTTAATGCAATACTCTGCTATATGAATGACTATGGAACATTCAAAGAACATTCACCAAAGGAAATAATTGATTTTAAGAGATCCCTAAACTTAACATACTACACTAATAGAGATTTTTTCTCACCAGATTTTAAAAAAGAATACTTGAATTTCATAGACAACCTTTGTTTTGAGAATTACAGTGGTAAATGGGATTCTCAAATAAAAAAGGATTTTTCCTATTCAAAAGCTGGCTATGAAAAAATGAATCACGAAAATCCTTGGGACAATAGTTGGAATGAAATGTTTACCAACGAAACAGTAAACAAAAAGGAAATTGAAAATTCTTATTATCGATTAATGAATTTATTTATAGATGATATGGGGTTTATTAAAGAATAAAAACTAATGCCAACAAGATATATCACAGCAATTAAGGCAGATTCGAATACATCTGAATCCACTCTGAATTGCTAACAACAATTCTAAACCAAAATACAATAACTATTAACCCATAACTGATGGTTATAAGTAAACGTTGTGTTTTTTGAAAAAACTATCTCCAAAATGACCAATATCGAATTAAATGGATTACTAAATGAGTTTTTGACTAGGTGGCAAATAGAAGACATACGAAACATGAAACTCAATGATTATGTTGGTACTGGAAATAGAGATACTTTTTGTCAATGGGTGGAAACAAAAACAAGAATACTTGGGAGTATTAAAGGAATGACTTCTATTAAATTTGGTATTTATGAAAGAAAGAAACCAAACAAAAAACCTAAGAATTATGCCAACGGAAAAAAACACTCTTGGCTGAGAGCTTATGGAAATAATGAAAATGAAGTATTTGAAAATATAAAAAGTGACATTCTACAAATTATTAAATATTCTGAAAATGGAAATTTTAATAAAATCGATGATATTCTTTTACCAGATTTATTTAAGTGGAAAGTTGCATTTTTATATTCAAATGAAAGACTAATTCCCATTTTTAAAAGAGATGTATTGTTTTCTATTGGAAAACATTTTGGTTTAACAATCAATCGCCAGATTACGATATCTCAAATTCATGAAAAAATGATTCTTTATAAACCTTTCAACAAAAGTGTTTACGACTTTATGTTCGAACTTTATGAAAGATTTGGAAAAGGAGAGGATAAGCTTGAAATTGAAAAAGAAAAAAACATTCGAAAAAGAAAAGGAACTACAAAAAGAAATACAAAACCTCAAATACGAACAACTTCTAGTACCTCTTTTATTGTTGAACAAAAGCATAACAAAATACAGGAAGCTCTTAAAGAAAAATTATCCACTAAATACGGTGAAGAAAATGTCATTCTAGAAGAGAATTATGTCGACGTTAAGCTTTTACAACCTGATTACATAGGATTTTATGAAGTAAAATCATCTTCTTATGCTAGTCAATGTATACGAGAAGCTCTAGGCCAAGTTTTACAATATAGTTTTTGTGACACTGACACTAGAAAGAAAAAAATTATTGTTGTAGGCCAGTATCCTGCAAATGACCAAGATTTAGGATATATAAATTATATCAAAGAAAAATTAAACCTCGATTTTGAGTATTTGAATATCTCAATATAGATAACACGAAACACAACAACCAATAAGCTCAATTTTGGGCTTTGTTTCTAAACCAAAGTTCTGTACTTTTAAACTCCTTTGATCTAGCTGATAGACCTCCGCCATATCAACCTAAAAATTAGCTTATTAAACCCGATGATATGTAATATCCACCAAACTCTTGAAATGAATAAAACGCTAATTTTAATATTAACACTTTTACCTCTAATTTCATTTGGTCAGCATTTAAAATATTGTGAATCTGCAAAGCAAGTGGAATCATATTTGAGTGGACAATGGAGAGAGAACAATGCTGAATCTAAAACGGTTTATAAATACTGGTTTACTAAAGGAAAAGGACATTTATCGGAATCAGAAATTAGTGAAAACGGAGAAGAACTAATTGAACTAGAAGTCCAACCATTTGTAGAAATCATAAAATATGATGGAGGATTTAAAATAAAGTTCATTTATCAATATGAAACATGGATTTCGGAATTAAAATACTTGAACTCCAGTAAACTAGTTTTAAAAAGAAACGGTGTAGAAACAGAGTTTTATAAACTCTATAAATAATAATTGGCATATCATTTCCATTAATGAAATCTCAATTAATTCTTTTAAGTATAAAAACAATCCCATAGTTTTTTCGTTATCACACTAAGACTATCAAAAAACATCGCTCTAATGCTTACCAAAATCTTTCGTATCTCCTCTATACTAATAGTTGTATGCGCTTTTACTTCAATAACCCTAGCTCAAAATTGGAAAAACCCAGCAGAAAAATACACCAATAGTTATAAAGCCTATATAAACGCAAAGTGCCCCATTCCTAAAAGTAACATCAAGCACTTTGTATACTTTTCAAAAGACAGACATCGTATTAAAGGGCATGCGTTTTTGGCTCATAATGCCTTTAAAGGTGCTCAAGTTATGTACGCTTGGAAACAATTAGAACCTCAAAAAGGCAAGTATGATTTTAGCGTAATAGAAGAAGACCTAAACTATCTTAAAAAATACGGCAAGAAGCTCTTTATTCAACTGCAAGACGCTTCGTTTAATGTTAAGTATAATCCTGTCCCCGAATACTTAACTACCAATGCCTATGCCAATGGAGCCCTACTTCATTACGAACATAAAACCCCGGAAGGTTGGGTAGCTAAACGATGGAATACTAAAGTTCAGGAAAGGTTCGCACTGCTATTACAAGCATTAGGTAAAAGATTTGATGGGGAAATAGAAGGAATAAATCTGCAAGAAACTGCAATAAGTATCAATACATCTAAAGCACCAGACTTTTCTGAAAAGGCCTACGTTGAAGGACTCAAAGCAAATATGCTTGCCCTTAAAACTGCCTTCCCGAAATCTACCACAATGCTCTATGCCAATTTTATGCCAGGAGAATGGCTCCCGTGGGACGATAAAGGGTATTTAAAAAGCATTTATGCATACGGAGAAGCTATAGGCGTTGGCTTAGGTGCTCCCGATTTAATGTTTACTAGAAAAGGCCAACTTAACCACGCTTTAGCACAGATGCATGAAGGCGATTTTAGCACGCCTCTCGGAATAGCCATTCAAGATGGTAATTACATTGGAAAAACTGGCGCTGACCTAGACTATAATGAACATATCGACAAAGGGACGTCAAGACAAAGTATTGTTCCTATGTTATATGCTTTTGCTAGTGATTTCTTAAAGGTAGATTATATGTTTTGGGTAAATCAAAAACCATATTTTGAAGAAGATGTTTTACCTTGTTTTACCAATGAGTAAAAAGAAACTTGGTATTTAACACATAAATATTAGAAACTCCATTAGAAAACAAGTATCTGCGCTTTCCAAGCAAGCCATAAACCTATAAAATAGCTACAACCCAGACTAATAGGTCACCTTATAACCACGCACCGTATTATGAAAAAATGTAGGTACTATAAGTGTTTTGGTTTCAGGAATAAAATCTATATCTGCTGCGTTAATAGATGCCTCTTTAGTATCTAAAAGTTTTGTCTTAGTCCAATCTTTAGCATTTATATAATAGATTTCACCTTTCCAGCTAGAGGTGATAAAATCGCCATTTTCTAATTTAACAATACCATCACCATGACCAATACCTTCAGTTAATTTTTTAAAGGTATTTGAGGCGTTATCGTACATACCAAAATGTTGTGTACCAGAATCTAAGTAATACATCCCTTCACTTTGAAATAACAATCCGTTTAAACGCTTTAAGTTTAAAGTATCTGAGGCATAAGCCACCAAGGCTTCATTTTCTAATTTATAAATGGTATTTGAGCCCGAACCTGAAGCATAAACCACACCTTTATCATCTACTGTAATATCGTTTAATTGTGGCGTACCTTCCATAGTAAACCTGTTGGTTATGCTTTTAGAAGCCATATTAATTTCAACAACTTGGTCTATGTCATTTACATAAAGATTGCCATTACTAATGCCCAAGCCTTTTGGTCCGCTTACACCTTCAACCCATTTTAAATCGGTAATCTCTCCTTTGGTATTTAATGTGGAGATAAATCCGTTACCATCTTTTCCCCAAGGATTGTTATTTATGTTAGAAACGAAAATAGTTTGAGACGCTTTATCATACAACACCGCCTCACAAGTAGTCATCAATGTGTCTGTTTCCCAAACTAATTCTAAAGAAGGGGTTATGTTTTCGGTTGTGGCAACTGCTTTAACTTCGTTAGACTTGCTTTTGTTATTGCAAGACATTAAAATAGATAGTGTAACTAAAAGAACTACAACAAGATTTTTCATGGTATAAAGGTATTTAGTACCACAAATTAAATAAATAATTGATGGACTATACCCTAAACCTTATTAAAAGACAAGAATTTTCTTTAGTTTGACCAATATGAACCAAGCCCTAATCTAAGCGCTCAATCTTAGCACCAATAGCTCTTAAACGCTCATCAATATTTTCGTAACCACGGTCTATCTGATTGATATTCATAATGGTTGAAGTGCCCCTAGCAGACAAAGCTGCAATAAGCAAACTTACTCCGGCACGAATATCTGGCGATGTCATTGTAGTGGCTTTTAGGGTAGATTTAAAATCGTGACCTATTACAGTAGCCCTGTGCGGATCACATAATATGATCTTAGCACCCATATCGATTAACTTATCTACAAAGAATAAGCGACTTTCAAACATTTTTTGGTGTATAAGCACGCTACCTCTAGCTTGTGTTGCTACTACTAAAACAATACTTAATAAATCTGGAGTAAATCCAGGCCAAGGCGCATCTGCTATTGTTAGAATAGATCCATCTATAAAGTTTTGTATTTCATAACCATCGGTATGCGCAGGGATAAAAATATCATCGCCGCGTTTTTCAACGGTAATTCCTAATTTTCTGAATATATTTGGAATTACGCCTAAATCGTTCCAAGATACATTGGTAATGGTAAGCTCGCTTTTGGTCATAGCAGCAAGACCAATCCAGCTTCCAATTTCAATCATATCTGGTAGCATGGTATGTTCTGTACCACCTAAATTTTCAACGCCATCAATAATTAACATGTTAGAGCCTACACCACTTATCTTAGCTCCCATTCTATTCAGCATTTTACATAACTGCTGTAAATAAGGCTCACAAGCTGCGTTGTAAATGGTGGTTTGCCCTTCGGCTAAAACCGCTGCCATTACAATATTTGCGGTACCCGTTACAGAAGCTTCCTCTAGGAGCATGTAGCTTCCCTTTAATCGTTCTGCCTCAACACCGTAAAACTGTTCTTCTTTACTATATCTAAATTTGGCACCTAAGTTAATTAAGCCTTCAAAATGTGTATCTAATCTTCTGCGCCCAATTTTGTCACCACCAGGTTTAGGAATATAACCTTTCCCAAAACGCGCTAACAACGGACCAACAATCATTATAGACCCACGTAAACCACGTCCGTCTACTTTAAATTCATCAGATTCTAAATAATCTAAGTCAACTTGATCTGCTTGAAACGTATAAGTGCCCTTGGACAGTTTTTCTACTTTAACTCCAAGCTTTCTTAGAAGGTTTATGAGTTTGTTTACATCAACAATATCAGGAATATTATTAATTGTAACTTTTTCTGGAGTTAATAAAACTGCACATAAAATTTGTAATGCTTCGTTTTTTGCACCTTGTGGTTGTATGCTTCCTTTAAGCTGATGACCACCTTCAATTTTAAATATTCCCATGCCTTATTTAGTAGCGTTTCCTTCCTCTATTTTGTTTTTTGTGATGTCCTCCTTTTTTGTTGCTAGAAAATTTATTCTTAGTTCGCATTAAGCTGTTAGAATCTGATAAATCTTCCTCAGAATTTCGTAAATCGATTTTTCCTCCAGATAATTCAAATAAATGATCGAATATAACAACATCTTCAACCGTGTCTTTATTCCAATTTAAAAAACACTTTTTCATATGATTTGCAATGGTATAGGTTAAAGCTTCTTTAAGCTCACCATCTTCCCATGTATTAGCAACGTCTATCATCGTTTTAATATTGTTTCCGTAAAAACGATATTTTGGATGATTTTGAGGATACTCTAAAGGCTCTGGTTTTTCTTCTAAAAGTTCTTTAGTTGGTTTTGGGTAAGGCGAATCTACATCTAATTCGAAATTAGACATGATAAATAATTGATCCCAAAGTTTATGCTGAAAATCTGGAACGTCTCTTAAATGCGGCTGCATATTTCCCATTACAGAAATTATGGCTTTAGCTATTTTATTACGTTCTTCTTTATCTTCAACGGTTTTAGCATGATTAATCATTTTCTGCATATGACGCCCATATTCAGGAATGATTAAATGCTCACGCTCTGTATTATATTCTAAATTATCAATCAAAATTAAAAGTGTGGAATTAAATTATTTGCAGGGAGTTCGTTCTGCTTGTGCAAAATACAAAAAAAAACTAAAGGCTAATGACCCCTTCAATTTTTTCTGCTACTTCTTTATATTTTTCTATAACCTGATTTGGATCACGCATTAAAAGGTTTACAGAAACACTGGTGTATTTGCCGTTTTTAGATTCTACCGAATTTATAACAGCGCCCATATTATCAAATATACCCTCTAATTTAGCAATCTTTTTACTGTCTGATTTTACAATAAATTTATATAAATATTCAGCCGGCCAACTTGTAGTTTCGTATAACTGACCTCTTAATTTATCATAAAATTCTTCTGATTTGGAAGATGAATTCATAGCATTTTTATATGGCACAAAAGTACATGATTTTTTTAATTGACACACTTATTAAACTAACAGATTACCCGTTCTAAGATCTAACACTATCTCCCGTGTCATACTGAACTAGTTTCAGCATCTCTAAATTGCTGTAATCAGTACTATTTTACCGAGAACATAAAACAAGTTCAAGTTGACAAAAGGCTTTTCTGTGATGATTAACCTTAAAAAATGAACAACTACTTATGGTTTAGTAAACCATTACCCGTTTGCACAACACCCATACTTCAAGTGATTTCCTGTCATCTCCTGTGTCATGCAGAACTAGTTTCAGCATCTCAAAATTACTGTAATTAGTACTATTTTAACGGAGAACCTGAAACAAGTTCAGGTTGGCAATAGGCATTTTTGTGGTGATTAACCTTAAAAAATGAACAACTACTTATGGTTTAGCAAACAATTACCCGTTTGCGCAACACCCATACTTCCAATGATTTCATGTCATCTTCTGTGTCATGCTGAACTAGTTTCAGCATCCCTAAATTGCTGTAATCAGTACTATTTTACCGAGAACCTGAAACAAGTTCTGGTTGACAAAAGACTTTTCTGTGGTGATTAACCTTAAAAAATGAATACCTTCATATAGTTTAGCAAACAATTACCCGTTTGCGCAACACCCATACTTCCAATGATTTCATGTCATCTTCTGTGTCATGCTGAACTAGTTTCAGTATCTCAAAATTTCTGTAATTAGTACTATTTTAACCGAGAACCAGAAACAGGTTCAGGTTAACAACAGATTTCCGAATTGATTTTTTTGACTTTTATTCAATCATATCTCAACAAAAGAAATACACACTTTAGTTTCTATTTTTTTAATCAATTCTAAATTCCGATTTTTACAGTTAAAATTTAGAATTTGAATAAGAAAAGAGTCGTTATTACAGGCGGACCAGGAACAGGCAAAACTTCAATCATTAACACCTTAAAAAAAAGAGGCTTTTACTGTTTTGATGAAGTTATAAGGTCGCTAACCTTAGAGGCCAAAAAAGAAATAGAAGCAGATTTGCATATTTCTAACCCAATTGCGTTTACCAATGATCCAAAAGATTTTAACACCAAACTACTAAATGGTCGTGTTGAACAATTTAAAAACGGTAGCGAATTAGATCATCCAATTGTATTTTTTGATCGTGGTATTCCAGACGTTTTAGCTTATATGGACTTTTTCAATCAAGAATATGACGACGTGTTTACCAATGCATGTAAAACGCACACCTATTCTAACATTTGTTTATTACCGCCTTGGAAGGAAATCTATAAAACGGATAACGAACGTTTTGAGAGCTATGAAGAAGCTTTAGAAATTCACGAGGCTTTAGTAAGTATTTATAAAAAATTTAATTACACTATTTTAGAAGTGCCTTTTGGTACTGTTGAAGAGCGCACCAATTTTATTCTTGATGCCTTAAAGTAGCCCAATGGAACATCCCATTAACATACTAGAACGTTATTGGAATTACACCGAATTTAGAAACAATCAAGAAGCCATTATTGATGCCATTCTAAACGGTGATGATACCTTTGTATTATTGCCTACAGGTGGTGGGAAATCTATTTGCTTTCAGGTCCCAGCATTGATTAAGGAAGGCATCTGTATTGTAGTATCGCCTTTAATTGCCCTCATGAAAGACCAAGTACAGGCCTTACAAAATAAGGGCATTAAAGCGCTGGCTATTACTAGTGGGATTTCACAATCTGACTTAGATACACTTTTAGACAATTGTATTTACGGAAATTACAAATTCCTATACTTATCACCTGAACGCTTGCAACAAGAACTTGTTCAAGATAGAATACGGCAAATGAATGTGAACCTTATTGCAGTAGATGAAGCACATTGTATTTCGCAATGGGGTAACGATTTTAGACCATCTTATAAAAACATTTCATTATTAAGACGCCTACAACCTTCGGCAAATGTTGTGGCCTTAACTGCCTCTGCAAAACCAGAAGTAGTTGAAGATATTGTAAAAGAGCTGGATTTTATTCAACCTAAAATATTTAAACAGTCCTTTTTGCGTGAAAATTTGGGGTATATGGTGTATCATGAACACGACAAATACTACCGCCTAGAGACCATCTTAAAAAAATACACCCAACCCTCAATTATTTATGTAAGAAACAGAAAATTAACCATTGAGGTATCTAGACATTTAGAGTCTAAAAACATTAGCGCAACGCATTACCACGGCGGACTTTCTAATATTGAAAAAGAAGCTAATATGACGGCTTGGTTAAACAACCAAAAGCAAGTTATGGTGGCCACTAATGCCTTTGGGATGGGTATTGACAAGCCTGATGTTAAAACCGTAATTCACATTAACTTACCAGACAGTATTGAAAGTTATTTTCAAGAAGCCGGAAGAGCTGGTAGAAATGGCGAAAAGGCTTTTGCTGTTATATTAAAAGATAATGCCGATGTTGAATTGGTTAAAAATCAGTTCTTAAGCATCTTACCAACCGTAGAATATACCAAACAGGTTTATAGAAAGCTCTGTAACTACTTCCAGATTTCCTATGGCGAAGGAGAATATAAAGTTTTTGATTTTAGTTTCACAGACTTTTGCAAGACCTATAATTTTAATCAGGTATTGTGCTATAATACCCTGCAGTTATTAGATAGAAATAGTATCATTAACCTATCTAAGCAATTTAAGAACAATGTTACTGTTCAATTTATAATGCAAAGTCCTGCCATTTTTAATTATTTAGATAAAAATGACGATTTAAATATTATGGTAAAGTCCATACTAAGAATGTATGGCGGCATTTTTGACTTTGAAACCAAAATAAACACCCTTAAAATAGCTCAAAAAGCATCGGTACCAGAAACTAAACTATTAGAAACTTTAAACAGGCTAGAAAAAGACGGTGTTATAACCTATAATTCTGCCAAGACCGACGCCCAAATTACGTTTATCTTGCCAAGGGAAGATGATAAAACTATTAATAGAATTGCAAAAACAATTGAACAGCAGAACAAGCTAAAACAGCAACAAGTGCAGGCTGTATTAGATTATATTGAAAACGATACGGTATGCAAAAGTGTGCAGCTCCTCTCCTATTTTGGCGAAAAACATGTTGAACCATGTGGCATATGTTCGGTATGTATTTCTAATAAAAAAAGTGATAAAAAAGTTGATGTTTCAACATTAAAAAGCCGTATCATTGAGCTTTTAGAAAAAGGCGACTTATCATCTAGAGCTATTGTTTCTAAATTAAAATGTTCTGAACAGGATTTAAAAACGGTTTTAAAGCTTATGTTAGAACATAATATTATTATAATTACACAAACAAACACTTATAAACTAAGCCATTTATGAGGGACTTAAGAATCGTTTTTATGGGTACACCAGATTTTGCGGTTGCAACCTTAAAAACATTAGTAGATAACGACTATAATATCGTTGGGGTTATTACAGCTCCGGACAAACCTGCCGGAAGAGGACGTAAACTAAACGAAAGTGCCGTAAAAAAATATGCGAAAGCCAATAACCTAAACGTCTTGCAACCTACTAATTTAAAAAGTGAAGACTTTATTAATGAATTAGCTGCGTTAAAAGCTAATCTTCAAATTGTAGTAGCTTTTAGAATGTTACCAAAAGTGGTCTGGCAAATGCCAGAATATGGTACCTTTAATTTACATGCTTCGCTCTTACCTAATTATAGAGGAGCTGCTCCAATTAACTGGGCTATTATTAATGGTGAAACTAAAACAGGCGTTTCTACCTTTTTTATTGATGAAAAAATAGATACAGGCGAAATGATTCTTCAAGAAGACATTGCAATTGATGCTTCAGAAAATGCAGGAAGCTTGCATGATAAACTTATGACTTTAGGTAGTGCTTTAGTTTTAAAAACGGTTGCCTTAATTCAAAAAGGTAATGTGAAAACCAAACCCCAAGTAGATACCGCCGACATTAAAACGGCTTACAAACTAAATAGGGATAATTGTAAAATAGACTGGAATGCAGCTTTAGACCATATATATAATCAAATTCGTGGCCTAAGTCCGTATCCAGCAGCTTGGTGTACTTTAATTAACGGAGAAGATAAACTGGATATAAAAATTTACAAAGCCGAAAAAGAAATAAAGGAGCATACTAATGAAGTTGGCACAATAGTTTTTACCAAAAACGAATTAAAAGTTTCAGTTTCAGAAGGATACATTAAAATTACAGAAATTAAGATTCCAGGAAAGCGAAATATGGATGTAAAATCCTTTTTAAATGGATTTTCCTTTGAAAGCAATGCTAAAATGCTCTAAACCCTTATTACTACTGTCCATACAAAGAAACGTGCAGAATATCGTACCCTTTATTAACAAAAGCTTTAAGTTATCAACAAATCGTTGTATTTCCCTTGCTATTACTTGCGTGATACGATTATCCGTATAAATTTGTAGAGGATTTAACAATCACGTTTAACCAATTTATTAATAATTAAACTTTATATTATGAACAAAACAGATTTAATCGACGCAATGGCAGAACACGCAGGAATTACTAAAGCTGCTGCTAAAAAAGCTTTAGAATGTGCAATTATTGAAATAGAAGGTGCTTTACAAAAAGGTAACCGTGTTTCTTTAGTTGGATTTGGTTCTTGGTCTGTTTCTAAAAGAGCTGCTAGAGAAGGTAGAAACCCTCAAACTGGAGAGACAATCAAAATCAAAGCTAAAAACGTTGTTAAGTTTAAAGCTGGTGCAGATTTATCAAACGCAGTAAACTAATTATTAGTTACTCCCTATAAAATTTAAAAGCCTTCATAATTATGAAGGCTTTTTTTATATCCTGAATTCCTAAAGTTGCTTTTTTAATAAATAAATGTTAGATTTAATTAATCTTAATCATTGAATATATGATTACATTAAAACCTAAAAAAGGAAATTTATTAATAGCAGAACCTTCTATTATAGGTGATGTTTCCTTTAATAGATCTATTGTTCTTATTGCTGATCATTCTGAAGAGGGCTCTATAGGTTTTATTTTAAACAAACCTTTAGATTATACCATTAATGAACTGGTTTTAGAAATTGAGGCAGATTTTAAAGTTTATAATGGTGGGCCTGTAGAACAAGATAATCTTTACTTTATTCACAAGGTTCCAGACTTAATTCCTGATAGTATTGAAATTTCTCTTGGTATTTATTGGGGTGGTGATTTTAATAAAGTTGTAGAACTTATTGCTGCAGATATTTTAAAAGAAAATGATATTAAATTCTTTCTAGGTTATTCCGGTTGGAGTGCTTTTCAGTTGGATGACGAACTTAAAGCCAACTCTTGGGTTGTAACCGAAAATATCTACAAAAAAGAGATCATAGAAAAAGACTATAAATCCTTTTGGAAAGAAAAAATGTTAGAGTTTGGTGGCGAATATAGTATTTGGTCTAACGCTCCAGAAAACCCTAACTACAATTAACTTAATCTAATTGCGGTATTAAGTTTTCCTATTAATGACTTTGCGACTTCCGTTGTAAAGATTTTTTTCCTGTATTTACTTATTGGTTGTATCCCTGCAATAACATTAGTTATAAAAATCTCATCAGCTTTCTGAAGTTCAAATGGAGAAACAGACGCTTCAAGCAACTCATAATCTTCAATATTCTTTAAAACCTCTATAATCTGCTTACGCATAACACCCTTTAAACATCCGTCTGCTAATGGCGGGGTCTTAATGGTGTTTCCTTTAACCACAAATATATTTCCGTTTAAAGCTTCAACTACTTGTTTATTCGTATTTAAGATTAAGCAATTATTTAGGTTATTTTCTTTGGCATAAATACTTCCTACTACATTTAAAGCTTTATTATTAGTTTTAAGCGTAGATAATAAACTTGGAGACACATAGTAATCTTTAAAAAGATCAACTTCATAAGCATCTTCATTCAATATATAAAAATTGGAATCTAAAGGCCTTACAGAAACTACATAACTCACATTATTATCTGTAGGTGTATATAAACCTCCAGTATTTCGGTTCACAATAAATTTTACTCTAGCCGTAGATTGTAACAAATCATTATGCTCTAAAGTTTTTAGAATTTCGGCTTCAATAAATTCCATTGTAAAACTCATTGGAATCTCCATACGCATAATACGCATTGATGCCATTAACCTAAAATAATGATCTTCTAAAAAAAGTAGTTTACCATGACTTACTTTAATGGTTTCAAAAAGCGCATCGCCATAATTAAAGCCTCTATTATCTATAGATAGCACACTGTTATCTTCTAAAATATCTCCGTTAAAATTTATCATAAAAAATCCCGTCTTGATACTTAATCAAAACGGGACAAATATAGCTTAATTAATCTACTTAAATTCTAAACTGAGCCTAATACATGCTTTAAATCTGATATCTGATTTTCCCATAGCATTTTAGCTTCGTCAACTTCATCTTCTTCAGCAAAATCGGTAACCATTAAAGATACATCTTTGGTAATTTCATCCACTTGTATTCTAATTTCAAAGTAACAAGAAGCATTATCCTCTTCATCTTCTATCCATCTAAATTTTACACGTTCACCACTTTTTTTACTAAGCAATTTTGCCTGCTCTTCACTATCATCCCATATGAAAGTAAACAGTTCTCCTCTGGAGTTTACATTATCTGAAAACCATTCTGATAAACCAGAAGGTGTTGATATATATTGAAATAATAATTGAGGTGAGGCGTGTATTGGAAATTCAATATCAAATCTAATTTTATCGTCCATGTGTGCTTTGAATTTTTAACTTTGCCTAATATATACATTAATTGATAAGTAAGGCAATTTTTTTAATAATATTTTATTTGAGTATTATTTGTTAGCTTTAATAATGTTTTTATATTTGCAGCCACAAAATTATGGCGAGGTAGCTCAGTTGGTTAGAGCGTCGGATTCATAACCCGGAGGTCTCGAGTTCAAATCTCGATCTCGCTACAAAAGTAAAAGCTTGATATAGAATAATATCAAGCTTTTTTATTTCATATACTTTTTTAAAATTAACTGCATACATCGCACTCACCAACCAACAATAAGCTTGCAGATTCTACTTTAAAGCCTTTAGCCTGGGGGATCTCAAAACTTGTAGGCAAACATTTTACAACACCGCAAGACTTACATTGAAAATGCGGATGAATATCGTTATGTTTTTCGCATGAGCAGCTTTGACATTTTGCATACCATTTAAGCCCTCCTTTACCAATAAATGAATGAACAATACCATCTTCCATTAGCTTATCAAGAATGCGGTAAACTGTAGTTTTATTCATTTCAGCAGTCAGCATCTTCACGAGGTCAGCCACAGAAATCGCTTTATTCTTTTTATCAAAAATTTCTACAATTCTCTTTACCTGTTTAGTTTGTCTCGTTATTCCCATAATTTAAATATAATGCAACTATGTTGCAATAAACAAAAAACTGATGTACTTTTGCACCCTTGTTGCATTTAGAACTAAATTCATGTTTACGTCTTTAAGAAAATCAGATTTTATAGGTGTTGTATCAAGTGCGCTTTGTTTAATACATTGTTTGGCAACACCCTTTTTATTTATCGCTCAAGCCCATAGCGCTCATGTAAATGAAGCGAAACCTATTTGGTGGTCTTGTTTAGATATCATTTTCTTGGTGCTTTCCTTTATGGCAATATATAAAACAGCAGGCAGTACTACAAAGAAATGGGTAAAACAGTTACTTTGGTTTAACTGGGCGCTTTTAACTTTTATTATTGTAAATGAAAAAGTACATTGGCTTCCTTTACCAGAAGCGGTAGTATATTTTCCTTCCATAGCACTTATCGCATTGCATATTTATAATAGTAAATACTGTCATTGTGATGACACCGAATGTTGCGTAAATAATGTTTAACAAAAAGAAAACAGCTATAATAAACCACCCATAAAAGATGGAATAGAAAAACAAAAAGGCGTTTCAGAATAAATCTAAATCGCCTTTTTAATTGTTAATAAAAAAGTATTAACTGAAAGCTAATCCGCCATTAATATCAATATTATTTCCGTTAATAAAAGAAGCCTCGTCTGAAGCTAAGTAAGCTACTAAATCTGCTACTTCTTCAGCTTGTCCTTCCCTTTTTAAAGGTGTTGCTCCAGCAACTTTTTGGCGAATATCATCCTTTGTAAAATCATCATGAAATTTTGTCCCAATTAATCCAGGACATACAGCATTTACGCGTATACCCTTTGGCCCTAATTCTTTAGACATGGATCTTGTAAAAGTTGTAACTGCGCCTTTAGAGGCAGCGTATAAAGAAGAACCTCCACCTCCTCCATCTCTTGAAGCTTGTGAAGAAATATTAATAATAGCACTCCCTCTTACAAATAAAGGCTCAAACGCTTGCATGACAAAAACAGTAGACTTAAAATTCACGCCCATTACTAAATCATAAAATTCTTCATTTAGTTCAGCTAACGTTTTTCTAGCGAATAGACCTCCTGCATTATTTATTAATATATCTACAGTGTTTCCAAAAGCTTCAACAGACTTGTCTTTTAACATCTTAATATCCGATAGTTTAGAAACATCTGCCTTAACAGCAACAGCTTCACCTCCCATTGCAACTATTTCTCTTACTGTTTCTTTTGCCCCTTCTTCAGAATTATAATAGTTCACCACAACTTTGGCTCCCTCTTTGGCTAGCTTAATAGCTATTGCTTTACCAATATCTCTAGAACCTCCTGTTACTACAGCTATTTTATTATTTAGTTTGCCCATAACATGACTCCAAAAGTTAACTTATATGATTTACTTAAATTTATTGATATTTAAAAACAAAACCAAACCATAACTCTGCTCAAAATTATAGTTTGGTTAAGATTTTAGCGTATATAAAAACAATACGCCTTTAAAACTTATAATGTTAAATTCCTAAACCTTGTCCCCCACCAATTTGAACCGTTTCTGCAGTGATAAACGAAGCATCTTTACTTGCTAAAAATGATACAACACCTGCAACTTCTTCTGGCTGTCCTAGTCTACCTAACATAATGTTGTTTTTCCAAGATGCAAATACCTCTGGTTTGGTAGATTTAATTTGCTTGTGAAAATCGGTATCAATAGTTCCTGGAGAAACCGCATTTACTCTAATGTTGTATTCTGCTAAGTCTTTTGCCAAAGCTCTAGTTATGGTATGAACGGCGGCTTTAGATGTTCCATAAATTCCTGCTCCTGGTCCACCCGCATTCCAACCGGCATTAGAGGTGTAATTAATTATTGAAGCATTATCACTTTTCTTTAAAAATGGAATGGCAGCTCTGGATGCAAAAAATGTTGAATCTAAATTTAAAGCCATTACAAACCTGTAAAATTCTGTTGTCATATCTTCAAATCGCGATCTTCCTCCTAAGCCACCGGCGTTATTTACAAGTACATCAATTTTTCCATATTTCTCTCCGATTTTTTGAATGTTCACTGTTACAGCTTCCTCTTTTGTAACATCAAAACCATAGTATTCCGCATTGATACCTTCGGCCTTAAGTTGAGCTACTCTTTCTGCTCCAGCTTCATCTTCAATACCATTTAAAACTACAGTATAACCATCTTGTCCAAGTCTTTTAGCCACTTGAAAACCAATACCTCCTGTGGCACCCGTTATCACCGCTATTTTATTGTCTAAACTACTCATATTCTTTACTTTTACTTGTTTTATATATTATTTTAATTTTTATTCTATTTTGCCTTTAGTGGTTCTATTTTTCCGCATAATATCCAAATGCTTGCAAGTGCAATAATTGCTAATGCTGCACCAATAATAAATGCTGGTGTATAATTACCTCCCATTGTTAATATTGGTACCAAATATGTTAATCCCGATGCAGTAAGTTTTGCTGCCATTCCTGAAAAACCTGCCAAAGTCCCTACTGTTTTACCTCCAAAATAATCGCTTGGAAGCGTTTGTACATTTCCTATGGCCGTTTGGAAACCAAATAGTATAATGGCCATGATAATAACAGCAGTAGTTGGTGCTCCAGGATTAGCCATTGCCAATAAGGATGGTAACATTATTAAACACCCCAAAGTGATAACCAACTTTCTAGTTTTATCTACCGTCCAACCTGCTTTTATTCTGTTTTGTGCTAATAAACCACCAAACCAAGCACCTAGCATAGCCCCTACATAGGGAACCCAACCATAAATACCAATGGTTTTTACATCCATGCCATATACTTCAAAAAGATAAATTGGAATCCAGAAAACGAATAACCACCAAATAGGATCAATTACTGCAGAGGCAACAATTACACCCCAGCTCTGTTTTCTAGATAATAGTTCTTTAACTGAAGGGTTGTATCCTTCATCATATGTTCCGTCTGCATCAACATCTTGATTCTTCTGACCTGTTAGGATATATTCTCTTTCTGCATCTGTTATCCAAGGGTGAGATTTTGGCGGCGCTTTTACAAGAATTAACCATGGAATTAACCATAATAGTCCAGCTAATCCAACTAGAACAAAAATAGCTTGCCAACTAAAATGTATTGTTAAATAAGCAATTAACGGAATGGATATAATACCGCCAATGGCTGCCCCAGAGTTAAAGATTCCTTGAGCTAAAGCTCTTTCTTTTGTTGGGAACCATTCTGCGTTTCCTTTTGTTGCTCCTGGCCAGTTCCCTGCTTCAGCTATTCCTAAAATACCTCTAAAAATCCCAAAACTTAACAAGCCTTTTGCTAGTGCATGCAGTGCGGTGGCAATAGACCAAATACCAATGGAGAGCGCAAATCCTATACGGGTTCCGACCCAATCAAATATTTTTCCAAAAATTGCTTGTCCAAAAGCATAAGAAAACACAAAAATTATTGAGATATATGCATAAATGGATTTATGCTCATCTGCTGTTTTATCCGGATATAAATCTCCTGCTATTTCTGGCCACAATACACTTAGTGATTGTCTATCAATATAGTTGATAATTGTTGCTAAGGCTATAAGCCCAACAACCCACCATCGTAAACCTTTTAATTTCATATACTTTGTTATTTTATTTAGTTTTTGCCTTTTTAAGTTAGCGTTTTATTACCTTATTTTAAGGTAAAAGTATCCTAGTGCTGATGTCATCAGCATTACTCAAAAAGAATATTCTAAAATCTTAGGCTACCTAAGTGCCTCTTTTGTGAAGAAATACATATGTATTTACTTCCCTCCTACTTCTTATATTTAAAATCGATGTTAAGGCGTGCACTCCTAACTTCGACTAGTTATTATTTTATATTATTCACTATAACAATACTGATATAATGCTTTAAAGTGAACCTTCATTTTTTCTTTGGCTAATGCTGGATCTTGATTTTTAATCGCTTCAAAAATATCTGTATGTTCTTGAATTCCTAAAAATGATTGATCTTCATCACAAACATGGTATTTTTCAAAATTTGTTATAATTTCGGGTGTAATAGTTAACATTAAGGTATTCATTGTACTATTACCACTTGCTTTTGCTATAGCCAAATGAAAAAGTAAATCTTCCTGAACGGCATCTTCGTTATTCATTACCTTTTTATTGTAGGCATCAAGGGTTTCTTTCATATGTTCTAAGTCTGCCTCAGTTCTTCTTGTTGCCGCTAAACTCGCTGTTTTTAACTCTAAAAGAATTCTTGTTTCTACAAGAGATTTGAAATCAGGTTTATCTAATCTCAAAATATCCTCTATCATTCCATTTAAAGCTATAACCCCAATATTAGCTACAAAGGTTCCACTTTGAGGAATTGATTTTAACAAGCCATAAAACTCCAACTTCTGAATGGCATCCCTAACGTTACTTCGTGTTACTTCAAACCTTTCTGCAAGCATTCTTTCTGACGGCAACTTATCTCCTGGTTCAAGATTTTTATAATTAATTAGATCTCTAATCTTAGCGATTATGTCATTCTGTATCTCTTGATTTAATGTAACTGCTTCTAACTTCATATGCTTACTTTTTTATATCTACTAAATAGAAATCCAACTATTTGTTTTTTCTATACCTGCTATTTTATAATCTTTAAAACTTCATTTCCTTGGCTATAAAACTGGGTAACCAATTTGTTAAAATTAAAAAAAATTGCTCAATCCATTTTTTACCTTGTCATCAAATTTTAAATGCTTTATCAACATTCTTCCTAATGATTAACCTCTAGTTCATAATACTTTAGTGTTGCAAAAGCACCTTCGTCTTTGGTTGCTAAATAATTTCCTGCCTTAAAATAATTTTCAAAGACACCCCATTTCTCCATATGTACGTCATTATAAACAACGTTTTCCGTATCATTTAAAATAACCTCCATTTTACCTTCAGAAACTTTTACTTCTAAAGTAAAGGGATTGAAACCGACGTACTCCTCAAAATTATACCCCTCATCATCTCCCCAAGCACTGGTATGCAATATTTCTGTGTCTGAGGCATTTAAGTTCTTCAACACCTTTGTTTTTACTCTAACGTAGCCATAATGCCAATATATTTTAAGCATTGGTGGCGCATTATTATCATCTTCACCTATTAAATCTCTTTGGGCATTGGTTAAGCGTCCATGGATTTGCATAATAATGGTTCTGTGATATTTATTGTTGCTATCTTTAGAAACTTCGCTCATTTGTAACTTTCCCTTCATTGTTCCTCCTTGTTTAAAGGTCCAATTTGTACTGTTACTTCCAGGTACCATTTGTTCTCTTAACTCGGTTCTAGAATAGGACGAGTTTGCGGTTGATGTGCCTGGATATGTATGAAAAACTAAAGCACCATTCACAGAATCGTTATAAAAAAATGGTTTTAAAGTTTCATTAGTAGCATAGTTTAATATTTCTGGAGGTTCAACCTCTGTTGGATCCCCAATTGGTAATGTTACTTTCCAATTGTTTAAATCGATGTTAGGCAATTTATAATTTTGAGTTTCTTCTTCCTCCTCCTCCTCATTATCTTGTTCTTCTTCCTCCTGATTTGCAACAGGTTTTGGTCTATTTTCTATTTCATTATTGCTACTGCAGGAAATAGACAGCATACCAAACATCATTAGTACAACTAGTGTTTTTATTACGTTTAATATGTTACTCTTATTCATCATATATTAATGACTTACTTCTAACTCGTAAAATCTAACCTTAGAAAAAGCCCCTTTGTCTCTAGTTTGAAAATAGTTACCTGCTTTGAAGTAGTTTTCAAAAACACCCCATTTTTTCATATGAATGTTTTTGTAAACTTTAAATTCATTTTTGTTTAAAATAACTACCATTTTACCTTCAGAAACTTTTACTTCTAAAGTAAACTTCTTAAAACCAACCTCTTCCTCAAAATTAAAGCCTTCATCATCTCCCCAAGCCTCTTCATGAAGAATTTCAGGAACTCCAGCATTTGGATCTTTTAAAACTTTAGTTTTAACTCTAATCTTTCCCCTATCCCAATAAATCTTTAAAATGGGAGGCGCATTATTATCATCGGCACCAATTAAATCGCGTTGCTCATTGGTAAGACGCCCATGAATTTGCATAATAATCGTTCTATGATACTTTCCTTCTGCATCTTTGGTAGAAGCGTCCATTGCCAATTTACCTCGCATATAAGCTCCATCTGCAAAAGTCCAATTCACATTATTATCACCAGGTTTCATTTGTTCTCTAAGTTCAGACCTAGTATACTTTGTATTTCTAGTTTTAGACTTAGTAGGCATTGCATGAAATACAATAGCGCCCTTTGTTGAATCTATATACATATAGGGTTTTGCTACTTCCATACTAGCAAAATTTTCAATTTCAGGTGGTGCTATCTCCACTGGTTTACCTTCAGGGGTTGTTACTGGTAAGGTCACCTTCCAATGACTTAAATCTATTTTTGGAAGCTTCACCTTTTTTTTCTTCTTCTTTTTTACAACTTTAACATCCGATTCTGAAACGCCACCTACCTTATTCTGACAGGTAGCGTTTACAGATATAAAAACTATTAAAATTGTTGTTAATATGTCTTTTCGGATATAACTCATCTCAAATAACTATTCTGCTGGATACACTTTTACATTATCCACATATGCGTCCTGTTGTGTCTCACCCCAAATAAGGATAGAAACTAAACCAGAATCATTTGCTGTAAATTGTTGTCTTACCAAGGTAAAATTACCTTTACCTAAAAGGTTTCCGCCTTCATTTCTAACAATTGGACCTGCGTCTGAACTTATAATAGCATCTGCACCATCATTAAAGTGACCATCTAAAATCTCTCCAACTATTTTTGCACCTGTATTAGTACCATTATCATTTTTAATAGCATATTCATACTCTAAAACATACTCACGTCCTGGTGAAACTGTTAAAGCTTGGTATGCATATCTAGAAGACGAACTTCTGTAAATTCCTGATGATGTTCCATTTGTCCATTTAGCTCCTGGTGTTTTAGAACCGTTATCAGAACCGTCATAGTTAAAATTAGAGCCATCACTACTTGAATTAAACGGACTTGTTGTTCCTCCTGAAAAAGTTGAGAATTTCCAATCACTCTGACCATCACTAAAATCTCCATTTATTATAGTTGGATTAATAGCTGCAGGAATTGGGGGTTCTTCAACAACAATATCCATTGAGAATGTACTAGATACACCTAATTTATCTGTTGCTGTTAAGGTAACGGTATAAGTACCTTCATCTGGAAACGTATTTTCTCCATCTACTCCATTAGATGAATTTCCATCTCCATAATTCCAAACATAATCTGTTGCACTAGAAGACGTGTTTCCAAAAGTCCATGTTAAAAAGTCTTCCGTCTCAGATGCCGTAAAACTAGCAGCTGGTGGTGTTTCATCTTCTTTAGAATTTGCTTCTGGCAAATCATAAGACAAAGAGTCTAAAGTAGGATCACATGATAACACAGAGCTCATTAAAACTATAGCTAAAACGCTCTTTATTGTTATCGATAAACGTGTTTTTAAATTAATTTTTTTCATCTTAATTCTTTTATTTATTAATAACCAGGGTTCTGGCTCATAGCACCTTTACTAAGGTTAATCTCTCTTTGAGGGATTGGTAACAATAAATCTGAAGTCGTATAACCTAAACCGTTAGCAGCAGAAAATGCCGAAAGCACTGCCTCTGCTCTTCCAAAACGGATTAAATCAAATAACCTTTGATTTTCAAAAGCCAACTCTACACGTCTTTCTAATAATAGCGCGTCTTTTGTTATTATTGTAACTGTTGTTGGTAAACCTGCTCTATCTCTAACCATTTGGAAAGATGCCAATGCTGCTGCATCAGTTGTTTCATTTCCTCCAGCTAAAATGGCCTCCGCATGCATTAGTAGAACATCTGCATAACGTAAAACAATCCAGTCATTTCCAGCCAAAGTAGCGTCATTCACAAAAGTTTTTCCATCTGCTCCTCCATCTTCACCATTAGGTAAATATTTTGTTACCTGATTTTGTGAAGTTTGACTTGGATCATTTCTAAAAGAATATTGTGTTCTGTCTCCACCAAAATCTGTTAAGGCTGTAATTACATCATCTGTAACATAGTTTACACCAGCGGTTCTACCAACACCATTCATCCATTCTGCTGAGAAATTTTGACTATCTGAAGACAGAGCAGACTCATAACCTATAGCAAAAATGATTTCACTATTTCTTTCGTTATAGAATATGTCATTAAAGTTAGGTTGTAATGAGAATCCACTAGCCATTACAGCTTCACATAAAGATTGTGCCTCAGAGTAATTTCCTAAAGTTAACTGTACTTTGGCTAATATTCCTTGAGCAGCAGCTCTTGAAGCTCTAGTTTTATAAGTATTATCTAAACCATCAATTGCGGTTGTTAAATCACTAACTATTAAATCATAAATTGTTGAAGTAGCTACTCTGGTATATTGTGTTTCTGTATCTAAAGGTGTAATTACTTTATCTACTAAAGGCACATCTCCATACAACCTTACTAAGTTAAAATAAGCTAATGCTCTATTAAACTTAGCTTCTGCCTCAAACGAAGCTGCTAAATTTGCATCGGTTACAACACCTAAATTTTCTAGAACAATGTTTGATCTAAAAATGACGCTATACATACTTGCGTAGTAGTTACCAACAATACCGTTTGTTGCTTCTACATTGTAAAACTCAAACTGAGCCGCTTCACCTTCCTGACTCTTAGTTCTTGTATTGTCACTGCGCATTTCAGTAAGGTAAAACTCGTATTGCACACTGTGGTTATTACTTAAATCATTATCGTTAACACCTTGCCATGCATCATAAATGGCAATTACTCCAGTTTCAACCTCATTGGCATTATTAAAGTAAGCATCTGCTGTTATACCAGAATCTGGAACCGGCTCTAAATAATCACTACTACAAGAGGTGACTACACTTACCGCGGTAAGTAATAAAGCTATATATTTTAATTGTTTCATAATATCTCTGTAATTATTTATTAAACTGCACATTCTTAGAAATCAAGATTTAATCCAAAAGATATGGTTCTATATATAGGCGACCCTGCTCTTTGATACCCATATGTTGTTGGGCTTGTTCTATCAATTGATTCTGGATTGAAACCAGTGTAATCATCGGCAGTTTTGTACATTAAATTTTGCCCTGTTGCATACACTCTTAACTTGGTAATATTAAATTTAGATAAGAAGTCTTGCGGGAAAGTATACCCAATATTTACATTACGTAATGCTATGTAAGACGCATCTTGTATGATATCATCTGTAAATATTTTTTGTTTAATAAAATCTTGGTCTGGTGTAGTAGATGTATTAAAATCTTGAGAGCTATTAAAGTGATTAAATATGTATTGATCTCCCATGTTTCTAATTTCGGCACCATGTGAACCTTGGAACATAAAGCTAAAATCTACAGGACCAAGTTTAAATTCGTTTGTAAAACTCCAAACTAATTCTGGATAAGGGTCTCCTAATGGCGCTTTATCTTCGTCATCAATAATACCATCACCATTTAAATCTTTAACGTAAACATCTTGAGCCTCACCTCCTACTGGATGATACGCATTGTTTAAGTATTCTAAAGGAATATCTCTATCTACAACCCAACCATAATATGTTGAAATTGGCATCCCTTCAAGATTAATCCATTCTGCTGCTCTCTTAGAATCTACATTTTGAATTTGTCCGTTAGAATCGGCAAAATCAACTAATGTATTTTCATTTGTTGTAGCAATTAAAGTAGATTTCCAGTTGAAGTTTTCTGTTGAAATATTTCGAGTTCTTAACTCAATCTCAAAACCTTCATTTTTAACTTCTCCTAAGTTTACTAATGCATTAGAAAAACCTGTTGTATATGACACTGGATTGTTTAATAATAACTGATCACTTGTTCTTTGATACCAATCTATAGAACCAGAAATTCTGTTATTAAATAAACCGAAATCAATACCTGGGTTAATCTCAATTAAACGCTCCCATTTCAATTCTGGGTTAGCAATATTTAATGGCGAGAAACCAGATTGCAGACCACCATTTACACTTGCAGTTGTAGCTTGTAATAAAGCTAAAGATGGATAAAAGTCAACCAGTTTGTCACCAGTACTTAAACCACTCGTGCTACTACTTACGTTTGGATCTACACTTCCTGTATTTAAACGGTCGTTACCTGTTACACCGTAACTAGCTCTAAGTTTTAAATTACTAATTACCTCACTATCTGCTAAAAATTCTTCGTTAGAAATATTCCAACCTAATGAAGCTGCTGGGAAATTACCATATTTATAATCTGATCCAAATATTGAACTTCCATCACGTCTTAAACTAATAGAAGCTAAATATTTATTGTCGTAAGCGTAATTGAATCTAGATACATATGATATTCCTTTCTTTTCCCATTCAAAGGCATCTGCATTAGAGATTAAAGAGGCATTCGCTATTTGCTTAACACCATCATTTGTATATCCAGTACCTGTTATTGTTGAAAAGAACTCATCTCTAGATTCGAATACAACCCCTAAAGTTGCTCCTATATCATGCTTACCTAGAGTTTTATTATAGTTAAAGAAGTTATCTGAAATGATATAAGTACTTCTTTGAGTAATCTCGTTCATAGAGGCTGCTGAAGCACCATTTCTATTGGAAAGAACACCTTGCCATCTAGATCTTTTTGTGTCTTGATAAGACCCTGAAAGCATGGTTCTAAAACTCAAGCCTTCAATAATATTATATTGCCCATAAAAGCTACCAAACATTTTAAATTTATTATCAAAACGTTCGCGTTCAAGAACCTTTGCTGCTGGGTTAGTGTTTGATGTATTACTAATATCTACAAGTGTACTACCATCTCCATATAAATCATAGTTATCAAAATGACGTTGGGTAGCATAATCGCCTATTTGCACATCTGGATAAATGTTTCTGTCCACATACTGAATTGTATTGGCATCGTGATAAACTGGTAACCAGTTAGTTTGTCTTAAAATATCATGAGTAGATCCATCAAAACGTCTTCTTTTAGTAAATGACGGTGTAAAACTTGCTCCAATAGATATTTTATCATTAAGCTTTGAGTCTACCTTAAGTCTAACACCATATCTTTCAAAATTATCGGTTAATAACACCCCTTCATCATCAGAATAGTTTAAACTCGTAGCAAATTTTGTTTTAGAATTACCTCCTCTTAAGGATAGAGAATGACTTGTAATAACGCCTCCATCAAAAATGACATCTTGCCAAGAACGATCTATACCTATTTGTTGTTTATATAATGTTCTATCAGATAAAACACCGTTAGCCGCTAGTTCTGCTGCAGCAGTTTCTGCTATTGAGAATGTATAGGCATCACTATGTCTTGCTTCTTTAAAACCAACAAAAGAGTTATAACTTATTTTTGTTTTCCCTTCAACACCTGGTTTCATGGATATCATTATAATACCGTTAGCACCTTTAGATCCATAAATAGATGATGACGCGGCATCTTTTAAAATTTCAAAAGATTGTACATCGTTCATATTAAGAGACCCTAAGAAATCTGAGTCTACAATTACACCATCTACAACAATTAAAGGAGTAGAATCCCCAGCCATGGAACCAACACCACGAATAGTTACTGTAGGTGCAGCACCAGCCTCACCATCTGTAGCTTGGATGTTAACACCAGATACTTGCCCTACTAAAGCATCATCTACCCTAGCAACCGCTACCTGGTCTAACTTTTCGTTTGTAACTTTTGAAATAGATCCTGTAAGATGAGATTTCTTTTGTGTTCCATAACCTACCACTACTACTTCATCTAATTGTGCTAAATCTTCAGATAGAGATACATTTATTGTTGTTTGATCCCCTACTATTGCAGTTTGAGAAACAAAACCAACATAAGAGAATTGTAAAACATCTCCTTTATTTACTTGAATTTGATAGTTTCCATCAAAATCTGTCGTGGTACCCTTTGTTGAATTCACCACTATTACATTTACACCAGGAATGGGAACGTTGTCTGTAGCAGAGACAACAGCTCCTTTTACAGTGATTCCGCCTTGTGCAATCAGAACAACATTAAAGAGCAATGTTGCAATAAAAGTTAGCTTAATTTTTAAATTCATAATCTGTCTTTTTAGTTTAAATTGTTAAATCTGATTAGCTTTTAAAGACTAATTCATTTTTTAATCAATCAATACTAATTGCCCACAAACATAATCTTCAACAAATTTTTTGTAATTTTGAATATGCATGCATTGCAAAGCAATATGTGTATTAATTTTTACTTCCCTCCGAAAAGAAGTAAATAGTTTAAAAAGGATAGGCGTGCACCTGTCCTTTTTTATTTTTTGTCATAAATAAAATTGAGTTTTAGAAGTGTTATACATTTAGTTTAGTTTTTGGTAAACCAAACTGGTAAACCAGATTGGTTTCCCAAATATATGTTATTTTTTTGTTAAATCAAATTATAATAGAAATTTAACATGTTTCTCTTCTAATTTTCTGTGAATTAGACCTATAATCTCTTCGTTAGGCTTATTTATTTCCGAAATATGATACACCACCACCTGTTAAGAAGTCTTCTCTAACAGGGCTAAATGTGTCAATTAAAACACCCGCTTCCAAACAAACAGCACTATGTAATAAGTTTGGTTCTATATAAACACCGTCGCCTGCCTCTACAATTTGCTTAACGCCATCAATCTCAAATTCAAACTTTCCTGAAACACAATACGTAGCTTGTGTATGGAAATGTTGATGTGGAGATCCCAGCGCTCCTTTTTCAAATTTTACTTTTACCATCATAATTTGGTTATCATAACCTAAGAACTTTCTTGATACTCCTCCTCCAAGTTCTTCCCAATCCATCCCTTTTGTGATGATGTACTTATCACTAAATCGTTTCATAATTTTTAATTTGCATGTGTTAATATATATGGTCCATTCCATTTAAATGACACGCCATTTATGGAAAGTTTATGTGCTTTGTTTTGGGCATTATTTTGGTTTGAAATGATAAAAATTCTTTCCTTATCATTTTTACCCTCAATTTTTACAGCTGTATAGTCTTCTGAGTTATATACTACCTCAACCACTTTGATGTTTCCATAGGCATTTACAGCAAATTCAGATACTGGACTATACGTTCCATGCGACTCTATAGTAGATACATAAACTGCATTTTTTGCTTTCTTTTTCCTTAAAATTAGGGTTGGTTCATTCCTAAGGTTATATTCTGGGTCATTTGCTCCTATTCTCCCTAAAATCACCTCATCGCCACTTGTTGTTGCAGCTGTATAGGTATAGAATCTATTATTAGATAACCAGTTTAATTGTATGTTTTCCCCAGTTGCTACAGCACTAGCTTCTTTATATAAATGTTGATATCCGTTTTTACTTCCTAAAACAAGAGGAGTACTCAGTTTTGAATACTCAAAATTTGTTTTCATAATTTGTCCTAAGTAATACAATGGCAAATCATATTGGTTTGCCGTTTCTGAAGTAACTCTCATAATATCGAGTACAAACGGTGGACTAATACTATCTTTAATAGTTACCATGGTTCTATGCAATTCAGTTCCAGGATAAGCATTTGTTTCTTTAGCACTAGCAAGTTGTACATATGCTTTAGAAGCACTAAAAAGATATTTTTCAGAGTGATGTTTACTACCCATATCATATTTGCCCTTAAAATGAGACGTTTCATTTTGAACAAGGGTATTATGAGCAATAGTTTGTTTTGCCCAAGTTTTATTTTCTTTTAAATAATTACCTCCTCCTTTTTGCTCTATGTTTACAAAACGAGCCAGACCATAATCTTGTATAACCTCATTACCTTCATCGAAAAGTGAGTACGACAATTTATCATAATGACCATGACTTAAGCCATGAGCGGTGTACTTATAAACAAGCTCTAAATTACCACTTCTTATTATTCCAACTGCGCCTTGATCTCCCTTGGGGCCATCAGATAATTCAATTGATGCCTTTTTAAACGATTTTGTTTTTCCATTTTTAATTGCCAATGCTACGGAGAGACCTGCATCATCAAGAGTTACCATGTTTTGTTCCTCCGCTATGCTTAACAACTCTGGGTTTTCACCTCCAAATTGGTAGACTATATCTACCGCCGACACCAGCGATCGTGCGTGGTATGACATTCCTTTTTGCGCATCATTCAACAAAAAGAAATCACCATCGGCATCGGATAAATTAATTAATGCTGAGACACTTTTTAGAAGTACGCTATCCTTATATTGGAATACCTTTAACTCAGGTCTTTTATTTTGAAGCGCTTGAGCAAATATTAAAAATGGATATGACGCATAACGTTGATAATAAGGACCTTCGGTATAGTATCCATCTGGTGAGAATGGTTCATCAAGATTTGCAAAAAAACCAACTTTGCCATTTTGATTGATGTAACCACCGTCATTGTCTTTCATATCCTTAGCAAGCTTCACATCTTTAAGTCCATATAAAGCGCGTTGCAATAGACTATCATCTTCCATTACCAGAGCAATCATTCCAACTGCTACATTACCCCATGTACTGTGATTATGAACACGATTAAAAAATTGCGGATTTTCTTTAGAGATATAGTCAGCAAAAGGCTTAAACAAATCCTTTTCTAAAGTATGTCGTTCGTCTTCAGTTAAAAAATTGTAAATGCAGTCATAGGCTTGACTCATGTATACCAACCAATTGGAATCATTTAGGCATTGCCAAAAAATTTTTCCTCTTGCATAACTTCTTGGTTGCGGATGTTTTGGTAATGTTGGATAAAGCTTCGCATAACCAAACAACATCTCTTTTACATAATTACCATATTTTTCATCATCTAAAATCTGGTACAAAACACCAGCCTTTTGTGCGATTAAAAAGTTTTTCTTGTGTGTTTCATGTGTATATCCTCCAGAATAATCTTTAGGAACGGGTAAGTCGATACCTTTTTCTATCTCAATATCCACTTGAGTTTTAGTTGCCTTTAATGTGGTATCGAAAATTGGAATTTCTCCTAAATGATCCCGAATTGCCTTAACGCCTTCATGAGTTAGAATTATACTTGGATGCCCAGACTGTTGTAGATTTTCAGAACCCTGTTCGGGTTTGTTTTTACAAGACCATATAAAAATTGTAACTAGTAAAATCTTGAAACTATGCTTTATAACAAAACGCATATGCAATAGTATTTAGTTAGCGATTACCCCTAAGTCTAATCCGTCAGTTCCTTTTTTCTTTAGAGGAGAATTTCCTTGTAACATAAAACTGCTTTCATCTAACTGCGGATTAAGCTTCCAAACATTGTCTATGTTATACTTTTGATCTCCTGTTACAGAAATAGCTTCGGCATTATAAAAGTTATTGTTAAGCACATTTACAATGGGTTCTCCTACAACTAGGTGCATGTTAAATGCCTTTGTATTTGAAAAAATGTTGTTGTTAATATCATTTACTTGAACCCCATATAGCGATATTGCAGACTTATACTTATTCTTTTTACCGTAACCAATATTATTAAATACATTATGTTCTACTTCTAAAAAAGGCCCGAATGTACTCTCATCTTTACCTCCTCTATATAATCGAATGGCTGTACCTTGAATATCGGTAAAGATGTTATTCTTCATTATAAGATACTCAACACTGTAGGCTCCAATATCATCAGTTTCTTTATCTAAAGCAGCTATATGACCAGTTATATTCTTAAATTTTGAATTGGTAATGCTTATAGTATCAGCAAACGTTCCTTTAGAAATTTTAAGAACATCAAACGAGTGGTTTTTGTCTAAATCTTGAAAATGACAATTATCTATGAATAATTTATAATTATCGGTCATTGAAGTTTTACTGGTACTTATAACAGTATTACCTGCATAATCTGGGGATACTGCGCCATCAAACTTTAAATTCTCAAGCGAAAGGCTTCCGCCGTTTAATATCTCCAAAGCTTTCATACGTTCAAACAAGATGATTGCTTTGTCTTTTCCTGATGACTTAATGGTTATTGGATGCTTTACTTTTACAGCTTTAGTTAACAAGTAATCTTTACCAGATTCTAATTCTAAAATATCTCCAGGTTTAGAATTATTAACGGCATCAAACAAACTATTCAATTCCGCTTTTACTTGAATAATTTTACCACTGTTTAATGCCACTAATGATTCTTTCTTTGAGTACCATGTAACTCCCGTATTTTCTTTGGTGGCAATATTTGGATGAATTTTAATTTCTGACTTTAATATTTCAGATTTAGGCATTAAAAAACCGTATTTATTCTTTTCCAATGTAACATCTGCTGTTTCAAACCCTTGGTTAATAGTAGTTGACATGTTATTACCTAAAATATTTCCAGAGAAATTAACACCACTTATATCATCATAAACTGTAAACAAATCTTTTTTAGAATCGTGATAGAAAATATTATTTGAAATTGAAGAATTTATTGGAACTGCACTGCGTTCTTCATCACTACCAGCACACAGCTGAATATGATCGCAGTTTACAAAGGCATTATTTTTTACTTCTGAATTGGTTACCTGAACATATCTGTTAGCTGGCGAATTTGGCACACCATTCATCATCACAAATGCCCCTCTAAATCTGTAGCCTGTTAATCCGTAATGATAATTATTTATAACTGTTTGACTTTCATTAATTACGCGAATACCTCCTGTACTAGGTTTACCATTTCCTAAAAACACATTTCCATCTACCAAGGTTTCGTTTCCATGACGCATTGTTAAAGTACCTGTACATTCAAAAAAAGTGTTGTATTTAAATGTATTTTGACAAGATTTATTAGATATGATTTCATGTTCGCCATTACATCGATCAAAATAATTTGAAGCTACCAAAGTTTTAGAATTTTCAAGCGAATAATGACTTGTACCAATTCTTAGGGTTTCTCCTCCATTATTACCAAAAGTGGGTCTAGGGCCAAAATAATTATACTCTATTTGATGATTGTTTTCTCTACTGGCTTCAGAATCTAATCTAACAGCTACAGTTACTCCTAAATTCTTTTTACCAGAAATATGATTATGATCTATTCTGTTGTTTTTACCATAAACAGCAATCCAATAGTCCTGTTCGTATCTATCTGTTTTATTAAAATTATCAATAACACATTCTGTTAATCTACAGTTATTAGCTAGTTCTGTTTTGTTTTTTCTAAATGCTATAACCGATTTAGTTGGTGAATGACCATTTTTAAATACCAAGCCTTCAATAACCAAATATTCTCCAGCTATTTGTAGGTTAGATTCTCCTTCTAAAATTACCCTACCTTTTTCTTCAACGGTGAGTGTTATGGGATTTCCTTCTTCTCCTTTTCCTTCAAAAACTAACTCAGTATTATTCCATACCCCATTAGCAAGTACAATAACATCTCCTGGTTTAGCTTCAGCCACGGCCTGAGTATATTCAGACATATTCTTAACCAACTGACCTTTTTCGACAGGCTTATTACATGAAAAAACAACTAAAAGAAATAAACACAAAAACCTCATATCCGTAAAAGAATTAAATTAATAAATTTTAAATAAAAGAAAGCCTTTAATAAAAAAGGCCCCCTTTTACAACTAAACAACTATTCAAAATACAATTAACTTGACTATAATAAACTCAATATTGTATGTTTTAATTGGACAACCAATCTGGTTTACCAATTTGGTTTACCAAAAATACAACTATTTATTTAATAACCAAACAATTTTATAATTTCTTGACTGGCAATAGGTTTTCAAATAAAAAAGGTCGCCTAAAATAGGCGACCTTTCTTTATCAATAATCTGTTTTATCTATTTAACAAGTTTCCATGAGCGCACCCATTCATAACTTGTAGTTCTATCTTCTTCTGAATAATTCATTCCACCATCAGCTGGTACCGGATTCCAATTATAAGTTTCAACAACCATTCTTAAATGCATAGGAATGTTGTAATCTGCTGGTGGTTTTACTTTATTAACTAATTTACCATCTACAAAGAACAATACTTCGTCTTTGCTTTTCCACCAAACACCATAAACATGAAAATCATCGTATACTTTTCCTCCTATTTGCCCGCTACTCTTATTTGATCCTTTTTCAAAATCACATCCTTCTGGTATGTTTCTACTATGTGTGTTTGAATTCATTTTTTGGTCAAAATCTATCATCCATTTTGCATCACTCACAATTTCACCAACGCATTCCTGAATATCTAATTCGGTTGTTCTTTTGTCACATCCTTTAAGTCCTCTACCTTCATTAATTAACCAAAATGTAGACGACATAAATGTTTTATTAGCTTTCATTTTACACTCATAGTATCCGTAGGTCATTCCCTGCCATGAACCAACATACCCACCACCATGTGTAAAGGTCTTACCATTTTTTATGATTGGCTCTGATAGCTTTTTGGTTGTAATTTGAAGTTTTCCATTTTCAACCTTAATGTTTTCTGCTTGAAATAGCCCCGGAGCTCTACCGATCCAACCTTGCCCAGAGATTTGCCATTTACTTTCATCTACCTTCTTTCCATTAAATTCATCAGACATTTTCTTTATCAATTTCCATTTACCGCCATCTGTAGGGTCTTGTCCTTTTAAAAAATAAGGTGATTCTTGCGCATTGATACTACCTACGGCTAATAGTAGTACCAACATAGTAAGTTGTTTTAAGATTTTCATTCTGTTTATTTTAGTTTATTTCTATTTAATATTCCAAACTTTAAAATTATCGAACTGAATTCCACCTCCAGTTATGGTTGGTCCGAACTTATTTAGATTAGGATGTGCTATACCTTAAGATTTTATCTGGGCAATAGTACTACCAACTTTACACTCTAGAATGTCACCAAGTTTTGTAATGACAACATGATACCATTGTCCTTCTTCAAATCGCAACTTCTTAACATTCATTTTTGTCTTTAAAAATTCCTTTATTTCCTCTTTTTTATCTGGAGATTTTAGGCGTTTGTCACGAACTTTTAAATTCATACTTCCCGTTTTATCATCTTGTACTCTAAAATCATTATTTGAAAAGGATACTCTTGAGATATGTCCTGCCCGAACCGATTTACACAAACTATCATCCATTACCAAATTAAAGCGTTTTGCACCTTTAAACCTAAAATCGAACTCAATAACAACATCTGAAAATGAAAAATGAGCTCTGGCTACAGAACCATGACCAGCATCTACCAATTCCTTACCAAATAGAGCGCCATTTTTTATTTGAAAAGCATCATTAAATTTGTCTTTAATCTCCCATGTATCACCTATTTGAGCTCTCTCAAAGTCATCAGAAAAGATAAGTTCTCCTTTTAATACCTTTAAAGGTTTCACGTCCGACTGCCCATAACCAAAGGCAATTGTTATTAATAAGGCTACAATACTTAATCTTTTACTCATAATAAAAATGGTTAATAACAATTTGATAATTAATTGCTATTAACCAAAAATATCTATAACTAAGAATAGTATAAACTACAAATGATTTTCTTGGAAGAACATATGTGTTTTACTTATTAAATGTATAGTTTTTATTCTAGCTCAAATTTAAAAACAGTAGCTAATTCATTTAAATCTTTATCTGGCATGGTTAAAAAGAAATCTCCAGAGGTTAACTCCCATTTAACCTCAACATCAGAACCTAATAGCGTAATGTTCTTTATAGGTCCAGGTGGTATATTTCTGTGATACCCACCAATAGAACGTAATGAGATTCTTTTTCCAGCTTCTGGTTTCCCTAAAAAGAACACATACATAGCCTTTTTATCTTTGGCCACTGTGAAACGTACATCATTTGCCGTGTATTTTACTGTGGCAGATTGTCCACCATGATGTCCATCTCCTGCACTTGCTGTTCCATAACCAAAAATTGTATGCTGGCGTGTACCATAAACCGCTTCGCCATGAACTTTTAACCAATCTCCTATTTGTTTAAGAATGGCGCGTTGTTCTTGATTAATAACACCATCTGCGCGGGGGGATACATTTAATAGAACGATACCATTTTTACTCCATACATCAATCATGTTTCTTATAACTAAATCTGCTGTCTTATACTCATGACCTTCAACATACATCCATCTACTTTTTCCTAAGGTGATATCTGTTAACCAAGGCATTGGGTGTACATCTCTTCGTCCTCCTTGTTCAAAATCTAAAACACTAAGCTCCAAAGGCAAGTCATCTTGCTTGTGAGCCACAACAACCTCTTTATTATGTTTTAATCCATTATTAAAATGGTGTGCTGCCATTTGCATGCGCTTATCTTCTGGAATAAGATTAAGCCAGGAGTCATACCATAAAATATCTGGATTATATTTATCTACAACTTCATTAACCTGATCTAACCAATACTGATTGAATTCATCTATGGTATCCCAATTACCAAATAGTTTACGTAGTTTTGGATCTGTAGTGGCCGTTGGTAAATCTGGATGATAAACGTAGTGGCTATCGTAACCATTTTTCCATTGATCTGGTTTATTAGCATTTCTTTGTCCATTTCTTGCATGGTGAAACGTTGCAATGGTTTTAATATCTCTTTTTTCCAGGGATTTAAAAATGTCTCCTAAAATATCTCTTTTAGGTCCCATATCTCCAGCGTTCCAAGGATTCACCTCACTATGCCACATGGCAAAACCATCATGATGTTGTGCCACTGGCCCAGCAAATTTGGCTCCTGTGTTTTTAAACAACTCTGCCCAATCTTCAGGGTCAAATTTTTCAGCTTTAAACATTGGTATAAAATCCTCATATCCAAACTCAAGAATGTCTCCATAGGTCTCTTCATGATGTCTTCTAACTCTACCTTTATCTTTATACATATTATGTGGGTACCAAGCACTACCAAAAGCAGGTACACTATAAGGTCCCCAATGAAAGTAGATACCGAGTTTAGCATCTTGAAACCACTCTGGTGCCGCTTCATGTTTATATAGTGACTCCCAATTTGGTTCGTACTTAAAAGTAGCTTTTTCTTCTACTTTGGTTTTATTGGTTACTTCATTATTACACCCGAAAGCGCATAATAACACAGCAACTAATTGTACTATAGACTTTGTTTTCATTTGAATGTGTTTTTTGTATGTTCTATTTAAAGCATCAAATTACAGTGAAAAACATCGTTTTGTGTCCATAATTTGATCTATTTACGGTACTAATTCGGTCTAACCTCTTATATAGTCCTAGTTTATTTTTCTTTTGATGTACTCAATTGATTTAAACGCATTTTATTATCCGCTTCAATACGTTTTTTTTGTTTACTACTTAATCCATGTGAATAATGAAACTCAGGACTATGAAGGTAATAATGCCCCTTCATTTCGGGATCATGTACATCTTGACTTAAATCACAATCAAAACGGGTCAGTACCGTATGATTCCAATTACCACCTGCATTTATAAAATGAGAAATACCCCAAGTAATACCTCTGCCGTCTTTGGTATCTGTAAACGCATCAGGTACGTATGGTCCTGCCGCCAATGGCAGTAACTCGGTAATAGAGGCTATTTCAAAATTTACCCAGTCTTTGGCATATTGAATTGTATTATGTTCTTGCCCATCGCGTTGAACAATGGCAGCGACACCTTCTTTAAAAGGAAACAATGTTGTTTCATGCCCTGAATTAATAACTGGATTTAAAGGATGTTTTTCAAAAGGTCCTAAAGGATCTTCAGCGATGGCTAACCCTTGCATTCTAATTTTTGATGGTTTTAGTTCCGGTCGCTTATCAAAATCACCTTTGTAATACAAATAGATTTTCCCATCATGCACCAAAGGGTAAGGATCATGAATTGAATACTGATCCCAAGAACCTTCTGGTCCATTAGGTAACACCACTTTCCCGGTATGTGTCCATGGTCCGTCTGGTGAATCGGCATAAGCCACAGAGACTGGGCAGAAATCTCCTCTTAGCCCACTGGCTTCCATAAAGGCTTGAAAATACAAGTAATATTTTCCCTTAAACTTTAAAATATCTGTAGTGGTTACAGAACGCCACCCTGGTTGTGGTTTTGGAGGTCTAGGTACAGCAATTCCTTGTTCTTCCCAAGTAAAACCATCTTCTGAAGTGGCATACCAAATATCAGCTAAGTCCCAATCGGATGATGGAATAACATCTGTTGCCTCCTTAGCTCTAGACATTCCTACAGGTTTAACAGGCGATTTTCTACCAGTATACCAAACATAGTACTTACCATTCTCATAAATCACTTTTGACGGGTCTCTTCTGGTTATAGTTCCATCACCTTCATTATAATCAAACCCCTTTAGTTTGGTATATCTAAATTGCGAATATAATTCCGTTTGTTCTGGGCGCAAATTCTCATAGGCTTCATAATTTCGCTTAACCGCCGCACTTAATGGACGTTCTGGTTTTTCGGCTGGTACAAGAAATGGAAATTCCTCATTATTAGTTTGTACTTCGGTCTCTTGTCCCGGTTTTTCTTCTTGCACTTCACCCTTACACGAACATAATACCACGCAAATTGCTATTAGCAGTATTGTTTTTTTCATTAATCTTTCTTGTTTATTTGGTGTTATTTTAATCTAGTTTTAAAATATATACTTGTCTGCTCCCATTATGAGTAGAATTGAAACCAATTATATCTCCTTTAGGACTCCAACGACAATGTATATCACAGCGCCAACCACCTGTATATTCTTTTGGTTGTTGAAATCTTCCAATAGGTAAAACAGCCTCGGTTCTCATATCCATGAGGTAAATCTTTTGTTCTCGGTTTTTTGAAGGATAGGTATCTGTAACCATCCATTTAGCATTTGGTGAGAATGTACCGTGACCGTCATAATCTAGCAATCCTTTACCTAGTCTTTTGTAATCATTTTGCCCTGCTGTAAATAAAACATGTGCATGCTGTTCTGTATTGTATTTGGTGGTTACCATGAGCTCTTTACCATTAAGCCAATCGAAATGAGAACCACCCCAATCGTCTGGAAAACATCGTTTAATATCTGTTCCATTTATGTTAGCCGTTAGCGCTGTGGTTTTCCATGATGGTAATGTTCTTGCTAGCCAAAACACCTTAGTTCCATCTCTACTGATTAGTGTATGATTAAAGTACACCAAATCTTCTGGAGTAAACTCATGAATGATTTCTTTAACTTTGTCTATAGGTACAATTAACTTAGACTTACCTGAACTTAAATCCATTAGAAACAAACCATCATTTTTGGGTAACTGAACATTTTCTTGAGGGTCTTGGCCATTACCTCCATAGCCATAAGCTTTTCTGGTAATACTCAATCTGGAGAAATTAAGGCTTATTGCTTTTTTGCCATCTGGAGATACGGCGCTTACTGGTCTGTCTAAAACTTTTATCTCTTTTTTAGTATGAACATTTAATATGACCGAAACTAATTTATCTTGTCGTAAATCGTTGTAAATAATTAACGAATCGGGAGAAGTTCCTAACCAGTGTGCCATACAACCTTGTTGAAAGTTCCAGGCTTTTGTTGTTGCAATTGGCTCAAACTTATGTGTCTCTAGATTTACCAATCCCAAGATTGCAGGGTCCTCTTCTGTTGGAATACGATTCTTTACATCGGTTTCTAATACCGTAACATATTTTTGATTTTGGCTAAATGAATTTATTCCATAATAACTCGCAAAAAGATGCTCTTTATCGTTATTTGTAATTTGAATTGGTTCACTTACATTAGGAAATGACACCGAATTACTAACAGTAAGACTACCTGTTCCTAAATAATCTGAACCGGGCTTCCAAGCAAAACCTTCGGGTGTCCAATCTACTCCGGGCACCCAATATTCGCCTCCATATTCATATGCTCCTAAATCTGGAGCTTCCCCTTTAAAATTATCGTTTATTCCTTTAACAATAATACCCTTATCAATAATTGGTGAATCATTGCGAGGTGCGAAATTTTTGTTTTGAAGTGAAACAAATGGCGTTTTAGGAAATTGTGCATTATTCTTAAAATCATTGTCTGATTCTGGACCAAAAAACTCTTTATCATCTACTCTATAAACTTTACCATTTCCAGAATCGCACCAAGGCCTTTCATCAGAGATATTGTTATATAAAATATTATCTTTTACATTGGTCTGTTTCCCATTTCTTTCCGGAACCCAGCAACTCACTAAAGCTTCTGTTGGTATACCTACATTCCAAAATGTATTGTTATAGATTTCATTTTTTATAGCATTCCAATTAAAATGTAAACCAGCCCATTCTACATCCCAAACTACATTGTGGTGCACAATATAGCCTGCTGCATTATTATCTAAATAAATACCTGTTGCTTTCTTACCAGCGTGGGTATCTGCATAGGCATCATGAAACCAATTATGATGTAACTCTATATTACGAGGTACACTTCTTCCTGTAACATAAAACAGACCACCATCTGCACCCGAAATTAAACATTTTTGAACATGATTAAAGGCAAACTCACTATTATCTCCTGTAACTTTTACGCCATCTCTTGCGGAACCATAAAGCGAATTTTTAATAATTTTATTTGCTGTTCCTTGACTATTAATTAGGTGTGCATGAATGCCAATAGTATTGAAATATTGTACAATGTTATTTTCCACAAGATTGTTACTAGCTTCTCGTTTTAGGTTAATTCCGTTAACCGTTCCATTTTCCAACACGCATTTTTGAATACGGTTGTACTGTCCTTCTACCCGAATAGCAGCATCATTTACAGCGGCACCATTTAAATTAGTAATTAAACGTTCTGCCCCATGTTTTACCATACAGTTAGAAAATTGGTTGTTATTCCCGCTTATTGCGATCATTCCTCCAAAGAAATTCAGCCCTTTTACATGGATAAAATCTGAATCAATCTTTAATGTATGACTTCTAACAGCTACTTCAACTGTGTTTTTTGTTGGTTTTTTACCGTTAGGCGCATAGAAATACAATTCTTTTTTATCTGTATTGTAAAACCACTCGCGTGGTGCATCTAAAGCTTCTAACGTATTCATTAAGTAGAATATACCTCTGTGTCCGTTTTCAAAACGTTTAGGACTATGTGTTTTTCCAAAGGGCCATTTATCTGGCAAGGTTTCAAAATAAATTCTATTCTCATCTCTGTTGTAGTCCGTAATTGTGCGCTCCCAACTGCATCCGCTATGTGCTCCCAAATAATGGATAATACCTCCTGTCCAATCCAATTTTGGAATCTCGTTATTACTTATATACGACATGGACCATGTGCCTTTAGTCATATCTATATATTTGGCATCTAAGGAATACTCATTATTATCGGTATCATTAGGCCAACGCGCAATCTGCATTTTTTCATCATTCAAATAAACATTATTAGCATAGCCCAATGGCATGTTTACTCCTGATGTTTTGTATACATTACCCTTATAAGGCACCCATCCCGAAACCGACTCTGTGGCCGAAATAATTACCTTGTCATTTTTATATCTTGTAAATGTTATGGGTTTATTAGAAGTGCCCGATCTTTCTGTAATTATAGTCTCTCTATAAATGCCTTCATGAATGTAACATATATCGCCTTTTTTCATGACTTTAACCGCTTGGGCAATAGTCTTAAAGGGGTTATTAATACTTCCATTACCAAGAGATGGATTGGAACAATCTACATGATATTCCTTAGCTGTCATACTTAAAGTAGCCAAGAATAATAAACCTACTAGGATGCCTTTTTTCATTACAAGACTACTTAATTTTTAACTTGTAATCATGAGCGCCTGGGGCAAAATTACTGTGATAGGTTTTTGTTCCTGTTCCCCATTTTTCCCAATTAACTTCTACACGATTATCACCTAAAACAATATTTAACAACTTGTCTTTCATCGCTTTTGCTATTGTTTTGTATTTTTTATCAAAAGCTACGTTATTAACTTCGGCTGGGTCTTTCTTAAAGTCATATAATGCTGGATCTAAATCTTCCCAAGAAGCTGTTAAAGCCCAAGTCATGTTTTCTCCTTCTTTACGTGTTGGTCTGGTTTTTAAGGACAGCACATAATCTTTAGTTCTTATATATGCTCTAGCCCCTGTAACAGCATGTGATTCTCCAACAATGTAATCTCTAATTGGTGCTTCTTTTGAAACTACTTCTGCCAAATCTAAGCCATCTAGATAGTCAAATTTTGTATCATTAAGGTTAACTCCTGCAGCGCTCAAAGCTGTTGGAGCTATATCTACAAACTCTGTAAACTCAGTTACAATTTTCCCTGCTGGAAATTTCTTTTTATCTGAAGACACTACGATAATTGGATTGTGACTATCCCAATCCCAAGGGGTAAATTTGGAAATTGCACCATGTTCATTAAGCTTCCAACCATGATCTCCACAAACGTAAATTATCATCCAAGGACGGTTATGTTTTTCACTGTAAGCAACAAAGTCTTTTGCTGTTTTACCTACAAGGCGATCGCCATAAGCACAAAATGCATAGTAATCCTGAATCATTTTTTGTTGTTCCTCTTCTGTAAAATGGTAGGATGGTTTATTACCGGTTATCCTTTTCATTTGCTGAGACATTGTAGCCAATTCTTTCTTATTAAACTCAGGTATCTTATAAGTATGCTTTTGAAAACGTTCCCTATAATCTGCAGGAGGAAGAACTGGTGTATGCGGAAAATCAAAACCAACATGCGCAAATACTGGTTTTGAAGGATCTACACCTTGAAATTTCATAGAGCCAGCGTTAAACTGTTTGTTTTCATTAACTAAGTACTCATTTAAAAAATGTGCATAATACCCATCTCTAGTTTTTCCTGCAGGTTGCGGACTTACTCCAGAAATGATCATGCCTTTGTAAATGGATTCTTTTTGACCTTTCTTATAATGTCTTAACAAATCGTATTTCTTAGTTACTTCTGCAGCAACATTTTTATACTCACTTCGCTGTGCCACTAAATCTTGGGAAACATATTCAAACTTGCCATCAGGAGTAACAAAAAACCCAATATTGTTAACATATGAATTTAAAGGTTTACCATCAATTTTTTTAAATCCGCCATAGGAATAATCAGTTAAACCCTCGTATCCTAATCTTCTAAAGTCTATATCGGTTTGGTATACATTATGTTTTTTAGTTTTTCCGTCTGGTGTAAGCCCTTTTAGGCGATATCCCAATTTACCCACATGAAATGTTTGATATCCTAAGGTTGCCAATTGTTCTGGCAATGAAGGTTTCATGTGTTTTGCGGCATTATTATGCCATTCAAATTCATACACCCCAGATCTAAAGGGATATCTCCCTTGATGCATGGTAGCTCTTGAAGGGGCGCAACCTGTTGCTTGACAATAGGTATTTATAAACGTGGTGCCTTGAGCTGCTAACTTGTCTACTTCTGGAGATTCAATATAACCAAGCTTGCTCATCTCTTGACCATCTATTGCCATATTAAATGTTTTTACTGAGTCATACCTCTGATCATCGGTAAGTACAAAAAGTATATTTGGTTGTTGCGCAATTTTTTCCTTTTGAGCAAATGCCGATATTCCAATAAAAATTAGGCATAATGGCAATCTTAGATAGTTTAATGTCATGTTGGTTTCTTAATTATATTTTAAAATTCGAATGTTAAATTTATTTCTATTGGTTCATCCACATTTCCGAAATAATGCTTTACACTACCTTGAGGCCCAGATGAACTTGCTGGCATAAATTTAGTTCCCATAGCTGGTATGTTTTTTACAAACGAAATATCTCCTTTTGGGAAATTACTCACTGTTGCACCTCGCTTAGGTTCGGCTGGTTGATCAGGCGTAAGCATTCTTAAAAATATTAAATCGGAATGACAATACACGGTAAAACCATTACTACTTTTACTATACAACCTCATCCAATTTAAACTAGAAAAGAAACCTTTAAACTCTGGATACACCCAACCTGATTCTCCAGTTACAGTGTTGTTATAATCATTCTCCCAAACCTGAAATCTTGTTCCCTTCATACGGTTACGCCATACACGATAGGGGCCATCACCTAACCACTTCATTCCCTTAACATCTTCTTCTGGAAAAGAAAATGTTATTCCCATATAACCTTCTACTATTTTTTGATTTCTTAATTCAACATTTAAATCAAGTAGACCATTAGAATGCACGGTCCATTTAAAGAAATCTTGAGTCATTTCATTGTTCTCTTTCCAATCGTAGTATTTTTTTCTTTTCTTATACAATCCAATAATCTCTACTTTATTTTCAAGGGTATTTACCACTACATTTTCCAAATCTGTTTTGTTTCCCAAGAACACCGGACCATCCTTTAAGGGAATCTTAATTCCATTCTTAATTACCGCTTTTAACAAACCTGTTCTTTGCGAAAATCTAAATTCCTTGTCATCGACATTTACTGTTATAGCGTCTTCCGATTTTAAAACCTTTATATCACTTGTATTGGTAAAACTGATATTAGTACTGTTAATTTGTTTAGCAGTTTTAACAGGGTAAGACCATGTAAAAATTTCCATTCCGTGAATATCAGTAGCTGTTAAAAACAAAGCATCTGCTGCTTGCCAATTCTCAGGTTTATATACACTGAAACTCCCTTTAGCTCCTGGTGATAGATCTGGTAATTTTACTTGGTTTTCTGATAACACCTTACTATCTACTGTTCCGTTGGGTCCATTAAAGCTTACCCATTTTGCAATCATCTTACACTCGTTTAAATTGGTAAAATGATACCGGTTTTCAACTTGAAACTCACCAGAAAAATCTTCTCTGATATAACGATCTGCTATGTAAATAGGTGACCATACTTCTTTAATCGTAAAATAGCTTCCTTCTTTTTCACCATACGGACCAACAATACCGTCTGGAGCATGGTTGCCATCGACATCAATACTTCTATGCTTATCTGTTCTTACCACACCTTCGTCTGCAAAAACCCATAAAAACCCACCTGCGGCTAATGGCATGTGCCATATTTGTTTCCAATAGTCATCTAATCCCGAGCCGTGTCCGCCATCATACAAGCCGTGTAAAAACTCGGTTGGAAAGTAGATTTTATCTTTTACCGGAGCATCAAAAGCAAACTTGTAATAATCTGGATAATGCATGGTATTCATCTTTTTAAATGAATTCCAAGGGTGAATAACCTCACGCTTCTGAATGTCCCATTTTGCAAATTCATCATCCAATTCTAGGTTCCACCCTGTTTCGTTTCCGTTATCCCAAATTAAGATGGATGGGTGATTAACATCGCGTACAACAAGTTCTTTTATTAGTTTCTTCCCGACATCTGTATCAAGATAAGGTGTATGCCATGTACAAAGTTCATCTAAAACGAATAGTCCTAAGGAATCGCAAACATCTAAGAAGTGTACATCGGGTGGGTAATGCGACATTCTTACTGCATTCATGTTCATATCCTTCATCATCTTTACATGTTCAATACTCAATGCTTTTGATGTTGTACGGCCAGATTCTGGATGAAAACTATGTCTGTTGACGCCTTTAAATTTAATTTTATTGCCATTTACGTAAATCCCATCACTTTCTCTGACTTCTATTGTTCTAAACCCTACTCGTTTGGTAATAGTATGTAATGTTTTTCCTTTTTTATCTAATACGTCTATTTTCAGTTGGTATAAATTTGGCTTTTCAGCATTCCAAGTCTTTATATTTTCAGCTTTAGCGCTTAGAATCAATTTCTCTTCTTCTATATAATTCGCTGTATTTAACTCCTGAACTTTATTTCCGTTTAAATCTTGAAGCTCAATTTGCGCCTTCGCCACTTTTTTAGAACTAGTAAAAACTTCGGCTGTTATGGCGCCATTGGCTTTAGCATCAATGGCCACACGTTCAATATGTTCTTTAGGTAAAATTTCTAAATAAACAGGGCGGTAAATTCCTCCGAAAATCCAGAAATCTGTATTGCGTTCTGCAGAATTTATCGATGCATTGCTAGACATTTTGTTTACCTTAACCTCTAGCAGATTCTCCGTTCCAAATTTTAATAACTTGGTTATGTTGTATTTAAATTCATAAAAGGCGCCTTGATGTTTTGCTCCAGCAGATTTTCCGTTAATTTTTACTTCGGCATCGGTCATTACGCCTTCAAACACTATTTTTATTTGTCTGTCTTTCCAATCTGTAGGGACATTAAACTTGAATTTATATAAGCCATGCTCGTCATGATAAGCTTTAGGTATTTTATAATCTCGTCCGTAGTTATAATTCCCAAAACCTTGTAATTCCCAGCATGAAGGCACTCCAATTTTGGTCCATTTGCCGCTTTGCATACCATTAGAACAGTAGAAATCCCATGCTACCATGTTGTCTTTATCGGTTCCGGAAAGGTATTTTATTTGGGTTTGATTTTGGGCATTTGCAACTATGTTAATTCCCAAGAACAACAGGGAAAAGCAAAGTAATGTTTTAAATAGTCTCATTGGCGGTTTAGTTGTCATAAAAAAAATTTAACAGTCTCCCTGAACTTGTTTCGGGGTCTAATAATCATATCCTAAATACATGAGATGCTGAAGTTAATTCAGCACGACACAACAAAAATGTAGTTGTGTTAAAACTCAAAAGTTAAATCCATAACAATTGGTTCATCATCATTTCCAAAATAATGTTCTGAATTTCCCTGTGGCCCCATGCTTTCAGGCTTTTGAAATTTAGTACCAATACCTGGAACATTCATAACAAAAGAGATATCTCCTTCAGGAAATTTAGGGTGTGTTTTTCCCTTTTTATTTTGTTTTGGTTCTTGGGGTGTTAACATTCTAAAATAGGTGTGTGGAGTCCTGCAATATACAGTAAACCCGTTATCATGATTTCCTTTTACCTTAGACCAGTATAAACTTGAAAAGAAACCTTTAAATTCGGGGTAAACAAATTGATCTTTGCCAACTTCTCCTGTTACCGTATTGTTATAATCGTTTTCCCAAACTTGAAAACGTGTGCCTTTCATTCTATTTCTCCAAACACGGTATGGCCCATCTCCTAACCATTTCATACCAGCAACTTCATTTTCGGGAAAGGAAAAAGTAATACCTCTGTAGCCTTTTAAGTTTCTATAGCCTTTAAATTCAACTCTTAAATCTAGGAGGCCATTGGAATGCACAGTCCATTTAATAATGTCTGACGCGTATTCCTTTACAGTAGACCAGCCTGGGGATTTATTTGTTTTCTCAAAAATGGTAAGTATTTCAATCTTATCATCAAGTGAGCTTATCTTAATATCTTCAATTTTTGCTTTCTGATTTAAAATGATAGGCCCATTGTTTAAAGGAATAATTTGATTGCCTTTTTTTACCTCTAAAAGTAAACCTGTTTCTTGAGAAAATTGATAAGTTAAATCACTAGCTTTAATTGTAATTTTCTGGTCTTCAGTGGTAGTTTTGATAGTACCTCCTCCTGAGTATAAAACCAAAGGTTCGCTAACTTTACTTGGGGAAGAGACAGGATAAGACCAAGTGAAAATTTCTCTTCCGTAGGCATCAACAGCAATTAAATGTAAGGCATCTGCCGATTTCCAATGAGATGGTTTTTGAACGTAAAACTTTCCTTTTCCTCCGGGATTTAAACTAGGTAAATCCACTTTATATTCAGAAAGCACTTTTTGAGAAGTATTGCCTTCTGGTCCTTCAAACGTAATCCATTTAGAAGTCATGGTAATTTGATCTAAATTGGTATAATGGTAACGATTTTCGATTCTGAAAATGCCGTTAAAATCTTCGTTTATAAATCTATCTTCTAAATAAATTGGCGACCATATTTCTTTAATGGCAAAGTAACTTGCTTCCTTTTCTAAATATGGGCCAACTATACCATCATTGGCCTTATTTCCCTGTAAATCAATTTCATTATTTCTATCGGTTCTTTCAACGCCTTCATCAGCAAAATCCCAAAGAAAACCACCTGCACTTAGTGGTAAATTCCACATTCTTAACCAATAATCTTCAAGTCCAGCCCCATGTCCGCCATCATAAACACCATGAAGAAATTCGGTTGGAAATAATATTTTTTCCCTAGAATAAGAATCATTCACCAATGAGTGGTAGTGACTATAATGAATCGTATTGGTTTTTTTATAGATGCTCCATGGATGAATTACTTCTCGCTTTTGAATATCCCATTTAGTAAAGTCATTATCAACTTCTGGGTTCCACCCCTGTTCGTTTCCATTTCCCCACATGAGTATAGAGGGATGGTTAACATCTCTTACTACTGTTTCTTTTACAATCTTTCTTGCCACTTTTGTGTCTAGCATTGGGTTATGCCATGTACAAATTTCATCCAGAACGAATAGCCCGAGTGAGTCGCAAACATCTAAAAAATGAACATCGGGCGGATAATGTGACATCCGCACAGCATTCATATTCATATCTTTCATTAGTTGAACGTGTTCAATACTAATCTTTTTGGAGGTTGTTCTTCCTGAAGCCGGATGAAATGCATGCCTGTTAACCCCTTTAAATTTTATTCTTTCACCATTAACATAAATTCCATCGCCTTTTAAAACTTCAACCGTTCTAAAACCTATACGTTCTTCAACTTTATGTAGAATGTTTTCATTTTTATCCAATAAAGAAATCTGAAGCTTATACAAATTTGGAAACTCTGGATTCCAAGTTTTTATACCATCTGCTTTTCCACTTACACGCCATTTCTCTTGTTCTTTTTTAACATTAACCTTGATATCTTGAACTTTGTTTCCTCTTAAATCGAAAAGACTTAGGGAAACCGTATTAGCTTTTTTAGATTCTATAAATACATCGGTGGTAATTTGTCCATCTGCCCTAGCATCAACGGCTATTCTGTTTATGTTATCTTTGGGAGAAACACTTAAATACACCGGACGATAAATACCTCCAAACACCCAAAAATCGGCACCTCTTTCTGCATGATTTATAGATTCATTAGCAGACATTTTGTTTACTTTGACTTCTAAAACATTCTCCGTTCCAAATTTTAAGAGCTTGGTAATATCGTATTTAAATTCATAGAACGCTCCTTGATGGATTGGTCCAGCTAGTTTAGCGTTAATCTTCACCTGCGCATCAGTCATTACGCCTTCAAAAACGATTCTTACGTTTTTGTTTTTCCAAGTTTTTGGTACATTAAACTTATACTTATACAATCCATGTTCTGAGGCCATATCCACAATTCCCATACCCGAACCGTAGTTGTATGTTCCAAACCCCTTTTGCTCCCAGCATGAAGGCACACCAATTTTCGTCCATTTTCCACTATTTCTTCCTTCCGAACAGAAGAAATCCCATTCTACTAAGTTATCCTTATCCGTTCCGGACAGATATACTACCTCCGTTTCTTTTTGGGCTTCAATTAACTGATGCGATAAAACTATAAGAGTTAGCAGAATAAGTTTTGAAATCCTCATATGTGTCTTAATTAAATTTAAAATAATCTTTGGCGTTGTAATAGCAGATATCCTTAACCATTTTATCCAATAAAGCCATATCTTTATTAATAAGGCCATTCTCAACATCATTACCTAGTAAGTTACATAAAATACGTCTAAAATATTCATGACGGGAATAGGAAATAATACAACGTGAGTCTGTTAGCATACCAACGAATCTACTTAGTAAGCCCATATTAGAAAGGGCATTCATTTGATTTTCCATTCCTGTTTTTTGATCTAAAAACCACCAGCCAGAACCAAACTGCATTTTACCAGGAGCGCTCCCATCTTGGAAATTCCCTATCATGGTTGCCACCACATCATTATGAGCTGGATTTAAATTGTAGATTATTGTTTTGGCCAATTTATCTTCAGTATCCAAGACATTTAAAAACTTAGACATGGTAGAGGCACTATTTACATCATGGATTGAATCGAACCCTGTATCTGGTCCTAATTCTGTTAATAATCTGGTATTATTATTTCTAATTGCTCCATAGTGAAACTGTTGCACCCATCCTTTTTCATGATCCATTATACCAAATTCATACATCATGGCAGATTTAAACTTTAAAATCTCTGTATGAGTTAATTCAATCCCCGATCTTACTTTAAAGAAGATGGTTCTAATTTCTGCGGCTGTATAATCTTCTGCATAAAACTCTTCTATACCGTGGTCTGACAATTTGCATCCTACTTGGGCAAAAAAGTCATGACGGTTCTTTAAAGCGCTTATTAAATCATCAAAGGAATTCACATATATGCCTGAAACCTCAGAAAGCTTTACCATATAATCATTAAAAGATTCAACGTCTTCAACAGCCATAGCTTTATCCGGTCGCCAGGTAGGAAACACTTTTATTTTACAATCACTCTCAGCAATTTGAATATGATATTCTAACGAATCTGTGGGATCATCTGTTGTACAAACTACTTCTACATTCATCATTTGTAACAATCCTTGAGGGCGATACGCTTCAGTTTGCAATTTCTCATTAGCTAAATCCCAAACTTCCTTGGCTGTATCTCCATTTAAAATACCATCATACCCAAAATAGAGCTTTAACTCCATATGTGTCCAATGATACAAGGGATTGCGAAGTGTATATGGTACCGTTTGTGCCCATTTTTCGAATTTTTCCCAATCACTTGCTTCTCCTGTACAATACTTCTCAGGAACACCATTTGTCCTCATAGCTCTCCATTTATAGTGGTCACCATATAACCAAAGTTCAGTCAAGTTCTTAAAATTCTTATTCTCGGCAATCTGTTTTGGAATTAAATGACAATGATAATCTATAATAGGCATTCCGGATGCAGAACCATGAAACAGTTCACAGGCGGTTTCTGTTTCCAAAATAAAGTTATCGTCTAAAAAAGCTTTCATCTTAAATATGTAATTCTTTTTTTGAATTAAAAAACACTTATTCAAATGTAATTACAAGGCTTTGTTTTATTAACTTTAACGCAGCTTTAACGGTAGCTATAACCGTTAAAGTTGTTTGTAAAACACATTCATCAATAGAATGAAAATAACTGAATATCAAAAAGATAATATTGTAAAACGTATTACCGAAAGTAAAACGTTTAAAAATGCACCAACAAGTATTGCGCTTTTACAATACTTATACAATGCTACCGAAAAAAGTATTCACCTCAAGGAAAGCGTCATTGATATTGAGTTTTTTAAAAGTAAAAATGCAGGAGATAGAAGTAATCCAAGAGTACGCGTAAACGTGCATAATCTGAGAAAAAAAATCACTCAGTTTTATGATACTGAGGGCGCTGATGATATTTGGCGTTTACATATAGATAAAGGACAGTATCAAGTAAGTTTTCACAAAATTGAACGAAGTAAATCTATATTAAAAACGCTTAATTGGTCAACACTTATGCCTTATGCGCTTTTATTGGTATTTGTTATAATTTCAATTAAGCTAAGTATCCCTGAATCTAAACCCAAGATGTGGAAACCCTTTTTATCGCAAGACTCAGGAACACATCTTTACATTGGTGATCATTTTGGAGTTACAGGGAAAACTATTACCAAAAACAATGGCTGGACCAGAGATTTTTCAATTAATAGCTCCAACGATTTTTACAATTTTATTGATAAAAACCCAAATTTAAGAGATAGTATAAGACCTGCCAACTACTCCTACTCTACAAGAATGGCAGCATTATCTTCTCAAAAATTGCAATCGTTTTTTCAAGATTATAATAAGACGTTTTCTATTAGATTTTCAACACAAACATCGGCTTCGGAGATAAAAGAAGGTAATGCAATTTACGTTGGACCAAGTAAGAACGATAATCAATTCTTGTACTTCTTTAATGAAGCTAATCCTTATTTTGAAATCTCTAATACCACATTAAAATTACATGATCATCCAAAATATAAAGACAGTATTTATAATTTAAACACCTCTAATGTTTCTCATGAATATGCTGTAGTTTCTAAGTATCCAAGCGGTAATACAGAACATTTTGTATTTTTCTCTCAGCATG
>NZ_VSDQ01000237.1:0-256 GCF_008085455.1 Seonamhaeicola marinus | reverse complement strand
AGTTGGCATTATGGTTGGTATTATGCCTAATTTAAACTCGCCACCAATAAATCCTTTTTGTTGGTCTACAATATCTTGTATTCTGTAAGACTCGTTTACTATGTTTCTGGCTTGTGTAACTATTTTTTTTCCAACTTCGGTAAGCTCAATAGGTTTTTTACTTCTGTCAAAAATTTGAATATCAAGTTCGTCTTCTAGTTTTTGAATTTGCATACTCAAAGTTGGCTGGGTTACAAAGCATTTTTCGGCGGCTTTT
>NZ_VSDQ01000202.1:0-255 GCF_008085455.1 Seonamhaeicola marinus | reverse complement strand
GCAACTAAATCTAACCAACCGCAACGTCTTTTACGTCCTGTTGTAGCACCAAATTCATTACCTACACGCCCCATAGTATCACCATCTTCATCAAATAACTCAGTAGGGAATGGGCCCGAGCCTACTCTAGTAGTATAAGCTTTAAAAATACCAAATACTTCACCTATTTGGTTTGGTGCAACGCCTAAGCCAGTACAAGCACCTGCAGCTGTAGTGTTACTAGATGTTACAAATGGGTAAGTACCAAAATCTATA
>NZ_VSDQ01000866.1:0-255 GCF_008085455.1 Seonamhaeicola marinus | reverse complement strand
CCAATATTGTTTTAAAATACCTTTAGCGCTTTCCGCGTTTGCGAAATAGGTGTCTACAATCCAATCAATTTTTTTTGACTTTGAAAGCTTTGAAAAACCAGCAATAGATTTACTCATAAAAAGGGTGTTTATCGAGCAAAGATACTACTCTTGGTATGAATATTGAATATCTTAATTGTTACGGCTTAATTAAGTGTTAATAATTGCTGTTTTTTGAAGAAAATTTAGTAAAATTGACATCATTTTAAGTAAAAA
>NZ_VSDQ01000840.1:0-255 GCF_008085455.1 Seonamhaeicola marinus | reverse complement strand
CTTGCTAATACTTTTTTGCCTTGGTATTCAAAATCTTCAAGTTTTTCTAAAGAACCATTGGCAATTAAGTTTTTTGGATCTCTATCAGCAGGTGTCATTCTTGCCCAAATTTCGGGTATTAGTAAACTCACGTCGTGGTCTATTTTGTTTTCGGCACCAACATAGCCAGCAGCAGTGCTAAAACCGTTAGACTCTGTTAAAATATGTGATAGAAGCGCGTTATTTAAATCTGTAGTTGGTGTAAGCATGTTAAAA
>NZ_VSDQ01000126.1:0-255 GCF_008085455.1 Seonamhaeicola marinus | reverse complement strand
AGCCTAAACGTTGCATTAATTTCATGTATTGTGTATTACTTTTGTAAGCGCTATTTAAAAAATGAGCAAATTGGCATCGTTATAGCTTAAATCAAACCATTCACCAACGGGTTTGCTTGTTAAAATGCCGTGGTAAAAATACAATCCATTTCTTAAACCACGGTCTATTCGCAATGAATTTTCTAAGCCACCATCTTCAGCAATTTGCATTAAATAGGGTGTAAAAATGTTACTTATTGATACTGAGGCTGTTTT
>NZ_VSDQ01000870.1:0-881 GCF_008085455.1 Seonamhaeicola marinus | reverse complement strand
TCTTGACTAATAGCACAATCTGGTATAATGCGTTTTATATTATCAATGAGTTCAAAATACGCTTCGCGGGTATGTTGGCGGTTCATTTCTTTTAAAATGCGGTTACTGCCACTTTGCACAGGTAAGTGTATATATTTACAAATGTTTTTGTATTTACCCATGGTTTCAATAACATCTAAGGTCATGTCTTGTGGGTTAGATGTAGAAAACCTAAAACGCATTTTTGGCTGCGCTTGGGCACATAATTCTAATAATTTAGAAAAATTGGTTGCTGTAGCTTTTTGTAAATCAGAAGCTTTATCAAAATCTTTTTTAAGGCCGCCGCCATACCAAAGATAGCTATCTACATTTTGGCCTAAAAGCGTTACTTCTTTATAGCCTTTGTTCCATAAATCATTAACTTCTTCTAAAATACTTTGTGGGTCTCTACTACGCTCACGCCCACGTGTAAAAGGTACAACGCAAAAGGTACACATGTTGTCGCAACCGCGGGTAATAGAAACAAAAGCAGTTACACCATTGCTGTTTAAGCGTACTGGGGCAATATCACCATAGGTTTCTTCTTTTGAAAGAATTACATTAATAGCATCTCTACCTTCATCAACTTCAGCTAAAAGATTTGGTAAATCTTTGTAAGCATCGGGGCCAACTACAAGGTCTACAATTTTTTCTTCTTCAAGAAATTTGCTTTTAAGGCGTTCTGCCATACAGCCTAAAACCCCAACTTTCATGTTTGGGTTGCTTTCTTGTTTTACAGCGTTGTATTTTTCTAGGCGTTTGCGTACGGTTTGTTCAGCCTTATCCCTAATAGAGCAGGTGTTAACTAAAACTAAATCGGCTTCTTCTAAAATTTGTGTGGTGTTGTAGCCTTGTTCGTTTAA
>NZ_VSDQ01000195.1:0-253 GCF_008085455.1 Seonamhaeicola marinus | reverse complement strand
GTTGTACCATGTTAAGTGCTTATAAACAATAAGTTTACAGTGCAAAAATAATAATTTTTTAAATGGTGGTTGAAAAAAGTGGATAAAATACGTGTTTTAGTTGCTAATGTTTACAGAAGTTGTTTCGCCTAAACCTATTATTTTATCGTAGCGAGCGCCTAAATCTCTATAATATACTAAAACTTTATAGTTGTTTTCGGTTTGGTAGAAATTACCACTAATTGCGCCTTCGTTAACCGTGTTGTTATTTAGG
>NZ_VSDQ01000084.1:0-251 GCF_008085455.1 Seonamhaeicola marinus | reverse complement strand
GTAATAAAGAAAAAGAAATCTGCAAATAATGGCGAGCCATATTCGTTTACGTGAAGGTTAGCGCCTTCAACAACAGCTTTACCGTTTTCCTTTAATTGTTTTATAGATTCTGCTCTTGTTAAAACTGTTTTATGCCCTTCTTCAGTTAGGGTTTGTGTTCTAACTAAAATATTGTCATGCTTTTCTAAACCGTGTAATACTTCTTCAACGGTGTATGTTGGCAATGTTCCTTCAGAAACAAACCAAAGTCC
>NZ_VSDQ01000417.1:0-251 GCF_008085455.1 Seonamhaeicola marinus | reverse complement strand
ATACCTAATGATGCACCTACTCTTCTAACCTCATCTTTAAAAATAGCGCGAAGTGGTTCAACAATTTTAAGTTTCATAAAATCTGGCAATCCTCCAACGTTGTGATGACTTTTTATTGTTGCTGAAGGCCCACCAGTTGCTGATACACTTTCAATAACATCAGGGTAAATGGTACCTTGTGCTAACCAAGTAACATCTTCAATTTTATGAGCTTCATCATCAAAAACCTCAATAAACGCATTACCAATAGC
>NZ_VSDQ01000054.1:0-251 GCF_008085455.1 Seonamhaeicola marinus | reverse complement strand
AAGGTAAATTATGCTTTTTTATGGCATCAATGTAACCTTTAATACGGTTGTTGTAAATTCGGGTGTGTTTAAAACCGCCAATATGGGCAATACGCTTACAGCCTTGATTTACTAAATGTTCAACAATCATATGGCTGCTATCATAATCATTAATACCAATATAATCTACATTCAAATCGTTTTCACCACGGTCAAATAAAATTAAAGGTATGCCTTTAGATTTTACTTTTTCATAATAATCTAAATCTACC
>NZ_VSDQ01000741.1:0-251 GCF_008085455.1 Seonamhaeicola marinus | reverse complement strand
AACTTTTGGTGTTAACGGAACAAATTCAGCTACGGTTGAGTTTTCAACCTTACCTCCAATGGATTTCTCTCGCAGAATGCAATACTTAATTCAGTATCCGCATGGGTGTGTAGAGCAAACAACTTCAAGCGTATTTCCGCAGTTGTTTTTAAGTGATGTTTTTGATTTAACTGTAGATAAAAAACAACGCATTCAAGAAAACATTAAAAATGGTATTAAACGCCTTGGGCATTTCCAAAAACCAAATGGCG
>NZ_VSDQ01000266.1:0-250 GCF_008085455.1 Seonamhaeicola marinus | reverse complement strand
ATTCATATTATGTTGGCTCGTTTAGGTGATCTAAAAACTCTAATGAATTAGCTTCCATTTGATAAACCACCTTATCGGTTTTAACCACCAAATGGTTATAAGCTATATAACCAACAATACCTACAATTAAACCAGCAACAGTGGTTGTCATGGCTGTATATAAGCCATCGGCTAATAACTTAATATCTATTTGACCTCCTGAATTTGCAATTTCAAAAATTGATAATATCATACCAATTACTGTACCAAG
>NZ_VSDQ01000401.1:0-250 GCF_008085455.1 Seonamhaeicola marinus | reverse complement strand
CAAACTTTGTTTGGTGGGTAGGTATTGGTCATGCAGGAACCCTTATTTCTGCGGTACTTTTATTATTCCGTCAAAAATGGCGTATGGCCATTAACCGTTCTGCAGAGGCAATGACAATTTTCTCGGTAGTTCAAGCAGGTTTATTCCCAATTATTCACATGGGGCGTCCGTGGTTAGGTTATTGGGTGTTACCAATTCCAAATCAATTTGGTTCTTTATGGGTTAACTTTAACTCGCCATTACTTTGGGA
>NZ_VSDQ01000652.1:0-249 GCF_008085455.1 Seonamhaeicola marinus | reverse complement strand
TTAATAGATTGATGATAAACTATTAGAACGTAAAAAATGATAATATGTTACAAAAAAAGTCCCGAAATTTCGGGACTCTCTTTTTCAAGAATTCTATTAGGGATAATTCAAGAAACGCTATTAATCAGACAATTAATATTATTTAATTACAATTTTTTTGCTAATACTACTTAATTGAGTTTCAATTTTAAAAATGTAAATACCGCTGTTTAAGTTTAGCGGAATGCTTTCAGTTTCAATAACACCTTG
>NZ_VSDQ01000613.1:0-249 GCF_008085455.1 Seonamhaeicola marinus | reverse complement strand
TGAAGCAGAGTCTTTTTCATATGACGCCTAACGGTCTTGTATATGAAAAGTGGCGGATTTTAAGCACTAACTTTTCAGATTATAACACACCTTTAATTTGTTTATTTTCTTTCGATTAAGTGATTAAACCGCTATTTTTTATATACGTTGTTGTACACTGGCTTTTTTCATTCAGATTGTCATTCAGCGTTGGAAAAGACATACTTTTTTGCAATTTTGGTTTGTGTGTTGGCTGTAGCGAATTGCAAA
>NZ_VSDQ01000529.1:0-249 GCF_008085455.1 Seonamhaeicola marinus | reverse complement strand
GCTGTAATGAGGTCGCCAAAACCAAACAAGTTATCATAATAACCATTATTGTGAATATATCCACTTATAGGGAAAAACACATCGTGCCCATGAAATGTAACTATTAACGAAGGTTTTAAAAAACCAACTTTTTTAAGAACATCTAATGGGTTTACATTAGTACCATATTGTACATGTATAGCATGAGCTGTATTAAATTGTTTGTAAAAATGTAGTTGATACAGCCAAGTTAAACTAAACTTTGAAAAC
>NZ_VSDQ01000747.1:0-249 GCF_008085455.1 Seonamhaeicola marinus | reverse complement strand
TTGCAGCTTCTAGACCAGATGTTGAAATAGTAGCAATTAACGATTTATTAGACGTTGAACACTTAGCATATTTATTAAAATACGATTCTGTTCACGGAAGATTTAACGGAACTGTAGATATTAAAAACGGTAACTTAGTTGTAAACGGTAACGAAATTAGAATTACTGCTGAACGTAACCCAGAAGATTTAAAATGGGACGCTGTTGGAGCTGAAGTAGTTTTAGATTGTACTGGTATTTTCACAACTT
>NZ_VSDQ01000490.1:0-249 GCF_008085455.1 Seonamhaeicola marinus | reverse complement strand
AATGCGTAAAAGAGGCGTTGGTGTAGATAAAATTGTTTGGGGGGGAGACCGTTTAGGTATTTACTTTTTAGAAACTGGTGCCGTATCTCGTGGTAGTAAAGTAGTATATGATAGAGCACACTCTGCAATGGCTGAAATTGAATCTGGAATGATAGATTGGGATGCTGTTTTTGAGGGTGTTGAGTGGTTCCACTGGACAGGTATTACACCTGCAATTTCTCAAGGTTCTGCTGATGTTTGTTTAGAAGC
>NZ_VSDQ01000487.1:0-609 GCF_008085455.1 Seonamhaeicola marinus | reverse complement strand
CCACTTTTAAACGTTGATGCATTTTATGATGCTTTTGATATTAAAGAAGGCGACAAATTATACATAAAACCAGAAAACCGCGTTAAAATTTGGTAATAACCCATTACTTATACATCAAAAAAAATCGGCATTAAAAATGCCGATTTTTTTTTAGTTTTTACTTTCAGGTGTTTGCGTTTGGCTATTTAACACTTGCTTTTGCCTTAGCAATTCATTTTTAGTAATATTAATCATATTGAAGTTTGGCGCTTCTTTTAAAGCTTCATCTAAAACATCAACAGCTGCATCAATATTACTTTTTGGGTCTTTTGAGAAAATATTTATAGCATTTAAATATTTAAACGCCGTTTTTAAAGGTACTTCATAAGGTGTTTGGCTTTCAAAAAACGCTTTTTTTAAATCTTTTGAATTTGCTAAACCATAAATAATATGCTTTTCAGCTTCAGCATTATTTCTAATTTGAATGTTTAACTCTGCTAATTCATAAGCAATTACAGGGTTTTGATCTCTATTAAACATCTCTTCAAAAAAGGTTAATGCTAATTTAGGCTGTTTAAGTTCTTTTAGAGCTAAAGCCTTAACCTGAATGGCTATATCAGAATCGTTAGC
>NZ_VSDQ01000038.1:0-248 GCF_008085455.1 Seonamhaeicola marinus | reverse complement strand
TAGCCCGTTTTTAGATAAAACTATTTTCAATTTTCAATTTACACCGCAACCCAATGAAGGTGCTAAATACCCAAAACATCAAAATAAAATATGCTACGGAAACAACTTAACTAATACAAAAAAACTTGATAATTTAAATTTACAATGGCTTATTAAAGCTTACAAAAACACAGCTAACAACGCCAATTTTTTTAATAACTTTTTCACAAAACTTGCTGGTACAAAAAAGTTACAACACCAAATTGAAT
>NZ_VSDQ01000642.1:0-248 GCF_008085455.1 Seonamhaeicola marinus | reverse complement strand
ATTCTTGTTCAAGAAAATGATTATGTAAAAGCAGGTATGCCATTATCTGATGGTTCTATAACTCCAAATGATATTTTAAATATCAAAGGACCTTCAGCAGTTCAACAATATTTAGTAAACGAGGTACAAGAAGTGTATCGTTTACAAGGTGTAAAAATTAACGATAAGCACTTTGAAGTTGTTGTAAGACAGATGATGCGTAAAGTTAGAATTATAGATTCTGGCGATACCATTTTCTTAGAAGATCA
>NZ_VSDQ01000619.1:0-616 GCF_008085455.1 Seonamhaeicola marinus | reverse complement strand
GTTTATGGTAGTAGCTATTACTGGCTATGGTATGGCAACGTTTGAAGGCCCTACATTATCACTTAAAAACGTAAACGCTATTGCCCACTTTACAGACTGGATTATTGCCCATGTACACGTTGGTGCTTTAGCCTGGAACGGCTTTATGGCTTTTGGTATAATTTACTATTTAATACCACGCTTATTTAAAACAAAACTACACTCTTTACCTTTAGCAAACTTACATTTTTGGCTAGGTACTTTAGGTATTATTATGTACGCATTACCTATGTATGTTGCTGGCTTTACCCAAGCTAGTATGTGGAAACAATTTAACCCTGATGGCACCTTAGTTTATGGTAACTTTTTAGAAACAGTTACCGAAATTATACCAATGTACTGGATGCGTGCCATTGGTGGCAGTATGTATGTTATTGGCTTACTAATTTTGGTTTACAATATTGCTGTTACAATTAAAAAAGGAAGTAAAGTTGAAGATGAGTTAGCCGAGGCTCCTGCGCTTGAACGCGTTACCAAAAAACGTACCGCTGGCGAAGGTTTCCATACGTGGTTAGAACGCAGACCAATACAATTAACAATTTTAGCAACAGTTGCTATTTTAATTGGTGGTATTATT
>NZ_VSDQ01000725.1:0-247 GCF_008085455.1 Seonamhaeicola marinus | reverse complement strand
TTTTGGAGGCGAGCACTCAATATCAATAGGAACAATTAGAGCATTTAATGAAGTTTACCAAAATTTAACGGTTTTACACATTGATGCACATGCCGATTTAAGAAAATCATACGAAGGTACAGCATGTAACCACGCTTGTGCGGTATATGAAGCTAGCCAAAATACCAACTTAATTCAAGTAGGTATTCGTTCAATGGATGTTAAAGAAAAATCGGTAATGGATTTAGATAAAACATACTTTGCACAC
>NZ_VSDQ01000175.1:0-247 GCF_008085455.1 Seonamhaeicola marinus | reverse complement strand
TAGCCACCTATTGTTTCTTGGTATGCACCGGTATTGAAAAAGCCTACATACAATGGTTTTTCTTTATCATACTTTGGTAAATAAATGGCATTTATGTGCTGCTCACTGTTGTAATAATCATCACTATCGCAGGTTAAGCCTCCAAGTAACACTCGTTCATAAGAGCTGTTCCACCTGTTTATTGGCAGCATTATAAATCTTTTATTTATTGCCCAAGTATCTGGTAATGTTGTTATAAACGATGAGT
>NZ_VSDQ01000263.1:0-247 GCF_008085455.1 Seonamhaeicola marinus | reverse complement strand
AGTTAAAAAGAATGCTGCAGCATTGGCACAAGCCTTAGTTGATAAAGATTATAATATCATTTCTGGGGGTACAGATAATCACTGTATGTTAATAGATTTACGTAATAAAGATGTTTCAGGTAAAGAGGCGGAAGAAGCTTTGGTAAAGGCAGATATTACGGTTAATAAAAACATGGTACCTTTTGATGATAAGTCTCCATTTGTGACTTCTGGTATACGTTTGGGTGTTGCTGCGGTTACTACCCGT
>NZ_VSDQ01000212.1:0-246 GCF_008085455.1 Seonamhaeicola marinus | reverse complement strand
GAAAAACCTAAAGCTAAATCAAGTTTTTGTCCTTGATTACTTGCTCTGTAACCTACACCAACAAGCTCTAGTTCTTTTGTAAATCCTTTAGATACACCTTCAATCATGTTGTTTACTAAAGCTCTATAAAGACCATGTTTTGCCTTGTGTGCTTTAGCATCTGTTGAACGAGAAACTTGTACATTTCCTTCTTCAACTTTGATATCAACTGTATCAAACTCTTGTGTTAACTCTCCTAATTTACCT
>NZ_VSDQ01000685.1:0-245 GCF_008085455.1 Seonamhaeicola marinus | reverse complement strand
AAAACCAAAATCGCAAAATCAATTAATTATGTATACAGATCCAATTGCGGATTATTTAACAAGAATTAGAAACGCAGTGCGTGCTAACCACAGAGTGGTTGAGATTCCTGCATCTAATTTAAAGAAAGACATAACTAAAATATTATTCGAACAAGGGTATATTTTAAGTTATAAATTTGATGATTCTACTACACAGGGTACCATTAAAATTGCACTTAAATACAATAGTGTAACTAAAGAACCTG
>NZ_VSDQ01000341.1:0-245 GCF_008085455.1 Seonamhaeicola marinus | reverse complement strand
CCTTATAAAACCATAGGGCACAAAGATTATTATGATGAATATTCTGAAAGATTAGATAGTGGCGAACTCTTAGACCCTACTAAAATTGAAGTAGCCGATTCTTTAAAGTTTAAAACCCCAAAAGGTAAAATAGTATATGGCGGTGGCGGTATAATTCCTGATGTTTTTGTACCAATAGATAATACGCTACATAATGAAACATTGCAGTATATAGAACAATATCAGTTTTTTGATAACTTTATTTT
>NZ_VSDQ01000671.1:0-245 GCF_008085455.1 Seonamhaeicola marinus | reverse complement strand
ATAGACCAATTAATTGATTGGGTAAGGCGCCCACAAGTTGGTGCCTTAGGCATGGTGTATTCTCGTTGTAATGATGATGGAAGCTACAAATCTTCAGTCGATAAATTTTACGATCAAGATGATTTAGCTAAATGGGCTGAAAAAACTGGTGCCAAAGCTGGCGATTTAGTTTGTGTGCTTTCTGGAGATAAAAATAAAGTAAGAGCACAATTATCTGCCTTACGTATGGAATTAGCAGAGCGTTT
>NZ_VSDQ01000303.1:0-244 GCF_008085455.1 Seonamhaeicola marinus | reverse complement strand
AGAAACATTAAAAGTAGTAGCAATGGTTTTTCTAGCCTTTTCAATTAACACTTTTGATGCTCTACCCAAACTGTGCGATGATGATGGGTTTCCGTAGTTATTTTGCATAACTGCTGTCATTGAGGTTACTACCTCGTCTCGTAGTTTTGTAGTGGCAGCGTTATCAAAATACACAGTTTTCATTTTAATAAAATTGAAGCTTTTTAAGTAGCAAAAATACTTGAAATAAAATTATTTTCAATAA
>NZ_VSDQ01000459.1:0-244 GCF_008085455.1 Seonamhaeicola marinus | reverse complement strand
TTATATATTCTTGAGAAACTACATTTTTAAAACGTTCAATTTTTATTAATGGAATTATTAATGACAAAAGAGTTGTGCCTATTAAATATGCTCTATTCCAATTAAAAAAGGTTTCTTTCTTTAAAATGAAATCGTAAATAATTAAAAAGAAAAGTTGAAATGCAATGGTTTGTATAACATATTGAACCATAATTAAGAGTCTTTTTCATTTATTTCTTTAAGTACAGCCTCTAGGTCTTTAATA
>NZ_VSDQ01000076.1:0-244 GCF_008085455.1 Seonamhaeicola marinus | reverse complement strand
TGGCATGGTGAGTTTACAGGGTTTATTAAAATGACTTCGGAAGCAAATTGGAAGGCTTTTGAAACATCATATTCAAAATTTATTTTAGAGTATGCTGTTTTAGCCGAAGCGGTAAATGCCGATATTTTTTGTATTGGAACAGAATTAGAAACATTTATAAAAAACCGACCCAGTTTTTGGTTCAAACTTATTAAAAAAGTAAGAGCTATTTATAAAGGAAAATTAACCTATGCTGCCAATTGGG
>NZ_VSDQ01000331.1:0-244 GCF_008085455.1 Seonamhaeicola marinus | reverse complement strand
TAGCACCTGCATGTCCACGGAATGAACGTGTTGGTGAAAATTCTCCTAATTTATGACCTACCATGTTTTCTGTCACATAAACAGGTACAAATTGGCGGCCGTTGTGTACTGCTATTGTTTGACCTACAAAATCTGGTGTAATCATACTGGCTCTAGACCAAGTTTTGATTACTGTTTTTTTGTTAGCTTCAACGTTTGCAGCTACTTTTCTTTCTAATTTATAATGAACGTAAGGTCCTTTTTT
>NZ_VSDQ01000765.1:0-615 GCF_008085455.1 Seonamhaeicola marinus | reverse complement strand
TGTTTTGGGTTTTTACACCATCGTTTTTTGGAAAATAGTCTTGAGCGTTTATTGCTAACACAAAAAATATAGCAATAAACCAAAGGTAATTTTTAAGCATAAATAATATTTATTTTGGTGTTAAATTAGTTAATTTAAGAATTCATTAAAAAATTCTTAACACATTTTAACTTTTGCTACATTTTATGCATTAAAATAATTAACCAAAAGCGCCACAACATAGCTATAACTTTGCATGCCTTTACTTTGGTTATTAGCTTTTAAGTAACCACTATAAAAATATTTAAAAAAGGGCTCAACAGGGTTTTCATGCGCTTCCCAAAACAATCTAACCTCTTCATAATGCTTTAAAATACCTTTATTAATGGTTTTTATAATATCATTAAATAGCGCTTCATCACGTTTATAAATTTCGTTTAGGCAATAGCGCAAACCAAAGGCATATCCGCAGTATTTAAAATATACGTCATCATTATAAATAGAAGCCAAACAACCAATAAAATTAGCTTCGTTTTCGGCAGCATAGCCTAATTGATGTGCCATTTCATGTGCCGATGTAGTAGGGAACTTTATAGTAGGAATTAAACCATCAACCTGGGCCTCATTAGTTAAAGG
>NZ_VSDQ01000223.1:0-243 GCF_008085455.1 Seonamhaeicola marinus | reverse complement strand
AACAGTACAGTTAGTTTTGCTAATTGAAGCTGTTAGTTTTCTTAATGCTTGCGACATTAAACGTGCATGTAAGCCCATTTTTGAGTCGCCCATTTCGCCTTCAATTTCACTTTTAGGTGTTAATGCTGCTACAGAATCTACCACCACAATATCAATAGCGCCTGAACGTATTAAATTATCGGCAATTTCAAGGGCTTGCTCACCGTTATCGGGTTGCGATATTATTAAATTATCAATATCAAC
>NZ_VSDQ01000098.1:0-972 GCF_008085455.1 Seonamhaeicola marinus | reverse complement strand
TATAACGTTCGTTTAAACGTTCTTCAGAAGCTTTAGCGTATGAAGCCATCCAATCAAACTCTAATTTTCCAAATAAATGCTCGCCACCTAAGCTGTAGTTTTGCATGCGCTGATCTTCTAATCGGGCATTTTTATTTCTATCATTATCAATACCACCTTTAGTTTGTCTTTTTACTTCAACAGGAAACATGGTTGGTACATTATTGGTAATTGTAAAATCGCCTATTTCAATATCTTCAGCATCTAAAATTTCATGTTCTAATCTGTAACGGTTTTCTCTATCGTCTCTCCAGTTATACATAGACTTTAAATACACTTTGTTATTGGCATTGAAAGCATAATCTAAATTTACCGAAAAACTTCTGCGAATACGTTGTACTATATATGTTCTTTGCTCAAACACATTAGCGTATGGGTTTACTTCCATTTCAACCTCTTCATCAGTGTTAGCATCATAATATGCAAACTCATCAGTCCATTCAGCTTCAATATTATCTGATCCGAAATCCGAATCGTTCATAGATGCTGAAGCCATCCAACCAAACTTTCCGTTTTTAGATTTATCGCCAATTAAAAATGAAGCGTTAACAATACGTTTATCTGTTATAAAATTAATACCCGAGCCAAGAGTTGCAGCAGCTCTAAAACCGTTTGGTGATGTTCTTGTAACTAAATTTACAGAGCCTCCAAGTGCATCGGCATCCATATCTGGAGTTACAGCTTTATTAACTTCAATAAGTTGAATCATATCTGAAGGAATAAGATCCATTTGAATGTTTCTGTTATCGCCTTCAGCCGACGGTATTCTACTACCATTTAAAGTAACAGAATTTAATTGAGGCGCTAAACCACGTACAATAACGTTACGTGCTTCACCTTGATCAACCTGCATAGTTATACCTGGTATACGCTTAACGGCATCGCCAATATTAGCATCTGGGAATTTCCCTATTTGATCTGTAGACACAACAT
>NZ_VSDQ01000345.1:0-242 GCF_008085455.1 Seonamhaeicola marinus | reverse complement strand
AGATGCGACTCCTGGATTAACATCCATCCATCCATTCTTATTTCTATCCCATGGTGGAGTTGCAATACGAACGTTTAACATAATCTCACGTCCTTCTGCAGGATAAGAAGCCATTGAGTATGCTCTTTCTACAGTTTCATCGTTTTTCATTACTAAAGGCCAAAGTCCAAACTTATCCCATTCTGCTTGAAACTTATCTGGTGTTTCATGCTCTTCTGGGTGAGCTGTAATGTCCATGTCTT
>NZ_VSDQ01000160.1:0-242 GCF_008085455.1 Seonamhaeicola marinus | reverse complement strand
AATCATCAGCCGATTTAATTTTTGAAGTAGCATGACGCTCAAAACACAAACGTGCATCTGTAACGCTCATACCTTTACCATCGTCAATAACCTGAATTAAGGTTTTACCAGCATCTTTAATAATTAATTTTATAGTTGTAGCTCCTGCATCAATAGCGTTTTCTAATAACTCTTTAACAACTGATGCTGGCCTTTGTACAACTTCGCCAGCAGCTATTTGGTTTGCAACATGATCAGGTAAT
>NZ_VSDQ01000826.1:0-242 GCF_008085455.1 Seonamhaeicola marinus | reverse complement strand
GAGTGTTACTTTTAATGATTTTAAAACTTTTGAAACTAATTTAACAAAATACAACAAAAAAGACTCCACATACGCATCTGCTAACTTACTTAAAGATATTATTGAATTTGGTATAATTTACGAAGGCGAAAACCAAGCTATTGTTTTAAATTCTATTGATAATATTGCTACCAAAGATGCTTTAAGTAACAATAAAAAAGAAGTTGAAACTTATCGTGAAGTTACCATATTTGATTTTGATG
>NZ_VSDQ01000769.1:0-242 GCF_008085455.1 Seonamhaeicola marinus | reverse complement strand
TACCAGCTAATTTCAAAATAAAATACTTTGAGTATAACTGGCAACTTAATAAACAATAGTAAAAAAATAATTACACATACACATGAAAAAACTAATAACCATAGTATTTGTAGCTTTAGCGTTTACAGCTTTTGCACAAGAAGAAAACCAAGAAAATAAAGGGAGTGTTATTCAAACTTACACACCATCAAAACTTTTAAAAAAAGGACAATGGGATATTAAGTGGTTTAATAATTTATACA
>NZ_VSDQ01000664.1:0-241 GCF_008085455.1 Seonamhaeicola marinus | reverse complement strand
ACATCTTTTACTCTTGGTGAAAAATTATCATCCATAATTAAATTCCTTTCTGCATTAAAAATACTAATTATAGTTAGTAAAGGCAAAAACTATACCTTAAATTATAAGTAGAATGCTAATTGACAAAAAAATCTTTAGAAAATCAAAATTTTCAAACTTTTACTTATTAACTAAAAAAGGGTGTGAAATTGTTAATAAATAGTGTTAAAAAACTAACATTAATCACTTATTAGCACTTTTG
>NZ_VSDQ01000025.1:0-241 GCF_008085455.1 Seonamhaeicola marinus | reverse complement strand
CCTGTTGAAGCGGTAGAAATACGCCCATAAGCTTCTGTAAATTCGGCCTTACCTTCTTGTGTGGCGTATTGTAATATTTTTTTAAAATCTTTTAAATCTAAAAGCGGTAATTTATTGTCATCACAATATTGAAAAATAACTGATACAATACCACTTTGTGTTTCGGTTAAATCTAAAATTCTAGATAATAAAACGGGGCCAAATTCACTAATAGTTGCTCTTAGTCTAACACCATCTTGCT
>NZ_VSDQ01000574.1:0-241 GCF_008085455.1 Seonamhaeicola marinus | reverse complement strand
AAACTGGTTTATCAAATAAAAAATGGGATAAATCAATTAAAGAACTTACCAAAAACAATCTTGCTAAAGTTGAAAAAACTGATGACGACTTACTCGTATCAATTATTTAATAAACAATTACTTATATATATTACAAAGAGGAATTTGCGTTAGCAATTCCTCTTTTTTTTGACACAGATTTAAACTAAAAGCGAAAACTAAAGTCTAAAATTCTATTATTGAATTTTAAGAAAATTTTCAC
>NZ_VSDQ01000067.1:0-241 GCF_008085455.1 Seonamhaeicola marinus | reverse complement strand
GACCGTTGCATGATTGCGGATGCAAATATACAAGGCTTTTTAAATATCACAAACATTTTTTAATCTTTTTTTGAAAAATATTTAAATAAAAATTCAACACTAATAAAACCTGCTGTTTACAAGGTTTTTAGCTGTTATATAAATTTTTGCCTTTCAACCATATAAGTTGTTAATATGTGATTAAACGTATTATTAATATCTGCTTCAACATATTTTATTTTATACTGTGCGCATTTTAATT
>NZ_VSDQ01000733.1:0-241 GCF_008085455.1 Seonamhaeicola marinus | reverse complement strand
TTTTGAGAAGGTTGAGCTACTTGGTAGTTCAAAAATTTCTAATTCAAAATAAGGAACAGCAGCAATAACATGATCAAAAATATCAGCTAAAATGTATTCGTAATTAATCCAACGTTTATCACTACTAAAAGCATATATTTCAATTGGTAAACCTTGTGTTGTTGGCTGTAATTGGCGTACCATAATGGTCATGTCTTTATTTATGGCCGAATGTTGCTCAATATACGTTTGCACATACTTT
>NZ_VSDQ01000435.1:0-999 GCF_008085455.1 Seonamhaeicola marinus | reverse complement strand
CGTTGTGGTGTTGAAGTTACTGAAAAGAAAGTACGTAGAGACAGAGTTGGTCATATTAACTTAGTAGTACCTGTAGCGCACATTTGGTATTTCCGTTCATTACCAAATAAAATTGGTTACTTATTAGGGTTACCATCTAAGAAATTAGATATGATTATTTACTACGAACGTTACGTAGTAATTCAACCTGGTAATGCTAAAAATGAAGAAGGTGAGCCATTACAAAAAATGGATTTCTTAACAGAAGAAGAATACTTAAATATTCTTGAATCTCTTCCTCAAGATAATCAATATTTAGATGATTCTGACCCAGAAAAGTTTATTGCTAAAATGGGTGCTGAATGTTTAATTGAACTTTTAGCTAGAATTGATTTAGAAACTTTATCATACGAATTACGTCATAAAGCTAATACTGAAACATCTAAACAACGTAAAACCGAAGCGTTAAAACGTTTACAAGTTGTTGAAGCGTTACGTGAGTCTAACAATAACCGTGAAAACCGTCCGGAATGGATGATTATGAAGGTTATTCCTGTAATTCCACCAGAATTACGTCCGTTAGTACCATTAGATGGTGGACGTTTTGCAACATCAGATTTAAATGATCTTTACCGTCGTGTCATTATACGTAATAACCGTTTAAAGCGTTTAGTTGAAATTAAAGCGCCAGAGGTAATTTTACGTAATGAAAAACGTATGTTACAAGAATCTGTAGATTCATTATTTGATAACACACGTAAATCTTCAGCAGTAAAAACAGATTCTAACCGTCCGTTAAAATCATTATCAGATAGTTTAAAAGGTAAGCAAGGGCGTTTCCGTCAAAACTTACTTGGTAAACGTGTAGATTATTCAGCACGTTCTGTAATTGTTGTTGGACCAGAATTAAAATTATTTGAGTGCGGATTGCCAAAAAATATGGCAGCAGAACTTTACAAACCTTTTGTGATTAGAAAATTAATTGAAAGAGGTATTGTAAAAACTGTAAAATCTGCAAAG
>NZ_VSDQ01000182.1:0-241 GCF_008085455.1 Seonamhaeicola marinus | reverse complement strand
AAAAAAAAGGATAAACTAAAAATAGTTTATCCTTTATATATTAAATGCTTATTAACATTTATTCTTCCTCTTCGTTAGTTACTGTATTTTCTACAGGAGCTGCAGCTGGTTTAGCACTACCTCTTCTACTTCTTCTGGTAGATTTCTTTTTAGGCTTATCAGCATTATAAATTTCGTTGTAATCTACAAGCTCAATCATGGCCATATCAGCGTTATCACCTAAACGGTTTCCTAACTTAAT
>NZ_VSDQ01000831.1:0-241 GCF_008085455.1 Seonamhaeicola marinus | reverse complement strand
ATTAGACATATCTTTAAACGCTACTATTCTATAATTTTCTGGATGTATACCTTTTTTCATCGCTTTAAACTTTTAAAGTCCTTAATTTTTCGAGGTGCAAATTTAAGCATTTTTTATAATTGCGCAATATTTTTGTAAACTTTATTTAAACTTTTTTTGTAACTAATTACTACTTTTACATACTAACGCTTAAAACCAACATTAAAATTACTAAAATATAATGGAAAAATCATTCAAATCT
>NZ_VSDQ01000024.1:0-241 GCF_008085455.1 Seonamhaeicola marinus | reverse complement strand
TTTCTGAATTATCAGTGTACCAATTAGCCAAAAAGGTCATGTACTCAATACCTGATTTCATGGTGCTAGCTTTAAGTTCTCCTTTTAACACGTAGCTTGCAAAAATATTACCCATTGTACTGTCTTCCCAACCTGGGCAAACTATTGGTAAATTTTTCTCGGCAGCTGCATACATCCATGAGTCTTTCAAATCTATTTCATAGTATTCTTCTAACACACCCGATAATAGCATTTTATACAT
>NZ_VSDQ01000921.1:0-240 GCF_008085455.1 Seonamhaeicola marinus | reverse complement strand
TTAATAAACTTACCTTTTTTAATACGGTTTTAAAAAGATTTAACGTAAAGCCCGACCCCTTGCGGGTAACGCCCAAATACATATGTTTTAAACCTTTTTGTAAAACCAAGGTCTTAATAGTTGTGTAACCCAAATACATTTTACTATGAGACATTTTGTTATTTTAATTGTTACTGCGTTAATGTTTAGTGCCACATCTTGCGCTACGCATGTGCAAACACGCCGCCCAAATACAAGCGT
>NZ_VSDQ01000486.1:0-240 GCF_008085455.1 Seonamhaeicola marinus | reverse complement strand
TATAGAAGCTAAAAACAAATCAGCTATTATAGAACACGAAGCTACAACAAGTAAAATTGGTGAAGACCAAATTTTCTATTGTAACCAACGTGGTATTGATACTGAAAAAGCCATTGCATTAATTGTAAATGGATTTAGTAAAGAAGTGCTTAATAAGCTTCCAATGGAATTTGCTATAGAAGCTCAAAAATTATTAGAAATTTCTTTAGAAGGAAGTGTAGGATAAAAAAATATCATGCT
>NZ_VSDQ01000721.1:0-828 GCF_008085455.1 Seonamhaeicola marinus | reverse complement strand
CGTGGCTTTTAATGGTACTGAAAACTTTGAAGGTAAAGGCATTTTAAATACGTTTCAAGAAAAAGGGTTGGTTTTTGGTAGAGATATTAATGCTTACACTGGTTTTGATGAAACGGTTTATAACATTGATAATGTTCCAACAACTCCAGAATTAATAGATAAAGGTTTGTTAGTATTGCATGATTGGTGTAACTATTTATTATTAACCGATGAAGAAATTGATGCTGAAAGAGGTGTTATTAAAGAAGAATGGAGAACACGCCAAAATGGACAAATGCGTTTATTTCAAACATCACTACCAATTACGTTTAACCATTCAAAATATGCTGAAAGATTACCAATAGGCTTAATGCGTATTGTTGAAAACTTTGAATACAAAGCACTTAGAGATTTTTACCATGACTGGTACAGAACAGATTTACAAGCTATTGCTGTAGTTGGTGATATTGATGTAGATACTATTGAAGCTAAAATAAAAGCATTATTTTCAAAAATACCTGCTGTTAAAAATGCCCGTGAGCGTTTTATTGTAACCATACCCGATANATTCGTCATAAAAAATCATTAGAAAATCAAACTGTAGCAGATTTACAAGAATCATTACTACAATCAATGGTAACAACTATGTTATCATCAAGAATATCTGAAGAAGCACAAAAACCAGATGCTGCATTTTTAGGAGCAAGCGTTGGGTATCAATCTTTAGCAAGGGCAAATAATGCATTTTCTATGAGAGTTGCTCCAAAACCAGGGCAGCAAGAAGCAGCTTTTAAAGCTGTATTAACTGAGGTTGTTAGAGCCGTTAAGTTTGGTTTTACACCATCTGAA
>NZ_VSDQ01000680.1:0-240 GCF_008085455.1 Seonamhaeicola marinus | reverse complement strand
ACCGATTTTTTTTCCAATTAACCCAGACATAATTATTTATTTAATTTATTTACTTGTTTAAAAAAATTCAGGGACAAAATACCTTTCGTCCCTGAAATGTATTTATCCGTTTTTCCCGCGACCGCATCGGTGGGACATGTTTCCTTTCTGCTAAAAGCAGAAATTGCAACTATACTTTAATCTCTACTTCTACACCACTTGGCAACTCAAGCTTCATTAACGCATCAATTGTTTTTGATG
>NZ_VSDQ01000714.1:0-240 GCF_008085455.1 Seonamhaeicola marinus | reverse complement strand
GATCATGTGTCTATGGGAAGTATTTCTGGTAGAAAGTTCAACCAAATTTTAGAAAATTTAGAAAAGATTTTGGCTATAGAATTAATGTACGCTGCACAAGCTTTAGAATTTAGAAGGCCCAATACGTTCTCTGATATTATAGAGGAAAACTTTAAAATTATTAGAAGTAAAGTAACAAAACTTGAAGATGACAGGGCTTTAAAAGCAGACATTGATGCCATGATAAATTTAGTGAAGACT
>NZ_VSDQ01000745.1:0-239 GCF_008085455.1 Seonamhaeicola marinus | reverse complement strand
ATCTACAATTTCTACTGTTGCAGGAATAACACGCTCTGGTTGCACCAAACTTTCTAATTTTTCTAACCTTGGGTCTGGTACATTAACCACACCTATATTAGGCTCTATAGTACAAAAGGGAAAGTTTGCACTTTGCGCTTTTGCGTTAGATAAACAATTAAATAAGGTTGATTTACCTACGTTTGGTAATCCTACAATTCCTGCTTTCATTTTCTTTAGACTTTTTAGATTAAAGAGAC
>NZ_VSDQ01000891.1:0-239 GCF_008085455.1 Seonamhaeicola marinus | reverse complement strand
GGGCTGCTTTTCTTCGGAATGATTGTAAGCTACTTCAGTATTTCAAAAATTTTAGATTACCTTATTATTAATTACGAACTGTACGTTTGGAGTGTATTCTTCGGAATGATTATAGGCTCTATTTATTACATAAGTAAAGATTTTGAAGGCTGGTGTACTAAAGCATACATATCATTAGTTATTGGTATTTCAATTGGTATTAGTATTAGCTTTTTAGATCCGGCCAAAGAAAACGATAA
>NZ_VSDQ01000682.1:0-239 GCF_008085455.1 Seonamhaeicola marinus | reverse complement strand
AAATAAAATTTTTGGTTTAGATGAAAAAGCTTTGGCAGGTAAATTTAGGGCCGAAGAGTTAGAAAAAGTAAACGAACTTTTAAATATTTCTGAAGGAAGCGGCTTAGAGGCAGAAACAGTAAATACAGCAAGAATGCTTGAGGGTTCGGTACGTAATACGGGTATTCATGCTTGTGGTGTTATAATTACACCCGACGATATTACTAAGTTTGTGCCGGTTTCTGTAGCAAAAGATTCTG
>NZ_VSDQ01000009.1:0-239 GCF_008085455.1 Seonamhaeicola marinus | reverse complement strand
TGGCATGTAGTGTTTACCACCTTCTAATTCAAGATTAATAATTAAGGCATCTTCTATAGCGTTTATTTTGTTAACGGCGCTGTAAATTTCGCTAGTGCCAATTCTAATTCCGTGCCTGTTTAATGTAGCATCAGAGCGCCCGTAAATAATTAACCCATTGGTTTCCGAATTAATTTTTATAAAATCGCCATGTCTCCATTTGCCTGGGTAATCTTCAAAATAACTGGCTTTATATCTGC
>NZ_VSDQ01000112.1:0-239 GCF_008085455.1 Seonamhaeicola marinus | reverse complement strand
CTTGTGTGGCGTTTAGCATTACTATCAAAAGGAGATATTCTTACCAACCTGTGCACTCCATTTTCACCTTTAAGCCAACCAAAAGCAAAATCGCCATTAATTTCTAAAGTAACGGTTTTAATACCAGCCACATCGCCTTCTTGGTAGTTAAGTTCTTTAACTTTGTAGCCTTCTTTTTCGGCATACATTAAGTACATGCGCATAAGCATACTTGCCCAATCGCAACTTTCAGTTCCGCC
>NZ_VSDQ01000832.1:351-768 GCF_008085455.1 Seonamhaeicola marinus | reverse complement strand
AACCCCGATTACACTATCGGGACCTGTGAAATTATACACCGCAAACAAGCGTTGTATAATTAAAAATATTGTTTAATCCATCTGTACAATTCAGTAAACAGTGTTCAGTTTTAGTAAACAGTAAAACACTGTGAACTGTAAACTGCTACTGCATACTAAAAGGTATGGATAAAAATTAACTACATGGATAAAGAATTGATTATTCGTTCTAGTTCAGAAACCGTTGATTTTGCCTTATTAAAAGATGGAAAACTAATTGAATTACAAAAAGATGAAGATGACAACAATTTTTCTGTTGGTGATGTGTTTATAGCCAAAATAAGAAAAACTGTACCAGGTTTAAATGCTGCATTTGTTAATGTAGGTTATGAAAAAGATGCGTTTTTGCATTATCATGATTTAGGCCCAAAACTACCT
>NZ_VSDQ01000832.1:0-281 GCF_008085455.1 Seonamhaeicola marinus | reverse complement strand
AAATTTCCCATTTGAAAAAGATATTGATAAAGACGGCAAAATTACCGACGCTCTGAAATCAAATCAATCGCTATTAGTACAAATAGTAAAAGAACCTATATCTACAAAAGGCCCAAGAATAAGCTCTGAGCTTTCTATTGCCGGCAGATATATAGTTTTAGTACCATTTTCTAGCAGAATTTCTATATCACAAAAAATAGAAGATCGAGAAGAAAAAGACCGCCTAAAACGTTTGGTTAAAAGTATTACACCACAAGGATTTGGCGTAATAGTACGTACGG
>NZ_VSDQ01000210.1:0-238 GCF_008085455.1 Seonamhaeicola marinus | reverse complement strand
AAACTCCACAGAAGGTGTAAAAACCCATTAACTGTGGAGTTTTTTGTATATTTAAGTCTATGATTTTAATTGTTGATAGTGGTTCTACAAAATCAGATTGGTTGGCTGTAGACAAGCATGGAAATAAACTTTTAGAAAAAATTAGAACCCAAGGGCTCAATCCAGCTATTTTAAGTGAAAAAAAGCTGTACAAAACAATTAATAAAAGTGAAGAGCTTTCTAGTAATAACGAAAAAGT
>NZ_VSDQ01000109.1:0-238 GCF_008085455.1 Seonamhaeicola marinus | reverse complement strand
TTTTTATGATAAAGACATAATGTATTTTTTGGGTGTAGTGCCGTATTTCTTTTTAAAAGCAGCAATAAAATGGCTTGAAGTACTATACCCTACTTTTAACCCAACTTCGTTTACGTTGTTTTCACCAGATTCTAAGAGTTTTCTAGCAAATTCCATTTTATAATCAAATAGAAAACTAAAAACAGAATCGCCATAAATTTGCTTAAAACCTTCTTTAAGTTTTTTAATATTCAAGCCT
>NZ_VSDQ01000136.1:0-238 GCF_008085455.1 Seonamhaeicola marinus | reverse complement strand
GGCTTACGTAAAGCGGCTAAGAATATTGAATATATGATTAAACAATTTGAGCAAAGTTATTCTGTTCGAGATAAACAGGATGTATTGGCCATGTGTGCTTTACAGTTTGCGTCTCAAGTTGAACAGAAAACTATTGATAAAAAAAATGTGAGTGAGCATGTAGAAGTAAAGCTTAAAGAGCTTGATGAATTACTGCATTCGCATTTAAACTCTTAAACGTTCTTTAAAATAAATTAAA
>NZ_VSDQ01000627.1:0-238 GCF_008085455.1 Seonamhaeicola marinus | reverse complement strand
CTTTGGAAAACAAGTTGATGTATTAACTATTGAAATTGAAAATGTAAATGTTGATGCTTTAGAAGCTTTAGAAAAAAAAGGCATACAAGTTTACCCCGCAGCAAAAACACTACGTACCATACAAAACAAAGCAAAACAAAAATTGTTTTATGTTGATAATAACATACCAACAGCTCCTTTTACACGCTTTGCTTATACTTCAGAAATTAAAGAAGCCATAAATCATGGCGGATTAACA
>NZ_VSDQ01000793.1:0-238 GCF_008085455.1 Seonamhaeicola marinus | reverse complement strand
TGAACTAAAACTTTATGGTAAATATTGCAAAGGCTTAAACGTAACCGCTATTTATGGTGGCGCAAGCATTACAGAACAAGCCAAACAGGTTAAACGTGGCGCGCAAATTATTGTGGCTACTCCTGGTAGAATGAAAGATATGATTAGCCGTAGAATGGTTGATATATCTAAAATTGAATATAGCGTTTTAGATGAAGCTGATGAAATGTTAAACATGGGGTTTTATGAAGATATTACC
>NZ_VSDQ01000440.1:0-237 GCF_008085455.1 Seonamhaeicola marinus | reverse complement strand
CAAATACACCGGGTTTAAAAGTTGTAGTACCTTCAAACCCAGCCGATGCTAAAGGATTATTAAAATCTGCTATCCGTGATGATGACCCCGTTATTTTTATGGAAAGTGAGCAAATGTATGGTGATAAAGGTGAAGTGCCAGAAGGTGAATACCTTATTCCTATTGGTGTGGCAGACATAAAAAGAAAAGGAGACGATGTTACTATAGTATCTTTTGGGAAAATTATAAAAGAAGCCT
>NZ_VSDQ01000749.1:0-237 GCF_008085455.1 Seonamhaeicola marinus | reverse complement strand
GCTACTTTATTTAAAAACTAAATTATTCCTTAAACATATTTATTAGTTATGTTAAAAACATTTATTGAAAGACCAGTGCTTTCAACAGTAATCTCTATTATCATAGTTATACTAGGTGTTATCAGTATAACATCCTTACCTATAGAGGAATATCCAGATATTGCGCCGCCAACTATTAAGGTTACGGCTAACTATACAGGTGCAAATGCAGAGACTGTTTTAGAGAGTGTAATTGTA
>NZ_VSDQ01000363.1:0-237 GCF_008085455.1 Seonamhaeicola marinus | reverse complement strand
TTTACCAGAACAACAACGTATGATTATTCAATTAAGAGATATTGAAGAATACGATTTTGATGAAATAGCAAAAATACTAGATATGAATAACACTGCAGTACGTGTTGCCTTATCTAGAGCCAGAAAAACAATAAGAGAAAAATTAACTAATACACATAATTATGGTATTAAATAATATAGAAAAATTAATAGAAAAGTACGAGAACGGTGAAACCACGTTAAATGAAGAAGCACAGT
>NZ_VSDQ01000780.1:0-237 GCF_008085455.1 Seonamhaeicola marinus | reverse complement strand
ATATTAATACCGTACAAAAAGGTGCAGGTTTATTAAATATGCAAAGTAGAGCAAAATTAGTAAACGCCCAATTACATTTACAAGCAGAAGTTGGTAAAGGTGTAGAGCTTACAATTAATTATCCGTTTGAATAATTTTTATAGCCTTAATTTAAGGCTAGGTAAGTTGTTAATACGGATAGTATATGAAAAGTAGGCGATTTCGAAGCTCAGAATTTTTGATTAAATATAAAGTTAG
>NZ_VSDQ01000236.1:0-613 GCF_008085455.1 Seonamhaeicola marinus | reverse complement strand
AAAATAAAAACAGCTATTGTCGGAAATGGACCAACCGATTTGTTTGGATTAATTTCTGACAGACCGGAAATGGAATCGAAAGTTATTGCGGAATGTGTACCAAATTATCTGGACAATAAAGAATCTGAATTAAAAAAACGTTCTGTAATTTATTGGACAGACGAATTAGATAAAAACAGTAGTCTTTTAATTTTGTGTGGAACTAATGACAAAAGAGTAAATCCTACACAAGCTGACAAAGTTGCTGATAAATTAACAGAAATAGAATATGATTTTGAATTAAGGAAATTTGAGACAAACCATTCATTTTCAGATTATAGAATGGAATTAAACGAATTAGTAATAAAATGGTTTAACAAACGGTTAAAAAAATAAAAACTACAGGTAACAAAGTATAAAATTAATTACTTGGTAATAGCCTACTTACGAAAATCCTCGCGGATTTTCTATTCGGTTTTTATTTGCTAAATTAGTTATTTAAACCACGCAACTAATCTTATACGAGACCGTTGTGTGCAATTACCAAAAACCTACAACCTCAATGCTTGTATATAAATATCGAAGTGGAACAGAGAATGATATAAAAGCTCTTGAGAACAATCAATATTGGTCA
>NZ_VSDQ01000473.1:0-782 GCF_008085455.1 Seonamhaeicola marinus | reverse complement strand
CTGCTGTTAAAGTATATGCTAATGATACTGAAAGGTATATTGATACTTACAAAACCATAGCGCAAAGCGAAATGAAATTATATAACATACCCGCAAGTATAACATTAGCGCAAGGTATTTTAGAGTCGGCTTCTGGTAACGGAAGGCTATCTGTAAAAGCAAATAATCATTTTGGAATAAAATGTCATGATTGGACGGGAGCAAAAATTTATCATGATGATGATGCCAAAGGTGAATGCTTTAGAAAATATAAAGATGCTAAATATTCGTTTAGAGATCATTCATTGTTTTTAAAAGAACGTAAACGATATGCTGGTTTATTCGAATTAAAAGAAAACGATTATAAAGCCTGGGCAAAAGGATTAAGAGCCGCAGGTTACGCTACAGATAGAAAATATCCGCAGAAGTTAATTTCTTTAATTGAACGTTACAACTTACATCAATACGATAAAGAAGTACTAGGTTATGGTTATGTAGCACCCGTTGAACCGCTTAATAAAACNAAATATTAATGGTTTAACAGATACAACGCTAAGTATTGGGCAAGAGTTAATTGTTAAACCTTAATTACAAAACTAATTTTTCATGATTTATAAAAGAAGCAGTGCTTTGTTTGCCGAAGCAGAAAAAGTAATTCCAGGCGGTGTAAACTCTCCCGTTAGAGCTTTTAAAGGTGTAGGTGGTACACCTATTTTTGTAAAAGAAGCCAAAGGCGCGTATTTGTTTGATGAAGATGGTAACCGATTGATAGATTATATTAACTCTTGGGGACCAATGATTTT
>NZ_VSDQ01000646.1:0-236 GCF_008085455.1 Seonamhaeicola marinus | reverse complement strand
TATGACTCTTGCCTTATCATACCAAAATAAAGAACATTGCAAAAAGAACATAACTAATACACAAATTAGTATATATTTTTTGAATTCTCCTTTGTATAAAAGATAATAAAAAACACCGTAACTAAATAGAGGTAATGACTTGATTAGGTTAAACAATTCAAATATTGACTTAAGTTTTTTTAAAAAAAATATTTCAGTTGAATCTAGGAGACTTATATAAAACCAAAAAAAAGTTA
>NZ_VSDQ01000264.1:0-236 GCF_008085455.1 Seonamhaeicola marinus | reverse complement strand
CTGCAACCGTTACAGCTCGTTCTTGCATTGCCTCTAAAAGTGCTGCCTGCGTTTTTGGTGGTGTACGGTTAATTTCATCTGCCAAAATAATATTGCCAAAAATGGGACCTTTTACAAATTTAAAATGACGATCTTCATCAAGGATTTCGCTACCTAAAATATCACTTGGCATTAAATCTGGTGTAAACTGTATACGCTTAAAATCTAAACCCAAAGCTTGTGCAATGGTATTTACC
>NZ_VSDQ01000454.1:371-638 GCF_008085455.1 Seonamhaeicola marinus | reverse complement strand
TCTTTATCTAAAGACATTAATTGAATCATTACCTGCGTTTCAGCGTGGTAATCTTTCGGGAATAATGGGCGTAATACACGGTCTACAATACGCATTACTAAAATTTCTTCGGTGCTAGGGCGCGCCTCACGTTTAAAAAAACCGCCAGGGTAACGTCCTGCCGCAGCAAATTTTTCACGGTAATCTACCGTTAATGGTAAAAAATCTACATCGGCAGCATCGTAGTTTGATACAACTGTACAAAGCAACATAGTGTCACCACATTGT
>NZ_VSDQ01000454.1:0-279 GCF_008085455.1 Seonamhaeicola marinus | reverse complement strand
AAATTTGCCTAGACCAATGAAAAACTATAATTAGCTTCTTATATACCAGGATATTTAAACTCTTCCTGATGTTTAGAGTTTTATTTTTTTGGCGTTCCCCGAAGCTTCGGGGTCGGGCTTTACGCTATATCTTTTTTTTCGTACCTCAAAAAAAGGATGCCGCTTCAATCCCTAACGCACCCATCAGCTAAGTTCAGGGCTAAAACAAAAAACCACGCTAAGTGCGTGGTCTTTTTTTATTACGATTATTTTCTTAATCCTAATTCTTTAACTATGGCA
>NZ_VSDQ01000692.1:0-235 GCF_008085455.1 Seonamhaeicola marinus | reverse complement strand
CCTGCAATGTCACTTACTATAGCGCGTTCTTCATTTAAAAGTGCATTTAACAAGGTAGATTTGCCAACATTTGGTTCGCCAACAATAGCTACAGGTATTCCATTTTTAATAACATTCCCTACAGCAAAAGAATCTATTAATCGCTTTAAAACCGATAAAATACGGGCAGTTAAATCTTTAAATTGGGTTCTATCGGCAAACTCAACATCTTCTTCAGCAAAATCAAGCTCTAATT
>NZ_VSDQ01000231.1:0-235 GCF_008085455.1 Seonamhaeicola marinus | reverse complement strand
GCCTACATGATGACACATTTCTAGTAGTAAGGCCATAGTAAATTGTGCTACAGATTGTGTACTGTAAGCAGGTACATTTGTAACTGTAATACCTAGCTGTTTGGCAACCTCAACATCAACAACATTATAACCTGTTGCTAAAACACCTATAAATTTAACCCATGGTACGTTTTCTAAAACTGCTTTAGGTAATGGTGTTTTATTGGTATAAACTATTTGCGCATTACCAATAGCT
>NZ_VSDQ01000856.1:304-552 GCF_008085455.1 Seonamhaeicola marinus | reverse complement strand
ATACTATTTTTTTAACCAGTTACTTGTATAGTTACAATCTCTATAAGTGCCGTTAATATTTATGTAGGTATCTGTTATTTTTTCAGACTGCCAATCGGCAATGGCTTTAAGCTTTTTTTCTTTTAATGCTAACTCTTTTATTTTTAAGAAATCTCTTGCGTAATCAGCTTGATGCTCGTCAATTCTATCGGTGACCATTAAAATTTTATACTTGGTATTACCTCTATTATCTTCATCTTTTAACACCA
>NZ_VSDQ01000856.1:0-279 GCF_008085455.1 Seonamhaeicola marinus | reverse complement strand
TTGTGTTTCTGGGTTAATTAACTGTCCGCCATCATTTTTAGTTTCTTTTTCATCACTTGCTTCCTTGGCTGCTTCTGCAAATGTAATGTCTCCATCAACAATACGTTGTCTTACTTTTTCAAGGCGTTCTTTAGCTTCTTTTATAGCATCATTTGATACTTTTGGTTTTAAAAGCACATGACTAACATCGTACTGTTGGCCTCTAATTTTTTGACAATACACAATGTGGTATCCAAAATCTGTTTTAAAAGGTTCAGATACTTCACCTTCTTGTAAAGC
>NZ_VSDQ01000173.1:0-234 GCF_008085455.1 Seonamhaeicola marinus | reverse complement strand
TCCTAACATTATTTTCAATAAAATATTCTTGTACATCACCCATTAAACGCAATGCAAATTCGGTTGAAAAAATACAGGTATTTTGTGCTTGATCTTCTTTTAAAATATCTGCTTGTACAGTACCTCGTACTTGCGCAATGGTATCTTTCTTTATGCTTTTGTAAACCTCATTTGGCAACACTTGGTCTCCTGTAACTCCAAGTAACATAAGTCCTAATCCATCATTTCCTTCAG
>NZ_VSDQ01000251.1:0-234 GCF_008085455.1 Seonamhaeicola marinus | reverse complement strand
CCCTTTAAGGTTTCAATAACATAGTCTACATCTTCTTTAGTATTATATATGCTGAAAGAAAAACGTAATGATGGTTTTTTAATAGCATCTTTATTTAAAATTTCAGCTAAAACATGCGATGCTTTTGTACTACCACTTTGGCATGCACTACCTCTAGAACAAGCAATGCCTTTTAAATCTAATTGAAATAAAATCATGGCTACACTTTCAGGAGGCATAGGTAAACAAACATTA
>NZ_VSDQ01000575.1:0-234 GCF_008085455.1 Seonamhaeicola marinus | reverse complement strand
AGATATATTCATTGAAAAATCTGTTAATACAACATTTGATGTCATAGATATTGTTCCAATTAAAAGTGTTATAGACTTGGGTAAATTTCTATTTAAAGAAAAATTTCACATGAATTAAAAGAAAACATATGAAAACCATTGACAGTATACCTACTTCCAAAATTAATAGAGCTTCAAAACTAGTTTCCACCGGAGCAAAGGTAGGTGTAAACTATTTAAAATATTATGGAGATA
>NZ_VSDQ01000261.1:0-234 GCF_008085455.1 Seonamhaeicola marinus | reverse complement strand
AGCCCCCGCATCCAATCAGTAGCTCTACCTCTATAAAACTAAATCAACGCTGCACCTAAATGCATTTCGGGGAGTACGAGCTATTTCCGAGTTTGATTGGCCTTTCACCCCTACCCACAGGTCATCCGAAGACTTTTCAACGTCAACCGGTTCGGTCCTCCACTGTATGTTACTACAGCTTCAACCTGCCCATGGGTAGATCACACGGTTTCGCGTCTACCACTACTAACTAAA
>NZ_VSDQ01000062.1:0-743 GCF_008085455.1 Seonamhaeicola marinus | reverse complement strand
AGCGATTATTTTTAATAATCGCTTTTTTTTTGCTATCAATTTTATCAATATTTTAATTTAGTAAACCTATGGTTAAAGTACTTTAAAAATCCTTAGATATTTTGTAAATTAGCGCTCCGCTTAAACAAAATAAATTTACTTAAACTTATGGCAAATAACGCAACCATAGAAATAGATGGTAAAAAATATGAATTTCCTCTAATAGAAGGAACTGAAAAAGAAGTTGCAATAGATATTAAAAGCCTAAGAGCAGCAACAAATGGTCTAATAACTTTAGACTCTGGCTATAAAAATACAGGGTCTTGTGAAAGTGCCATTACTTTTTTAGATGGTGAAAAAGGTATATTACGTTACCGAGGATATTCAATTGAAGAATTAGCTGAAAAAGCAGATTTCTTAGAGGTAGCTTATTTGTTAATTTTTGGTGAATTACCAACTTCAGACCAATTGAACAAGTTTCATACAGATATTATGAACAATTCAATGGTTGATGAAGACGTTCATAAAATTTTAGATGCATTCCCTAAAAATGCACACCCAATGGGGGTTTTAACTTCTTTAACTAGTGGTTTAATAGCATTCAACCCTTCATCAGTAAACGTAGATTCTGAAGAAGAAATGTACAGAGCTATAGTTAAAATACTAGGGCAATTTCCAGTATTAGTTGCATGGGTAATGCGTAAAAAGAAAGGTTTACCATTAAACTACGGTTCTAAAAAACTTGGCTACGTTGATAACATGAT
>NZ_VSDQ01000229.1:0-234 GCF_008085455.1 Seonamhaeicola marinus | reverse complement strand
TAGAAGAATACACAAGATATAACCAAGTTGATGGTACGCTTACACCTGAATCTCAATTTAAAGAACGAGATAAAAAGCTACGAGGTTTTGATTGGCGCGAAACAGAACGACCAACAAGTGTTGAAGATTTGTTTAAAGACGACCCGCCACTAGAGTTGCCAAAAATAAAAGGATTAGCAGATTATGTACCGCCTAAAGACTTTTTTGATGAAGCGTTAATTGAACGTATTAATC
>NZ_VSDQ01000810.1:0-233 GCF_008085455.1 Seonamhaeicola marinus | reverse complement strand
AAACAAAAATTCAAAATTAATGCATCACATAAAGTAAAATCTGTTGAGCGTGTTGGTGATGAAGTTATTGTAAAAGCCGATAATAAGAAAGGCGAAGAAGTTGAATTTAAAGGCGATTATTGTTTAGTATCTGTTGGTCGTAGTCCGTATACCAATGGTTTAAACGCTGAAGCTGCAGGTGTTAAATTAGATGATAGAGGTAGAGTAGAAGTAAATAGCCATTTACAAACCAG
>NZ_VSDQ01000908.1:0-233 GCF_008085455.1 Seonamhaeicola marinus | reverse complement strand
AAAGCGCGCTTTCAGTATGAAATACTAGACAAGTACACTGCTGGTATTGTATTAAGTGGTACTGAAATTAAATCTATTAGAAATAGTAAAGCTTCTATTGCTGAAAGTTTTTGTGAATTTAATGATAAAGGTGAGCTTTTTGTGGTTAATATGACTATTGAAGAATATAGCTTTGGCACACATTACAACCACAAACCAAAAGCCGTTAGAAAACTACTTTTAAACAAAAAAGA
>NZ_VSDQ01000030.1:0-233 GCF_008085455.1 Seonamhaeicola marinus | reverse complement strand
GCACTAAACTGGTAGGAAATATTAATGTTAATGTGTTTCAAGGCATTAAAAACACTGATGGTTTTAAACTAAAAAAACCATTTTCAGAAACGGTAGCCTTCCAATCATTAAAACCTCAAGTGCGCTTGTTAAATAGTGGTAATATTTTACCAAACTCGCAAGAATTAAAATTCAATTTTGAGGCTGTAAATTTAAGTGCTGTTGATGTTAGGGTTATTAAAATTTACCAAGAC
>NZ_VSDQ01000206.1:0-565 GCF_008085455.1 Seonamhaeicola marinus | reverse complement strand
ATATTGCGCTATTTTCTGCAGGTGGAGACACCTCTTTAGAATGGGCTCCTAAATTTGCACAAGCTGGTACTACTGTAGTTGATAATTCTTCAGCTTGGAGAATGGATCCTACAAAAAAACTAGTAGTGCCTGAAATTAACGCATCTGTTTTAACTAAAGATGATAAAATTATAGCAAACCCTAACTGTTCAACAATACAGTTGGTTATGGCATTAAATCCGCTTCACAAAAAATATAAAATGAAACGTGTGGTTGTTTCAACATACCAATCAGTTTCTGGTACAGGTGTTAAAGCCGTAAAACAATTAGAAAACGAAATTGCAGGTATTGAAGGGGAAATGGCCTACCCATACCCAATTGGTAGAAACGCATTACCACACTGTGATGTATTTTTAGAAAATGGCTATACCAAAGAAGAAATGAAGTTAGCCAGAGAACCTCAAAAAATTATGGACGACAGAACATTTTCTGTATCAGCTACAGCTGTTAGAATTCCAACAGCAGGCGGGCACAGTGAGTCTGTAAACGTTGAGTTTGAAAACGATTTTGATTTAACCGAAGTACG
>NZ_VSDQ01000879.1:0-733 GCF_008085455.1 Seonamhaeicola marinus | reverse complement strand
CAATGAAATTTTTCAAAAAGGCATGAATGAAAAATCAGAAGAATTTAAAGAAAAAGGATCTGAAATTTATTTGTAAATAATAATAAGGGAGTTCCCACGCTGAAAAAGCGTGGGCGGGCTTTCCGTTGCAATCTTTTGCAGAAAAAGCAAAAGGATTTCCACTACAATCCCTAACTCAATAAAAAATGATAGTTTTAATAGCGCCAGAACATAACGTTACAAACGAAATTGATATACTTCAACAATTGTTTCAAAACGGGCTGCAGTATTTTCACCTTAGAAAACCTCATATGAATTATGAGCAACATTGTAATTACTTAAATCAAATAGATTCAAAATATCACAATTGTATAGTAACGCATCGTTTTCATAAGCTATTAAAACAATTTAATTTAAAGGGTATTCATTTTCAAGAAGCCAAAAGGCATCAGGTTTTAAGCACAATGCCATCTTCAATAAATAGAAAACAATTTATTACGCAGTACGCTAAATTATTAAACGTAACATCTAATTTGTTAGAAACAAAAACCATTAGTTCTTCGTTTCATGAACCTGAAGAACTAGAAAATTGTTCAGTTATTTTTAATTACCATTTGCTAAGCCCAGTGTTTTCATCTATTTCAAAAAAAGGCTATAGTGGTCGTGGTTTCAACGTTAATCACATAAATAAAAAAATAATAGGCATGGGTGGTGTTACAGCTAATAACTTAACAGCATTTGATAAGCTTGGTTT
>NZ_VSDQ01000072.1:0-231 GCF_008085455.1 Seonamhaeicola marinus | reverse complement strand
CTTTTGCGCTTCTTGTTTTCTGCGTTTAGAAAAAGCAATACCAGCTAGGTTTAATTTAGCCATGGCTAAATCATGTTTCATTGATAAACCTAAAGATACCGCTTTTTTAAAATATTTTTCAGACTCGTTCATGTTGTCCTGCATGGTCATTAAACCATGTAAATAATTGTAATAACCTTGCTGTTTTTTTACTAGGGCAGCTTCTGGGTTTTTAATTTTATCAAGCCATTT
>NZ_VSDQ01000551.1:0-230 GCF_008085455.1 Seonamhaeicola marinus | reverse complement strand
GAAGGTGTGTTTGTAGCTGAAACTTTAGCAGGACAAAAACCACATATAGACTATAATTTAATTCCAGGTGTAGTTTACACATGGCCAGAAGTAGCCGCTGTTGGTAAAACTGAAGAGCAATTAAAAGAAGCAGGTGTTGCATATAAAACAGGTCAATTTCCAATGCGAGCTTTAGGTAGAGCTAGAGCAAGTATGGATATTGATGGATTTGTAAAAGTACTAGCCGATAA
>NZ_VSDQ01000513.1:0-230 GCF_008085455.1 Seonamhaeicola marinus | reverse complement strand
TTGTATTTAATGTTATTGAAGCTGATGACAAAAATCTTATTCAAGCTGTTAAAAATTAAGTACTTTAGCAACGTTTATATATCTCAAATAACATAAAAAAATACCATATCATGAGAAAAAATATTGTTGCCGGTAACTGGAAAATGAATAACGATTTATCAAAAACTGAAGCGTTATTAGCAGATTTAGCAAACCAAACTAAAACTTCAAACGCTGAGGTAATTGTAGCG
>NZ_VSDQ01000775.1:0-520 GCF_008085455.1 Seonamhaeicola marinus | reverse complement strand
TGATGCAAAACCCCTTGGTGGTTTTGAAATTTCTATCATTGCAAATGCAGCAATGGTTGATGATAAAAACAAATCATTTTTAATGAATATTGCTGATTACAACAGCAACCCTGAGCAAGATTTTACCATAGAATTTGCAGACCAGGCAGCTACCAAAAATGTTGCAACTGCTTTAGGTGAAAATGATCCTGATGTAGATGTTATTATTACCTATGACGATGCTATTTTAGGAGAACAACAAGAAACAATTACACTACCAAGTGGTATAGGTTCTGCTACAGCAAATTTATTGCCAACAGCATTTTTACAAGGTGCTTTAGGCTTAAGTAAAGGTATTGAAATAAAAGCACGCTTTGTACCTAATATTGAAACTGATGATGTAGAGTTAGGTATGTATGGAGCTGGTTTACAAATGGAATTTACTAAATGGTTACCAGCTGATAAAATACTACCTGTTGCCGTATCTGGTTTAGTGGCTTACACACACTTAAATGGAAGTTATGATTTAACGGAATCTTCT
>NZ_VSDQ01000380.1:0-229 GCF_008085455.1 Seonamhaeicola marinus | reverse complement strand
GTCTAGGTTTTGAGCTTGTAATTTAACGCTACTTATTGAAACGGTTAGTAGTATTAATAAGAGCTTTAAGTATGTTTTATAAGGTATATAATTAGTTAAGTTGTTCACTTGTTTTCCCAAATCTTCTTTCTCTTTTTTGAAATTCAATAATAGCTTCATACAAATGTTCTTTTGTGAAATCTGGCCATAGTACATCTGTAAAATATAATTCTGCATATGCAATTTGCCA
>NZ_VSDQ01000308.1:0-228 GCF_008085455.1 Seonamhaeicola marinus | reverse complement strand
ATTTAATAGCTTAAACATGTTTAAACACCCAAAAGAATCGCAAGTTACTATTACAGAGCTTATGCTACCATCGCACTCTAATTTTAGTGGAAAAATTCACGGTGGTCATATTTTAAATTTAATGGACCAAATTGCCTTTGCTTGTGCATCAAAACATTCAAGACATTATTGTGTTACAGCATCAGTAAATAGAGTAGATTTTTTAAATCCTATTGAAGTAGGCGAACT
>NZ_VSDQ01000110.1:0-227 GCF_008085455.1 Seonamhaeicola marinus | reverse complement strand
AATTGAAAGCATTGTTACTTTAAAACCTGGCTTTTTAGAATGAATTGATAAATGCATTTGGTTGGCATGCTTAGTGTTATCTGGTGCAATTACATAAGCAAATACTGCTATTACACCAACAAACACTAAAAAAAAACAACTAAAAACGCCCCAAAAGTTTTTTTTAAACTTTTGGAGCGCTAATTGTTTTAATGAATTTGGCTTATGTTGCATAAACCAACTACTTT
>NZ_VSDQ01000111.1:0-227 GCF_008085455.1 Seonamhaeicola marinus | reverse complement strand
TTGCTATAGCAATACGCAATTATATAATTGATAATATAGGTTATAAAGATGCTGGTTTTTGGGAAGCAATGACGCGTATTTCTAAATACTACTTAATGTTTGTTACATCTTTAATGGCCCTTTATATCTTACCAAGATTTACAGAAATAAGTAACAAAAGAGACTTTAAAAAAGAAGTGTTAGCGTTTTACAAAACGGTAATGCCATTTTTAGCGCTTGGGTTATTA
>NZ_VSDQ01000407.1:0-226 GCF_008085455.1 Seonamhaeicola marinus | reverse complement strand
TGCGTTTATTTCGGTGGTGTTCAATACCAAAACGGTGTGCTTCATTTCGTAACTGTTGAATGATTTTCAACGTCTCGCTTTTCTTATCTAAATATAAGGGAATTGGATCATTTGGATAGTATAATTCTTCTAAACGTTTTGCAATTCCTATAATGGCAATTTTGCCTCTTAACCCTAAAATATCTAAACTTTTTAAAGCCGACGATAATTGTCCTTTTCCACCATC
>NZ_VSDQ01000157.1:0-226 GCF_008085455.1 Seonamhaeicola marinus | reverse complement strand
CCGAAGACGATAAGATTAGAAAATACGTTCACGCACGTTTATCTAAAGCTAGTGTGAGTAGAGTAATTATTGAAAGAACTCTTAAGCTTGTAACCGTTACTATCACTACGGCTCGCCCAGGTATCATTATTGGTAAAGGCGGTCAAGAGGTAGACAAGTTAAAAGAAGAGCTTAAAAAAATTACCGGAAAAGAAGTTCAGATTAACATCTTTGAAATTAAAAGACC
>NZ_VSDQ01000841.1:0-226 GCF_008085455.1 Seonamhaeicola marinus | reverse complement strand
GTTTTAGTAACACACATTAAAACGTAAACATAAACACAGGAATAAACCAACAGAGAGATATGTCACATAATTTATTAAAAGGAAAAAAGGGAATCATTTTTGGAGCATTAGATTCAAATTCAATTGCTTGGAAAACAGCAGAACGCGTTCATGAAGAAGGTGGGCAATTTGTATTAACAAATGCGCCAGTAGCCATGAGAATGGGTCAAATAAATGAATTAGCCGA
>NZ_VSDQ01000777.1:0-226 GCF_008085455.1 Seonamhaeicola marinus | reverse complement strand
GCCTTTATAAAGTAACCAAACTATTCCCACTCTATGGTTGCTGGTGGTTTAGAGCTAATATCGTACACTACTCTATTAACGCCTTTTACTTTATTTATTATATCATTAGATGTTTTTTGAAGGAATTCATAGGGTAAGTTTACCCAATCGGCAGTCATACCATCAGTACTTTCTACAGCCCTAAGTGCTACACATTTTTCATAGGTACGCTCATCTCCCATAACAC
>NZ_VSDQ01000439.1:0-697 GCF_008085455.1 Seonamhaeicola marinus | reverse complement strand
TTTAGTAACAGAATCTGGTATTTTGGCTGCAGCACATTTAGCAGGGCCTGGAAGTGTGAAAAAGTATTTAAGAAGTTACGGATTAGATAACTTTGCTGATGGATTTGGTACCACCGTGTACACTTACATGAAGCGTTTTTCTGGTTATGATACTTCTTTTATTAAACCCAACAAGAAAGCAAAAGCTATGTAATGTGTTGTTTTTTGCAGTAAAATTAGCTTTTATGAATAATGAATATGGTAGGTCTTTTATGAAGGTCTACCTTATTTTTTTTCCAATTTCCGGCAGGTAGTGTTTTAATAAATTCACTTTGAAGTGTAATATCACACGCTACACAAACGCTAGTATTATCTGATAAAACAGCTGTGATATCTTCTAGCATTTTATTGTTTCGGTAAGGTGTTTCAATAAAAATTTGAGATTGATTTTGGTCAAATGATAAACGTTCTAAACGTTTTAATTCTTGTTTACGTTCATTTTTATCAATAGGAAGATAGCCGTTAAAAGCAAAACTTTGGCCATTCATACCAGAACTCATTAATGCAAGTAATATTGATGATGGCCCAACTAAAGGAACTACTTTTATGTTTTTTTGATGCGCTATTTTTACAACGTCGGCTCCCGGATCAGCAACTCCTGGGCAGCCAGCTTCAGATAATAAACCAACATTTTTACCATGTAAGCAAGGTGTTAAAA
>NZ_VSDQ01000555.1:0-225 GCF_008085455.1 Seonamhaeicola marinus | reverse complement strand
ACTAAAATTTCAGTTGAAGATGATAGTAATCCGCTATTCACTTCAAACGCAAGTTTAACTTTTAACTGGGGTGGTGTTACAGCTAAAGTTCAAACATTGGTTGTTACATTAAAATCAAGATCGCATCATGAAAAAGTGGTTGATCGTTTAGAGTTTTATAAAAGTTATTTAACACAAGGACGCTTTAGAAAAGAAGATATTTATAAAGCCGCACCTTTTAGGTTT
>NZ_VSDQ01000923.1:0-225 GCF_008085455.1 Seonamhaeicola marinus | reverse complement strand
TGTTAAAACGGGGCAAATATAGGGTATTTAATCTACTTTATTTTTAAGCTGAGCCTAATACGTGTTTTAAATCTGATATTTGATTTTCCCACAGCATCTTAGCTTCATCAATTTCATCTTCTTCAGCAAAATCTGTTATCATTAATGATACGTCTTTTGTAATTTCATCAACTTGAATTCTTATTTCAAAATAGCATGAAGCTCCTTCTTCTTCGTCATTTAACC
>NZ_VSDQ01000756.1:318-808 GCF_008085455.1 Seonamhaeicola marinus | reverse complement strand
ATGAGCGAAGAAGCTAAAAAGCACAATTATTCAGCTGATAGTATTCAAGCATTAGAAGGTATGGAGCATGTACGCATGCGTCCTTCAATGTATATTGGTGATGTTGGTGTACGCGGTTTACACCATTTGGTTTATGAGGTAGTTGATAACTCAATTGATGAAGCATTAGCAGGACATTGTGATACCATAAAAGTAACAATAAACGAAGATAACTCTATCACTACTGAAGATAACGGACGTGGTATTCCTGTTGGTTTACATAAAAAAGAAGGCGTATCGGCTCTTGAGGTTGTAATGACAAAAATTGGTGCTGGTGGTAAGTTTGATAAAGATTCGTATAAAGTATCTGGTGGTTTACACGGTGTTGGTGTAAGTTGTGTTAACGCACTATCTACACACTTAAAAGCAACTGTACATAGAGAAGGAAAAATTTGGGAGCAAGAATATGAAAGAGGAAAAACACTTTACCCAGTAAAAACTATTGGCGATT
>NZ_VSDQ01000756.1:0-273 GCF_008085455.1 Seonamhaeicola marinus | reverse complement strand
AGATTTAAGACATAAAGATGAAAAAGGTGAATTTATAACTGAAACTTTTCACTCTGAAGCTGGTTTAACAGAATTTGTTCAGTACCTTGATGCCACAAGAGAACCTTTAATGAAAGATGTTATTGCTTTTGAAGGTGAAAAAAATGGCATTCCGGTTGAGGTAGCCATGATTTATAATACATCATACGCTGAAAATTTACATTCTTACGTAAATAATATTAATACGCACGAAGGTGGTACACATTTATCAGGTTTTCGTCGTGGTTTAACACA
>NZ_VSDQ01000751.1:0-1234 GCF_008085455.1 Seonamhaeicola marinus | reverse complement strand
TTGGTTGGTTTTAAAACCAAATTTTAATCTTGTGCTTTCAGAATAGTTAATAGATTTTATAGATAAATTTTTATCTTCAGAAATTAAATACGCATCACTACTTAAGGTGTTTACGTTTGAGCCATCAAAACCTTTATTGTAGGTATTGTTGTTGGGTGTACCTGCTCTAAAAGCAATAACATTCTCTTTGTAAAAAGTATTATTAACATGTGTATGTATTCGTATTTCAGGTATTATTGTTGGGTTATCAATAATTTTTTTATAATCTACACCGTTGTGAGACATGGGGTAGTTTTTTGTTTGTGTGTTCTTACCTGTTTTTTTACTGTTTTTTGCAAAAATAGAACCGTTACCACCTGGTGTTGAGTCTTCTTCAAAATAAACACGCATAGCGTTAGTAAATTCAGCATCACCACCAAGACCAATAGGGTCACTGGCTATTATAAAACCTTGCCCAACGGCAGCAAAACGTCTTTGGTTATTTCCGCTAAAATCAATTGTGTTTCCTGTAGTAGTACCATTTGTTGTGCCATCGCCATTATAGTTTTCAAAAGGTGCAAAGGTGTAAGTGCCATTATCTGTATCATCAGTTAAATCACCAGGTATATATTCACCATAGCCTCCTTCATAATCTGCTAAAAAATGCGAGTTGTTTTGTTTTTGCTCCCAGAAATAAATTTCATTTAAAAGGATAGCTTGATTTGTTACTGATTCTACAAAAAACAATTTTAAATCTAGTGCAGAAGGGTATGGGTTACCTGTTAACGTTTGTGCACTGTTAGGTATTCCTGATGGTTGATCATCAACACCATCAAACCTACAACTTACTAAAATAGTTCCGTTATTTGGGCGGCCTCTAAAATCTAAAACATTATCAGTATTTGGGCTTCCTTTTAACGTAAAACCATAGCCTGTTTCAATATTCCCTATATCAAATTCTTGCTGCCAACTGTAGTAGCCNGGCTGTACCTTCATAGCTTGTTGTGTATCCGTAAGGAATAGATGTAACATTGCTAACATCAGTATCATCAGCAGGGTCGTGTATATTTGTACCGTTAAAATCTACGTTTTGGTTTGATGTGTTATCGCTAACTCCAACTGGCGAACACCAAAAGTTGTATTCATAAACATTGGTGGTTTGGTTTTGGTATATAGAAATTTCACCTGCATCAGAATTTTTAATATCAACATCTTGTATTAATTGGGCATCGCCTCTCAAGTAAAAATTTGAAGA
>NZ_VSDQ01000662.1:0-222 GCF_008085455.1 Seonamhaeicola marinus | reverse complement strand
CGTTTTGCTAATTTACGCCTACTTTACGGCTACATGTTTACACACCCTGGAACTAAACTGCTCTTTATGGGTGGCGAGTTTGGGCAATATAATGAGTGGAATTTTCAAGAAAGTTTAGACTGGAATTTACTAGAATTTGAACCTCATAAAAATACACAAAACTATTTCAAAGCACTAAACACACTTTACAAAACAACGCCAGCCCTATATGAAAAACCGTTT
>NZ_VSDQ01000042.1:0-221 GCF_008085455.1 Seonamhaeicola marinus | reverse complement strand
CGGCAACAGCTTCCATAACAGCTTCACTCATTGTTGGGTGTGGGTGAATTGCTTTTAAAACTTCATGCCCTGTGGTTTCAAGTTTTCTGGCTACAACAGCTTCAGCAATCATATCAGTAACGCCAGCACCAATCATGTGGCAACCTAACCATTCGCCATATTTAGCATCAAAAATTACCTTTACAAAACCTTCATAATTTCCACCAGCTTTAGCTTTACCA
>NZ_VSDQ01000085.1:0-221 GCF_008085455.1 Seonamhaeicola marinus | reverse complement strand
TGTAAAACAATTAAACCCTAAAGTTGTTATGTTTGATAGGTTTATGACCGAAGAACAGTTTGGGTGGCGTGTTACAGAACAATGCCCTAATGCGCTTAAAATTTTAGACACCGAAGATTTACATTGTTTACGTAAAGGAAGGCACCAAGCCTTTAAAGAAGGAGCACTTTTTAACAAAACATATTTGTTTAATGCCATTGCTAAACGCGAAATAGCAAGCA
>NZ_VSDQ01000510.1:0-221 GCF_008085455.1 Seonamhaeicola marinus | reverse complement strand
TTTAAAAGATGTACCAATAAATTTACTTTGGTGTAAAAGTTTGGAACGTTGTATTTGTTTTGTGAAATATTATTTAGAGGTGTACCAGAAACAGCTATAGAAATTCGTTCTGGGTTTTTAAAAAAATCAGTTATAAGTTCATCAACATCTTGTGTCATGGTTGCAGAAAACATGATGTTTTGTCGGCGTTCAGGTAGTAAGTCAAAAATATTAATAAGTTG
>NZ_VSDQ01000460.1:287-804 GCF_008085455.1 Seonamhaeicola marinus | reverse complement strand
AATTTTTTTCAATTAAATGATCGTTGTTTTTTAACCAAATACGTTCTTTTTCAATTGGCGAGCGCGGGTGTGGTTCAATATAATCTTCTAAACCTTTAATGCGCATTAAGTTAGTGTATCCAACCGCTACTACTACAATTTTAGTTTTATAGCTGTTTTTGTTAGTTATAACTTCAAACCCTTCTTCAAATTTTGTGATTTCTAAAACTTTTTCTTTATCAATTTGCTCAACATGTGGGTAAAGCTCAGTTAATTGTTGTTTACCTTTTTCTAATATAGAAGCACCAGTAGTTCCAGGAGCCAGCCCCAAAACATTATTAAATAAAGCTGTTTGTAAATGCGATGTTTTTTGGTGTACAAAAATACCAACGCGCTTATTTTGTGCAAAAGATTTGTTTTTTGCAGAGCCTAAAACCAATGCACAAGATAAACCTGCGGCTCCGCCTCCTATAATTAGTGTGTTAAACATAACAAGTTTTTATATTGTAAAGTTAGTTTTATTATTAATAAATGAAAA
>NZ_VSDQ01000460.1:0-271 GCF_008085455.1 Seonamhaeicola marinus | reverse complement strand
TATAAAAAAGTAGTATATTCGATTTGTAAGTTTTTTCTATTAAAAACTCAATTAACTAATTATAGTTTTTATGAAACGCATATTTCTATTTCATGTTATTTTGTTTGCAAGTCAATTTATAGTTTCTCAAAATAATTGGCAATATTATACAAGAATTGCAGATTCTTTACAACAACAAAATGACTATAATGCGGCTTTAAAATTAAGGCTACAGGCCGTTGAAATTGCGCAGCGTACAGAACAAGATACATTGCCTTTTTTAAAGTTATTA
>NZ_VSDQ01000187.1:0-220 GCF_008085455.1 Seonamhaeicola marinus | reverse complement strand
CACGTTGTGCACACGCATAATGCTCATTACCTAAAATTTCAGGTGTTAAAATTCTAGAAGTAGAATCTAATGGATCTACCGCTGGGTAAATACCTAACTCAGCAATTTTACGAGATAATACTGTAGTAGCATCTAAGTGAGCAAACGTTGTTGCAGGAGCTGGATCTGTTAAATCATCTGCAGGTACGTAAACCGCTTGTACAGATGTAATAGAACCTTT
>NZ_VSDQ01000349.1:0-777 GCF_008085455.1 Seonamhaeicola marinus | reverse complement strand
AGGGTAAAGCCAAAAAATTTGGTAAAGATTTTGTGGCTTTAATAGCAAAATATGTTGAAGATAACGATATTATGCGTCCTGATGATTTAGTGGTAAAATCTACCGGAACCAATTCAGCAAATAAACTTTACATCATTCAAAGTATAGACAGAAAATTACCTTTAGATGATATTGCCTCTGCAAAAGGACTAGAAATGGAAGATTTCATAAAACAAATGGAAGCCATTGTATATTCTGGTACTAAATTGAATATAAATTATTGGGTAGATGAAATTTTAGACGAAGATCAGCAAGAAGAAATACACGAGTATTTTATGGATTCTGAATCTGATGCTATAAGTGAAGCTATTGAAGAATTTGATGGTGATTACGATGAAGAAGAATTACGCCTTTACAGAATTAAGTTTATTAGTGAGGTAGCTAACTAAGCAACAGTAATCAGTATTTTAAATAAAATTGTAAATCGTCAATTGTAAATTGCCAATCATTCGTATCTTTGCACTTTCTTAAAAATTAGAACAATGCAAGACGGATTATACGCAAAATTCAATACAACAAAAGGCGAAATTTTAGTTGCTTTAGAGTTTAAAAAAACACCTGGTACAGTTGGTAACTTTGTAGCTTTAGCAGAAGGTAACCTAGAAAATTCAGCAAAACCACAAGGAACACCTTATTACAATGGTTTAAAATTTCACAGAGTAATTCCAGATTTTATGATTCAAGGTGGTTGCCCACAAGGTACAGGCACAGGAAACCCTGGATACCAATTTGATGATG
>NZ_VSDQ01000321.1:0-220 GCF_008085455.1 Seonamhaeicola marinus | reverse complement strand
GTATGTTACCTAAAATGAAACCAGGTAAACAACGTGGTAAGCCGGTAAATGTTCCGTATTCGTTACCAATTATCTTCCAAGTACAAGATTAAGACATTAGTATATACTGTTTTAGCCAGATTATAAAACGTAATTTGGTGAAAAAAGATGATAAAATAAAAACCCGCTACAAATTGTAGCGGGTTTTCTTTTTTGGTATGCTTATTGTGATTTTATCATA
>NZ_VSDQ01000071.1:0-219 GCF_008085455.1 Seonamhaeicola marinus | reverse complement strand
CTGGAATACCACGTTTTGGTCATACGTATTTATATGATGGTGGAACAGGTGAACGTTTTGATCAACCTGCAACAGTTGGTGTAATTTACATGCTTAAATTAGGCCACATGGTAGATGATAAAATGCACGCTCGTTCTATAGGACCTTACTCATTAATTACACAACAACCATTAGGTGGTAAAGCACAATTTGGTGGTCAGCGTTTTGGTGAGATGGAAG
>NZ_VSDQ01000249.1:0-219 GCF_008085455.1 Seonamhaeicola marinus | reverse complement strand
TGGTTGGCACCATATTTTTCTATTACGTAGTCCATTACTCTACTTCGGCCTTCATCATCAAAATCGATATCGATATCGGGCATACTAATACGATCTGGATTTAAGAAACGCTCAAAAAGCAAATCGTACTTCATGGGGTCTATGTTGGTAATCCATAAACAATAAGCAGCTACCGAACCCGCTGCCGAACCACGCCCTGGACCTACAGACACGTCCATG
>NZ_VSDQ01000549.1:0-219 GCF_008085455.1 Seonamhaeicola marinus | reverse complement strand
AATTTAATTATTAATTTATTTATTACTTATTTAAAAAAAATCAGGGACAAAATACGTTTCGTCCCTGAAATGTATTTTTCCGTTTTTCCCGCGACCGCATCGGTGGGACATGTTAGATTACCGCTTTCGCGATAATGAAAACTATACTTTAATCTCTACTTCAACACCACTTGGTAATTCAAGCTTCATTAACGCATCAATAGTTTTTGATGACGAAGA
>NZ_VSDQ01000066.1:0-219 GCF_008085455.1 Seonamhaeicola marinus | reverse complement strand
TGTGGGGGATCCCCCTCTCAGGGCCCCTACCTATCGTTGCCATGGTGTGCCGTTACCACACCATCTAGCTAATAGGACGCATACTCATCTCATACCGTAACCTTTAATCTATGTATCATGCAATACTAAGATGTTATGGGGTATTAATCTTCGTTTCCAAAGGCTATCCCCCAGTATGAGGCAGATTGTATACGCGTTACGCACCCGTGCGCCGGTCGT
>NZ_VSDQ01000224.1:0-218 GCF_008085455.1 Seonamhaeicola marinus | reverse complement strand
AAGATTTGGAATTCCAATGGGTTATGGTGGACCACATGCAGCCTATTTTGCCACTAAAGAAGCCTATAAAAGAGACATTCCAGGACGTATTATTGGTGTTACTAAAGATGTAAATGGCAATAGAGCTTTGCGTATGGCTTTACAAACTCGTGAACAACATATTAAAAGAGACAAAGCAACTTCAAATATTTGTACTGCTCAGGTATTATTAGCTGTTA
>NZ_VSDQ01000389.1:0-217 GCF_008085455.1 Seonamhaeicola marinus | reverse complement strand
CACTAACTAAAAATTTACCAGGCTCAAAGGCAAGTGTTAAATCTTTACCGTATTCTTTACAAAACTCATTAAACCTTGCGCTTAATTTTTTACCAAGTTCTTCAATATTAGTTTCAATATCGCCTGCTTTGTATGGTACTTTAAAACCAGAACCAAAATCAATAAAATCTAAATTTTTAAATTGTTTAGCGGTTTCAAATAAAATTTCACTGGCGTA
>NZ_VSDQ01000731.1:0-217 GCF_008085455.1 Seonamhaeicola marinus | reverse complement strand
CTCCAATTTCATCGTGTATAAAATGTAAAAGTGCTTTTAATTTATCTTTTATAACAAAATGATAATCGGTTCCGTAAGCGTATTTAGAAAGTTTAAGGGTACTATCTGTTTGAGTTTCTTCAGGAAAATAGTTTAGTAAAAGAGACACCACACTTTTTGATCCTTCAACCAACTTTGTTGGGTCTAAACGCTTATCAAAATGGTTTTCCATATAACG
>NZ_VSDQ01000815.1:329-1470 GCF_008085455.1 Seonamhaeicola marinus | reverse complement strand
CTTCCACCGCTTCTGCTACTTGATGATGATCTAGACATTGATGATCTTGAGCTTGAGCTTCGGCTAGATGAACCATAAGAAGAACTTCGGCTGCTAGAAGATGAAGATCCATAATTTCTCGAAGGATATGAGCTTCTAGACGAATTATTATTGTAGCTTCTAGTAGGTTGTTGGTAATTAGAACTTCTTCTAGCATAAGGTGTAGTAGACCTTGTTGTAGAGTTTGATGTTGGTGTTCTATTTACTGTTGTGCCTCTACTTTGCGTGCTAGAATATCTGTTAGTACCACTATATCTTCTAGCAGTGTTGTAATTGTTTGTAGCACTTCTGTTATTACTACCGCTAATTCTAGATGTAGTAGTGCCTCTTCTGTTATATGTTGTAGCTCTGCTAGAGGTGCTAGATACACTACTGCGGCGTGCTGTATTGTATTTTGATGTTGCGCTAGTAGAACGTCTAGATGTGTAATTTCTGCTACTTAAACCACTTCTAGAACTTTTATTGTAATAGCTACCTCTGCGGCTTGAGTTATATGCATAACCGCGGTTGCTGTAGTATCTGTTATTGCCATAATAGCCACCATAATATCTGTGTGGGTAGTTGTATCTCCAAGGGTTGTATGCCCAACTACCGTAAAAACCACCACCCCAAAACGGATCGTAATAACCCCAGTTATTCCAACCCCAATTCCAGTCATTCCATCCCCAATAGGTATTCCATCCCCAGTTGTTCCAACCCCATCTAGAGTAAGGTCTGTTCCATCCCCAACCAAAACCAGCATTCCAACCCCAGTTATTCCAACCGTTGTCAATATAGTTTATGGTTACGTTGTTAGGGTTTTGTCCCCAACCAGCATGTCCTTGGTAATCATTGTAAATAGTGTCGTTTACCGCGTAATCATCAGTATAATACGAATCTATATCAGTAAAAATAGCACCGTTTTCAAGTGTGTTTTCGTATTCTAGAGATTTGTTTCTAAAGTAATTTTTGTAGTAATTACTTCTGTTGTCGTTAGGCACTTCAGTAACTGTTTGTGTAGGGGTATTAGCTATTTGTACTGTAGAAGAACCATAAATACCATCATCATCAACACCAACGTATTGATAAGACCCACATGATACTATACCAAACATTAAACCAA
>NZ_VSDQ01000815.1:0-270 GCF_008085455.1 Seonamhaeicola marinus | reverse complement strand
AAAATAGTTAGTTTTGCTGAACTATTTTTTTATTTAACATAATCACAATATTTGTGCCAAAACATTTATATGAGTAAAAAACTTACCAGCAGAGCAGAAGATTATTCCAAATGGTATAACGAATTGGTTGTAAAAGCGGACTTAGCTGAGAATTCGGCTGTTAGAGGTTGTATGGTTATAAAACCATACGGATACGCTATTTGGGAAAAAATGCAGGCAGAATTAGATAGAATGTTTAAAGAAACAGGACATCAAAACGCATATTTTCCG
>NZ_VSDQ01000198.1:0-217 GCF_008085455.1 Seonamhaeicola marinus | reverse complement strand
GGCGATGTAGATTCGCCTGAAAAAGCTGCCGAAATGCGTGATAGTTACGGTTTAGATGGCGCCATGATTGGGCGTGCAAGCATTGGAAACCCGTGGTTTTTTAAACAAGTAAAGCACTATTTTAAAACAGGCACATATTTACCGCCTATTTCTTTAGAAGAACGTGTTGAAGCAGCGCGCCGCCACTTACAAATGTCTATTGATTGGAAAGGTGAAA
>NZ_VSDQ01000315.1:0-217 GCF_008085455.1 Seonamhaeicola marinus | reverse complement strand
ACGGATCTGCTACGCGTTCTTCTAACCAATCACCTTCGGTTTCAGCATCATTGTAACTCATTCTTACTTCGGCCTTACCTTTGTTAGAATTTATTTTTCGGTAATAATCAATAATTTTTCTTTTAAGAATACTAATAAGCCAAGTGCGCTCGCTGGCTTCTCCTTTAAAGTTTTTCATTGATTTTAAGCCCGCCAAAAATGTATCTTGTACAAGGTC
>NZ_VSDQ01000114.1:0-216 GCF_008085455.1 Seonamhaeicola marinus | reverse complement strand
AACCGCTATTGGTGCTAATTTCACCCTATGCGCCACATGTAGCCGAACAGCTTTACGCTTGTGTTGAATTTGGTAAATACATTCAGCCAGATGAATTACCAAATGATTATAAAGGTATTAGCGAAGTTGCATTTCCTAAGTTTGATGAAAGTTATTTAGTTGAAAGCAGTAAAAATTACCCAATTTCATTTAACGGTAAAATGCGTTTTACCATGG
>NZ_VSDQ01000124.1:0-874 GCF_008085455.1 Seonamhaeicola marinus | reverse complement strand
ACTTGATGAAAACGTTGTTATTGAACTTCTTTTAAATAAAAATGATAAAGACTTTCCTGATGTAGCAGTAGTAGTTACAGATGTTGAAAACCTTAAACGAAACCTACTACTTTTTACACAAATTAAAGATTTAGAAATACCAACATTGCTGGTTATTAATATGGCCGATAGAATGCAAAAAAAAGGCATTTCATTAGATATTAATTATTTAGAAACACAATTACACACTAAAATTGCTGTAGTTAGCACCCGAAAAAATCAAGGTATTGATACCTTAAAAGAACTTATTACAAATTATGGTATGCTAAACACCAAACCCTGTTTAGATATTAGCACCATTGATACCACCTACTTTCAAAACTTAAAAAAAACATTTTCTAACCAACTACTTTATAAATTATGGTTGGTAATTACCCAAGATGTTAACTTTGGAAAAATCCAGCGAAATGATTTTGATGCTCTAAACGATTTTAAAACGAAAAGTAATGCAGATTTAAAACGTTTACAACAAAAAGAAACCATTAAACGCTATCAATTTATAAACAATGTCCTTAAAAAAGGATTGATAGTAAATTTGGCAAACGCTACAGATTTACGCATAAAACTAGACCGTATATTAACACACAAAATATGGGGTTACCTCATCTTTTTTGTTATTTTATTTTTAATGTTTCAAGCGGTTTATGATTGGGCAACCTACCCCACAGATTTAATTGATGAAGCCTTTGCATCATTAGCTAATTGGGTGAAAAACACAATGCCAGCAGGTGCATTTACTAATTTACTTTCCGAAGGTATAATTGCAGGTATTGGCGGTGTTATGGTATTTATCCCTCCTATTGCTTTCCTGTTTTTGTTTATTTCATTGTTAGAA
>NZ_VSDQ01000365.1:667-940 GCF_008085455.1 Seonamhaeicola marinus | reverse complement strand
TTGAGTTTCACCCTGACAAAAATCCGGATGACAAAGATGCCGAGGCTAAGTTTAAAGAAGCAGCCGAAGCATATGAGGTTTTAAGTGATGCCGATAAAAAAGCACGTTATGACCAATTTGGGCACCAAGCATTTGAAAATGGCGGTGGCTTTGGTGGCGGCGGCATGAATATGGACGACATCTTTAGCCAATTTGGTGATATTTTTGGTGGTGCCTTTGGTGGTGGTTTCTCAGGTTTTGGCGGTGGCGGCGGCCAACGCAGAGTTAAAGGTA
>NZ_VSDQ01000365.1:0-633 GCF_008085455.1 Seonamhaeicola marinus | reverse complement strand
AACATACAAAACATGTACAACATGTAATGGTACAGGGCAAGTTACACGTATAGCAAACACTATTTTAGGTAGAATGCAAACATCATCACCATGTAATGTTTGTGGTGGTGCAGGTGAAATTATTGATAAAAAACCTGCCGATGCTGATGCTCAAGGTTTAAGAATAGTTGAAGAAACCGTAGCTATTAAAATTCCTGCAGGCGTTGTAGAAGGCATGCAATTAAAAGTTTCTGGTAAAGGAAATGAAGCTCCAGGAAATGGTATTGCTGGTGATATTTTAGTGGTTATTGAAGAAGAACCACACGATAAGTTACAACGCGAAGGCGATAATTTGCATTATGATTTATATGTAAGTTTCCCCGATGCAGTTTTAGGTACATCAAAAGAAATTGATACCGTTACAGGTAAAGTTCGTATTAAAGTTGAAGCAGGTGTACAGTCTGGTAAAATTTTACGCTTACGCGGAAAAGGAATACCAAGTATTAACGGTTATGGTAAAGGAGATTTGTTAGTACACGTAAATGTTTGGACACCAAAAACGCTAAACAAACAACAAAAAGAGTTTTTTGAAAGTATGCGTGAAGACGAACATTTTGACCCAAAACCCGAAAAATCTGATAAATCTTTCTTTGA
>NZ_VSDQ01000383.1:0-216 GCF_008085455.1 Seonamhaeicola marinus | reverse complement strand
GGCAGCCACAACAGTTCCTTTCTGTGGTTTTTCTTTTGCATTATCAGGAATGATAATACCCGATGCTGTTTTAGTTTCAGCTGCAGCAGGTTCAATAACAACTCTGTCTGCTAAAGGTTTAATGTTTAAGCCCATTTTGTATATAGTTTTTATAAAATTAATATTGTTTAACGCCTTACCATTAAGCTAAAAATGTGCCAATGCCATTTAACTGAC
>NZ_VSDQ01000809.1:0-216 GCF_008085455.1 Seonamhaeicola marinus | reverse complement strand
GAGGGTGATTATAAAAACATGAAAATTGATATCCTTTCTGAAGTACCAGAAGAATTCGAATACCACATTACCAAGGATGAAAAAGCAGACACTTTATATTATTGGTACACACCAAGAATGGAGGTTGATTCGTTGATTTTTAAAATTACTAGTATTGATTACGAAAAAGACTACACCGCTAGAATCAGTATACAAGAAAGAGATTCATTAATAATT
>NZ_VSDQ01000361.1:0-216 GCF_008085455.1 Seonamhaeicola marinus | reverse complement strand
AAAAATACCTTTAAAAAGGTGTTCATTTTCTATTTGTTGGTGGCCAAAACCTTGCGCTATTTGTTGCGCTTGTTGTATGGCTTCTTGTGATTTTATTGTATAATTATTAAAGTTCATAGCTTAAATTTGTTTTTCTTTACACTGGGTAATAGTCAATAATCTTACCAACATAATTTAAGAGACAAAATGGCGGTTTTTAATCTGTTGTTAATGACT
>NZ_VSDQ01000562.1:0-215 GCF_008085455.1 Seonamhaeicola marinus | reverse complement strand
ACCGAAACCAACTAACTTTTAACTTTTAACTTTTAACAAATCTAATTATTTAGCAATATTAACTGCTCTGGTTTCTCTAATAACAGTTACTTTAACTTGCCCCGGATACGTCATGTCTGTTTGTATTTTTTGCGAAATGTTAAATGATAAATCTGCTGCTTTATCATCATTTACTTTTTCACTTTCTACAATTACACGTAACTCTCTACCGGCTT
>NZ_VSDQ01000325.1:0-215 GCF_008085455.1 Seonamhaeicola marinus | reverse complement strand
ACATTTACACTAAAAAATGGCATTGAAAATATGCTAAAACAAATGTTACCTGGTAAAGTAGAAATGGTAGAGGCTATAAATGGCTAAACTTTTTATGTGACTTTTTTATTCTTTTTGTTTCTAAACAGTAAACACAAAAGTATAATTTAAATAAAATGTCATGGCAGTATTAAAAGTTATAGAAGTCTTATCTAACTCTGAAAAAAGTTGGGAAG
>NZ_VSDQ01000864.1:0-730 GCF_008085455.1 Seonamhaeicola marinus | reverse complement strand
GCTTATTTACAAGAACTTTTAAGTGCAGATAAAAACATTATTTTGTCATTAGGAGGTGGTACACCTTGTTTTGGAGATAATATGGAGCAAATTTTAAAAGCAAATAATACATTAAGTATTTATTTAAAAGCTTCAATACCAAAATTAGCCAAAAAGCTAATTAAAAAGAAAGCTACACGCCCATTAATTGCTCATATTGAAACAGAAGAAGCCTTAACTGAATTTATAGGGAAACATTTATTTGAAAGAATACCTTATTATAGTAAAGCAACGCACCATGTAATTACCGATGATAAATCAAAAAAAGAAATAACTAAAGATGTTTTAAAACTACTTTAAAAGCGCTTCAAAGGCGTTGTCTTTTAAAGTAACATCAATATGCTCATGTAAAGATGTAGATAAAGAAATACCTTTAAAATCGGCTTTTACAGGATATTTTTTATGGTTACGGTTAACTAATACCGCTGTTTTAAATTGTTTTAAAGGTACATTTAAAAAATGCTTAACACCGTAAATTAGGGTAGTGCCAGAGTTTAAAACATCATCAACTAGTACTAATGATTTGTTTTTATAATCAGCTTCAGTAATTGATGTTTTAATTTCAGACTGCGGATTTTTTTTATCAATAATTACTTTGCAAAGTACAGGCTTTATGTCTGATATATTTTCTAATTCAGTTTTTAATTTTTCGGCAAACACATAACCATTTTTGTCAATACCAGCTAAAACA
>NZ_VSDQ01000059.1:0-215 GCF_008085455.1 Seonamhaeicola marinus | reverse complement strand
GAAGAAGAAGCAAGAAAACTTCAAAAGAAAATTGCAAAAAACAAGTTTGGCTTTGATGATTTCTTAAAACAAATTCAGCAAATAAAGAAAATGGGTAACATGAAAGACCTTATTGGTATGATACCTGGCGCTGGAAAAATGATGAAAGATGTAGATATTGATGACGATGCTTTTAAAAGTATTGAAGCTATTATCCACTCAATGACGCCAAAAGA
>NZ_VSDQ01000514.1:0-215 GCF_008085455.1 Seonamhaeicola marinus | reverse complement strand
AGCAAGTATGATAACTCCAGATTTTGTTGGACAAACAATAGCAGTACATAATGGCCGCCAATTTGTTCCAGTTTATGTAACTGAAAACATGGTAGGACATAAGTTAGGAGAATTTTCACCAACAAGATCTTTTAGAGGTCATGCAGGTGCTAAAAATAAAGGTAAAAAGTAGTAAGCTATGGGAAGTCGTAAAAAACAAATGGCAGACGCTATTA
>NZ_VSDQ01000306.1:0-215 GCF_008085455.1 Seonamhaeicola marinus | reverse complement strand
CTACTCAAAACAGTTTAACGCCATAGAGTTAAATGCAACTTTTTATAGAATATTTCCAGCAGAACAATTTGCTAAATGGTATGATAAAACACCTGCTAACTTTAAATTCTTTCCTAAATTAAATCAAGAAATAAGCCATTGGAAACGTTTAAATGACACTAAAGAAGTAGTGGAACATTATTTATATAATGCGTCTAATTTAAAAGAAAAATTAG
>NZ_VSDQ01000150.1:0-214 GCF_008085455.1 Seonamhaeicola marinus | reverse complement strand
GCCACGTGCACCCATTTCTATAGAAAGGTTACAAACCGTCATGCGGCCTTCCATAGTCATATCTTCAAAAACATCACCAGCATATTCTACAAAATACCCTGTAGCACCTGATGTAGTTTGTTTTGAAATAATGTATAAAGCAACATCTTTAGGTGTTACACCAAACCCTAATTTACCATTTACGTTAATACGCATTTTTTTAGGTTTTGGCTGC
>NZ_VSDQ01000137.1:0-520 GCF_008085455.1 Seonamhaeicola marinus | reverse complement strand
TCAACTTGCACAGTACCAGTTTCTTCATCGTATTTTTCATTAGTAATATCTAAAATACCTAAAATGCTAGAAAGGTTTCTGTTACTATCTGCAAGAATTGGGTAAGTAACGCCTTCAATACCACCGTTATCTTTAGCAGTATTTAACCACGCAAAGTGTACTTCTGGCGTATCACATGAAGCGCCAATTACAATTGTATTGCGTTTTTCAAATTCTGGTAATGCAGCCTGAAATGCGTGTAATTCTGTAGGGCATACAAAAGTAAAATCTTTTGGATACCAAAAAAGCACAACTTTCTTTTTGTTGTTTACAGCTTCTTCTAATACGTTTACTTTAAAAGTATCGCCCATTTCGTTCATGGCGTCTACGTTTAAATCAGGGAATTTTTTACCTACTAATGACATGTTTTTATATTTAAATAGTTATTAAATTTTTCACTACAAATATAAAACAGCATTAAGAATTCATTGAAAAATAAAATTTTAATTTTTTATCAATCAATAGATATTAATTATAGTTT
>NZ_VSDQ01000880.1:0-214 GCF_008085455.1 Seonamhaeicola marinus | reverse complement strand
CCGTTTGATAAAAAACTTCCAACAATAAATACAACAATACCTATTATAAATGAAGTAATTATGTTTTTTAGAAGATGTTTCATTGTAAAGCTTTTATATTTATACTTTGTTTTAATAAATTATTTGTTGCAAGCTTTTAAAGCCATTTCAGCACGATCTTGCCCCCAATTAGGGTGAAAAGGTGTTTCTGGTTTAAAATTAGCAAAAAGTTCTA
>NZ_VSDQ01000517.1:0-214 GCF_008085455.1 Seonamhaeicola marinus | reverse complement strand
GAATTACTGTTTAACACTAATACAATTTAGCTCAAATTACAATTGGCTAATCTTATTTATTATATTTGCAAACTTTTAAACACCTATGAAGCATTTAATAGTATTAGTAATTAGTGTTTTAACCATTCATGTAAGTCATGCTCAAATTAATGAAATTGGCATATACGTTGGTGGTAGTAATTTTATTGGAGATTTAGGTTCAACCAAATACATT
>NZ_VSDQ01000554.1:0-213 GCF_008085455.1 Seonamhaeicola marinus | reverse complement strand
ACTTGGGGTAATATGATTTATTCTGAAGAAGGCGAAAGTATACGTGGTTGGGATGGAAAAATTAATGATGCCGAAGCTGAAAACGGCAATTATTACTACACATTTTCAGGCAATACGTTTTACGGAAAAACCATTACCAGCAAAGGCGTTGTTGTATTAATTAGATAAAATATCATGAAGATAAAACTATTTATTATTTTAATAACTACGTGC
>NZ_VSDQ01000844.1:0-213 GCF_008085455.1 Seonamhaeicola marinus | reverse complement strand
CATTGCACTAATAGTAAACGGTTTTAGTAAAGAAGTATTAAATAAATTACCAATGGAGTTTGCTGTTGAAGCACAAAAATTATTAGAAATAAGTTTAGAAGGAAGCGTTGGTTAAACCAATAATTTCAAATTAAAATATTACAAAAAAACGAAGCCAATACATATGTTAAAGATAGAAAACCTACACGCAAGTGTTGAAGATAAAAGCATTTT
>NZ_VSDQ01000217.1:0-212 GCF_008085455.1 Seonamhaeicola marinus | reverse complement strand
AGCGCATTAGGGATTGAGGCATTTGTTGGAGCTCTCTTGAAAAGAAGCGACTGCCGAAAGCCCGACCCTTTAGGGGAATGCCCTAAAAATTAAAAACTAAATCTTGAAATAACTTCAAGATTATAAAATACAAATATTATGAAACTAAATTGGGGAACCGGTATTGTAATTGCTTTTATTGGCTTTATTGCCTTTATTATGTACTTTATTAT
>NZ_VSDQ01000667.1:0-211 GCF_008085455.1 Seonamhaeicola marinus | reverse complement strand
CTTGTAAAATAGCATTGTAAGTTTCGCCGTTTTCTAAAGTAATTACAACTGTATGCGCATTTGGTGTGTAAACCAAGTTAGAGAAGTCTAACTCTTGTGCTGCAAAATGCACTGGCTTGTCTCCTCCGTATAATACGCAAGGAACCTGTCCAGCATTACGTAAGGCTTTAGTTGCTTTTTTGCCCACGCTTTCTCTTTGAGATCCGTTGAT
>NZ_VSDQ01000456.1:0-670 GCF_008085455.1 Seonamhaeicola marinus | reverse complement strand
CTATTTCATCAAGAATAATATGTCTGCTGTAAATTTTTTTTTCGTTATCCGTTAGCATTTTTTACTATTTAAAATGTTGCCAATCTTTCCAAACGGGCTCTAAACCTTGCTTTTTAAGCATTTGTGCAATGGTTTCGGTGGGGCGCTCATCAGATATTTCAAACTGTTCTAAAGTTTGAGGATCTACGGTGTAACCACCAGGGTTTGTTTTACTTTCTGCACTTACCGATGTAATACCCAAATGCACTATATGGTTTCTAAATGTTTCACTTTCTCTGGTAGACAAAGATAATTCAACATCTTCATCTAACAACCTAAAAGCACAAATGGTTTGCACCAAATCTTTATCGGTCATTTCAACTTTAGGTTCTAAACCACCACTATGTGGGCGCAAACGCGGAAACGAAATAGAGTACTTTGTTTTCCAATAGGTTTTTTGCAAATATTTTAGGTGTAGCGCCGTAAAGAAACTATCGGCACGCCAATCTTCTAAACCAAATAAAGCCCCTAAACCAATTTTGTGAACACCTGCACGCCCCAATCTATCGGGTGTTTCTAAACGGTAATTAAAGTTAGATTTTTTCCCTTTGGGATGATGTTTTTTATATTCGGCTTCATGATACGTTTCTTGATATACCAAAACAGCGTATAAACCAGCCTCAATTAAAGT
>NZ_VSDQ01000800.1:0-210 GCF_008085455.1 Seonamhaeicola marinus | reverse complement strand
ATTGAAATTTATTTACATTTGGCATTACTATTGAAATACACACCCAATAACCTAAAATTTTAACCTATGAAAAAACTACTACTTTTAACGTCATGCATAACCTTATTTGTGGCTTGTAGTGCTAAAAAGCAAGTAGAACAAGCCGTAAATACTGGTAACTACAACCAAGCTATTACAACCGCTTTACAAAAGTTAAAAACCAATAAAAAC
>NZ_VSDQ01000141.1:0-210 GCF_008085455.1 Seonamhaeicola marinus | reverse complement strand
TCTTGAGCGGTTAAATGGGTGATTGAGTAGGTTTGTTTAACGGCTTAGGCTATGAGTAGCTGTGTGGGTTAGCGATTAACTTTACAAGTACATACCGAGTTGGAAATTCCGAAGGGATTTCCAAAGTAGGCGAGAACAAGCAATTACTTATAGCCATTGTTGTGCGTTCGTCTTTATTTGTTTTCCAATTTTATATTCCAATCAATAGAG
>NZ_VSDQ01000816.1:0-210 GCF_008085455.1 Seonamhaeicola marinus | reverse complement strand
TTTAACATATTCATGAAAAATAGAAAGTTTTGTCATACACTCTTCATCTTGTTGTGCAAAACCAAAACTTAAACCTATTAATAATGTTAGTAAAAAAGTAATTCTCGTCTTCATGATAATAATATTTCTCTTTTGTTAGTTGTACTTTCTTTTCTCAAACCATCTATCGCCCAAAGATAAACTTAATTGTAGATTTATAAAATTCTCTTG
>NZ_VSDQ01000612.1:0-999 GCF_008085455.1 Seonamhaeicola marinus | reverse complement strand
CAATTTTAAGTAAAACTTCACCTTTTCCATCAACATTTGTAATGAGGCTTTCGCTTATTTCATTTTCTGAAAATAGGTTTTTTATAGCATCGGCTCTTTGTTGAGAGAGTCTTAAATTATAAGTATCTGCCCCAACATCATCACAAAAACCATAAATAGAAATGGTTTGAATATCAATATCAGTTAATGTTGAAATAAATAAGAGTAACCGGCTTTCTTCAGTTGGTGGTACAGTAAATTTATCAGTATCAAAATATACCTCGTGGGTTAATTTTTGGGCATAAGTAAACTTACAGGTAAGTATTAAGCATAGTATAAATACATGTAGTTTATTCATTGTAGGTTGCTATTAATTAGGGATATAAATATAATATTTTTAAGCAATTAGCGCTTAATTTAAGGTTTTTTTGGGTTTAATTGCCTTTAGTTAAGGATGAAAAACAAGGTTGTTTACTTTAAATAACTAGAATATGTTGTTGGGTTTGCAAGTATACTAGTAGCTTTTTTTATTTTTTCGTCGTGTATTTTGTAATATTCATATAAACCTTCGCGGTATACGTAACGTTTTACAATTTCTTCGGTAAGCAATTCTAATAAAAAGTTTTTATTTTCATTAAGTACCGTTTCTTTTGAGTTATTTAAACTTGAAATTAAGGCGTTAAATTCTTTTTCAATATTATCATTCAATTCTTCTTTAGTTGCAGTTTCAAAAGCCTTAAAAAGCGCTTTTTCAGTATCTGTTTTAAATGAGAATTTGTTGGCGTTTAAATAATTTTTAAATTCTGAAAAGTGCTTATCATTTAAAGTAAAATTATTAATGTTTTCAATGTTGTTATTGTAGTAAAAATTAGTGGCAAAATTGAAAACCAAATCGTCATTTAAAATAGCATTTGTAATAGTTGAGTTTTTTGAAGCTGGAAAAATAACATCGGGTAAAACGCCACCGCCATCAAAAACTTTACGTCCGTTTTTAGTTTTAAATTCATTATAATTTTCTTG
>NZ_VSDQ01000228.1:0-210 GCF_008085455.1 Seonamhaeicola marinus | reverse complement strand
TAGGTCTGCTTCAACATCATCTAAAACAAGTTTGTGTATTGCCATACCCAAATATAATTGGCGTAAATATAATATTTATAATATTGAATTATGTTAGGTTTTACTTAATCTTAAAGATAAAGCTAACTAAAACGTTATAGTTAATTTCTTTTTTAACTGAAATTTATTCTAACATTTTTGATATTTTATTTTGAAACGCAAAAAATGCAC
>NZ_VSDQ01000655.1:0-1115 GCF_008085455.1 Seonamhaeicola marinus | reverse complement strand
AAAAGGAAATAAAAAAGAATTACCTTTTGGGTTGTACATAACTAACGCTGTACAAGAAGAAATTGGTTTACGTGGTGCCGAAATGATTACTCAAACCATTAAACCAAACGTGGCTATTGTTACTGATGTTACGCACGATACCACTACCCCAATGATTGAAATGAAAAAAGAAGGGCATTTAGAAATTGGTAAAGGCCCTGTTGTTGCTTATGCACCTGCTGTACAACAAAAATTACGTGATTTAATTATTGATACTGCTGAAGATAAAAAAATTCCGTTCCAACGTTCTGCATTATCTAGAGCAACAGGAACAGATACTGATGCATTTGCTTACAGTAATGGCGGTGTAGCTTCGGCACTTATATCTCTACCATTGCGTTATATGCATACTACCGTTGAAATGGTTCATAAAGATGATGTTGAAAATGTTATAAAATTAATTTATGAATCGCTTTTAAACATTAAAGACGGCGATACATTTAGTTATTTTGAATAATTTAAATTCCCGCGAAAGCGGGAATATTTTTTCTATTTAATTAAAAACATGGATGAACTCATAGACATTGTAGATGCTAACGGNACCAAAAAGGCTATTACCACAACACCTGCCATGTATGGTATTACACCAAAAGCGGCTCTATTTTATTGGCCCAACGTAGTGCAAAAAAAGCTATTTGCCCGTTAATGTGGGATGTATCAGTTGCAGGACATATTGATGCTGGCGAAACTGCAGAACAAGCAACTATTAGAGAAACAAAAGAAGAAATTGGGTTATCAATTACCAGCAATGAATTGTTTAAAATTGGTGTTTTCAAATGCTTTTCAAACTATAAAAATGGGTTAATAGATAATGAGTTTCACATCACCTTTATTGCTCAAATTAACACACCCATTAATAAGCTTACACCTCAAATTGATGAAGTTGATGCTTTAAAATACGTTTCAATTAATGAATTTCAAAAGCTAATTGATACCATTGGCAATAACAATAATCATTTTGCACCTTCAAACAAAACGTATTATCAAACTGTTCTAACAAAAATATCTCAAAAGCTCGCTTAATTAAATGCCGCTACTTTTACTTGCCATTGCTCCTGTTTTTGCTATAATTCTTT
>NZ_VSDQ01000375.1:0-210 GCF_008085455.1 Seonamhaeicola marinus | reverse complement strand
TGTTAAAATGGAAATGAATGATGACACAAAGCAGTACGCACTTATTGAAATACCAAAATCTGTAGAGCGTTTTATTGAATTACCAAAGCAAAACGGACACAGTTATATAATAATGTATGATGATTTGTTAAGGTATTGCTTAAGTGATATTTTTAGCATTTTTGATTATAAAACCATATCTGCTCACATGATTAAAATTACACGTGATGC
>NZ_VSDQ01000889.1:0-209 GCF_008085455.1 Seonamhaeicola marinus | reverse complement strand
AATATCTTCAGCAGAAATATTTAGTTCTGCACCAGCAATTTTTAAACGTATTTGATGTGTGGTTTTGTTAGAAAAAATGCTAACACGTTTTACAGAGTTTAAAAATTGATTTCTATCAATTGTTAGTTTATTTGGATTTTCTTTAGGTATAACAGCTTCGTAATTTGGATATTTACCATCAATTAAACGACAAATTAATACAGAGTTTT
>NZ_VSDQ01000010.1:0-556 GCF_008085455.1 Seonamhaeicola marinus | reverse complement strand
CATTTAACCCTAATAACTAATGAAACAATTTTTTGTAGCATGTTTTTGTTTAATGATTTGTGTAAGTTGTTCTCAAGATAAACAGCCAATAAAAGGTGAAACTGCTTACCAAAAAGAGCAAAATGCTATGTTTAAAGACGTAACAAAATCGCCTTTAAAAGAAAAAGATTTAAAACATTTTACAGGATTAGATTTTTTTAAAGTAGACTCTAGTTACATTGTTACTGCAACTTTGCAAAGAACTCCAAATTCAAAATGGTTTACAATGAAAACCACTACAGAGCGTGTCACTAAAGAACGCATTTATGGTGTTTTACATTTTGAGTTAAAGGGTGTAAAATGTAAATTAAACATATATCAAGGCAAAGATTTAATGAAAAGTGAAGGTTATGAAGATTATTTGTTTTTACCTTTTTTAGATGAAACCAATGGTATTGAAACCTATGGCGGTGGCCGATATATTGATACTAGAATACCCGAAGGTAATACTATGGTTATTAACTTTAACGAAGCTTACAACCCTTATTGTGCATACAACGAAAAGTATTCATGCCCT
>NZ_VSDQ01000238.1:0-209 GCF_008085455.1 Seonamhaeicola marinus | reverse complement strand
TATCAGGCTTAGTGCCAACCAATAATTTTCAGCTTAATATGTTTAAAAAAGAAAACCCCAAGCACCAACCTCTCATGCAATCAATAGATAAGCTAAACAACAAATACGGACACTATAAAATAAAATTAGCTAGCCAAGATTTAAAACGCACCTGGAAAATGCGGCAAGAACACCTTTCACCCAAATACACAACCAATATAAAAGATATT
>NZ_VSDQ01000422.1:0-209 GCF_008085455.1 Seonamhaeicola marinus | reverse complement strand
GCTGTAAGAGCGCCGTTTCATGAAAAATTCAATACAAAATTTGATATTGTAATTGAGCCTAAAATGAGTTTTGGTACCGGGCATCATGAAACTACACACATGATGATACAACATATTTTAAAATCTGATATTGCAAATAAATCGGTGTTAGATATGGGCTGTGGTACAGGTGTTTTAGCTATTTTAACTGAAATGAAAGGCGCCAAACT
>NZ_VSDQ01000167.1:0-209 GCF_008085455.1 Seonamhaeicola marinus | reverse complement strand
TATTAGATATTTTTCTAAAAGGCCAGAATTTAAGAATGTAGCAATCTTTTCATTCATGACTTTCTTTAGTTAAGGGTTGTAAATTTTTTTTAATTCTCGTAATCCTATTTTTAATCTAGATTTTATAGTACCCAACGGAATATTTAATTCATCGCTGGCCTCTTGCTGTGTCATGCCCTCAAAAAACAGGGCATTTATTACAATTTGAT
>NZ_VSDQ01000838.1:0-618 GCF_008085455.1 Seonamhaeicola marinus | reverse complement strand
AAATAATCACGTAAAACGTTTCCTGTAACAGATATTGTGTCTTCGCCATTTTTAATTCTTTCACAAGTAAATAGTGTAGCGTCAATTGGGGCTAAAATTCTTAAATCTAAACCGTTTGTATCGTGGTCTTTTAAGTATGTGTTTACTTTTTTAATAAGTTCGGCATCATGAGCTCTATTTTCATCTAACCAAAAAACAGCAGGTGTTTCAGAAGCTCTTGCACGTGTAACGGCTAGTTTTACCCAGTCTTGAATTGGAGCATCTTTTGTTTGGCACATACGCCAAATATCACCAGTTTCAACCGTGTGTTCTATTAGTGTATTGCCAGCTTCATCAATTACAGAAACCTTTCCGTTAGCTTCAATTTCAAAAGTTTTATCGTGTGAACCGTATTCTTCAGCTTTTTGTGCCATTAAACCAACGTTAGGAACCGTACCCATTGTTGTAGGATCAAAAGCGCCATGTTTTTTACAGAAATCTATGGTTGCTGCATAAACACCAGCATAACTACTATCTGGAATTATAGCTTTTGTATCTTGTAATTGGCCATTGGCATTCCACATTCTACCAGAAGTTCTAATCATTGCTGGCATTGAGGCATCAATAATAACATCACTT
>NZ_VSDQ01000014.1:554-911 GCF_008085455.1 Seonamhaeicola marinus | reverse complement strand
CGCTTTCATTATGTTCTTCATTAACTTCTGTTTTTTCTTCCTCATCGTGGGAATGGCCATCATTCTCGTTATGATTTTCTTTATTTCCGCAAGCTGAAACAAAAATGGTTAACACCATTACGGTAAGAATTTTATATATTTTATTTTTCATTGTCTTATTGATTAAAATATTGTAATTGAAATGTGCTTTCTAAATAGTTTACTAATGCAGTCTGTGCTTCAAGTTCCGATTGAATTGCTTCTTTTATCAACTGCGTAAATGCAGTATAATCAATTTCGCCTTCTCTATATGCCAGTAATGCACCTGTTTTTTGCTCTTTTGTTAATGGTAAAACTTGGTCTTTGTAAAACTCCCAA
>NZ_VSDQ01000014.1:0-502 GCF_008085455.1 Seonamhaeicola marinus | reverse complement strand
TTGCAGCTTTATATTTGGCTTCTGCTTCATCTACAATGTTCTGCGACATACTGTACAATGGATGATTTTCAATACTGAACGTTTCCATATCATTCTCCATCACTACGTCAAACTCATCTGAAACTGTAAAAACTTCTTCTGATACCAACCACAAATTGAATTGTTGTAAGGCAATAAGATAATTACTATAGGCTTGCGCTTTTTTATTCTGAATTTGAAACGCTTGATTTTTTGCTGCTGAATATTCTAATTTAGAAATGGCTTCGACTTCATAATTTAAAGCTACTGCTTGTTCAAATTTGGAATAAATGGAATCCAGTTCTTTATACAAGTTATAGTTCCGTTTCATTTGATAGCATTTAGACCACGCTTTTTTTACTTCCAATTCCAGTTCCAATTCGGAAAGTTGAAAGGCTTTTTGTGCTAACTGAATGCGTTGTTCTTGTAACTTCCTTTTTGAACCAATACCAAACACATCAATATTAGATTGACCAATACCTAT
>NZ_VSDQ01000717.1:0-207 GCF_008085455.1 Seonamhaeicola marinus | reverse complement strand
TCTATTTTTGTAAGTTGCATGGGCTACAAACCTAAAACCATAGCAGCGTTAACCTTTACAGATAGTGTTTTAACTTTAGCTCCCAAATCTATAGAGTTAGATGAAGTTTTAGTATCAAACAAAAACTACACAGCCAAAGAAATTATAAAAAAAGCTTACGAGAATTTAAGTAAAAACTATCCGTTAAATGATACTAAAAGCAGGTTG
>NZ_VSDQ01000802.1:0-207 GCF_008085455.1 Seonamhaeicola marinus | reverse complement strand
GATCCCAATCGCAAGAGCAACCTAGTTTTTTTAATTGCTCAAGAATTACACCACCGTATTCATGCGTCCAATCCCAAGCGTGTTTTAAAAACTCGTCTCTAGTTAAATCGTTTTTATCTATGCCTTCTGCTTTTAATTTGGCAACTACTTTGGCTTCGGTAGCAATAGATGCGTGATCTGTACCTGGAACCCAACAGGCGTTTTTAC
>NZ_VSDQ01000668.1:0-207 GCF_008085455.1 Seonamhaeicola marinus | reverse complement strand
TTACGGCGGCAATGGTGCTGTGTTTCAAAATTGGGCGCAGTATTTGTTGACCATGAAATATTTGGCAACCATGACTGAGGAACAAACATTGCATATGTATTCTGGTCATCCTATGGGGTTGTTTCCCTCATCTAAAAATGCACCCAGAGTGGTGGTAACTAATGGCATGATGATTCCTAATTATTCTAAACCCGATGATTGGGAAAA
>NZ_VSDQ01000505.1:0-207 GCF_008085455.1 Seonamhaeicola marinus | reverse complement strand
TAAGCCAAAACTTTCGGTTAATGATGGTAGTAAAAACAAATCACTAAAACATAATATTTTATCAATTTCATTACTTCTTCCAAAGAAAATAACCCTATCTAAAATACCTAAATCTGCACATTGCTTTTCAATATTTTCTTTTTCAGGACCTTCACCAATAAACATTAGTTTAGCAGGAATTTGTTTTTGAATATTATAAAACACGCT
>NZ_VSDQ01000044.1:0-206 GCF_008085455.1 Seonamhaeicola marinus | reverse complement strand
GACCAAAATCGGCATAATTCATAAAGTTGTAAAACGAAGGTGTGTTGCTTGGTTTAGCGCCTAAAAATAATACTGGGAATTCTAAAATTTGTACTAATTTATCATTTTTAAAAGCTTTTCTAACATCACTTTTAACACTGCTAAAAAACTGATTTAATCTTTTAATAGTTGTTAATGAAACAAGCTCTAAAGGAGAAACACCAGGG
>NZ_VSDQ01000230.1:0-206 GCF_008085455.1 Seonamhaeicola marinus | reverse complement strand
CAGGACAAATAATTATAGCTATACTTTTTGTATTGCTAATAGTTGCAACCTACATTTATTTTGAAAGATTGTTTGCTATAAAAGCAGCTTCAAAAATTGATGCTAATTTTATGAATCAAATTAAAGACCATGTAAGCAACGGTAAAATTGATTCGGCACAAATGCTATGTGCACAAGCAAACTCTCCAGTTTCAAGATTAATTGGT
>NZ_VSDQ01000496.1:0-206 GCF_008085455.1 Seonamhaeicola marinus | reverse complement strand
TATCTAATATAAATTCAAGTTTATAGGTTTGTAAATTATGTGCATCTTTGTAAAAAAATTGCAGTTGAAAGTTTATTTAAGCACGCTTTTTTGTTTGGTATCTATTACCATTTTCAGTCAAACCACTAGAAAATATTCTAATGAGTTTATGAATATTGGTGTTGATGCTGCTGCTTTGGGTATGAGTGGCGCCGTAACCTCGCACA
>NZ_VSDQ01000660.1:0-971 GCF_008085455.1 Seonamhaeicola marinus | reverse complement strand
TTGATGTTTTTATTACCGCGGGCAAATTGGTGTTAGCGCTTGGTAAATATGAGCGTAGGGTTTCGGCAGATATGTTTCTGTCTTGTTCTAAAACTGATAATTGTTCGGCAATGTTTCGTAACTGCCTAATATTACCGTTCCATCGGTATTTTACAAGTATATCAATAGCGCCATCGGTTAATTTAACGGTTGGCATTTTATATTTTAATGCAAAATCACTGGCAAATTTTCTGAATAATAAATGAATATCACTTTGTCTTTCACGAAGAGGCGGTAAGTGAATTTCAACAGTGCTTAGGCGGTAGTATAAATCTTCTCTAAACTTTTCTTTTTCAATGGCTTCAAACATATTTACGTTTGTAGCAGCCACAATACGAACATTGGTTTTTTGTACCTTACTAGAGCCTACTTTTATAAACTCGCCATTTTCTAAAACACGTAATAACCTAACTTGCGTGGTTAATGGAAGCTCGCCAACTTCATCTAAAAAAATAGTGCCGCCATCGGCTACTTCAAAGTATCCGCTACGGGTTTGGGTGGCACCTGTAAAAGCGCCTTTTTCATGGCCAAAAAGTTCACTATCAATAGTGCCTTCGGGTATGGCGCCACAGTTAACTGCAATGTATTTGTTGTGTTTTCGGTGCGATAATTGGTGTATTATTTTTGGTATACTTTCTTTACCAACCCCGCTTTCACCGGTTACCAATACCGAAATATCTGTAGGTGCTACTTGTATGGTTTTTTCAATAGCGCGGTTTAGTGCTGGCGTATTGCCAATAATACCAAAACGTTGTTTTATAGCTTGAACAGATTCCATTTAATTTATTAAGATTTAGATGAAAGAGAAGCATAACAAACGCTTTTTATTCACCTTTAGTCTGTATGTTTTTTTAATTGTTTTCAGAATAACCAACGGCTTCACCCATTAAGGTGGCGCTGGTGCAATTGGTAATTTTAACGTTTACAAAATC
>NZ_VSDQ01000784.1:0-205 GCF_008085455.1 Seonamhaeicola marinus | reverse complement strand
TTTTATAAAGATTTAACATTAGAATCTAGATTAGATGCAGCAAATTCTGAAGAAGAAAAAGAAACAATAAAGCAACAGTCAGAAGATTATACAAGGCGTCAAAGCATCAACTTTATTGGTGTTAGAAAAACCCGTACAACAGATAAAACACCACGTTTTTATGATGTTGAAAACTTAACGCTTAACTATTCATATAACAAGGTTG
>NZ_VSDQ01000853.1:0-205 GCF_008085455.1 Seonamhaeicola marinus | reverse complement strand
ATTGGCATTGTTGCTTCACCTGTTGCTAAAGCTAGGGCCACAGTACCAGAATCGGCACCAAAAGCAACACCTTTAGACATACGTGTATGCGAATCTCCACCAATAATGATATCCCAATCATCAACCGTAATATCGTTTAATACCTTGTGAATAACATCGGTCATGGCATGATATTGTCCTTTAGGATCACGACCAGTAATTAATC
>NZ_VSDQ01000372.1:301-720 GCF_008085455.1 Seonamhaeicola marinus | reverse complement strand
TAGTTTTACGTCATTTTCCAATAGTATTAAGAGTGTTTTGTATATCCCCCAAATACTATTTAAAGTATTTAGAGCCTGTAAAAAAACAGACCATATTCATTTACGTTGCCCCGGTAATATAGGTTTGTTGGGGTGTTTTGTTCAAATATTATTTCCTAAGAAACCCAAAACAGCTAAATATGCTGGAAATTGGGACCCCAAAGCCAAACAACCACTCAGTTATAAACTGCAAAAATGGATTCTAAGTAACACATTTTTAACAAAAAATATGCAGGTTTTAGTTTATGGTCAGTGGGAAAAACAAACTAAAAACATCAAACCGTTTTTTACAGCATCCTTTTATAAAAATGAAATTGAAGATTTAAAACCCAAAGATTATACAAAAACACTACATATGGTGTTTGTAGGTAGTTTGGTTG
>NZ_VSDQ01000372.1:0-260 GCF_008085455.1 Seonamhaeicola marinus | reverse complement strand
GTATTTGTTTAAACATGTATGGTAATGGTGTTTTAAAACAAGAGTTACAAGACTATATAGATTATAAAAATTTAAAAACGTCTGTTTTTTTACATGGAAACCAAACAAAAGAAGTTATAAAAACCGCCCTGAAACAAGCGCATTTTTCTATATTACCATCAAAATCTGAAGGGTGGCCTAAAGCCATTGCCGAAGCTATGTTTTTTGGCGTTATTCCTATTGCAACCAAAGTGTCTTGTGTGCCCTATATGTTAGATTAT
>NZ_VSDQ01000807.1:0-204 GCF_008085455.1 Seonamhaeicola marinus | reverse complement strand
ACAAGTGCGCGAAGGTATTGCAGGTAATGATGTGGCGCTAATTCAATCTATTAAAGGTATTGGAGCTAAAACAGCACAAAGGGTAATTATAGATTTAAAAGATAAAATATTAAAGATTTACGATATTGATGAAGTTTCTGTAGCCCAAGGCAATACCAACAAAGATGAAGCGTTATCTGCTTTAGAAGTGCTTGGGTTTGCCAA
>NZ_VSDQ01000917.1:0-203 GCF_008085455.1 Seonamhaeicola marinus | reverse complement strand
TTATTAAGTGAAACTAACGTAGGCGAAGAAACTGAATTTACAGTGCCACAAGATAAAAAACCATACGTTATTATGGTTGTTGGGGTAAACGGTGTAGGTAAAACAACAACTATAGGTAAGCTAGCATATCAATTTAAAAAGCAAGGATTAAAAGTTGTTTTAGGAGCGGGTGATACTTTTAGGGCTGCTGCCATAGATCAACT
>NZ_VSDQ01000121.1:0-203 GCF_008085455.1 Seonamhaeicola marinus | reverse complement strand
TTTCAGGTACTTACACTCACGAAAATAAATTTCAATATTATAAATTAAATAATGTAGTTTTGAATGTAACTAACAGAACGCCACCTAACTTAATTACCAATGAAACGTATAATTTTATTGTTATGGATGTGAGTTTAGATAATTGGGTAAATACGGTGAGTAGTTCATCTTTTGTGGCAAATTAATGAGATATTTTCTTGTAT
>NZ_VSDQ01000604.1:0-540 GCF_008085455.1 Seonamhaeicola marinus | reverse complement strand
TTTTAATATAGTTTCAATAGTAATCTTATTAAAAACTATTGGGTTTTCAGTCTGTTTTTTAACACACGAGGCCAAGGTTAAAACCAAAACTAAACTGGTAAAAAAATGTTTCATTGATTATTTTTTTTTGAAAGATAACTTATTATGCTAAATATTAAAAACATTGGCTAAATGTTTACAATTAGTGTAACTTTGCAGCCTTATTTATATACAATGCGATTACACCGAAATTTATGTTTTGCCGTTATTGATGGCTTACACCAAATATTTAATGAAGATGAATATGCCGATAAGGTTATACAAACGCTACTAAAAAGAGATAAGCGTTGGGGCAGCAGAGACCGCGCTTTTGTTGCCGAAACCACTTATGATATTGTTAGATGGAAACGCTTGTATGCTGAAATTGCTGAAGTTAAAGAACCTTTTAACCGTGATAACCTTTGGCGTTTATTTGCTGTTTGGGCAACACTAAAAGGTATTAAATTACCCGATTGGAAATATTTTACAAATACACCAACACGAAAAATTAAAGGTAAATTT
>NZ_VSDQ01000760.1:0-202 GCF_008085455.1 Seonamhaeicola marinus | reverse complement strand
TGGCGATGCATTTTCTGTAACAGCATCTGCTAAATAAATACCTTCTTTATAAACCTCGGTATCTGTTTCAATGTCATAAAGCTCCATATTTTCTGAAGCGTTTAAAAAAGCATCGGGCCCTTTATCAGCGCCTTTTTGCCATGTGCTAGTTCCGTCATAAGGAACTGGAATTAGAACTATTTTTGCACATTCTAACTTTGCA
>NZ_VSDQ01000012.1:0-509 GCF_008085455.1 Seonamhaeicola marinus | reverse complement strand
ATCAGTTCGTGCACTTAACTGTTTAAAAGCTGCTGAAGTTGATACTTTAGGTGACTTAGTATCATTTAATAAAAACGACTTAATGAAGTTTAGAAATTTTGGTAAAAAATCATTAACTGAGCTAGAAGAACTAGTGAATGTTAAAGGTTTGAATTTCGGAATGGATTTAAGCAAATATAAATTAGATAAAGACTAATTTTAGTCATAATTATTAATCATATTTTGCTCCCACAGAAATGTGGTTTGGAAGCAAGATGATAAAACAAATGTCATGAGACACGGAAAAAAAATTAATCACTTAGGTAGAAAAACTGCCCACAGAAAAGCAATGTTAGCTAATATGGCTTGTTCTTTAATTGAGCACAAACGTATTAATACTACTGTTGCTAAAGCAAAAGCTTTAAAGCAATTTGTTGAACCTTTAGTAACAAAATCTAAAGAAGATACAACACATAACAGACGTCTTGTTTTTGCTAAATTAAGACAAAAAGAAGCTGTTACAGAATTGT
>NZ_VSDQ01000508.1:0-202 GCF_008085455.1 Seonamhaeicola marinus | reverse complement strand
ATAATATCTTGTACTACTTCAGGGTTTAAAAGCGTACTGGTATCTCCTAAATTAGAGGTGTCTTTATGCGCTATTTTACGTAAAATACGGCGCATAATTTTACCCGATCGTGTTTTAGGTAAACCACTTGTAAATTGTATTTTATCTAGTTTTGCTATTGGGCCAATATGCTCTGTAATTATTTGGTTTATCTCGTTTCTTA
>NZ_VSDQ01000905.1:0-202 GCF_008085455.1 Seonamhaeicola marinus | reverse complement strand
TAACTGTAGAAGAGCGTTTAAGAGCTTTATACGATTTACAATTAATTGATTCTCGTATTGACGAAATTAGAAATGTACGAGGTGAACTTCCCTTAGAAGTTCGTGATTTGGAAGATGAAGTAGCTGGCCTAAACATAAGATTAGAAAAACTTGTTGCTAGTTTAGAAGTAATTGATAACGATATTACTTCAAAGAAAAATTT
>NZ_VSDQ01000293.1:0-202 GCF_008085455.1 Seonamhaeicola marinus | reverse complement strand
GACATTTTTAATGACACCTTTACTGCTATTCATGTTGATGATGAAGAGCTTTATTATCAAGTAAAAGATTATTTGCAAGAAATTGCACCAAAGAAAGAATCAATAGTTAAATTGTATCAGTCAAAAATTCCAATTTTTGAAAAATTTGGAATTGAAAGACAAATTAAAACCTCATTTGGCAGAACCGTATCTATGGCAAAAG
>NZ_VSDQ01000748.1:0-202 GCF_008085455.1 Seonamhaeicola marinus | reverse complement strand
TATGTCTTGGTTCTTCAATAAGCTTCTCCATGTACATATCATCATTACCAAAGGCAGCTTTACTTTCTTGTCTTGCAGAATCCCATGCGGCTTTTAAGTTTTCTTTTTTGAAAACACCGCGCATACCTTTACCACCACCTCCGGCAGAGGCTTTAAGCATTACTGGATAACCTACTTCTTCGGCTAATTTTTCACACTCTTC
>NZ_VSDQ01000837.1:0-580 GCF_008085455.1 Seonamhaeicola marinus | reverse complement strand
CAAATAATTTTATAACACATTAATACAATTTAGAAAATGATGAAACACTTAAAAACTATTTTATTAGCAACGGCCGTATGTATAGGGAGTATTAGTTTTTCGCAAGCACAAAGTAAAGTTGCCCACATAAATACTCAAGAGTTAATTGCCGCAATGCCTGCAATGAAAAATGCTCAAAAAGAGCTTGAAGCTTTACAAAAAACTTATCAAACAGATTACCAAGCTTCTGTTACAGAGTTTCAAAACAAAGTAAAACAATACGAAGCTGAAGCTGCCACTAAAACCGATGAAGAGAATGCTAAAAGAGGGCAAGAAATTCAAGCAATGCAACAAAACATTCAGCAATTTCAAGCAGATGCAGCTCAAAATATTGATAAAAAACGTGTAGATTTATTACAACCTATTACTGAGAAAGCAAAAGCTGCTATATTAAAAGTAGCAAGAGCTCAAGGGTATGATTACGTTTTAGACTCATCTGTTGGTGTTACTATTTTAGCCGATGGTAAAAACTTATTAGATGACGTAAAGAAAGAATTAGGCCTATAACAAAACCTTGTTTGAACAAACTAAAAGCAGCTTT
>NZ_VSDQ01000032.1:0-202 GCF_008085455.1 Seonamhaeicola marinus | reverse complement strand
AGCAAGACAAGTTTTAATACCAGATTTAATAGCACTAGATCAGCATCTTGAAAACGAAATCCAGTAAAAAAACATTAAAAATGAATTTTATAAACACAAATATGAAACTTATAGCTACTTGTTTAGTGCTACTATTATCAGCAAACGTTTTTTCACAAAACAAAGGCAAAGCCTTGTTAGATGACGTATCAAAGAAAGTTAA
>NZ_VSDQ01000135.1:0-201 GCF_008085455.1 Seonamhaeicola marinus | reverse complement strand
TGAATCGTCTACTACTACACAGTTTAAAGTCATAACATTTTATTATTTCGGTTAAGATATCGACAATAGTACAAAAAATTACGGTAAACACCAAAAAACATCGACAAACAACGTTTTTTAACATAATTTTAACAAAAATATTCTGCGTCACAATATAATGAAATTATTGTTGTTTTATATGTATATATTATTTATTTTTGC
>NZ_VSDQ01000506.1:0-552 GCF_008085455.1 Seonamhaeicola marinus | reverse complement strand
TGGGAATAGTTTTATATCGGCGTTTTCACCTAAAACAGCTTCTATTGCCGGTTTTACCAATTCTTCCATTTTTAAGAACCATTGGTCGCTTAATCGTGGTTCTATAATGGCTTTGGTACGTTCTGAAATTCCAACACGGTTATTATGGTCTTCTATTTTTTCAATTAAACCTAAACTTTCAAGCTCTTTTACAATTTCTTTTCTAACTTCAAAACGATCTTTTCCTTCGTAATGTAAACCGTAACTGTTTAAAGAAGCATCTTCGTTAAAAATATCAATTACCTCAAGGTTATGCTTATCGCCTAAAACCTTATCGTTTTCATCATGTGCTGGCGTTACTTTTAAACAACCAGTACCAAATTCAACATCAACATAATCATCTTCAATAATAGGAATCACGCGATTACAAATAGGCACAATGGCTTTTTTTCCTTTTAAATTGAAATGACGCTCGTCTGCTGGATTGATACAAATTGCCGAATCGCCTAAAATAGTTTCAGGGCGTGTTGTAGCAATGGTTAACGTATCGTCGCTACCTTCAATTTTATATTT
>NZ_VSDQ01000453.1:0-201 GCF_008085455.1 Seonamhaeicola marinus | reverse complement strand
GCCATTATTCCGGGGATGACAGAACGTAAATCTGGTCATATTATAAACATTGGTTCTTCTGCAGGAAAAGAGGTTTATCCTAAAGGCAATGTTTACTGCGGAAGCAAACATGCTGTTTTAGCGATTACGGAAGGCATGCGTATAGATTTGAATCCTTATGGAATTAAGGTTGGTTCAATAAACCCTGGGTTAGTAGAAACT
>NZ_VSDQ01000158.1:0-201 GCF_008085455.1 Seonamhaeicola marinus | reverse complement strand
AAACCACCGTGACCTTTTGCAATATTGTTAATTAACTCTTGTATTAATACTGTTTTACCTACACCAGCACCACCAAATAATCCAATTTTACCACCTTTTGCATAAGGCTCAATTAAATCGATTACTTTAATACCAGTAAATAAAACTTCAGTAGACGTTGATAAATCCTCAAATTTAGGAGCTTGCCTGTGAATTGGTAAA
>NZ_VSDQ01000919.1:0-200 GCF_008085455.1 Seonamhaeicola marinus | reverse complement strand
TGAAGCAAAATCATCAGGACCTTCTACTGTTTTTATATTAAAATGCCTGTAATCTTTTTTACTAGGTTTACCGTTTTTAAATACTACACAAGCTGCTACAGGATTGGTTCCTTGTATGTTTGAATTATCAAAACACTCAATATGGCGCGGTTCTTCATGCAAACGTAAATCGGCTTTCATTTGCGCCATAATACGGTTAG
>NZ_VSDQ01000097.1:0-200 GCF_008085455.1 Seonamhaeicola marinus | reverse complement strand
TGTGTTGAAAAAATTGCCGATATGCATGTTGAACCAATTGATTATGGTAATATTCCTGGTTGTACTTATTGTACTCCTGAAATTGCAAGTGTTGGTTTAACTGAAAAACAAGCTAAAGAAAAAGGCTTAGATATTAAAGTTGGTAAATTTCCTTTTTCAGCATCTGGTAAAGCTAAAGCTGGTGGAAATTATGAAGGTTT
>NZ_VSDQ01000855.1:0-200 GCF_008085455.1 Seonamhaeicola marinus | reverse complement strand
TACAAAGTTGTAGTTTAATGGATGAATTACTACTATTAAGTTTTCAATAGGCGTCCAAGTAGCACCAACACCAACATCTAAATAACCAGGGTCATTAAAATTGTTTAAAAGTGTTGTTCTGTATTCAAGTAAACCTGAAACTGCTAAAGTTTTAGTAAGATTTCTACCGTAAAGCGATGAAAGGTTAAAAACATCAGTAG
>NZ_VSDQ01000569.1:0-200 GCF_008085455.1 Seonamhaeicola marinus | reverse complement strand
TAATTGAGACACATGTTTTAGTTATTAGTCACAAAAAATATTATAACTTCATTTTTAGGTATTTAGGTTAAAAATGTTTATTTTTGCACTCCTTTTAGCAAATTATGAAAAGATAAAAGGGCTGAAACACTAGTAAAATTAACACTTCTGTGTGTTATTTGCTTAATTCTTTTCAAGCATACAGAATACAAATTGCAATG
>NZ_VSDQ01000371.1:0-714 GCF_008085455.1 Seonamhaeicola marinus | reverse complement strand
TATGCTTATTGTGATTTTATCATAATATTAACATTTAAACTATAATTATGAGAAATCGTAAAGAATCTCACAGCAGCATTCGGCAAAATGCTCAAGCTGTGAAAAAACCGCACAAGCATGATGCAAATTTACAAAAAAACTCAACCTTATACTTTCAAGTAGGGTTGATAGTGTGTTTACTTATGGCATATGGCCTCTTTGAAATGAAATTTGAAACCCAAATACCCAATTTGGCCAGTGATTTTATTGTAGATGATGATACTTACAGTATTGAAATTCCTTTAATAACACCCGTAAAACCTAAGTTTGAAGAGCCAGTTGTTAATAAAGCAGTAAAAAAGAAAGCATCGGTAATTAAAGAAGTGCCTGATGATACTGATATTGCTAAGGATATTCTAGATTTACCCGATGAACCTATTGAAGATAAAAACCCGCCAGTAAACCCTGATGATGTGGTTGTGGTTAATATAGATGAAGAAGTAACATTGCCTTTTGATTTTGTTGAGGTAGTGCCAATTTATCCGGGTTGTGAAAAATCAAAAAACAACCTAGAACGTAAAAAATGCATGTCTGAAAAAATTAATAAACGCATTCAACGTAAATTTAATACAGATCTTGGAACTGATTTAGGATTAAACGGAAAACAAGTTATTCAAACGCAATTTAAAATTGATAAAACAGGACGTATAATTGACGTAAAAACACGTGGTACAC
>NZ_VSDQ01000497.1:263-1121 GCF_008085455.1 Seonamhaeicola marinus | reverse complement strand
TTTTAGATGAACTACCAGAATTTAAACGCGATGTTTTAGAGGTAATGCGCCAACCGTTAGAAGATAGAGAGGTAACCATTTCAAGGGCAAAATTTACGGTAACATATCCGTCATCATTTATGCTAGTAGCTAGCATGAACCCAAGTCCAGGTGGTTATTTTAACGACCCTGATGCACCTGTAACCTCAAGTCCTGCTGAAATGCAACGGTATTTAAGCAAAATTTCAGGACCATTGTTAGATAGAATTGATATTCATATTGAGGTAACACCAGTGCCTTTTGATAAGCTATCAGAAGATAGAAAAGGCGAATCTTCAGTAGATATAAGAAAGCGTGTTACAGCAGCAAGAAACATACAAAGTAAGCGCTTTTTAAATAATGAGAAAGTACATTACAATGCACAAATGAATACCAAGCAAATACGAAAACATTGCGCTTTAGATGAAAGCTCAAAACAGTTATTAAAAACAGCTATTGAACGTTTAAACCTTTCGGCTAGGGCTTATGATAGAATTTTAAAAGTAGCTAGAACTATTGCCGATTTAGAAGCTTCGGAAAATATTGAAGGTGCTCATATTAGTGAAGCCATACAATACCGAAGTTTAGATAGAGATGGCTGGTTGGGGTAAGTTACTTCTAAATCAAAATCAATAAAACCAAAAAAGGATGGCTTAATTTTAAAACCATCCTTTTTTCGATATAAAGATATTATTTATTAAAATCTTATTTTCTCAGCTTTTACTTTTGTGCTAAATGGTGCTAAATAAAACGTGTATTTATACGTTCCAGGTTTATTTCTAAACGCTTCATGTGCTTGAGCTCGTTTAGACCATGTGTTGTCTCCACCAACACCTTGTT
>NZ_VSDQ01000497.1:0-256 GCF_008085455.1 Seonamhaeicola marinus | reverse complement strand
AATTATCAATACTGTATTCTAAAACACTAAAGTTTATAGGTTGTTCACCTTTAACTAAAACACCTTTTTTAGCTGTGTTAGTAAGCGTAAACCAGTGTGTTTGGGTGTGGTTACCATACTCTTCAGGGTAAACGTATTTATAGTTTATGTTTTCTGGTTTTCCTGAGTACAAACCAACATGGGCGCCATAATTTCTATCGGCATAATTAGCTTGTGGTCCTTTACCAAAATATGTTAATTCATTATAGTTATTAGC
>NZ_VSDQ01000196.1:1265-1971 GCF_008085455.1 Seonamhaeicola marinus | reverse complement strand
CTGCAAAGGTTTCAAAAGGCTTTTTCCAGTCGTTTCTATCAGGAAACAGTGCTACATATGGTGCTAAATTTATATAAGACCCATTTACACTTAATGAACTTTGTTTCCACTTTTGGGTATTTCCTAAAGTAGCCCCAACACTCATAATACCTATATCTGTTTTTTCTTGGTCTGGTTCATTAACAGTGTTTAAAAGCAAAACACTAGATAATGCTTGCCCATATTCAGCCGAATAACCACCAGTTGAAAAGGTAATACCATCAAACAAAAAAGGTGAATAACGCCCACGTGTTGGTGCATTGTTGGTAGTTGGTGTATAGGGAGTAAACACACGAATACCATCAATAAAAATTTGAGTTTCGTTAGCATCACCACCACGTACGAATAAACGACCATCTTCGGCTACGGTTGATGTTCCTGGAAGTGTTTGCAATGCCCCAACAAAATCTCCTAAAGCACTGGCTGTGGTTACTACATCTAAAGGTTTTAATGCATTGACTTTGCTATTGTCGCCGGCTGAAAATGTTCCTGCTGAAAGTACTACGGCATCTAAAGCACTTACATCTTCTTTTAATTCAATAATTACATTTTTCATATAAGAAACATCTCCAATCATGGTATGCGTTTCATAAGCTAAATATGATATTACCAATGTTTGTGTACCCTTTTCTGTGGTTGTAAATGAAAATTCACCTATGTTATTTGA
>NZ_VSDQ01000196.1:0-1156 GCF_008085455.1 Seonamhaeicola marinus | reverse complement strand
CGCAAATTTGAAGCAGAAACGCGTTTTTATAAACTTTAATTAACCGAACTGTAAAATGTTGAGGATGAATTGAAACTTATTGCGTTTTTATTTAAGCCATGTTATAAATTCATTTAAAAAAATAGTATTTTCACTATTACTTGTAACATTTTTACAATTTAAACTACTTATTGGTATAACCAAACCATAACATTGAAGAACGAATTAGAACAAAATTTTGTGGAACTGCTTGAAAAGCATCAAAACATCATACATAAAGTATGCAGGTTGTACACCAATAACTATGATGCTCATAATGATTTGTTCCAAGAAATAACCATTCAACTTTGGAAAGCATACCCAAAGTTTCGTGGCGATTCAAAATTTAGCACTTGGATGTATAGAGTTGGTTTAAATACCGCTATTACACTATACCGAAAGTCTAAAAGAACCATTAACACCCAAGATTATGATGGTGTTGCTTTTAAAATGAAATCTGAAGATTATGATGATACCGAAGAACAACAATTAAAAATACTTTACAAAGCAGTGCACCAGCTTAATGATATTGAAAAAGCACTTGTTTTTTTGTATTTAGAAGATAAAGATTACAGAGAAATTAGCGAAACAATGGGAATTAGCGAGGTAAATGCCCGCGTGAAAATGAACAGAATTAAGAACAAGTTAAGAACCATTTTAAATCCGTAATAGCCATGGATGGATTAGATTTACTAAAAAAAGATTGGAATAAACAAGATACACAAGCTACTTTAAAAGCTAAAGATATCTTGCCTATGCTACATAAAAAATCATCATCAATAGTAAAAACACTGTTTTACATTAGTATTGGTGAATTACTTTTTTGGATACTAGTTAATACCATACCTTATTTTAGTTCAGATTCTTACAGAGAACAATTAGACAAAGTATACTCTGATAATATTATGATTGGGCTAAGTGTTTTTAGTTATGCTATTATTTTAGTTTTTATTTTTCTACTATACAAGTCATACAAATCTATTTCTGTAACCGATAGCGCTAGAAGATTAATGAAAAGCATTATTAATACACGAAAAATAATTAAGTATTATGTTTTATATAACTTAATTATTATTGCTATATCTCTTGTTATAGGCTTTTATTACTCATCACATTATGACCCCAACGTTATGAAAGC
>NZ_VSDQ01000355.1:0-615 GCF_008085455.1 Seonamhaeicola marinus | reverse complement strand
GTAACGGTATAACACATACATACAATAAACTAATTTTAGCAACCGGAAGTAGAGCTTTTATACCTAAAGATGTACAAATAGATTTGCCTGGGCGTTTTACCATGCGCAATAAAATTGATGCAGATAAATTTAAAGCGTATTTAGATGCTACAGGTTTGCCGCCTGAAGAACAGCATGTGGCTATAGTTGGTGGTGGTTTATTAGGTTTAGAGTTGGCAGCGGCCTTAAAACATAAAAATGTAAAAATAACCATTATACAAAGAGCATCACGTTTAATGGAGCGTCAATTAGATAAGGTTTCTAGTAAATTACTAGCCTTAGATGTACAAGAACGTGGTATTCAAATTTATTTTGATAATGAAGTTAGTACGGTGTTTGATGATGACGATACAGGTGAATTAAGTATAAGCTTAAAAAGTGGAAAAATATTTACAGCCAATGCCATTGTATATGCCATAGGTACAAGGCCAAATATTGAAATAGCTAAAGAAAATGGTATTAAATGTGGTAGAGGCGTTATTGTAAATCAGCACATGCAATCTTCAAATCCTAATATTTTTGCCATAGGTGAAATTGCTGAATTTAACAATCAGTTATTCGGAATAACATCTGCAG
>NZ_VSDQ01000095.1:0-934 GCF_008085455.1 Seonamhaeicola marinus | reverse complement strand
TAAACAGTATTTTTCAAGTGTTTGGCTACAGCTTTTATGCTTGGTTATTCATTACAAAACTACCTCCTATTTTTGGTTTTGAAGGTACCATTGTTGATATTTCAATAGCAACTATTGCTGAAAGCGTATTGATTTATTTAGGCTTACCATTTTTAATGGGTATATTAAGTCGTGTATTTTTGGTTAAATTAAAAGGCGAAACTTGGTACAACACTGTGTTTATTCCTACTATTTCACCGTTAACACTTATAGCTTTATTATTTACTATAATAGTTATGTTTTCTTTAAAAGGCGAACTAATTGTTGAAATACCAATAGATGTATTAATTATAGCTGTTCCGCTTTTAATTTATTTTATAATTATGTTTATTGTGGGCTTCTTTTTCACTAAAAGTGTTGGAGCCAATTACACAAAAACTGCTGCCGTAGCGTTTACTGCTGCTGGTAATAATTTTGAATTGGCTATTGCTGTTGCTATTGCTGTATTTGGTTTAAACTCCGGACAAGCATTTACTGGTGTTATTGGCCCTCTAGTTGAAGTACCTGCATTAATTTTACTTGTAAAAGTTTCCTTTTGGTTAAAACGTAAATACTTTAAAACTTCTGAAATAAAATAAAAAAACTGCCATTTGTAAAATGGCAGTTTTTTTTAAAATTTATGTTGCTCTTTAAGCTTCCGGAATATTTTTTAAAATTTCTAAAACAAATTTCCAGTATTTTTGAACTGAAGAAATTTGTGCACGTTCATCGGGTGAGTGTGCTCCTTTAATATTAGGACCAAAACTAATCATATCCATTTCAGGATAATTTTGCCCTAAAATACCACACTCTAAACCTGCATGACACGCTGCTACGTGTGGTTTTTCGCCATTTAAATCTTCATATAATTTAGCCATTACTTTTAATATAGCTGAGTCCATATTAGGTGTCCACC
>NZ_VSDQ01000449.1:318-964 GCF_008085455.1 Seonamhaeicola marinus | reverse complement strand
CTGTTACACTACCTGTTTTATTGTATTTTGAGCCTTTTAAGGTATAGTGTAAAGGTTGGCCAAAAAGTGAATATTTAAAAGTGTTTATAGTTTCGGTAATGGTTTCTGGTGTATCTTGTAAGCTTGTGCACATCATGGCATGTATAGATTGTACGCCTAAGTTATGCACTTGGTTATGAATGGCTGTAATATCACTATAACCAATAATCCATTTAGGGTTTTCTTTAAAGTTAGACCAATCTAATTTATCTAAAATCCTAACAGAACCATAACCGCCTCTAGCGCACCAAATAGCTTTAATGTTTGGGTTGTTTAATGCGTTTTGAAAATCTTCACAACGCTCATCATCAGTTCCAGCAAAATGGTGTTCTTGGTTAAAAATATGTTTACCAACCTGGGCGTGTAACCCCCAACTTTTAAGCAGTTTTTTAGCACTTTCAATTTCAGCAGTTCTATTTTTTAAAATTCCGGCAGGTGCAACAATAGCTACTGTATCACCAGCTTTTAAGTAGGGTGGTTGTGTCAAATTTAATACTTGTTTTAAAGGTTCGTTTTGAGCAATAATGGTATTTTTTCCTAAGAAAAAAGTAGCGCAAAATACATACAAAATTAGCAGGTTTCTATACATATTGTAAATGTACATTTT
>NZ_VSDQ01000449.1:0-254 GCF_008085455.1 Seonamhaeicola marinus | reverse complement strand
AAAAGTAGTAAAGTGTGTTATTGTGAACAAAAGTGAAGCAATCACACCCTTTATTATTAAAAGATTACTTCGTAATACGTCATTCATTTATTAGGTATTTTTTTTCGTAAAAAGCCCTTAAAATATGTACTTTTGTTGCTTTGAAAGACTCGTCATTCCGAGTAAAGAGAGGGCATCTGTTTAATAGTAATCTTAAATTTTTAAAGATTGCTGCAGTTGTGCCTCCTTCGCAATGACACAGAAACGCGATAAAA
>NZ_VSDQ01000077.1:335-798 GCF_008085455.1 Seonamhaeicola marinus | reverse complement strand
TCAAATAATGCTGAAGAAATAAAAGCGGCCGATAAAGTGATTTTTCCAGGAGTAGGCGAAGCAAGTTCAGCCATGAAAATGCTTAAAAAAAGTGGTTTGGATACTTTGATACCAACGTTAAAACAACCTGTTTTGGGCATTTGTTTAGGTATGCAATTAATGTGTTTACATTCCGAAGAAGGTGATACGGATGGTTTAGCAATTTTTCAAACAAAAGTGAAGCGTTTTTCAAATAGCGTAAAAGTGCCACAAATGGGTTGGAATGTTATAAAAGATTTAAAATCCGATTTATTTAAAGGCATCAAAGAAAACGAATACATGTATTTAGTACATAGTTTTTATGCCGAACATTGCAATGAAACCATTGCCGCTACCGATTACGAAATTAATTATGCATCGGCATTGCAACATGAAAATTTTTACGGTGTGCAATTTCATCCGGAGAAGAGTGGAAAAGAAGGCG
>NZ_VSDQ01000077.1:0-254 GCF_008085455.1 Seonamhaeicola marinus | reverse complement strand
TGGTATAGAGCATTTGCATTTAGTAGATTTAGATGGTGCTAAGGCAAGCCATATTGTAAACCATAAAGTGTTAGAAACTATTGCGACTAAAACAAATTTAAAAATAGATTTTGGTGGCGGCTTAAAAACTGATGAAGATTTACACATTGCATTCGAATCTGGAGCAAAACAAATTACCGGTGGAAGTATTGCCGTTAAAAAACCAGAAGTTTTTGAAAGTTGGCTAACCAAATACGGAAGCGATAAAATAATTT
>NZ_VSDQ01000634.1:725-1019 GCF_008085455.1 Seonamhaeicola marinus | reverse complement strand
CCTGGCAATGTAATTTGAGACATTATTTTATCTAAATACTCTGCAGTATCTGATCCTGGACGAATACCTGGAATAAAACCACCGCTACGTTTTAAATCGTCAGCCATTTTATTGGTTGGTACTGTAATTGCTGTATAAAAATAAGTAAATATAATTATTAATAAAGCAAATACTAAATTATACCAAAAACCAAAAATATCTGAAAAATTTGTTTGTAACCATGCACCTGCCGTTGTGTCTTTCATAAATGAAGACCCTCCAATTAAACCCGGAACAAACATAATAGCTTGTGCA
>NZ_VSDQ01000634.1:0-652 GCF_008085455.1 Seonamhaeicola marinus | reverse complement strand
TGATAACAAACCATATTACAAGTTCAAAAAGAATAAGCATTACATTGTTACCTTCCATTCTTGTTGCTGCATTTTGAACAAAAGATTGTGGTAACGTAGCAATAATACCTACCATAATTAATAATGAAATACCATTACCAATCCCTTTATCTGTAATCTTTTCACCTAACCACATGGCAAAGATACACCCTGTAACTAAAATACTAATTGATGAAAAATAGAATAAAGGGCCTGTACCTAATAAAAATGCACTTTGTGGTACACCTAAACTTGGTAAACTAGCTAAGTATGCAGGCGATTGAAATAAACAAATGGCGATGGTTAACCAACGTGTAATTTGTGTTATTTTCTTTTGGCCGCTTGCACCTTCTTTTTGAAGTTTTTGTAAATAAGGAATTGCAATACCCATTAATTGTACAACAATAGAAGCAGAAATGTAAGGCATGATACCTAAAGCAAATACTGATGCTCTTGACAAAGCACCACCAGTAAATGCACTAAGAATTCCCAAGATACCAGAATCTGTATTATCAGCTAAATTTTGTAATTGTTCAGCATCAATACCTGGTAATGTAACTTGCGTACCAAAACGATAAACTAATAACAAACCTAGTGTTACCACTATTCTGTTTCTTAGTTCTTCAATTTTCCA
>NZ_VSDQ01000190.1:0-773 GCF_008085455.1 Seonamhaeicola marinus | reverse complement strand
TACCCACGGTTAAAATGTCTAAATCTTTAGCCATTTTAGCAATTATAGGTGCAGCTCCTGTACCAGTACCACCGCCCATACCAGCGGTAATAAATACCATTTTAGTGTTAGAGTCTAGCATTCTTGAAATTTCTTCAAAGCTTTCAACAGCAGCTTGCTCACCAATATCTGGGTTGGCACCAGCGCCTAATCCTTCGGTTAAATTAACACCTAGCTGTATTTTGTTTGGAACACCACTATTNTTGCTGAAACATGTGGTTTATGGCATTGCTACCACCGCCACCAACACCAATAACTTTGATTACGTTTGATTGGTTTTTGGGTAAATCAAACTTAATGCTTTCGAATTCTTTGTTGCTGCTCATAAATTCTGTTTTTCTGGGGTTTTGTACTTATATTTTAAATTCAATGGTTCTTTTTAATGTGCCGCTAGGCTACTCTGCGTTATCTAGAAAATCTTTAACACGTTCGGTTAATTTATCTAAAAACGACTTGCGTTCTTTTTTAGGTTCTTCAACTATATTGTTTACGTTTTCTTCTGTTGTATCAGCTTCTTCTTCCTCAACTTCGGTTTCGGTTATAGTTTCAGTTTCTACTTTTTTACGTTGCTGGCGTTTTAGGCCATCTAACACTAAACCTACAGCTGTTGCAAATAATGGGCTAGTAATATCTTCATCACTATCACCAGCTAAATGCTCATTAGGGTAGCCAATTCTAGTATCCATACCTGTAATGTATTCTACCAATTGCTTTAAATGTTTTAATTGGCTACC
>NZ_VSDQ01000603.1:0-653 GCF_008085455.1 Seonamhaeicola marinus | reverse complement strand
ATTTATTGTTGCAGTATTATTGTTAAGTTTATTTTTTGTTGCAGGCGTTAGAGGCTTTTTAGGTTTAATATTCTTAGTTGTTGGTTTATTATTTTCATTTTCTAGTATAACGTCTTATTGCCCACTTTATAAAACATCAAAACTTCCAATAGATTATGATTTAAAAAACATAATAAACAATAAATCGTTAAAAAAACATTATTAAAACAGAAAACAAAAAAAGCCCGAAAATATTGAATTTTCGGGCTTTTTTTTACTGAATAAATTTTTAATTAAGCTACAAATAAAGGCTTATTTGCCATCATAGCATTTACTTTTTCTCTTACGGTTTCTAAAACTGTTTCATCTTCGTGGTTGGCAATTACTTCATCAACTAAATTAGCAATAACAACCATATCATCTTCTTTTAAACCACGCGTAGTTACAGCAGCAACACCTAAACGGATTCCTGAAGTTACAAACGGCGATTTATCATCAAACGGTACCATGTTTTTATTTACTGTAATATCGGCTTTTACCAATGCTTGTTCTGCATCTTTACCAGATACGTTTTTGTTTCGTAAATCAATAAGCATACAGTGGTTATCAGTTCCGCCAGAAATAATTTTATAATCTTTAGCTACTAAAGCATCCGCTAAAGCAGCAGCATTTTT
>NZ_VSDQ01000418.1:718-2202 GCF_008085455.1 Seonamhaeicola marinus | reverse complement strand
ATAGTTATTTTTGTGCTTATCTTCTTATTGGGTAATTGGCGAGGTGGTTTAATCGTTGCTTCAACAATACCATTATCCTTATTATTCGCTTTTATTTTAATGAACGTGTTCGATGTTTGGGTAAACTTAATGAGTTTGGGAGCAATAGATTTCGGTATTATAGTTGATGGCGCTGTAATTATTGTAGAAAGTACAGTATTTCTCATTGCATCACAAGTACTAAAAAAGAAACAGCTTACATCCAAAGAGCGAGATAAAGTGGCGTCTAATGCTTCAAAAAAGATGATGAACGCTGCGTTTTTCGGTCAGTTGATTATCCTTATCGTTTTTCTACCCATTTTAGCCTTACAAGGTATTGAAGGAAAGATGTTTAAACCAATGGCATTGACCTTTATTTTTGCTATGATTGGTGCAATGGTACTGTGTTTAACCTATGTGCCAATGATGTCTGCTTTAGTGTTAAGAGCACCAAAAAATGATAAAAAATCTTATGGAGATAGATTTGTACATTGGGTTGAAGACAAATATCAACCTATATTGGTTAGAGCCTTGCGAAAAGGTAAATGGGTAATTGGTATTGCAGTTGTGTTGTTTGGGATAACCGTTTTTATGTTTTCAAGAATGGGTGGTGAATTTATCCCGCAACTCGATGAAGGTGATATTGCATTTCACGCTATTTTAAAACCAGGTAGTTCCCTTACTGAAACCATTGAAACTACCACTAAAATAGAGCAAATAGTAAAAGCAAAATTTCCAGAAGTAGAAAAAATTGTTAGTCGTATTGGTGTTGCCGAAGTGCCTACAGACCCAATGCCGATGGATTTTGCGGATATTTTTGTAATCCTAAAACCTAAAAGCGAATGGACAACAGTGTCTTCAAAAGATGAACTCATTGAAGAAATAAAAGAGGCAGTCGAAATTATTCCTGGCGTTAATTATGAGTTTACCCAACCTATTGAAATGCGTTTTAACGAGTTGCTTGAAGGTATTAGAGAAGATATTGCTGTTAAACTTTATGGCGAAGATATAAACATCCTCGCTCAAAAAGCAGAGGAAATATCAAAAATTATTGCAGGTACTGAAGGTATAGGTGATATGCGAGCAGAAGCTACGAAAGGATTGCCACAAATGACCATTACTTACAATAGAAATAAATTGGCACAATACGGACTTCAAATAAACACGTTAAATCAAATTGTGCAATCAGCTTTTGCAGGAGGAGTAGCAGGTACTATATTTGAAGGAGAAAAGCGATTTGATTTGGTGGTTAGGTTAAGTTCTCATAATCGTAAAGACATAACAGATGTGCAAAATTTGTTTATCAACTTACCTTCTGGTGCACAGATTCCACTTCGCGAAGTAGCTGATGTAAGTTACAAAGCAGGACCAATGCAAATAAGTAGAGACAATACCAACAGAAGAACCTATGTAGGTATCAATGTCAGAGGTCGAGATGTAAAATCGTTGGTAACTGAAATAAAATC
>NZ_VSDQ01000418.1:0-649 GCF_008085455.1 Seonamhaeicola marinus | reverse complement strand
CCTTATTACTCATATTTATACTAATATACTTTGCATTAAAATCACTACCTCAAACCTTAATGATTTATATAGCCATCCCAATGGCAACTATTGGTGGTGTAGTAGCCTTATGGTTGCGTGATATGCCATTTAGTATTTCGGCAGGTGTTGGTTTTATTGTGTTGTTTGGTGTTGCGGTATTAAATGGATTGGTAATGATAAGCGGACTCAACGAATTAAAAGAAGAAGGTGTAACCAATTTAAAGGATAGAATAGTTGAAGGTACTAAACGAAGAATCAGACCTATTATGCTAACTGCTTTTACAGATGTATTAGGCTTTCTACCAATGGCTATTTCATCATCAGCTGGTGCAGAAGTACAGCGTCCTTTGGCAACTGTAGTTATTGGTGGATTATTAACTTCAACTTTGCTTACCTTATTTGTTTTACCAATTTTATATCATTGGGTAGAAAACAAATCTTTTACGTTTAAGCCAAATAAAAAGTTAGTAACAGCAACAGCAGTTGTATTATTACTATTTGGCTTTTCACCACAAAGTAATGCACAAGAGTTGAATGATACAATTCCCGAAATTTCATTACAGGAAGCTGTTAAACTCGCAAAAAGTAATTATCCATTATTGAAGCAAAAGCAGTTGGAAATTACAAA
>NZ_VSDQ01000350.1:0-1175 GCF_008085455.1 Seonamhaeicola marinus | reverse complement strand
TCTTGCAAATTTACCCAAAAAGTTCCTAAACTTTCAGCATCATTATACGGAATACCATTAATGGTTACATTGGTAGAACTACCGCTTACACCACGCACCCTAATACCCGTATAACCAATACCTGCACCAGCATCACTGGTTGTAACTACTGATGGTAAATAGTTTAGTAAAACTGGTATGTCTTGCCCTAAATTACGCTTTGCAATTTCTTCTTTACTTACATTTGAATGTGTAATTGGCGAATCGGCATCAACACGTACTGCTTTTACTAAAACCTCGTCTAGTTTTTGGGTTGAAGTTGAATCTGTTATTTTGTTGTTTTGTTGCGCATTAACTGTTGTAAAGCATATTAATGCTAATAAAAGAAATAAGTTTTTCATATCGATTACATAAAACGTTATAATCGAATAAAAAGAGGTAATTATTCTTCAGTTTGTATTAAATTATTATGTTATGTGATACGTTTTTTACAAAGTAATCATATTCTAAAATTACCTGTTGTGCTAACGCAATTCACAATAACATGAAATCCCTAAACAGCATTACCTGTTCTAGGTTCATTGGGTATGATCTCAGCCTGTTTCCTGTTGCAATTAATAGTTTTTCTTTGTACTTAAAACTATAACTAAACTGGATATAGCACCCCTTTTTGAGAACGCTGCAAATGTACTAACCGAATACTAATTATTGGCTATTTTGATAATAGTTTTTTAATCTAAATTAGGTTTTTGCCTATTGGCTTTTTTAAAAGCGTGTTTCTTTTTATTATCTAACCGTTTTTTTACAACAGCTTTGGGTACTTTGGTTGCAATACGTTTTTTTGGTTTAGCAAGTGCAGTTTTTATTAACTGTAAAAACCTACGAATTGCCAATTCTTTATTTTTAAATTGGCTTCGGGTATCAGCGCATTGTAATATTAAAACTCCATTATTTGTTAGTTTGTGTTTTAATTTTAAATATATGCGTTGCTTTTGCTCTTGGGTTAATACGTTTGATTCAGATACATTAAAACTAAGCTCAATTTTTGTAGCTACTTTATTTACATGTTGCCCACCACTACCTGAGCTTCTAACGGCTTTAAAATTAAGTTCGTTTATTAAATTAGTTTGGTTAAACATTAATTAGTTTGGTGTGCTGGTTTTAGTAAATCGTTTACTGTTTTTACAGGGTTAAAG
>NZ_VSDQ01000246.1:0-729 GCF_008085455.1 Seonamhaeicola marinus | reverse complement strand
TACTTTTTGAAGTACTTTTTTAATGTCTTGTTCTTTTGCTTTAGGATAAATAAGTAAAACATCTTCTTTATCTACCACAATATAATCATTTAAACCATCTACAACTACAATTTTATTGTTTTTGGTTCTAATCATATTTCCTGAGGCATCCTCGGTTAAAGTTCGGGCATTTACAACGGCATTCCCATTGTTATTAGCGCCTAATTTATTGTATAAACTTCCCCAAGTTCCTAAATCGTTCCAATCAAATTCTGCAGCAATAACCTTTACGTTATTAGATTTTTCCATAATAGCATAATCTACAGAAATATTTTCGGCTAACGGATAATTTTCTTTAATGAAAGCTTCTTCTTCATCTGTGTTATACACTGAAATACCTGCTTCAAAATGTTTGTATAATTCGGGTTGATTACTTTCAAAAGCTTTTACAACGCTTTTTGCACTCCACATAAAAATACCTGCATTCCATAAAAAATTACCTTGAGAAATGAACGATTTAGCAGTTTCATAATCTGGCTTTTCTCTAAATTGATTTACTGCTTTTATAGCTTCAGAAGCATTTTTATCAAATTCAATATAACCGTAACCTGTATTTGGAAATGTTGGTTGAATACCAAGTGTCATTAACGCCTCATTATCGGCACAATAATCAAATGCTGTTTGTACGTTTTTGGCAAAGATTACTTCATCTTCAATCCAATGATCACTTGGTGCCACAATCATTACAGC
>NZ_VSDQ01000008.1:311-623 GCF_008085455.1 Seonamhaeicola marinus | reverse complement strand
TGGGTTCTACTTTAGCGCCGTTAAATGTTGGCCAATCTTCACCTGCAGTTTCAGAGTCTACTTCGTCTTTTACCTTTTGTTTGGCAGCTTCAACACTTATGTTTTCATCAAATTCAACTACAACTATAGAGTAATCTTCTTGTGATGTTGAGGTTATTTCAATAACGTTGCTAACGGTTTTTAGCTTGTCTTCAATAGGGTCTGTTATAAGTTTTTCAATATCTTCGGCAGTGTTACCAGGATATATAGAACTAATGTAGATTTTAGTTTCTTTAATTTCAGGGAAATTTTCTCTAGGCATACTAAAATAAG
>NZ_VSDQ01000008.1:0-247 GCF_008085455.1 Seonamhaeicola marinus | reverse complement strand
CAATAATTTCATCGCCACTTTTTAAGCCTGAAAGCACTTCAATGTTATCACCTTGTGTTTTACCAGTTTTAATTATTACCCGTTTGGCTTTTGCCATAGCGTCTTTTTTATTAGAAATAATATATACATATTGTTCGCCTTCAGCATTTTCAGAAATGATACTTTGTTTAATTAAAATGGCATTTTCGCTTGTGTAATCATTTACCTTTAGTTTTGCAGTTAGGTTAGGTTTTATGTTGTTGTTTTT
>NZ_VSDQ01000052.1:0-1225 GCF_008085455.1 Seonamhaeicola marinus | reverse complement strand
TCTAAAGTATCAGGTACTTCTTGTTTCACTTTATCAGTGTTTGGTAATAAAAACTTTTCGTCTTTATACTTTTTTATTAATGGCGAAAGCTCAGAAAATGTGCGCTTACCCACATAAATTTTGCGTTTTCTGTAAACAACATATTTTTGTAAATAATAAGCAACAGCTTCTGATTGGCAAAAGTATTTCATGGAATCAGGAACAGTAAAACGCATTTCTTTAGCAACCCTAAAAAAGTGATCTACAGCATTTCTACTAGTTAAAATTATAGCTGTGTACTTTGATAAGTCAACTTTTTGCTGCCTAACGTCTTTGGCAGAAACACCTTCTACATGAATAAAAGGCCTGAAATCTATTTTTACTTTTTGCTTTTCTTGTAAATCAAAGTATGGTGAGTTCTCTATTTTAGGTTCTGGTTGAGATACTAAAATTGTTTTCACTTTCATAGGCACAAGTAGTTTGTTCTGTATTAACTCATAAACACCTTGTATAATATAAGATAGGGTGTTATTTCAAGTGCGCAAAGATACAAAATAAAATAGAATAAATAGTTTTTTATAAAACTTTGATGCATTTTAAATGATGTTATTATTCCTATAACATTTGCTATTAATAAAATAATAACCATTATGTAAATTACAGTTAATGATACTTGTATTTTGTATAGTAAAATGGCATTAATAGGTAGTAATAATATACCAATGTAATTTTTATAACTAATTTTTTGAAAAATATAATTATCAACCAACTTATCTATTTCAAAAAGGCTGGCTATAAGTCTTTCAATAAGTACTTTTATAAGTATAAAAGCGCCAATACCAACGCCCATTTTAAATAATAGGTTAATATTTGTGTTTTTTGTGTTTGTGAAATATCTAAATAAAATATATAAAAAAGTAGCGCCACAAATTATTAAATTACAAAATAAAAGTGCATCAAATTTGTCAAAAAACTTTTGATCTCTAGAGTAAATTTTCAAGTACTTAGAGTTTCCTATTACATAAATAAAGTCGTTAAAACGCTTTGGGTCAGTTAATTTAGCAATGGCTACTAAGGCAATGCCAATAACTAGCAATATAGTAAAAAGTCCATTATGTGTAATTTCTCTAAGCATGCCTTAAAATTATTATATTTTATTAATAAGAACCTCAAAATTATTAAGGAAAATTTAAAAAAAGTACGGGCTTATTAATGTACATTTGCCAAAATAAATGTTCAAGAAAAT
>NZ_VSDQ01000734.1:333-749 GCF_008085455.1 Seonamhaeicola marinus | reverse complement strand
TGCGCTTTTACAACAAACCTATGCAAGCTATACTCCTTAAGGTTTACTAAAAGGTAAAACGCGCTTTAATTTTATCTACAATAGTTTGGGCAAGTTTCTCATTACTTTCAACCGTCCATCCTGCTACATGTGGCGATAACAATACGTTTTTAGCTTGAATTAAATATTGAAACGCTTCAGGCATTTCAGAAGAAAATAAACTTTCAAAAGATGCTTTTTCATACTCTAAAACATCTAAACCTGCGCCTAAAATTTTACCTGTTTTTAATGCCGAAACCAAATTATTTGTAACTACGCTTTTACCACGTGCTGTATTAATTAACCAAAATGGTTTTTTAAAGGCATTAATAAAATTGGTATTAACCATGTTTAACGTTAGTGGTGTTTGTGGCGTATGTAAACTTAAAACATCAACT
>NZ_VSDQ01000734.1:0-246 GCF_008085455.1 Seonamhaeicola marinus | reverse complement strand
TTCTTGAAGTTCTTGTAAACTTACTTGTTTTGCGTTTTCATCGGCTATATTATCTTTAATATCGTAGCATAAAACCTCAACATCAAAACCTTTTAACTTTTTTGCAAAGGCTTTACCCATATTACCGTAACCAATAAGGCCAACGGTTTTTCCGTCTAACTCAATACCTCGGTTTTCTTCACGAAGCCATTTGCCAGATCTAACTTCTAAATCGGCTTTATTTAACTTATTAAATAATGATAATAG
>NZ_VSDQ01000171.1:0-1861 GCF_008085455.1 Seonamhaeicola marinus | reverse complement strand
TTTGGCTTCGTTAATAATAGGATGCCAATGGTAAATAGCTTTAAAAAAAGCGTCAAAGTTATAATTATTTGGCACGAAAAGTTTTGAAACACTGCGGCAGCCTAAGCCGTAATATCTAAAAATATCTTCTGAAAGATTTTGTAAATCTTCATCGGTTTCATTTCCTGTTAAAATGGCTACAGAATTACGGTTATTTCTAATGATAGAAGGTTTATTTTTAAAATAGTACTCAAAATAACGGGCTGTATTGTTACTGCCGGTAGCAATTACTGCATCAAAATTTTCTAATTTTTCTTGTGTGAAAGCTATTTTGCCTTTAAAACTAGGTTCAATATGTTCTAAATATTTGGCTAAGTAAGGTAGTAAATGTTTATCGTTTGATGATTGTTTTACAAGCACATTATGCCCAGTTATTAGCACCGATAAAAAATCATGAAACCCAACTAATGGTATGTTTCCAGCCATAATTATAGCAACCTTTTTAGGTGTAAAAGTTTCTATTTGGTAGGGTTTTAACCAGGTTTTTATACTATTTTGGGTTAAGGCATTTGCCCAATTTTTAAAGGCAAAGCGCAGGTTTTGCGTTGTAAACCAGCCATTGTGTTCTTGTGCTAGTTTTATTTGATGCTTAAAACCATCAAAAAACAGGTTGTTGTATTCAATATTATCGTGTTTAGTAACAACTTCATTAGAAAATTGCCTTAAAAAATCTCCTAATTTTACAAAAGCATTAATTCTTTGTTCTAAATGCATGCTTAATTTGGTTTTGAATGGTTTTGGCTTTATTTTTGCAACTGCAAATTTAAGCAAACTCAAGAGAAAAAACGGTATGGCAATTATAATAACAGATGAATGTATAAATTGTGGCGCTTGTGAACCAGAATGCCCAAACACTGCAATTTATGAGGGCGCCGATGATTGGCGTTATAAAGACGGAACAAGTTTAGAAGGAAAAATAGTATTAACTAACGGTACGGAAGTTGATGCCGATGAGGCACAAGAACCAATTAGTGACGAGTTGTATTATATAGTGCCTGATAAATGTACAGAATGTAAAGGATTTCATGATGAGCCACAATGTGCAGCAGTTTGTCCGGTAGATTGCTGTGTGCCAGATGATGATCATGTTGAAACCGAAGAAGAATTACTTACAAAACAACGTTTTATGCATCCTGAAGATTAAACGTTACGTGTTATTTTATATAGAAATCCTAAGTGAAAGCTTAGGATTTTTTTATTTTAGTAAAATGGATAATGAAAAACCATATAAAGGCTTTTGGCTGTGTTTTTTTAAACTAATGTTTATTACAGTTGTTGTTCTTTTGCGGTTTATATTCTTAATTTTTAGTTTTCTTTCTGTGACATAATTCTCAATAAAAAAAAGAATCATAATAACATTTTTATATTTAAATTATTTTGGTTTGCATAACAGGTAGTATAAATCATATGAGCTGTTCATTTAGCCATTTGTTATAATGAAAAAAAGAGTGTTAATGTATTTTTGTATAGTAAAAGTATAAACTAAAATACTGTAAATATGAAAATAATTTTAAAGAGAATTATGCTATTTGGCACTTTATTAATGTCGGTAGGTGTTTTTTCTCAAAATGTTAACATATCAATAGATTTGGAAAAGCAACGCTTTTTAGACGGTGTTTCCAATCTAGATAGAACAAAATACTTTAACAATCATGATGCAAAAGAAGATCCTGATTTTCCTACGTTTTATAAAGATAACAATGTAGGTTTTGGAAGGCAGTTTTGGGGACCTTTTGCTTTTAATGGAAAAGGTAATTTTAACAATACTCCGCCTACTTCTGACGGTATAGTAAGACCAGTTAATAGAATTATATTCACTTAT
>NZ_VSDQ01000502.1:0-932 GCF_008085455.1 Seonamhaeicola marinus | reverse complement strand
AACATCTTGGTTTACACGTACGTGTCCCTTTTTGCAAGCTGTTGTTGCCAATGATCGGGTTTTGTAATACCTAACACACCATAAATACTTGTCAATTCGCATATAATTATTACTAAAACTACGTTAATGTTATTGTGCAAGATTGTATTAAAATTGTATCTTGCGCGTCAAAAATACACATAATATAATGTATTTAAATACAAATTATGCGTTGTTATACTTACTAATTTAAGTTGAAAATAAAATTGTTTATGAAATTAGAAAAAATAAGCCTGTTAATTTTTTGTGTGGCATTATGTATGTTTTCTTGCGGAAACGACGATGATGGAACTACTGATGTTGAAATAGTTATTAGANNNNTTGAAATAGTTATTAGAGATAGAAATGAACAACAAGTTATTGATAATAATTCTTTAATAGAGTTTTTAGAAACACATTATTACAATTCTGATGTTTTTGAAAACAATGCAAATGCAAGTATTTCAGACTTAGTAATTTTACCACTAGCCACCGGAGAAACTGTACCTAATGGTTATACATTATTAAAAGACGCCGTTGGAGTTTCTAGAAAAACCACTTTTGCAGATACAGATTATGAATTTTATGTATTGGTTTTAAACGAAGGAGGTGGTGATTTTAAACCTAGTTTTGCCGATAATATTTTAACAACTTACCAAGGCTATACTTTAGATGATAATTTAAACGATATAACTGATGCTTTTGATAGCAAAACAACCCCAGATACGTATTTTGGATTAATAGATTTAATACCTGCTTGGAGACGAGTATTCCCTATGTTTAACGTTGCTAACGGATATGTTGATAATGGCGATGGTACAGTTAACTTCAATAATCCAGGAATGGGAGTTATGTTTATACCTTCAGGTTTAGCGTATTTTCAAGAAGCCAGAACAGATCTACCAAGCTATTCG
>NZ_VSDQ01000607.1:249-747 GCF_008085455.1 Seonamhaeicola marinus | reverse complement strand
AAACTGCAACGCGTTTACCTTGGCTGGTTAAGTATTTGCCAAAAGTTTCAATAAAAGTACTTTTGCCAACACCAGGAACACCTGTAATACCTATTCTAACAGAATTATTTGCGTGTGGTAAACAGGCCTTAATAATGTTTTTGGCGTTTTGTAAATGGTTGGGGTTTTTGCTTTCAACTAAAGTTATAGCTCTGCTTAAAGCTGTAATATCTTTATTTAAAATAGCCGTAACAAGTGCATTACTATCAAGCTGTTTATTGCGTTTAGCTTTTAGTTTTTCTATAGCATTTTTGTTGGTTATTTCAGTTGCTGAAACACCTTTGTTTTTATGTAATGCTGTTTTTTTTTGCTTTGTCACTTAGGTAAAAGTTTATACGCTAAGATACATAAAATAAGCCCCTTAATTTTTTAATGGTACTGCAATTTTTGTGTCATCCCAGGCCATAGTAAGGAAAAGTTTATCAGTAGAATTATCAAAAGCAATTGTAAACTGCTCTA
>NZ_VSDQ01000607.1:0-243 GCF_008085455.1 Seonamhaeicola marinus | reverse complement strand
CATCGTAATTTGGGTCCCAAAGCGGATTCATTTCAGAGTCTACACCCCATTCATATTGTTTAGAGTTAAACATAACCGTCCATATAGAATCTTTAGGCACCGTCCATAACGTGTATTTACCAATGGGTAAATTTATTCCGTTAATTTCAAGAGGTTTGTTGGTTTCAAAAGTTGTGGCTTCGTTGGCACCCGTTCTCCAAACTTTATTATAAGGTACTAACGCCCCAAAAATTTCACGTTCTT
>NZ_VSDQ01000915.1:0-1364 GCF_008085455.1 Seonamhaeicola marinus | reverse complement strand
AGTTTGAAGGAAGAATGCGTATTGAGCAATCACAAAAAGGAATTGAAAAAATTAGAAGCGTTGTAGATTCTTTAATAGTAATAAATAATAACAAACTTAGAGAAGTTTATGGAAATCTAGGTTTTAAAGCAGGTTTCTCAAAAGCCGATGAGGTGTTATCTACCGCTGCTCGTGGTATTGCCGAAGTTATAACACATCATTATACACAAAATATAGATTTACGTGATGCTAAAACGGTATTAAGTAATAGCGGCACCGCAATAATGGGGTCTGCAGTAGCTGCTGGTCAAAACCGTGCGCAAGATGCTATTAGAAACGCATTAGATTCGCCGTTACTAAACGATAATAAAATAACAGGTGCTAAAAACGTACTATTACTGATAGTATCAGGAACACATGAAATTACTATTGATGAAATAGGTGAAATTAATGACCACATACAAAATGAAGCAGGTCATGGCGCTAACATTATTATGGGTGTTGGTGAAGATAGCACTTTAGAAGAATCAATAGCAGTAACAATAATAGCCACAGGTTTTAATATTGAGCAGCAAGATGAAATTTCAAATACTGAAACCAAAAGAGTTATACATTCTTTAACACCAGAAGATCAAGATTTAAGTGGTGAAGAAAAAGAGCCCGCAATTATAGCGCCTGCCATTGAATTAGAAGAAAAGCAAGCACCAAAAATTGTACGCCATACTTTAGATTTTGATACAGAAGAAGAACAGGTAAAGCCAAAAACACAGGTAAAACCAGAAAACAATGTAAGACAAAATCCTAATTTAGATATTATTCCAACATCAGAAATCATTAAAAACATCAATGTTGTTTATGATGAAGTAAAGGCAACTGTTGAAGATGAAGATGATTTTATCATTAAGCCAGTAACCAAAATGGAAAATGATATTAAAAATATTGATGTTGTAGCCGAAACTATTGAAGAAGAAGAGCAGCAAATAACCTTAACTTTTGATTTGCCTTTAACAAGCAATGTTGAAGCACCAAAACAACCAGTTAACGAAAAAGAAGATATAATATCGCATGATTTAAATGACGAAATTAAAGATATTACTGTAAATGATTACACTGAGCTAATCACCATTACCGAAGCAAATGAAGACGGAGATATTCGTTACACTTTAGATGATTATGTAGAAGCTGATGCTGCAAACCCTAAAAAGAAAACACAACAAGAAGCTGTTGAAGAAGTTGATAATGATGTTGTTTTTGAACGAAAAGTGGTTAACGAACCAGCAGTAGAACCTGAAGAGGAGCAAGAAATTGACCCCATGAATACGCCTATTTCAGAACTCTTAAAAGAACGAGCTGAAGAGCGCAGACGTAAAATGAAGGATTTCAAT
>NZ_VSDQ01000602.1:287-1120 GCF_008085455.1 Seonamhaeicola marinus | reverse complement strand
AAAAAAAGACCGACGATAAAAATAAAACTGGCGACGCCTCAAAAAGAAAGCGCCGTAGAATTAGTAAAGTAGGTGGTGGTCCACAACAAGGTGGAGGTAACAACCGCGGAGGTCAAAACAGAAATGATCGTTTTAAAGGAAAACAAGGTGGCGGAAGACGCAATGTTGTAAAAGAAGAGCCTAGTGAAGAGGATGTAAAACGTCAAGTAAGAGAAACTCTAGAAAAACTCCAAGGTAAAAGTTCTAAAGGAAAAGGAGCTAAATACCGTAGAGAAAAAAGGGAACAACACAGAGATCAAACCGAAAGAGAGTTACAAGCTGAAGCAGCAGAAAGTAAAATACTTAAAGTTACAGAGTTTGTAACTGCAAGTGAGGTAGCTACCATGATGGATGTTAGCGTTACCCAAATTATTTCTGCATGCATGTCTTTAGGAATGATGGTTACAATGAATCAGCGCTTAGATGCTGAAACACTATCAATTGTTGCTGATGAGTTTGGTTATCAAGTAGAATTTGTAACAGCTGATATAGAAGAAGCTATAGAAGAGGTTGAAGATAAACCAGAAGATTTATTACCAAGAGCTCCTATTGTAACCGTAATGGGTCACGTAGATCATGGTAAAACATCATTACTAGATTACATTAGAAATGAAAATGTAATTGCAGGTGAATCTGGTGGTATTACACAGCATATTGGTGCTTACGGTGTAGAATTAGAAGACGGACAAAAAATTGCGTTTTTAGATACACCAGGTCACGAGGCCTTTACAGCAATGCGTGCTCGTGGTGCCCAAGTTACAGATATTGCAATTATTGTTATTGCTGCAGATGAT
>NZ_VSDQ01000602.1:0-241 GCF_008085455.1 Seonamhaeicola marinus | reverse complement strand
GCTAATATGAATTTATTAGTTGAAGATTGGGGTGGTAAAGTACAATCACATGATATTTCAGCAAAACAAGGTACAGGTGTAAATGAACTTTTAGAAAAAGTACTTTTAGAAGCTGAGTTATTAGAACTTAAAGCCAACCCTGAAAAACCAGCATTGGGTACTGTGGTTGAAGCATTCTTAGACAAAGGTCGTGGTTATGTATCAACTATATTAGTACAAGCAGGAACTCTTAGGGTAGGTG
>NZ_VSDQ01000728.1:0-875 GCF_008085455.1 Seonamhaeicola marinus | reverse complement strand
TAAAAGAAAACATAATACCTATTGAAGAAAGTGGGCATTTAAAGTTTACTGATATTCCTGAAACTGACATATTAAAAAATTCAGCATTAGGTTTTGATATTTTTTTTGCAAACGGACATACTGATAAGCAAATGATTCCTATGATTAATTACAAAGGAAAAACCATTTGTTTCATGGCCGATTTACTACCAACCGTTGGGCATTTACCATTACCCTACGTTATGGGCTATGATACTAGGCCGCTTTTAACACTAACCGAAAAAGAAAAATTCCTAAATATAGCAGCAAAAAACAACTACTATTTGTTTTTAGAACATGATGCTCACAACCAAATTATTACAGTAAAAAACACCGAAAAAGGTGTAAGACTCAAAAATATTTACACAACACAAGAAATATTCAATTAATAAAATTAAAACATGAAAACATTAAAAGTTTTAACTGCTTCGGCATTTTCTGCATTCCTTATATCTAGCTGTGGCTCTGCAGACATTCTTTCTACTCCTATAGAAAATATTGATGCAACCCCTTTAAAAGTTTCTGAATTAACAAAAGCTGAAAAAGAAAATTGGGGACATTTAGATTTGGTAAAAGATACCATACCTGGTATGAGTGTTGATAAAGCCTATGCCGAAATAATTAAAAACAAAAAAGGCCAAAAAGTAATTGTTGCTGTTATAGATTCTGGTATTGATATTGACCACGAAGATTTAGATGACGTTATTTGGACTAACACAGATGAAATACCAAACAACGGTATTGACGATGATAAAAATGGGTATATTGATGACGTACATGGCTGGAACTTTTTAGGCGATGGTTACAATGAACAGTTAGAGTTTGTTAGAATTTTAGCCAGTGGAGATACATCAAAC
>NZ_VSDQ01000587.1:0-786 GCF_008085455.1 Seonamhaeicola marinus | reverse complement strand
ATATAAATTGTATGTAGGCAATCTAAATTCGTAATTTTAAGTTAGCATTCCGCCATCAACATGTAACGTTTGCCCTGTTACGTACGCTGATAAATCACTAGCTAAAAACACACAAGCATTAGCTACATCTTCAGGTGATCCGCCACGTTTTAATGGAATTCCGGCACGCCATCCCTTAACAACGTCTTCATCTAATTTAGCAGTCATTTCAGTTTCTATAAAACCAGGAGCAATCACGTTACTTCTAATATTTCTTGAGCCCAACTCTAAAGCAACAGATTTTGAAAAACCTATAATACCTGCTTTACTAGCAGCGTAATTAGTTTGGCCTGCATTACCTTTAACACCTACAACCGAACTCATATTGATAATAGATCCTTTGCGTTGTTTTAGCATAGTACGTTGTACTGCTTTGGTCATATTAAAAACCGATTTTAAGTTCACTTCAATAACAGTATCAAAATCTTCTTCACTAATGCGCATTAATAAATTATCTTTAGTAATACCAGCGTTATTAACTAATATATCAATACTGCCAAATTCTTTTACAACTGCATCGGCTAAGGTTTGCGCTTCATCAAAACTAGCAGCATTACTTTGGTAACCTTTTGCTTTTACACCTAGTTTTGTTAATGCGTCTTCTAAAGCTTTGGCTGCATCAACTGATGAGCTATATGTAAACGCTACATTTGCTCCATGTTGTGCAAATACTTCTGCTATACCTTTACCAATACCTCTACTAGCGCCAGTAATAATAGCCGTTTTTCCTTCTAATAATTTCATTTT
>NZ_VSDQ01000053.1:0-584 GCF_008085455.1 Seonamhaeicola marinus | reverse complement strand
TAAAACGTAATTTACCATTATTTGGTATTTGTTTAGGGCACCAAGTAATAGCATTAGCAAACGGTGTTTCAACTTACAAAATGCATAACGGACATAGAGGTATTAATCACCCTGTTAAAAACTTAAAAACAGGTAAAGGTGAAATAACATCACAAAATCACGGTTTTGCTGTAAATAGAGAAGAAGCTGAAGCTAATACAGATTTAGAAGTTACACACGTACATTTAAATGATAATACTGTAGCAGGAATAGCTATGAAAAACAAAAATGTATTTTCAGTACAATATCATCCAGAGGCAAGCCCTGGGCCACATGATTCATCATATTTATTTGATCAATTTATTGAAAATATAAAAAAATAAAAAATTTAATATAAGCCTTATAAACCACTGTTTTTAAGGCTTATATTTTACTAAAACGTTATAGCGGTGTTTTTAAAAAAATATTATAAAACATCTCCAAAAAAACAAGATTTAACCTTAAATTTGAAGTATAAATTAAAGTAAATAAACAAACCAATTATGAGTTCAATAATAAATATTCATGCTAGACAGATTCTAGACTCTAGAGGAAACCCAACAGTA
>NZ_VSDQ01000357.1:320-768 GCF_008085455.1 Seonamhaeicola marinus | reverse complement strand
CATTTTAAAGACATTTTAGTAAGTATTTTTTTAGTGATCATTTGGTTTATTTTATTGTCTTCAACCACTAAAATTTTAACTTTTGTAAGATCTAATTTTTCTTTTTTCTGTTCAAAGAAAGATTTTTTGTCTTCCTCTTCTTCTTTAACTTCAGTATATTCTAAAGGAATATCAAAGAAAAACGTGGTGCCTTCTCCTAATTCACTTTTTACATGAATTTCACCTTTTAAAATATCAATTAAACCTTTAACAATAGATAAACCTAAACCAGTACCGCCATATTTTCTATTAATTTGAATGGATCCTTGGTTGAAGCTTTCAAACATATTGTCTTGTTTTTCTTGGCTAATACCAATACCATTATCTTCAATCTCAAACCTTAGGGTGTACATTTTATCTTTTATTTCCATTTGATAAACCCTAATCCAAATATCACCATCTTTGGTAA
>NZ_VSDQ01000357.1:0-239 GCF_008085455.1 Seonamhaeicola marinus | reverse complement strand
TTTCTTTAAGTTAAACGGCTCAGTTTCAAGTTCTACTTTATTGGCTTCAATTTTATTAATTTGAAGAATATCATTAATAAAGGTTAACAGATAGTCTCCTGAAAATTTTAACGATTTTAAATGCTGAATTTGCTCTGGTTTTGGGTCTTCCTCTAAAAGCATGTTACTTAAACCAGTTACGGCATAAAGCGGTGTACGTAGCTCATGTGTAACTGTTGATAAGAAGTTGGCTTTAGTTT
>NZ_VSDQ01000028.1:0-520 GCF_008085455.1 Seonamhaeicola marinus | reverse complement strand
TTATTTTCCATGTAACGCACCTGTACTGAACTGGTGTGCGTACGTAATAAAATATCTGGATTTGTTTGAATGAAAAACGTATCCTGCATATCACGTGCTGGGTGATATTCAGGTAAATTTAAAGCTGTAAAATTATGCCAGTCGTCTTCAATTTCAGGTCCTTCGCTTACGTTAAACCCAATACGCGAAAAGATATCAATAATTTGATTTTTAACAATTGAAATAGGATGACGGGCACCTATTTGAATGGGCTCGCCTGGGCGCGATAAATCGCCATATATGCCTTTTACCTCTTCGTTGCTTTCTAATTCTTCTTTTAAGGCTTTTACTTTATCTTCAGCCGTTTTTTTAAGCTGGTTTATGGTTTGACCAAATTCACGTTTTTGTTCGTTGGCCACATTTTTAAACTCTGCAAAATATTCATTTAACAATCCTTTTTTACCTAAGTATTTAATACGGAATGTTTCAACTTCATCTTTTGTTTGTGCTTTAAAAGCTTCGGCTTCGGCTATAAGTTCTT
>NZ_VSDQ01000835.1:0-681 GCF_008085455.1 Seonamhaeicola marinus | reverse complement strand
AGCATCAACGTAGGCTTGTTTTATGGTGTTGCGTTGTGCTAAACCACAGGCATTATTGTGCTTTAAAATAGCAAATGTAGGAGCGTCATTTTTAAATTCTAACATTAAGTTTACGGCAGCATCGACATCTAAAAGGTTATTGTAGCTTAATTCTTTACCGTGTAGTTTTGTGAAAAGCTCATCAAAATTGCCAAAGAAAAAGCCTTTTTGGTGTGGGTTTTCGCCGTAGCGTAATACTTTACCTTTAGTTTCGCTTACTTTTAAAGCAGCTATTTCATGGTCTTGGTTAAAGTAATTGAAAATAGCAGAATCATAGTGCGAAGACACGTTAAAAGCTTTGGCTGCAAAACGTTTTCTGTTTGCTTCGGTTAGTGTGCCGTTTTTCTCAGTAATTAATTCTAAAAATTCAGCATAATCATCAACCGAAGATACACAAATTACATCTGCATAATTTTTTGCGGCAGCTCTAATTAAAGAAATACCACCTATATCAATTTTTTCAATAATATCTTGGTTGCTAGCACCCGAGGCTACAGTTTTTTCAAAAGGGTATAAATCTACAATTACAACATCAATTTGCGGAATATCATATTCAGCTAATTCAGCAACATCAGAGTCGTTGTTTTGTCTGTTTAAAATACCGCCAAAAACCTTTGGGTGTAGTGTTTTTACACGTCCGCC
>NZ_VSDQ01000049.1:524-875 GCF_008085455.1 Seonamhaeicola marinus | reverse complement strand
AAATTGTTCCAAATTAATTAAAAAAAGATGATGAAAAATTATTACCTACTTGCAGTTGCCTGCTTATCATTTACATTTGCTCAGGCACAAAACAACCTAAAACAAAGTATTGAAAACGGTAAAGAAATTTACAATGATTTTTGCATAACATGCCACATGGCTAAAGGTGAAGGCGTTAAAGATACATATCCGCCACTGGCAAAATCTGATTATTTAATGAATAACAGAAAAGCCGGCATAAGAGCCATTAAATTTGGCATTTCGGGTGAAATTATTGTAAACGGAAAAACATACAACAACACCATGGCCACTATAGGCTTAAGTGATGATGAAATTGCCGATGTTATGAAT
>NZ_VSDQ01000049.1:0-504 GCF_008085455.1 Seonamhaeicola marinus | reverse complement strand
TTTACAAAAACCGAAGTTGAAAACACCCAAAATGTAAACTAAACCACAAACATTGTTTATGCATTTAAATAATTTTTATTAGGTTTTTATTTAATTATTCGTAATATAAACATCAAATACACTAAAAAAATACAATAAATAATTTTAAATTTGCCTTTATAATTATAGGCAAAAACACATGTTAATAATAGGAATTGCAGGCGGTACAGGCTGCGGTAAAACTACCGTAGTAAACCAGCTTCTTAAAGAATTACCAGAAGGTGAAGNAACTTATTGAAGCGCACTTAAAACAATTAAAAAAGAACAAACCTATACACCAACCTGTGTATTCATTTGTAAAACATAACCGTACGGGCGATACCATTTTAACACACCCAAGAAAAGTTATGATTGTTGAAGGTATTTTAATTTTAACTAACCCTGAATTAAGGGATATGTTTGATATTAAAATATTTGTACATACAGACTCTGATGAACGCTTAATTAGACGCCTAAAACGTGATA
>NZ_VSDQ01000704.1:0-493 GCF_008085455.1 Seonamhaeicola marinus | reverse complement strand
TTTAAGCATATGCCTCCAAGTTCGCTTTTTTCAACAATTGCTGTTTTAAAACCTAATTGTGATGCTCTAATGGCTGCAACATACCCTCCAGGACCACTTCCAAGAACTATAATATCGTATTTACTCATGTGTTAAAATTTAGGCTACGAATTTACAAAATGCTTTTTTAATAAAGAATTTAGAACATTATAAATTTGTATCTTTTACTACATTTGCACACCAAGTGTAATTATATGAATATTCCTAGAACAAGTTATCCGCGGGTTATTATCATTGGCGGTGGTTTTGCAGGCGTAGCTTTAGCCAAAAAATTATCAAAGCAAGAAGTACAAGTTGTATTGTTAGATAAGCATAACTACCATACCTTTCAGCCGCTATTATACCAAGTATCTACTGGTGGTTTAGAGCCCGATTCTATTGCATACCCTATTAGAAAAGTTTTGCAAGATTTTCCAAATTTCTATTTTAGGTTAGCAAATGTGGAGTATATTGA
>NZ_VSDQ01000470.1:0-590 GCF_008085455.1 Seonamhaeicola marinus | reverse complement strand
GCCGATGTACCTAGCCAATTTGGCAGCTATAACCCCGAAAATTTTAACAAAACATATGCTGGTGCAATTCCTGCAAGTAAAGCACTTTCACAATCTTTAAATGTACCGTCGGTTAGAATGTTACAAGCATTTGGGCTAAATAGGTTTCATCATTATTTAAAACAGCTTCACTTAAAAAATCTCATACAAAGCGCCAACCATTACGGTTTATCATTAATTTTAGGTGGTGCCGAAAGTAATTTATGGGATTTATGCAAAAGTTACGCTGCAATGGCATCAACAGTTAACCATTTTGCTGAAACTTCAAGTGAATATTATACCAACGAATTTTGCGAACCGGTTTTATTGGCTTCAGAAAATGTTAACTTCGGAAAATTACAAACTGAAAAAACTGTGTTTGATGCCGCTTCTATTTATTTAACTTTTGAAAGTTTAAAACATGTTAACAGACCCGAAGGCGACGAAAATTGGGAGTTTTTTGATGACTCTAAACAAATAGCTTGGAAAACCGGTACCAGTTTTGGTTTTAGAGATGCGTGGGCCATTGGCAGCACCAAAGACTACGTTGTAGGCGTTTGGGTTGGAAATGC
>NZ_VSDQ01000385.1:0-450 GCF_008085455.1 Seonamhaeicola marinus | reverse complement strand
ATATTAGTAGCCCAAGCAAAAACATGGAAGCTGTTGTTTTAGAAAAAGCACCTAAAATTGCAGTTTACACACCTAAAGGAAAGCAACCATGGGATGACGCTGTAACCATGGTTTTAAAGTATGCCGAAATTCCTTATGAAACTGTTTATGATGAAGAAGTGCTAAATGATAATTTGCTTCTTTATGATTGGTTGCACCTACACCACGAAGATTTTACTGGGCAATACGGTAAATTTTATGGTGCTTACAGGGCAGCTTCATGGTATATTGAAGAAAAAAAATCTGCCGAAGCACTAGCTGCAAAACTTGGTTACAGTAAAGTATCTGAACAAAAACTAGATGTAGCTTTAAAAATAAGAGATTATGTTGTAGGCGGTGGCTTTATGTTTGCCATGTGTAGCGCAACAGATAGTTTTGATATTGCTTTAGCTGCTGAAGGTATTGATATTT
>NZ_VSDQ01000590.1:539-1096 GCF_008085455.1 Seonamhaeicola marinus | reverse complement strand
AAGATAAAAAAACCTGTTTCATTAGAAACAGGTTTAACATTATATTATTAAGAGTGTTTTGAATTACACTTCACTGTAAAGAAATGTATTTCAAAATAACATTATACTAACATAGTTACTGGGTTTTCAATATACCCTTTTAATGTTTGAAGGAATTGAGCTCCAGTAGCACCATCAACCGTTCTATGATCACAGGCCAAGGTTAATTTCATTGTGTTGCCAACTACTATTTGACCTTCTTTTACCACTGGTTTTTGAACAATAGCCCCAACAGATAAAATTGCTGAGTTAGGTTGATTGATGATAGATGTAAAATAATCTATACCAAACATACCTAAGTTTGAAACAGTAAATGTACTACCAGACATTTCATCTGGAGTTAATTTTTTATTTCTTGCTTTTCCTGCTAATTCTTTAACCTCGGCTCCTATTTGCGGTAAACTTTGCTCATTAGCAAAACGTACTACAGGCACTACTAAACCGTCTGGAACAGCTACAGCTACACCTATGTGTACGTGATTGTTTAAACGCATTTTATCATCAAACCATTGTGAGTT
>NZ_VSDQ01000590.1:314-469 GCF_008085455.1 Seonamhaeicola marinus | reverse complement strand
GAGAATTTAGATTTTGTTAAAGATTTAGCAATAGCTTTACGCATTTGCGAGTTTGGTACATCTTCAAAATCTTCTTGACCCGTTGGTATGTATTTACCAACAGATCCAGCACCAGCACCTGGCACAAAGTTTTCAATATCAAACTTAACTATACG
>NZ_VSDQ01000590.1:0-236 GCF_008085455.1 Seonamhaeicola marinus | reverse complement strand
GTGGTTTGCTTTCTTTTTTTGGTTGTGCTGCCTTTGGCGCTTCAGTTTTAGTTGATGTAGCTGCTTTTGGCGCTTCTTCTGTTTTTGGTGCTTCGGTGGTTACTTTGTAGTTTTTTGCTATTTCTGAAACATCGGTTCCTTCTGGCCCAATGATAGCTAAAAGCTCATCTACTTTTGCAGACTCTCCTTCTTGTAACCCAATATGAAGTAATGTACCCGATTGAAAAGACTCAAAC
>NZ_VSDQ01000122.1:0-520 GCF_008085455.1 Seonamhaeicola marinus | reverse complement strand
TTGTTGAAGGTATGCAGTTTGACAGAGGATACTTATCTCCTTACTTTGTAACAGATTCTGATAAAATGGTTGCAGATTTAGAAAATCCGTACATTTTATTATTCGACAAAAAGATTTCTAACTTACAAGAGATTTTACCAATTTTAGAACCCGTAGCACAATCTGGCCGTCCGTTATTAATCATTGCTGAAGATGTAGACGGACAAGCTTTAGCTACTTTAGTTGTAAACAAATTACGCGGTGGTTTAAAAATTGCAGCAGTTAAAGCTCCTGGTTTTGGAGACAGACGTAAAGCTATGCTTGAAGATATAGCTATTTTAACTGGCGGAACTGTTATTTCTGAAGAAAGAGGTTTCACTTTAGAAAACGCCGATTTATCAATGTTAGGTACTGCTGAAACTGTTACAGTTGATAAAGACAATACTACAATTGTTAACGGAAATGGTGATGCTGAAGCTATTAAAGCACGCGTAAACCAAATTAAAGCGCAAATTGAAACAACTACATCAGATTATGATAA
>NZ_VSDQ01000716.1:0-498 GCF_008085455.1 Seonamhaeicola marinus | reverse complement strand
TTATTTCCATACCGGAGACATTGGAGAGTTAAGTAACGACAACTTCTTAAAAATAACAGACCGTAAAAAAGATATGTTTAAAACCTCTGGCGGTAAATATGTAATACCTGCCCTATTAGAAAATGAGTTTAAACAATCACGTTTCATAGAACAAATAATGGTTATTGGCGAAGGCGAAAAAATGCCTGCTGCACTTATTCAAATAAATTTTGAATTTGTTGAAGAATGGGCACTCCGCCACAACATTTCAAACCAAAACTTACTTGAAAACCCGCAACTAAAAGAACGTATTCAAGAAGAAATTAACGAAGCCAACAAAAACTTTGGCAAATGGGAACAAATAAAAAAGTTTGAAATTACACCTGATGTTTGGACTATTGATGATGGCTTACTTACCCCAACCATGAAAATGAAACGTAAAGCCATTAAGGAAAAATACTCCAATTTAATTGAACAAATTTACAGAAGCTAACACATACTTACTGTTAATTAATACTA
>NZ_VSDQ01000360.1:0-528 GCF_008085455.1 Seonamhaeicola marinus | reverse complement strand
TGACCTTTATAGCCTTGTGCGGTTGGCAGAGGTAGCCACATATATTTGCCATCTTTTTTATTTTAAATTTTCAAATTAGTTAAACTTGATTGAAAATGCCTTTAACTTTTCTGGGGAATTAACACTTAAAAAAATAGGTTTTAGTACCGTACTGAGCGTTGGGTGAAGCGTTTGTATGGGTAGCATTTTAAATAGTTGTTTGATAAAACAGCATTTAAACAAGCTACTTATACAGGACTTTTAGACAATAGCTTTTTGTTTTTTTGAGGCACGAGAAAAAGCAATATGCTATGGCGTAGCACTACACTTTATAAACCTATTTTTTTATAACCGCTGACTTGGGTTGTGGGGAAAAGTGGACTTTAATATTTGTTAACGAAATGAAACAAACAAAGACTTGAGGTAAGGAATACTTGGACTTAACGATGGTTTTGTGCAGCTTGAATGAGATAACGAATATTATTATCAATTAACAGAAACCTTAAAATGTTTAAATGTTTAATGTTAGTTCAAAATGTGGTTAAATGT
>NZ_VSDQ01000907.1:0-518 GCF_008085455.1 Seonamhaeicola marinus | reverse complement strand
AGGTATGCAATCTAAAATTGAAGCCGCTTCGGTTGCCAAAAATGCCAATATTGAAACTTGGATTGTAAATGGTCTTGAAGATAATTTTATAAAAAATGCCATTGAAAATAAAGTGCCATTTACAAAAGTTAAGTAGAAGAGTTTAAATAACACCGTCATTACGAGCCATAGCGTAGTAATCTTTTTAATGTAAAAGAAGAAGTTGTATCTCTTAATGCCAATTAGTTTTAAAATAAAAAAATGAAACATTACACATCAATAAACGATATCGATAACATCGATTCTTGGATTGAAGAAGCCAAAGCGCTCAAGCTAATGCCGTTAAAACATATAGATTTAGGAAAAAACAAAACTTTAGGTTTGTTGTTTTTCAATTCTAGTTTACGTACGCGCTTAAGTACGCAAAAGGCAGCTTTAAATTTAGGAATGAATCCTATTGTAATGAATGTTTCAGGTGATGCTTGGGGTTTAGAGTTTGAAGATGGAACGGTTATGAATGGCAACACTGCCGAACATAT
>NZ_VSDQ01000414.1:0-449 GCF_008085455.1 Seonamhaeicola marinus | reverse complement strand
GGTTGAACGTAACAATTTAGCGCCTGGAACTTACACCGTAACCATTACAGACGGAAAACCGTGTGTAATAAATGAAACCTTCACAATAACACAACCTGATGCGCTAAACATTTCTGGTATTAAAACCGATGCTTTAAATTGTGATGATGCAAACTCAGGTGCTATAAATGTAATTGTTACAGGTGGTACACTACCATTAACTTACAATTGGTCTCATGGTGCTACCACCGAAGATTTATCTAACATCCCTCCAGGAGCATATACTGTAACTGTTACAGATGCTAATAATTGTGAAATTTCAGAAACTTTCAACATCAATAGATTTGAACCCCTAGCGGTAGAAGTTGTTACTGAAACCACTCATAATTGTGATACCAAAGAAATTACCCAAAACTTTATTGCAAAACCTAGTGGTGGTGTTCCACCCTATCAAATATCATGGTCTAGTG
>NZ_VSDQ01000005.1:0-532 GCF_008085455.1 Seonamhaeicola marinus | reverse complement strand
TACCTGGTGTTATTGATGATCAAGTGCATTTTAGAGAGCCTGGTTTAACACAAAAGGCTACAATTGAAACAGAATCTAAAGCAGCCATTGCAGGTGGTATTACATCATTTATTGAAATGCCCAATACCAATCCGCAAACTACAACAATTGAAAAGTTAGAAGAAAAATTTGCTATAGCAGCCAAAACATCATCGGCTAATTATTCATTTATGTTTGGAGGTACAAACGATAATTTAAACGAAATTTTAAAACTAGATGCTAACCAAGCTGCAGGATTAAAATTGTTTTTAGGGTCTTCAACAGGTAATATGTTGGTTGATGATCCAGAGGTTTTAAAAAATATCTTCAAAAATACCAATTTAAGAATATCAGTACATTGTGAAGATGAAACTACAATAAAAAACAATTTACAAGCACATATTGAAAAGTATGGTGATGATATTCCTATTTCGCAGCATCCTATAATAAGAAGCGAAGAAGCTTGTTATTTATCGTCTTCAAAAGCAATAGAATTAGCAAAAGAAACCGGTGC
>NZ_VSDQ01000146.1:0-539 GCF_008085455.1 Seonamhaeicola marinus | reverse complement strand
TAATAGCCACAAAAATTAGTGTTAACATAAAAATAATAACTGTATATTTTTGCTCTTTTTTAGTTGTTTTGGTAACGTGCACCTCATTGTTATTAGCGTCTTTTTGGGTCCAGTAATACCATCCATATATACTCATTGTGAAATAATATGCGTTTATTAGCATATCTCCTAAAAGCCCATAAACCAATAATATATATACAAAAATAGCAGTGCTTATTATACCTGTTGGATACACTAAAATGTTTTCTTTTTTAGAATACCAAACTGATAAAAAGCCAAAAAAAACACCAATAAATTCCAATACAATTNTTTTATTTCGGTTGTTAATACTTCCATTACCTCATTATAATCTCCAAAAACTTGGGTACTTAATGGGTTTTCTAATACTTTTAAATTTGAAACTCTCATTTTTTTTATAAAATGAATTATAGCTGGTTCAAAATTATCTTGTAATGGTGTTAATGTTAATTCTACTGATATTTTCATTTAATATTTCTTTTTTTCATTTCCACGAAGGTGGAAATCTTAGTGTTTTTAAT
>NZ_VSDQ01000469.1:0-837 GCF_008085455.1 Seonamhaeicola marinus | reverse complement strand
TTTTCCCTTTTTATTATTCTATAATTACTTGTCCATTTTGAATAATAAAAGACATATTTGTTGCGTTTTGTATCATTGTTAAAATTTCTTCTATATTTTGTGTTTTATCAAAAGAGCCTCCAAAAAGCTCATGCTCAATATTTTTGTTTTTAAAGTTTACATCAACATTATACCATCTAGATAAAACCATCATTATTTCTTTTAAAGGCTTGTTTTTAAAGCTAAATACGCCGTCTTTCCACGAAATTTCATTGTAAACATTAATGGTGTTTACTATAATTTTGTTGTTGTTAGGGGTAATTATTGATTGCTGATTGGGTTTTAAAACGGTACTATTTGTATGGTTAGTAACCATTACTTTTCCTTCAACCAAAGTGGTTAAAATATGTGTGTCTTCTTTATAGGCTTTTATATTAAATTCTGTTCCTAAAACTTCAATAGTTTGGTGGTTGTTTAATACTTTAAATTTAGTGCCATTGTTAATAGTACTTGGTGATACATCAAAATAAGCTTCGCCATATACAAGCTCTACAGTTCTGGTTTCTCCTTCAATAAAATTTGTTGGGTATTTTAATTGCGAATCTGAATTTAACCAAACTTTAGTACCGTCTGATAGGTTTACCAAAAATTGTCCGCCTCTTGGAATGGTTAAATAATTGTAAGATATACTTTGTTTTGTGGTAGCGGGTGTACTGTAAATTAATTCTTTACCATTACTTTTAATATTGTTGTTAATATAATTTTGCCCTTTTTCTAGGGCTATTTTACTGCCGTCTTCAAGAGTTAGAGTAGCTTTATTTGTACCAGCATGTATGTTGTTTTGTGTAGCAACTTTAA
>NZ_VSDQ01000523.1:0-395 GCF_008085455.1 Seonamhaeicola marinus | reverse complement strand
AGGGATTAATTCATCTATATTATAACCTTCATCCTCAAAATAACTAATAGCGTCTTCATTTCTATCTAAATTAAAATGCGAAACTTCTAAAAACATATCTTGAATAACATCTAAAGAATCTTTAAAAGCTCCTATTCGCTCTGTTTTCTTATCAAGTCTGTTTGTTAAGTCTTCAAATACACGTTTAGAATTCACATACTGAAACAATACTAGAAGTATTGAAAAGATAAACAGGTAAATAAAAATTCTTTGCTTCATAAAATAGGGTTATATGGTTAATTGTAATTCATCATATGCCAAAAATACGTTTTCTGGTAATGTTTTTTCAACTTCATCATGAAAACCTAATAAATGGCTTATATGGGTTAAATAAGCTTTTTTAGGATTTACTTTCT
>NZ_VSDQ01000336.1:0-577 GCF_008085455.1 Seonamhaeicola marinus | reverse complement strand
ACAATATGGTTAAACTTTTAAACAATTTAAGCAATAACACCAACCGTAATGCGCAATTTAAAACTGTTATTGCTTTAAGTTTAAACAACAAAACACAAACATTTACAGGAATTTGTAAAGGTAAAATTACACTAGAAAAACAAGGAAACAAAGGCTTTGGTTATGATCCTATTTTTAAACCTGACGGCTATAAAAATACCTTTGCAGAAATGGATTTAGCTACCAAAAACCAAATTAGCCACAGAGGTAAAGCTATTAATTTATTAGTTGATTTTTTATCAACCTTAAAATAAACCACACAAAAACTACCATGCCTATTGGTTGTTAATTTTCTTTATGTTACCTTTAATCTATGATGACAGCCGAAGAAATTGAAATAGAAAATGCAGCTATTACCAAAGCCTACAAAGAACTTTTAAAGGTAAGTTACACCACACTTTCTGATGATGATAAAAAGCTAATAAGAGGCGCTTTTGAAGTAGCCTTAGATGGGCATAAAAACCAACGAAGAAAATCGGGTGAAGCCTACATTTTTCACCCTTTAGCCGTAGCAAAAATTGTAGCACAAGAAATTGGT
>NZ_VSDQ01000586.1:0-583 GCF_008085455.1 Seonamhaeicola marinus | reverse complement strand
TGTATTTAGTTTGAAAGAAATTGATAATGAAACACAAATAAAACATTTACTTTCATTTGATTTAGATGTGGGTTTTGTGCGCTTAGAGCGTGTGCCCAAAGACTTAGAAACAAAACCTATTTTAAATGAAAATTTTTGTTTGGTGTTACCTAAGTCTTTTAAAATAAGTTCAAAATCTTTGAAAAACTTGGAATCCTTCAAAAATGAATCTTTTATACTTTTTGACCCAAAATACAGTGCTTCGTATTATGAAAAAGTCATGCAGATTTTTGACGATAGCGGGTTCTTGCCTATAATATCACATAATACTATTCACGCTGGTTCTATCTACAAGTTGGTTGAAAATGGTTTTGGTATTTCTATTGTTCCCAAATCATTGGCTGCAAACAACAATGAAAATTTACAGTTTATTGAATTAGATAAAATGAAACAAAAAACAACACTATCTGTGGTTTGGAATAAAAACAATAGAAACCCAATGCTTCAAAACTTCTTAAAACTCATTTAGGCATTTATATAGGCTGTATAAATAGCGCTTCCTTTTTCAGTTAAATAAGGATAAAAACCTTGAGCCATAATTTGA
>NZ_VSDQ01000262.1:0-734 GCF_008085455.1 Seonamhaeicola marinus | reverse complement strand
CCGTTATTGCTGCATTGTAGTTACTTGTTACAAAATAAGCATCGCCCAGACGTAAAAAGGCATCATTTTGCCTTACTTTATCATCGTTACTATTTTTTGTAAAAGCACTAAAATGCTCTGTAGCACTGTTGTAATTTTTTAATTTGAAATAGGTGTAAGCTAAATTATAATCTAAATTTTTAAACTCTGGTGCAGTAACATTCATTTGTTTAAACTGCTTAAAACCTACCAAGGCATCATCATAATTTGTTAGGTTATAATCGGCTTCAGCTTTCCAAAATGTGGCACGGGCCGTATAATTTTCATCTCTTGGTTCTTTTAATGAAGCATCAAATAATTTTTTAGCTTCTAAGTATTGATTATCATTATAAAGTTCTATACCTCTATAAAACGCAACTTTTTGGTAGGCTGCTTTATTATCAAAACTCTTCTTCCCTTCTAACAAAATTAGGGCCTCTTTGTAATTTTTTGATGTTATGTAAGAGTCTATTAACAGGGTTTCAATTTCATCTCTGTAACTTGTTTCAGGATATGTATCTAAATACCCCGCTAAAACTTGTGGTGCTGGTTGGTAAGGGTTACCAATTTCATAACTAATTTTAGCATAATTTAACCAAGCATCTTCTTGTATTTTTTTATTAAAACTCATTTGAGATGCATACCTAAAAGCATTTAAAGCTTCTTGTTTTTTATTTAAATGCACATAACTTTCGCCCAAATGATAATAGGCATTT
>NZ_VSDQ01000606.1:0-441 GCF_008085455.1 Seonamhaeicola marinus | reverse complement strand
AGAACTGGTTAAAATTCTGCCTTGGTAAAAAGGTGAGACTAAAACTCTTGAGTCTCCGCTGTTATTGGTTAATTCAAAAGCAGTTTTATTATTAAAAAGTGTACAGTAATATTGGTAGTTTTTTTTAGGAATATTTTTGCTACAGCCAACTATAAAAAAGCTTAAAACTAAATATAAAAAGTGTTTCATTGTAGCTTTTTTTGTGTTATTCTCTGTATAAAAAGTACTTATTAACCAAATCAATATAGGCTTCTTTGGCTTCGGTTTCAGTAATGTTTTTTGCTTGAAATAGGGCGTTTGTTTTAAAAGCATTTATTAAAGCTTCTCTGCTTCGGGGTTTGCCATAATCATTCGTTGCCTTTTTGTAGTAGGCGTATAATTTTAAAAGCGTATCAGCAGGAAAAGGCTCTTTGTGAGCGTTAACTCTAGCTACTGCTTCTT
>NZ_VSDQ01000754.1:0-933 GCF_008085455.1 Seonamhaeicola marinus | reverse complement strand
CGTAATGAATTTAGAGGGCACTTAGATTCTGTTGAAAAAGTTGGAGAATTAAAAAGAGAAGGGAAAATAAACCTTATTACACCTGCCGAAGTAACAAATATTTTAGGCAACGGTAAAGTTGAAGCTATTGAAATTACAAAACAAGGTGAAGCTCCTTATACTTTAGAAACCGATCATTTTATTCCACTATTTGGCTTATCGCCAAAACTAGGTCCAATAGCAAACTGGGGCTTAGAAATTGAAAAAAATGCTATTAAAGTTAATAATGCTTTAGATTATCAAACTAACATTCCAGGTATTTTCGCCATAGGCGATGGTAATTATTACCCAGGAAAGTTAAAGTTAATACTTTGTGGTTTCCACGAAGCAACAATTATGTGTCAAGCAGCATATAAAATTATCAATCCTGGTAAAAAATTCGTATTAAAATATACAACAGTTTCAGGTGTAGATGGTTTTGATGGTACACGTAAAGAAGCCCCAAAAGCAGTAGTGCAAGCTATAGATTAAAACGTTCAGTAAAATACTATAAAATTAAATCCTGCAAGGCTTCATTTACCTTGTAGGATTTAATATTTTTGAAACATACGTTTCTTTATAAATAATAAACTAATGAAAAGTTACAACGTTTGTTTAAAAGACACCGTTAAAACATTTACTAAAAAATTGTTTTATTCGTTGTTTGATTGTGAACAGGAAGAAGAACACNGAAAACAATGATCCTGCATCACACAGTTTAGAAGAAATTTATTTGGCTTACCCAGGCTTTCATGCCATTTCAATTTACCGTTTAAGTCATGCGCTTTACAAATTGAAAGTGCCAATTTTACCAAGAATGATGAGTGAATATATTCATGGTATTACAGGTATTGATATTCATCCAGGGGCAACCATTAATGATTCTTTTTATATAGATCATGGAACAGGTATTGT
>NZ_VSDQ01000342.1:0-587 GCF_008085455.1 Seonamhaeicola marinus | reverse complement strand
GGCGCATTAGGTTACTGCCAAAAGTTTTTAATAATTGCTTTTTATCTTCTGAAATATCTAAAACTTCTAACACCTTAAAAGCTTTATTAGTATATTCTGCCACAGCTTGTTTAGTTGCTTTTGCAGCGCCGGTAGATTTGAATAATTCTTTTACAGCAAATATTTTTTCTTCCGTTTTTGTAGTTTCAGTATTAAATAGATGAATGAGCCTTTGTTTTTCATTGGCATCAGCAAACTCTAATGCTTTTAAATACAAATAGGTTTTTTTGTTTTCTATAATATCGCCCCCAACTTGTTTACCAAAGGTTTCGGGGTTTCCAAATGCATCAAGATAATCGTCTTGCAACTGAAATGCTATGCCTAAATTGCGTCCAAATTGGTAAATACTTTGTTGGTTCTTAATATCTGCTTCAGCAATAATTGCCCCCATTTGCATTGCAGCTGCTACTAAAACAGCTGTTTTATACTCTATCATTGTTAAATATTCTGCAATGGTTACATCATTTCTGGTTTCAAAATCTACATCATATTGTTGGCCTTCGCAAACTTGCAATGCGGTTTCACTAAATAACTTTGTAAGTGCTTTA
>NZ_VSDQ01000166.1:193-566 GCF_008085455.1 Seonamhaeicola marinus | reverse complement strand
GTGTGGCATTGGTTGGTTATACAAACGTTGGCAAATCTACACTTATGAATGTAGTAAGCAAAAGCGAAGTTTTTGCCGAAAATAAATTATTTGCTACCCTTGATACTACGGTACGTAAAGTGGTTATACAAAACTTACCTTTTTTATTAAGTGATACGGTTGGTTTTATTAGAAAATTACCAACGCAATTGGTTGAGAGTTTTAAAAGTACTTTAGATGAAGTGAGAGAAGCCGATTTGTTATTACATGTAGTTGACATTTCGCACCCTAATTTTGAAGAACACATTGCTTCGGTTAATAAAATTTTAGGCGAAATTGATAGTAGTGATAAACCTACTATTATGGTATTTAATAAAATTGATGCTTACAAGCC
>NZ_VSDQ01000166.1:0-150 GCF_008085455.1 Seonamhaeicola marinus | reverse complement strand
AATTACACACTAGAAGAGTGGAAAAAAACGTGGATGAACAAAATAGGTAATAATGCTTTGTTTATTTCGGCGTTAAATAAAAAGAATTTAGATGATTTTAAAAAGCGTGTGTATGATGAGGTTAGAGAAATTCACGTAACACGCTTTCCG
>NZ_VSDQ01000494.1:0-1180 GCF_008085455.1 Seonamhaeicola marinus | reverse complement strand
AAAGAATTACTACGTCATGCCCACATTCAACTAAACGTTTTGCTTTTTCTAAAACAATATCGGCAATTTTTACGTGTTCATGAGCTTCTTTATCAAAGGTAGATGCTATGACTTCGCCACGTACGTTACGTTGCATATCTGTAACTTCTTCTGGGCGTTCATCAATTAGTAAAATCATTTGATAAACTTCGGGGTGGTTTGCGGCAATAGCGTTAGCAACATCTTTAAGTAACATGGTTTTACCTGTTTTAGGTTGCGATACAATCATACCACGTTGCCCTTTACCAATAGGAGCAAACAAATCCATTATTCGTGTTGAAATGGTACTTTGTTTTTCAGCTATATTAAATTTTTCTCTTGGAAACAAAGGTGTTAAATGCTCAAAAGATACGCGGTCTCTAACAACTTCAGGTTTTTGGCCGTTAATTCTGTTTACTTTTATTAAAGGGAAATACTTTTCACCTTCTTTAGGAGGCCTAACATTACCTAAAACGGTATCGCCCTTTTTAAGGCCAAATAAACGAATTTGCGATTGTGATACGTAAATATCATCTGGTGATGATAGGTAGTTATAGTCTGATGAGCGTAAAAAACCATAACCATCTTGCATAATATCTAAAACACCTTCACTTTCAATTATGGCATCAAATTCAAAATCTGGCTCACGATAACGGTTTCTGTTGTCTTTATTGCCATTATCAACATTATTTTTTTGATTTTTATGCTGATTTTTGTGTTGACGGTGTTTTTGCTGGTTATTGTTATTATTACCGCTATTATTGTTGTTGTTACTATTATTGCTATTGTTGTTGTTTTGAGGCTTACTTTGCGTTTGTTCCTCTTTTTTAGCTTGCGGTTTATCTTCGGTAGGTTTAGCAGCGTTTGCTTCAGCTTTATCAGTATTGCTAGTGTTAGCAGGTTTTTTTTGAACGCGCTGTCTCTGTCTTTTAGGTTTAGGTTTGTTGTCTTCGGCTTTTGCTTCTGGTTTAGCCTCGGTTGTTGCCTTTGGGTTAGCAGCTTGATGATCTAGAATTTGATAAACTAAATCTAATTTTTTTAAAGAACGGTACTTAGGGATACTTAATTCTTTTGCAATCTCTTGTAATTCAGAGAGTTTCTTTTCTTTTAATTGTGAAATTTCAAACATTGATGTTTATAATTGAATATAAAATTTTGAATA
>NZ_VSDQ01000193.1:0-527 GCF_008085455.1 Seonamhaeicola marinus | reverse complement strand
TACGGTTTGGCTTTTGATTATTATTCGCATTTTACATCGCCCATAAGGCGTTATCCTGATGTTATGGCACACAGGCTATTACAACACTATTTAGATGGCGGAAAAACAGCTAATGAAGAAGCTTTTGAAGAAAAATGCCAACATTCTAGCAACATGGAAAATTTAGCAATCAAAGCTGAAAGAGATTCTATAAAATACATGCAAATTCGTTTTATGGAAGATCATAAAAATGAAGACTTTTTAGGTGTAATTTCAGGTGTTACAGATTGGGGAATTTATGTTGAAATAATTTCAAATAAATGCGAAGGCATGGTAAGTGTTAGAGATATTACTGATGATCATTACGCCTTTGATGAAAGTCAATTTGCATTAGTTGGCAGAAACACTAAAAACATGTACCAATTAGGTGATGAGGTTATTGTTAAAGTTAAAAACACAGACCTTGTTAAAAAACATTTAGATTTTTTATTAGTTGGTAAACCTGAAGATTAAACCAAAAAACATATTCAAAAAAAATGATTTTAACT
>NZ_VSDQ01000763.1:239-442 GCF_008085455.1 Seonamhaeicola marinus | reverse complement strand
ATAAAGGCTCTTTTCTGTAAGGTACGTTATCAGTATGTCCTTCAACCATACACTCAAAATCAGGCTTGCTATTTACTACTTTAGCCACTTTAGCTAATACATCTTTAGCTTGCGATGTTACAATATAGCTACCGCTTTTAAATAATAATTTATCGGCAATAGAAATAAATACCACACCTTTTTCAACATTTACCTCAATATCT
>NZ_VSDQ01000763.1:0-222 GCF_008085455.1 Seonamhaeicola marinus | reverse complement strand
GCTAGCACCTTTGGCTGATAATATTTGTAGGTTATCATTGTACTTACGTAAATCTGCCACTTGCTCTTCTAAGGCTTTTGATCTTGCTGAAGCCGATGCTTTTTCCTCTAAACATGAATTTAATTTAACAGTAGCAGAGTTAAGCAAATCTTGAGTTTCTTTTTGTTTTTCTTGTAAGGCGGTGTACTCTTTTTTAGATACACATGAGCTTAACAATAATAC
>NZ_VSDQ01000640.1:0-587 GCF_008085455.1 Seonamhaeicola marinus | reverse complement strand
TGCCATAGGTAAAGGCACCTATGTTAGTCCAGAAAACATGAGTAATTATCCATATTTAACACGCCAAAATACCTTAGCTGAAAAAGTATCACGCTTGCAGGCAGAATCGTTAAAGTTTTTAGGTGGTTTTAGTGATCCGTTACCATGGAATATGGAAACCGCTGTTAAAATTCCTATACTACCCGATGACCAAAATCAACAACCATTTGTAACAGATTTTGATTTTTCTGACACTAACACAAATGCTTACAGCGGTTTATATCACTGGTTTGGTTTAGAGCCCGTTGGTGACGAGCGTACAAGCTTAACCTTTAGTGTTTTTGTGCCTGCCGATGGTACAAACAAGTTTTACTACTATAATCATGCTGCTAAAAAACAAGGATATGCAGGCGTATCGGCAATGCCATTAAAAGTTATTGAATCTAGAAAAGAGTTTGATTGGTCTGTTAATAAACCTGTTGAATTTAGGCCGTATATTAAGAGTATTGCAGGTAGAAAACGTATGTTTTTCTTAGGAACTATTTCTGCTATAAGAGATAATGAAGCCGAAAAGTTTGATGGGTCTGCAACTCCAGATTTGGCATTAA
>NZ_VSDQ01000535.1:0-1211 GCF_008085455.1 Seonamhaeicola marinus | reverse complement strand
TTCTGCTGCACCACGAACAACCGCATTTCTAGAATTAATATCTTTTAAATATCTGCGTCTACCTAAAACCGTTTGCACATAACCATGGTCACGAGCAAAATCTACTTGTTTACTGATGTAGTTTTTTAGCTTCGGATAAGTTTCGTAATACGTGTCGATTAACTCTTTGGCTTCACTACGAGATAAATTAGTTTGATTGCTTAATCCGAAAGCTGAAACACCATAAATAATACCGAAATTTACAGTTTTAGCGTTGCTACGTTGTTCGCGCGTAACGTCTTCAATAGCCACATTAAACACTTTTGCAGCGGTTGAAGCGTGAATATCTTCACCGTTGTTAAAGGCTTCAATCATGGTTTCTTCTTCGCTTAAGGCTGCGATAATGCGTAATTCAATTTGAGAATAATCGGCAGCTAAAAGCGTGTAATCTTCGCTTCGCGGAATAAACGCCTTTCGCACTTGACGACCGCGCTCGGTACGAATAGGAATGTTTTGTAAGTTCGGGTTGTTACTACTTAAACGACCAGTAGCGGCAACGGTTTGCATATAATCGGTGTGAACGCGTCCTGTGGCTTCTTCAACCTGAAGCGGTAACGCATCAACATACGTGCTTTTAAGTTTGCTTAAACCTCTAAAATCAAGAATGTTTTGAATGATTTCGTGGTCTTTAGCCAAATAACTCAAGACATCTTCTGCAGTAGAATATTGCCTAGTTTTGGTCTTTTTTGGCTTGTCAACCAATTTCATTTTTTCAAACAAAATAATACCCAATTGTTTAGGAGATGCAATGTTGAATTCTTCGCCAGCAGCTTCGTAAATGCGCTTTTCAAGTGTGGCAATGTCGTTGTTTAGTTGCTCTGCTAATGACGCTAAAAAGTCTTTGTCAAGGTTAATACCTTCCAATTCCATAGCCGCTAAAACGCGCAGTAACGGAATTTCAATATCATCAAACAAGGTTTGGGTATTGGCTTCGCCTAATTCGTTTTGAAAATGTTCTTTTAATTGTAGGGTGATGTCGGCATCTTCAACAGCATATTCGGTTTGTTTATCTAAAGGAACGTCGCGCATTGAAAGCTGATTTTTTCCTTTTTTACCAATTAACGTTTCAATAGAAATTGGTGTGTAATTCAAATAGGTTTCTGCCAAAACATCCATATTGTGACGCATATCTGGATTAATAAGGTAATGTGCTAACATGGTATCGAACAGTT
>NZ_VSDQ01000055.1:0-860 GCF_008085455.1 Seonamhaeicola marinus | reverse complement strand
GCTTTAAAGTTTGTGTTTTTAAAGCATTGCGCAAATTTAAAAAATTATTGCTTTTTTGGTAATTTTTGTATTGCTGTATGATAAAATTATTCATCAACAGGCTCTACTATGGCTTCAATGGCTTCAGCAAGTTTAAAATCTTTATCTGTTACACCATTAGCATCATGTGTAGAAAGTGATATGGTTAAAACGTTATAAACGTTGCTCCAGTTTGGGTGGTGGTTAAGAGCTTCGCACTCAAAAGCTATACGGCTCATGGCGCTAAAACAGTCTCTAAAATTATCAAATTCAAATTCAGCATGAATAGCATCATCAAAATATTCCCAATCAGGGAAACGTAAAAGTTTTGTTTCAATGTCTTGTGCCGATAGTTTACTCATTGTGTTTATGTTTTTTGATTAACAGTTTTAAAAATACTGAATATTGCTGTGTAAATCAATTATTTTTTTAAATCTTCTAAAACATTAGTACTAAGAATTTGTAAATGTTTTGGTAGCTTATTAATTTTTGGTAAAACAGCTAAATAACGCTCATCATTGGTGGTAAAAACTCTTTTTATAATAGGTTTTTTTTGTGTTATTATTTGAATTATTTCATTAATAAAATCGTCATGATGCACCAAATCACTACTTCCTAAATGAAAAATACCGTGCTTGTTACGGTTAATTATGTAATGAATTTGTTGCGATAATTTATCAATGTTTGTAACATTCATTATTAAATTTGGGAACACTTCAACGGGTTCATTTTCATTGATATTTTGAAGTATTTCAAGTACTCTAGGAGATTTAGCGCCAAAAACCATTGGTAACCTTAAAACAGCTACTTGTTTTTTAGGTAAGCGTAATAAATTATTTTCT
>NZ_VSDQ01000583.1:358-700 GCF_008085455.1 Seonamhaeicola marinus | reverse complement strand
ACGCTAAACTTTGTGTTGCTGTAAAGCGGCCGTATTCATCTTTTACATGTGGCAAATACTCTTCATAACGAGAAAGCAGGTAAAATGCGGCCGAAAATATATCAAAAGGGATAGCGCTTTTTTCACCTGTATAAAAAAAGCATTTGGTGTTTTCCCATTCATGCACGTTTATACTGATATCAGACAACCCTTGCTCAAACATTATTTCATGACTTTTTATAAAAAACTCATTTCCTAACTGTTGTTTGGTATATGACATTTTTAGGCTATCATGCGCTATAAATTTTTCAATAGTTGTTGTAAAATCTACATCTATACCTAAAACACGCGTACAAACATGCT
>NZ_VSDQ01000583.1:0-220 GCF_008085455.1 Seonamhaeicola marinus | reverse complement strand
ATTTATTTGAATACCTATAGAATAGCTTCATCGGCAAAACTAAAATAGGCTTTTTCAGTAATAATTAAGTGATCTAACACTTTAATATCTAAACTTTGTGCTGCAATTTTAAGTTTGTTAGTAATTTGTTTATCGGCTTCACTTGGTTTTAAAGTTCCTGATGGATGATTATGTACCAAAATTAAAGCAGTAGCACCTAGCTCTAAAGCTTGTTTAAATA
>NZ_VSDQ01000425.1:0-586 GCF_008085455.1 Seonamhaeicola marinus | reverse complement strand
TGGTTACCAAATGAATATACAAGAGTTAGGTACTATTTTTCAGCAAAAAGTACCCGTAAAAATTGTAGTGCTTAACAATGAGTTTTTAGGTATGGTACGCCAATGGCAACAACTGTTTTTTGATAAGCGCTATGCATCAACTGAAATGACAAACCCAGATTTTGTAACCATAGCAAAAGGATATCACATTGAAGCTAAGCGTGTAACAAAACGCGAAGAATTAGCCAGTGCTGTTGAAGAAATGATAGCTTCAAAATCATCATACTTTTTAGAAGTTTGTGTTGAAAAAGAAGACAATGTATTTCCAATGATACCTACTGGAGCATCGGTATCAGATGTAAGATTAAGCTAAAAACAGTTTTAAAGTATAGAACAAAAGATAAAAGGTGATTTTATCAAAAATAAAATGTGTTATAAGCACTATTTTTCGCCTTTTTTCAAATATCTTTTAAAAAATGAACGAAGAACTAAAAACATTCACGATTTCAGTTTACACCGAAAATAACATCGGGTTATTAAATCGTATTTCAGCCATTTTTCAACGCAGGCACATAAACATTGAAAGTTTAACCACATCGCAGTCTGA
>NZ_VSDQ01000346.1:0-475 GCF_008085455.1 Seonamhaeicola marinus | reverse complement strand
GAAATGATAATAGAGATGAAATTTTTAAATTAGACGATGTAAATGCATTTTATTTAAGAACTGGTCTCAAATTTAAAATATAATTATGTCAAGAATATTAATAATAGAAGACGAAGCCGCTATAAGGCGTGTATTAGTTAAAATACTATCAGAAGAAAGTGATACGTATACGGTTGAAGAAGCTGAAGATGGTTTAGCTGGTATTGAAAAAGTAAAAAATGATGATTATGATTTAATACTTTGCGATATTAAAATGCCTAAAATGGATGGTGTTGAAGTATTAGAAGCCGTTAAAAAAATAAAACCAGAAATTCCTATGGTAATGATTTCTGGTCATGGTGATTTAGATACCGCTGTAAACACGATGCGCTTAGGAGCTTTTGATTATATATCAAAACCACCAGATTTAAATAGGTTGCTAAACACTGTACGTAATGCTTTAGACAGAAAAGAACTTGTTGTTGAAAATAAAATT
>NZ_VSDQ01000317.1:288-655 GCF_008085455.1 Seonamhaeicola marinus | reverse complement strand
ATTACAGAGTTTCCGTATTTAACTTGGCTACGTACCATACCTAAATCTCTACCAAAATTAATTTTGTAATCATCTAAATACGTTTTTAAAAGTTTAGAATTACCTACTGCTTTTTCAAAATTTTTACCACCTGATGAAATATTAAAATATTTTTGTCTGTTTAACTCTAAATGGCCTTTTATTGAATTAGTTGTGTGCGGATCTACAAATATTTTTACTTGACTTGATGCCGAACTGAAAATTAAAAACCAAATTATAAAGAATAGTGGTTTCTTAGTGTAATGTGTTAATAGCATTATATAATTGTTTAGTGTTTAGCTTATTTGCAAACCGTTATTTACTTTAGCATCATCAGGGTTTACAAACA
>NZ_VSDQ01000317.1:0-219 GCF_008085455.1 Seonamhaeicola marinus | reverse complement strand
ATCAACTTTTAATTTTAAAAGCTTTTTTGTTTTTGGCATTTTTTCTGCTTCAATAATAGTTCCAACACGTATATCAAGTTTTGTAAAATCTTCAAAAGTAATAGTATCCTTTTGAGGTTCAACTTTTTTATTGGCAGCCTCATTAGCCTTTTTACTAGCTTCTAATTTATCTAACTGTTCTTGGATGGTTTTATCTTCAATTTTAGAGAATAACAATTC
>NZ_VSDQ01000881.1:0-555 GCF_008085455.1 Seonamhaeicola marinus | reverse complement strand
AACCATTTTGGGGCCTTTGTGGTATTTAATAGAGCCTTTATTTACCTCTATAATTTTTACATTAATTTTTAATAATGTAGCAAATATTTCTACAGGTACAGTGCCTCCTTTTTTATTCAATTTGGCAAGTATTACCATTTGGAACTATTTTAAAGTATGCTTTATGTCTACCTCCAATACATTTTCTGCCAATGCGGGTATTTTTGGTAAAGTGTATTTTCCGCGTATTATAGTACCAATATCGGTTGTAATATCAAACTTATTAAAATTTGGTATCCAGTTGTTTGTTTTTGGTTGTTTCTACATATATTATTACCACCAAGGCGCACAAATTTCATTAAATAGATATACGTTTTTATTCCCTTTAATTATCATCATTATGGGAATGCTAGGTTTAGGCTTGGGTATGATTATTTCATCATTAATAACTAAGTATAGAGATTTAAGAGTGCTAATTAGTTTTGGTTTGCAGTTACTTATGTATGTTTCTGCGGTAATGTATCCAGTTTCTTTTTTTAAAGAGAAACTGCCTAATTATGCATGGGTAGTAGCCTA
>NZ_VSDQ01000873.1:0-1506 GCF_008085455.1 Seonamhaeicola marinus | reverse complement strand
ATAATAAACAAGAATTATTAAAACATTATAAACTAAGAAAGTCTTTAGATTCTATTAGAAAAAAGTTTGATAAAGCATTTGTTTGGCAAAGAGAATATTATGATTTAAAACAAACCTTAGACCAAGAAAAAATTGCTGCTTTAGAAAACGCTGCATCTACTAAAAATGATTTGGCTGTTGTTACAGATTTAAAAAAACCTGAAACCAAAAACACTAATAACCAAAGCATTAATAACAGTACACCTGTTTATAATGAAGATACGCAATTAGATAAGTTTAAACTTATTTTTTACGGCTTGCTTGCAGCTTTAGCAATTGTTACAACCTTTTTAGTTTTAATTTATTTAAAACGAAATAGTAACATAAAATACACCCAAGAATTAGAGGAAAAAAACATTAAAATTGAATTACAAAACCAAGCATTTTTAGAACAAACTAAACATCTTGAAAATGTAAACAATGTAAAAGACAAGTTGTTTTCAATAGTATCACATGACTTGAAAGATTCTCTATCATCTATTAACGGGTTTATTGAGCTACTAAAAGATGGCTCATTATCAAGAGAAGAATTTGACAACTTAATTCCAGAACTTAGTGAAAATGCAAACAATGCATCATTATTACTTTTCAATTTACTAAACTGGTCTAAATCTCAAATGCAGTCTTTAGAACCTAAACCAAGTTTATTTGATGTTCAAGAAGTTTTTGAAGATAAAATTAAATTAATTGAACAACGCGTTGAAAGTAAAGGCATAAATTTAGTTGATCATTCCTTACGTGATTTTGCTTATGCTGATAGAAGCATGTTTGAAATTGTGGTACAAAATCTTTTAGCTAATGCTATAAAATTCTCTAAAAAAGGCGATACAATTACCATTTCAAACCACATTAGTAACGGTAGTTGTATTATAAGTATTGCCGATACGGGCATTGGTATTTCTAAAGAAAATTTGGAAAAGTTATTTAAAAATACGTCATTTACTACCATGGGAACTAGTAACGAAAAAGGTACTGGTTTAGGCCTTTCAATTTGTAAAGAATTGGTTGAGCTTAACCACGGTAAAATTTGGGTTGAAAGTACGGTAAATGTAGGCAGTACATTTTATGTACAGTTACCAAAATCTAAACCAAGTTAAATAACTTAACATACGTATTTTGAAAAAAATTTTCTTACTGCTACTTATTGTAGCTATTGCTGCTTGCAAACAAAAAACTGAAACTCCAAAAACTGATAAAGAACTTGACGAATTATTTGCTTTAATGCAAGGATCATTTAATTCTGAAGCACAAGCAAAAGCAGACTCAACATATTACAACATTTCACTTCATATGTACCCAATTTGGGAAGATAAAGGAAATTACCTGTATGTAGAACAAGCTTTAAACAGCATGCAAAATAAACCATACAGGCAGCGTATTTACGAAGTTACAAGAGATACAGACAGCACATTCAAATCGGCTATTTATACTTTAAAAACTGATTCTTTATGGATTGGCAAATGGAAA
>NZ_VSDQ01000706.1:0-442 GCF_008085455.1 Seonamhaeicola marinus | reverse complement strand
GAAAGATCACTTTGCTGGCGCAACTAAAGGTGCTATTTACAGTGAATTACCTGATGTTACTATTGTTGATATCTCACACAATGTATCACCGTTTAATATACCCGAAGCTGCTTATATAATACAAAATGCATATAGCAGTTTCCCCAAAGGTACCATACATATTATTGGTATAGACTCTGAACTTAACCAAGAAAACAAGCATATTGCCTTAAAACTAGATGGCCATTACTTTATTTGTGCCAATAATGGTATTATGAGTATGATTTGTGCTGAAATTATGCCTGAAAAAATTGTAGAAATTAACATACACGATAAAATACAAACAAGTTTTCCGGTGCTTGATGTATTTGTTAAAGTAGCCTGCCATATTGCTCGTGGCGGTACTTTAGAGGTTATTGGTAAAACCATAGACCAAATTAAACCTATTAAAAATATTGTGCCC
>NZ_VSDQ01000533.1:0-517 GCF_008085455.1 Seonamhaeicola marinus | reverse complement strand
AATAAAGGTATTTATGCAGCCATACAAAAAACCAACGCCAACACATCATCTGCCTACGCGCTTGATAAAGATAGCTTAGTAAGTTTTAATTTAGATACTATTAAACCATTAAAAGAAGGTAGCTGGGAAAACTACATTTTAGGTGTTGTTGCCGAAATTAAAAACCGTAACAAAGTTATAGGTAACTTCAATATCGTTTTTAAAGGCGATATTCCAGGAGGTGCAGGTATGTCATCATCAGCCGCTTTAGAAAATAGTGTGGTTTTTGGCTTAAATGAAATATTCAACTTAGGGCTTTCTAAAGAAGAAATGATATTTATTTCGCAAAAAGCAGAACATAATTATGTTGGTGTTAATTGTGGTATAATGGACCAATACGCAAGTATGTTTGGAGTAAAAGATAACGCTCTTTTGCTAGATTGCCGTACCATTAAAGCAAAACCTTTTAAAATAGATTTTAAACACCACCAATTAATTTTAATAAACACAAACGTAAAACACAGCTTATCTGATAGTG
>NZ_VSDQ01000378.1:0-563 GCF_008085455.1 Seonamhaeicola marinus | reverse complement strand
GTGATGGTATTACTAATATTTATGGCGTAATGTATAAACCTTTTGATTTTGACGAAAATAAAAAGTATCCTATTATAGAATATGTATATCCAGGGCCACAAACTGAGGCTGTAAATGCGTCTTTTTCTGTTAGAATGGATAATGTAGATAGGTTGGCGCAAGTAGGTTTTATAGTTGTTACTTTGGGTAATAGAGGAGGAGATCCTAGGCGCTCAAAATGGTATCATACTTATGGTTATGGAAATTTAAGAGATTATGGATTGGCCGATAAAAAGTATGTAGCAGAACAATTAGCAGATAGACATGGTTTTATTGATATAAACAAAGTAGGAATCACAGGACACTCAGGAGGCGGATTCATGTCAACAGCAGCCATGTTAGTATATCCTGACTTTTTCAAAGTAGCAGTATCATCAGCAGGTAATCATGATAATAATATTTATAATAGTTGGTGGAGTGAAACACACCATGGTATAGATGAAGATGAGCAAGCTGATGGCAGTATTAAGTACAAATATTTAATTGATACGAACCAAACTTTGGCTCAAAATTTAAAAGGAAAC
>NZ_VSDQ01000893.1:378-1280 GCF_008085455.1 Seonamhaeicola marinus | reverse complement strand
TGCCTAATGGCTTTTATATTTTCATTGTAAGCTTCTTCAGTTTCGTAACCTTCGCAAGCACCTTTACAATTTTTTAGATGATACTCTAAGCACACTTTGTATTTTCCTGCCTCAATTTTTGTTTCGGCCAAATCATAATTACATGTACGTAACGGATACAATCCTTTTATTAAATCTAGCAACGTGTGCACAGTTTTACCACTGGTGTAGGGCCCATAATATTCACCACCACCTTTAAAAACACGCCTTGTTGAAAACACACGCGGAAATCGTTCATTTTTTATACAAATCCACGGGTAAGATTTATCATCTTTAAGCAGTACATTATAGCGTGGTTTATGCTTTTTAATTAGGTTATTTTCTAGCAACAACGCATCGGTTTCGGTTTCAACAACTATGTGTTTTATACGTGCTATTTTTTTTACTAGCACACGGGTTTTACCACTATCATGAGTTTTGGTAAAGTATGAGCTTACGCGCTTTTTTAAATTTTTGGCTTTCCCTACGTAAATAATAGTATCATCTTTATCAAAGTATTGATATACACCCGGTTGATTGGGTAATGTTTGTAATTGTATTTCTAAAGCAGGTACATCCATCATCTCAAAGGTAATTATTAAATATTTTATGGTTAAATTTTAATAAACTAAAAATTTGAATTAACTTATTTACTACATTGCGCCTCTTTTTAAAAAAGCAAATGAGTAAAAAAACAATTGGAAGAATAGATAAAATAGATTTCCCAAAACTGGAACTCTACAACATTGATGTTAAGATAGATACAGGCGCATATACTTCTGCAATTCACTGCTCTGAAATTATAGAAATAGACAACGCATTGCTGTGCATTTTTAATAGTGATGTGCACCAAAATTTTGGTAAAACCGAAATTATTTTCGATT
>NZ_VSDQ01000893.1:0-217 GCF_008085455.1 Seonamhaeicola marinus | reverse complement strand
TTAACTTAACTTTAAGCACCAGAGACGATATGAAATTCCCTGTTTTAATTGGCAGGCAATTTTTAAGCCACAAATTTATAGTTGATGTAGATTTAGAAAACGTTTCCTTTAACTCAAAAACACCATGAATATAGTAATACTGTCTAGAAACACCAACCTTTATTCTACAGAAAGACTCATTGAAGAAGGCGAAAAACGCGGACACCAAATTGAAGTT
>NZ_VSDQ01000434.1:0-614 GCF_008085455.1 Seonamhaeicola marinus | reverse complement strand
AGCTGCAAAACTATATTATAAAATGTTAAGCTATAAATTTCAAAATGAAGACGTTGAAGATGGCTATAACGATGATTTTAACAATAATAACAATAAAGTAAATAATTTTTCAAAATTTAACGAAGACGATGAGTACTAAAGGCGCTATTTCAAATTTCATAGAAAAATACTATCTGCACTTTAATGCAGCATCAGTAGTTGATGCCGCTAAAGCGTACGAAGATCAATTAAACAATGGCGCTAAAATGCTGGTGTCTCTTGCTGGTGCTATGAGTACTGCAGAGTTAGGTAAAATTTTTGCTGAAATGATTAGGCAAGATAAAGTGCATATCATTTCATGTACAGGGGCAAACCTTGAAGAAGATATCATGAATTTAGTTGCACACTCACACTATAAACGTGTACCTAATTACAGAGATTTAACACCGCAGCAAGAATGGGATTTGTTAGAAAAGGGTTTAAACAGAGTTACAGATACATGTATTCCTGAAGAAGAAGCATTCAGAAGATTACAAAAACACATACACGCTATTTGGAAAGAAGCTGATGATAAAGGCGAACGCTATTTACCACATGAGTTTATGTATAAAATGCTATTATCGGGTGTGTTAGAA
>NZ_VSDQ01000541.1:0-512 GCF_008085455.1 Seonamhaeicola marinus | reverse complement strand
AAGCGGGATTTACACTGGCAAATGATGTTGAAATGATATCGTTATTCTCTTCAAACCTCACATTTAAATTGGCGGCAGCTAAAAGAGTATAGTCATAATTAAAATTGAACTTTTTTGAAATGCCAATTTGTAATTTAGGTATTGTAATTTCGGTAGTTTCGGGTAATTCTTGGTTTTGTCCTTCAACAGCATCTTTAATAGTTTCAAATTCATCTTCATCAATAGCCCATGCGTTAAAAGTTGTTGTAATATCGCGTGCCATAATACCAAATTTCCAATTATTATTGGTTTCAAATTGTATAGCAGCATCTAAACCAAAACCCCATGACGATGCAAAATTGCCAATAATACGCCTAATAACCTTAGCATTAACGCCATAATTTAAACCTTGAACTGGCAGTTTACGTGCGTATGAAAATGTTAGTCCATAATCGGCTGTAGAAAAAAGGCTAATTCTATCATAATTAATATTGCCTTGCTCATCAATAAGTTGGGTGGTGTTTAAAATATCA
>NZ_VSDQ01000161.1:0-422 GCF_008085455.1 Seonamhaeicola marinus | reverse complement strand
ATTTAAGCCACAGGAAACAATCTAAAATACAAAAAGCTGAAGATAGTCTTCAAAAAGCTGAAAGCAGCTCAATACAAGGCGTTATTGTTGAAAGCGCAAGCAACATTGCCACTGTTATAAAACGTGGTAATAGAATTTATACCAATGCTGTAAATGGGCTTGCAACACACAATTTAAAATCTTTAAAAAAGAATAAAAGTCAGGTTGAAAATTTAACTAACGAAATTGATGAGCTTAAAGATCATATTTTCTATTTTATTAAAAATTTAGATGAACCAAGTGTTAGCGCTAGTAACTTTTACTTAAATGTTTTAAGGCACTTACAAGACATGGCACAATCATTAACATACATATCAAACGCCAGTTACAAACACGTTAATAACAACCATAAAAAGCTAAAATTTAGCCAAATTAAAGAACTT
>NZ_VSDQ01000192.1:0-509 GCF_008085455.1 Seonamhaeicola marinus | reverse complement strand
CAAAGATAACATACGGCGTGTTTAATTTTAAACTGTCTTTAATCCATTTATGGCCTCTAAACCAAACGAGCTCCATAGTGCCTGTTTCGTCTTGAAATGTGGCTACTAATCGTTTGCCGCGTTTTTGCGCTACCTCTTTAAAGTTTTTAATAACTCCAATAACTTGTATTTCGGCATTACTTTGCTGTATTTGGTTTATTTTGTAATACCGCGTTCGGTCAATGTATCGGTTAGGGAATAGGTTGAGTAAATCTTGAAACGTATGAATATTAAGCTCTTTACGAAGTAAATCGGCTCGGTTAGGGCCAACACCTTTAAGATAATCTATGGGAGTTTGTAAAAAAGCCGTATTCATGGAACTAAAATAATTCTTTTGAAATAAATTGCAAGTGGCTTTTTGTACTAAAGTTTGCTATATTCACTCTATGAAAAACACGTGGATTTTATTATTAGTTTTAGTATCATTAGCTTGTTTTGGGCAACAAACTGATGTTGTTGATTTTAAAACC
>NZ_VSDQ01000408.1:0-605 GCF_008085455.1 Seonamhaeicola marinus | reverse complement strand
CAACCTAAAAATATACTCTGGTTTAGGGCTCAGGTTTATTCATAAAAAAATATTTAATGCAATTTTTAGAATAGACTACGGTTTGGGGCTTACAGAAAATGCTTCGCAAGGACTTGTGTTTGGTATAGGTCAATATTTTTAATTAAATCTTAACTTTAAAAAAGCGTTGTTTTTTATAATTCTGCTATAGTTTTGCAGAAAAGTATTATAAAATGGCGCGCACTATTGCAATAGGAGATATTCACGGAGGTTTACAGGCTTTAATTCAAATATTAAATAAAATAGAAATAAAAGAAGCGGATACCCTTATTTTTATGGGTGATTATGTAGATGGCTGGAGTGAATCTGCCCATGTAATTCAGTTGCTAATTGAATTATCTGAAAAAATAAACTGCATTTTTATAAAAGGAAATCATGATGTTTGGTGTGAAAATTGGCTAAACTCAAAAGGCGTTAATGCAACTTGGTACATGCATGGTGGTAAAGAAACTATTGAAAGCTATACAAGCTTTACACCTGAGCAAAAAAAGGAACATTTAAAGTTTTTAAAAAGTATGCCACTGTATTATCTAGATGAAGAGAACAGGCTGTTTTTACATGCAGGT
>NZ_VSDQ01000650.1:0-417 GCF_008085455.1 Seonamhaeicola marinus | reverse complement strand
ACGTGCAAGACGATAATAATACATTAAACGTACCCGAAATAAACACCCGTAACACGCTCTATTTTTCAAGCCATCTCTTTAAAAAAGCCATGTACCTGCAAACTGGTGTTACGCTAAACTATTTCACAAAATACTATATGAATGCATACAACCCGCTATTGGCAGAGTTTTATGTGCAAAACAATGAAGAAATTGGAGATTTCCCAAGGCTAGATTTTTTCATAAACGCAAAAATCCGTCAAACACGTCTCTTCCTAAAAGCAGAACATTTCAATTCAGCATTTACGGGCTACAATTATTTTTCGGCACCAAATAATCCATACAGAGATTTTACTGTGCGTTTCGGTGTTGTCTGGAATTTCTTTTTATAAAATTATGGCGTTTCCCCTGCATACTTTGGGGTCGGTATTTCACTAC
>NZ_VSDQ01000016.1:0-561 GCF_008085455.1 Seonamhaeicola marinus | reverse complement strand
TAATGTAAACAGGTGCTTCGGTAACATAATAAACACTTGGGTCTAGTGTAAAAATTTTAAAATACTTTTGGGTAAATAGTAAACCTAAACCTAAAACATTACCCCAAATTAACCCTAAAATAATTAAGTAAGACGCATTGTATAAAAATACTTTTCTAATGCTCCAATTACTTGAACCTAATGCTTTTAAAATACCTATCATTTGAGTACGCTCTAATATTAAAACTAAAAGCGCGGTAATCATATTAATACCAGCAACTAAAATCATTATACCAATTATACCATAAATGTTAGTATCAAAAATTTTAATCCATTCAAAAATAGAACTGTATTTATTGGTAATAGTTTGTGTGTTTAAAATTGATGGTGTGTTTTCATAAACCTGAGTTCCTTTTTGGTTTAATTCACTANTACGTTGTATGTGCCTAATATCGCCAATTATGTAATTTGCATCAAAATCTTGAAAACCTGAATTATAAATACCAACAATTTTATATGTTATTATATTAGGCAGTTTTTCTGGGTCTTCTTTAATAAAAACCATTTGAAATGTGTCATTCA
>NZ_VSDQ01000904.1:283-625 GCF_008085455.1 Seonamhaeicola marinus | reverse complement strand
GATTTAGTAAACAAAAAATAACTACAATTCTTTACAATAATTTAAAAGAAGCTATCAGTTCTTTGTTTTGTGAACTGATATGTTATTGTACTTTTGCACAAAATTAGCATATGCCAATAATTAATGTCATTATCCCTGCGTATAACGAAGCAGATTCTATAGGTCTTGTTATTAAAGACATTCCAAAAACAGTAAAAGAAGTAATTGTTATTAGTAACAATTCTACTGATGATACTGAGGTTAATGCTAAAAAAGCTGGCGCTACCGTTTTAACTGAAAATAAAAAAGGTTATGGTTACGCATGCTTAAAAGGTATAGACTATATTGCTAACAAAGCCGAAA
>NZ_VSDQ01000904.1:0-213 GCF_008085455.1 Seonamhaeicola marinus | reverse complement strand
GCTTTTGGCTTTAAACATGGAAGACAAAACTTATGGCTGGACAGTAGAAATGCAATTAAAAGCCTTAAAACAAAAGCTAACTTACACAGAAATTCCTGTTAAATATAGAAACCGAATAGGCGTATCAAAAGTTTCAGGTACCGTAAAAGGTGCTATATTTGCAGGCGTTAAGATATTAGGTTGGATATTTAAATACAGTTTTAAATAATGATT
>NZ_VSDQ01000103.1:579-852 GCF_008085455.1 Seonamhaeicola marinus | reverse complement strand
AAAAGTTAGCAAGCCGATACCCAAATATAAAAACAGCATCGCATAGAGAAAAGCACAAGCTAGCCAGTAACTATTTAAGTTATGGCGATGTACAAAGTGCTTGGAAAATATTATTAAGTAAGAGTAAATAATAAATACATATTTTAAGTAATGGAAGTTCAAGGAAGAATAAAAGTAATTGGAGAAACACAAACTTTTGGAGCTAACGGTTTTAGAAAAAGAGAAATTGTTGTTACTACAGAAGAGCAGTACCCGCAACATATTATGGTGGAG
>NZ_VSDQ01000103.1:302-442 GCF_008085455.1 Seonamhaeicola marinus | reverse complement strand
GCCAGCAGGAAATTTAAACGAAGAAGATCATGATGATTTACCGTTTTAATGATATTAAATAATTCTGTTTACACAGGAATATTAAAAAAACCTCAGCATTTTATGTTGAGGTTTTTTAATTTTACAATATGCATTATATA
>NZ_VSDQ01000103.1:0-213 GCF_008085455.1 Seonamhaeicola marinus | reverse complement strand
GATGCCGAAGAGCCCATACTTTGGTGGAGTCCAGACCCTAGGTTTGTGCTGTTTCCCAATAAATTAAAGGTATCAAAAAGTATGAAACAAGTATTGCGCAGTAACCGCTTTAAAGTAACTACCAATACAGCATTTAAGCAGGTTGTACAAGAATGCTCAAAAATTAAACGTATAGGGCAACAAGGTACTTGGATAACTAATAGTATGATTGAC
>NZ_VSDQ01000582.1:0-397 GCF_008085455.1 Seonamhaeicola marinus | reverse complement strand
CATAAATATCATGCTGATAAAAAGCTCCTAAACCAATATTTTGACCAAATAAATTAAACTCTGTAAGTCCTATTCTAAAGGCAAATTCGCCATTATTTGTAGTATAAATACTGGGTGAAGGTATTAAAGTGAAACTTTCTTCAATATTAAAAACAACGTTATAATTACCTGTTTCAGTTTTAAAAACCTGATAATAAGCGTGTGATACTGAAGGTAATCGTTTTAAAAACTCCGTGTCTTGGTTTAGCTGTAAAGAATCTAACACGCCTCCTGCTTTAACCGTGCTTATCTTTTTAACAAAAGATGCTTTAAGCCTTTTATTACCTTGTACTTTTACGCTATTAACATACTCTTGCGCACCAATTTTAGCACATACAAACAATATACATAATACAAG
>NZ_VSDQ01000433.1:0-436 GCF_008085455.1 Seonamhaeicola marinus | reverse complement strand
ACTCTAATAATAACACACTATCATTTTCAACAAAAAACCTAAGCACAGGTGTATATGTTGCAAAAGTTACAACAGACAACAATGCTGCTAAAACTCAAAAAATTGTAATTAACAACCAAAAGTAATACGTTTATAATTTAGTACATTAGCATAAATTTTTAAATAGCTATTACTCTATGGAAGAATACATGCTTCCTTGTTTAAATAAAAAATTTTTTGGTGTAGAATGCTTTGGTTGTGGTATGCAGCGTGCTTTAGCCCTCATATTTAAAGGCGAATTTGTACAAGCATTTTACATGTATCCTGCTATTTACACACTTATTTTACTAGTTGTTTTAATAACAATAAATGCTTTTAAAAACAACAAACTTTTATCTAAAATTAATACTACTTTAGCTGTAGTAAATGCTATAATTATTATTTGCAGCTTTATTAT
>NZ_VSDQ01000531.1:233-359 GCF_008085455.1 Seonamhaeicola marinus | reverse complement strand
TAAAGCAATACCAACGGTGGCAGAGGTGGTCCAGCTACTGCCTGTTGCAACCGATATAATGGCGCAAATAACAACACACGCTGCTAAAAATATAGTAGGATTTAAAATTTGTAAACCATAATAAAT
>NZ_VSDQ01000531.1:0-150 GCF_008085455.1 Seonamhaeicola marinus | reverse complement strand
TTCCTGCTAAAGAGCCAACCATTAAAAGTATTAAAATTGCCCCCGATGTAGATTTTAAATTTTCAGCAATTTCATCAAGCATTTGTTCATACGTTACTTTATTAAAAAAACCAACAATAGCAGCTACAGCAGCTCCTAAAAGTAAAATAA
>NZ_VSDQ01000561.1:0-465 GCF_008085455.1 Seonamhaeicola marinus | reverse complement strand
ACAACCAAAAACAAGTTTAATAACACTATCTATTTTTGATGATTCTTGGCCTGTGAAATTTTCTTGCCCAATATTAATACGTACTTTTGAAGCTTTAATTTGTGCCACATTTAAACCGGCTTCTTTTAACTTTAAATGGGTTAATTTTTTTTCTAATTTTCGTTCTAAATCTGAAATAACTGAAAGTGATGGCGATTCTTCAGAATAAAATTTTATATGCTTAGATACTTCGTTTAAACTGTTTATTTTTTCNTCTTTAGCAACGGCTAATGACACATTATCTAAAACATCATAATGTGTTTGCGCTGTATTTTGAAATATTTCTTTTACCAAACCAGATTCATCTAACACTGAAATGGTTCTAACTTTTTCATTGTTTAAATTGGTTAAATAGGCAATTACAGCAATTAACGCTATCATTATTACAGGACTCAAAATAGTCATTACAATAAATGATTTATTTTT
>NZ_VSDQ01000344.1:0-783 GCF_008085455.1 Seonamhaeicola marinus | reverse complement strand
AAACGACCAATTTTCCATTTTAACACGTTCTTCATGTTTAAAATGCTGAAAAAACTCATAAGTTTTCCATAAAATAACAGAAACAATAATGAAAGAAGTGGCAATAATTATCCACCTAAATGTGTTTTGATTTTTAGTAAAAAGCATTAACTATACATTTACATTGTAATATAATGCAATTCTGTTAATATTATTGTGCTAGTTGTTAGTAATTCTGTTTTTACATACAACACATAATAGTTACCTTTGTTAAAACAAAATTTGTTAATGGCATCATTTAATCCAAAAAACCTATCAACCAGTGTATTACATAGTTATTTGTTAAGTGCTGTTGCGCCAAGGCCTATAGCTTTTGCTAGTACAATGAATGATAAAGGAGAAGCCAATTTATCGCCATTTAGTTTCTTTAATGTTTTTAGTGCAAATCCGCCTATATTAATTTTTTCGCCCGCGCGAAGAGTTAGAGATAACACTACAAAACACACATTACACAATGTTGAAAGTACAAAAGAAGTGGTAATTAATGTGGTTAATTATGATTTGGTACAACAAATGTCATTAGCAAGTACAGAGTATCCTGAAGGTGTAAATGAATTTGAAAAAGCAGGTTTAACTATGGTAAAATCTGATGTGGTTAAGCCGTTTAGGGTTGCAGAATCACCTGTACAATTAGAGTGTAAAGTAAATGAAGTTATAGCTTTAGGAACCGAAGGTGGTGCTGGTAATTTGGTTATTTGTGAAGTTTTAAAACTTCATATTGATGATGATGTTTTAAATGAAGAT
>NZ_VSDQ01000323.1:0-1256 GCF_008085455.1 Seonamhaeicola marinus | reverse complement strand
CCATTGTAGCATCAACTTCAATACCCATATCAATGGCAGCTTTTCTTATATCATCTTTGGTTTTACCAGTAATATCAAAGCCAGTAAATTCTTTAATAGAATCGGCCATGGTAACTCGTGCATAAGGAGCTTTAAAGTCAACCTCATGTTTACCAAAAGTAGCTTTAGTAGTGCCATTTACAGCCATAGCACAGTGCTCTAAAAGGCGTTCACAAAAGTCCATCATCCAATTGTAGTCTTTGTATGAAACATAAATTTCCATAGCCGTAAACTCTGGGTTGTGAGTTCTGTCCATGCCTTCATTTCTAAAATTTTTAGAAAACTCATAAACACCATCAAAACCACCAACAATAAGTCTTTTTAAGTAAAGCTCATTGGCAATACGCATGTATAAAGGTACATCTAGTGCATTATGGTGTGTAATAAAAGGTCTTGCGGCGGCACCACCCGGAATTGGTTGTAAAACAGGTGTTTCAACTTCAAAATAACCAGCATCGTTAAAAAACTGGCGCATAGCGTTAAATAGCTTTGTACGTTTAACAAACACGTTTTTAACATGTGGGTTAACAACCAAATCTGCATAACGTTGGCGGTAACGCTGCTCAGGGTCTGTAAAAGCATCAAACACAACGCCGTCTTTTTCTTTTGGTAGCGGTAATGGTTTTAAAGCCTTACTAAGTAATTTAAAATCTTTAACACGTACACTTTTTTCGCCAACTTTAGTGGTAAATAAATCACCTTCAATACCAATAAAATCACCAAAATCTAAAAGTTTTTTAAAAATTTCGTTGTATTTAGTTTTGTCTTCACCAGTACAAATTTCATCTCTGTTAAAGTATACTTGTATTTTGCCTTCTGCATCCTGTAATTGCGCAAAACTAGCTTTACCTTGCACTTTAACCATCATTAAACGTCCAGCAATGGTAACATCTTTACCTTCTTCAAACTGTTCTTTAATTTGTTTTGATGTATGGCTTACAGGATATAAATCTGCAGGGTACGGATTAATACCCAATGCACGTAATTTTTTTAATTTTTCTCTTCTAACTAGCTCTTGTTCTGATAATTGCGACATAATCTAAAAACTGTGTGTAAATTTAAGTGCACAAAGATAATCATTTGATTTACAGTTTACCATTTTTTTTTGGGCGTTACCCCGCTTAAGGCGCGGTCGGGCTTTACGCGCTACACGGTAGCTTGCTGCAATCCCTAACGCAAACAGAAATTTTTTAAACATTGCATAATTGTATGTAACA
>NZ_VSDQ01000753.1:0-541 GCF_008085455.1 Seonamhaeicola marinus | reverse complement strand
CGCTCAATAAATGCCCACAAAGCAGTTGGATTTAAAACTTTAAAAACATTTTCGCAAGACGAAAAAAATTTAAATCTGGTTATTTTAAATTTTTAAAAACACCACAAACAATATCATTTTCTTGTATCTTTACGGCCTATGTTTGCACTAATAGATTGTAATAATTTCTATGCTTCATGCGAACGTGTTTTTAACCCTAATTTACAAGGAAAACCCATTGCTATACTTAGTAATAATGATGGTTGCGTAATTTCACGTAGTGATGAAGCCAAAGCTTTAAATTTGCCTATGGGAGCTCCTATTTTTAAATGGAATAGTTTCTGTAAAGCAAATAACATTACCGTGTTATCATCTAACTATCCGCTTTATGGTGATATGAGCAGCAGGGTTATGAATATACTAAAACAATTTACACCCGATGTTGAAGTATATAGCATAGATGAAGCCTTTGTAGAATTTAAAGGTTTTGAAAACTACAACCTTAACAATTACGGACATCAAATGCGAACACGCATTTTAAAATGGACAGGTATACCAACCT
>NZ_VSDQ01000648.1:0-927 GCF_008085455.1 Seonamhaeicola marinus | reverse complement strand
TAGAAAACCAACATTGGAAAGCTATAAAAACTAAAGAACTCAAACACATTATTCAAATGTGTGCGGGTTTATACTTAGAGGCATCGGCATCAACACCTACTATTGCAGCCAACAACAGTATTAAAATAGATATTGAAGCTGTAAACAGAAGTACTGTAAACATGTTACTTAAAAGCATTTCTATTACCCCATTAAACCAAATAGAAAACACCGATATTTTACTTCAAAATAATAAAAAATTCAATTACACATTTAGTAGTTTAATACCTGAAAATACTGCAAGCACCAATGCTTATTGGCTAAACGAAAAAGGAAGTTTAGGTATGTACAAGGTTGATGACAAAACCATTATTGGAAACCCCGAAACCAAAAGAGCGCTGCAAGCTAATTTTGTAGTAGATTTTGATGGTTACAGCATTAATTTTGAAAAAGATGTTGTGCACCGTTACTCAAAACCAGATAAAGGTGAATTGTACCGCCCATTTGAAATTATTCCTGAAGCATCGGCAAAAATTTCTGAAAAGGTTATCATTTTTAACAATAACAAACAACATGATATTTCTGTAATTGTAAAAGCCGGAAAAGATGATTTAGAAGGTCATGTAGAGGTTTGTCACCCTGATGGGTGGAGCGTTTACCCTAAAAACCAAAAAGTCACTATAAAACACAAAGGCGAAGAACAAACACTAGTATTTACAATAATTCCACCTAAAAATGAAAGCGAAGGTTTTATTAGCCCTATTGTTCATGTTGGAAATAAAAGTTTTACTAAAGAATTAATAGATATTAGTTATGACCACATACCACACCAAACCGTTTTATTGCCTAGTGAAAGCAAAGTTGTTAGGTTAGACATTAAAAAACGTGGTGAAAACATTGCGTATATTCAAGGTGCTGGCGATGTGGTTCCTGAAAGTTTAGAGCAAA
>NZ_VSDQ01000818.1:0-498 GCF_008085455.1 Seonamhaeicola marinus | reverse complement strand
CCTTCTTTAAAGTTAGAAAGAATTGGATTTTCAATAATTTCACCACCACCAGCATTTGATTTTTTAGGCTTAGCCATTAATCCACGCATACCGGTTAACTGACGAATTTGTTCTTTAGAACCACGTGCTCCAGAATCAAGCATCATAAACACCGAGTTAAAACCTTGCTGATCTTCACGAATACGTTTCATAGAAAGCTCAGTTAATTCAGCGTTAGTAGATGTCCAAATATCAATTACCTGGTTATAACGTTCGTTGTTAGTAATAAGTCCCATGTTATAGTTACCCATAATACCATCAACTAAACCATTGGCTTTATCAATCATTGTTTGCTTTTCAGCAGGAATAATAATATCACCTAAACTGAATGATAAACCACCTTTAAATGCAAAGTTGAAACCTAAAGTTCTAATAGAATCTAGGAAATCAGCCGTTTCAGGTACCGATGTAACTTTAAGAATATTACCAATAATATCTCTTAATGATTTTTTAGTAAGA
>NZ_VSDQ01000833.1:0-440 GCF_008085455.1 Seonamhaeicola marinus | reverse complement strand
TGGCACATAAGTAGTTAATTTTTTTATGGTTTTAGGCTGTGGAATAAGTATTTTTTTATTGGTTAAACCAATTTTATTACAAATAACATCATTTACGCCTTGTAAAGCATTATCAAGTGCTGTGTGTATTGCGTAAATAGCAATATTGTTTTGTATGGCTTTTAAAACAACGCGTTCTACATAGGTTTTACCAGTTATTTTTTTTAATCCTTTAAAAATAATAGGGTGGAAGCTTACAATTAAGTTACAACTATTAGCAATGGCCTCGTCAACAACAGTTTCTAAAGTATCTAGTGTAACTAAAACTCCCGTTAATTTTTCATTTTTATTGCCAACAAGTAGACCTACATTATCAAAATCTTCTGCATATGCTAATGGTGCAAGCGCTTCTAAATGGTTAATTACATCTTGAATAATCATAATATTTGCATGATTTCATT
>NZ_VSDQ01000472.1:238-489 GCF_008085455.1 Seonamhaeicola marinus | reverse complement strand
AAAAAATAGGCATAGTAATAGGTATGACAATTTTTGCAGTTGTAGATCAAATAGCAAGTATGCGTTCAGCTATTTTGTTTCTATTCGTGTTCTTTTTACTAGGTATTGTACTATTATTTAAAGTACCCGAAAAGGCTTAATTTTAAAAAAGTAAGCATTTATGTTTTGTAACATAAATGCTTTTTAAGTTTAAAAAAAATTAAGCAAGTTGCAATGCTTCTTCTCTAAGTTTTTTGGCAACAAAAACTAAG
>NZ_VSDQ01000472.1:0-211 GCF_008085455.1 Seonamhaeicola marinus | reverse complement strand
TATTTAGCAGTATTTCAATTTCGGTTACCGTAGGTACTCTAGGTGAATGTATATCATACACACCAGGGCCAATTTCATTGGGGTATTTAAAATTAACAAAAGCGTCTAATAATTCCATTTCAGAGCGCGAGGTTTCAATAGTTATCACATCGGCATCCATTTTAGCAATATCTTCAATAATATCATTAAATTCAGAGTAGCACATGTGAGT
>NZ_VSDQ01000633.1:0-484 GCF_008085455.1 Seonamhaeicola marinus | reverse complement strand
CTGCCACTGCACTTTCTGATGTTATTTTAAAATGCCAAATATCGGCTGTATTTTTTACGTGTGTACCGCCACAAAGCTCAATAGATTGCCCAAAACGAATAGCTCTTACCGTATCGCCATATTTTTCACCAAACAAAGCCATAGCTCCTTGGGCAATAGCTTCATCCATTGGAATATTTCGTTTTTCTTCTAAAGGTAATTTACCATCAATTCTGGCGTTTACAAAGTTTTCTACATCGCGTAACTCATCAACGGTTAATTTTGAAAAGTGTGAAAAATCAAATCGTAGGTATTTTGAGTGTACTGCACTTCCCTTTTGCTCTACGTGTGTGCCTAAAACTTCGCGTAATGCTTGGTGTAATAAGTGTGTTGCTGTGTGGTTACACTCTGTACGGTAACGCTGTTTAGCATCAACAACAGCTTTAAATGCTGCTTCTACATTTTTAGGCAAGTTTTTGGTAAAATGAATAATTACGTTGTTTTC
>NZ_VSDQ01000466.1:0-405 GCF_008085455.1 Seonamhaeicola marinus | reverse complement strand
GCTTTTATATCGCCATCAGAATCATCAGAAGATGAACATGACACGAATACCATTGATAAAATAATAACTACTGATAATGCTTGTTTTTTGAAGTGTTTCATTTTGTTGATTTTTTTATGATTAATAGCATCACAAAACTGCAACAAAGCACAAGCGAAATCAATACGATGAATTACGTATATTTTGATTTACCGGTATACGATTTTAAATTTTAAAAAGACATATGTGGAAAGCTTTTACTCAAGGCCTGTTTTTTACTTTCCAATTTTTGAAGAAATTTTTTGTGTGCTTCAGAATTTGGATTAAATGGTTTATGCTGAAGTCCTTTTTGAATAGCATCTACATTTTCCATTGTTTTCACTGCTTTTTCTGAAATCCATACGTATTTAAACGCTTCCCAAATAT
>NZ_VSDQ01000702.1:221-755 GCF_008085455.1 Seonamhaeicola marinus | reverse complement strand
TTTGAGCAAATAGCTAAACAAGGCTTTGTGAAAGTAAGAACCGATGGTGAAATTAAAGACATCACCAAAGGCATGAAACTAGACCGTTACAAAACGCATGACATTGAAATAGTTATTGACCGATTGGTTGTAAACAACACACCTGACAACGATAAACGCCTTACCGAAACCATAAACACCGCCATGTATCATGGCGAAGATGTGCTAATGGTTATTGACCAAGACACACAAAAAGCACGTTATTTTAGTCGTAATCTAATGTGCCCAAGCTCTGGTATTTCATACCCAAACCCTGAACCCAATAATTTTTCATTTAACTCACCAAAAGGTGCTTGCCCAAACTGTAATGGTATTGGCGAACTTTACAAAGTAAACCCTAGCAAAATTGTACCAGATAATACACTTTCAATTAAAAATGGCGCATTAGCACCCCATGGCCCTGAAAAGAAAAGTTGGATTTTTAAACAATTTGAAACCATTGCTCAACGCTTTGATTTTAAATTAACTGATGCATACAAAGACATTCCTGAAGAA
>NZ_VSDQ01000702.1:0-210 GCF_008085455.1 Seonamhaeicola marinus | reverse complement strand
GAAAAGTTTACCATTGAAAGTAAAACATTAGGTGTTACAAGAAATTATAATATAGATTTTGAAGGAGTTGCTAACTTTATTGAAAACCAATACAAAACAGCCGAGTCTACGTCATTAAAACGATGGGCAAAAGATTATATGGACAAAATTAAATGTCCTGAATGCGAAGGCAGTCGTTTAAAAAAAGAATCACTTTACTTCAAATTAAAC
>NZ_VSDQ01000522.1:509-824 GCF_008085455.1 Seonamhaeicola marinus | reverse complement strand
GATGTACTTGAGCACGTATCATACCCTGACACCATTTTAAAAGAAATAAAAATTAAATTAAAACAAAATGGAGTAGTAATTAGCTCAATACCTAATGTTAGATATCATAGTGCGATGTATAACTTTTTATTTAAAAAAGATTGGAAATATGCTAAATCTGGCGTTATGGATTACACTCACCTAAGGTTTTTTACATCAAAATCAATTAAAAGAATGTACATGAATGCAGGATATTCAATAGTTCATCATAAAGGAATTAATAAAACAAAATCTATCAAACCCTATTTCTTAAATATTTTATTTCTCTTTACAGCT
>NZ_VSDQ01000522.1:274-455 GCF_008085455.1 Seonamhaeicola marinus | reverse complement strand
ACCATTCTAATTCAACATAGTATATTTTTAAGCGTTTACTCTTTCTATTTTAGCACCAATTGCTCGTAAACGTTCATCAATATTTTCGTAACCTCTGTCAATTTGTTCAATATTCATTATAGTTGAAGTTCCTTTAGCTGATAGTGCTGCAATTAATAAACTAACGCCTGCTCTAATATCT
>NZ_VSDQ01000522.1:0-210 GCF_008085455.1 Seonamhaeicola marinus | reverse complement strand
ATCAGTATGTGCTGGTATGTAAATATTATCACCTTGTTTTTCAACAGTAATACCTAATTTTCTAAACACATTTGGTATAACACCCAAATCATTCCATGATACATTGGTAATAGTTAATTCACTTTTAGTCATGGCGGCTAAACCTATCCAGCTACCAATTTCAATCATGTCTGGTAACATAGTGTGCTCTGTACCGCCTAAAGTTTCAAC
>NZ_VSDQ01000081.1:579-781 GCF_008085455.1 Seonamhaeicola marinus | reverse complement strand
AAAATGTAAAACTAGAGGCGTCGCAAATGGGCGCTGGGGTAGGATTAGGTATTAAAGGGCACTGCGCATATGAAGTTAACGTAAACCCTAAAAACCACAAAAGGAACATACATTTTAATACATTACCTTGAAGTAATTTTGTTTTCATACTTTATAGTTAAGTTACATTAATGATGCTAATCCTAAACTTACATAATAAGAA
>NZ_VSDQ01000081.1:0-514 GCF_008085455.1 Seonamhaeicola marinus | reverse complement strand
TTGATTTTCGTCGATATTTGTTAATTATTTTTACTTTTCGTCGATTTTTTTTACCACATAAACGATATTAAGTGTACTAATATTGATGATGTGAGTAAAAACAAAAAAGCCTTTCCAAAAATTTGGAAAGGCTTTTTTAATATTTTTATTGTAATGATGTTAGTGCTGAAGTTCCTCTTCACCATCTTTCAACGGTACGTTTTGAGGTACAAAATCTACATCATGACCTGGTTTACTATAATCATAAGACCATCGGTATACATGAGGTATTTCACCTGGCCAGTTACCATGAATATGCTCTACAGGTGTAGTCCACTCTAAAGTAGTAGCGCGCCATGGGTTTTGTGTTGCTTTCTTTCCGTAGTACATACTTGAGAAAAAATTGTATAAATATACAATTTGAACAACTCCACCAATTAAAGCAAATATTGTTATTATAACATTTACATTTGATACATCGTCAAATAAAGGGAAATTACTATTTGTGTAATATCTACGTGGTAAACCAGCCATA
>NZ_VSDQ01000637.1:0-407 GCF_008085455.1 Seonamhaeicola marinus | reverse complement strand
TAACATCAATAGTGTGTAAAACACCATTTTTCTGCATGCCTTCAGCTAAACACAAAGCAGAATAGCCAGTATAGGTACCAATTTCTAAAATATTTTTAGGGTTTATAAGTTTAGAAATTATACTTAAAACCCGCCCCTGATAATGCCCACTAAGCATGCGTGGTTGTAAAACCTTTTGGTAAGTTTCTCTGTTTAATTGTTGTAGTAATTCAGGTTCATTTTCAGAGTGTGCAACTACATAATTGTCTAATTCTTCAGGTAAAAAGTGCATTAATTTAATATTCTATTTATAAGTTTTTGTTTTGCTGTAGTATCATCACCACAAAGCCATTGTAAAACGTTATCTTGCCAAATGGCATCATATTCATTTTGGTTTAAAATGTTACGTTCCATAGCTAAATCTAGTA
>NZ_VSDQ01000364.1:737-940 GCF_008085455.1 Seonamhaeicola marinus | reverse complement strand
ATAATGAATTTGATTATTCAGATTTAATAACTTGGATTCACCCAGATTTAGAAAAATACACGTGGTTAATTTTTATAATAGCGGCTATTTTTATAATAACAGCCGTTTCTAACGGTGCCAATTTAACCGATGGTATTGATGGTTTAGCTGCCGGAACATCAGCAATTATAGTGCTTACACTGGGTATTTTTGCTTGGGTGTCG
>NZ_VSDQ01000364.1:0-724 GCF_008085455.1 Seonamhaeicola marinus | reverse complement strand
ACCCAGAGTAGAAGAAATTACTATTTACATAGCTGCATTTGTTGGTGCGCTTATTGGTTTTTTGTGGTACAATACATATCCGGCACAGGTTTTTATGGGTGATACGGGAAGTTTAACTATTGGCGGAATTATAGCAGTAATAGCAATTGCTGTAAGAAAAGAATGGCTAATTCCTGTGTTGTGTGGTATTTTTTTAGCTGAAAATTTATCGGTTGTAATGCAGGTTAGTTGGTTTAAATATACCAAAAAGAAGTATGGTGAAGGTCGCCGAATTTTCAAAATGTCGCCCCTACATCATCACTATCAAAAACTAGGATATCATGAAAGTAAAATTTCAACACGCTTTTGGATTATTGGAATTCTACTTGCTATTCTATCTATAGTAACGTTGAAGATTAGATAGATGAAAACACTTGTAGTTCTTGGAGGAGGCGAAAGTGGTGTTGGTGCAGCGCTACTAGCAAAAGAAAAAGGATACAGCGTGTTTGTATCTGATAAAGGAAAAATAAAAGAAAAATATAAAGAGGTTCTTATAAATAATGCAATTGCATGGGAAGAAGAAATGCATACCGAAGCAAAAATTCTTAATGCAAGTATGGTGATGAAAAGCCCAGGAATACCAGATAAAGTACCGTTAGTAAAATTAATACGAAGCAAAGGTATTCCAGTGGTTTCAGAAATTGAATTTGCGGCAATGTTTGCCAATGCTACAATTGTAGGTATT
>NZ_VSDQ01000507.1:0-1213 GCF_008085455.1 Seonamhaeicola marinus | reverse complement strand
CTCTTCTTCAATTCTTAATAACTGATTGTATTTGGCCATACGATCTGAACGTGAGGCAGATCCTGTTTTAATTTGACCACAGTTTAATGCTACTGCTAAATCTGCAATTGTATTATCTTCAGTTTCACCAGATCTGTGTGACATTACTGAAGTGTAACCTGCATTTTTAGCCATATTTACGGCTGCAATAGTTTCAGTTAAAGAACCTATTTGGTTTACTTTAATTAAAATTGAGTTTGCAATACCGTTTTCTATACCTCTTGATAAACGTTCTACGTTAGTTACAAATAAATCATCACCAACTAATTGTACTTTATCACCAACTTTTTCAGTTAAAGATTTCCAACCGTCCCAGTCGTTCTCATCCATACCATCTTCAATAGATATTATTGGATATTTTTCACATAATTGAGCTAAATAGGTTGCTTGCTCTTCTGAAGTTCTTACTTCTCCTTTATCGCCTTCAAACTTTGTGTAATCGTATTTACCATCAACATAAAACTCAGCCGATGCACAATCTAAAGCAATCATAACTTCATCTCCAAACTTATAACCTGCGTTTTCTACAGCTTTTGCAATAGTATCTAAGGCATCTTCTGTTCCTCCTGCTAAGTTAGGTGCAAAACCACCTTCATCACCAACAGCTGTACTTAAACCTCTGTCATGTAACACTTTCTTCAAATGGTGAAAAATTTCAGTTCCCATTTGCATGGCATGTGTAAAAGTTTTTGCTTTTACTGGCATAATCATAAACTCTTGGAATGCAATAGGAGCATCACTATGCGAGCCACCGTTAATAATGTTCATCATTGGTACAGGAAGTGTATTTGCTGATACACCACCAACGTAACGGTATAATGGTAAACCTAACTCGGCTGCTGCAGCTTTAGCTACGGCTAAAGACACACCTAAAATGGCATTGGCTCCTAATTTAGATTTATTTGCTGTACCATCTAAATCAATCATTAATTGATCTATTAAGTTTTGTTCAAAAACAGAAACGCCTAAAAGTTCTTCAGCTATAACAGTGTTTACATTTTCAACAGCTTTTAATACGCCTTTTCCCATGTAAGTATCACCACCATCACGTAACTCAACGGCTTCGTGTTCACCTGTTGAAGCTCCTGAAGGAACCGCTGCTCTTCCTAAAACATTATTTTCTGTAATAACATCTACCTCTACTGTTGGGTTTCCTCTAGAGTCTAGAATCTGT
>NZ_VSDQ01000397.1:0-431 GCF_008085455.1 Seonamhaeicola marinus | reverse complement strand
ATTTAGTAAACCATTGTGTAAAGGCACACCAGCTCTTAAAATTGAACACACAACAACGTTATTAGTGGTTAAATTAACGGAGCTGTTTCCTAAAGGTGTTTCAACTGTATTGGGTTTATAGTTAAAGGTTTTACTTAACTCATAACCTAAAATTTCACCAATACGCTCAATATTTCTTCTAAAACGCATACGGTCATTTTGTATAGTTTTATCTCTAATTTCTGCAATAAAAGTATTTAGTATTGAGTTTTCTTTTGAAATGTTATGAAGCTGCATAAACCCGTGTATTGTTTAGTAAGTAAAGTTATTAAATTAAAGTATATTTGCGCATTAAATTAATACATTATGTTTACAGATAAAGCCAATAAAATTTTTCAAGAAGTTATTGAAGAATATCATAAAATTGATACCGTAGATCAACCATTTACAAA
>NZ_VSDQ01000282.1:0-760 GCF_008085455.1 Seonamhaeicola marinus | reverse complement strand
TACCTTCAGATTTCTTTAGAAAAGGCGATAATGTAAGAGGTGTAATTGACAGTGTAGAATTAAAAGGTTCAAAACCAACAATATTAATGTCTAGAAGCTCTCCAGTGTTTTTAGAAAAATTATTTGAACAAGAAATACCAGAAGTTTTTGATGGCCTAATAACCATTAAAAACGTAGTAAGAATTCCAGGTGAAAAAGCAAAAGTAGCTGTAGATTCTTATGATGATAGAATAGATCCTGTAGGTGCTTGTGTAGGTATGAAAGGATCAAGAATTCACGGAATTGTACGTGAATTAGGTAATGAAAACATTGATGTTATTAACTTTACAACCAATACACAATTATTCATTACAAGAGCATTAAGTCCAGCAAGAGTAACATCAATAAAACTTGATGAAGAAAACAAACGAGCTGAAGTAATTTTAAAACCAGAAGAAGTTAGTAAAGCTATTGGTAGAGGTGGTCATAACATCCGTTTAGCCGGCCAATTAACAGGTTATGAAATTGATGTATTTAGAGAAGGTGCTGAAGAAGATGTTGAATTAAGTGAATTCTCTGATGAAATTGAAAGCTGGATTATTGAAGAGTTTAACAAAGCAGGTTTAGATACTGCTAAAAGTGTACTTGAGTTACAAGTAAGCGAGTTAGTAAGAAGAACCGATTTAGAAGAAGAAACAATAACAGACGTTATTAGAATTCTAAGAGAAGAATTTGAAGAATAATACCAATTTCAATAGTTTTTTTAAGTAACAATGCATAG
>NZ_VSDQ01000791.1:0-680 GCF_008085455.1 Seonamhaeicola marinus | reverse complement strand
AAATAAATATCATACTGTTTTGGGTGTACTTACATTGCCTAATGAAGCCAGTGTTAAATTACATGAAAAATTTGGTTTTAAAAAAGTAGCACATTTAAAGCAAGTGGGTTTCAAATTTGATCAGTGGCAAGATGTAGGCATGTACCAACTTATACTTTCCACTTAATATTACAACCAATACTTGGTTTTTGTACTTTGGTGTTTTCGGTATTTTTAAGCATACAATCTAAAGCATGTTTTAAATCAGTTCCTGTTACAGGAATGTTGTTTCTAGGCCTAGAATCATCTAATTGACCTCTGTAAACTAATGAATTTTCAGCATTGAAAACATAAAAATCTGGTGTGCAAGCAGCATCATAAGCTTTAGCAACTGTTTGTGTTTCATCATATAAATAAGGAAACGGATAGCCTTCATTTTTGGCATGCATAGCCATTTTTTCAGGACTATCTTGCGGATAGTTAATAACATCGTTACTTGAAATAGCTACAAAACCAATACCTTTTTCTAAATAATTATTAGCAATATTAATAATGGTAGCATTTACATGAATAACAAAAGGGCAGTGGTTGCAAATAAACATAACAACAGTGCCTTTTTCACCTTTTACATCATTAAAAGTTAGTAATGCGTTTGAAACTGTATCTAACATTGAAAAACTTGGAGCTTTTGTACCTAGCGG
>NZ_VSDQ01000359.1:247-498 GCF_008085455.1 Seonamhaeicola marinus | reverse complement strand
TTTGTGTGCTGTGGCAATCTTTTAAATCAATGATATTACTTCGTTGTACCTCCTCGTAATGCCGGCTTATTTGTAAAAACAAAAAAGGATGCCATTACAATCCCTAACGCACTTGTTTGCTAAAACAGTTTTATTCTTACTTCAGTTTTCTACCAATAATATTTGTGCAAATAGTGGTAAAAACCACAATGCTAATAGAGCTTAAAGGCATTAAAATGGCGGCAACTACTGGTGCTAATTGCCCTGTAACC
>NZ_VSDQ01000359.1:0-204 GCF_008085455.1 Seonamhaeicola marinus | reverse complement strand
CTTTGGGCTAATGCACCAGCATCATTTAAACCATCACCAATCATTAATACGTTGGCACCTTCACTTTGGTGGTATTTTATGTATTCTAGTTTGTCTTCGGGTTTTTGGTTAAATAGTAACTTGGTTTTTGAAGGCAATAACTTTTTTAGATTGTTTTTTTCGCCTTCATTATCACCCGATAAAATAGCTAAATCATATGTTTTT
>NZ_VSDQ01000589.1:0-454 GCF_008085455.1 Seonamhaeicola marinus | reverse complement strand
ACCACAATATATAATAAGCCCAACATGATTCCTTGGTTAAGGAAATCATCCACTGCTTTTTACAAATTGCGACGAAATATCTCATTATCTAATTATTTTGAACAACAAACCTACATAAAATATTTGTAAGTTGTATTTTTGAAATGAATTTTTTTATATGAAACGTTTTTTTATTATTCTAATTTCAAGCATTTTACTGTGTGCTTGTGGCAGTAGTTTTCAAGGGTTTTACAATAATCATAAAGCCGATATAGGGGCAACAAGTTTTCAGGTGCCCAATTTTATGAAAGCGGTTTTAAGTAATGTATCTCATGATGTTAAACATGCCATTGGCAATATTCATGATTTTAAATACATAAAACTTACCAACGTTACTGAAACTAAAAGGCAGCTTTTAATTGCAGAAATGAATGCCGTTACCAAAAACGGATATTTAGATGTTTTTAGAAAAAAT
>NZ_VSDQ01000882.1:0-1080 GCF_008085455.1 Seonamhaeicola marinus | reverse complement strand
CGCTAAAACTAATAAATCAAAATAAAAAAGGTTTAATGGCAACCGCAATTAGAATTTGTGCCACAACCTTTATTGGTTTTGGTTTTTTTTGGCATAAATTTTTTAACCAAAAATACAAAAGCTATTGCTACGGTTGAAAAAACAAGTATGTTTTGTATTAAGGTGTTCATGCTACTTTGGTCGGTATAAATAGGTTAAATTACAAACATTTTATTTTAAAAACTGAAATGCTATTAAAGCTGTTATGTATGCAAAACTGCTCATTACAACTAATTGTAGTATGGGCCATTTCCAGCTGTTTGTTTCACGTTTTACTATGGCTAAAGTACTCATACACTGCATAGCAAAGGCATAAAATAGTAACAGTGAAATACCTGATGCTAAGGTGAATACTTTGGTGCCATTGCTATGTACTTCGGCAGCCATTTTGCTTTTAATGGTATCTTCATCTTCATTATCACTAGCGCTTCCAACACTGTAAATGGTTGCTAGAGTGCCTACAAAAACTTCGCGTGCAGCAAATGATGTTACAAGGCCAATACCAATTTTCCAGTCGTAACCTAAAGGTCTAATAGCTGGTTCAATAGCTCTACCAATAATACCAATATAGCTGTATTGTAGCTTGTGGGCTGCTATTTTATCATCTAACTCAGGTTCAGAAATTGATGGGTTTTCAGTTTTTATAATACTTTCAGCATTATTAAAATTATCTCCAGGGCCGTTTGAGGCTAATACCCAAAGAATAATAGAAATGGCTAAAATTATTTTACCGGCTTCTAAAACAAAAGTTTTTGTTTTTTCTACAACTGTAAATACAACGTTTTTAAATAGCGGTATTTTATAACTTGGCATTTCAATTACAAAGTAGGTTTTACTTTTTATTTTTAAAACTTTGTTTAAAATGTAAGCCGATATTATGGCGGTTAAAAAGCCTATAATATATAAGCCCATTAGGGTGAGCGCTTTATAGCTCATGCCTAAAAATGTACCTTGCGGAATTACTAAAGCAATTATTATAACATACACGGGTAAACGTGCTGAACAGGTGGTGAAAGGTGTTACTAAAATGGTAATAAGGCG
>NZ_VSDQ01000624.1:0-652 GCF_008085455.1 Seonamhaeicola marinus | reverse complement strand
GTTGCAGAACTATCAAACAAACAAATAAATCAACTCATTGATTTTGCCGATAATAACCTGAGAGAGTTAAAATTTATACCCGATAATAAAGATATTTTTTCAAAAAAACTGAAGTATGAATATTACGATTATATTCCCGTTTTATCCCTAAGAAGCATTCCTTTAGAAGAACCAGTAAATAAATTTGCAAAACGATTGTTTGATATTGTTTTTGCATCTGCTGTAATTGTATTTATTTTATCATGGTTAACACCCATTTTGGCCATTATTATAAGGCTTGAATCTAAAGGACCAATATTCTTTAAGCAAACCCGAAACGGATTCAATTATAATGAATTTGATTGTTATAAGTTTAGGTCTATGACACCTAATAAAGATGCAAACTCACAACAAGCCACCAAAGGCGATTTAAGAATAACAAAAGTTGGTGCCTTTATTAGAAAAACCAGTATAGATGAGTTGCCACAATTTTTTAATGTACTATTCGGAGATATGTCTGTTGTAGGCCCAAGGCCACACATGGTAAGCCACACAAATAAATATGCACGTAGTGTAGATAAATTTATGGTTAGGCATTTTGTAAAACCTGGTATTACAGGTTTGGCACAAACTAGTGGCTACAGAGGTGAAATTGAAACAGATAAAGATATTA
>NZ_VSDQ01000420.1:0-418 GCF_008085455.1 Seonamhaeicola marinus | reverse complement strand
GTTTAAACGCACACCCTTTTGGGGCGCATTAGATTTTATAGGTATTGATGCTTATTTTCCTGTAAGCAATGTTAAAACACCAACTTTTGAAGATGCTATGGAAGGTTGGAAAAACCATTTGCCAGAAATTAAAGCAAAGCAAAAGGCATTTAATAAGCCTATTTTGTTTACTGAGTTTGGTTACCGAAGTGTAGATTTTCAGGGAAAGAACCATGGAAAAGTGAACGAAGTATGCAAGGAGTTAATTTGCAAGCACAAGTAAATACCACAAAAGCACTTTTTGAAACCTTTTGGCATCAAGATTGGTTTGCTGGTGGTTTTGTGTGGAAATGGTTTATAAATCATAATCAGGTTGGGGGTGAGCAAAACCATATGTTTACACCACAAAATAAACCTGTTGAAAGGCTAATAAATTCAT
>NZ_VSDQ01000244.1:232-392 GCF_008085455.1 Seonamhaeicola marinus | reverse complement strand
TTCTTTAGTTTTTTTTCCTGTACAAATAACCAAAAGCCCCGTTGCTAAAGGGTCTAAGGTGCCTGCATGCCCAACTTTTATTTTTTTTATGTTAAAAGCACGCCTAATTTCCCAGCGTAATTTATTTACTGCCTGAAAGGAGGTCCATTGCAAGGGTTTA
>NZ_VSDQ01000244.1:0-200 GCF_008085455.1 Seonamhaeicola marinus | reverse complement strand
AATGGCACAATAAATAGCAAAGTATGATAATTTACTTTTTTTGACTAAAGTAATCATCCAAGTACAAGCAAACAGACCCGCAATAAATGCAGCCACAAAGCCAATGGAAAGTGCGGTGAAATTTTGACTTTCCATAGAAATATCGCCACTTAAAACATCTTTTGCAATTTTACCAAAAATTAAAGGCACAACCATTAAAA
>NZ_VSDQ01000670.1:0-510 GCF_008085455.1 Seonamhaeicola marinus | reverse complement strand
TATTCTTACAACCTTAATAAGTAAATCTTGTTGTTGAGATTTGTACTGATTGGGCGTGATAAATTCTTTTATTGCGCTTAATCTTTTTTAATAACTTTTAGTCGATATTTTACACCTTTAGAAAACTTATATTGTAAATTTCAAATGCTATTAATCAGTTCATATCAAAAACATCAATTGTTATTTTCTTGTGAAAGAGGAAAGCAGTTGGTGTTTTTTTTATGGGCAACCATAACTAATAATGTAAAACTTTTTAGTTATGTGTTTTAATATAATTTTTGAGGTTATAATTGGTTTGCTGTTATTGGTTTTAAGTATAGCCATTATCATTACAATTAAACGCATATTTGTGTTTAATGAAAACGCAAAAAAAAGAAATCAAGTACTTGCTTTTAAGGTATCTTTAGCAAAAAAGGAAAATGCACAATTACAACAAAAAACAGTGTTAGTAAATGCTATAAATACCACATTATACCCTCGTTTTTTTAGTATAATTGAACAAATACTTTC
>NZ_VSDQ01000226.1:0-414 GCF_008085455.1 Seonamhaeicola marinus | reverse complement strand
GTGAAGAAGAAAGTGATGACCATTCAAATCACGACCATTAAGCAATAATGAAAGAGTCTTTTTCGGAAGGCTCTTTTTTATTCCCCACAACCCAAAACCCAGTTTTTTCGTACCTCAAAATCCTCTGTCTTTTGTGTTGTTCCGCTCACCTAACAAGTTTAGCGTTTTTTTGTCTTTAAGGTAATAGCATATTACAGCTTTGGTTTTCATAAAATCAAACCAAACTGCAATAAGCTATTCTGTTATTATTATATCATAAAACCCTAAACTCACCCAAGCTATGTTACATAATACAAGTTATAGTAGCAAAAATCCTTTCAAGGGTTTGCTATCGCAGCATTCTTATATTTTCGTAGCTATAACTGGTATTATGTAAAATATCCGCAATTCCAACGCGCAATTCCGAACATTTAA
>NZ_VSDQ01000588.1:0-570 GCF_008085455.1 Seonamhaeicola marinus | reverse complement strand
GCTGAAGAGCGCAGACGTAAAATGAAGGATTTCAATTATAAATTTAATAATGCCAAAATTGATGATATTGAAAAAGTACCAGCATACAAACGTCAAGGATTAGATATTAGCCAAACCAAATCATCATCTGATACTGATATGTCTCGAACCAGTGTAGGTTTAGATGATAATGACGACATCCAATTAAGAAGTAATAATTCTTTTTTACATGACAATGTCGATTGATTTTTTCCTACTTAAATAGTTATGAACCCGAAAAGCAACTCTCACCTTTTCGGGTTTTAGTTTTTATATAGGGTTTAAACAAGATGTATTTCTTATCAAATAATAGCGCAATTTATTATCTTCGCACTCTAAAAAAATAAAGAAATGAGTTTACAGCAAGACGTAATGACGGCTTTAAAAGAAGCAATGAAAGCCAAAGACCAAACAGCTTTAACAGCTTTAAGAGCCGTAAAATCGGCCATACTTTTAGCTAAAACTGAAAGCGGTGCAGGCGATGAGTTAACTGAAGAGCAAGAGCTAAAACTATTGCAAAAGCAAGTTAAACAACGTAAAGATAGTGCAGCT
>NZ_VSDQ01000300.1:240-423 GCF_008085455.1 Seonamhaeicola marinus | reverse complement strand
ATGTATAATAAAATAATTACAGGAATAGCTGCAAACTTAAGTACTACAAGCAATACAACACAAAGTAATATAAAAATGTAGCGTGTGGCATTGTCTTTAAAATTCCAGTTTTTAAACTTTAAAGCAAATAGTTTTATACCAGAGTTTAGTAGCCAACAGCTTAAAATTGTTACAGCTATTAAA
>NZ_VSDQ01000300.1:0-150 GCF_008085455.1 Seonamhaeicola marinus | reverse complement strand
ATATTATTAACAAGGCATTAGCAGGTGTTGGCAACCCTTTAAAAAACGTTTGCTGCTCTGTATCTACATTAAATTTTGCAAGCCTATATGCTGAAGCTAAGGTTATGGCAAGCCCTAAAATAGGTAAAAAGGGCATGTTAAACTCGTTTT
>NZ_VSDQ01000595.1:354-869 GCF_008085455.1 Seonamhaeicola marinus | reverse complement strand
ATCTTATAAGTGCTTAATTCTGAATTAGTTATAACTTCAGAACCTTTTAAATTACGCGATGACAAATATACGTTATTATTTGACCCACCCAACACAAACAATGATTTTTTGTTTTCTAAGCTTAATGCCTTTAAAACAGCTGTAAAGTTTTTAGTTTTTGGAGCTTCAAAATTGAAGTCTTCTAAAACTGTTATAGCTTTCTCATTGGCTTTAATACTTAATGCAGATTTACGTGCTAAACGCTTTAAGTTTTTATTTAATTTAAAACTGTAGTTTCTTGGTCTTGGACCGAACATGCGACCACCACCTTTAAAAACTCCAGATTTTATACTACCAGCTCTGGCTGTACCAGTTCCTTTTTGCTTTTTTATCTTACGTGTACTTCCAGCAATCTCACTTCTTTCTTTAGATTTGTGAGTACCTTGACGTTGGTTAGCTAAGTATTGCTTAACGTCTAAATATACAGCATGATCATTTGGCTCAATAGCAAACACATCCTTAGAAAGCTCTGCTGT
>NZ_VSDQ01000595.1:0-199 GCF_008085455.1 Seonamhaeicola marinus | reverse complement strand
CACTTTTAAGTTTTGTACTTTTACTTTTTCTCCACCCATTCTTCCGGCCATTTTCATGCCTTTGAATACTCTTGCAGGATAAGATGCAGCACCAATAGAACCAGGAGCTCTTAAACGGTTATGTTGACCGTGAGTTGATTGACCAACACCGCCAAAACCATGACGTTTTACAACACCTTGAAACCCTTTACCTTTTGAT
>NZ_VSDQ01000812.1:0-936 GCF_008085455.1 Seonamhaeicola marinus | reverse complement strand
ATCACATATTTGCCACTTATGGTAATTAACCGCAGAAAACTCGGTGTAATCTGTAACCCTAATAGGGTATAAATGACAAGATACAGGTTTTTTCCAGCTAACTTCACCTTGGTTATAAGCTTCTTCAATAGCACAAAGTGCCGTGTTATTTTCATCAAAAATCACGTAAGCACAGTCTGCATTATCAATTAATGGTGTTTCCAACTCACCATCTTCAGTAGTTATAAAAGTACCTTGGCGCTCAATAGCCTCAATACCTTCTTTACGTAGAAAGGGCTTTACTTTTGGGTAAATATCCTCAAGTATTTTGGTTTCGGCCTCATCAAGCGGTGCACCTGCATCACCATCAATACAACATGCGCCTTTGCATGCACTTAAATTACATACAAATTCTTTTTTTAACACGTCTTCTGATACTATTGTTTTTCCTAATTGAAACATGCCTGCAAAAATAGAAAACTTTAAATTTAATTTAACACCTAAATGTTGTATTAAATACCGACATTTGCAAAAAATTTAATAAATACAGCATGCAATTAATATTTAAAGAAATTATTACTGCATTTATGGTTTTATTTGCAGTAATTGATATTGTAGGCAACATACCTATTATAATAGATTTACGCAAAAAAGTGGGGCATATTCAAAGTGAAAAAGCGTCAATTATTGCAGGGGCTATTATGATTGTTTTTTTGTTTTTGGGTAAAAGTATTTTAAACCTCATTGGTATTGATGTTAACTCTTTTGCCATTGCTGGTGCTTTTATTTTATTTTTTATTGCCTTAGAAATGATTTTAGGCATAACACTTTACAAAGAAGAAGACAATAATGTAATGACTGCTTCAATTTTTCCGTTAGCATTCCCTTTAATTGCTGGCCCTGGTAGCTTAACTACCTTACTATCATTACGAGCAGAATTTAGAGTTGAAAACATTA
>NZ_VSDQ01000548.1:0-796 GCF_008085455.1 Seonamhaeicola marinus | reverse complement strand
ATAAAGAAGCTATAAAATTCAACTCTATTTCTTTTGATGAAGTTTTAAGCAAAGGGTTGAAAGTAATGGATACAACAGCATTCACTTTAAGTCAAGAAAACCAATTACCAATAATTGTTTTCGATATGAATAAAAAAGGAAATTTATTAAAAGTAGTATCAGGTGAAGCAATAGGCACCGTAGTTAACGTATAAATTTGGCGTAATTTTTGAACTATTTCGCTTTAAAAAATTAATACTAATGAACGAAGACATACAATTTATATTAGACAGCACTAAAGAATCTATGGATAGTGCTATTAAACACTTAGAAAAACAATTAGTTAACATTAGAGCTGGTAAAGCAAGTCCTGCCATGTTAGGCAGCGTTATGGTAGATTATTACGGCTCGCAAACACCACTAAACCAAGTAGCAAACGTAAACACACCCGATGGTAGAACCATTACTGTACAACCATGGGAAAAAGCTATGCTACAAGAAATTGAAAGAGGTATTATGCTAGCAAACCTAGGTTTTAACCCTATGAATAATGGTGAAACCATTATAATTAACGTACCACCATTAACTGAAGAGCGCAGAAAAGACTTAGCTAAACAAGCTAAGGCTGAAGCTGAAGATGCTAAAATTGGTATTAGAAATGCTAGAAAAGATGCCAATAACGACATTAAAAAGTTAGAAGACGCCTCAGAAGATCAAAAAGGAAATGCTGAAATTGATATACAAGAAATGACAGATTCTTACGTTAAAAAGGTTGACAGTATTTACAGTGTAAAAGAAAAAGAAATAATGACCGTTT
>NZ_VSDQ01000390.1:0-365 GCF_008085455.1 Seonamhaeicola marinus | reverse complement strand
CTAGAGAAGCTGAAGTTTTAAAACTTTTAACCATTGGTAAAAAGAACAAAGAAATTTCAAAAGAGCTTGACATTAACGAAAAAACGGTTAGTACTTACAAAGCGCGTTTAATGCGTAAATTAAAAGTTACTAATTTAGTTGATTTAGTTAACCAAGCTAAACTAGCAGACCAATTATAAAACTCTGTTTAGCTTTCTAGATAATAACATTTTTAAGCCTGAGTATTCTTTAACCTCTTCAAGAATATTTCTGTTTACATTACCTTTGTTTTGTAAAGTTTCTTGTTGAAACTCTTTGACCTTTTGGTCTATTAAAAAGCAACGCAGGCTTAAAATTGTTTCACTTACTAGTTGAGCAACACTATC
>NZ_VSDQ01000279.1:0-1203 GCF_008085455.1 Seonamhaeicola marinus | reverse complement strand
ACACCTTTTTCTTTTAGCTCAATACGTTTTACAGGATATTTTGTAACAAGGTTACCTTTTGAGGCACGCCCTTTTATTAAAATATCGGCAAAATCAATATCCCATTTTAGCTTTTTTATGCTACCTGCTTGCCTTAAATTAACGGTAACAACTTCGGCTTCGCCATTGGGGTTTGCCGAAAAATATAAAACTACAGAACCTTTATTTCCGTTAGTTAAATCATATTCTCTGTCGCGGGTAATACTTGTAACTGCAAAGCGTTTTATGTATGATGGCCCTTTAGCACCATCTTTATAAACCATATTGTAAATGGTACGTTTGTCTTTCTTTTTAAACACAGCAACATGAATAATGTCTTTACCAATAAAAGTTTTAGTATCTACTTTGGTAACCATCATTTTACCGGCTTTGGTAAATACAATAATATCATCAATATCACTACAATCTCCTACATATTCATCGCGTCTTAAAGAGGTTCCAATAAAGCCTTCTTCTCTATTTACATAAAGTTTGGTATTTCTAATGACTACTTTTGTAGCATCAACATCATCAAAAACACGAATTTCTGTTTTACGTTCGCGTCCTTCACCATAATCATTTTTCAATCTGGTAAAATAAGTTATGGCGTATGCAATTAAATGCTCTAAATGATGTTTTACCTCAGCTATTTGTTCTTCTAAAGCATCAATTTTTTGTTGCGCTTTATCAATATCAAATTTTGAAATTCGTTTAATTCTAATTTCAGTTAAACGTACAATATCATCTTCAGTAATGGCTCGTTTTAAGTGTTTTATATGTGGTTGAAGCCCTGTATCAATGGCTTTAATTACGCCTTCCCAAGTTTCTTCTTCTTCAATATCACGATAAATTCTATTTTCAATAAAAATACGTTCAAGTGAAGCAAAATGCCATTGTTCTTCTAGCTCTCCAAGTTTTATTTCTAATTCTTGTTTTAAGAGTTGAACGGTGTTATCTGTTGAACGACGCAACATTTCAGACACCCCAATAAACAACGGTTTATTATCTTCAATAACACAACCTAAAGGCGATATTGAGCTCTCACAACTTGTAAAAGCGTACAGTGCATCAATGGTTTTATCGGGTGATAAGCCTGATGGTAAATGCACAAGTATTTCTACTTCGGCGGCTGTATTATCTTCAATCTTTTTTATTTTGATTTTGCCTTTGTCATTGGCTTTCAAA
>NZ_VSDQ01000117.1:0-894 GCF_008085455.1 Seonamhaeicola marinus | reverse complement strand
AACTACAAAACGAAAATACAAACCTGCATATTACCGTAAAGAGTAACATAACTCCTGAACTTAAAATAGACCAAAGTGTAGCACATAACGGAGTTTGTTTAACTGTTGTTAGCCTAAATAACAATGAGTATACTGTAACTGCCATAAAGGAAACTTTAGATAAAACAAACCTTTCATACTTAAAAACGGGCGATAAAGTAAATTTAGAACGCGCCATGAAGTTAGGTGACAGACTTGATGGCCATATTGTACAAGGACATGTTGACCAAACTGGTGTTTGCAAAGCTATAACTGAAGAAAATGGTAGTTGGGTATTTACTTTTGAATATGATAGTTCATTAAACAACATTACCATTGAAAAAGGCTCAATTACTGTAAATGGTACAAGTTTAACGGTTGTAAACTCTGCAAACAACAGTTTTAGTGTAGCAATAATACCTTACACATACAACCACACAAACTTTAACACATTTAAAGTTGGTACTGTTATTAATTTAGAATTTGATGTTTTAGGAAAGTATGTTACAAAATTGGTTAATATAAACCAGCTTAAATAACTATTTTTTTAAATTAGGGGCTATTAACTTTTTAGCACCGTAACACAAAGCAAAAATAGCACCTAGTATTACACCACCATCAATAGGAAACCCTGGCGGTGGCGAGGGTGGTGCTGGCGGCGGCGGTGCCGTTTGCGATAGGCATACAAAACTTATTAATACAAATAAGATTGAGGCAAATATTCTTTTATTTTGTATTGTCATTTGTTCACAAATGTAAAAAAAAAAGTGAGCTGATAAAACAATTTAAAGCATTTTTCAATGAAAAAACATCTATTAAAGGTAAAAAAACCCGATTAAGTGTTTGTTTTTGCTAACTTAAAAACTATATAAATTA
>NZ_VSDQ01000653.1:0-934 GCF_008085455.1 Seonamhaeicola marinus | reverse complement strand
AGGAGGTGATGTTTCTGAAAATAATGAAGCTTACCTAATAGATATTAAAAAACAAAAAGCAATAGGTAATGACAACCCAAGCGAGCGTAAGTTGCCTTTATTTGTTGGTGAAAAAGATGGTAAAACATATTATGTGGTGCCAATTTATGGTAAAGGTTTATGGGACGCCATTTGGGGTTATGTATCTTTAGATAAAGACATGGTAGTACAGGGTGCTTATTTTNGTGAGCATTTATTAGATGAAAGTGGGTACTTTAAAGGTATTGATGTTGCCAAAGGTAACGCCGACCCAAAAAATGAAAATAAAACCGATAACGAGGTTGATGCCATTGCAGGAGCAACTATTACAGGTAATGGTGTAACAGCAATGATTAAGAGCGATCTTAAATTGTACAAACCTTATTTCGATAATCTTAAAAATAATTAAAACATATGGGACTTTTATCAAAAAAAGATGCCAAGTTAATAACAGATCCGTTAGCAGATAATAACCCAATTACTATTCAAGTATTAGGTATTTGTTCTGCATTAGCAATTACTGCAGAGCTTAAAGCATCTATTGTAATGGCGGTATCAGTATTATTTGTATTAGGTGTTGGTAACGTTGTTATTTCTTTAATGCGAAATATAATTCCATCAAAAATCAGGATTATCGTTCAACTTACTGTAGTTGCTGCTTTAGTAATTATTGTAGACCAAGTGCTAAAAGCATTTGCTTATGAATTAAGTAAAACACTATCGGTTTTTGTTGGTTTAATTATTACAAACTGTATCATTATGGGGCGTTTTGAAGCTTTTGCTTTAGGTAATGGCCCTTGGAAATCATTTTTAGATGGTATAGGTAACGCTTTAGGTTACGGTGTAATACTAATTATAGTTGGTTTCTTTAGAGAATTATTAGGTTCTGGTACACTATTAGGATTTAAAGTTTTAG
>NZ_VSDQ01000348.1:1379-1593 GCF_008085455.1 Seonamhaeicola marinus | reverse complement strand
AAACCAATTAAAAGCATTGAGTAATTTAAGTGATAAGCAACATTCAAAAGAAAAAATAAAACCACACTTACAGGACAGTGTTTTAATTAATAATATAAAAATTAATGGTTTAAATAACTACACGCGTTCATATGTTTTAGGTAAATTAAAAATTAAAAGCAATGAAAAAATTAGTTATGAAAGATTAACAAATGGTATTAATAACATAGTAGCC
>NZ_VSDQ01000348.1:247-1304 GCF_008085455.1 Seonamhaeicola marinus | reverse complement strand
TGGTTTTGGGTGATAATATTCGCTATAAATTTGATTATTTAATAGACAAAGGTTTTTATTGGAGTATAGGTTTACGCTCTAGTTTCAGTCATTTTAATAAAAATATAACAGCCTCATTGTTATTAAATGATACTGAAATTGATGCCATGGGCTTAAATAAAATAGGTGTTGAGTTACAAGACCAAACCAATCAGTTTTACTTACAAACACTTTTTAGAAAAGACTTTGCCCTAAGTATTGGAGCAGAACATAAACGTTTAGAAATAACATCTGAAACATTGGCAACCAACAATGTTGATGAAGAGTTTGTTTTTGAAAACACTGATTATTTTAGTTTTTATAGTAATTTAAAACTAGACACCTATGATGATAAGTATTTTCCTAAAAATGGTGTGTATTTTAATGGCGATTTGCATTGGTACTTATACGCATCGCATTTTAATAAAACGTTTGACGCTTTCAGCATTGCTAAAGCAGATATAGGGTATGCTTTTAGTATAACCGATAAATTGGCAGTAAATTTAAAATCTGGAGGAGGCTTTAAATTAGGCGATAAAACTACCCAAACTCTAGATTTTGCTTTGGGTGGTTACGGTAATAATTTAATTAACAATTTTGTGCCGTTTTTAGGGTATGATTTTATTTCATTAACAGGAAATAGTTACGTTAAAGCTTATGCGGGTTTAGATTATAATTGGCTTAAAAAACACCACATAACTTTAGAAGCTAATTGGGCAAATATTGATGATGATATTTTTGATACAGGCGAGTGGTTTACGCTGCCAGATTACCGTGGTTACGCCTTAGGTTACGCTGTTGATACGTTTGTTGGCCCAATTCAAGTAAAGTATAGTTACTCACCAGAGCAAACTAAAGGATTTTGGTATTTTACTTTAGGTTTTTGGTTTTAACCAATTATTATGAAAAAAATATTAGTTTTTTTACGATATTTGTAATGTTATGATACTTTATTTTAAAGATTTATTACAATTTCTACACTACCTTATCAAGAGAAATCCTGAATAAGCCCGCTTTTTTTGTATATTTAATAGGTAAC
>NZ_VSDQ01000348.1:0-190 GCF_008085455.1 Seonamhaeicola marinus | reverse complement strand
TATACAATTTAAAAAACCAGACGGCAGTTTATATTATGAGCAGCTTTTTGGTACTATTGGTTTTGATGGTATGTCAACCAACAGCTACCATGAGCAACGCCCAACACAAGTAAAAGAAATAAAAAAACAATACAGTGTTGCACCCAAAATAGCCTTAAAAAACAACATAAAATCATACCGTTTTAAAGGC
>NZ_VSDQ01000432.1:0-449 GCF_008085455.1 Seonamhaeicola marinus | reverse complement strand
AATGTAAATTTAGGTGATATTTTTTTAGAAGAAGAAGCTGAAAGCTTAGAAGCTGTTACCGTTATTGCTGAAAACTCTACCATACAACAAAAAGTAGACAGAAAAGTTATTACAATAGGTAAAGACCTTGCCGCAACTGGTACAGCATCGCAATTAATGGTAGGTATTCCATCAGTAAATGTTGATGCTCAAACGGGCGATATTAGTATGCGAGGCAATCAAAACGTGCGTGTAATGGTAGATGGTAAATTATCAAACATACCAACAGCACAACTATTAAAACAAATTCCATCTACAGCCATTAAATCTATTGAACTAATTACAAACCCTTCAGCAAAATACAACCCAGAAGGCATGAGTGGTATTATTAACATTGTACTACATAAAAACACCATGGTTGGCTTTAATGGTAACCTTAATGTAGGTGTTACACACGAAAAAGAGGCTAA
>NZ_VSDQ01000406.1:255-429 GCF_008085455.1 Seonamhaeicola marinus | reverse complement strand
GTTGTGATGACTCATACCAAAATGTATAGTTACCTGAATAATGATTTATTTTTCCGAAGTCAATATCTGAAATATGCGTACAAACGGCATCTAAAAAGTGACGGTCATGTGATACTACAATTACACAATTATCATAGTTAGCTAAAAAGTGTTCTAGCCATGATATGGTTTCAT
>NZ_VSDQ01000406.1:0-188 GCF_008085455.1 Seonamhaeicola marinus | reverse complement strand
ACCATCTAAATCACCCATTAATGTGTAATGAAAATCTTCTTTTATACCTAAGTTTGAAAGCATTGCTGCAGCATCACTATCGGCATTCCAACCATTCATCTCTTCAAATTGTACCTGAAGCTCTCCAATTCTGTCGGCATTTTCATCAGAATAATCAGCATATAAAGCATCAATTTCAGTTTTAATTT
>NZ_VSDQ01000021.1:0-467 GCF_008085455.1 Seonamhaeicola marinus | reverse complement strand
AAACAACTTTTATGAAGTTGCAGAGTTAATTTTAGATATGGTTTCAAACAAAAAAATTTACACTAAAAAGTAATTAGACTAAACAAGAATGAGCAAACGAATTATTAAAAAAATTGCAGTAATTGGTTCTGGTATTATGGGTAGTGGTATTGCATGCCATTTTGCCAATATTGGTGTTGAAGTGCTACTTCTAGACATTGTACCACGCGAACTAAATGATGCTGAAAAAGCTAAAGGATTAACTTTAGAGCATAAAATAGTTAGAAACAGGCTTGTAAATGATGCATTAACAAAAGCCTTAAAATCTAAACCATCACCTATTTATCATCAAAAATTTGCCAACAGAATTACTACTGGTAATTTAGAAGATGATATTGCTAAAGTAAAAGATGTAGATTGGATTATTGAAGTAGTTGTTGAACGTTTAGACATTAAGAAAAAGGTATTTGAAAATCTTGAAAAGCACC
>NZ_VSDQ01000018.1:0-419 GCF_008085455.1 Seonamhaeicola marinus | reverse complement strand
GGACACTTAGAAAATGATGCCGATGTTGGTGAAGATAAAATAACAAAAAAAGCACGTTTAGAACAAATAGAACCTATGGAAGTAGTACAACGCTACACCGTAGATTTTCACAACGTACTAAGTACCTTAAACTTTTTACCACCAAGTATTGAACCTACTGCAACAGGCCATATTATTGAGCAAATTGAGTTAATTTCAAAAATAATTGAAAACGGTTTTGCCTATGTGGTAAATGGCTCGGTATATTTTGATGTTCATAAATTTGACGAATCTAACGAATACGGCAAACTAAGTAAACGTAAGTTAGAAGATTTAATTCATAACACCCGCGAACTTGACGGGCAAACAGATAAAAAGAATCCGCAAGATTTTGCACTTTGGAAAAAAGCCGAACCACAACATATTATGCGCTGGCCTTC
>NZ_VSDQ01000759.1:288-507 GCF_008085455.1 Seonamhaeicola marinus | reverse complement strand
GTTGTTATAAACGATGAGTTTATCATATTCCATTTTTCTCTATCGTTTTGTTGTTTTTGGTAAAGTACTTCATAAATAGCGCCTCCGCTTTCGCCAACTGTAAAGCTTCCAAATTCTGTAAATATATTTGGTACATCTACTCCTTCCTCTTCACAAGTTACATTTATTTGATTTATAATTTCATCAATCATGTACTCATAATCAAACTCAAAAGCTAAT
>NZ_VSDQ01000759.1:0-188 GCF_008085455.1 Seonamhaeicola marinus | reverse complement strand
GCTTGTTGTAAAATGGCACAATGCTTTTGTAACCAATACCTAACCTTGAGGTGTAAAACTCAAACTTTGGTTCTTCTTCAGAAGCAATTCTAATACCAATATTATAAGTGCTGTTAATTTCATTACTTAGTAAATCAATTTCTTCGTAATTATCAATAATTGGTATGCAGTTTTTATGACCATTATTT
>NZ_VSDQ01000899.1:0-460 GCF_008085455.1 Seonamhaeicola marinus | reverse complement strand
ATCACCGTCAGCATCTGGACAACCAGCTAAAGCTTTTAAACCAGCAACTGAAGGACATTTATCATCTTTATCAGCAATACCGTCACCGTCAGAATCTGGACAACCGTTTAATTCAGCAGAACCAGCTTCGTTAGGACAGTCATCTTTAGAATCTTCAATACCGTCACCATCTGTGTCAGGACAACCGTTAAATGCAGCTAAACCAGCAACTTCAGGACAAGCATCGTCTTTGTCATAAATACCATCACCGTCAGTATCAGTTCCACCAAATTTGATAGAAAGACCAGCAGTGTGTTGGAAATGTGTATCTAAATAATCTTCAAAAGCATGTTTGTAAGATGTTTGAAGTGTGAAACCAATGTTATCGTTAAACCAAATGTTTAAACCAGCAGTACCGTTTAAAGTACCAGCACCAATTTCATCAATCCAAGTGTAACCACCACCAACACCTAAGTAAGGA
>NZ_VSDQ01000063.1:0-561 GCF_008085455.1 Seonamhaeicola marinus | reverse complement strand
GAAGATTTTAAACCCAATAACCCTAGTAAGAGCCTTTTTATACGTCAAAAAGTTACAGTTTTTGCAAAAAACAATCGTGTTTACAATGCATGGGTGTATCTTTACAACCAAAATGTAAACCCACAAAACCGCATAGTTTCCGGAGATTTTTTAAAAGATGCCTAACCCTAAATTTACAGACACCCTTTTTCATCCGCTTCACAAACAAAATAAAACCGTAATACCTCGGTTATTCACGTTTCCTTTTTATTATGAACCACATACTTTAAGCATTTTAGCTGCTAAAGATTTACAAAACTACCTTGAGCATGAGGCTAATTTTAATCATAATTTTGGATTAAAACCTAATGCAGAAGGTTTAGTAATAGGGAAGATGTTTGGTGTTATGGTAGTTGAAAATGAAGCAGGCACTATTGGGTATTTAGCAGCTTTTTCAGGAAAACTAGCCGAAAGTAATTTACACAAAGGTTTTGTACCCACGGTTTATGACACGTTGAATCCTGAAGGATTTTATAAAATAGGCGAGCAGGAACTAAATGCCATTAATGAAAAAATAGAGGT
>NZ_VSDQ01000387.1:302-684 GCF_008085455.1 Seonamhaeicola marinus | reverse complement strand
CTCATCAATCATGTATTTTATACGTGATGGCGATTCGTTTAAAGCAGTAATTACAGCACGTTGTGCAATACAATTAGTGCCACTGGTTGTTTGCCCTTGTAATTTGTTACATGCGCGCGCTATTTTTTCGGGAGCACCAATAAAACCAACACGCCACCCAGTCATGGCAAAGGCTTTTGAAACACCGTTTACTGTAATTGTTCGGTCATACATTTCATCAAATTCAGCAATACTTGTATGGCCTTTTCCGTAGTTTATGTGTTCATAAATTTCATCAGAAACCACATAAATATTTGGGTATTTAGCTAAAACATCAACCAATGCTTTTAATTCTTCTTTACTGTAAACAGAGCCACTTGGGTTACATGGTGAGCTAAACCAC
>NZ_VSDQ01000387.1:0-187 GCF_008085455.1 Seonamhaeicola marinus | reverse complement strand
AGCAACGTTAAATAGTGCTTGTTTTGCACCCGTTGAAACTACAATTTGTGAAGGTGTATAAGTTAAATTGTTATCGCGTTTAAATTTTGTTATAACTGCATCCTTTAAATCGGCATAACCATCAACAGGTGTATATGAGTTGTAGCCTTCGTTAATGGCATCAATTGCTGCATCTTTAACAAAATCT
>NZ_VSDQ01000819.1:0-363 GCF_008085455.1 Seonamhaeicola marinus | reverse complement strand
AAATACTTGTAATCATTAACTGTTTTTGTATTTTTGCTTTGTAAATATACTAACTATAAAACGGTTAGAAAACTTTAAAACACACTCATGAAAGATTTCTTTTACGCTATTAGAGATTTATTTGTTGACGTTCTTTTTACGCCTTTTGACGCTTTAAAAGAATTAGAACTAGAAAGCTGGTGGGCAGCCAATACCATATCATGGATTTTCATGATTATTTGTATGGTAGCCATTGTTTACTGGATAAAACAACTAAAAATATTTAATGATAATAACGAAGAGGATAAAAGTATTTCTTCGCACTCATTTTTATAAGTCGAAGCCTATATCCTTTCTAAAATACATCTTATCAAAGTTTAGTTT
>NZ_VSDQ01000428.1:0-392 GCF_008085455.1 Seonamhaeicola marinus | reverse complement strand
TTATGATAAAAAATTAAACAATACTTTTGAAAGCATAGCAAAAACCCACAATATTACACTACACAAAGGTGTTTATGCATCGGTAGTTGGTCCGCAACTAGAAACCAGAGCAGAATACCGTATGCTTAAAATTATAGGTGCAGATGCCGTTGGTATGAGTACTGTGCCTGAAATTATTGTTGCCAACCACTTGAATTTAAAAGTAGCTGCGGTGTCAGTTTTAACAGATGAATGCGACCCAGATAACTTAGAACCTGTAAACATTGATGATATTATTGCAAATGCTGCCAAAGCAGAACCCAATATGATTACCTTGTTTAAAGAACTTATTAATAGTTTATAGCGCCATTTTCAGTTATCTACTAATCAAAGTTTAACTTAAAAAACGCATA
>NZ_VSDQ01000823.1:0-475 GCF_008085455.1 Seonamhaeicola marinus | reverse complement strand
TCTGTTCTGTATGTATTTATAAAGTCTATTTCAGTAGTGCCGTTCATGGTAAAATCTTCTTTATACCATTCCATTATTTGCGATGCTTCTACACGTTTCTTTTTAATATTTACCATTAAAAAATTACCATTCAATGCTTTTTTTGTTTGCGCATCCATTTGTGTATTTAATGTAGAAGGCAAATACGCTTCACTAATTAAAGGTGGGCAACCAATGGCACCACAAACCAATACAAAATGAAAACGGGCATCATTAAACTGTGCACGTAACAATTTGTGTTCAATATCATTTAGTGTTATATTTTTTCCGCCAATATTGTGTTTCACTTTATCAAAAAAACCAGCATTTGCTAATGGCGAATTGGTTGGATAATTATCAATTATACCTTTTATTACTGAAAGATTGTAAGCGTTAATCCAAAATGCCTGATATGTATTTACATTATTTTTAGTTACGTTTACTGCCTGTGCTAATG
>NZ_VSDQ01000043.1:0-1193 GCF_008085455.1 Seonamhaeicola marinus | reverse complement strand
ATGTTTGCAGCTACAGCGGCAACAATAGTGTCTGGTGCTGTTGCAGAGCGTATTAAAATTGGCCCATTCATGATGTTTACAGTTATATATGTTGGTTTAATTTATCCAATAGCTGGTTCATGGAAATGGGGTGGTGGTTTCTTAGATATGAGAGAAACACCTTTTTATGATTTTGCAGGTTCTACTTTAGTGCACTCTGTAGGTGGTTGGGCTGCTTTAGTAGCAGTTTGGTTACTTGGTGCTAGAATTGGTAAATTTGATAAACAAGGAAAACCACAAGCTATTCCTGGTCATAATATACCTTTAGCTACAGCTGGTGTATTAATACTATGGTTAGGTTGGTTTGGTTTTAACGGTGGTTCTGTATTATCTGCAGATCCTGAGTTAACATCATTAACATTAGTAACTACATGTTTAGCTGCGGCTGCAGGTGGTGTAGTGTCTGCTTTTGTATCATTCTTACGTTATAAAAACTTAGATTTAACTATGTTTTTAAATGGTATTTTAGGTGGTTTAGTTGGTATTACTGCAGGAGCAGATCAAATGACACCTGAAGATGCTATAATTATAGGTGCTGTTGCTGGTGCTTTAATTGTATTTGCCGTTAGTTTTGTAGATAGAATTAAATTAGATGACCCTGTTGGTGCTATTGCTGTGCATTTAGTGTGTGGTATTTGGGGTACTTTAGCGGTTGGTTTATTTGGTGCGTTAGCAGGAGTAGATCAGTTTATTAGTCAATTAGTTGGTGTGTTGTCATACGCAGCTATTTGTATACCATCTGCATTCTTAATTTTCTTTATCATGAAGAAAACAGTTGGTATTAGAGTTTCTGAAAAAGAAGAGCTTGAAGGATTAGATGCTCATGAGCATGGTATGGATGCTTATGCCGATTTCAGAATGAATGAACATTAATAAAATTTAGATTATTATATAGTTAGTAAAAAGAGGCTTCTTATTTTTGTATTTTTAAGAGCCTCTTTTTTTATTTAAGGTATTAATACTTTTAAATTAACCCTAACTTAGAGGTATTTTAAACCCCAAGTGCAAGCTTGGGGTTTTTTCTTTTGTGGTTTTACTATTTTAAATTGTAACCTAACTATATGTTTTATTGTTAAAATGAAAGTGTTTTTATGTTATATGGTATATTTTAACTTTTTATATGTAAAAAACATTATAAAAAACAATGAATATGT
>NZ_VSDQ01000381.1:0-414 GCF_008085455.1 Seonamhaeicola marinus | reverse complement strand
GGAAGACACTTTTAGAACTTTAACTGCTGTAGATAGTGTTATTGTGGTTATTGATGTTGCAAAAGGTGTTGAGGAACAAACTGAAAAACTTGTTGAAGTTTGTAGAATGCGTAACATACCTATGATTGTTTTTATAAACAAACTAGATAGAGAAGGTAAAGATGCTTTTGATTTGCTTGATGAAGTTGAACAAAAACTAGGTTTAAGAGTAACACCACTTAGTTTCCCTATTGGTATGGGTTATGAGTTTAAGGGTATTTATAATATTTGGGAAAAAAATGTAAACCTTTTTAGTGGAGATAGCCGAAAAAATATTGAAGAGACTATTAAAATATCAGATTTAGAATCTACTGAACTAGATAAATTAGTAGGTCAAAATTCTGCAAATACCTTAAGAGAAGAATTAGAATTAGT
>NZ_VSDQ01000307.1:241-390 GCF_008085455.1 Seonamhaeicola marinus | reverse complement strand
CGATAAGCTACAATATAATTACGATAACAACTTTACTCTTATGCGTAAATTTATATTGTAATTAATTAATCCCTATAGAAAATGATTAACAGAGTTGAAAAATTAAGTCTGCTCTCCGAAATGATTGCTTTTGCAAAGTATGATAAGGA
>NZ_VSDQ01000307.1:0-186 GCF_008085455.1 Seonamhaeicola marinus | reverse complement strand
GCGCATTGTTCAGTTTCACAGATTAGTGCTATTAATGAATATAGAACAAGAAGAAGGTGAAGAAACCAGAAAAGGTGTAATTAAACTTTATAACTTTGGTTTGCGCATGGGTTTAAGTCATGAGTCTATATCAAAAGTGTTATACCTAATGGAAAGTTTTCCAAATAAAATTGTACCACCAGACGT
>NZ_VSDQ01000312.1:270-543 GCF_008085455.1 Seonamhaeicola marinus | reverse complement strand
CTTCGGGTGATAAAATTAAATCTATTCAAGCGGTTTTAAGCGGAAGTTTAAATTTCGTTTTTAATAATTTTAATGATACTACTAAGTTTTATGATGTTGTAAAACAAGCCGCTGCCGAAGGTTACACTGAACCAGACCCAAGAATAGATTTAAGCGGTGTTGATGTGGCTAGAAAAATTTTAATTTTAGCCAGAGAAAGTGGTGTTGAAATGAATTTAGAAGATATTAAAAACACATCATTCCTTTCGGAAGCAGGACTAAAAAGTGATACTG
>NZ_VSDQ01000312.1:0-186 GCF_008085455.1 Seonamhaeicola marinus | reverse complement strand
CAGGCCTTATTTGCTTCCGCGAAAGCGCATAATTGTCAGTTAAAATATGTGGCAAAATTTGATAATGGTAACGCAAGTGTAAGCTTACAAGAAATTCCTGTAGGACATCCATTTTACAACTTAGAAGGTAGTGATAATATAGTAATGTTTTATACAGAACGCTACCCAAAACAACCTATGATTATT
>NZ_VSDQ01000002.1:0-387 GCF_008085455.1 Seonamhaeicola marinus | reverse complement strand
TTATTGGTACGTTATTAACAGATTAAATAATAAACCTATTAAAGGACATTTTACACTAAAGAAATAAATTGTTAGTTTAGTTATTAACTTTTTATCATACTTATATGTGGTATATTATCTTCAAGGTACTGTTCACCTATTTGTTTAAAGCCTAAATTATTATAAAATTTTACTAGATAGCATTGTGCTGAAATTTTAATAATAGTTTCATTAAAATAGTTATTAACAGCAGTTATTGATGCATTCATAATGTCATAGCCATAATTGTGTTTTCTTTCATTTTTAGCAACAACAACTCTGCCAATGCTAGCGTTTTCAAAGTAATCACCTGGTTTAAAAATACGTGTATAAGCCACTATTTTGTTGTTTTTAAAGCCTAAAATATGT
>NZ_VSDQ01000241.1:95626-131397 GCF_008085455.1 Seonamhaeicola marinus | reverse complement strand
TCACCGATAGTAGATGAGCAATGGAACAATGCCATGCAAAAATATGATTTAGATGGAAATTTAGGTGAAGGAATAGAGCATCATCACCATGATAAAGGTAGAAATGCTTATCCTAGACCTAAATCAAAGCATACATCAAAAGCTTGGAATAAAGTTTTACATGATTTACATCATAGATTTGGTAAAACTTACCAACAAAAAGGACAAATAGCTAAACTAGCAAGACAAAGAGGTACTTTGAAAAGAGGTGTTGGGAACGTTATGGCTGTTCTAGACTTTATACCAATTTTATTAGATTCTCCTCATTCCCCTGTCTATATGTTTGGACCAACAAAAACTTTAAACAAGGCCTTTTATGATGAAAATATTGGATTGTACTATGAATTTAAGAAATTTGAAGAAACAGAATCTTATGAAGATGTACACATACAATATTTTAAGGATTATAATAAAATAGATGGTGAATGGAGAGGAGTGCTCAAAGATGGTGAGGTTGAAATATATAGAAAAAGTAAAAATACGGGAGACATATATAAACTTGAAACGATTTAATTACGTTAAATTTATCAAATTTAATACTTAATACAAATGATAGAAGATTTCGTTAATAAGTTAAAATTATTAAGACCAAATGAAGGTAAACTGACTTCTGAAGGTTATAGTAGACAGAGGATTGATAGAATTTATTCAAACGAGTTTGAACTAAACAAAAAAAATAATGAAAATTGTAAATTTTTATTAGATTATTTTATCAAAAATTATGATTTAAACAATTTTAGACTTCAAAATTTATTTTTTACAAATAATATAGAAACAGATATAATTCAGGGTTATCATATTTTTGGTTTTATCGAAGGGGGATATATCTTTTACGAAAATACTACAAGGATGGTTTATACTGCTTATGCTGAAGATATAGTAGGTACAACCAATTTATTATGTAATAACGATAAACAGTTTTTTGATATTTTGCTTATTGTAGGTGAATATTCAAGTAAATCTTATGAAGGCATTGATATTGAAGAATATGAACTATATGAGAATTATATTAATAGGTGTCAAATGATATGTCAAGAAGGTTATTTCGAACCTCTTTTTATTTGAATTACACATACCACGCTCTTCGAAGTTTGCAACTTTTCGCTCTCTGCTGTTAGAGCATCTGGTTTGTACAGTTTGTTAGAAGGCAAAGGGTTTAAGAAAATAGAAGTACATTCCTTTGAACGAGATATGATTGAAGTAACATTTGAAAGATAAGATATGGCTGGAATTAAAATACAAGGATCTGGTTCTAAAGAACATATAACGCTCATAAATAAAAATTCGACCAAGTTTAATACTCTATGCGAGCTTTTGGAATTTGACAATGAAAATATAGTCTTTTTAGAAAAACAAGTTGATTTTAACTTAAAAGGAGATAAAATAGATATTTTTAAGACTGCTATAGAGAACAAAATATATTCTTTATTAACCAGTAGTGAATATATTCCAAAAGAAAGTGGGCATGCTATAATTCTAAAAGAAAAATCTTATTATTTGAATTCAAAATCGTTTAAATTAGATAGAGAAATAACAACATTAAATTCTATTTTAAAAATAGTTTTGTATTGTAGCGAGAAGGATGTCCCTTTATTGATAGAGCATCAGCCCGATGGAATAATGGAAACTATTATAAATAAATGGTATAGAACTCCAGCTCTTCGAAGTTTGTAACTTCGAAGCATAGATAAAAAGTAACACAAAGCTACATTTTAGAAATAAGGTGTAGCTTTTGGTTTTATTTAAATAGAAAATGCTTACGGGAGAGATAAATAATTTCAGAAGAAATAAAATTATTTGATTTTATGATAAAAGTTGATTTTAAAACAGATTTAAAAGAAGTATTAAGAAAATCTTATCAGGAAATAAAAGATAAAAATTCTATATATCAATTTGGGGTTAAAACGGATGGAGATATATCCACATTATTGGTTGGCTATAATACAATGGAACATTATGAAAAAGTTTCTAAATCTACATTAGAAGAATATGGTATTTTATATTCTGAATGTAGATGGAACATGGATGAGTGGTTAACTGATGAATTAGGTTCTTTAGATAAACAATTATTAGATGGAATTAATAATTATATTAACTCAGAACCATTTGAATCTATGGATAAAGACCAAAAGTTAGATTTAATAGTAGAAAGTTTGATTGAAATAAGAAAAGAAGGGTTATTTAATCAATCTAATAAAAAGCCTATTTTGTTTATTGATAGAACTGATAGTATAATTGATAAAAGAATGGTTGAAAGAATTAAATTATTAATTGATGATGAAGAAATTTTTAATAAATTTTATGAAGAGGGTGTAGACTAGGAAGACTACAAATCAGCGAGTCGTAATTGATCCTGATAGATGGTTTTTACAAACTTGGGGAGGAAGAGCTCTCAAAAAACAAACTTTTACACCATATTCAGCATCGGAACTTTCCAAAATAAAATAATATATATATTTAAATTATGCTTCATTTAATTGATAGTAGAACAAATCCTATAACCCTCTATAATATCCTAGAATCTTATATACACGAAAATATTAAAAAAGAGGATTTTGAGTTCAAAGAAACTATTAATGATTTTTTCAAACATTCAAGATTAATGAGTATAGTTATGAGTCAAGATCGCTGCGTAATATCTAATCAATTAATATCTAGTAACCATTCAACGTTATCTGATGGTGTTTGGATATGGAGCTCAGGTTTTGCTCATTATGTAAAAGAGCATAACTTAAAACTACCTGATTCATTCGAGAAATACATTATAACCACATATTCTAAAACGTTTAATATAAGAGATGATAAATTGGTTAAATTAAATAGAGAAGTGGATAGGTTTAAAATAGATTTAGAATTGTATGAAGAGGAATTCGATTTATTTCTGTCAAAAAAAGGCTATACTATCAAGGACAAACACAGTTTAATGGATAAAGATAACTTAGAAAAATGTTTAGAATTAGAAAAGGAATTTGAAAGGCAAACAAATAGAATAACATTTATGTCTTTTGATTTGAATAAAGTTAATTATGTAGAATATAAATAGTCCTGCTCTTCGAAGTTTGCAACTTCGAAGCCAATAAAAATAGCAAATAGAATAAAGTCGCATTTTAGGAATAAGATTTAGCTTTGTTTTTATGTTTAAGGTTGGATGGATGCGAGGAATGGGAGAGAGCAGGTATGGAAGGATGGCGAAGGATTTATGGACAAAATTTAAAAGTTTATTATAATGGAAGTAATTATAAGTGATTTTGAAAAAGCTAATGCAATCTTAGCTGAATATAAAGAAACCAAAAGAAGCGGTCATCATTTTTCAAAAAATTAATCGCGAAATGTCCTTAACTAAGATCGAATCCCTTATCACCGAAATTGGAGAGTCTACAAAAACGCCATCCCAAAAGAGCAATTTTTGGACAAAGAAACATAGCAAACCTATTGCTTTAGCTATTGTCATAGCAGCCTTTAATCAACTATCTGGGATAAATATCATTTTGTATTTTGCACCAAGATTATTAAGTATGGCTGGTATTGAAGATGCTTTGGCCTCTTCGGTAAGTCTGGGAGTAACCAATCTCATCTTCACCTTTGTTGGACTTTGGTTTATAGACAGATTGGGAAGAAAGTCGCTTTTATACGTTGGTTCTTTGGGATACATTATTTCTTTAGGGGCTTGTGCCTTTGCGTTTCTTTCGGTAAATGATGTTTCGCAAATGACCACTGGACTAAGTTGGTTGGTTCTCATTTCTATTATGGTTTTTATAGCATCACATGCGGTTGGCCAAGGTGCTGTTATTTGGGTTTTTATCTCTGAAATTTTTCCAAATGAACACCGCGCTTATGGTCAAGCGCTAGGAAGCTTTACGCATTGGTTTTTCGCTGCATTACTTACATTTCTGTTTCCTTTGGCAATTGAACAAATAGATGCAGGTTACATTTTTGGTTTTTTTAGCTTGATGATGGTATTACAACTGCTATGGGTTAAGACAAAAGTTCCAGAGACTAAAGGGAAAACTTTAGAAGAAATGAACGAATTATTAAGCAAAACTAAATAGTATAAAATATGCAAATACAAACCAAACTCTTGATAGTGTTCGCATTGTCAACCTTTTTAATTTCAAATATTTATGCTGAAAATAAAAGTAACCATAATATTGAAGCTATAACGAACCACGGTACTTTCTTATATCAAGTAGACAATACTGGAGAAAGTGATGTGTCAAATGAACTGCAAGAAATATTCAACAAGTTATCCTCTTTGGAAGATGTATCTGCAAGTATCATTTTTTCACCAGGAGTTTACTATTTGAATTCTCCAGTTAGTATTGAAATGGCTGGTGTAAAACTAATAGGTCATGGGCATGGTGGTATTGATGTTCATGGTGCAAATATTAAAAATGGAACTATCTTTCATCTAGGAAAAGGTTGTACCCCATATGCCATAACCTTTAATTATGCTGGTAGAACAAAATCGTTTCCTGCTGGAGAATCACCCTGGCCTAACAAGAATTCTAAGGTTGAAATTGAGAATATTTCTTTTGTGGGATATAATAACACGGGAGTTAATACTGCAGAAGGATACAGCCGATTTCGAAAAGATGTCCCCAACTTTAGGGAATTAAATTGGTATCCTGCTAAAGGCAGGTATGACAATGTAGAAAAAGAAGGTCAAAGAGCTATTTATCTGCCTCCTGCACCAAAAGGCGAAAGCTGGGGATGGAACAAATGTGAACTTCTTAGAATTACAGGTTGTTACTTTACGGAATTATATGTTGCAGTTGAGGCTGCCTATACTGATGTAAGTTATATCGATAAAAATTGGTTTGGACAATGTACATATGCCCTCCGTTTAAATGGACCAGGCATGATGATTAACAACAATCTTTTTGCCGATTTGGAAACTGCATTGACTATTGAAAAAACAAGGTTTTCTACTTACAGTAATAATACTTTTGCCTATGTAGGTAAGTGTTTTGAAATAAAGAATATTAGTGCTTCGAGTATTTCCGGTAATGTATTGGAAAACATGAAGAAAAATACTGGTGCTGCTGCTAGTGGTGCGTTTATATTTGTTGAAAAATCCAATGGATTGAATGTAATCGGAAATTCAGTAATTCATCCTCATGATAGTCGCAAGAAAACCATTTCTATTGATGCCGAACCAAACGGGCAAAGTTATATTCAGTTTGAAAACTCAGAGCATCTCATCTTCTCCAATAATATAATTAATACACCAATAACACAAACTGTTGTACGGTTACATAATTGCTCTCAATGTGTTGTTATTGATAATATTATAAACTTTGGAAAGGGTGGCAATGCTGTTGCAGAAACAGGAGAATGTAAAGGGAACTTTTACAGGAAATTAGACCTTAATGATAGCGACACTTTTGATATTTATAAAAATTAATTAAAAGCGCGGTAAGCCTTGAACTAAAGCCTTTGTGTTTTATGATTTACCGGGTAAAGCTGTAATTAACGAACAATCCCTAAGCGAGTTAAAAACGAAACAATGAGGCACAGTGGTCTCATTATAAATTGAAAAGGAAGAAAAATATGAGATTAATAATAAACTTGATTATTTATTTGCTAATCTCCAACTACGTCTTTGCTCAATCCAAAAGCCTTATTGATGATATAAACAGTGAGCGCAACAAAATTACAAACTGCTACTCCAAACTGGAAAATGACACGCTTGTTATGGGTAATAGTTTTATTGAGCGTAGGTTTAAATGGAATAATGGAAATATTATAAGCATCGATATTACCAATAAAAAAACAGGAAAGACAATAAAGATAAATAACGATAAAAGTCCCGATTTCACGATTCTTAATTTTAATGCAAAGCTCCGAGAAAATAGCTACGCCTCTTTTGTAGTTGAAGCTACGCCAATTGTTCCTGCTTATCTGTCTAGCCAAATCACAACAAAGTATGAAGGAATTGAAGTAAAACGGATTTTTAAAATTTTTCCTTCATCAATGGGTATTGCTTGCGAATACCATTTAAAGAAGGTTTCTGGAAATTTACAATTTAGTTCTGTCGATTTTATTGTTGAACAATTATCAATTGAAAACACTAAGTGGACTTTGGAAATGGTTGAGTTTATTGACCAAACCGATCACCATAATACTTACGTGAAAAATGACACTATTTTACCTGATGGTACAATTAAACATGTTGGTAATATTATGTACATGTCAAGTTTGGTAGAAGAGGAAGGTTTGTATTTCTTAAAAGAATCGCCATGCTCAATGAGTCAAATTAATTACCCAGGATATGATTTTGTTTCTAAAAGCAACAAAGGCGCTGTTACTATAAATTCTGTTGGACTGGGAGTAACATCAAATGATTTGAGACTCAACGAATGGGTGAAAACCTATAGTTATGTAGTAGGTGTTCACAACAACCAAGAACTTGGAAAAAAAATAGCACTACGTAGTTATCAATTGAACAAAAGGATTTTAAGACCTGATAGAGATGAAATGATAATGGTGAATACTTGGGGAGATAGAAATAGAGATACCAAGCTTAATGAGAAATTTATTCTTGATGAACTAAAGGAAGCTCATAAATTTGGTTTTACTCACTATCAAATTGATGATGGATGGCAACAGGGATTATCAATGAACTCAGGATATAAAGGTGAAAGACTATGGGATTCATGGTCACTTGAAGATTGGATGCCAAACAAGGAAAGATTCCCTAATGGTTTTGAAAATATTCTTACCCTTGCAGATTCTTTGGGTATCAAAATTGGATTATGGTTTCACCCAACCAATGAAAACGAATATGCCCGATGGGAACAAGATGCTGACATTGTACTTAACTTATATGAAAAATACGGAATTAAAAATTTTAAGATAGATGGAGTTAAGTTACCTTCCAAAACAGCCGATATAAACCTTGGTCGATTCTTTGACAAAATCCTGATTTCGACTAATTTTGATATTGTTTTTAACCTGGATGTTACTGCCGATAATCGTTATGGATACCATTACAATAATCATTTAGGAAATATTTTTCTTGAAAATAGGTATACCGATTGGAAATCTTATTACCCTTATAAAACATTGAGAAATATTTGGATGCTATCAAATTATTTACCTCCACAAAAAATACAACTTGAATTTCTAAATAAGTGGAGAAACAAGGAAGCATATGGTGATAAGGATTTGTTTGCTCCTGCCAACTATTCTTTTGATTACACATTTGCTATTACACTGCCAGCTCAACCTCTTGCTTGGTTTGAGGTTACTGGATTACCAGATGAAGCCACTACATCTATTGAATTGTTTCAGCAGTATAAATCCGTTAGTTCCAAGCTGTGTAACGCTCAAATTTTCCCCATTGGCAATGAACCTAATGGAAAAACACACACTGGTTTTCAGTTTATTAATTCAAGTAGAGAAGGATATATTTTAGTATTTCGTGAACTTAATAATGTCAGTAATTTTAATATATCAAGCTTATTGCCATCTAATACATCTGTTAAATTCCATAAAGTATTGGGAAATGGTTCAGATTTCAAGACAACAACTGATTACGAAGGAAAAATAAGCGTTAATTTAGATAAAGCGAATTCTTTTTGTTTGTATAAATATGCAATAGAATAAACAGGAAAAAAGACTTACTATTATTAAAAAGAAGAGTTTTTTCCTGATTAAAATGTTATTGTCTAATAGATACTTCCTTTAAAGGGGTGTATTCACCCAAATAAGTATTCAGGTTATACACCCCATTTTCAAGAGCTATTAATACTTCTTCTTGGTATCAGTGTATTTCGTTTCTATTTTAAGAACTTATTAGTTATTGTTTAGGGGTTTGCATTGGGAATTTTAGATTGTTTAATCCTAGACAAACGCCGACTTAGTTCATCAACAAGTTTTTGGTTTCCTTTCTTTAAGCTGATGTTTTTATTTTCATCAGGATCTTCTTCAATATTATAAAGCATGGTTGCTTTAACATTTCCTTGTTTATCAAGAAACTCCGTATAATTGTGTGTTTGTGTAATAATGGATTCGGCTCCTTGGTATTTCACGAAAGCAGCTTCTTTCACATGTTCATTTGGATCATTCAAAACGGGTATAAAGCTGGTTCCGTCCAAATGCTGAGGAACTGGAAGATTGGCAAGTTCGCATAAGCTAGGGTAAATATCTATAAACTCTGTGATAGCTTCAGTTTTTATTCCTTGCTTCATTCCTGGAGTCCTTACAATAAGTGGTGAATTCGTTACTCTATGAAAATTACTATGCTTGCACCAAAGCGTATGTTCTCCCAGATGCCAACCATGATCGCCCCATAAAACAACAACTGTGTTTTCAGCCATTCCTAAACGCTCAAGCTCATTTAGGATTTTTCCAATTTGAGTATCTGTATAGCTTACACAGGCATAGTACCCATGTACTAATTTTTTAGCAAGCGAATCTGATACCGTACCATTACGGGGTATTTTATCATACATCATGCGCAGCTCTGCCCAGTAATGCATAGCTTCTCCCGGGGCGTCAACAGGTTTGTATGGGTTTGTGGCAAGTTTGATTTCCTCGTCGTTATATAAATCCCAATATTTTTTTGGTGCATTAAAAGGAAGGTGAGGTTTCCAAAAGCCTACAGCCAGAAAGAAAGGTTCTTTAGATTTAGAAAATCGCTGTAGATCCTTTATACTTTTTTCAGCTATTAGACCATCTGGATAAGCATTATCTTCCACATCAACGCATTCCCATGCAGGTCCTTTAACCAATGCAGCTTTGTTTTCCGCAATCTTATTTTGTTCTATAATTTCTTTCGATGCATCACTAATATAATTTTGCCAACCAATACCAGTTTGCGGAAGGTATGGCGTTTCAGACCAAGCGATTGAATCATCTTCTACGTGATGGTAAATTTTGCCATTGCAAATACTTGTATATCCATGGTTTTTAAAATGTTTTGGTAGACTTGGATAATCAGGGAAGTCTTTATCTTTCCGTGTAGCATAATGGGTAAATCTGTTGGATGTAGGTCGCATACCTGATAATAAACTGGCGCGCGAAGCACCACAAACCGGGACACTGCAATAAGCTCTTGTAAAAACAGTGCCTTCTGAACCTAGTTTGTCAAGATTAGGAGTTTTCATTTGCTCTTGACCATATATACCTGCCTGTAGACGCAAGTCATCAACAGCAATAAAAAGAATATTAGGCTTTTGGGGCTCTTTTTCTTTTGTAGGTTGCTTGCACGATAAATTTAAACCCGCCAACAATAATAATATACCAATTGGCGTAAAAAAATACGGTTTCATTTTATTCTTTATCTCTTGATTTTTATTTCCTTTTAGTTTCAATTGTTATAAATTTTTGAAGATTTTACTTGTAAATCATTGCCCTAACTTTGGCTTAGTATATTCTATTGAACAGTAACTACCATATATCCAGAAATATTATTGGAGGCATTTCCAACATAAATCTCATAGTCTCCTGTTTCTAAGTTCCAGTCAGATTTAGATTCGTCATAATAGGCGAGTTTTGAAATATCAAGACTAATTATGACTGACTTTTTCTCACCTTTTTTTAACTTAACTTTTGAAAATCCTTTTAGTTCTTTTGTAGCTCTTTCAACTTTAGAATTGGTTTTTCCAACATACACCTGTACGACTTCCGACCCTTCTAAATCACCAGTGTTAGTAACATCACAGGTTATCTTTACGGTATCGTTCTGACTATAAATTTTTTTGTCTGATTGAATATTGTCCAAATCAAAAGATGTATAAGACAAGCCATAACCAAACGCGTATAGTGGTTCAATGTTTTTAGTGTCATGCCATCTGTATCCCACTAAAATGTCTTCTTTATAATGTTGGGTCATGTCAACACCCGGATAGGATGCTATACCAAAAGAATGCGCGCCATTATCTTCAAGTTTTTTTGGGAATGAAAATGGTAATTTACCTGAGGGACTAATATCGCCACTAATGACATCGGCTATGGCTTGTCCGCTCATACTTCCCAAATACCATGTCTGCATTAGACCTTTTACTTCATTCAACCAGGGCATATCAATTGCGTTGCCAGTTAAAAGTAATAGTCCCAGGTTTTGGTTAACTTCCGAGATGGCTAGAATTAAGTCACCTTGTCCAAATGGTAATCCGAATTGCTGTCTGTCGTCTCCTTCGCAATCTTGTTTATGACTTTTGTTTAGACCCCCAACGAATAATACGATATCTGCCTTTTTAGCCAACTGTATAGCTTCAGTTTTTAGTGAATCTTGATCTAATGTTGGTGGATACACCCTTGAATATTGCGATGGACCAGATTCGTAACCCATGGTATGTAAAACTGTAGCCTTCTTGAAGCGTGTTCTGATACCTTCCAAAGGTGATATTTCGAATTTTGGTTTTAATTCTGACGATCCACCCGCAGCGGTCATAGATCTAGTAGCGTTTTCTCCAATAATGGCAATGGTTAAACCTTCTTGATCCTTTATCGGAAATAAGTTGTCTTTATTTTTAAGTAACACTATGCCTTCTGTCGCTACCTTCCTCGCTACCTCATGATGCTCAGCATTATTAGCTCTGCCCAAAGGTCTGTTTTTACTTAAATTGGTCCTGTACCGTAGTCTTAATATTCTTCTAACTTTATCATCTAATACCCTTTCTGGTATCTCACCACTTTTAAGTTTGGCAAGAAAAGGGTTGGCTAAGAAATAATGATCGTAATGGTTTTTGGTAGAAGAACTCAGACCATCGGTACCTGTTCCCATTTCAATATCCAACCCATTAATGGCTGCTTCATCCGTATTATGTGTAGAACCCCAATCGCTTATTACCACGCCATCATATTCCCAATCTCCTTTTAAAATGGTTTTAGTTAGTAATTCATGATGTGTGGTATATTGTTCCCTGAATTTGTTATATGCTCCCATTAGAGCCCAAACATTGGCATCCTGGACGGCTGCTTTAAATGCTGGTAGATAGATTTCATGTAAAGCCCTATCGCTTACATTAACATTTACAAAATGTCTCTGATGTTCTTGGTTGTTCAATGCGAAATGTTTTACACAAGCGGCTACACCATTTTTTTGAATACCTTTAATGTAAGGTACTGCCATGGTAGCGGCCAAGAAAGGATCTTCACCCATATATTCAAAATTTCTACCATTAAAAGGTGTTCTATAAATATTAACACCAGGCCCCAATAGAACATCTTTGTTTCTGAATCTAGCTTCTTCTCCTAAACTAAATCCATAGGCCTCTGCTAATTTGGGGTTAAATGTGGATGCTAAACATGTTAAAGCTGGAAATGCTGTAATGGAATCATTGGTCCAACCTGCATATTTCCAAGAGTCCCAACTAATTTCTGCTCTAACCCCATGAGGGCCATCGGCCATCCATAATTCTGGAATACCTAAGCGATCAACACCCTTGGTGCTAAATTTTGATTGGGCATGACAGAGGTCCACTTTTTCTTCCATAGTTAATAGCAGAAGTAAACTGTCAATTTTTACTTCTATAAGGTTATTGGATGATTGAGAGACTGGGTTTTTAGTTTTTTTATTACAGGAGACAAGTAAAACTAAACCTACTAAAACCATAACTTGTGTGTTGATAATTTTCATTTTAAAGTGATGCATTATTAAAGGAAAGCCTATTTCTAGGTTTCAATTTCATTTCATTGGATAAAACTATTCCGTATTGAAAACCTTCAATAAAACAAATACTGCGCTTAATAAAACAATTGTTGCAAATGCATGGAGGCTCGGTTTTGACTTATAAAAAAGATCAGGAACTATAAATTCTGTTATACCCGTAGTATTAAATTTGATGGCTTTGATAAAACAAATAAATAGGATTGTCTATGCGTCAAGGTTACTTGGTACGTTATAAAAACTACGGAACTTGTTGACGATTTTCAGCGAGTGTTGATGATTTAAGGACTTGTAGCGTTTTAAAGTTATAAAACATATCGAATAGAGTCATTCAAAATGAAAAAACCTCTTAAATCATCAGATTTAAGAGGTTTTACATTCAGTGACCGGGCTGGGGCTCGAACCTAGGTTAACAAGCCCGCTTATGACATAGGGTTTTCACTTAGTCTCCATAAACGTTGACGATTTGTGAACCTTGCTTTTGTATTGATTTGTAACGAATTGACTTTCGATTGTACAAAAATAGTTAATTTATGTTGCTTTTAAAACGAAGAATTGTGAGATTAATAAGTTGAGGGAAACCTAAATGTTTGCCGATACATAAGCCTGACTGTTGGGGAATCCAAGGCGAGTTAGCATTTGAAAATATTACAATCAATTTCAAATTCTGTCATCCCGACGAATAGGGTGTTAAATAACACTTTTTAAAATTACAACTAAATGATATTGAGTGATTTAATATTTTTTGGTTTTGATTGGTATCAAACAGGACACCTAATAGGACACCTATCTAGGTGTCCTATTAGGTGTCCTGTTTTTAGGATAAAAATTCCTAAATTTGGGTAGACCAATGGTCTAAGTGACTTTCACTACGATTTGGCTTTCGTTTAAATGAATTATCAATTTAAAACGAAAGTAATGACAACTTCAACAACCTTCAATGTCCATTTCTGGTTAAAGCGGACTGTATTAAAAAAAGACGGAACTATACCTGTCTATGTCAGAATAACAATTGATGGAGTAAGAGCTGACCTCAGTGCTAAAAAATCAATTCTTGAAGAAAAATGGTGTCCTAATGCCCGAAGGATGAAATCGAGGTATTCAGGAGCAAAGGCGTTTAACAACTACCTTGATGAAATTTATTCAAAACTAGTTGACTGTTATATGCAGCTTTCGAAAAGAGGAGGTGTGGTTTCTGCAAATGCCGTTAAATTGAGATTTGTTGGTAAGGATAATCCTATTTTGACCTTAGAGGAACTAATTAAATTTCATAATGAGGATGATTTAAAGAAGTTGTCATCCGGAACTTCTAAGAACTATCCGGCAACACATGAGTATTTAAAGCGCTTTCTTTTTAAAGAGTTTAGCTGCTCGGATATATTCTTAAAAAGAATAGACTACACTTTCGTTACTAATTTTGAAAAGTACTTAAGAAGTTGTCCTCCATTAAGGAGGTCTCAGCCTCTTGGGAATAATGGTATAATGAAACATATGGAACGCCTTCAAAAGCTGACAAATTTGGCTTTTAAGCATAAATGGATAGAAAGCAATCCTTTTTCTTTATACCAATTAAAATTTGAGGAATATGATAGTGGCTTTCTGGAAGAATGGGAGATTGATGCAATTAAATCACTTCAATCAAATAATAAAAGTATTCTAAAGGTTAGGGATGTATTTGTTTTTTCATGTTATACGGGGTTGTGTTATATCGAAGTTAGAAATTTAAATGAACAATGTATAGTAGAGGGGATAGACGGGGAAGTATGGATAAAAGTAAGGAGGCAGAAAACCAAAGCCCCAGTAAAACAACCGCTCTTGGATGAAGCCCTGGAAATACTAGAAACATATCAGAATCACCCCTGTGAAGAAAATGGAGGGAAACTGTTGCCTGTTTTTAGTAGTCAGGTAATAAACAGATACCTTAAGAGCATAGCAGAATTATGCGGTATCGACAAAAAGTTGACCTTTCATGTGGCGCGGCACACTTTTGCCACAACTGTGACCCTTTTAAATGATGTTCCCATTGCTACAGTTTCCAAATTATTGGGGCATAGAAAACTGTCTACTACTCAGAAATATGCTAGGGTAATTGAAAGAAAGATTAGCAGGGATATTGCTGGATTGAAAGCAAAGCTAAGGTCCAACTCTAAGAAGAAAAAGAATAAACCTAAGACGGAATCAGGGCATTTAAGAGTGGTTTAAAAAAAACAATCATATAATTATTAAAATCAGATAAGTATTGGATGGTTTTAATACCTTTCTATATGACCGCGCTGGGATTTGAACTTAGTTAATTAAGCCCTTTTATTCCCTCGGGTTTTTACATTACCATCATCAATGTTGACGATTTGTGAACCTTGCTCTTAGAATGATTTTGAATTGAAATGATTTTCTATAAGGTAAATAGAGCTTTTGTTTTTAGAATGTTTTAAAAAGTGTTTGGAACTTAATAGGTTCTAAGAAAATTAAATTGTTTGCAATGCCTTTTTGTACTTTAATGGCAAAACGCCTTTTACCTTTTTAAAAGTTCTGATAAAGTGGGAAACATTGTTGAACCCTGATTTATAGCCCACATCGGCCATACCTATTTTTTCTTCTTGCATTAGGGTGCAAGCGTAATCAATTCTGATCTCATTTAAATATGTTTTAAAGGTTTTACGGGTATGCGCTTTAAAAAACCTACAGAAAGCGTTCGGGGTTAGATGAGCAATTTCAGATAGTTGCTTAACAGTTACTTCATCAGTGAAGTTATGTGAAATGTAGTCAATGACTTTATTTAACCTTTCCAGGTTTTTATCATTGATGGAACGATTGGCCAAAGCAGTACTTAGGCTTTTTTTTGATTCATCCAAGCTTAGTGCATTCAAAATATCAAGAAAGCTGATAATTTTTTTTGATTCAGGTAGTTTTTCAAGGTTTAATAAATCCTTCCGAATTTTGAGGGTTGTCCTTTTGCTAAAAAAAATCCCATGTCTTGACTGTAGGAGTAATTCCTTTATTTGAGACATTTCGGGAACGTTCCAAAATGGCTTACCAAGAAAATTCAAATCGAAGTGAACTACAATGGCCTGCGCAATAAAATCGGGATTGTTCTCAAAATATTCTGGCGCATTCTTCCAGCAATGCGCCAACATGGGACCTACCAAAATTAATTCTCCAGGTTCAAATCGACCAATGCTATTACCAATAAATCTCTTCCCAGTACTCTTTATTATATAGGTAAGTTCAAGTTTATGATGGTAGTGGAAAGGGTTGTAGAAAAATGGAACGATTTCGTTGGCAATATATAGGGATGTATCGCTATGTTTCGGTGCCTGAATGAACTGTGGCTTCATGTTAATTGTTGTATATATTCAAAAATAGGGATTATTTTGGTGTATTATGGGTAGATAAGTGTATTTATTGGGTATAATTTTAAAGTTTAAATAGATTCCCCGCATTAATTTTGTTTGCACCAATAGTTATTGTGAATTACCAACTTAAAGCTATTTTTAGATATGAGCGATATACATAAAATTACTTACCAAGGTGGGGTGTCAAAGACGTATTTGTGGTTTATATGCATTGTGGCCGCCTGTGGAGGACTCCTTTTCGGGTATGATGCGGTGGTGGTTTCGGGAACCAATTCCCAGGTGGTAGAACAATTTGATTTTTCTAAGGCTGAATTGGGGTTTTACGTAAGTTGCGTCTTGTGGGGATGTGCGATAGGATCCGGTATAGCTGGGCCTATTTCAGATTCCTTTGGTAGGAAAAAGACTTTAATGATGGCTTCGATGCTGATTTTTGTATCCGCTACTTGGTGTGGTTTAGCAGCAGGGCCAACAGTTCTAATAATGGCAAGGTTCATTGGAGGTTTTGGAATTGGAGCGGCAACAATGGTCTGTCCTTTGTACATTTCCGAGGTTTCGCCTGAAAACTTAAGAGGGAGAATGGTTACCTTGTTTCAGCTTACAATAACTATTGGGATTGTTATGTGTGTTTTTGCTAATTGGGGTATTTTCAATTTTGCGGCATCACATTCATCATTCACCAATCTTTCCCCATCTTGGCAATGGCTCGCTGTAGATGAAAATTGGCGTTTAATGTTCGTGGCAGAGGCTATTCCCGGTATATTATTCTTGGGATGTGCGTTTTTCATTCCTGAAAGCCCTAGGTGGTTGGTTAAAAAAGGTAAGTTGGAACTCGCTGAGGGAATACTTGCAAGAATTAATGGATATGACAGGGCAAAAGAAATAGTAGAGGAAATTAGGGACGCACTAAGTTCGGAAGGCCTTGTGAGATTTTCTGATTTATTTAGGGATAAGTTGAAAAAGCCGTTAATATTGGCCATACTCATCTGTGTATTGTCTGAAGGCTGTGGTGTATCGGTTGTGTTTTATTACGGGCCACAAATATTTGAAAATGCAGGTTTTGATTTAGGTGGCTCATTGGGAGGTTTTGCATCTATTGCTATAGTAAATTTTATAGCCACCATTTTTGCCCTAGGTTTTGTGGATTCGGCAGGAAGGCGAAAACTATTGGCCGTAGGTACCATTGGGGCTCTGCTTTCTCATGTGGCTATAGGATTTATGTTCATGAATAATGTTATGGGTTGGCCTATTGTTGTTGCTATTAATGCTTTTGTAGCGTTTTTTGCTTGTGCCATTGGTCCGGTGAAATATGTGTTGATTTCAGAAATATTTCCTAATCAAGTACGTGGTAAGGCCATAGCGCTAGCTACTGTTTGTATTTGGATTACAAGTGCGTTTGTTGCTCAAATTTTTCCGGTAATTGAAGATATAACAGCTCCAGGAGTTATTTACTTCATATTTGCAGCAGAGTTGAGTTTGTTGCTATTAGTTATTAAATTTATAATGCCAGAAACTAAAGGAAGAACGATAGAAGAAATTGAAAGTTCCTGGTTGAAACCTGATAAAAATTAAATATATGAATCTTTGGAAAGATGATAACGAGCTATTTAAAATAGCCAAACAAGAATTATTCGTGGCGCTGGTAGGAGATGTGATGGATAAAATGGGATTGCTTCATCAGTTTTTACCGCAACAGATTAAACCTTTAGTTCCGGAAATGATAGTAATAGGAAGAGCAATGCCCGTTTTGGAGGCCGATGTATTTGCTGAAAAGCTTGAAGGTACAGCCAATCCAATTATGGCCAAGCCATTTGGGATTATGTTTGAAGCTTTGGATAGTTTAAAGCATAATGATGTTTACATATGTTCTGGATCGTCTTATAACTATGCTTTATGGGGTGGTTTAATGAGTGCACGAGCCATGAAATTAAATGCATCAGGGGCTGTGGTTAACGGTTTTTCAAGAGATACCAATGAAATAATAAGATTGGATTTCCCAACATTCTCGGCGGGTACCTTTGCACAGGATCAAGGGCCAAGGGGTAAAGTAATTGACTATGGTTTACCTATTGAGTTTGGTGGAATACCTGTGGAACCTGGAGATGTTGTTTATGGAGATCGGGATGGTGTTGTAATTGTGCCAAAGAATGCTGTTGAAGAGGCCTTTACATTAGCTTTGGAGAAGGCAAGAGGAGAGAAAACAGTACAAAAGGCATTAGAAAACGGTATGAGTACTGTTGAGGCTTTTGAGACTTTTGGAATTATGTAATATAGCTAAAGGTTATGTCTGCAAAAAAGGTTGTAGTGCTTCACGAAGAAGATAATGTTGGAGTCGCCATTTCAAATTTACAAGAAGGCGACACGGTTTATGTTAAAGAAATGGTAATACGATTACATTCTGATATAGCTTTTGGACACAAAATAGCTTTAAAAGATTTGCCTTCGGGAGAGCAAGTCCTTAAGTATGGTGTGCCTATAGGTATCACTACTTCAGAAGTTAAACAAGGAGAGCATTTACATGTTCATAATATGGAAAGTTTGTATATGAAACAGTTTACAAGATAGTAATGTTAAAGGGGTATTTAAGACAAGATGGTCGAAAAGGCATAAGGAACTATGCGCTAGTGGTGTATACTGTAGAGTGTGCACACCATGTTGCTAGGGAAATACAATATCCTTTCAGGGAAAGTGGTGCCCACGTTATTGGGTTTCATGGTTGTGCCCCAAATGATTATGCCAACGAAATGCTACAGGCATTATGTACGCACCCTAATGTTGGAGCTGTTTTGATTGTTTCATTAGGTTGTGAAAATCTAAATAAGGAATCTTTAAAAAATGTAGTGTCTCAATCTGGAAGGCCAGTTAAAACTATTACAATTCAAGAAGCAAACGGAAGTAGGTCTTCAATAGCTATAGGTCAACAATGGCTTAAAGAACAAATCGAGAACCTTCAAAATACTCCAACGGTTCCAATGCAGATGGAAGAACTTGTTGTTGGTACCATTTGTGGAGGTTCAGACGCTTCAAGTGGAATTACTGCAAATCCTGTAATAGGTAAAGTTTTTGATAGTATATTAAAGCAAGGAGCCACCGCTATTTTTGAAGAAACTGGTGAGTTAATTGGGTGCGAGCATATAATGGCAAATCGTGCGGCAACTCCTGAGTTAGGTGAATTGTTGGTTAAGACCGTGGGAAAAGCCAAGAAGTACTACATGAAAATGGGGTATGGTAGCTTTTCAGATGGTAATGCTAAGGGAGGGCTTTCCACCATAGAAGAAAAATCTATGGGAGCCTATAGTAAGAGTGGAAATTCAAAGATAAATGGCATCATAAAGCCAGCAATTGCTCCAAACACTAAGGGATTATTCCTCCTAGATGTAGTGCCAGACGGAGACCCGATGTTTGGATGGCCAAATGCCAATGATAATGCTGAAATAGCTGAGTTAATAGCCTGTGGGTCACATGTAGTACTCTTTTCAACTGGAAGAGGTTCTGTTGTAGGGTCTGCGGTTGCCCCAGTAATAAAGATTTGCGCTAATCCTGAGACCTATAAACAACTTTCAGAGGATATGGATATCAACGCTGGTACAATATTAGAGGGAATGGAAACACTTGATGATGTGGCCAAAAAGTTAGAAGATTGTATTGTTGAAGTAGCTAATGGTGAACTAACAAAGTCTGAAGGGTTGTTACATCAAGAGTTTCAATTAGCGTATAAAAAATTCGATACCTTGGAACCAGGGTGTTTACCAAATTAATTTTTAAATGAATTTATCACAGTTTAACCTAGTAGGAAAAACGGCATTGATTACTGGTGGCGGTTCTGGAATAGGTTTTGGAATAGCCCAAGCATACATTGATGCTGGTGCAAAAGTAATCATAGTTGGTAGAACAGAAGAAAGACTTCAAGTAGCGGTAAAAGCTTTAGGAGCTAATGCTTATTATAGCGTTTTTGATATCACTAATCAATCAAAGATTAGGGAGTTTATAAATGATGTTGTAAACGAATATGGGCCTCTTCATATTTTGGTGAACAATGCAGGAATACATTTAAAAGCTCCGGCTTCTGAAACTACAGATGAAGGGTTTTTAAGTGTTATTCAAACGCATCTCTTAAGTGCTTTTTCGTTGAGCAGGGAGGTTATGAACCAGATGAAAGCAAATCAAGTAAAAGGTGCTGTGATTATGATAAGCTCCATGACAGGTATTATGGCTATGACACAAGTAGTAGCCTATACTAGTGCAAAGACAGGTATGTTAGGGCTTATGAGAGGGTTATTGGCAGATTACGCTCTAGATGGTATTAGGGTAAACGCTATTGCTCCAGGATGGATTGAATCTAAAATGCTTCATAAAGCATTAGAAGGTGATACGGAAAGAAAGAACAAAATATTAAATAGGATTCCTTTTAAAAACTTTGGAAAACCTGAGGATATAGGGAATGCGGCAATTTATTTAGCATCAGATGCCTCAGCTTATGTAAATGGTGTATTACTTCCAGTGGATGGAGGAGCGGCAGTTGGTTTTTAAGAGAAGTGAGCAAAAGCCTTGTAGGAACATATAATGTTTATTTTCGGTTAAACATTATGTAACAATTTTTGTTACAAGTTATTTTTATACTTTTGAGATGTCGCAAAAAACATGAATTATAAAATTTCTTGAATTGAAGATTATCAACAAAGAGAAATATAACGATGAAAAGGATATATGGTCTAGAATAAAAAAGGGTGACCAGAAAGCTCTTGGGAAGTTATATGAATTATACATTGATGAATTATTTGCCTATGGTATAACTTTGAATAGTGATAAAAATCGGGTTCTTGATTCTATTCATGATTTATTTGTTGATTTATATAAATACAGATCTAAACTGGCTAATACTAGTAATGTTAAATTTTATTTACTACTATCTCTTAAGAGGAAGATATTTAAGGATAAGAGTAAAGAATTCGTTCTTTTTGAAAATTCCAAATTTCTTAGTAATGAATTTGATATCAATGATGATAATTCGGCGGAAGAAAAAATCATAGAAAATGAACTTTTGATAGAGAAAAGTGATATGCTTCAAGGGATGTTAAATTCACTAAGTAAAACTCAAAGGCTTGGATTAAAACTAAGGTTTTATCAAAATAAGTCGTATAAGGAGATTGCCGAAATTTTGAATATTTCTGAATCATCTGCTAGAACAACCATTTATAGGGCGATTAAAGAGTTAAGAAAGATTTCCAGTTTGATGGTTTTAATTATACTGTTTCTTTTACTGTTTTAAAAAAAACACCATTTTTTGTCTATAAATTATAATATTTCTTCTTTGTAATAATAGTGTCCTTATTTTTTAAAGTCAATCCGCTTAGAATTGACTTATTGCGTGTCTATAGTGACACATATATGAGGTACATTGTTTTAAAATAACCGATTATTATGATATTAAAGAAGTTTGTTATACTAATAGCTATGTGGACAATAGGGATTCCATATGCTCAACAAGAAAGTTTAGTTAAAATTACTGGTGAAAAAAAGAAATGGCATAAAGTAACATTAAGTTTTGAAGGTCATGAATTTTCAGAATACGGTAAAGAAAATCCTTTTCTAGATTACAGGCTTTCCGTTACGTTTAAAAATAAAGATAAGATTTATACTGTACCAGGTTTTTATGCAGCAGATGGTAATGCAGCTGAGTCTAGCGCGGAGGAAGGTAAAGTTTGGCAAGTTAGGTTTAGACCAGATGAAATTGGAGAATGGCATTATACAGTATCTTTTAGAAAAGGTAAAGAGATAGCAATTAGTGATGACCTCGAAATTGGTGAACCTACATTATTTAATGGACAAAAAGGAAGCTTTTTTATAGAGCCAACAGATAAGATAGGAAAAGACTTTAGAGCTAAAGGGAGGTTGCAATTAAGAGATAATGGATATCTACAATTTGCCGAAACAGGGGAGTATTTTTTAAAAGGTGGTGCAGGTAGTCCAGAAAACTTTCTAGGCTATTATGAATTTGACCAAACCCCAGCATCTCACAAATACACACCACATATAAAAGACTGGAAACAGGGAGACCCTACTTGGCAGAATGGCAAAGGTAAAAGCATCATTGGGGCTTTAAACTATCTGTCCCAAGAACAAATGAATTCCGTTTATTTTTTGACAATGAATATTCAGGGAGACGGTAAAGATACTTGGCCATGGAGTGATATTAATGAGCGATACCGATTTGATTGTAGTAAGCTAGACCAATGGGAAATAGTGTTTGACCATATGGACAAACTAGGTATTATGTTGCACATGGTAACGCAGGAAACAGAGAACGAACTCTTATTGGATATAGGAGAACTTGGAGTACAGCGTAAACTGTATTATAGAGAGTTAATTGCGCGTTTTGGTCATCACTTGGGAGTTGCATGGAATTTAGGGGAAGAGAATGGACCGGTTTATTGGTCGCCAAAAGGACAAACGGATGGAGACCGTAAAGATATGGCAGAATATATTAAAACGCACGACCCTTATAATAATTTAGTTGTATTGCATACACATTCTAGTTCAGAGGGGCAAGATTTGTTTTTAAAACCCCAATTAGGATTTGAGTATTTGGATGGGGTATCAATGCAAACCCATAGCCCAGATAAAGTACATGAAAGAATCAATAAATGGCTAGGGTTATCTAGAGCATATGACAAACGATGGTATATGGCCCAAGATGAGATAGGACCGGCAAATACGGGTGCTAAGCCAGATAAAGATGATCCAGAACATGATTATATAAGGTCTAAAGTGTTGTGGGGGACTTTAATGGCTGGTGGAACAGGTTTAGATTGGTATTTTGGGTATAAATACGACCATAATGACTTAAAATGTGAAGATTGGAGGTCTAGAAATAATCTATGGGAACAAACATATATTGCATTAAACTTCTTCAAAAAACACATACCATTTTATAGTATGAAAAACGCAAACGGCTTAACATCTAATACTAATGATTATGTTTTTGCCAAAAATGGAGAGGTTTACGTTATTTATATGTCTGATGTAAAAGAAACCAAACTTGATTTGTTTGGTTCAAATTACAAATTCAATGTTTATTGGTATAACCCTAGAAAAGGAGGGCGTTTAGTTGCAGGAACAAAGAAAACAATTATAGGCGGACAAAAAACATCAATAGGTTTTCCTCCTGAAGAAAATGGAGATTGGGTAGCGCTATTAGTTAAAAAACCAAAAAAAGTAACCAAATATCAATCTATTGATTCTTTCCCATACGTATTAAAATTCCCTTTAAAGCATAAAAATAGTATAGAAAACGCAAGTATATCTAAAGGTAATGAGAACGGTTATCAGGCGGTATATTTTAAAAAGCAACAAACAGATTCACTAGATTATTACAGATTAGTTTTTAAGGGGAATTCTAATTTATATAACGGTAAGCTTTACAAAAAGGATTTTAAAAAAGATACCACGAATATAAAAATATTGGTAAACGGCAGCCGACCTATAAATAATTTTGAAAAAGAAAAATCAGGTGTGTCTAAATCAAAAAACGGGTTAAAGCATATTTATCTTGAATATGGTGATATTATTGATGTTATATTTAATCATAAACTTACTTCCCAAGAAATTGGCGTAAAAAAATTAGAATTAAAGCCTATTAACAATTTATTCAAAAAAGAGCTAAAGACTAAACTAAAAAATGTAGAACCTTTTGTTGCTAAGGGGTGGACTTTAGAAGTTGAGGCAGAAAATTATCATTATAAATCCAAGAATAAATCAAAACGAGAATGGTATGTGAGATCCAATTCAGAAAATTTGCCTTTTAGTGATAATTTACCAAAAAATTATTGTGAATCTGCAAGTGGTAATTCTTATATAGAGGCACTCCCAGATACTAGGGTTACTCACAGTGACCCTCTTAAAATTGGAGATAATTTTTACCCAGAACCAGGTACTGGCGGCATTGTTTCTTATAAAGTACGCATTAATAGTCCTGGAAGGTATTTTGTTTGGGTAAGAGCTTATTCTACAGGCTCTGAAGATAATGGTTTACATGTTGGAGTAAATGGTGAATGGCCAGAAACCGGAGCCAGAATCCAATTGTGTAAAGGTAAGCATAAATGGACTTGGTCTTCTGCACAGCGTGTACCCAAAAACCACTGTGGTGAACCACAAACCATCACTCTGGATTTTGATAGAGCAGGGGAATATATTGTTTCTTTTTCCATGAGAGAAGATGGTTTTAGATTTGATAAGTGGGCATTAGCAAAAAGCAAAAGTTATAACCCCAATAATAATTAGAAAACAGTATTTTAAAAAGCTATTAGCAAGTCTGTTAATTTATATTTTTTACAGATATAACATTTTTTTTAAAAAAGTTGTTTTTTTTTGTCTATAAAGTTGAATCAATCTCCTTTATATATATGTAAGGGATTTTTTTTAGAATTATATTTTAAAAATTTACCAAAGTTTTATGAGTGATAATAACGAGGATATCAAAAACTTCACAATTTCGAATGAAGAAAAAGCGTTTTTAAAAAAACGTATTTTTAAATCAATCAGATACCTTAATAGAAAGAAAAGAATAAAATATTATTCAGGTGTTGCCGCTGCTGTATTGGTCTTGTTAGGTTTTAGTTTATATTATTATACGCATCTTGATTATAACGAATCATCAATAACGGATTATGTAAAAGAAATTGATCAGTTGGATGTTAATACAAGTAATGAAGTTACTATTGTTCTGGGTGGTAATATTCAAGGGGTGAAGGTAAAAGGTGAATCTACAAATATTAAATATTCAGAAACAGGTGAGCAAATTGATTTAGGTAATAATGAAACCCTAAATCAAACGAATTCCGGTAAGAATATTCTAAAATACAATACGCTTTTAGTGCCTTATGGCAAACGTTCAAGTTTAGTTCTTTCAGATGGTACCACTGTTTGGCTTAATTCAGGGTCTAAAATAATATACCCCATTGCTTTTAAAGGAAAGAAAAGAGAAGTTTATATTGAGGGGGAGGCTATTTTTGATGTAACTCATAATGCTAACAAACCATTTGTTGCCTTAACGAGTAATCAACGCATAGAGGTGTTAGGGACTGTTTTCAATGTGAGTAGTTATCAAGATGATGTCAATGACTTTGTTGTTTTAAAGAGTGGAAAAGTAAAAGTTGCTAATGAATTAAAAGGGAAATGGTCTAAGGGTATCGATATTTTACCAGGTACTAAGGCTAATTTTGATTTGGTTACTAAAGAAACAACAACAGGTAGGGTTGATGTAGAACAATATTTTGCGTGGCGTGATGGTGTGTTAATCCTAAAAAATAATGATTTAAATTATATCATGAGAAAACTTTCAAGATATTATAATACGCCAATAACCATAACGGATAAAACGTTATCAGCAGAAACATTTTCAGGGTATTTAGATTTAAAAGACAATCTAGAAAATGCAATACAGGTTATTAAAGAAAGTACATCTTTAGATTACACAATCACAAGCAAAAATGAGATTATTATTACTAACTAAAAACCTATTTGTAAAACTTATGAGATAAAACTATTTAACAAGAAAAACCAAAAGGCGCGCCAACACCTTTTGGCTAAATTAAGAAAGCAAAAATTGTCATTACTAATAAATGGCAATAATTACTAACTAGATAATACATTACAAAATTATGAATAAAATATTTGTTCGTCTAATTGAACGACCAAAAAACACGTTCTATAACGTTATTTATACCACTATGAGAGTTTTTGTAGTACTAATTATTTTTGGACTGAGTTCAGTATATGCTAATTCATCTTACTCTCAGGAAAAACTTGACATTAATGTAAAAAATATTTCACTAGAGAAATTATTTAACACAATTCAAAAAAGCAGTAACTATATTTTCTTCTATAATGATGACGTTCTTGAAAAAGATTTAAAAGTAACATTAAACTTTAAAAATTCTTTACTGTCTGAAATTTTAGATTATTCATTTGCAAATACAACTTTAGATTATGTGATATCAGATAGACAAGTTGTTGTAAGAATAAAAAATGAACCTATTCCTGAAGTAAAGGTTAAAAAGGAAGTTCAAAAGTTTATTGTAACAGGAGTTGTTAACGATGCCAATGGTCAACCTTTGCCTGGAGCTAATATCATAGAAAAGGGTACTCAAAATGGAACACAAACAGATTTTGATGGGAATTTTTCTTTTGAAGTTACAAATGATAATGCTGTACTAATTGTGTCTTATATAGGCTTTAGTTCAAAAGAAATTTCATTAAATGGTAAAAGTAATGTTTCAGTTTCCCTAGAGGAAAATGCAGCGGCACTGGATGAAATAGTCGTTATTGGATTTGGTACTACAACAAGAGCAAAAGCGGTTGGAGCTATCTCAACTGTTAAAGCCGAGGCTTTTGAACAGACCCCCTTCAATAATGCGTCCCAGGCATTACAAGGACAGGTTCCTGGTTTGATTATTAATAACAGTAGTGGTTCTCCTACTGCTACGCCTCAAATTTCTATTAGGGGAGGAGGTACTCCTCTATTTGTTATTGACGGTGTAATTCGAGATGAATTTACTTTTTCAACTATAAATCCAGAGGATATTGAATCCATGTCATTTTTAAAGGACGCGGTTTCTACGGCTGTTTATGGTACTCGAGCTGCCAATGGTATTGTTCTGGTAAAAACCAAACGTGGTAAAACTGGTAAAATTTCCTTAAGGTATTCAGGGAATTTTCAGTTAAGTGAGCCCATAGGCACACCAGATATGATGAATTCTTACCAATGGGCACTTATGAATAATGATGCTGCGCGATATGATGGTATTGATCCAATTTTTACTGATGACCAGCTTATAGCCATAAGAGATCAAACGGATCCCACATTTGCAAATTCTAATTGGCCAGGCTTAGTTTTGAAAGATTTTGCTCAGCAAAGAAGGCATAATCTATCTTTATCTGGGGGTGATGATAGAACCAATTACTTTGTTTCACTTGGTTACTTAGATCAAGACGGAATTTTAAAATCTAATGCAACAGATTTACAGAGGTTTAATATTCGGAGTAATGTTTCTATGTCCTTTAAAGAACTTGGTCTAGATGTAAGTTTAAATTTAGATGCTTCATTGCAGAAAAGTAGGGAGCCTGCTATAGGTGAGTTTCAATTGTTTAGAAGGGTTTATTACTTGTCTTTGCCCACAGATGCTGCGTTTAATCCGGATGGGACTTATGCGGCTACAGGTAATCCTTTGGCTTTATCAGATAGAGGGTCAGGTTATTTAAAAGACAGAAATAAATATATAAATACACAGCTTAATGTAACTTGGAAAGTTCCTGGTGTAAAAGGATTAAGTACCGGTGTAATGGCGAGTTATAGGGATGAAGATAGATTCCAGAAGGACTGGAATTTAGTTGTTCCATTATATAATCCTGATGGCTCAATAGCTCCTGCAGATTTACCTTCTTTAAGTCAGTCGGCAAGATATGGTAGAATATTTGATATAGAAGCTAGATTAGATTATAAAACAAGCATAGCTGATGTTCACAATATTTCCGCCACGGCAGTTTATGTTCAGAGAGAAGGTTTTAATGAGCGATTCGAAGCTTCTAAAGTCAATTTTGAGTCTAGTGCGGTAGATCAGTTATTTGCCGGGCCGGCAGATGGACAAAGTAATTCCGGTACCGCTAGTGAAAATGCATTTGCTGGGGTTGTTGGACGACTCAATTACGACTATAATGGAACCTATCTTTTAGAGTTTAGTGGTAGGTACGATGGGAATGATAATTTTGCTCCTGGGCAAAAATGGGGTTTTTTCCCTGCTATAGGAGGTGGTTGGGTTGCATCTAATGAATCTTTTATGCAATCTTTAAAGGATAAACACATTTTGGATAATTTAAAGTTCAGATTTGGTTTTGGAGAAACAGGTAATGTTGCCGGAGTTAACAGGTTTGGTTACCTATCTACATATAGCTTAGAACCCACAGTATTTTATGCTGGAGGTACCCTGGTAAATGGCTTTTCTGAGGGTAATTTAGTTAGTCCTAATGAATTGACTTGGTTTACAACCAAATCAAATAATGTAGGGCTTGATTTTGCCAGCTTAAACTTCGGTTTGCAAGGAAGTATTGATTATTTTAAGTATAATACAAAAGGTTTTTTAGTAAGTCCTGAAGATGTATATTCAGCTCCATTAGGTAAAAACTTACCTCAAATAAGGTCCGAATCGGAGAGAAGAAGAGCTGGGTGGGAAGCAAATCTTTCTTATAGAAAACAGGTTAATGATGATTTGTTTTTTCAAATTGGAGGTAATGCATCTTATTTTGACGAACTTTGGGTAAAAAACCAAGGAGAGGACCTAGCAAGTTTAAAGAACCCTTATGTTAGGCAAACTCATCAAAGAAATTTCTTCAGCAGAGTACTGTTAAATGATGGCTATTATCAGACCGAAGATGATTTATTGAATTCTCCAAGGGATCTTGGTAGTTCGAGTATTCAACTTGGTGATTTACGTTATCAGGATGTGAATGGTGACGGTAAAATTGATGATGATGATGAAAGGCGTATTGGTAAGCCTCGTTTTCCTCAGTTTAATTATGGGCTTAATTTCTTAGTAAACTATAAGGCATGGTCCTTAAACTGTTTAATGCAAGGTACTGGAGATAGGTTTGCCCATATAGGAGTTAGCAATAATATACCTAAGGATATATTGCATGTTTATCATTTAGACTACTGGAGTCCTGAAAATCCAAATGCCCGTTTTCAAAGAATTTCAACAGCTTTTGATAATCCAAACGGGGAAGATTCTGATCATGCGATAATAAATGCTAAGTATTTTAGAGTAAAAAATCTTCAATTAGCATATGATTTTAAGAAAGGATTAATGAAAAACAGCAAAACTTTTAAAGGTTGCAAAATGTTCCTAACAGGAACTAACTTGTTCACCGTTTCAGATGCAAATGACTTCTTTGATCCTGAATCTAGGTTATCAAATAGTAGAGGTACAAGGTCTGGAAATAGTTATCCTATTCAAAGAACGTTTACTTTAGGATTAAACCTTGAATTTTAATTGTAAAGTTTTGGAGATGAAAAATTTAAATTTAAATGTTATGAAAAATTTCAACAACATATTTTTGATTGCTTGTGTTTTTATTGCCATGCAATCATGTGAAGAAGTCTTAGAAACTCAGCCTTTAGACAAGTTTTCAGAAGCCAATGTTTGGAGTGATCCTGTGTTAACACAAGGTTTTATTTATGATGCAATGAATGATATATACAGAGACTGGTTAACTGTACCTAACAGTTCTACATTGTTCTCAGCAAATGATTTGCATACTGATAACCAAATACGTTCTGGTGGTGGAGGTAATATAAATACTGGTGACTATGATAAGTTTTATAATGCTGGATGGAACCAGTTTGGACAGATTAGACAAGCTAATCTTATCATTGAAAAGGTCAACAATTCAACATCTTTTTCTGAGAGCCAAAGGACAAATTTTATTGCTCAAGGTCATATGCTACGTGCTATGATTTATTCTAGACAGGCTCGTTTTTTTGGTAAATATACCATTATAGATAAGGTCTTAACAATAGACGATGACCTGTTACTCGGGCGTTCTGAAACAATTAAAGACACCTATGATTTCATTTTAAGTGACTTAACCATAGCTGCTAATGGCTTACCAGATTCTGGTGAACCGGGTACCTTAACCAAAGGGTCGGCTTTGGCACTTAAGGCGGAAATGGCGCTCCAAGGTGCTGCATATGTAGAAAGCGGAAAAGATGAGTATTACCAAATAGCCAAGCAAGCTAGTGAGGATTTATTTGGATTAGGGTATCAGTTAGATACGGATTATGCTGGAATGTTTAATACAGAACAGGGCGGTATAAACTCAACAGAAATGATTTTAGCTTATTACCGTAGCGCGGATAATACAAGGTTTAGAGATACTCCTATGCAAAGAATTGTTCCAAACCTTGGATTGAACAGATTACATCCTGATGCATCGCCACAATTAAATGAAGGCTTTAGTGGTTGGAATCGTATCAGTCCAACATGGAGTTTGGTAACTAATTACCTAGTGGTAGATGAAGATGGTGTTGCTAAAAAATGGAATGAGACATCATACTATCAAGACTACCTTAGCAATGGGGGCTATGTTTCCAATGCTATATTTAAGAATAGAGATGAACGTTTTTATGCCTCTATTGTCCATGACTCTTCATCTTATTTTGGACAACTAGTAACCTTCAGAGAAGGTGGTAATTTACATTGGACAGCTAATACGGGTTCAAAATGGGGTATGTCTCCATCAGGTTTCCATCAAAGAAAAGGGCTTTACGAAGCGGAACGTTTAAGTGCAGGCGCAAATACAGCGTATCATTACCCTATGTTTAGATTAGGACGTTCGTATCTAAATTATGCCGAAACCATGCTACGTTTAAACCAACCTAGTGTTGCTATTGAGTATATAAACAAGACAAGAGTAGCTCATGGTAAATTGCCTGAACTGTCAACAGGTCTTGGTTTAGATGACGCATGGAAATACTATAAAATTGAAAGACGTGTTGAATTATTTTTTGAAAATGATAGATATTGGTCTTTACTACGCTGGGGCAAAGAAGCAGGTGGAGGTATTATAGATGAATTGAATACCAACAAGCAAACGTTTGTAATATCTGCTGATGGTATGTCCTTTGAACTTCTTGATGAAATTCCCAATGGTTATGATACAAGGAATAAAATGAATTTTTCTGTAAAAAGATATTTATTCCCTGTGCCAGAAGGAGAAAGACAGTTAAATGAAAAGCTAGACCAAAACCCTGGCTGGTAAAATAATATAACTTTAAGATTATGAAAAAAATATTAAAATATACACCTATACTTCTAGTCATATTAATGCTTACTTCTTGTTTGACATCTGACCTTGAAGAACTACCCACTTTTGATGAGGCTAATATTACAAACATGAGATTTGAATACAGATGGATAGATAATTCCAACGAGTTTTCTAAACTAGGAATTCAAGCCTTGGATAGTGATGTTGTCATTGATACCATAGCAAATACAGTTAATTGTATTATTACAGTACCAGGGACAAAGGATGACTTTACTGAAGAAATTAGAGCCGGCGTGACTTTGTCTAATATACTTGGATTTGCTGATATTTCAACGGCTTCTATTATTAAGCCGATGAGTGGGGCTCCAGTACTTGGAAATGTTGCAGATTATAGTGCTGGTAATTTTCAATACGAAGTAATGGCCGCTGATGGAAGTACTAAGGTATGGACATTGATGATAGATGACTTTATAAAGGAAGACTAGAGAGTTAGGTTAGAGTTAATTAGAGCCTACCTACAATACTAGTGTTAATAGCAAAGTCAAAATAATAAATGTTTTGAGTTAGTTGTTTTAGTTTAGTTTTGAAAGAAAGCATAGGAGAATAATCTCCTATGGCTTTCTTCAAACAAGCTATAATTGTACAGCCTACGTATTTAATATTAATTTCATTCCTGAAACTTTGCATAGGATAGATTTCAATACACACCTCTTCGGCATATTGTATTGAACTAATAACAAAACATAGTTAAAAAAATGATGGAAGATTTATAAATAAAATCTTCATATTAGAATTCCTATATCATAATGAACAATCAAGCTCTTATAAAAATATTTGCACTACTACTAATTTCCTTAGTTATTCAGGCTTGTAAAAATCAAAATGAAAAAATAGAACAAAAAGATTATGTAACTGTTTGTAATCCTATGGATTTAAGTTACAGGTTTAGACCTTCTAATCCTTCAAGGCGAGAAGCTGCAGACCCATCTATTTTGTTTTTTAAAGGTACATATTACTTGTTTGCATCAAAATCTGGCGGTTATTGGCATTCTAAAGATTTAGTCTCATGGGAATTTATAGAAACTAAAGAAATTCCTACTGAAGAATATGCTCCAACAACAATAGTCTTGAGAGATTCAGTGTTTTTTATGGCATCAAGTAGAAGAAAAAGTACCATATATAAGTCAGCAAACCCTTTAACAGGAAAATGGGAAGTTGCCAAAGACTCGTTAACCACAGCGATGTGGGACCCAGCATTTTTATTAGATGATGATAATAAATTGTATGTATACTGGGGGTGTTCAAATAAAGAGCCTATCTATGGCGCAGAGTTAGACCCAAATTCATTTGACATTCTTGGAGATATTAAAGAGCTTTTTTATTCCAAAAGAAGAGAGTATGGTTGGGAAGTAAGAGGCGATTATAATAATGTTTATGATGAATTAACTTATATGGAAGGCGCTTGGGTAAATAAGTTTAACGATTCATATTATCTACAATATGCCAGCCCAGGAACAACATTTAAATCATATAATGATGCCGTTTACACAAGTAAAAAACCTTTAGGCCCCTTTGAATTGGCCAAACATAACCCTTTTGCGTATTACCCTGAAGGGTATGCCTGTGGTGCGGGACATGGTAGTACATTTCAAGATACTATTGGTAATATGTGGCATTTTGGTACGGTTGCTTTATCGGTAAAACATAGGTTTGAAAGACGATTGAGCTTTTTTCCTTCGTTTTTAGATGATGGTGGTGTACTATATACTTATACAAAGTATGGAGACTATCCATTAATAGTCCCAGATAAAAAAATAGGCAGCCCACAAGAGCTTTTTCCTGGATGGATGCTATTATCTTACAATAAACCCGTTACGGTATCATCTACACTCGAAAATTATAAAGCCAATAACATGGTAGATGAAGAAATTAGAACATATTGGAGTGCCAATTCTGGAACGGAAGGAGAATGGGCTATTATAGATTTAGAAAAAAAATATGATGTTCATGCTATACAATTAAATTTTGCAGAACATAATACCAATATAAAAGGTAGAATTAAGGGCATTAAACACAGATATATTATTGAGACTTCTAATGATGGCGAAAATTGGGTTACGGTCATTGATAAATCAAACTGTACTAGAGATAATTCACATAATTACTTTCAATTAGATAAAAAACTATCAAGCAGATATTTTAAAGTAACTAATTTGGAAGTACCTGACGGTAATTTTGCCATTTCTGGTTTTAGAATATTTGGTAAAGGGAATGGGAAACTACCTCATAAAAATAAAAAACTAGAAGTTTTTAGAAATCAAGATGATAGAAGAATGGTATCCTTGAAATGGGACAAAATAGACAATGCTACAGGATACAATATTAGCTATGGTAGTTATAAAGATAAATTATACCAAAACTATAAAGTCCATAAGGATACTTCATTAACTATTTATAGTTTAAATACCAATTTGGACTATTATTTTACTATAGAAGCATTTAATGAAAATGGAATAACAGAAAGCGACCTTTTATCTTTTTAGATGTACTTGTCAAAAACATACAAAAATCTATTCTTTCTAATATTCGCAACCCTATTTATTGTATTAGGAATAGTGGTTAAACCAGATAGTTCAGATGAAATTCTGGAAAAAAAGTCATTTGTAGATTTTTTTAAACCAATGCCTATTCAATCCTCTTTAGTTACCAAGGGAATTTGGGGAGGGGTTAATGTGCTCCCTAGAGATACCGCTAATGGTTTAGAAGATTCCCAATTAAAAAATTGGTGCTATTGGGATGGTAAAATTGTAAAAGATGATGAAGGCTTATTTCATATGTATGCAAGCCGATGGCATCAATCATTTCCCCACGGAAGAGGTTGGAAAGAAGATTCAAAAGGAATTCATGCTATAAGTAAAAACATCATGGGGCCTTATAAAGATAAAGGTGTCATTTGGCCACACTGGAACAATGGAAAAGGGAGCAATGTTATAGGTTTGAGAATGCATGATGGTAGATATGCAACGGTAACAAGCGAAATTACAAATGGTGAGGTTTTTGTTTCAGATGCTCCCAACGGTCCTTTTGAATTACTTGGTGAAATTGAAGTAGATTTAAACGGATATGACTATGGTTTAGCTCGTTATAATTTCAATGGGCACATGTCAAACGTAAAGATTATTCTCAGACATGATGGAAGGTATATGATAGTACCAAGGTCTACAGCAGTTATGATTAGTGGTGATGGTATTTTGGGCCCATATAAGGTAATGACCGATAGAGTGTATAAAGCTTACCCAGAATTGCCCCAAGAAAAGAATGAAGACCCTACCGTTTGGTATAGTGGCGGAATGTATCATATTGTATACAATCATTGGCCTAGTAAAACATCTTATCATTTTTCTTCTAAAGATGGGATTAATGATTGGAAATATAGAGGAATAGCCTTTAAAAAAGGTGTTGATAAGATTTTTAAATATGAGGATGGTACTATTAACGATTGGGAATTTGTTGAGCGCCCAACAGCCTATGTAGAAAATGGTCATGTAACCCATTTTATATTTTCAGTACTCGATGTTCATAAAGGGAAAGATGGCCCTGATGATAATCACGGTAGTAAAATTGTAGTAGTGCCATTTGATGGTAAGGCCTTTGATGATTATATGAACGAATCGGTTCTTCAAAAATAATTTGGGTAAAAAATCAACTAGAAAAGTTTATTAAACTTTAAAAACATAAAACGCATGAATTGCCTAAATATACAATACAACTTTATCGTTAAAAGTGTTATAAGAAAACTAAAAAAAGCACCTTTTGTTTTTATTGTTTCTCTTGTATTGCTGTCAGCTTGTAATTCAGAAAAGAAAAAAAACAGCTCAGAGTTTATAAATACAGCTGCGAAAAAAGTATATGAGAATAATTGGGAGTCCCTTAAAACTCACAAAACACCATCTTGGTTTACAAATGGAAAATTTGGAATTTATTTTCATTGGGGTGTGTACTCTGTACCAGCTTATAAAACGGAATGGTATCCAAGGTTAATGTATCTTGATAATTTTGAAGGCTGGGGAGATGATGTACGTCCTTATCATATCGCCAAGTACGGAGAAGATTTCCAATACCATGAATTTATTCCTGATTTTACCGCAGAACATTTTAATGCTGAAGAATGGGCTTTACTATTTAAAAAATCTGGTGCACAATATGCTGGACCTGTAGCTGAACATTCTGATGGTTTCTCCATGTGGAATAGTAAGGTGAATAAATGGAATGCCTTTAATATGGGGCCTAAGAGAGACATTGTTGGAGAACTAGAAAAAGCCATTAAAGCTGAGGGGATGAAATTTGTAACTACGTTTCACCATCAATTTCATTGGGGATGGTATCCTAGTTGGAATGGATTAGTTGATGTAAGCTCTAAAGATTTGCTAGATTTTTATGGCGAAGTAGTTCCAGAAGAAACGTTTAAACAAGCAACTAAAAATCTAGAGAAATATGGCCCTTCAGAAGCTTTTACTCATAAATGGAAGGCTAAGGTACTCGAGGTGATAAATAATTACAATCCTGATTTTGTATGGTTTGATAGCAAACTTGACATCATACCTGAAAAAGATAGAATTGAGTTAGTTGAGTATTTCTACAATACATCTGCAAAAAATAATAAAGAAGTAGTGCTCTCTTATAAAGGGGATGATTTGCCAAAAGATGTTGGTGTTTTAGATATTGAAGCAGGTAGACTTAATGAGCTAGTGAATTATCATTGGCTAACAGATACCCCTTTTTGTCATGGTAATAGTGCTTGGAGCTATGTAGAAGGAAAAGAATCAAAAGGAGGAAATATGAATATTGATGCTCTAATTGATATTGTGAGTAAAAATGGTTGTTTATTATTGAATATAGGCCCCAAAGCTGATGGAACAATTCCAGAAGAAATCAAAACAGGACTGTTAGAAATGGGAAAATGGCTAGAGGAATATGGTGAAGTTGTTTACGGTTCTAAACCATTTATTACGTACGGAGAAGGGCCAACAAAATTAAAGAAAAACAGGTTTGGTGGTTTCAATGACTTAAAGGAAGGCTATTGTGACGAAGACTTTAGGTTTACTACAAAAGATGATAACCTGTACTTAATACAATTAGATGTTCCCAAATATGAAAAAAAATATGTACTGCGTTCTTTCGGGAGTAATGAAATTGCTGGAGACAAAAAAATAGAGTCTATTCAATTAATGGGATCCAATCAAGAAGTTAGTTGGTATCAAAATGAGAAAGGCCTTTATATTGTTGGAGTGAAAGAAGTTCCAAATAAAATAGCCATAGTCTATAAAATAAAACTTGCTAAATAGTAGAATTCAGTAAAACATGAAATACTCCTTATTCACAATATTATCATTGGCATTTCAATTATGTTTTTCTCAAAATAATAAACAATTGGTCGATTTTTTTCTTCCTATGGAGCCACAAGGGCCGTTGGTATCTGAGGGCATTTGGGGAGAACCAAACGTATTGCCCAGAGATATCAATAATGGGTTAGAGGATGGTACCATCAAGGATACTTTAGGCAATTTAAGAGTTGACAAATGGTGCTACTGGGACGGAAGTATTGTAAAGGATGAAAAGAACGTCTACCACATGTATGCCAGCAGATGGCCCCAGGAGAAACGGCACAGTAAAGGTTGGAAAACGGCATCAAAGGCCATACATGCCGTAAGCGATAACGTTATGGGACCATACAAGGACCTTGGAATGGTACACCCTAATTGGAAAGATGGTTTAGGGCATAATGTAGTAGCCCTTAAGACACACGATAACAAATATGCCATTGTGCAAAGTGAGCGTTCGCCCGGGGAGGTCTTCATTTCGGATTTCCCTTATGGTCCATTCGAGCTTTTAGGAGATATCAAGATAGACCTGAACGGTTATGATTATAGCCTGGTAAGATATGATAT
>NZ_VSDQ01000241.1:87069-95586 GCF_008085455.1 Seonamhaeicola marinus | reverse complement strand
AGGTCCTGCGCCGTACTTATTAGCGAAAATGGTATACTTGGGCCCTATAAAGTTGTTTCCAATACGGTTTACAAAGGCATTGAAGGGCTGCCCCAGGAAAAAATGGAGGACCCCACCCTTTGGTACAGTGGCGGTATGTACCACCTAGTAGTAAACCACTGGAGAGGGGGCGATGTATCCTACCACCTTACTTCAAAAGATGGCATAACCAACTGGCAAAAAAGAGGGATTGCCTTTAGCAAGGACCATGGGATATTCAAATATACAGATGGTACGGATAACTACTGGAAATGCATACAGCGCATGACGGTATACGTTGAAGATGGGCATCCAACACATTTCCATTTTTCTGTTATCGACTCTGGAAAGGGAGGCGATTTGGGTAATGACAATAGCGGCAGTAAGATTTTGATTGTTCCTTTTGACGGTAAAGCTTTTGATGCTTATATGAGTAAGATTAATAAATAAAGAGTAATAAAAATGTCATATTTATTTAAATACAGTTCAGGAACTAAGTTGCTTATCATACTATTGGTTTTTTTTAATATATGTAATGGGCAGGATAAAAAGAATTTAGTTGACTTTTTTCTTCCTATGGAGCCACAAGGACCGTTGGTATCTGAGGGTATTTGGGGAGAACCAAACGTATTGCCCAGAGACATCAACAATGGGCTAGAGGACGGTACCATCAAGGACTCTTTAGGCAACTTAAGAGTAGACAAATGGTGCTACTGGGACGGAAAGATTGTAAGGGATGAAAAGAACGTCTACCACATGTACGCCAGCAGGTGGACCCAGGAGAAGCGCCACAGCAAAGGTTGGAAAACGGCATCAAAGGCCATACATGCCGTAAGCGATAACGTTATGGGACCATACAAGGACCTTGGAATGGTGCATCCCAATTGGAAGGATGGGCTAGGTTCAAACGTAGTAGCCCTTAAGACACATGATAACAAATATGCCATTGTGCAAAGTGAGCGTTCTCCAGGAGAGGTATTCATTTCGGATTCCCCTTATGGTCCATTCGAGCTTTTAGGAGATATCAAGATAGACCTGAACGGTTATGATTATAGCCTGGTAAGATATGATACGAACAACGCAGGTGCCGTCAAGGACAGTTCGGTAGGGTTCATGTCCAACGTACAGATATTCCTAAGGCCAGATGGGCGCTATATGCTCATCCCTAGGTCCTGCGCCGTACTTATTAGCGAAAATGGTATACTTGGACCCTATAAAGTTGTTTCCGATACGGTTTACAAAGGTATTGAAGGGCTGCCCCAGGAAAAAATGGAGGACCCTACCCTTTGGTACAGTGGTGGTATGTACCATCTAGTGGTAAACCACTGGAGAGGGGGCGATGTATCCTACCACCTTACTTCAACAGATGGTATAACCAACTGGCAAAAAAGGGGCATTGCCTTTAGCAAGGACCATGGTATATTTAAATATACAGATGGTACGAAGAACTACTGGAAATGCATACAGCGCATGACGGTATACGTTGAAGATGGGCATCCAACACATTTCCATTTTTCAGTTATCGACTCTGGAAAGGGAGGCGATTTGGGCAATGACAACAGCGGCAGTAAGATTTTGATTGTCCCTTTTGACGGTAAAGCTTTTGATGCTTATATGGCTTCTACTAATTAATTTGATAAGACATGACGACAAAAAGAAGAGACTTTATAAAAAAAACAGGACTAGGAATAGCAAGTATTGGTTTTTTAAATACACTAAATGCAGATACTAAATCTGCGGATCCAGAATTTGTTTTTAATGATATTAATGGTGGGTCAGATTTGGAAATGAAATCTTTTAGAGTGACAGCTCCTCTTTTTTGTCCGTACCACAGTATTCCTGGAGGTCACCCCGGAGGCGGTGGGTCTCATTATTATAGAAAAGAAGCATTTACGCATAATCCATTTACCATCAGAGCAAGTGGTATGTCAGGGTCTCCTGTTATTGTTGATGCCAATGGTAAATTCTTTGGTTTTATGTCTACTTTCGGTTATGAAAATTCTACATTCAACTTTAATGGTACAGATACACTAACCATTCAAATACCCAATGGGCAAGATGTTTTTGTTGATGAAAGTGGAAATGGTGATACCGCTTGGAAAATATATAATACAAAAATAATGGGGCGTCTGGGTATTGAACCCCTTAAGGATTACCCAAAGTTTTGGTCAGATGTAGAATACTGCACATGGGTTGAACAGAAATACCAAAGAACACATCAAATTTCACATTTTAACTTATTAACTCATGAGTTTGTTAAGAAATATATAGATGCTATTATTGATTTGGGATATCCTAAAGGAAAATTAACGCTAGACCATGGTTGGGGACAATTTCCTAGCGGACATGTAGATTCTGGTTTTGGTTCGTGGGTACCAGACCCTAAAAAATTTCCTGATTTTAAAAATACTATGGAAATGATTCAAGAAAAAGGGTTTACTCCTGGTCTATGGATAGGATTTCCAAAAATACATAAGGATAGCCTTATTGCTAAGAAATCACCAAACTTATTAGGTCAATGGGAAGCACGTGGGGAAAAAATAGCCAGTAAAGGTGTTAGGTATCTTAATCCTGCTGCAGACATATACAATTATGCCTCAGAAGTTATAGGAAGGTTTAATGACATGGGGGTTAAAAAATTCAAAATAGATATGTCATACAATACAAAATCTGACATGTTACACATACATAAAGAATTATACAGAGCAGCTAAAAATATCAACCCCGAATTAGAAATGGAGTTTCATGTTTCTGATATATTCTTTGCTAAATATGCTGATGTAATAAGAACAAACGATGTATGGCTTAGGGATAATGTAGATTGGGAAGGTAGGGTAAAAACACATTATAAGGTTGCCTCTCAGTCTTGTCCTGGAAGAGGTATAAACCTAGATCATATTGGAGGTAATGACACTAAAGTAATTACCGAACAAAAATTCCTGAAGCATTTAAATATGTATAAAAACAAAATAGGATATCCATTAGTTTCTGTATTACCAAATCACTTTGGTGAAAAATGTACAAGGGCTACCGGAGATTATCTATGGCAGTATGCCAATGGACCGCGTAAACTAGTTTCAGATTTCTACATAAAAGAAGATTAATAATGACACATTCAACCTTTAATATAAAATTTAGTTTAATTGGATTATTTTTCCTTTTATATACATCACAATTTATTACAGCGCAAACGCATGTAGATGATGAAGGTGTTGTAAGATGGACAAAATCTAATAAAGAGGTCTGTAATTTTGGTACCAATTATGCCATTCCTTTTTCTTACTGGAAATGGCGTGCCCCTCTAGGAGCAGATTATCATAAAGCCATAGATGAAGATGTATACCACATGGCAAGGTTAGGCTTAGATGGGTATAGATTGCATATTTGGCAAGGTTATATAACGGATGCAGAGGGTAATCTTGTTTTTAATGAACACTTAGAGCTTTTAGATTATCTGTTTTTCAAACTCAAACAAAGAGGTATCAAGATATTCATTACTTGTATGTATGGGGGAGAAGGGGGCGGTTATACCACACAATTCAAAAACAAATGTATAAGTAACCAGAATTGTTGGCCAATGCAGGAAAATTATTTAAAGCAATTAGTTTCACACATCAATCCTTATACAAATATATCATATAAAGATGATGAAGATATTATTGCATTTGCCATACATAATGAGCCAAGTCACGGTACAAACCCTGAACAGACAACAGCCTACATTAATACCATGTATGATGCTATTCGCTCAACGGGATGCTCTAAACCTATATTTTATAATATAACAACTAGTGCCTATCAAAAAGAATATATTCTTGCTTCTAAAATTGAAGGTACTACATTTCAGTGGTACCCAACCGGGCTTACTTCTAATATGAATTTACATGGCAATTCGCTTCCAAATGTAGATGCGTATACTATAGCTTTTAAAGATGAAATAGAACAGCGTAAAACCCCAAAGTTTGTATATGAATTTAGTCCATCTGATGTTGGAAAATCAGCTACTATGTATGTTGCTATGGCGCGAAGTTTTAGAGAAGCTGGTTTTCAATTTGCGGCACATTTTGCATACGACCCTTTGCACGCAGCCGATAGTAATATTGAATACAGGACACATTTTTTAAATTTAATTCATACGCCAAAGAAAGCAATAGGGATGATGATAGCAGCAGAAGCCTTTAGGTACATTCCATTAGGAGAATCTCAAGGACGCTATCCTCTCAATAATGATTTTGGACCATTTCATTTAGACCCCGATAAAGATTTAGCTGAAATGATTACAAAAGAGAAATTTTTGTACTCAACCAGTACCAACTCTTCAATTGTGTCTGCTAAAACACTAAAGCAGGTTGCTGGAACAGGAAACTCTCAAATAGTAAAATATAACGGTACTGGTGCATATTTTTTAGATAAGATAAAAAATGGTGTTTGGAGGCTTGAGGTATTGCCAGATATGCTTTGGGTAAAAGACCCATTCTTTGCGCCTTTTCTTGAACGTGAGGCTTCGGTAATTCAGAATAACTCTAATTTAATGCAGTTGGATTTACCTGATTTAAAAGCAGGGTTTGCAATCAAGGGATTAAATACGGGTAATACAATTAAAACATTTGCCAATGGAAATACATTTGAAATCAAACCAGGAACTTACCTGATAACTAGTCCAGATACTAAATACCTTGAAGAAAACACGATTATAGCAAATAACATTAATTTAAATGAATATTATACCTCTGCAAAGACAATAAATAGTGCGCATTTGGTGCATAAACCCTTAAAAGAAATACCCCTAGGTGAAACTTTAAATATTAGTGCTTTTGTAGCTAATCCAAATCCTGTGGAAGAAGTTTATGTAACAGTATTATCAAAAGGAGGAGGTAAAAATTATCCTATGAAAAAGTCTGTGGCTCCATTTAAATATGACGTAGAACTTCCAAAAGAGCTATTCAAAACCGAAAAGGTTTTAAGATACCATATTACTGTTAAAACCAATAAAAATAATCTAATATATCCTTCTGGAATACCGGGTGCTCCACTCTTGAAAAGAAGAAAATATCGTGGTGATTTAAGGTTAGATGATACTATTGAACCTTATGAAACTATGGTTGTTGACAATGCAAGACCTGTTTTATTATTTAATGCCGAAACAGATTGGAATATGGTTGTAAAGCCCAATAGAAGTGATTTAATAGAAAAACATCCATCAAAGTATTCCACACAGTCTGTTATTAAGTTAGAACCAAAAAGGTTTAAAGGTATCGATTCTTTAAAATTTATAAGAATGTATTGTGCAGATAGAATTGCAGAACGCAAATTACATCTAAAAAATAAGCACGAACTGGTTATAGAAGGGTATCCTTTATCTGAAAAAGATGAAACACTGCATATAACAATAGCGCTAAAAGATGCTACGGCTTATGTGGGGAAAATAAATGTATCAAGTAGTAACAATTATTTTAGTATAAACCTAAAAGATTTAAAACAGGGGCAACTACCTCTATTACCAAAACCATATCCTGGTAAAATAAATTTGCCGTATTGGTTTAAAACAAAATCTCCCACCCAATTTAAATTATCTGAAGTAGAACATATTTTTTTAGGAATTGAAAAAGCAAATCCTAATACAATTAATAGCGGAATTGCAATTAGTAAAATGTATCTAAAATAAAATTTATCTTTTGAATTACCTATGAAATATTTTAAACTACTATTTTTTTTAACCTTAAGTATATTAAGTTGTGGAGAGAAAACCAGTTCTGGCAAGGATTTAGTTTTTAACACAACATCTTGGGATTCACTATCCATACATATGAATGACCCAGAATGGTTTTCAGATGCCAAATTAGGTGTTTACTTTCATTGGGGACCCTATTCTGTGCCAGCATTTCATAATGAATGGTATCCTAGATGGATGCACGTAAAAGGAACAAAGGCTTATAATTACCATGTAGAAAATTTTGGAGACCCAGCTAACTTTGGTTATCACGACTTTATTCCGATGTTCAAGGCTGAAAAATTCAATCCGAAAGAATGGGCAGAATTATTCAAAATATCGGGCGCTCGTTTTGCTGGTGTCATAGCACAGCATCATGATGGATTTGCTATGTGGGATAGTAAGATAAATCCTTACAATGCATCAGATATGGGGCCTAAAAGAGATATCGTTGGAGAGATGCTTGAAGAAGTTGAAGAATTGGGTTTAAAGACAATAACCACTTTTCATCATGCTAGAACCTATCAAAGGTTTAAAAATGATTCTACCAAATGGGGAGATAACGCTAGCTATTTTCCATACAATCCTAACTATGCAACTGCATCAGAAGATAATAAGCTAAAGTATTTATATGGAAATATGCCTTGGGATGAATTTCAAGAATATTGGCTAGAAGAAGTAAATGAAGTTGTAAAGCAATATCAACCTGATATTATTTGGTTTGATAGTGGGCTTGATAGAATTTCTGAAGACTACAGAATGAAAATGGTTAATCTGCAAGTAAATAATAGTATAAAGAATAATAAGAAAACAATAGTAGCCTATAAGCAAGAAGATTTACCTAAAAATGTTGGTGTTTTAGATATAGAGCAAGGAGGTATGCGAAATATTGCCGATGAATACTGGCTGAGCGATATGACCATAAGTAAAGGGAGTTGGAGTTATGTAAAAGACCAAACTTATAAGAAACCAGAACTACTCATAAGAAACATGATAGATATATGGAGCAAACGTGGCATTGTTTTATTAAATGTGTCACCAACAGCAGAAGGCGTTATTAACCAAGAGCAGCAACACGTATTAAATGCCATAGGAAAATGGATTAAAAAACACGAAGAAGCTGTTTATCAAACAAGACCATACAAAATATTTGGTTATGGTGAAGCCCTTGTTGAAGATGGCAGACATGGTGGCCAAAAAGCCACTACCGAATACAGCCATAACGATATAAGATTTACAATATCTAAAGATTCCAGTGCTATTTACTTATATGTGTTGGGTAAACCAAAACCTAAGGAAACAATATCTATAAAACATATTAGTGAATATTATAAAGATAGAATTAAAGCAATATCACTACTTGGTAGCCATGTGCCAATAGAATGGAATTTAAACAATGCCTTTTTAAATATTACCACGCCTAATTCAAACGAAATGGATGATATAGCAACGGTTTTTAAAGTCTCTTTAAAGTAAAAAAGGTTATCAAATGAATATAAAGATATTTTACTATTCCATTTTTATAGCATTTAATTGCGTTTATACATTTGCACAAAACCCTATTATTAAAGATATAGGGATGTCGGACCCCCATGTACGCGTATTTAATGACACAATTTATCTATTTACAGGTCATGATTCTTCTCCTGAGGATAAAACTTGGAAAATGCCAGATTGGAAAGTCTATAAAACAACCAATTTAACAGACTGGACATTAATAAATACCATTAGCCCCAAAAACAATTACATGAATGACAATAGCTTAGATTGTTGGGCAGGTGATGGGGCTAATAGAAACGGTAAATATTATTTCTATTTCTCTGATAAAAAAAGAGGAATTGGGGTAATGACAGCTAATACTATGTATGACGATTTTAACGATGCTTTGGGAAAACCTCTTGTTAGTCCTATGCACGACCCCACTATTTTAATTAATGATGATGAAGCCAATACGCCATATATAGTCTATGGTGAAAAACATGGTGGAGGTTACCATGTCGCCCAATTAAATGATGATATGATTTCGCTCGCTGAAACACCAAAACCAATACAAATTATTGGCAAGGAATGGGAAGATACGCCAGAGTGGATGGACAAAAACTATATTTTTAAATTTAAAGACACTTATTACCTCTCTTGGGGTAAAAACTATGCGGTTAGTAAAAACATATACGGTCCGTATAAAACAGTTGGTAGTGTTGGAGAAGGACATGATTTAGGTGAATTGGCACATGGAAGCTTTTTTTGGTGGAAAGGGCAATTTTACCACATTTGGTGTTATTATATAAGGCCTGGATATAGGTATAGAGAATCAATAATTTCGTATTGTCATTTTGATGAAAAAAATCAAATTGTCACAGATACTAGATTTTTAGACAGCCATTTTAATTACGGTGTTGCCCGATACAATACAAGTTGGGAAAAAATTGAATCTGAATGGTTTTATGGAAAATCAGATAACCTAGAAAAATCCCATTACATAAATAAGGACTTTGTTATTACCAATTTTAAAAATAAAAGTTGGTTGCAATTTACTAAAGTGAAATTTGAAGGTGCTGAAAAATACTTTTCCGTAAAGTTTGAAAATAACATTAAAAAAGGGAAGGTAGATATACGCTTAGGAAGCCAAAAAGGGGAATTATTGGGAAGGATAAATCTTTCTAAGCACAACGCCAAAACGCGTAATCAAAATACAGTTTACACAGGTGATTTAAATAAGATTATAACTGGAGAACAGGATATATACCTAGTATTTAAAAACCTAGATACCTCAGCTAAACTTAATTGGT
>NZ_VSDQ01000241.1:0-87043 GCF_008085455.1 Seonamhaeicola marinus | reverse complement strand
CATTTATCAATAAACATCATTTATCAATAAACATCATTTATGAAAATTTATAAATCTAAGATAGCATTACTGGTCATATTCTTGACAATATTAGGAACATTTAACATTGCTAATGCATTTAATACTAACCCAATTAGTAATAATGCGAGAATCATAAAATCATTAAATGGTCCATGGAAATTTTATCAAGGGGAGCATCATCATGCAGATAAAGAACTTTTTGATGATTCCAGATGGTTAGGTGTTAATGTACCTCACACTTGGAATACAGATATTACCCAAGGAATAGGCTATTATAAAGGAGAGGCATGGTATAGAAAATCTTTTAACGTGTCTAAATCTATTTCGGGTAAGCGTCTCTTTATTAGGTTTAATGGCGTTTTAACCAGTGCCACTGTATACATTAACGGGAAAGAATTGGGCACTCATCATGGTGGGTACGCCGCTTTTGTCTATGAAATTACAGATGTTGTTAACTACGGGTTAAGCAATCAAATTTCTGTAAAAGTAGATAATGCCGATAATAAAAATGTCACGCCTGTTATGGATAAGCTTTTTACCCGTTTTGGTGGAATATACAGACCTGTTAATTTAATCATCACAGATAAAACTTGTATTACGCCTTTAGATTATGCTTCATCGGGAGTTTATCTAAAACAGGAGAACATCACAAAAAAGAAGGCAGAAGTTAACATTGTTACAAAATTGGATAATGAAGACGCTACCATAAAAACAGTACAAGTTAAAGCAGTCGTTAAAGATTTTGATGGCAAGGTAGTTTGGAAATCTTCTGATGAAAGGCCTCTAAAAATTGGGGAGAATGTTTTCAATAAAAAAATGGTTCTTAAAGACCCACACTTATGGAATGGTAAAAAAGACCCATATCTGTATAGTGTAACTATTAGTGTGGTTAAAAACAACAAGTTAGTCGATGAAATTGAACAGCCTTTGGGATTACGCTATTATAAAGTAGATGCCAATGAAGGCTTTTTTCTTAATGGAGAATATGTGGATTTACAAGGGGTTTGCAGACATCAGGAATGGAAGCAAACAGGTTCTGCTTTAAGTGAAGAACAGCACAGAAGGGATATGGAACTTATAGAAGAAATTGGAGCAAACACCATAAGATTTGCCCATTATCAGCAAGCAGATATAATGTACGAACAAGCTGATAAAAATGGTATAGTCGTTTGGGCAGAAGTACCAATAACCCCTCCTTATCAAAAAAATAACGACGCGTACAAAGCTAATTGTAAGCTTCAAATAATGGAATTAATGAGACAAAACTATAACCATCCATCAATTCTGTTTTGGGGTATGTATAATGAAGTAAATATAAGCGCAGAAGATGTGGCTATGTTTCAGGAGTTAATGAAGGCTGAAGACCCAACGAGGTTAACAACGGCTGCATCCCATAAACCATTAGCTAAAAGACATGAATTAACAGATTTAATTGCATGGAACAGATATTATGCTTGGTACCATTCTCCTGATAATGGTATTGGAAAATGGTTTGATGACATTCATGAGAAGAAACCTGAATTAAAACTAGCCGTTTCAGAATATGGAGCAGGAGGTAGTATTGCACACCAAAGACAAGAGATTACAAAAGCAAATCCAATTGATGGTCAATTTTACCCAGAGCAATACCAGTGTTATGTTCATGAGGTGAATTATGATGAAATTAATAAGCGCAAGTATCTATGGGGAAAATACCTATGGAATATGTTTGATTTTAGTTGGCCTATTGTTAATAGAGGAGATGATGAGTTACTTAACCATAAAGGTTTGGTAACCTATGACAGAGAGGTGAAAAAAGATATTTTCTTCTTTTATAAAGCTAATTGGTCTAATGAACCTGTAATTTATCTTACAAGTAGGCGCCACATTTTTAGGGATAATCCAGTAACAAGTGTAAAGGTGTATTCTAACGCTTCAGATTTGAAGTTAACAGTTAATGGAACGGTGGTTAATAAAAATTATGCTGTTAAAAATAGAGCCTATGTTTGGGAGGGAATTCAACTAATTAAAGGTGAAAATAAAATTGAAGTCTCAGGGAATTACAATAACAAAGAAATATCAGATAGTTGTGTTTGGGTATATTAAAAAAGCCGTAAGCAAAGTAAGGTTGTTTTCGTTACTAATGATTATTGTTACAGGACATGTTACAGCGCAAAACGATTGGGAAAATGAGTTAGTTAATGGCATTAATAGAATGGATGCTCGTGCAACTTCATACTCCTATAATGATGTTGCATCTGCTATAACAGGAAACAGAAACTTAGCCAATATTAAAAGCCTAAATGGAACATGGAAATTTCAATTTGTAGAAGACTCGAAAAACAGGTCTTTAGACTTTTTTAAGGAAAACTACAATGTTGATAATTGGGATACTATTACAGTACCATCTAATTGGGAGCGTAAAGGTTACGGACAAGCCATATATACAAACTACACATACCCTTTTAGGCCACGAGAACCTTATATAGATAGGATAAATGCTGTTGGTTCTTACAGAAGAAACTTTACCATTCCAGAAACGTGGGAAGACAAGCGTATTATATTACACTTTGGCAGTGTAAGTTCGGCATATTACGTATGGATAAACGGAAAAAAAATTGGTTATGCAGAAGATAGTTGTTTGCCATCTGAATTTGATATAACCAACTTTATTAAACGAGGAACTAATACGGTTTCAGTTCAAGTATTTAGATGGAGTGATGGAAGCTACCTAGAAAATCAAGACCATTGGCGTTTAAGTGGTATTCAAAGAGAAGTATTGCTTTTGGCTCAACCTAAAGTTGCTATTAACGATTTTACAGTAAGAACACAATTTGATGAAAACCTTAAAGATGCTAAACTTCAGGTAAGACCAGAGATATCAAAGCCTGATAATTTTGATATTAAAGGTTGGTATATAAAACCTCAATTGGTTGACCATACAAATAAGAATATTTTAACCGAAGGCTCAAGTATATCTGTTGAAGATATTGTTAATGAGAAATACCCACATAGAGATAATGTAGACTTTGCACTTTTTGAAGAAAAGATTTCTACTCCAAAAAAATGGTCTGCAGAAAGACCATATCTCTATACATTACTCTTAGAATTGTATGACAGTAACAATACCTTAAAAGAGGTGAGACAATCAAAAATAGGATTCAGGGATATTAAGGTTAACTCAGATTATTCGCTTTTGGTCAACGGGAAATCTGTCCTCCTATATGGTGTAAATAGACACGACCATGACCATATAAACGGCAAAGCATTAACTCGAGAAGACATAAAGAAAGACTTGGAACTTATGAAGCGTTACAATATTAATGCAGTAAGAACCTCTCATTATCCTAATGACCCATACCTTTATGAACTGTGTGATGAATATGGTATTTATGTTATGGATGAAGCTAACATAGAAACGCATGAAACAGGTAGCAGGTTATCCAATAGACCAAGTTGGGGAGTTTCCTTTTTTGAGCGTGTATTCAGAATGGTAGAGAGAGATAAAAACCATCCAAGTATAATATGTTGGTCTTTGGGTAATGAATCTGGATATGGTCCAAATCATGCCATGGTAGGTGCTTGGGTTAAAGATTTTGATCCCACGAGATTGTTACATTATGAAGGTGCACAAGGTAACCCCCTTAGCGAACACTATTTAAAGTACGGCTCACCAGAATATTTAGAAAATAAAGCTACAGAATATGCCAATCCAGATGATAGACCAGTAGTAGATATGGTATCTAGAATGTATTTAGACTTGAATCAACTGCAAAACCTTTCTAAAAATAATAGGATTAAACGCCCTGTGTTAATGTGTGAATATGCACATGCTATGGGTAACTCTTTAGGAAACTTAAAAGAGTATTGGGATTTAATTAGATCTAAAAATAAACTAATAGGAGGTTTTATTTGGGACTGGATTGATCAAGGCCTTTTGGAGCATAAAAATAATCAACCTTATTATGCTTATGGAGGTGATTATAAAGACCAACCTAACAGTGGCAATTTTTGTATTAACGGGATAATAGCCTCAGATAGGACACCAAAACCTCAAATAGAAGAGTGTAAATACGTATTTCAACCCATAGAATTTACAGGGAAAGATTTAACAAAAGGCATAGTAAAAGTTATTAATAGACATTTTTTTGAAAACCTGAATATTTATGACTTTACTTATAAAATAGAAGAGAATGGCCATCAAATTTTTAAGGCGCCATTTTCTGTTGAGCCCATACAACCAGGTGAAGCACAAATAGTAAAACTAAATTATAATCTAAAGAAAATACGTCCTGGATCCATATATACCTTAAGGATAAGTGCTAAATTAAAAACGAGCACACTATATGCTAATAAAGGTTTTGAAGTCGCAAAGCAACAGTTTATCCTTCCCTTTACAAAGGATACGCCTAAAGTGAAAAAAAGGTCACTAGGTGTTGAAGTAATAGAAAGTGAAAACCTAATAATCATAGGTAACCATAAATTTAAAGTCGCTTTTAATAAAGATTATGGTGTTATTAGTTCATTGTCCTACGGGAGTAAATCAATAATTTCAGGCAAAACCCGACCTTATTTTTGGAGACCAAGCACTGATAATGATGTTAGGGGATGGTTACCAAATGATGAACATATCCATCTTTGGAAAGATATGGATACCAAGCTAAAGGTGTTTGACGTACAAATCAATAAGGAAGATAAATATCGAACTAAGGTTTTGTTTTCATTAAAATCTCAGGAGCATGTAGCTCTAGACTTGGTCTATGAAGTTGATGGGGATGGTAAAATAGAGGTAGATTATAGTTTAAGTATTCCTGAAAATATGGCGGATGTTATAAGAGTTGGTATGCAATTTCAAGTGAGTAACAAACTCCAAAACATGAGCTTTTTTGGAAAAGGGCCCTACGAAAACTATGCAGATAGGGCATTTGCTTCAGAATTAGACTTGTATGAAGGTGCGGTAGATGATTTCTATTTCAATTATGTGAGACCACAGGAGTCATCAAACCATACAATGACATACTGGTTACAATTAAGGGATAATAAAAATGGAGTAAAGTTTTTTAATTCCACTACGCCTTTTAGTACTTCAGTTTGGCCTTATGATACAGATGCTATTGATAAGGCAGAACACACGTTCGATTTAGTAAAATCAGAATATTTCACAGTAAATATAGATTTAGCACAGGGAGGTATTGGTGGTTGTGATAGTTGGACAGAGCGAGCAAAACCCATAGAGAAATATAGTTTAAGCGATACGAATTATAATTACACATTTACAATAAGCCCAATAGGGAAATATTGATACGATAACAAGCCTTTTTTATCAAAGAAACCGGATTAAAATTTTAGAAAGAAAATCTGAAAAATATTAAAAAAATGAACAAAGCAAACCTTAAAGAAAGATATACTAAGAAACAAGTGATATCAGTACTGTTTAGCTTTATTTTTTGGATTACATTCAATATAAACTATGCTCAAAACAACGAAAATAGTGCTTTTATAGAGAAGTTGGGTAATCCAAAGATTGATGGAGGTTTAAAACGTGAAGGTTATTCCATTTGGGGCAGTTCCGTCATTAAAGATAGTCTTGGAGTTTACCATATGTTTACTGGATGTTGGTCTAATAAGCAAAAAAATAGTTCTTGGGTAACAGCCTCTACAATACTACATTCTATTTCAGATACTCCTGAAGGACCTTTCAAAATTTTGGGAGATGCCATTACTCCTCGAGGTGAAGGGTATTGGGATGGTTCAAGTACGTTTAATCCTGTCATTCAAAAGTATAAAGATACTTTTATAATCTTTTATACAGGTGCCTATTTTGTTGATACTGGTAGTTTTAGAGATAATAACTATCAAGCTTTGTCAAATAAACGTATTGGCATCGCTACATCTAAATCGCTCTATGGCCCATGGAAACGTTATGAACAACCAATTTTATTACCTCGGAAAGATAAATGGGATGCTATTATAACAAGTAATCCTGCTCCTTTTATTGAAGAAGACGGTAGTGTGTTATTGGTATATAAAAGTTGGACACGGCATGCAACAGATTATTATGCCAATAAAAAACCTGGAGAAATTAATCAATTATTGGGGGTTGCCAGAGCAGACCATTACCTTGGGGAATACAAACGTTTGAGCGACAATCGAATTTTCAAAGATGTTTCAATTCCCTTTAATAGTGAAGATCCTTTTATATGGAAGCAAGATGGTAAATATCATATGCTAGCAAAAATATTTGAGGTAGGCGAACAATTAATTGGTGAAGCAGGAGGCGGATTTTATGCGACAAGTACCGATGGTATTGACTGGAAAATAAATGAGAACGGAAGTGCTTGGTCTAGAGCAATAAATTGGAAAAATGGTACTACAACAAATTTTAATAGAGTAGAAAGACCTCAATTACTTTTTGAGAATGGCAAACCAACTCATATTTATTTTGCTTGCAGAAGTAATGAGGCTGGAGTTGAATCGCAAGCCATCTGCATTCCCTTAAAAATTTAAAAAAAACAAAATGTATTAATAAATGAGATGTTGAGCATTTTAATACTGATTTATAATTAAGATTTTATTTGATAAAAGAAACATAAAGGCGCATATGCGTTAATTTAAAATTCGATTGGTAGAATTAGAAGAAGATATTGAAACTAATATATTATATATAAAGCAAATTATAAATGAAACAAGTATACCTCTTTATTATGCTACTATGTTTTTGCTCCTGTAAAGAGGAAAACAAGGAATGGGCAGAACTTTTAGATAAAGACTTGTCAGATTGGAACACCTATTTAAGCTACAAGTTTCCCAAAGGCTCTAATGGAAAAATACCATTAGATAGTACTGGGCAAAAAACACCTCCAATAGGTTACAACAAAAATACCAATACCGTTTTTTCTATTGTAGAAGATAAAAAGGAACTTGTTTTAAGAATTAGTGGAGAAATTTACGGTTGTATTTTTACTAAGGAGGAGTTTGAAAATTATCATTTAAAACTAAAAGTAAAATGGGGTGATAAAACATGGCACCCCAGAAAAAATAATTTGATGGACTCTGGTTTATTGTACCATTCAATTGGCGAAGTGGGCAATGATTATTGGCATTCTTGGATGCTATCTCAAGAATTTCAAATTATTGAAAACAATACTGGAGACTATTGGAGTATTGCAAAGGCAGGTATTGATATTAGAGCCGAACTTCCAGAAAATTCTAAAAGAGCTGTTGCAAATCACAAGGCTCCCTTTCTAAAAATAGGTAATGGCGGAGACTATTACGGATTTTGTGAACGCAGTATTAACAACGAAAGTCCCCTTAATGACTGGACAACTCTAGAGCTAATCTGTTTTCAGAACAAAAGCCTACATATTGTAAATGGCAAAGTGGTGATGGTATTAAAAAACTCTAGGTATTTAAAAGATAACCAAATACTTCCTTTAACTAAAGGAAAAATACAATTACAAAGTGAGGGAGCCGAGGTATTTTTTAAAGATATAAAAATTAAAAAGCTACATAGATTACCAAAATCTTACGAGATATATTATCAATAAAAAATTAAAACATGACATTTTCAAAAATTAAAACTTCAGTCAAAACCATTCTGTTGGCAATTGTAGTAGCACACGGGTCTTATGCCCAAACTGCCAATCGTCCTTACTTTGACTTTGAAAAAGATTTACTCTTGGCGCAATACGACTTAAAACCAGATAAGGACGATGTGCATTCTGCTGTAGCTTTTGCTAGTATGTTAAACCATAAAGATACAGAGCGCTTAAATTATTATGTAGTGGCAGGAACTTATGGCAGGCAAAATGGAACATTCATCAATACTTGTGTACCAGATTTTTTCAATCTATTATTTGGTAAAAAGGATATAACATGGGCAGATGCCCATAATGAAAGAGAACAGTCTAAATTACATGTAATTAAAGAAATTAAAAAGACCAAGGATAGAGGCGGTAAAATATTCATTGCAGAAGGAGGACAATCAGACTTTACCTATGATGTAATTCAAATGCTTTTAAAGGAAGGGATGGACAAAAGCTTTATAAAGTCAAAAATAATTGTGGTTCAGCACAGCTATAGAAATGAAAAAAGTGATATGTCTACAATAGAAAAATTAAATTGGGTAAAAGAAAATACCAATTATATCCATATAGATGATGGTAACAGAGATGATAACAAAACACCAGGATATAGCTCATGGTCTAAAGATTATATGGAAGGAGCAATGTCTAACGATAATCCCAACAAAAGGGCAAAGCATATTTGGACAGAAGCTTACAATATTTGCAAAAACTTTAAGAGCTCTTGGGAAAATAAAAAAATTGTTGAAGAGGGAGTAGACTTTTCGGATCATTCTGAAATATGGTGGATATTAAATCAAAAAGACATTGCATGGACTGTTGATGATTTTTGGCAACGTTATGTTGTAAACCACCCAAATTCAATTAGCAAAATACCTCAATTTTCTACCGCTGGGTTTTATGAAGTAGAAAATTCACCAAGAAAGGTGTATAATTTCAATATAGGATGGCGTTTTTTTAAAGGAGATATAGATAATGCAAATACAATAGATTTTGATGACTCTAATTGGGAAGCTGCTAATTTACCCCATGGTCTTGAAATTTTGGGGGAAAACGCCAGTGGAGGAAAAAACTATCAAGGCATTGCATGGTATCGAAAGGTTTTTAAGCTAAATAACAAAAATAAATCACAAAGAACTTACATTTATTTTGAAGCGGTTATGGGCAAATGTGAGGTTTGGGTAAATGGTAAAAAAGTAACTGAACATTTTGGGGGCTATTTACCATTTGCTGTTGATATAACCGATGTGGCAAAGCAAAATGGCGAAACAAATGTCATAGCTGTAAAAGCAGATAATAGTGATGATAAAACCTACTTGCCGGGTAAGAGGCAAGGTGGTTTAGATTTTACCTACTTAGGGGGTATCTATAGAGACACATATCTTATACAAACCACCCCAACTCATGTCACCTTAGCAGAACTTAGTAATACCGTTGCTGGAGGTGGTGTTTTTGTAGGTACGTTAGATATAAACAACAATACGGCAACTCTAGAGGTAAGAACAGAAATAACAAATCATAGCCCAGGAGCAAAAAGAATACAGGTACGCACAACACTTGAAGATACAGATTACCAGACTCTACAAAGTTTCGAGCAAAGTACAGTTTTACGGTCAAAAAAAACCAAACAGTTAAAAAAACAATTTAATGTCTCTAATGCTAAATTTTGGCATCCTGACAGTCCAAATCTTCATTTTATAAAAACTGAAATTATAGAAGACGGAAAAGTTATAGACGCAATGAGAACCCGAATAGGTATTCGGTTATTTGAAATGAAAGGTAAAGATGGATTATTTATTAATAAAAAGCCATACAGCGGAAAAATAGTTGGAGTTAATAGACATCAGGATTATAACTATGTTGGAAATGCTTTACCAAACTCAGGCCAATGGAGAGATGTTAAAATTCTTAGAGAAGGGGGAGCAAAAATTATAAGGGCGGGACATTATCCACAAGATCCTGCATTTTATGATGCGTGTGATGCTTTGGGTATGTTTGCTACAACAGCTAATCCAGGTTGGCATTTCTTCAACTTTAAAGATCCCATTTTTGAAAAAAGGCTGTACAATGATTCTAGGGAGTTGGTACGCAGAGACCGTAATGTAGCAAGTATACTTATGTGGGAAACGGCTCTGAATGAAACTAGGGAACAGCCAGCTTATGCAATGAACACCATGCATAAAATAGCTCATGATGAAAACCCATTCCCTGGAATGTTTACCGTAACCGATGCCGAGGAAGCTAAAAAAGCAGGTATGGATTTGCATTATCACGGAACAGATCCAAATGTAAACTCTTTTACTAGAGAGTATGGTGATGGTGGTGAAGTAGATAATTGGACATCTCAAAACGCAACTACTAGGGTAAAAATGGAATGGGGAGAAAAACCTTTACTCACCCAAGCTTTAATGCAGGCAGAAATTTTAAATGGGTTATTCACTACGCCTAAATCAAGGCTTGGAGGAGCCAAATGGGCAGGTATAGACCATCAAAGAGGGTATCATCCAGACCCTTTTTGGGGAGGATTATTAAATGGTTTTAGAATCCCAAGATACCTGTACTACGTATACAAGAGTCAGTATAACCATGATTACAATGTTTCAGGGATTGAAACCGGTCCAATGCTATTTATAGCACACGAGCTTACTCAAATTTCATCAAAAGATATTGTGGTGTTCAGTAATTGTGATGAGGTAAGATTAACGTGGTTAGGTAAAGAAAAAACGTTAAAAGCATCATTTGCTGAAACCAGATTTAAAGACTTGCCCCATCCACCATTTATCTTTAAGGATATGTTCGATTTTTCGGTCATTAAAAGTAAATATAGGAACAAAACTAAAGAGGTTAAATTAATAGCAGAAGGATTAATTGATGGGAAAGTTGTTGTAAGGCAAGAAAAAGATTATCCAGAACATACTGCTGGAGTTAGATTAAGTATAGCAGGTGAAGGTATCTGTTTAACAGCAGATGGTTCAGATTTTATTCCGGTGAGAGCAACTATTATAGATATTGATGGTAATAAAAAAGTGCTGGCTTCAGAATATGTTCATTTTACCATAGAAGGCCCTGCTGAAATTATAGGAAACAATACAACTTACGCCAATCCAGCTAAAACAGAAATGGGAGTGGCTACTGCCCTTATTAGAGCTTCAACCTCACCAGGAAAAATAACAGTAACTGCACATGTAAACGGCCTAGAGTCTGACTCTATTACATTTGAATCGCAACCAGTTACATCAGATTATCTGTATGATGAAAACTATTTCAATACTTCAGTTAAGCCAAAAACATCCCAAACTTTAATCATTCAAAAAAAAGGTAGTGAGTTACCAAATGATGTGTTAGAGTTAAAGAAAAAGATTAAACAATTGGAGCTTATAATTACAGGTAAAGAACAAGACCTTATGGAAATAAGAAGTAAAATCAAAAAATAGTGTATTCAAAAATATATTAAAATGAAAAAAATAGTAATTATTATTACGTTAGTATTATGCATTACAGGGTGCAAAAAGCATGTTGAAAATAATGCTGAAATCAATACTAAACCTAACATAATCTGGCTGATGGCTGAAGATATTAGCACAGATTTAGAATGTTATGGTACTCCTGCAGTAAAAACACCAAACCTAAATAAACTGGCAAGTCAAGGTGTGAAATTTGAGAATTGTTTTGTTACCAATCCTATTTGTTCCCCCAGTCGTTCCGCAATGATGTTGGGCGTACACCAAAACAAATCAAACACTCACAATCACAGAAGCAATAGAGAGGTGCCATTAGATTTAACCTATAAGCCGTTAACATATTGGCTGCGAAATGAAGGATATACAACAATCATAGGACATCATTCGGTACTAAAAAAAGGCAGAAAAACAGATGTTAATTTTAAACATTCACAAATAGGGCCTTGGGATGGCAAAGAAAATTTTGGATTGTTTGATAAATATGACACATTTGAGAAAGAAGACCAGCCTTTTTTTGCACACATACAATTAAAAGCTACACATCGTGGAGATTGGTGGGACAAGATTAGAGAAAATTCCAAACACCCCGTAAATCCTGATGAAGTAGTATTGCCTCCATACATGGCAGATCATCCTACTGTAAGGTTAGATTGGGCTAAATATTTGGACCAAATGGAGTTTATTGATGATGAAGTTGGCATGATTGTAAATGAACTTGAAGAAAAGGGTATGGCCCATAATACTATCATAATTTTTATTGGAGATAACGGTAGATGCAATATAAAAGGAAAGGGCTATTTGCATGATCCTGGGTTGCATATTCCTTTTATAGTGTATGACCCTAGAGATACAGGCGCTAGAGGTGCTATTAATAAGCAAGTTATAAGTTCAACAGACATAACAGCTACAGTGCTTGACTATGCTGGAGTTAAAATTCCTGATTATGTAACCGGTACCCCAATTTTTAGCAAGGATTTTAATAGAACATATGTTTTTGGAGCAAGAGATTTATGGGATGAAGTAGAAGAAAAATCTAGAGCTGTTACATCTGGGCAATGGAAATACATTAAGAACTATAAACCAGAAATACCGTATGAAGCTCATCAGGCTTATTTAGAATTTTACCGACCTGCTGTTCATGTTATGAGAACACTTAAGCTAGAAGGAAAACTTAACGAAGATGAAAGTTTCTTTTTTAATGATAAAAAACCAGTAGAAGAATTGTATAATTTAGAACAAGACCCACATGAGTTGAACAATTTAGCTAATAACTCAGATTATGATATCATAAAATCTACATTGCAAAAAGAGCTTCAACAATATGAAGATGCTTATGCACCAATTAGCGATACATATAATCCAGTGCATCCTATAGCTGTTGATGTTTTAAAATGGGTAAAGGATGAACAACCTGAAGAATATCAAAAAATGTTAAGTGGTATAGAAATAGGTTGGGATAAAAGTATAAAAGGTTATAAAGAAAGCCTAAAATAGAAAAATTACAATAGTAAAAAAATGAAAAATATAGCAATAATGGCATTGCTTATCGCATTTTGTATGGGGTGCGATAACACATCTTACCAAACCATAGCAGAATCTAAAATACAATTTAATTCTGGATGGAAATTTTACTTAGTTAAGGACTCCTTACAAAATGATAATGAGTTTGGTAAAATTGGTTTTATAGATAAAAATTGGGAAAACGTAAGTCTGCCTCACACAGCATATATAGAACCATTAGTTGTAAACAACCAATGGCAAGGAGAATGTTGGTATAGAAAGACATTTAATACTCCGGTAGACTTAGAGTCGGGGCAAAAAGTGTTTTTGGAGCTAGAGGGGGCCATGAATGTTTCAACCGTTTGGATTAATAATAAACTTGTAACCGAGCATTCAGGAGGTTATTTACCTGTAGTTGCAGATATAACATCATTTTTAAACACAAATGATATTAACACAATAGCCATTAAATTAAATAATGAGGATAATAAGTTTACTGGCCCCAAACCTCTTAAACGGCTAGATTTTAATATGTATGGAGGCCTATATAGGAATGCATGGTTACACTTAAAAAACCCTATACACATTACCCATCCTGTTTTGGCGAAAAAGGCTTCAAGCGGAGGTGTGTTTATTACGTATCCTAAAGTAGATGAAAAAGAATCTGTTGTTAATATAAAAACACATATAGCCAATGAATCTGAAAACGTAGAAGAAATAGTAATTTCTAATAAGATATATTTTGAGAACGAACTGGTAAAAGAAGTGGTTTCATCTAATCAAGTAATAAAACCCGGTACATCAACAGAGTATATTGAAAACATTGAATTGCAATTGCCAAATTTATGGTCGCCAAAAACCCCCAACCTATATACCTTGAAAACAGTAGTGAGTATTGGTGAAACCGTATTAGATAAACAGGAAAATACTTTTGGAATTAGAGCCTATACTTTTGATGAAGACCACCAACTGTATATTAATGGTGAAAAGACATTTTTAAGGGGTGTAAATCGTCATCAAGAATATCCTTATGTGGGGTATGCCCTGTCAGACAATGCTCAATATAGAGACGCCAAAAAGATTAAAGAAGCAGGCTTTAACTATATAAGGCTTTCGCATTATCCACATTCAGAATCCTTTATGAACGCTTGCGATGAGCTTGGTTTGATAGTCATAGACGCTATTTTAGGTTGGCAATATTACTTGGATGATGACCGCTTTAGAGAATACTGTTATAGGTCGGCCAATGAATTAATTTTACGAGATAGAAACCACCCTTGTGTGTTGGCATGGGAAGTTTCTCTAAACGAAACTAAAATGCCTATGTTTTTTATGGAAGAAATGCACAACATTGTACATACCCAATATCCGGGTGCCAATGTTTATTCTTCTGGATGGATGCACCAAGTTTATGATATTTATTTACAAGCAAGGCAGCATAGAATATTACATGGATACCATGAAGAAATAGTGAAGCAGAAACCTTATAGTGTTTCAGAATATGGAGATTGGGAGTACTATTCAACAAATGCTGGTTTAAATCAGGATAAGTTACCAAATGGACTTCGCTTAGAATTATCGAGCAGACAGCTTAGAGGAAATGGTGAAAAAAGGTTGCAATATCAAGCTGATAATGTACAGGAAGCACATAATGATAACCTTTCTACACCTGCTTATTCGGATAGTTATTGGGTAATGTATGATTACAATAGAGGATATCATCAAGAGCTTGAGTCTTCTGGAATAATGGACATTTTTAGGCTTCCTAAATTCTCTTATTATTTTTATCAAAGTCAAAGAGATATATCAGATGGTGGGGTTTTAAAAATAGCTAATTATTGGACTAAGAACTCTCCCTTGAGTTTTAAAGTCTACAGTAATTATGATGAAGTTGCATTGTACTTAAATGATAAACTAATAGATAAGAAGCACCCAGATACAGATGAAATATCTAAAAACTTAAAACACCCTCCGTTTTCATTCAGCATTCCAAAATTTAAAAAAGGGACTTTAAGAGCTGTTGGATTTAATAATGGAGAGCCACTAGAAGAAACATTTGTAAAAACTCCTGAAGCAGCTATGAAACTAAAAGTTTGGCTTGATGAAAGTGGAGTTTCAGCAACAGCAAATGTAAATGATGTATTGTTTTTATACATAGCGGCTATTGACCAAAATGGAACAATTATTCCTGAATTTACGGAAAATGTAAACTTGAACATTACAGGAGGAGAGATAGAAATATTAAATAAAGAACCCCTGAAAATGGAAGCAGGAATTGCTGCCGCACTTATACGCATTAAAGGAAAAACCGAAACTGTTAATGTGAAAGCAATGTCTAAAAACCTAGAAGGAGACTACAAATTTGAAATCACTAATAAACATGAAGAATAGATATTTATTATTAACCGTTGCTATATTTTCAGTTTTAGTAATAGGATGTGCTAATGCGGAAAAGAAAACTTCTGGTGAAACGGTTGTATTTGATTTAACCATTTCAGATGATGCAACACCAGCCGTTGTAGAACGAATTTTGCAATATCAAGAAAAACCAATAAAGGCAATTAAATTTAATAAAGGCACATATCACTTTTATCCAGATAAAGGCTACGAAAAATTTGCTTATATCTCTAATCATGGAGATTTAATGGTAAATACACCATTTCCTTTAGAGCATTTTAAGAATATTACTATAGATGGTCAGGGTTCCACATTTATATTTCATGGGGTTATGATTCCCTTTTTTATAGTGAACAGTGAAAATATTATGGTAAAAAACTTATCCATAGATTGGCAGGATTCGTTTCATAGTGAAGGGCTGATTGTGGCTAATAATGTGAAAAATAAAACTTTTGATATGCAGATATCAGATGAGTATCCCTATGAAATAAGAAATGGCCAAATTTATTTTATCAAAGAGTATTATGAACATACTTTGGGGCAATCAATATTATATGATCCAAAACGAAAGGCTATAGCTTTTAATACCGAGGCCTATACAGGCATTACAACCTTTAAAACAGCAACAACCAGTCACAACACAAATAATATTAACTATAAATATATTGTTGATAAACGAGACCTAGAGTATAAGTACCTAGGTAAAGAAAACAGGTTGTTTGTTGAAGAATTAAAACCAGGCCTTGTTAGGGTTCATGGACATGGAAAAAAATTACCCCCTGTAGGTCTTATTTTATCTATGAAAGGTACCCAAGGTTTTAATAGAACTTCACCAGCATTTAAAATAACACATGTTAATGGGTTTAATGGAGAAAATATAAATATACACCATGCCGGTGGCATGGGGCTTATAGCAGAGAATTCTTCAGATTTAATCTTAGATTGTTTTAATGTAACGCCATCACAAGGCAGAATGGTATCTACAACTGCAGATGCTACTCATTTTGTTGGTTGTAGAGGCAAAGTAGTTCTAAAAAATTGCACATTTAATAATCAATTAGACGATGCGTCTAATGTTCACGGTACATATCAAAAAATTGTAGACATTTTGGGGCCTAACAAATTAGGAGTAAGAATGATGCACCACCAGCAAAAAGGCTTTGTAATTGCCCAACCTAATGATACCATAGGATTGGTAAGGTTAGAAAAATCATTCTTTCCCTATGGTAGCTTAACCGTAAAAGATATTAAGTATATAAATAATAGATACCAAATTATAGCTTTTAATGAAACATTGCCAAAGGAACTGGAAGTAGGAGATTTAATTGAAAATTTAAGTGCCTATCCCAATCTTTTGGTTCAAAATTGTACCATTAGTAATAATAGAGCACGGGGGTTATTGTTATCTAATCCTAAAAATACGGTTATAGAAGATAATGTTTTTAGCACGGAAATGGAAGCACTTTTATTACCCGTAGAAAGTAGTTTTTGGTTTGAGTCTGGTAATGCCACTAATGTTGTAATTAAAAATAATACGTTTATAGATTGCCAACATAGTGGTTTTAACAAAGGTGTAATACGGTTAGTTACAGATGACAATAATGAGCATATTGCCTTCAGGAATATTATCATATCAAATAATACCTTTAAACAATTTGACAATTTAATTTTGGAAGTTTCTAATACTGATGGTTTGAAGTTTGAAAAAAATGTAATCTCAAACTCAGAAACGTTTCCTCAACTAAATCCAGAAAATCCAATTGTAAAAATCGAAAAATCTAAGAATTTAGAGTTTAGTGACAATGAAAATAATGGTAATGCAACTGATTTTTTTGAACCAGACTACAAATAATAAATCAATTTACAATCACAAATTAATTTATAAATCATAAGACACATTCGTTTATATGAAACAACAGACTATCCTTATAAAAAAGCCTTCAACTAGAAAGCGTTATAATATCCTTTTGCTAATATTTATTACGGTTATTATCAACTATTTAGATAGAAGCAATATATCAATAGCCGCTGTGTTTTTAAGAAAAGACCTTGGATTGGATACCGTTCAAATGGGGTATATTTTTTCTGCTTTTGGAATAACCTATGCATTATTACAAATTCCTGGAGGTATAGTGGCAGACAAAGTCATGTCAAGAATTCTATATGCCTTTATTATGGTATTTTGGTCTATTGCTACCCTATTACAAGGTTTAACCAATTCATTTTTAGTTATGTTGGGATTAAGAGCCGGTATAGGTGTGTTTGAGGCACCTTCATATCCTATAAATAACTTAGTGGTAAGTCGTTGGTTTCCTGAAAGAGAAAGAGCTTCAGCTATTGCTGTCTATACTTCTGGTCAATTTTTAGGATTAGCCTTTTTAACTCCAGTTTTAGTTTGGATTCAAGATAGTTTTGGTTGGAGAGGCCTGTTCATCATATCAGGAATTATAGGGTTAATTTGGGCAGGTATATGGTATGCTTTTTACAGAGACCCTAAAAAACATAAAACAGTTAGTAAATCTGAATTAGAATATATAGAAAAAGGTGGAGGGATTAGTATAGAGAAAAGCAAAGGGAAAGAAAAATTTACATGGAACGACTTTGCCGAAGCATTTAAATACAGAAAATTATGGGGTGTATATATAGGACAATTTTGCCTAGGAGCAATTACAATATTTTTTCTTACTTGGTTTCCAACATACTTGGTAGAGTTTAGAGGATTAGACTTTTTGAAGTCTGGTTTTTTGGCGTCTTTTCCTTTTTTAGCTGCTTTTTTTGGAATATTATTATCAGGGTTTGTTTCAGATGCATTACTAAAAAAAGGATATTCGGTTGAAGTTTCAAGAAAATCTCCCGTAATTATAGGTATGTTACTTTCAACCTGTATAATTGGAGCGAATTATACTAACGATACTTTTTTTATCATTCTATTTTTATCTATAGCATTTTTAGGAACGGGCTTTGCTAGTATTACTTGGGTTTTTATCTCTTTGATGGCCCCAAAGAAAAATATGGGTTTAGTTGGAGGTGTTTTTAATTTTATTGGGGGGTTATCTGGCATTGTTATTCCTGCTTCAATAGGCCACTTAGTAAAAGATGGAGACTTTAGCCCTGCTTTAATGCTTATAGGAGCTTTAGCTCTTGTTGGGTTTTTCTGCTATACTTTCGTTATAGGAAAGGTAGAACGTATTGAATCGAATAAATAAACTCTTAAATTATAATTACCATGATAGATTTACAAATTACTAATATTGAGTTATATAAAGTGCCTCCACGTTGGTTGTTCCTGAAAATTACAACCAACAGCGGTATTATTGGTTGGGGAGAGCCTGTTGTTGAAGGAAAAGCAGATACAGTTGAAGCCTGTGTTAAGGAATTAAAACAATATATTATTGGTAAAGATGCCAGTAATATTGAAGACATTTGGCAAATTTTATACAGGGGTGGGTTTTACCGTGGAGGACCTATTTTAATGAGTGCTATTTCTGGTATTGACCAAGCTTTGTGGGATATAAAAGGAAAATCTTTAGAGGTTCCTGTACATCAATTGTTAGGAGGTCCAGTAAGGCACAAAATGAAAATGTATTGTTGGATTGGTGGAGATAACCCTGAAGTAGTTTTAGAGCAAGCCCATGAAAAAGTTAATGCTGGTTTTAAAGCGGTAAAAATGAATGCCACAGGCGCCTTGGAATGGGTAGCCTCAATAAAAGATGTAAAAAAGGTAGCAAATAATATAAAACTTTTACGAGAAGAGTTTGGTTATGATTTAGACATTGGTCTAGACTTTCATGGGCGTGTACACAAACCTATGGTTAAACGTTTAATAGATGAATTACAACCCCATGAACCCATGTTCATAGAAGAACCTGTGTTACCAGAGAATAATGATACCTTAAGGCATATATACCAATATACAAGCATTCCTATTGCAACGGGAGAACGTATGTTTTCCAGATGGGATTTTAAAGATATTTTACATAGTGGAGTAACCGATATTATTCAACCAGACTTAAGTCATGCAGGGGGAATTTCAGAAGTAAGACGAATAGCCGCTATGGCAGAAGCCTATGATATTACCCTAGCGCCTCATTGCCCACTTGGGCCTGTTGCTTTGGCTTCATGCCTTCATGTAGATTTTGTTTCAGCAAATGCCGTTATTCAAGAAAGTAGTATTGGTATTCATTATAATGAAGGCTATGATATCTTGGATTATATGTCAAATCCTGAAATTTTTGAGTTAAAAGATGGTTATATAGAGCTATTAACAAAACCCGGTTTAGGAGTTGAAATTGATGAAGATAAACTAAAAGAAGCTGCTAAAATTGGACACAATTGGGCAAACCCGATTTGGAGGCATGAAGACGGTAATTTTGCAGAATGGTAAAAAAGTATAATTAATTAACATTTTTTAAATGGATAGAAGAAAGTTTTTATTAAACACAGCTGGGGCTACAATTACAACAGCAGTTTTACCTTTGGCATCCTGTAAATCTATTGATGGTAATCTTACAGAAATTAATATTAGTAATACAGATAATTCTGAAAGAGAACGCAACTGGTATCAAATGGGAACAGGAAAGCAGGTAAAAACTCCTATTCGTAGAAAACATGTTAGTTATGATGTAGCTGTTATTGGAGCTGGTATGGCAGGTATATCGGCAGCAGTTGCAGCAGCCAGAAATGGAGCAAAAACCCTTTTAGTAAATGACCGCCCATGTTTGGGAGGCAATGCCTCAAGTGAAATAAGAGTTACTGTTAATGGTGTAGCGCATTTAAAACCAGATGGGAAACCAGAGCGTGAGACAGGTATAATTGAAGAGCTACTTATAGAAAACAGAGCTAAAAACCCTCAAGAATCTTATCCGGTTTGGGATCACATAGTTTATGATTTTGTAACACGCGAGCCTAATTTAACGGTTATGCTTAATACACAGGCAATTGATGCTGAGGTTGAAGGTGCAAAAATTATATCTGCAAAATGTTGGCAGCTTACCACCGAAACGGAATTTATAATTAACGCCCCAATTTTTATTGATTGTTCTGGAGATGGTATGATGGCAGCCAAAGCAGGAGCTTTTTACAGAACTGGTCGTGAAGGTAAGAAAGAGTATAATGAAACTTATGCACCCGATGAACCAGATGGCTGGCAAATGGGAGCATCTATATTAATGCAAGCAAAAGATATGGGCAAACCAATGCCTTATGAAGCTCCTTCATTTGTAATTAAATTTGATGCTGAAAAAGCAAAAGCCAAGGGTAGAAAAATTAAGCAGTTTGTAGATGGGTTTTGGTGGGTTGAGTTAGGTAGTGATTATGATATTGTAGATGTTCAAGAAGAAAACAGGCATAAGCTAATGGGCTATCTTCATGGAGTTTGGGATTACATAAAAAACTCAGGAGATTTTCCCGAGTCTGAAAATTTTGCTTTAGATTGGGTAGGTTCTCTCCCAGGTAGAAGAGAATCTAGACGTTTTATAGGTGATTATATATTATCAGAGGGAGACTTACTTAATCATAAACATTTTGAGGATGCCATTGGTTTTGGAGGTTGGTCTTTGGATGAACATAACCCCGGAGGAATTGAAAATTTAAATGATAACCCAAGTTTCTTTCACCATAATTTTAGAGAAATATATCAAGTTCCTTTTAGGTCATTGTATTCAGTAAATATTCAAAATTTAATGTTTGCAGGTCGTAATGCAAGTTTAACCCACATTGCTTTATCTTCTACTAGAATTCAAGGCACATGTGCATTAATGGGGCAAGCTGTTGGTACAGCAGCTACAATGTGTAATGAGAAAAATATTTTACCTAGAGAAGTAGCCCAAAAACATATACAGGAGTTACAAGAAAAATTGATGAGGGATGATGTTTATATTCCTAAAAGAAAAGCTAAAGATGTTAATGATTTAGCCAAAAGGGCATCCCTTATTTTTGCATCCTCAACAAAATCTGGAAATGCAAATAATTTAACAAATGGAATTTCTAGAGATATTGATGGAAAAATAAATCATTGGTGTTCAGAAGATTTAAATGCTCATGTTCAATTGGAATGGGAAACCCCGGTAAATTTATCCAAGGTAGAAATAAAATGTGATAGCAATTTAAAGGTTAATATTATGATGAGAAAAATGCCACCAAAGAAAAATGATATTACTATTGTTCCTCCCCAGTTACTTAAAAGATTAGATGTTGAAGGTCGCGTTAACGGAAATTGGATTAAGCTAGGAGAAAAAACAAAAAATATCACTCGATTAATAAAATTTAGCTTTAATCAAATAAAAGTTACCGCAATTCGAATTAATTTAAAAGAAACCTACGGCACAAAATATGTTAAACTCTTTGAGGTAAGGTGCTATTCTTAATAATTATACCATGAAGGTTTTACTAATTATTTTTAGTTTTATGTCTTTTTTAATAGGCACTAAAAATCAGTGTAGTTATATTAAAACTAAATCATATCAAGTAACAATAAATCATCCAGGAGAAAATCACCCCATTGCATTAACCCTTAACCAAGTATTAGATTCCAATGAAGTCGCTCTTGAATATTATGCTGATGTAAAATCTGTTATTTGTTTAGAAGAAGTCTGTAAAATAATATCTGTTAGGATATTTTGGAATAATTTAGGAGAGTATTTAAGGTTTAGTCTAGAAAAAGGGGCCACTTTAGAAAAGTACAAAGCAGATTTTTTTGAACTTGATGATTATGTGAAACTTCAACATATTTTATCAAATATACATTCCCCATTTAGAGATGTGCTTTATCACGAAATACTTATTAGACCAGATGAACATGGCACAGAAGATATCGATGCGGTTTCTGGAGCCACTGCTTTAGTGCTTAATAAGGAAGATACTGTTCCTGGAGCCGCATTAACTTGCTATACACTTTGGCATTGGGCTAATGGAGATATAAAAAATATAATAAAAAATATCACTAGTCAAACAGCTTCTGAAGCTCAATTATTAAATTTTTTAACAGATGAAAACAGAGCTTATTTTGAATTAATGATAGATGAATTAATATCAAGAAAGCTATATACAAGCTATTTAGTCGATACAGTTTTTATAGAGGTTTTAAAAAATGATGAATTGCTAGGTAAGGGATTTTTATATATCAATGAATTACCAAAATCACTTTATTTAAAAGTTATTTATAAATTTTATTCACAAACCAAAACCAACATAAGGCTAGAAGTAATAAAATCGTTAAAAGACATAGAATATGATATTTCAGATGATTTTTTCGAGCAATTAAGTAATGAGATTAATGAATTTATGACATTTCAAGAAGTATCTAATTTATTAGATTTATTTCAACAGAGAAAAGCTAAGACCCCTACTTTAATTCAAAATATAATGAAATTATTGTCTAAAGATATTTTAACCTCAAGGAGGGCCTATTGGTTTTTAAAAACCATTAAATTATCATCAAACCAAGAAAAAGTTGTTAATGAGTTTTATAAAAAAAACAAAAAAAGGTTATAGAATTTGCCACAAATAGATTATACAGTTAAGCTTGTTTCATTTTGTCTTTAAATATATTCTGAACAACCTTTAACTCTTCTTTATGCTTTAGTTGTGTTTGTGAGGCAAAAAACAATGTGTTTTCGGTTTTTACTTTCCCTTTCCAAATCAATTTTATGTTATTATTCAAAATTTCTTCCTTACATAGAAAATCGGGCACAACTGCCAATCCATTTCCGTTATTCAAACACCTAATTATAGAAGTAATATTAGGTAATATATAATTGGGTTTAAAAGTTGGCTTTTTGTTGAAATTTTCGAACCAAAAACGTCTAAAGTGTTCCATTTCATTAGATGAGCTGTACCAAATGTGCTGTTGTAATTCATATTCTAGCTTTTTCCAATTATTGGTTCTAATACACTTGTTTATTATAGTTGCATCTGTATTTGTTCCAGCTATTAAAACTATTTGTTCCTTTGAAAAAGGAATGTAATCAATAAACGATTTTTTGTCATTTTGTGTTTTAGGTGTGATAACCAAATCTAGTATTCCATTTTTTAAATCTTTAATTAACTCAGAATGAGATCCAAATCTAGCTACTAAATCAAAGTTTAGTTTAGGGATTTCAGGTTCAATAATTAATTGGAACATTTCAGAACACATTCCTATATTTAATGATGGCTTTTTTTCTTGAGTTGTTTTTTTAAAATGTTGTTCGGCAGTTTCAAGTTTGTTTATAGATTGGATAATGTAATCATATAAAAGTTTGCCGTCTTCGGTTGGAATCATTTTTCTAGAAGTCCTTTCAAATAATTTTTTCCCCACATAAGCTTCCAGTGAATTTAAATGTACACTTACTCCTGGTTGTGAAGCATATAATGCTACTGAGGCTTTTGTTAACGTTCCACCTTCATAAATTTCTTTAAATGTTCTGTACCATTCTAAATTAACCATTGGTATTAAAATTTTAATATAAATGTATTAAAAGTATTATTTTATTAATAATATTTATTGATTTAATTTTGATTAAAATTAATTAGGTATTGAAATGAAAAATATTTTTGTAATAAATGGAAGCCATCCATTTGAACACTCAGGAGGTAGGTTCAATAAAACACTTTTTAACACTACAATAGACTGTTTTAGTTCTTTTGATAATATAGAAATAAAAACTACGGAGGTAGGTGATAATTATGATATAAAAGATGAGGTAGAAAAATTTAAGTGGGCAGATTTAATTATATATCATACACCCATTTGGTGGTTTCAGGTCCCTTTTGGCTTTAAAAAATATTTAGATGAAGTCTTTACTAAAGGTCATAAAAATGGTATTTATGAAAGTGATGGGAGGAGTAGAAGTAACCCATTAATTAATTATGGTACAGGAGGGTTAATGAAAGGTAAAAAGTATATTTTAACTACAAGTTGGAATGCTCCAAAAACCGCATTTACTTTAGAAAATGAGTTCTTTAATCAAACAAGTGTAGATGAAGGTGTTATGTTTGGGTTTCACAAAATGAATGCTTTTACAGGAATGCAAGTATTAGGAACATATCATTTTCATGATATGGAGAAAAATGCTAATGTTCCATTAGAAATAAATAATTATAAATTGTTTTTAACTAATATATTTATATAGTTTAAAAAAGGGTCATAGCTTAGAAAATTATTTGTGGGACAAACAAAATTTAACCAATCAAAAAGATTAATTTATCTTAGACAATAAATGTACTTTAATAAGTAGTGCTATGCTATACCCTATACAGAACAATGAAACCGTAATACCTAACGAAAGAAATATTTGTATTCTGCTTAGTGGAAGAATAACTATTCAAAATAACAAAACAAATACGTTTTCCATACCTTCAAAAAGTTATTTCTTCTTTGATAAACCTTTTGATATAATTGCAGCTTCACCCTACCTAGAAGGCTTTGTAACCAAATTAGATGCAACATTTATTAAAACATTTTTAGATGTCAATCAATTATCAGGACATATTAGTAACTATTTTGATTTTTACAGACTGAAAAATATTGATAGTAAAAAGGCTCAAATCCAAGCTATTTTAAATGCAGACGGAAATAAACGGTTAATAGAAAGTTATATGCATATTTTGTGGATAGAATTATTAACTGAATATGAGAAAAGTAAAAAAGACCAATCTACTATCGATCAATTTTCTGAGTTAATTGAGCAAAACATTGAACGGAATTACTGCGCGGGCACTTATGCAGAAATGATGAGAATTCCTTTAAAAAAGTTGATTAGGGAAGTAAAAAAAACCGAACATAAAACGCCGTGCAATTTTATTACTGAAAAGGTTATTGAAAAAGCAAAATACAAATTAGTGAATACTAAGGATACGAGCCAAATGATTGCCTACCAATTAGGTTTTGAAGATCCTTACTATTTTATTAAATACTTCAAAAAAAGTACGGGTGTTACCCCAACCCAGTATAGGGAAAATTATAAAATATAAGATTGCATGGGAATTTTTTCCATCAATTTTGTAATTTTTTCCATTTTCAAACTCTTACTGTTGTTGCATCTTTGTAGTGTTAAATTATTCAAACTATGTAAAGATGAAATTATCACAAATACTTGCAGAAAGAAAAGCTAAAAACGAAATAAATATTCCAGCAGAAAAATGGGCTGTTATGCAGCGTAGTACTAATGAAGTAAAGAAGCGACAATTAGCTTCAAAAGCCTTGCAAACTGGAGATGAGCTACCTTCTTTTATTTTGCCAGATATTCATGGTAATACAATAACTCTTGAGGGTTATGAAGATGACTTTTTAATTGTTTCTTTTTATAGAGGTGGTTGGTGTCCGTTTTGTAACATGGAATTGAAAGCCTTGCAAAATATTTTACCAGAACTTAATAAGCTAAATACCCTATTGGTAGCCATCTCTCCAGAAACTCCAGATAATTCAATAACAACCTCAGAAAAAAATGGTTTGTCATTTTCAGTATTAAGTGACATTAATAATAGGTATGCAAAGTCATTAGGTTTGGTATTTGAACTACCAGAGGATTTAAGAACTGTATACCATTCCTTCAATATTAATGTAGAAAAGCATAATGGTAACCAAGATTATGAATTACCAATGCCAGCTACTTATGTGGTTAATAAAAACAGACAAATCATTTATAGTTTTACGCCAGAAGATTATACAGTGAGATTAGAGCCAGAATTAATTCTTGAGATTATTAAAAATAAACCGAACAAGGCTTAAAGAGAATAAGTTTTATCCATTTAAAATTATAAAAACATGAAAAATTATTTAGTAATTACTTACAGTTTATTGCTTCTATGGGGGTGTAATACTAACACAAAAAAAGAGAGCTCTAATGCGGCAGATAAGCCAATAGGAACATTAGAAATAGTTACAGAAATGGACATTAACCCGGGAAATGTTGCCATGTCTAAAGATGGTCGTATTTTTACCACCATTCACCCTATGAGGGCAACAAACCTGCAATTGGTTGAAGTTACTGGAAAAACATCGTACAGTGCTTTTCCAGATGCTCAGGTTCAAAGTACAACAAATACAAAGTCTGATAATAAATTAGACACACCTTTAGGAGTTATTTTTGATAACAATAATAGGCTATGGGTTATAGATGCGGGCCTAAACATTGGTAAAACACGATTGTTTGCTTACAATATAACGACTAAAGAACAATTATACCGTTTTGATATTCCTGAAGATTTAGCGCCTAACACTAGCTTCGTTCAGGATTTAGCAATAGATGAAAAAAATGGTTTTGCCTATTTAGCAGATTTTGGAAATCCAGGAATAATTATCGTTGACATTAAGAATGGAAGCTTTAGGAAATTTACAGATTTAAAGACAATGAAATCCGAAGATATAAACATGGTCATAGATGGAAATGTACAATATTTTATGGGAAGTCCAGCCAGAATAGGATTAAACCCTATAACCCTTTCTTCAAATAGAGAAATGCTTTACTATGGTGCTATGAACGGCACCAAATGGTATCAAATCCCAACATCTCCTATTAGAAATGGAGCTAATGACGAGGTGCTTACAAAAAAAATAGCATTGGCGGGCAAAAAACCAATCTCAGATGGGGCAGCAACCGATGATTTGGGGAACCATTATTTTACAAATTTAGGGAATAATAGTATTGATGTGCTTACTAAAAAAGGGGAGTTAAAAGTACTTAAAAAAGATACTTTATTAGATTGGGCTGATAATATTAGAACACATAAAAATTGGTTATATATTGCAGTTAACCAACTTCATAAAACTCCTGCATTTACTGGGGGAGAAGACATTTCTAAACAGCCATTTAGGATTTTAAGATTAAAATATAAGTAGATAATTAAATTATTCTAATAAGGTTTATGATATTATTGATCTACAGCCTTTAACATAATTTTTTTGATAAAATTATAATAAAAACTAGAATTATAAATTTTTAATATGAATTATTTTATTGATTTAATTTTGATTAAAATTAATTAGGTATTGAAATGATAAATATTTTTGTGATAAATGAGAGTAAAACACTTTTAACACTAAAATAGATTTATTTAATAATATAGAAATAAAACCTATGAAGGTAAGTTATAATTATAATGTAAAAGATAAGATGAGGTAGAAAAATTTAAGAGGGCAGATTTAATTTTTTATCATATACCCATTCGGTGGTTTCAAGCTCCTTTTGGTTTCAATAACATATTTAGATAAGGTCTTTGCTAAAGGTCATAAAAAAAAATGGTGTTTATGAAAGTAATGGGAGAATTAGAAGTAACCTATTGATTAAATATGGTACAGGAGGGTTAATGAAAGGTAAAAAGTATATTTTAACTATATGTTGGAATACTGCAAAAACCGCATTTAATTTAGAATATGAGTTCTTTAACCAGACAAGTGTAGATGAAGGGGATATGTTTGGGTTTCATAAAATGAATGCTTTTACAGGAATGCAAGTATTAGGAACATATCATTTTCATGATATGGATAAAAATGCTAATGTTCCATTAAAAATAATCAATTATAAATGGTTTAAATGATATATTTAGAAGGTTTTTGGGTTTTCAATTTATTGTTAGTTAAACAATAGCACGTATCCTAAAGTAAATCTAAAAGAGGAAGACATAGAATCCAATTGGACAGGATTAAGACCTTTAATTCAGGAGGAATATAAAGATTCCATTGAGCTTTCTGTAAAAGTTGAGATATTCCATTCAGACATTGGTTTAATTTCAATTGCTGGTGGTAAGCTCAATAGATAAAGAAGAATGAGCCAACATGTAATAGAGGCCCATTGATTCAAAACCTAAATATAATCTTAAGAAATCCTCAAATAAGAACATTTTCCTTAGGAAATTAGATTGAAGTACTTGTTCATCAGAAGAATTACAAATTGATTTGCTTACCAAGGGAATTTAAAAATCCTATCACTGTTGATATTGTGCCCTTGATTTATTTGGGAAACCTTGCTTCTGAATAATTAATTTTAACTGTTATTTGGGGAAATTGATGAAGTATGTAAATCTATCCAATGGAATTTTGTCTACTATATGCATTTAGCTAAAACTTTTCTGTGGATTTACAGAGATGATTGTTCATAAAGCAAGAACTTTAGGTTTCAAAATTTCTTAATCCTTGAATAGGAAGCCCGGTCATTTTTTAAGGGGTTTATAATAAAAGAAGCCTTTGTTGTTTTTCGGGGCATCGAAAAACAGGCATGGTACAAGAATTCTAGATTAAACCTTATTTACTGCACTCGCTTAACTTCCCGTACGCTCACTTGTAAACAGTTTTAAAAGAATTTCTAAGCACCATAATGGAACTTGTACAAGACCATGCAAGTTTTAGAAATAAATAAGGTTTCACTTCCTTGAAAATCCAAGGATTTTGCTACGTCGCAGAGCCTCCTGATTTATTCCTAAAAGTCTTGACAAAACCCACTTCGTTTATTGTGCTACGCATGAAGGGAACCAAACAAACACACCCCTTAAAAAATGGGGAAATTATTAACCCGTCTACTTCTTAGGTAGACCCTTAAAATTTTTAATCATGAGTACATTAAGAAACAAAGTGCAGCTGATCGGGAACATCGGTCAGGAACCGGTAATCACCATGTTGGAAAGCGGAAAGAAAGTAGCCCGTTTATCATTGGCAACCAACGAGAGTTACAAAAACTCCGATGGGGAAAAACAAACAAATACCTATTGGCATACCTTGGTGGCTTGGGGAAAGACCGCCGACATCATTGAAAAGTACGTGGACAAAGGCAAGGAAATAGCCATTGAGGGGAAATTGAACTCCAGATCCTACGATGATAAAGAAGGGAATAAGCGTTATGTTACCGAAGTGGTGATTTCGGAGTTATTGTTATTGGGAAACAAGAACTAAAGAAAAAAAGAGGGTGGCACCTTCGAAAGTACACCCTCTCATTACATAATCATCTCTCTAATGATAATTTATAATGGAACACAAAGTTAACGAAATAAAGATTGGTTACAAGGAAAAGACAAAGCCTTTGCTAACCATAAAGAACTCCCAAGACGTTAGTGAACTGCTATTCGAACACTGGGACAAGGACACCATAGGGCTTTTCGAAACTTTTAAGGTCGTGTTGCTGAACAATTCCAACAAGGTCAAGGGAATCTGTGAACTTTCCTCAGGGGGCATTTCAGGAACCGTGGTAGATTTAAGGATCCTGTTTGCTACTGTCCTAAAATCCCTGTCGGTAGCCATCATAGTGGCACATAATCACCCCAGCGGTAAATTAATGCCCAGTGAATCCGACAAGAGGCTTACCGATAAGATTAAGAAAGCAGGCGAACTTTTGGATATCAAACTATTGGATCATTTGATCTTGGTACCAAATGGGGAGTACTACAGTTTCGCGGATGAATGCATATTGTAAATGATTAAGTTATGATCTACCTCAATTACAATAATCTCGATGCCGAAACCCAGGAACGCCTGTTGACCAAATCCAAAGATGATATCAAGTCCAAATTTGGTGAAGACCTCAAAGCCTTTTCAGAACAACATCAATTGGATTTTGAAGAAGTGCTGTATGAGGAAGCCGTGAAGAACCTGTATAATTACAAATACAAGTTCAATATTTAAGAAATAGAAAATATAACCAAAGAAGACCTTAGAGAAATCTAAGGTTTTTTTGTGCGGTTTCTTGTCAATTTCTTGCGAAACTTTAAGATATCTGACGTCCAATTTTAAGCCTTGGATAAAAAACATACAATCCTTTATCAAAACACATCATTTGAAACCAAAACCCATTTCCTTTTCAAAGGATTTACCAGTAACTTTTGTAAAGGGCGGACACCCTGTATAACGCAACTGACCCTAAGGTCATGTTGTTCGGATTTTTTCACGCACGTGCGCGACAAAATTGAGAAGCAAGAGGGTAGCGTGCTATCGCAACGCTACGTATTCCATTTGCTTCGCAAAGCCCAGTTTATAAGGGTTTATAAAGATTCATGAAAAAGTAAAAAACGGTGATTTGACGCAAAAGGTTCGAAAGCCCAATAAAACCGTTCTTTTTTGCGTCAAAAAGAGCCAAGTAATAAAATTTATGGACACCTTTTCTACCATAAGATTTAAAATTAAGGTTGCCAATAGGTTCAGAAAGTTCTCTAAACAAGTGGCCCGTAACCATACCCAAGCTTTAGAAGCTATACTTGATTTTTTTGAGATACACCAGCTATCTCCAAGGGATACTATTGATGGAAATTTGACCTCTATTGAAATCCGAATCAAAAGAAGGATTAATGCTGCCATTGCCATAATCAAGGACATTGAAAAAAGTCAGACCCTGCCAACTGTTGCCATGTTGCAATCTTTGTTTGAGCAACAATTGGAAGAGGAAGCCAATGACGGGTTTCTGGATGAGGATTTTGAATTCATCGAAAAGAAATTTGATTCACTGGATAATAATGAAGACTTGATGGAGGAAACTACCGTTCCAAAAATCCGATACCTAAGACTGGAGGAAAAAATGGAACAGCTGAAGACTGATTTTAAATACGTGCTAGGTAACGTCAAAGAAGTTAAGAGCCATTTTGGAAAGGACTATCTGAAATTGGAACTCAGCTTAGACGAACTGGAAAAATATAAAAGAACGCTAAACAATTTATGATTTATGTATATAGCTATAACCAAACAACATCATGGGGAGAATTTTAAAGGAAGCGTAAAGGATTTTGTCAACTATCTCCTAAAGGAGAATGAAGGTAAGACCCCAGAAGAGCAAGACCATTTTTTTGATCAGAACAATGATCAGATATCCGTGGAAGATGTCATTTCTGAAATTGATAATAATACGTCCAAACTAAGCAAGAAAGACCCTAAATTCTATTCCGTCGTGGTAAGTCCGTCACAAAGGGAACTACTGGCAATCAATAATGACCCTGGGAAATTGAGACAGTATGTACGGGAACTGATGAAGGATTACGCTGCCTCATTTTATAGGGATAAAAATATCAGCGTAGATGATATTAAATACTATGCCAAGATTGAACGGGAGCGGACCTTTAAGGGAGGCGATAAAGAGATAAGGGAAAACCAGCCCTATGCCACCAAAATATTAAAATTGAAAAATGACATTGGGAAGATTGAGGAGGGCAAGTCAATAGGAAACATTAAAAGAATACAAAAAGAAATCGATCGTTTGGAAAAGGATGCACCTCATAAGATCAATGGAAAACGTATCGTTAGGGATATGAAAAAACCTGGCATGCAGAACCACGTCCATATCATCGTGAGCCATAAGGACAAAACCAATAGCTTTAAACTGTCTCCCTTATCCCAGCATAAGGAAGCCGAGACCATCCTTAACGGTGAAAAGCAGAAGCAGGGCTTTAACCGGGATAAATTCTATAGGGCCGCCGAAAAGACTTTCGATACCACCTTTGGTTACAAACGCAACTTTGTGGAAACCTATAAGGCCCGGAACCTATTGGATAAGAATCCCAAGGACTTCTTTATCCTTTTGGCCGGACTCCCTACTACCGAAAAACAAGCAGCCTTTAAGATGTTATATAAGTTGGGTGTCCATGTTCCCAATATTCCAACCAATAAGGCACAATTGGCCTACAAAGCCTTCATGAAACTTAAACGGGGAGTTGAAACTGCTATTAATTCTGGCTCCATAGGGGTGTAATGCTATGACAATGGAAATTGAAATAGCGTTGCTTATAGTCATTTGGATTTTTGGTGGATTGATCAATTATACCGTTGGCAAATATGCTCCCAATGGTTTTGCTTTGGCAATCCTATGCTGGGTTTTGGTCTTGACCATTATTGGATTGACAGTTGAATTTCAATCCCTATTGAGAGCCATACTTTTGGTAGCCCTGCCCGTGCTGTTTATAAACATTTTATGTTTTGTGTTCCTCGATAGGAATTCCATAAACCAAACATTGAAGAAGGAATTTAAGGTGGTTATGAAAACAAGGGGCTCAAATCTGGTGCTGGAAAACATTAGAAGAGGGGTTTCCGTTATTGCATCCGCTGGAAGTGGGAAGACGGAAAGTGTCATCCATAGTTTTATGGAACATTTCAAAACACACAACTTCTGTGGGGTCATCCACGACTATAAGGATTTTGAGATAACCGAAATGGCCTATCCTTTGTTTCAAAACAGCGGGAACAAATTCTACATCATCTCCTTTGACCCAATTTATGACCGGGTCAATCCAATAGCTCCCAAGTACCTGCCAGATGAAGAAAGTGTCTACGAGGTTTCAAGAGTGCTTTTGGAGAATCTATTGGAAGTAAAGGAATCCAACGAGAACAGTACCTCCAAGTTTTTTAAGGATGCCGTGGAAGGGCTCATAAGCGGTCTGATTTGGCGATTAAAGACAGATTATGAAGACTTCTGTACCATACCACACCTTATTGCCCTGTATCAACAGATCAATACCAAAGGGCTTATTAAATTCCTCAAGGGCAATTTGACCTCCAGAGCTATGGCGGATGCCTTTATCAGTGGCGTGGGGTCCGAGCGGCAGACAGCCGGGGTAAAGAGTACCCTGGCCAACGCCTTTAAAAAAATCAGTACCAAAAAAATATTTATGGCATTGTCTTCGGATGATATCCCCCTTGATATAAATAACCCAGATAATCCATCGGTCATATGTGTAGTAAACAACCCTAAAAAGGATGCGTCCTTGTCACCAGTAATTGCGACGGTAATACATACCGTTTCCAAACAGATGAGCGAACGGAATAGACAACCGTCCTTCATGTTACTGGAAGAAGCTAGTACCATTAGGTTGCCTAACATGCACCGTATCCCGGCCACTTTGAGAAGTTATAATATCGTTTGTCTTTATGTACTTCAGGACAAAATCCAAAATGATATGATGTACGGGGATAAGGCCAGTAAGGCCATTCTAAGTAATCTGTCCTATCAGTTTTTCGGAAAGGCCAATGACCCGGAAACGGCAAAATATTATGAGCGCTTCTTCGAAATCATTAAAAACCCCACCCGGAGTATTAGTAAAGGTACCGGACTTTCATGGGAAGCCCGTGTCACTAAAGGGGAACGTGAAGTCCCCAAACGTAGGGCAGAGGTGTTCTTTAAATTAAGGCAAGGGGAATTTATCGTGTTTGCCGATGGCAAAGATAGAAAGGTCCGCTTTAAACAACCACAAATAAAAAGAGGCTTGCCCTCACCTACGAATGTAACCCAAGCTGATATGGAAAGGAACTTTATACAGATCCACGCCGATATCAAATCCATATTCAAATGAGGGATTTGCCCTAAAAGGATTAAAGGTTGTCCGTTAAGGATTAAGGCCAATTGGTTATGATAAAACAGGGCATAACATTTTATTTACTAATAAGGATGGTTTAAGTTTATAAGAAAAATCATCATATATGAGTATGCCTCAATTTACCTGTATCCTAGCAGCAAACAAAACGGCAATGGACTTGTTTAAGCAATCCAAGGAAACCCTGATGAATTCCAATAATTATGATTTTATGGCTTTCAGGTTTACCCAATGGAAGCAAGTAGAGGAGGAGCTTCCGGAATGGGATGAACATATCACCATAGATGAAACCACCTATTTTGAACTGTATAGCAACCTTTGTAAAAAGATGCAGGCCCTTGTTCAATATCTGTAGGCTTATTCCAAGCTGTTAATTAAATCGTTCAGTGTTCTCAACTTTTCCATTAAATTTTCGAATGACTCCGTTGCTCCATAGAACATACTTTCTTGCATAGCAGCATAATCTTTTTCGTAATCCTTTATAACATCTTCAGGAGGAATAAAGTTTAAGGTTTTATATTCATGCAATGCATAGTCCACCCAAGAAATCTTGGTCAATTTACTCCGGTGTTCTATAATAGTATTATAAAGCTCCTTGTCATGGATGGCGCTTTCTAGATATTCGGTATCCATAAGTCTGGAAATATCATAAAGGTGCCTGGTCATCCGTTCGCTTCTAATTTTCCGGCCCTTTGGCTTTTGGAATTCTTCATGCAATAAGAACATTTTTTCAATTAAAGTCCTTGTTGGCATGACAGTTGGTACCATGATGGCTTCATCAATAAAATCCTGTTCTGGATAAACTTGACTTATTAATGATGATAGGCTTTTATTTTCATAGGGTTCAATAAGGGATCTTGAACTTATTTCAATGAGTATTCTCGGTTGGAGATATTCCTGTTCCTCCACCAATGACTTGTACCTTAGTTCCAAGGCCAAGGGGTCCGTGTCCGATTCCTCAAAATCGGTCACCTCTAATTCAAACTCCTTTACGCCATTATTTATAAGGGCTTCTTCAAGAAGCTTGTGGAACTCTTGGTCTATATAGTTACAGGAAGCTTTCCTAAGGTTTTTAACCTGCGTTCTGGTGAGGTCCCCCTCAAAACCAAAAAAGGATCGGTCTATGGCCAGATCAATGTCTTCCGAAAATCGCTCTATAATGCCCCAGGCCTTGCTTAATGAGGTTCCGCCCTTGAATACTATATGCTCCGCTATTTCTGTTGAAAATATAGCCTGTAGCGCTATCATGACCCATAGGTCTTTTTCAACTGCTACCGGAAGTAAACCGGTTTTGATACTCGTTTGGTTGATTATAATTTTTCTATCACCTTCTGATAGGTTAAACCATGCTTCCATAATCTATAGTTCAATCAATTCTTTTATTATGTCCGCTATCCACTGCGGGGCAAGCTTGACATCATGTGAGAGGGTTTCTTTGTCAACTGTAGACAATACTTGCTTTATCCGCTCTTTGTCCTTTGCGCTAATATTGTCTTTTCCCAATTCCTTTAAAGCTTGGATAATAAGTATAATACTATCGCTTTTTACGGAAAGTAGTTTTGGAGAGGCTTTCTTGAACTTGATGCTACCATTGTTAACCTTTATGGACCTTGAAGAACCATCTGTTAGGTATACAAGGTTCATTGGAACTTGAGTTGATAACCCCAATTTATTAAGGGCCTGGATCCCGGTAGGGATGATCCTGGCTTTGTCCCTTTTAGAGATGGCTATGGCTATCTCTTCAATACTGGGGTATAGAATTCCAAATTTGGGATGTTTTTTAGGGTATAGGTAAATCCCATGGGCCAATCTCAAAAGAAACGCGTTGTCTTCTAACCTGTTCAGCGCTTGCCTTACTGCTGTAGATGTTCCAAATTTAGAGAAATTGGACGGGAAAAATATTTTTCCCGTTTTATAATTGGAAATCGCCTTCTTTACTTTATTTTCAACAGATACGGGCATTTTTTATTTGTAAATCTGTCACAAATATAGTAAATAATTGTGACAAAAATAGTCTTGGTGAATGTTGAAAGTTTGTACTGTTATAATAAATCATTATATCAAAAAAAACATGACCCTAGGTTTTAGTTTTTTGAATGGGCTTCGTGTATTTTGAATTTCGTAAAGAGGCATATATAAAACTCCATGTTTCAAGGGGTGTACAGAACCTTTAGGGCTTTAATAAAAATCTGTTTTGACAGAGGCTTTAGTTCATAATAACTAAGGTTTTAATGCATTTTTAAAATGAATAAAGTGTATTCATCCCTTTATAGGAGATAATGGTATTAACTGTACTTAGTCATTAAAACCCCTAAACCATTTTGAATATTTTGAATCAGTTTTTTAGCAATAGGTTAACAGATGTTAAAAGCCCATGCCATAAACATTAAGTTCATTACTTTAGTACAGTTTTAGCCTTGGTTACATAGATAGCCAAGGTAACGCCTCTTCAAAAACAGAAACCATAAACAGTATGGAACAAAATACAAGAAAACTATTGAGTTCTAAACCTCAGGAAATTTCAAATCTCGAGGAATACTTCAGGCCTTTTAGGGAATACACCATAGGAAATCAACAATACTTTGATTCCCCTTACGGAAGGAAAAAAATCGTTTATGCCGATTGGACTGCCAGCGGAAGGCTCTACAAACCCATCGAGGAAAAACTGCTAAACGACATAGGCCCCTTTGTGGCCAATACCCATACCGAAACGTCCATTACGGGCTCTGCCATGACTTGGCCTACCACAATGCCAGAAATATCATTAAAAGGCACGTCAATGCCTCAGAGGATGATGTGCTCATTACCGTTGGTACCGGAATGACCGGGGCCATCAATAAATTTCAGCGTATTCTAGGTATCAAGCTCAATGAAAACCTAAAGGAGCATACCCAAGTACCCGAAGAAAAGCGCCCCATTATTTTTGTCTCCCATATGGAACATCACTCCAACCAAACCTCTTGGTTGGAAACCATTGCTAGGGTAGAGGTTATCCCTTCCAATGAAGCAGGCCTACCTTGTGCCGAAAACCTAAAGCGCCTTATTAAAAAATATAAAGACTGCCCAATTAAAATTGCGGCCATTACGGGCTGTTCCAACGTCACCGGTATTCGAACCGATTATCATGAGGTTGCCGGTATCATGCACAGGAACAATGGACTTTGTTTTGTTGATTTTGCATGTTCAGCGCCATACGTAAATATCAATATGCATCCAGATAATGAAGACGAATACTTGGATGCCATCACCTTTTCACCTCACAAATTCCTGGGCGGACCGGGATCCTCCGGAGTCTTGATTTTTAATAAAAAACTGTACAACAATTTGGTGCCGGATAACCCTGGTGGTGGTACCGTATCCTATACCAACCCTTGGGGCGACCATGATTATATTGATGATATTGAAACCCGTGAAGACGGTGGTACCCCCGGCTTTTTACAAGCCATTAGGATTGCGCTATCCATTAAGCTAAAAGAACAGATGGGCGTTCAAAATATTCTGGACCGGGAACATGAATTGAACACTATTATTTTTGACAGGCTTTTCCAAATTGAGAATCTTCAAATCCTGGCACCCAGGCATCGAGATAGGTTGGGAGTGTTTTCGTTTTATATTGATGATGTACACTATAATTTGGTGGTAAAACTATTAAACGACCGATTTGGAATACAGACCCGGGGAGGCTGTTCTTGTGCCGGTACTTATGGCCACTATCTTTTGAACGTTGATGAGCCAACTTCCAAGGTCATTGAACAAAAGATTTTAGAGGGCTGCTTAATCGATAGGCCGGGCTGGATCCGTATGTCCATTCATCCTACCATGACCAATGAGGAGATTCTCTTTATTTGTGATGCCATTGAACATGTGGCCATGAACTTTAAGGAGTGGGGGAAGGATTATAGCTATGATTCCGCTAAGAATGAATATAGGCATGTTGGTGGGATGCAGGCAGAAGGAGTCGTTACTGAGTGCTGGTTTGAGATTTAGGTGTAAGGAGCTTTCTGGGTATTCCAAAAAAATGTAACATTTAAACAATAACTTGGCAATACTTGCCTAGTACTTTTTATAGGATACATCGTTGTCAAACCTTTTTTATTCTTTAATAATTATCCCACCAGTCATTTCTTTGGCGGTTGGCACTTCGAACCAGGTTTCCATGAAATCAAAGTGCTCTTTACTCACCTCGAATGCAAAAGTTTCTCCTTTCTCTAAATTCCTTTTCATGACTCTTTTCAGTCGGGTTTCTTTTTCTATATCCAAAAAATGGGTTGTCAATTCAAAATTATGTAACTCCGCAAATTTTCTGAACTTTTCACGATGTTCAAATTTTGAAAGCCCTAGATCCAGAATCGAATTGGTTTTTGAGTGCTCCAACTGTTTGACCAAATCCATGATCATCCTCTCGGCGCGTTCTATTCTTTCAAGAAACCAGTCTAGCCCATCTGTTGGTTTTTTGTCGGCAAGAAATAAGGTATGGTTCCATTGATCTATTGAAAACACAACGCCGTTGGTCTTTGTTTTCAATGTATTTGAATATGTGGTTTTTCCTGAACCTGTATTTCCAACTATTAGGTGAATCATTTAGTGTTTTGTTGAGGTGTGGTAACGTCTCTGTATAAAGTTTGTTGCGTTGTTTTCAAGCTAAAAGTTAGTAATAAAATTTATACGTCTTTGTTGTGGGTGGCCTTTTCTACATATTCAAAAATTCCCAATCTTCTGGTAATTCATTAATATTATTTATGGCAATAACTGAAGCTGTATCTCTATAGCTATTTTTAAAAGTACTTATTCCTTCATTTCTGAAGATATTGTCGTGTATAAAATCTATAAGCCTATTTTCAATTATTTCTTTTTCTTTCAAATTTTTAATAATTTTTTGAGAAAAATATGTTACCACAACTCCAGTTAGTTGTTGATTATTGTCATACATTCTTTTTATTAAGATATTATTCTGTTTATTAATTTCTTCGGATGAAGTTCTCCAATCAATTGGTTTTTGAACAGGTTCAGGAAGCTCTTCAATTGATTTATATATTTTTGAACTTCTTCTTTTTAATTCTTTAATTAATTCATCATAATTAATTATTGGGTCGTTGATATATAAAAAAGCACCCTGTAATTTATCATAAATTTCATACTTTTTATTTTCCTTTTTTAGTAAAATATATCTTTTGTTAACAGCAGAAATTATTTCTTTATAATTCATATGCAAGGTGTATTTATGTCAAATGAGATTCTATCTATTCCAATTGGTAATATCATTGATTTTATTTGTGGCGACCCATTTTCTTGTGCTTGGATTAACCAATTGATGTCAAAGTGACTTGGTTGTGGCGTTCCTTTTGGATGAGTATGTTTTATTAAAATTTCGTGATTATCATTTAATGTTGCTGGAAGTAATATTGAATCAATAGTTCCAACCCATAAATAATGAGTATTAATTCCCATAGTGAATATTGACGCAAATTCAGCTTTATATTCTATAGTCAAAGTTCTCAAAAATTCATCTGATGGATAAAATCCAATTATATTTCCTCTATTTCTCCCAGGACCACCTGATGATTTTATTCTATTAAATAACTCAATTTCTTCTTCAGACATTCGTTTTTTTTAGATTACCCACAACGGTCTAGTGTATGAAACGCAGCGTGCAAAAAGACACTAACTTTTTGGATTAACACAGAGCCGAATTTTTATATTTTGTTTTAATTTTTTCTCATTTAAAAGCCAAATTAAAAATTTGGCGGATTTTGAAAGTACACTCAAGCCTTTCTGTTTAACAATTACTAGCCATGTTTTATAGGACACGTTGTTGTGCATAGTTATTTCATTATACTATGATATTCTGGATAGTCTATAATTCTATCCGCAACAATCTTCATATTAGAGTTTAACGTTAGTTTGTTTTCTGGAACTCCAATTTCTCTTGATATCATTTTATGTAAATTTTGAAATTCAATACTTCTGTAAACTGTTTTTTCAGGAGTTCCTCCCCACATATCATCTTTCTTTACTAATATTTCATTTCCTTCATATTTCATATTCTTTAATTCAAGTTTTTTGTTTTCTTGATTTTTTGAAAATTGTAAATCAATTGAAATGCCATTAGTGTTTAGAGAAGGAATGTAAAAAACCAAATCTTTATAAGGTAATAAAACTTGAGATAAGAACTTTGAACTCTCTGAATAATCATTATTTTCAAGTAAAGAATAAATCTCTTCCAGATAGCAGTCTTTTAACCTGTCTTGTCTAAAGCTTCCATAAGAATTAAAGAAAGTCTCATAAATCATTCCATTTAATACGTGATTTTTATTTTCGACATTAAATTTCTCAATAGAATTTTGAAGGTTTTCCATGAATTCTATGGCAGAAGCGGAAGAACCACAAGCCGATTGTAAAATATTTCGTCCAAGTATAAATAGTTTGTTCTTATCAATACTCAAAGGGTCTATTAAATGTATTTTATCGATTGCAGGATTTTGAACATACCAATTATATTGTTTTAAATCTTTAATTATAGAATCCGTTAGTGTATTTGTATTTTCACTATAAAGATTGTCATTAATAGCTTCACTTGAGTATTCAATATCTTTGCTATGAGTTAATTGGCCAGAATTGAAATAAAAAGTTCCTGTTAGAGATGTGTGCTCCCAGCTTATTTGATTTCCTTTAGAAAAGGCATAAACAGAGTTTCGTACCCTTTTAAACATTTCTTCAATGGGTATGTTTTCAACTGTAATATGCTGCAATAAAGCATTTGTATATAGACCATTTCTATTTCCTGTTCCATCTGACGCTGTTTGTCCAGGAGATGTAGCATAGGCTATCAATGTTCCTTTCGGCGCAAATATAGGCGCTAATCCTTCATTTTGAACGGAGCGAGACCAAGATTTTTTATCTAAAATTTCTCTACAAGCATCTAGTATAATAATGTTAGTATTGTTCTTTGCTTTATCAAAATAAGATAATAACATATTTATTGGGAATGAAGTGTATTTAGCGTGGTCTTCATCTTGGAAATCAGTATCTATTGCACCTAAAAAATTTTCATTTTTTTTTTGGAAACCGTGACCTGCAAAATAAAATAAGCCGATATCATAATCATCCAAATTTGTAGCAAAATCTGTAATTTGTTTATCTTGTTCAACAGCAGTAGAATCAATTATTTTCGTTGTATCAAACCCTAATCTTAATAATACTTCAGCAATATCTTCAGCATCATTTACTGCATTATCAAGTGGTTTGATTCCATATTTTGCATTTCCTATGACTAATGCTTTTGCTTTCATCTTCTCTAATTATGCATAACGGTTACATAAACACAATTGCGTTTATATCTATTATATTTATTAAGTTAAAAATAAATAATATTCTTACAAATTCAATGTGTTTTTAGCAGAATTAAATGTATTTATAGAAATTTAATCAAAAAGGCGATTCTTCAAAGAAATGGATATAGACCCTATTCCCTCAAAATAGGCCGCATAGAAGTCTTACCATCAGATTCCTTACCCGTTTTATGGTAATATTTTTTAGGGTAGTCCAAATTGGCAAACTGGTACCAGACTTTCCACGACATTTTGGTAATGGGCTGTTTGGGGTTAAAAGGTATTCAAAAAAATGTAAGATTTAAATAAAAACTTTGAAGAACTTGGCTAGTACCCTTCATAGGATGCATTGTTGTACACTGGCCTTTCTTTACGCAAACTTGCTAGCGTTAGCAAAACATACTCTTTTACAGTTTTGGTTAAGCACGGATGATGCGACTGTAAATGTGTATGGCTTTAAGCGTTGACTTATTCCGCTAATGTTTTCCGATTTATTTTATATTTTTCCAAAAGGAATTCATTTCTTTCTTCATCCGATTCGGTGTTTAGTAAAAAAGTCTTCTCATTTTCATTCAAATTACAAACTCCAAAATCCTTAACATAGTTTTTGGCTAATGCAAAATAATTGCCTGAATATGGTTTACTAGTTTTTTTAATATAATACCAAAACACTTTAGATTCCAAAATTCGCTTTAGTACTTTTAGTTCACGTTCCGAGTCAAAATATACTGCATATCCAGCATAAAGTAGTAAGTCTTCTTGGTCAGTATAAACAAAATAAGGTTGTCCTGCCATATATGGAAATAACAACTTTTTGCCAGAATCATTTAATGCCTGTGTTCTTCCAAATTCGTACCATTTATACTTAGTTTTTTTCCCTTTATCTCTATTTAATAACTGAACTTTGTTTTCTTTTAAATATTTGTATGCCTCAGGGAAATTTTCTTTGAAGTAATTTTCTTCAAATACTATTTTCTTATTTGGTTTATAGTCGAAATTATTTGCTTGAAAATTATCTTGATAGTAAGGAAAGATTATTTGTTCTTTTAATACAGGAATTTCTAATTCTGTCTTTAGCCTATTAGGTTTTATAACATCTCGACAAATTCCTTTTTCTATTTTATGAAGTTTTCCGTTTTGATGATAGTAATAATTTTCATCTTCGTCAACCGGCTTAAAAATAAAAATATCATTACTTAATGTTGCTAAACCATTTCTTATTGGATATTTGTCTCCTAATGGAATACCAATACTTTCAATTTTGTTAATATTCTCTAAAACATCTGGTTTATTCAAAATCCAACCCTTTTTTGTGTTTAATAGATTATAATTGATTCGAGTAAAGTCTTTTAGGTTTTTATTTAGAAAGTCTTTTGCCGTTATTTTTTGGTATTTAACTTCATTTGATTTTTGTTTTTCAATAAATACAATGCAGGTATAAGTAGATTTGTTTGCAAATATTTGTGAACTACCAAAATCTATAATTTTTAAGTCAAATAGATTAGTTTTAAAATACTCTCTAAGGTTTCGAGCGTTAACACTTCTCTTAAAAGTATTTACTGTTATATAACCAAGAATACCACTTGGTTTTAAATACTTAAGACCAATTTCAAAAAAAGGAATGTACAAATCTGGATTTCCAGTCTTTGTGACTTCCCAATTTGTTAGAAGTGATTTAGTTTCTTCACTTAAATTTTTCGCTCGAACATAAGGTGGATTACCTACAACAATATCGAAACCTTTGAACTCTTTTATTTTTTTATTCCAATTATAATTTAGAGCATTTCCAACCATTAAATTAAACTCAAATTCTTCTTTATCTTCTCCATTGGAAAGCGCTAAGAGTGATAGTAAAATTTTTGCTCTAGTAATTGTGTAGTCAGAAATATCAAGACCGTATATGTTTTCTTTGAAAATTTCAAAATAACTTTTGTTTGACTTAATCTTTATTTCTTGTGCTACAGTGTATAGGAAAGCTCCTGTTCCGCAAGCAATATCAGCTACTTTTAAATCAGGTAAATCGAAATTTCTAATTTTGTTAAGTGTTTCTTTAACTATATAATCTTTGATATAATCTGGTGTGTAAACAGCACCATTTACTGAAATATCATGTGTAGGTATACTTGTTTCAAATAAATGAATAACATCTTCAAAATCAAATTTTCCATTCTTTAGTTTTATTAAATTAATAAAGGTGTCAACGGTTTGCTTGTCATTGCCTTGTATACAAGAAAGAATTAATTTATTGTTTTTTATTTTGATGTTATTAAATTGAAGGTAAGCACCAATAATTAGCTTATTGACAATTGATAAGTTGTCAGATAGCTCATTTAGAAATTTTGATATCTCTTTATTAATCATAATCTATCAAGTATTTCTATTCTATTAATATTTCTACCTCTTTCATTGAAAAAGGAAATTTGGTCATTGGTCAATTCGTATAACTCGTAGACTTTATTATCAAGATTGGACCAATAAGCATTAAGCAAATTCTTTAAAATGGTCTTTTGTCTTGGTGAAGAACTTCTATATTGTTCCTGTGTTTGTTTAATACTAATTGCTATTGTCGAAATTTCGTTTACTAAGGCAGTATTAGTATTGAAATTTTCTCTAGGAAACGGAATTGGCTCAATAAATTGCTTGTTAAATTTAAAATATCCATTCTGTTGACTTAATGCGATTGACCTTGCTAAAACGGAAAATAAAGTCGAATTAACTATGCCAGAAACTGCAAATAAATTGTTTTCACTTTTTTCTGGAATATCAATGAAGAACATATTAGCGTTATCACAGTAATTTAAGGGGTTCTGCGTTACTGTAGCGTATGTGTCATTAGCCGTCATAGGCAGTAAAACTTTAGAATAAACTGCCTTATGATTTTGAACTCTTGTAAATTGATGCCAATTTTCCTCTCCATCACAAGTTGCCACATTACTAGCTATTTCATCCCTATGTCTAGTAAGATATTGACCAGCTAATCTGAATCGCTCGTTAAATTCTGAAAATGGAATAGGTGTGTTTTCATCTAATGACGTATCATAAGGGAAAATCACATAAGTAGATGTTTCGTCATTACAAAAAGGATAAAACTTTTCATTGACCATTAAAGGACGACAAGCATCTATCTCAATAGTAATACCTTCTTCAAGATGAGTGTTTCCTGTGAGTGTTCCATCATCATTTATTGATGTTACTTTGATATGATAGGCTCTATCCCAAAGAACTTGGATACCAACTTTGACTTTTGCAAAATCGCCAAATTTTCCGTGATTTTCTAGAAGTGAAGTTTTTATTGCAAGCAAATCAGCATCTTCGAAATTCCAAGGGTTTTGATTTAACCCACTAGAAGGTATTATGGAAAACTGCGTGTCATCATTTTCAAAAGGTTGGATACTCCTCAAAGTAGACGGGATTTCTTCTAAATCAGAATCTATTTTCAAGAATGAAATATTTTCTGGTCTTGCTTTATCTAAAATAAGAGTTGCTATATAGGTTATCCGATTTGGAAATATATTCGAATTTTCAAATTCTATAACTTGCGAAAGCAAGTTTCTAGAACTTATATATTCACGAATTTTTTTTCCGTAATCAGTCTTGAAAAATCTCCTTTGAACAATTAACCCAAGTTTTCCATTGTCATTTAAAATTGAAAATGCTCGTTCTACAAATGCTACTGCCAAATCAATTTTTCCATTTTTTGTAGTTACATATTCGTCTTTTATATATTGATGCATAAAAGGATATTCCACATTATAATTTTTGACTTCAACATAAGGTGGATTACCAACTATGTAATCAAAACCACATTTAGTATCAAAGATTTCGGAAAAGCCATTCTCACTATTATAGTCAAAACTATTTGTTCTATAAAGTTGTGGTTCGTCCGAAATTATTAATGGATATTTGACAGTTATGTCATTTGAAACGAGTGTGTTCCCACATTTAATATTATTTCCAACGTTATTTAAAATTTGATTACCATAAATCCCAATTTCTTGGTAGTTTTCATAAAATTCCGAACTATCAACCACCTTAAGTGATAATGACATTCTTGCAACTTCAACTGCTTCTGGGTCAATGTCAACTCCAAAAATACAATTTGAGATTAGATGTCTTTTTCCAGAAATAGTTAAGGTAGTTAAATCAGAGTTCTGAAAAAAGAAATCACTAAAGGCTTCAGATGGATTTTCTTTGTAATAATCGATGAAAATTTCTTGTAAATAATCGAAAGTTTCAATTAGAAAAATTCCACTACCACAAGCAAAATCTAAAATTTTAGTTTCTGAAATACTTTCAAGTCCTCTTTCTAATAGACTTTCTTTAATGATGGTTCTCTTGAGTAAATCTTGAACTAAATATTGAGGTGTACTAATTGCACCATTAGTTTTAATGTATTCGAGTTTAAGTTTCTCTGAAACTTCTCCATCTTCAATTATTAGTTTTTTTGACAAGAAAATCTCATAAATGTCACTCAAAAGTTTTGTTGGAATAACTTCAAATCTATACGGTGAAGGATAATAAAGTTTATCTAATAATTCTTTGATGATTTCGTTATCTACTTCTAGTTCTTGGATATCACTTATTCTATCAAAAAGAGGTCCATCATAATGTTCGAAGAAATCATTGTAAGATGAGTTTTTGAACTCAGACCAAAAATCTGTTTCTAGAAAGGTTAGTAACAACCCATCTCTTTCAATTCTTCTAGCCTCACAAATTCTAATAAATATTATACGATTGATAATTACTTGTGTTAAATAAGCTAGTAATTCTGCATTATTACTTATTAGGTCGCTATTATTTTCTACTATATTCTTAGCCAGAGATAATCTAAATTTTGAAAGCTCTTCTGCAAAAACTAAGTCAGGCGATAATTTTTGAACACTACTTACATTTTTAAGAGTATCAGAATAAAGTTTTTCAAGAGTTCCGTTTAGAATATTAGATTTAAGAAGATGTGTTTCTAAAACATCAAAGTTGTCAACATAATCTTCTATTTTCAGATAGGTTCTGCCTAAGTTCGCTGGTTGTTCTTGGGAGGGGATATAAGTACAATCATAAATTGCAAATTCTTCGAAATTTGTCAAGAATGTACAAGAACCAGAAATTGACCAACCATAAGATTTTATTTGAAAAGCAGAAGAGGTACTTGTTTCAATATTAACCGAAACTGCTTTAGCGTCAAGAAAAGTAAGTTTTTGATTTCCTATTTTAAAAGTGTAATCTGGTCGAGTAGAAGTTGAGTCAATTTCTTCTAATCTCTCTTTTTCTTCTCTTGATAAAACTTTCTCTTGAAGTACTTGTGATGTGTCCATTACATCCCAATCGAAGATTGAAAGAAACTCATTAATCCAAGTTCTTATAGTTTCCTCAGAACTCAAATCTAGGCGTCCATCTTCCTTGAAGGCTTGGTATCTTTTAACCAATTCAGTTAATTGTTCTTTTCTTTCAGGCATCTATAATTTAAGTCTTCCTTGTTTAACATTTTGTTCTCTGTAGTATTTTACCTTTTCTTCTGCGACCTTGAGAACTTCCGTGGAACAATTAGTTTCGTATATTTTCTTAGCAAAGAGTTCACTAAAAAATTCAGTTTTTAAGTTTTCAATATCAAGATCGAAAACAGAAGCTAATAATTCAAGGCGTTTTTCATCAAATTCCCTTTTTCCATTTTCAATTTTGCTCAAATTTGCAGAATCCAAATCAAGCTTTGCTCCGAGTTGAGTTAAAGTAAGTTCGCTCTTCGTCCGTAATTGCCTGATGTATTCTCCGAAATATTGTTTCATTTGACTTGAATTTTTGGACTTGTCAGTATTTGACAAATATAGTAAATATTTCATGATATTCAATTCGAGTGACGTTGGGAAAAGGTAAGTTCTTTTTATTTTGTGAGGTACGAGTAAAATGAAATGTACTTGACCGTATGATGGCTTTTCAGAGCTTGTTTACAACGGTTCGTATAACCTCTGTTACATGTTAATATGCATTAATTTTCGGCTTAGTGCTGGCATTAGCAATTCCGAGTGGATTCGAACGCAGTCGAATCCGCCGTAATTGCGGTTATACATCTTTGTTAGCCACAGTTTTTTATAATTGTAATTGATATCCATCAAGTTCGTCAGTTATTTTTTCAGAATCAGGAATGCTACAATACGAACAAAAAATGCTAATATCATTATTTTTGTTTAAAAGTCTATCTTCATAAATAGCCTCAATTGAAATTTCTGCTGTTTGTGTTGTTGCTAAGGCTATATTTACGGTTCTCGGCTCTGGAAAATACCATTTGTCATCTTCTTTATCATAAGAGCTTAATGAATGGTCACTATAATAAACATCCATACTAAAACTTATGTCAAAATCGAATTGAAATATAGTTTCTCCAATATCTTGATTGTCCTGAACAATTGATGGCTCAAAAAGTTTAATTTCATCTACTTCTACATTTTCAATACTTACATCATACCAGATTTCATCCTTGATTTTGAAACTAAATTTTTCTATTATTTTTTCTTTAATAATCTCTTCCGAATCTAAGAATATTTTATTAATCCATTCCAGTCTATCATTATTAAACTGAGTATTTATTTTATTTAATATTGTTCTCAAATTAGGAATTGGAATGATGTTTTTAGAAGTATAATCTTTTAAGTCTTTGTCTTGGCTAACAACATAGATTTGACAGGAATATTCCTCACACCATTTTTCAATTGCAGACAATACAATCGCATCTGGAAATTCATATTTTTTTTTACCCAAGCCAAACGGTTTTTCTCGATTAAAATATCTATAGATAATATCTCTTAAATCCGCAGTTGTAAAAGGGATGATTGTTATTTTTCCTGTTTCAATAAATTTATCAAGTTCTTCGTTGATTTTGTCATAATCAACATTAATGTCAAGTTTAGGAAGAGAAATATATTTGCTGTATTCTTCTACATTTTTTAAAATCCTGCCTTTATTTGCTATATTTTTTTTGAATCGATTGATTTCGTCTTGAGCATATTGTAATTCTTCACGAATATTTGATTGAATTTCTTTAATAGTAATTTCAGTCAAGTATAGATTAACAGTATCCATCTTCCCAAATTCGGCCAATCTCGATAAATTTTTATTTTGGAAAAAATTGTTTGCTACGAAGGTTTCTGTATCAATAAAAATGTTTCTTGTTTTTAGCATTTCTCAAATTATAGCTAACGTTTATGTATATGAAATGTTGCGTGTTTGTATGCGAGGATTTTCCGGATGAAAATCAGATGTAGCAAACGTACAACAACCTTTGTTTAAGCCTAAAATCAGCAATTTTTCATATACTGTGTTGGGCATAGTTTTTTCTTTATTCATAATCTAAATTAGAATCCAAATCTAATTTGTCCATTTCAGAATATACAGGTTGAGCAAATATTCTCAATAAACTCAGAAATTGAGAATAGTTTTCAACCCTTAATAATTCTTTTGGTAATAAGTCAAGATTGTATTCCCATTCTTCTGTGATTAATTTTTCTTCTAATGGTAGTTTATTTTCAATATCTGTAAGCTGACCAACAAACTCTTTCATAATGTGATGAGGAAAATGGTCAGAAATTAAGTTTAACAAATTATATTTTTCAATAAGTGTATTAAAATCCTGCCTTTTGATTTTATCGTAATCATCATAAAATTGAATTGAAGTGGGGTCATAGTTATTTTTTAGAATGTCGAAATGTAGTTTTTTAGAGAAAAAATTTAGATACCAACTCTTAAAGAATTTTTTCTGAAATTCACTCCAAGTTATCAATTCAACATTCGTGTTTTTAATAGACTCAACCGCACCTTTTTGAAAGTCACTTGTAGTTATAATATATCCAATATTTGCTCCAACGTCACTTACTACTGTTCTTAGTCCGTGTACATAAAGCTGTGGAATATTTGATTTCCACATTTTACATTCTATTAGAATTTTATAAGGCCTATCATCTATTGATTCCTCCGCGTAAACATCAATTTCAATTTGACTCCTAATTGATTGAACCTTTTTTTCTACTGAAACAACAAAACCACATTGAGTTAAAATTTTTCCAACTTTTATTTGAAGTTCTTTCCAATTTTGCGGTTTGTTGTCAATTGTCATTAATAGTGCTTGGTTTAAATTTTGCCCAACGGTTACATAAACACAATTGCGTTTATATCTATTAAGTTAAAAATAAATAATATTCTTACAAATTCAATGTGTTTTTAGCAGAATTAAATGTATTTATAGAAATTTAATCAAAAAGGTGATTCTTCAAAGAAATGGACATAGACCCTATTCCCTCAAAATAGGCCGTATGGAAGTCTTTCCATCAGATTCCTTAGCAGTATTATGGCAATACTTTTCAGGATAATCCTTATTGGCAAACTGGTTCCAGACTTTCCAGGACATTTTGGTCATGGGTTGTTTGGGGTTAAAGGGTATTTCAATACCGCTCCTGATGCAGTAACCTGTTTTTGGCATCCTAATATACTATAATACTATCAGAATAAGGGTAGGTTTTTAAATATAGTAAATGGCTTAAGCCAGAATTTCAGGGGATTGAGGATAAGTATCTAATTAGTTGTTTTCAAGGTCGAAATCAAATAATTCTTTCGGATGAATTTCTAACCCTTCGGCTAGGGATAATATTGTTTTCATAGAAATCCCATGTTCTCCTTTAAGGGTTCGATAAACTTGTTTAGGTTCAATTTTACCTAAAGAAGCAACGGTCATCACATCTGTATTGTACTTTTCAATTAAGAATTCCAGATTCTTTCCGAAAGCTTTATAATATAACTGATTTTTCTTCTTCACTTGGTGAAGTTGTGTTTTTATTTAAAATAATAATTGTCAAATTTGTCAATGTGGTATTTATTTTTATATTTGCTATAGATTAATTCTATTCATCATGAATTGAATAGTAATTTTTATTTTTGCGATTCTTCGTATAGAAAATATTAGAAGCTGTCGCTTTGAATCTCTGTTAGAAAACTGGTAATTTTTGCACCTGAGATGATAAGTAGATTGGCTCACGACCTAGGCGTGGGCTCTCTTATCGGTGCAAGGTATACCAGTACCACTAACAGGTAAGTTGAGTTTCACGCTTTCTGTTTCCTTACATAATGGCTTAAACTTAACTTTTTCTAAGCGGTACTTTTTAATTATTAGAAGTCTTGCAAGTATTGATAAGGCCATTTACAAACCAAAGGTTCTATTATTTGGAGACTAAACGTCCATACTTAAAAGTAACTGCTGCCAATGACCCTAAACATGGGGTTGGTATCAGTTATCAATCTGGTAAAACCAATTATGAGCTCCTGTTTGTAAAAAAGCCCAAATGCCCTATATAGGCAATTTGTTATGGGATGGACGATACACTTTTTTTTTCTCGGATCACGACACCCCTTGTATCCCATAACCTCACGATTCACTTTTTTAATGGTATCCGAGCCAAAGTATAATTAATAGCTCAAGTAGCGGTGCTTTTTACGGCCTTAGATGTGCCTTGTTATGATGGGAAACTGTCATACAAGAAGGCATCTAAGGTAAAAGCGCCCATGTTTAACCTTTAAACCAAACCGCCTATGGATAGACACTAAAAAATAAAGCCTCCTAGTAAACTTTTGCAGGGTTCTTAGGAGGTCTTTATGGATTAAACAATAAATGTTCAACTTCTAATTCAAAATTATGAAAAATAATTATACAACTAAGGGTAGGAGCCTGTTATTCTCTATGGTTTTTTCCTGCCTGCTGCCCCTCTTTACCCATGCCGTTCAAGAGCTTCAAATCCATGGGCTTATCACCGATACTTCGGGCCATCCATTGGCCGGGGTGCATGTGATGGTAGAAGCTACCAAAAAAGGTGTGGTCTCCAACTTTGATGGTTCCTATAGTATAACGGCATCCACAGGGGATACCTTGGTGTTTTCGGCCTTGGGCTTTGTAAGGCAGACCGTGACTATCAAAAATGGTACGGCCGTCAATGTGCAGCTGGAAGAAGATATTACCCAACTGGATACCGTAACCCTTAATGCCGGGTATTATACCGTTAAGGACAGGGAACGCACGGGCAGTATTGCCAAGATAGCGGCCAAGACCATTGAACAACAGCCGGTTAATAACCCCATGGCGGCCATGCAGGGGCATTTAGCGGGCGTCAATATTGTACAGACCACTGGCGTCCCTGGTGGTGGTTACCAGATAGACATCAGGGGCAAGAATTTTATAAACGGTGGAACAGATCCCCTGTTTATTGTAGATGGTGTGCCTTATGGAGGCCAGTCCTTGGAGTCTACTTTGGTGTCCTCGGGCATCAATAGGGGGAACGTTAGCCCTTTAAATGCCATTGATCCCTTGGATATAGAACGTATCGAGGTACTCAAGGACGCCGATGCCACGGCCATCTATGGTTCCCGTGGGGCCAATGGGGTGGTGCTGATTACCACTAAAAAGGGAAGGGCCGGAAAGACCAAAGTGTCGGCCAGCCTTAGTACCACCATAGGACAGGTGCCCCGATTTATGGAGCTCATGAACACCCAGCAATATCTGGAAGTGGCACGTGAAGGCGTGGTCAATGACGGCTTTGGTGCCTTTCTGGAAAACCCGGCATTTGATTTTATTTGGCCCAGTTTAAAGACATGGGACCAAAACCGTTATACCGATTGGCAAAAGGAACTCATTGGTGGCACGGCCTGCCGGAACAAAGTACAGGTGTCAGTTTCCGGAGGGACTGTCCAAACCCAGTTTTTGGTAAGCGGTAATTACCAAAAAGAAACTACGGTGTTTCCCGGGGATGGGAATTACCAAAGGATGTCCGGGAGAAGCCATTTGACCCATCATTCCAAGGACGAACGTTTTACGATCAGTTTGTCCACAAACTACAGTATAGAGGATAATAAATTGCCCCGACAGGATTTTACCGTTTTGGCTTATCGATTGCAGCCCAATGCACCGGCCTTATACCATGAAAATGGCGACCTTAATTGGGAGGACAGCACTTGGGATAATCCCTTGGCATCCTTGGAACAAAAATACAGGGCACAGAGCAATACGTTTATTGCCCAAATGAACCTGTCCTATAGTTTGACTAATAATTTGGAATTACGATCCAATTTTGGCTATACCAATAACCAAATGGAGTCCTATAGGGTGTTTCCCAGTAAGGCAAGACGGCCCAATCTGAACTTGGATGCCAGTAGTTCCTCCTTTGATATCAATACAAGTAGCCGGGATTCCTGGATCATAGAACCCCAATTGAATTGGAAGCAGCAGTACGGCGCATTGGCCATTAATGTGTTGCTGGGCAGTACCTTTCAAAAACAGAGCGAACAAAACCTGGTACAAACGGCCAGAGGATTTTCCAGTAATAGTCTGTTGTTCAATCTTTCGGCCGCTAGGACCATAGAGGTCTTTAGGGATAATAATAGCGATTATAATTATCAGGCGGTGTTTGGGCGTGTCAACCTAAATTACAGGGATAAGTATATCCTGAATCTAACCGGAAGACGGGATGGCTCCTCCCGTTTTGGCCCCGGAAAACAATTTGGGAACTTTGGTGCCGTTGGATTGGCATGGTTGTTTTCAGAAGAAGGGTTGTTCCAAAACAGCGCCTTTTTGAGTTTTGGGAAATTAAGGGGCAGCTACGGGATTACCGGTAGCGATAACATCGGTGATTATCGGTTTTTAAGTACCTATAGTATTACAGGGTTTGATTATAATGGGGTTTCGGCATTAGAACCTACAGGGGTATTTAACCCAAACTTTGGCTGGGAATCCAATAAAAAACTGGAGGTGGCTTTGGAACTTGGGTTTTTTAATGATGCCATAAGGCTCAATACGGCTTGGTACCAAAACAGGTCTTCCAATCAGCTTATTGGTATGCCCTTGGCAGGAACCACAGGCTTTAACAGTCTAGTGGCCAATTTTGATGCCACGGTGGAGAACACTGGTCTGGAAATCGATTTCCGTACCACCAATATCCAAAGCAAGCATTTTAATTGGAGCAGCACTTTTAATCTTACCGTACCCAAAAATAAGTTGGTACGTTTTCCCGATTTGGAAAATTCGGCCTTTGCCAATAGGTATCGCATAGGGGAGGCCCTTACCAGTGTACCCTTATACCAATCTTTGGGAGTGGATCCCGATACAGGCCTCTACCAATTCGAGGATTATAACAATGATGGAAACATAAGCGCCTTGGATGACAAGCAATGGTTCGAAGACTTGGCCCCTGAGTTTTATGGTGGTCTGGGCAATACCCTAAGTTATAAAAATCTGTCCTTGGATCTGTTCTTTCAGTTTAAGAAGCAAAAGGCCTTTAATTATTTAAATGCCGGTGCCATGGTAGGTTTTAGGCAAAATGCGCCCATACAGCTTTTCGACCGTTGGCAAAATCCCGGAGATAGTAACCCTATCCAACGTGCCAGTGGTTTGGCACGTTATCCCGGTGTGTCGGAAGCCGAAGGTTTTCAACGGGAGAGCAATGCGGCGGTTTCGGATGCTTCTTTTATCCGCTTGCGGAATGTTTCCCTGACCTATAAGGTGCCTAAAAGCCTGAGCAAAGGGTTTGATATGAACTTATATCTACAAGGGCAGAACCTGTTTGTTATAACGAATTATGAAGGCCCGGACCCTGAGCAGGCCTCATTTGAGATTCTTCCTCCATTAAGGCAGGTAACCTTGGGGCTTCAGTTGAATTTTTAACATAAAAAAGATAATTATGAAATTATATATAAATAAAACAAGGGTATGGATGTATACCATACTTGCCATGTTGATCATAACAACCATAAGTTGTGATTCCTTTGTGGAAGTGGATCCACCTAAAAATAGTTTGGTGACCAAAACGGTCTTTGAAGATGCGGCTACGGTGGAATCGGCCATGGCCAATATCTTTGTCAAGATGCGCCAACAGGGATTGGTATCCGGAAATTTTTCGATAAGTACCTCCTTGGGAATCTATGCAGACGAATTGGATTATTTTGGAAGCTCCCCAGATATATTAAAGTTATATAGCCATAATGTACTGGCGTCGGATGGTCAGGTGTCGCTCTGGTGGAACCATGCCTTTAATTTGATATACGCTGCCAACGATATTATTGAAGGGGTAGCCGCTTCACAGACTTTGAGCGAAGAAGATAAAGACCGATTTACAGGGCAGGCGCTGTTTGTTCGTGCCTATTTGCATAGCCTATTGCTATCCCTTTTTGGAGAAGTGCCTTATATCATGACCACAGATTATATTGAGAACAATAGAGCCATTAGGACTCCCGAACCAGAGGTATTTGAAAAGCTGATCGGAGATCTTAATGAGGCTGTAAACTTATTGGATAATAATAATCAGGCAAATGAAAATATCTTACCAAACTTACAGGTGGTCTATGCTTTATTGGCGAGGATTTATCTATATTCTGGAGATTGGGCCATGGCAGAGACCATGGCCTCCAATCTGATAGGGAATTATGGTCTGGAGGATATCGATAAGGTATTTTTAAAAGGTTCCAATGAAACCATCTGGCAGTTAATGCTAGGAGACAACCCAGTCAATACCTATGATGCCCTGCAATTGATAATAACCGGTATACCAACACAAGGGATGGCCCTAATGGATGATCTAGTTGGGGCATTCGAGGCTGGTGATTTGCGGTATACGCATTGGACAAACAGTATAACAAGCGATGATGGCCAGACCACCTTATACTATGCCCATAAATACAAGGCCACCCATAATACCACTACACAATCCGAAGAATACTCCATTCTTTTTAGGTTGGCAGAGCAGTACTTGATACGTGCCGAGGCCAGGGTGCAATTAGGAGACATATCGGGATCACAGGCCGATATCAATGTCATTAGAAACCGGGCTGGTTTAGGTAATACCACGGCCAATGATAAAGCGTCACTATTGGATGTCATACTTCACGAACGCCGTTTGGAATTGTTTACCGAACAGGGACATCGCTGGTTTGATTTAAAACGGATGGGAAAAGCAGAAGAAGTATTGTCCCCAATCAAGGCAGGGTGGCGCAATACGGATATTGTATTGCCAATTCCCGAGTCGGAATTGGAGCTCAATCCCAATTTGAAACCACAGAATGCCGGCTACTGATTTTAAAATTATAGATTATGAGACGTATTATTATTTTAATTATTATCAGTTTAAACGTTCTAAGCTGTTCACAATCCCAAAATATGAATCCCCAAGAGGAAAAGGATTGGGCCTATTTTCAGGCCAATAAATCTAGGTTGTGTGAAACCAAAGAACAATGTGATTACTTAGATAGCTCAAACCTGCTGGAATATTCCAAATTAATTGATGCCGTGTATACCAAGCGATCCAAAATGGCCGAGGATTTTATGGATAAATATCCTGAAAGTGAGCATTATGATGAAATGCTCAATTGGTTTTTGCACCTGTATTTTGAGCCTAAATTCATTTCGAAGGATATGGATGCGGACAGGGTAGCATTCTTGTCCAGCTTCACTGGGCCGGTACGTTATGGGCCAAAAGTCACCGATTTTTATCGTGCCCTACCAGTGGATGATAAGGCTATGGATAAATGGGTAGAGAAAGGAAATGCGTTGGTAGAACGTGTATTGAACTCAGATGCCTCCGATGAGCGTAAGGCGGAAGTTGAGGTACGTTTGCTTGGTAGGGATTTTAACCTGGCCAAACGCTGGTACGATGCCCTACCAAAAATGGACAGGGAGGATGATTATTGGGCACATTTTGATAAACAGTACTGGGGTTCCATTTACTTAAGGCTTTTTGAACTTTTGGAGAAGTACCCTGACTATGAGCCTTTGGCAGAATATATCTTGAGCTTATTGGAGGAACCCTTGAAAATACGGTCACCCAAGTTAGCGGAGTCCTATACCAAATCATTTATTGAAATGTCATCAAATCAAAAGATGTTGGCAAGCGGTGATGCTGTAAAACTATTGAATGAGAAATTAATGTCCCAGAAGAAGGCCAGGGAAGCATTAACGGAAGAAGAAGTTTCTGTGTCCATTGAGATGGATCTAGTCGGTCTTGATGGGACAGAGGTGAAGCTGTCCCAATTAAGGGGTAAACTGGTATTGGTTGATTTTTGGTCCATTAGATGTGCACCTTGTATTAGGGAAATGCCACATGTGGCTTCATTATATGAAAAATACAAGGATGAAGGTTTTGAAGTCGTGGGCATCGTAGCAGAAGGCGATGAGGCCAAGGAACGTGTTTTAGAGATAACCGATAAACAATGTGCCAGTTGGTTACAGCATATGGATAAAGGCAATAAATCTAAAATAAGTTATCACAATTTATATAATATCAATGCATTGCCAGAAGTGTGGCTTTTGGATAGAAACGGGCAAATTGTAGATAAGAAGGCCAGGGGAAAACGGCTGGATTCATTATTAAAAGAATACCTGAGAAAGTAATTCCTCAGGTAGTTTGAGTTAGTCAAAGAAAAGGTGCCCGTTTAGGGCACCTTTTTAAATGAATTTAAGGCTGTCTTAACTCGTCGCCAGCATTTAAGGCAGGCGTATCATAAAGTTGATAACCTTCTTCTTGACAAAGGCTGCCCGATCCATTTTTGATACAATTTGTACTGACTTCCTCGATGCCAGGTTCAAATGGATCATCATAATAGCCAATTTGGCTGGAATTAATGGATTCGGTGGCAAAAGACATACCTATGGCCAATAAAATAGCAAATGCAGGTATAACCATTTTTAAAAATTTAGATTTCATAATATTCTGTTTTAAATTAATGGCCTACTCTTTTTTACAGGTTTTCGGCCTTACCCCTGACACTACGTAGTATGTTTTGTTTTTTTTTTTGATAAAATCCCGATTAGGGCAAGCACTATAAATGCCCCATTGAATATGATATGCTCTTTCCATCCCAGTGTAGCTAGGATGCCTCCACATGAACAGGGTATAGAATCGCTAAAGTTTAAAACCACAATGAGGTAGGTGGTGAATATGGTCATTAGTGATAGGCTGGAATACAAGGCCAGTACCCTTTGTTTTGGAAAAAGGAATAATCCGGTAATTAGCAATTCAACTGAAGGGATAGCCCAAACCATCCAATTGGCATAGGGGGAGATATAAGGAGAACGGCCCAGTTGCGATTTAAAATGGTTAAAATCCATTAGTTTACTTGTGGCCGCATAAACAAACAGTATGATGAATAAAAAACATATACTATTTGCTGTAATTTGATATCCCTTGTTAGAACGTCTCATACCTTTTGATTTGATATGATAAAGTTCCCCAGTATTATTTGTTTGTCAGGGATATGTTTTTGACCGTTAAGGATTTATGGTAAAATCGCTTAAAATTTCAGTTAGATTTCCTCATTGAGGGCCTTTTTTCGAAGTTCGCTAGGCGTATATTCATAGTGCTTTTTAAAAGCCCTGGAAAAATGGGGGAAACTTTTAAAGCCTACCATATGGGCAATGGATTTTAATTGAAGGTCGGTATACTGGATCATCATCTTTGATTTTCGAAGGCGTTCCAACAATAGGAAGCGATACACAGTGGTTCCGTATAGTTCCTTAAAGCCATATTTTAATTTGAATTCATTGGTTCCCAATTGCAGGGCAAAATCCCTAAGTGAGGGCAGTTCCTTATCCAGATTATTAATAATGATATCGTGCCCTTTGCGTATTTTTCTAATATCGTCATGGCTCAATCTGATTTTGGGAGTTTTGGATGTGGTTTCTTTTGTATCCAATAAGGGTTCAGTATTGGCAGCCTTAAAAATCCTGTCCTTGAGCTTTTTTTCAATTTCGGCCTGATCGGTCGATTGATGGATAACCGTTACAATGACCTTTCCCTGTTCGTCCTTTTTGTTTTTACAAGTGGTTATATAACATACCTTGGGAATGACCAGGCTACTTTTAGTTTTAAATGTCAATTCCAATGAAGTATCATGAAGGCTTTTTTGAACAAGGGATTTCCAACATTGCTTCCATTTTGTTTGGGACTCCTTAACGAGTAAGCTTTCAAAAGGTTTGTTAATGATGTCCGCACAGAGCATGGACAATATGTTACAGACTTCTTTGTTGGTCATGATGATATGGCCGTGCTCATCCAGAAGGAAGGTCATTTGCACTACTTGGCTAAACGTTTCATTGGTATTTACGTAACCTTGATGGAGCAGGCTTTCCTGTATTTCCTCAGCCAGCATATTAAGTGTTATGATAAGTGCTTCAACGTTATCATTTTTAGAGGTTCGTTCCAGGCGATAAAAAAAGTTGCCAGATGCCATTTCCAAAAGCATTTGGTTGATCTGACGCATTCTTTTGTTTTTGCCATGGTGTTTTATTTAGTAATGATTTTAGTTGGTTTAAGTTATTTAAACGAGTTTAAAAAAGCCAAGGCCTCTTCGATATCAATAAATGCCTTGGTCGGTACTGGTGGCTTACTGGTTTGGATGTAAAACTCCGAAAGTACTTCAGATACGGGCGGTTCAACAATAAAGGCAACGGCCTTGATTAATGTGGAGCCTTCCATGGCCAGATAGGCCCTGGCGGATTTGTTGACTTCTTTTACCCCACGAATGTCACACAGCACCGGTAAAAACTGACTTTCATGCAATGAAAGCCTATCTTTTACAATTTGGATGGAGGCATTTAGGTCTATGCTAACACCATTAAGGTATGTTATAAATAGGATGCCTTTATCCAGACTATATTCTGCATAATCATTTCTGAAATAAGTCAACATGGTTTTAGAAAACTGGTTTTTAATATAAACTTACAAAAATATCAACAGAATTTCGGTAACTGTCTATTTATCAGTAGTTAAAATGGGGTTTTTCTTGTCTTGAAAGGATTAACAGTTATCCATAAGGGATTAAACAGGAGGTCAGTTTCTTAATTTCCTACAAATGGCTTTAAATTTTATGTCATAAACCTACGATAAGATGGCAAAGATTAAGCACAACAACTTTCTGGACACCGTAAATGAGGTGTTTACAGATGCAAAACAAGAAGGCGTTTTACATTTATATGCCGAGGGCAACCAGTTCTCCGGAAGGAAAATAGGAATTAAGGACAGGACACTCTTTCATTTTGGAACCACAGGGTATCTGGGACTGGAACAGGATAGCCGATTGAAGACAGCGGCCATTGAGGCCATTCAAAATTATGGGACCCAGTTTCCATTGTCTAAATCTTATATATCCAATCCGCTATATAGGCAATTGGAAGACAAGGTGACCCAAATGTTCGAAACCCCGATTATAATAACCAAGAACAGTACCTTGGGGCATCTGGGAGTTATTCCTAGTGCGGTGAAGGACCAAGATGCCATTATTCTGGATCATCAGGTACATTGGAGCGTGCAAAGTGCCGCCAAGGTTTTAAAGAACAGGAGTGTACCCATAGATATGATACGGCATAACAACCTCAATATGTTGGAGGATAAGATCAAATCGCTTTCCGATAAGCGCAAAAAGATTTGGTATATGGCCGATGGTATCTATTCCATGTATGGTGATTATGCGCCTATCCAAGACCTAAAAGCCCTTTGCTTAAAGTATCCCCAACTACATCTTTACATTGATGATGTCCATGGTATGAGCTGGATAGGTAAAAACGGCACGGGCTATGCGCTCAGTGAGCTCGGGGAACTTCCGGAAAATGTTTTAGTGTTTGGAACCCTGAGCAAGACCTTTGGAGCCAGTGGGGCCGTGTTGGCCTGTTCCAACAAAAAGATGTACCACGAAATAAAGACTTTTGGAGGGCCTTTGACATTTTCTGCACAATTGGAACCGGCTTCCGTGGCTGCTGCAACAGCATCTGCAGAGATCCATTTATCTCCTGAGATATATGAATTACAGAATGACCTTAAAGAAAGAGCCCAATATTTCAATGGGCTGTTGGAGCAAACCGATCTTCCCTTAATCGATAAGAACAATTCACCCGTGTTTTACATTGGTACAGGGATGCCCAAAACGGGGTATAATTTTGTGAATCGTTTGATGAAAGAAGGCTATTATGTAAACTTGGGCATCTTTCCGGCCGTCCCTGTTAAGAATACAGGTGTACGTATCACCATATCACGGCATAATGAAAAACAAGAAATCAAAGGTTTGGTAGAGGCCATGACCTATCATCTGCCAAAGGCATTGGAGGAAACCCATACAAATCTTGGGAGGGTTTACCAGGCCTTTAAATTGAAGGCGAAATCAATTGAAAAGGATAAAACCGAAGACAGTTTAAAAGTACAATTAGAAGATTCCATTTTGAAAATCGATAAAAAGCTTTGGAACAAATATGTCGGAAAACATGGGGCCTTTGACTGGGAGGGGCTAAAATTCCTGGAGGAAACATTTAGTGACAATCCTTTGGAAGAACATAATTGGAACTTTTATTATGTGGTCATTTATGATGAGGATAATAATCCGGTTTTGGTAACTTTCTTGACCTTGGGTCTATGGAAGGACGATATGTTAGCAAGTGTGAATGCCTCAAAATCTATTGAGCAGGAAAGACAAAAGAATCCTTATTATTTGACATCTAAAGTGTTAAGTATGGGGTCTCTTTTCACGGAAGGAGAGCATCTTTATATTGATAAGATCCATCCGTTGAAAAAACAAGCATTGAACAGGTTAATGAAATCCTTGGAGGGCCTGGAGCATAGTTTAGAGGTGAAAATGGTTGTCCTAAGGGATTTTTCAGAAAGGGAAAGTCTGAATCCCTATTTTCAAGGACAAGGATTTATTAGGATAAAAATGCCCGCCTCCTGTACCATCGACCTAATAGGGACGGCATCCATTGAAAGCCATGTTTCAGGACTGTCCTCAAGAAATAGAAGACATTTAAGAAAAGAGATATTGGCCAAGGAATCGCTTTTGAATATTGAGGTTTTAAATAGTTGTAACGAGGAGCAACTACAGCAGGTCCAGGAGTTGTACAATCAAGTCCACAAAAACAACCTGGGGTTAAATACATTTACCTTTCCTGAAAAGTTATTTAAAAATATGTCCAATCACCCCAATTGGGAGTTTATTGCAGTCAGCTTAAAGGATAACCCCGAAAAGATGATAGGCGTGATGTTGTGCTATAATAATTGTAATTATAGCTATGTCCCAGCTTTTATAGGAATGGATTACGAGTGTCTAAAAGAATTCCATACCTACAGACAACTTTTATATCAGACTATAAAACGGGCCATAAATATGAAATACCGGCATATTGATCTAGGCATGACCGCTTCTTTTGAGAAAAGGAAATTAGGAGCAGTTGTTGAGGAAAAATGTGCCTACATTCAAACTTCAGATAATTATACTTTGGAACTAATCGGAGTGATGGAGTAAGGGGAATACGGGCAATAGGGAAATAAGGGCTGTGTGGAGACGATGTACCAAGATTTAGTATCTGAATTTGAGGCCAGGTTGGAGACTTTGGAGTCCTCTAACAATGATGTGTTGTACACCGCGGAAAAGGGAATCGCCCACACCGAAAGGTGCATGAAACAACTGCGTAAAAATGTTGTAGAGAAAGGATTTAAAACCATCCAGGATGAGGTATGGTTTTTCAAACATATAAAGCCACAAATCTTTAGTAAGTTAATCTATTATGTTAAGTTGTATAATATTGAAAGTAAAAGACCTCGGAGCAGTTCAAAGTTCCAGGTAAAATACTTAAATAACCAGATCAATAAGCTTCAACTTTATTTTAATGACAATTTAGAGTTTTATCACTACTATCGCAGAGGAGCGACTACTTTGGATGAACAATATTTTGTTAGGGGTCAATCGGATTTACGTTCACCCACCGAGTCTTTTCATTTCTTTATTGATGAAGAGTTTTCAACTTGCCAGGATTGTACGGTGGCCATAATAATGGCTTACGATATGCTCATAGTTTACCTGCAACAGGAAATTGAGAAATTAGAAAGCAATACAGAGAATTTTAAATCAAATCCGATGAAGCAATCATCAAAGCTTTTCTGGACCGGAAGCAAAACAGAATTAATTGAACTGATATACGCCCTCCATAGCAGTGGGGCCATTAATAGCGGTACAGCTGATATTAAGGAAATGGCAACCTTGTTTGAACAGGTCTTTAATGTTGAACTTGGGAATTATTACCACACCTTTATCGAAATAAGGGCAAGGAAATGTAGCAAAACCAAATTCTTGGATAAACTGATCGAAGCACTAAACAGGCGGTTTGAAGAATTGGATGAATAATCCATAGATGGCCCCAAGTTGGGAAAATTATTCGACCGTTTTAATTGTTTGGTTTAAGTTAGGATTGTACCTAGGTTGTCAAGTGTCGTGTTTTAGACTAGGTCAAAGGCTATCAAAAATAATGAAGAAGAAAATCCCCCACCTTGGGGGCTGCTATTGATAATAATTGAAAATAGGCTCGCAGATTTGTAATGCGAAAGTCAAATCAGGGTAAAGTCGTCCAAAAACTATTATTGGTTTGCCGGCGGCTTTACTTTTTAAAACCAAAATGAATGGGAGCAACAATTATTACTACAGAAGATCTTTATGATTTTAAAATTGAACTATTGGATGAAATCAAACAATTATTGAACAATCAACATGGCCAACCAGCAAAGAAATGGTTGAAGTCGCCAGAGGTCAGGGAACTTCTGGGGGTTTCACCAGGGACCCTACAAAACCTAAGGATAAATGGGACCTTACCGTATACAAAAATAGGAGGTATACTGTATTACGACTATCAGGAGATCTTGGAGGTTTTGGAAAAAAACAGGATTCATAATAAATTTTAAAAGTGCTTTGCAGGAAATCAATTATATCAAGCACTTAAATGCCGTGTTTGAACAGTTCTCAAAAGATTCAAGACTGAACCCGACCCATATTAGTTTGTACGTGGCCCTGTTTCAATTATGGAATTATAACTTTTTTAGGGAGGAATTCTATATCAGCAGGGAGGATGTCATGGAGTTTTCAAAAATTGGCTCTAAGTCAACTTACCATCGGTGTATCAAGGAGCTTAGCCATTGGAGTTATATTATTTATATGCCTTCGCATAATCCGTATAAAGGGAGCCGGATAAAGATGTTCAATTTCGGGACAAGTGATGAACAAGCTCTGTACCTAGGCCGTACCAAAATTGAAACAAGTGATGGACAAGCATTGGTACCTATATTAAAACATATACAAACTATAGAAAACAATAAAAACAATAACAAACAGCAAAATTTTAAAAATTTAAAAGGTTCCAATTCTGAAAACGGAAGCAAACAGGAAGCAACTGTCCCAATAGGGGACAACCTAAAGACAACTTCGGATAAAAATTACAATGAGCCCTTATGAAATTGATAACCCCGCATATAATTACCGAAGGAGGCACAAAATATAAGCTGGGAACATTAAAGGGAAATGAGATTTTATATGACTTTGACCAAATACTAATTTACTTGGAAGCCAAAGGTAAGCTGTTGTTTGGTGCGCATTTTAAGATTCATAAATCTGATAGAGCAATAATATATAAGCTTTGCAATTATCAAATACGGGATTGGGCTACCTGTAAAAAACTGGATATTGATCTAAGAAAAGGAATTTTATTATCTGGGCCGGTCGGTTGTGGAAAGACCAGTTTGATGAAACTTATCCGTCATATAACGCCCCATTACACGCCCTATGATGTCATCCCCACGCGTAACATAACCTTTGCCTTCAATCACATTGGCTATAGAATTATAAAACAATACGGAGACCACAGTTTTTACTGTTTTGATGATTTGGGAATCGAGCCGATTGGCCGCCATTTTGGAAAAGATTGCAATGTCTTGGGGGAGGTTTTGCTCTCCCGGCATGAGCTCTTTTTAAAATATAGGCTTAAAACCCATGGAACAACCAATCTGAATGCCCATGAATTGGAAGACCGTTACGGAAGTAGAGTTCGCAGCAGAATGAGGGAACTATTTAACCTAGTTGCTTTTGATAATGGGAGTAGGGATAAGAGAAGTTAATTAGCTAGGCGTACAGTAAAAAGTAATGCGAATAAATCCAAAATTCAGGAGTGAGTAATTAAAAATTGACCTTTTAAGACTTATAATAGTTCAAAGTTTTTTTTGTTATCAACATGAACCAATCAATGCTCAATATAAATTGATGTCAATTCTTATCAAATTGGAATGGATGAAATCAATTTTTATTTTGCTAACAAATAACTGTAAATCAGTAAAATGAATTGAAATAGGGCGTAATTTTCATATATCAAAATCAAGCAATTTTTAAATCGATTTCAATATGAAAAAATCACTATTTCCAACCGTTTTTTTACTCTTAATCTCCAATACCATTTTCGCCCAAATAGGAGGCATTGAAGATTCCGTTAATGATGTTTCCGATACCATTCGTGCCATTTTCCCAATTTTGTTGGGCGTTATCTTTTTAATTGGCTTCCTCTTTAATGCCGGCCATTTTTTTGGTGAAAACGCGGACCTCAAAAAAGGGATAACCCGGGTATTGGTGTTCGTCCTGATAGCTGGAGCGGTAGTAGGCATCTTCACCTACCTAATAGGAATCGTAGTCTAGGTCGCTAAGCGACTTTTACCATTTTATCAGATACGATAATGAAACGATTCGAAGTTTATAAGAACATCAGAAAACGGGCAGTGATTATGGGTTTACCCATATCACTGTTTGCCCTGATGATGATGTCAGTGATTGGCTCCTTACTGTTTGTCATCTTTTCATTCAGTTTTATGGTTGTCATAAGCGTAGTGATATGGAATGTTATGCTGTTCGTAGCTCTAACGGAGTTATCGAAAAACCCCGCTTTACTTCATTTTAAAAAAGTTTTTCCAAAGACCATAAGCAACAAAAAACAAAGCCACTTGTATTATGAATAGTATTAACCTTTCCAATTATCATCCCATTATAGAAATCCAAGGTCATATGGTTTTTGCCAATAATGGAAATGTGGTGCTTTGTTATAAAGCTGATTTACCAGAGATCTATTCACAATCTGAATCGGATTTTGACACCATGCATGGTACTTGGTTTCAGGCCTTCAAATCATTGCCTATAGGGACGGTAATCCACAAGCAGGATATTTATAAAAAAGGGCATTATGAGGCGGACAGATTACCGAATGGTACTTTCCTTCAAAAAGCGACACACGATCATTTCAAGGGACGCGATTACCTAAAGCATAGGAGCTATCTGTTTTTTATACTGCCGTTAAACAAAGCTTTGAACAATTCAAAGTTTGTCAATCCCTTTCGGAAAATTGAAAAGGGCATCCATAAAAAGATGGATCATAATCTGAAAGAATTTGTAAACGCTGTTAACGACGCTGTTTCTTATATCAATAATGGTAGCAGGATATCCCTAAGCCAATTGGGGGAGAATGAAATATTGGAGCTAGGCCAAACCTATTTCAATGGCTTCAATGAAGGATTTGATACAAGTATTCAGCTTAAGAAAAATGACATAGAAATAGGTAATAACTTTTTTGATGTATTGGCCGTCAACAGTGAACTCTGTTTTGGTGAAACCATACAGAGTAGTAAAACCAATGACAGGTTTACTTCGGATGACTTTGTATTCCATCAAGGTTTTATAGATGGATTGGGGCTAAACCTAAATGAAAACCATATAGTCAACCAGATTATTTATCTGGATGACAAACATAAATGGAGAAAGTTACTTGAAAAGAAGATAGAGGAACTCAGTAAAAGTTCCAATTTCGGAACCCAAAACAAAGTGGTCCTAAAAAAGATTGAAGCCATTGTTGAAAAGATCAATGAAGATGATGCCTCTAGAATCATTCGGGGGCACTTAAATATCATCTTTTGGTCTTCGGAAGCCCAAGAGTTAGACAATATAGCGTCTAGAATAAAAGGAGAATTTAAGGAACTGGATATTGTGCCCTATTATCCACAAGGAGAGGAGCGGAAGAACTATTTTCTTAATTCCTTTTGCTGTTTTTCTTCCAATTTTTCAAATGAAGACCTATATGTTACGGATCTAAAGCATGCGCTATGCCTATTTATAAATAACACAAATTATTTGTCGGATACCACCGGAATCATCTTTAATGATAGGCAACATAATGTCCCGGTATTAAAGGATGTTTGGGATGAAGGAAAAAAACGGATCAAGGCTCGGAACTTTGCCATTTTTGCGCCTACGGGTGAAGGTAAATCCTTTTTGGCCAATAATATCCTGAGGCAGTATTTTGAAGACCGGGTAAGGTTGGTGATAATTGATTTGGGAGGTTCGTATTCCAAGTTCGCTAAACTGTATCCCAATAACCACATCATCCTTCGTTACGAGCAAGGAAAGAACCTCGGGATCAATCCATTCTTTATTTCTCATGAGAGCGATCTGACACCGGAGCGACTGGAAGATTTGGCTGTTTTTTTATTGGAACTGCTAGCAGAAGGCACCAAGGTTTCCAAAGCAAAACAGGTAGCCGTAAAAAAGGTGCTGCTTTATTATTACAACCAAGTAAGAACAAAGCATTCATTGGCCTCATTATATCGGTTTGTTGATGATGAGAAAGATGGCCTCATTCAACATCTTAAAATAAAGGAGGAACATTTTAGCGTCTATAACTTTTTGCACATCCTTTCCGAATACGTAGATAATGGACTTTACAGTTTCCTTTTTAATGTCGAAGAGGATCAAACCTATAAGATCGAGGACAAACGTATGATTGTCTTTGAACTGGATGAAGTCAAGGACAATAAGGAAATCCTATCTGTTATGCTAAAGCTTATCAAGTCGGCCATTCAAAGGACCATTTGGAGAAATCGGTCCGAAAGGGGGATTATACTTTTTGATGAGTTTGCCAAACAGCTCAAGTTTGACAATGTTCTGGAAAGTGTGGAATTCTATTATCAGGCCATTAGAAAGCAGAACGGTGCTATTGGAATCATTCTACAGTCCATTAACCAATTGCCTAATAATTCAACATCGGCCAGTATCTTGGAGAATACTCAAGTGATTTACAGCTTGCGGAATGAAAAGGGCTATAAAGAATTAGCAAAGCGGCTCAATCTGTCAAGCCATGATCTGAACCAGTTAAAATCCATCAGAAACAACTTGACCGGGAATCGAAAGTACACGGAAATGTTTATCAAGATCGGTAATGAGAGCAACATTTTTAGGTTGGAAGTCCCTAAGGAAGTTTACGCAGCTTATCTCACTGATGGAAAAGAAAACCAGGCCATCATGGACATTTATGGAAAAACGAATGATATGGAAGAAGCCATCAAAATATTTATAGGATAAGAATTTTAAACAGTATTTAATATTAACATTTAAACAATAAGAACATGAAGAACAACATCAAAATTAGAACCTTAGGGCTGGCACTAATCCTTGCCCTTTTAACATCAGGCCACATTGTGGCCCAGGGGATGCCTGTATATGATAATACCAATTTTATCAGTTTTACAAAATCCCTGATAGAATCTGCAAAGCAGACTTCACAACTGTTGAAGACCGTGGAGTTCATGAAACAGCAAAAGGAAAACATTGAGCAAGTAAACAATGTTATAAAACAGCTGAAAGCAGTTAGGGAATTGACACGAAACAACCAACGACTTTTTGAAATTGTTCAAAGGGATTTAAGGGAGATATTGAATTCCCCATATATAAAATCCGAGGAGGTAAGTAGGGTATCGGGATCGTTTAATTCTATTATTGATAACTCCCTCTCAGGACTGGAATATATCGAGAAGATACTTTCGAGCAATGCCCTAAAAATGACCGATGCAGAACGCGCGGAAGTTTTAAAGGACATGGAGATTAAATCAAAAGAAATGGTGGTAGAGATTGAATCCAAGACGAAGCGTTACCGTGAGATTATAGCATTCAGAAAAATGCAGGATATTATCAATAACAGGGAAGCAGAGCATTAATCAACACCGATAGCAGTTATAGTCATGGGATTAGAATATGTAGATGCTGTTTTCACTACGATAAAAGATAGTGACTTCGCCCAGTATACCATAACAGGGATGAAGACGCTTGCCATATTGTTTTTCCTGATCAACATTCTAAAGAAATACAATGAGGGCGTAGCAAACAAGGATGGATATACCTGGGGGCTGACACCTTCAGATTTGGCCAAAAATTTTGCGGTGGTGATTATCGTAATTTTTTCAACTCAGGTATTAGATGTATTTGACGGTATTCTTGTTGCTATTGAGAACCAATATAGGGACACGGCTCCAGCGCTCCTCCCGTTACAGATGCAGGATATCGACCTGGAACAGGATGTGGGTGCTTTGGAAGCCGCCAAAAAGGCCATGGCCATGTTGTATGAAGCCTTGGTTACACCATTGTATGGATTAAAGACCTTAGCCTTCATTGGAGGTATGTTTCTATGGCTTTTAGACCTGTTCATTTATCCCTTGTTTCTGGCAGAACGGTTTTTTCTATTGGGAATTATGCAGGCCTTTTTTCCATTGGTTATAAGTCTGTCAGTTTTTGAAAAGTTTAGGGGCTTGGCCTATAATTTCTTTAAACTTTATGCAGGTGTATATATGTTGGTACCGGCATTTTTTCTGGTGAATGTATTTGTGAACAATCTCTATACCCAGATCAACATCAATTTCTGGGGGAATTTATTCGGGACCGATTGGGGAAGCAATTTTTTTGCGCCGCTGTTACAATTTGGATCCATTGGATTTATCGTACTGCTAAAATTCAAACTCTACAAAAAAGCCACCTCATTTGTATTTAAACTCTTCACGGCCTAAGGTTGATTAGTCAAAAGAAAATAGAAAAAAATAAAATCTAGTATGAAAACACCCTATAAAAATATTTATAGCGTATTAAAGTTAAACCGATTTGTGGTTTTGACAGTGGTCACCGGAGCCATACTGACCTGTATTTGTTCTGTCCTCATGGTTGTAAAACTACATAAAGAAAGCGTAGAAAATGCTTTTGTAGTAAACTCAGAGGGGCACGTGATACCATTGAAGATGGTTTCCCAAAAAGAGAACCTTGAAGTTGAAATACTGGCACACTTGGAATTGTTTCATTCCTATTTCTATGGAATTGATGCCAGTAACTACGAAAAGCATTTGGAGAAGGCTTTATGGCTAGGAAATAGTTCTGTAGACGCTGTTTATGGGCAGAAGAAAGCGGATGGCGTCTACAATAGGTTGCTGCAGTATTCTTTGGTCCAACGTATTGTAAGCATAAAATCAAGGGTAAACAAAGATATTGAACCTTATGAGTTTGAAACTGTGACCGTTTTTGAAATAAACCGAGGGGCCATAATCGATACTTATGAGTTGACTACTACAGGTCATTTGATACACGTGGATAGACACTTTCCAAATAATACCCACGGCCTATTGATTACCGATTTTTTTGAAAACAAGTTAAGAAAGCTAGAGGCCAACAATTCAAATTAAAAATATTAAAAGATGACATTAGAAAAGAACAAAATAGTCTTTGCCCTGGTTGTAATGAGCGTGGTTCTCTTTATAGGGGCTTATGCAGCATTAACTTTTGGTGAGGAACCAGAATCGGGATTGGATCATAATACCTTGCCTGTTCCGGAACTCACTGATGAGCAAAAGGAATACAAATCCAAGCTGGAAGCACTGGATAATTTAAAAGAAGTAAAACAGACAAATGCTCCGAGTATTTATGAGGAGTACTTGTTGGATTCCATGGGTGTGTATGATGCAAATCTTTTGGAAAAAGAAAAGAAACGCATTGTGGACAGTATATACAATGATATCCGGTTTATTAATTCGATTGATGATGACCAATATGAGAATGATTATAAAGAAAAGCCATTGGAAAAGCGAGAGATAGAAAAAGCTAAAAGCTATCTCCAAGCGAAAGATTCAATACCTATTGAACCTAAAATAGACCTGAAGGAACTCGGCTTGGAACACCAATTGTTTTTTGCTTCAGATCCAATCAAGAATGGAAAAGAAGAAATAAGTCATACCGACAGTATCATTTACGCCCGGGTGGATGGTACACAGATGATAAAACAGAGTTATCGTTTACAAATGCGATTGACCAAAGAAGCACTGATAAATAATAAAATGGTTCCAAGAAACACTCCGGTTTATGCTTTTGTAAGTTTTAAACCCAATAGGACCTTATTGACCATTGAAAATGTTAACCATCAGCCCGTAAAACTGAATGCTTTTGATCTACAGGATGGAGCAGAGGGCATTTATATTGAAAACAGCTTTCAGGCCGAGGCCAGGCGAGAAGTAGTGGGTGATGTGGTCGATGATATTAATATTGTTGGCGTGCCACAAGTCAGCGGTATCAAAAGGATATTCAGGAGAAATAACAATGCAGTGAAGGTCACCATTGAGGATGATTATCAATTACTGCTCAAACCCTATTAATACATAAAACCTAAAACCATGAAACCATATATTATTATAGTTCTGCTCATATTATCGAACGCCATTAAAGCTCAAAAACCTTTAGATACCATTTACGCAAATGACACCAAAAATGTGGCTCTGTTTTTTAACAGTCCAATACGACAAGGTATTACAGGGGCTTCCAATTTCGTATTTACATATAATAGGGAAAAGGAGCAGTATTTTGGACTGCTACAGGCGAAACCTGGAGGAGAAAGCAATCTATTAACCATAACAGGTGATGGTCAAGTGTATTCCTATATTTTGAAATATAAGGATTCCATTTCAAAACTCAATTATTTCGTTTCTGAAAGGCAAAGCATAGGAAATGAAAAACCGGAGCCTGCCAAAAAAGTTCCAATGGAAAAAAACAGATCTGATAGTCGGATAAAATATTATCAAAAGTTTAGTGATTATCTTTTAAAAAATGATCCCAAACGAATTGCTTCTAAAAGAAAGTATGGTATCAAACTTCAATTACTGGAGCTGGTCTATGATAATGCCGAAGTTTATATGGTTTTTGACCTAGATAATAATTCGGGGATAGATTTTGAGGTGGATTATTTGAATGTTTTTCGAGTAAATGGAGACAGGAAAAGTAAATCTTCGTTTCAAAAACTTCATATGGAAGGGAAATACGAACATAACAAGCCTAAAGTGATAAAAGATAAGGCATCTGTTCAATTCGTTTATGTGCTGCCTAAGTTTGTCCCAGGTAAAAATGAAAAGATGTTAGTGGAACTTAACGAATTGAATGGGAATAGGAAAATAGTTTTAAAGCATCGCTAAAGTGAAAGCCTGACGTTAATCAGGCTTTCTATTTTTTCAAATTAATTGCTCTTTCAATCTTTTCATGTCTTCACTGATTTTCTTTTCAACCACACGGGCATAAATCTGTGTCGTTGCTATTTTAGTATGCCCAAGTAACTTTGAGACGGTTTCTATTGGGACGCCTTTACTAAGGGTGACTGTTGTTGCAAATGTGTGCCTGGCCATATGGAAGGTTAGGTTCTTTTTGATTTTACACAAATCGGCAATTTCCTTTAAATAACTGTTCAGGCGTTGGTTCGATATGCCCGGCATTAACTTTTTTGAATTTTGGGTCCTTGGATGGTTTTTATATTTTTTTATTAAATCTTCGGCCATCGGTAAAATGGGTATCTTGAAAGTTATATTGGTCTTGTTCCTTTTGGACATTATCCATTGATCTCCATCGACCCCGACCGCAATACTTTCTTCCGAAAGCTTCATGATATCCCCATAGGATATGCCGGTATAACAGCTGAACAAAAACAAATCCCTGACAACTCCCAATCTTTCAATAGAGGTGTTTAGGTTCACAATACTTACTAGTTCATCAGAAGTCAGAAATTCACGTTCCTTTTTTTCTAGGGTTGGTTTAAACTTTACAAAAGGATCCCTGTCGATCCATTCCAAATGATAGGAAAGTGTTATCATCCTACGTAGCCTTTGGATATGTTTCATGACCGCATTATTTCCTATTCTTCCTTGGTAATGGTTAGGTTGATAGGTTCTAAGAAAGCTTTCAAAACCGAGAACGAAGGCATAATTAAGATCCTGCAAATAGTAATCGGATGATTTGTACTTATCGTTAATATAGGCAATGATGTACTTCTGGCTTGTGCGGTAATGGCACATGGTTTTTGGACTTAATTTACATGCCATGGTATCGTTGTGATATTCTATTATATCACTCATGGAGTATTTCTTTTTGTCTTCTCCTAAAAACCTGGCCTTTACAAGCTGGGCCGTGACCACCCTCCCTTGTTCCTTAAGGTCCCTATAACATCGAACAATATTGGATTTTGTTTGGTCTAGATAGAAGTTTAATTCCCTTGAGGTACCGTTGTTTCCTTTGGCTTTTTGACGTTTGGGATCCCAAAACTCAATGTGAACCTTCTGTTTTAAACTTAGGTTAACTCTCCTGCCATTTACCGTTATACGGGCGTAAACGTTGGTTTCATTGTTCTTGGTTCGATTGGAATAGGTCCAAAATAGGACCGAAAATGTTGATGAGGTACGCATGTTTTTCGTCTTTAATTGTTAAACATTTAGACGAAAGTCAAAACAGTTATAATTCACATAATCAATAAGTTACAGCGATAATCGTCAACACTTTTCAAGTGATTAAAATGTTGACGATTTGTGAACTTTTATAACCAAATCATATCAAATAAAATGATGGTCTAAAAACCACAAAACCTTGCTAATCATATAATTAGCAAGGTTTTGGTTGTGGTTGTTATCCTATTTAGTGACCGGGCTGGGGCTCGAACCCAGGACCCTCTCCTTAAAAGGGAGATGCTCTACCAACTGAGCTACCAGGTCATTTTTAACTGCTCTAGCATATTGCTGTTTGCGGGTGCAAATATAACACCTATTTTTAATTAAACAATGCTTTTTTAAAATATTTTTTTGTTTTTTTGCACCGCTTAAACGTATGTTTTTAATAATCAATTTATAACGTAAAAATGATTCTTGTTTTAATTGGGTATATGGGGTCTGGAAAGTCTTCAATTGGTAGAAAATTAGTCAAAAAGTTAGATTATAAACTAATAGATTTAGATGATTATATAGAAGATAAAGAAAAGGCTACAGTAAAAGAGATTTTTGAAACCAAAGGAGAAATCTATTTTAGAAAAAAAGAAGAAGCGTACCTATTAGAACTTTTAAAGTTAGAAGAAGATGTTATTTTATCTTTGGGAGGAGGCACACCTTGCTTTGGAAACAATATGCAACACATATTAGAGGCTAAAAGTGCAAAGAGTATTTATTTAAAAGCTTCAATTGGTAAATTGGCAGATAAGCTTATTGAGAAAAAGGCAAAAAGGCCATTAATAGCTCATATTGAGACCAAAGAAGAACTCACGGAGTTTATTGGTAAACATTTGTTTGAACGCACCCATTATTACAGTAAAGCAGAACACATTGTTGTTACTGATGATAAAACTAAAAAGGAAGTAGCCAAAGAGATAATAGAATTACTCTAAAATAGCTTCGAACGTTTTTCCTTCTAAAATAACATTAACATTACTTTGAAGAGAAGTTGACAAAGAAATACCTTTAAAATCGGCTTTTACAGGGTATTTTTTATGGTTTCTGTTTACTAAAACAGCTGTTTTAAACTGTTTTAGAGGCACGTTTAAAAAATGTTTTACTCCGTAAATTAGAGTGGTACCAGAATTAAGAACATCATCTATTAATACCAAGGATTTGTTTTTATAATCATCTTCAGTAAGAGATGTGGAGATGTCAGATTGCGGATTTTTTTTGTCTATACTTACTTTACATAGTATAGGGTCTATATCAGAAATACTCTGAAGTACTGTTTTTAATTTTTTGGCTAATACGTAACCATTCTTATCAATACCAGCTAGAATAACCTCTTGTTCGTCAACATTGCTTTCGTAAATCTGAAAAGCTATGCGTCTAATTTTATGTTTAATCTCGGTATGATTTAAAATAACGTTGTCCTTAACCTCCATATGTCTGAATTAAAAAATCAAAATATAAAATTAGTCAATTTCATTATTATATTCGTCAATATCTCGTCTATCTTTTTTAGTCGGTCTACCAGTACCCTTTTTTCTGTAATAGTCTTTAGAATATTTTAATAACTCTTGTGCTTCAAAAGCCTCTTTAGGAGTTGTATCTGTTCTGTATATGTCAACCAATTTAGCGCCAACCCTGTGTTCGGGTATATCATTAACCTTTAATTGGTAATTAATTTGGTTCTTTCTTAACTCAATAACATCCATAGGATAAACTTCTCTACTAGGTTTTACTACATCTTGGTTTACTTTTACTTGTCCCTTTTTACAAGCTGTTGTTGCCAAAGATCTAGTTTTATAATATCTAACACACCATAAATACTTGTCTACACGCATATAATTATTACTAAAACTACGTTAATGTTATTATGCAAGATTATATTAAAATTGTATCTTGCGCCATCAAAAATACACATAATTAAACTTCATTGGTAATATTGATTTCTTTATTAAAACTTAAGTCTAATCAATAATTGAGTTTAAAATTTAGATTGCATATGAAATTAGAGAAAGTTAGTCTGCTATTATTTTGTTTAACATTAGGTTTTTTATCCTGTAATAACGATGATGACAGTGATGATGAAGTTGTCGTTGAAATTAGGGATAGAGGAGAACAACAGATGAAGGATAATGATTCTTTATTAGACTATTTTAGAAACCGTTATTATAATAAAAGTGCCTTTGACAGTAATCCAAATCCGAAAATTGAGGATTTAATTATCAAAGAGGTAAGAGCTGAAGATAACATTTCTGAGGATGCAGATTCTTTATTAATAAATGCCGTTGAAACCCATCAGACTAATTTTGCAGACACAGATTACGAGTTTTATATTTTAAGATTAAACCAAGGAGGAGGAGCTGCGTCTCCAACATTTGCTGACAATATAACCGTGCTTTATGAAGGTTATACTATGGATGATGATTTAAATGATTTAACAGATGCCTTCGATTCTAAAGTTACACCGTTTACCATTGACTTGGTGTCTACTATGGGCGGAGTAGTAGGATGGACAAAAGTATTCCCAACTTTTAATGTTGCTGAAAGTTTTGTTGAAAATGGCGATGGAACAATAACATATAACAATCATGGTTCAGGGGTAATGTTTGTTCCTTCTGGATTAGCATATTTTTCTGGAGTGACAACGGGCATTCCTCAATACTCTCCATTAATCTTTAAATTCGATTTGTTACAAATGCGTCAAAATGATCATGATGGTGATGGAATTCCATCATATATGGAAGATTTAAATGGAGATGATTTTTTCTCATTAAATACTGAAGAAGGTTTATTTGATGGAGATGATACCGATGAAGATGGTGTACATAACTATTTTGATCCTGATGATGATGGTGATGGTGTAGCAACAATAAACGAAGATTTAAATGATGATGGAGATCCGACTAATGATGATACAGATGGTGATGGTATACCAAATTATTTGGACCCAGATGATAAAGAATCTAAATCCTGATTGTAGAGAATTAGAATAAAAAACCATAAAAAAACCTCGCAACTAGCGAGGTTTTTTATTTATTTAAACTAAAGAATTAAAGTAGAAGTGATAAACTCAAAATTAATTGATCTGGTCTTGTGTCTAATCTATCTACATTAACACTATTGTTTTGTAGAAAAGAAGCTTCGTTATTGCTAAATCCTCTTTCATATCTTAAATCAATACCAACCTTTTTTAGGTTAAATCCTATGCCAAAGTTTAAACCAACCGAAAAATCGTTTTCAATGTTATCTATAGAAATACCATCAAATTCGGAGTCTAAAATGTATTGAAAAGAAGGTCCTCCAAAAACGCTTAAAGGTCCAAGAATTTTAGCACCAACAAGAATTGGAGCATCAAGCTTTTGCATATCAAAACTATCATTAGAATAGTCGCTTTTAGTACTAGTGTAAATGACCTCTGGTCTTAAATAGATTTTATCTCCAATTTTTCCAAAAACACCAATATGGTATCCAATATTTCTATCTGGGTTTTTAGAGTTTTCGTTAACGGAATCAAAGTAATTACCATTAGCATTATAGTTTAAACCGCCTTTAAGACCAAATCCTTTAGCTGTTTGCCCCATTGAAGTGGCAGAGATAAACACAATAGTAAGTAAAGTGAAAAAATGATTTTTAAATAGTTTCATAACTGTTCGTTTTAAGATTTGTTTAACATTATCAAAAACGTTGCCAAAACTAAATTATTTTCTTTTTAATCGAAAAGAATTCCCCGCATGCTTGTATCTGGGTTTCCATTTAAATTGTCATTCCCGTGAAAACGAGAATCTAAATAATAGAATTTTGGTTTTTGGCCCCGAGGCTAAAATAAACCAGCAAAATACCCCCGAGTCTTGCCTTTGGGATAGTTGGTTTTAAGAAATTCTTTTATTACAAACGATATCATTTTTCAGTTAATTATCTTTGTGCACTTATTAAATAAATGGAATGAAGTTTCAACTAAATGCGCAAGATGCTCAAAGTAAAGCAAGAGCTGGAAAAATAACTACAGATCACGGTGTTATAGAAACGCCAATTTTTATGCCTGTAGGTACTGTAGCCACAGTAAAAGGGGTGCACCAAAGAGAGTTAAAACAAGATATTAATCCAGATATTATTTTGGGTAATACCTACCATTTATATTTACGTCCGCAAACCGATATTATTGAAAAGGCAGGGGGCTTGCATAAGTTTATGAATTGGGATAGAAATATCTTAACCGATTCAGGAGGCTACCAAGTTTATTCTTTATCAGCAAATAGAAAAATAAAAGAAGAAGGTGTAAAATTTAAAAGTCATATAGATGGCAGTTACCATACATTTACTCCAGAGAATGTTATGGAAATCCAAAGAAGTATAGGGGCAGATATAATAATGGCTTTTGATGAATGTACGCCATATCCATGTGATTATAACTATGCTAAACGCTCTATGCATATGACGCACCGGTGGTTAGATAGGTGTATAGCACATTTAGAAAAAACACCATTAAAATACGATTATAGTCAAGCGTTTTTTCCAATTGTACAAGGAAGTACGTATAAAGACCTAAGATTACAATCTGCCGAATATATTGCGAACTCAGGGGCTGTTGGCAATGCTATAGGTGGTTTATCGGTTGGTGAACCCGCTGAAGAAATGTATGCCATGACAGATATTGTTTGTGGTGTTTTACCAGAGGATAAACCAAGATATTTGATGGGAGTTGGTACGCCAATCAATATTTTAGAAAATATTGCGTTAGGTGTAGACATGTTTGATTGTGTAATGCCAACACGTAATGCTAGAAATGGTATGTTATTTACAGCCCACGGAACAATAAATATAAAAAATAAAAAATGGGAAGATGATTTTTCTCCTATAGACGAAATGGGCATCACTTTTGTTGATACAGAGTATAGTAAAGCTTATTTGCGTCATTTGTTTTCTGTAAATGAGTTACTTGGAAAACAAATAGCAACGATACATAATTTAGGCTTCTATTTATGGTTGGTTAGAGAAGCTAGAAAACATATATTAGCAGGAGATTTTAGAACCTGGAAAGATACAATGGTAAAACAGATGGATAAACGTTTATAATCCATTTAATAAGAAACAAAAACCCATTATTTACTCTCCTTAGGAGAGGTTAGGAGAGGATGAAGATACTAGATTGGTACATACTTAAGCGCTATTTAATGACATTTACAATGATGTTATTGCTGTTTATTCCTATTGGAATTACAGTACATTTAGCCGAAAAAATTGGTAAAATATTAGATAGCGATGCGTCTATGCCTGAGATACTTCAGTATTTTTTAGATTTTACCATTTACTTCGCCCATTTATTGTTTCCTTTATTTTTATTCTTATCGGTAATTTGGTTTACGTCAAAACTTGCAAACAATACTGAAATTGTAGCTTTTTTAAGTTCGGGAGTATCTTTTACTCGTTTTCTAAGACCTTATCTAATAGGCGCTACAATTGTTGGTTTGTTTTCTCTTTTACTAGGAATGTATTTAGCACCAAAAGCCAGTGAAGGCTTCAATGATTTTACGTATAAGCATTTAAAAAAGAGCAAAAAAGCTATAGATAATGTTAACGTTTTTAGACAAATAAATGATAACGAAATTATTTATGTAAGTAGCTTCAATACTAAAAATAATTACGGAAGTAATTTTACACTTGAACATTTTGAAGGTAACAAGCTTAAATACAAAATAACAGCTAATACCATTAAGTATGTGCCTGAAGATACAATATACAGGCTAATAGAATATACGAAAAGAGATGTATTAGACCACGAAGATAAAATTGAATCACTTAGACGAAAGGATACACTTTTCGATTTTAAAGTTGAAGACCTTATTCCAGTTATTTATGCCGCCGAGACTAAGGATTACGGAGACTTAAAACGATTCATTGAGGCAGAAGAAGCTAAAGGTTCAGCTCATGTTGGTAGATTTCAATTAGTGCTGTATCGCAAATGGAGTTTACCTGTATCTGTATTTATTCTAACCATTATTGCTGTGGCTGTTTCTTCTATTAAAAGGAGAGGAGGTATGGGGGTAAATTTAGCCTTAGGTATTTGTATAGCAATGGTATTTGTTTTCTTTGATAAGGTTTTTGGAGTAATGGCAGAACAATCAGATTTTCCACCCTTAATTGCGGTATGGTTTCCAAATTTCATTTTTGGTATTTTAGCGACTTACCTTTTGTATAATGCCAAGCGTTAAGTTTAAGAACTATTTACACCTTCATATTTTAGTTGTAATAGCAGGTTTTACCGCTATTTTAGGAGAGCTTATTACCATTAAAGCAATTCCTTTAGTATGGTACAGAATGCTTATAGCAACAATTTTAATGTTTATCTACATTAAAGTTGCTAAGGTTAGAATCAGTATTAGACCCAAATCCATTGTTAAACTATCAATAGCCGGAATTCTTATAGCAGCACATTGGATTACCTTTTTTGCTGCTATAGACGAATCTAACGTTTCTATTACACTGTCCATGTTTTCAACGGGAGCATTTTTTGCTTCAATTATAGAACCAATTGTTTACAAAAGAAAAATCATTTGGTATGAAATGCTATTAGGTATACTTGTGATATTGGGTGTTTTCATAATAACTCAAAGTGAAATGGAATACCTCACAGGCATTATACTTGGTATTTCTTCAGCATTTTTATCGTCATTATTCGCAGTTCTAAATGGTAGTTTTTTAAAACAACACTCGGCAACTACAATATCATTTTATGAATTTTTGAGCGGAGTTTTCTTTATAACCATATACATTATTTTATTCGAAGGAGGCTTTAATGCAGCATTCTTTAATATTCCAATTTACGACTATATGTATTTGTTCATTTTAGCATCAGTTTGTACGGCATATGCTTTCATCGCATTAGTGTATGTAATGAAACTCATTAGCCCATATACGGTAGTTTTAACCTATAATTTAGAACCTATTTATGGTATTTTACTTGCACTCCTGTTGTTCCCGGAAAAGGAAAAGATGAGTCCTTATTTTTACTACGGAGCTATTGTTATTATTACAACCGTATTACTTAATGCTGTTTTAAAAAACTCAAGAAAACTAAAAAGAAAAAAACTTAGAGGTTAAACAAGTATAAAGTTTTTATATTTGCAGACTAACCAAAGATAATAGCATAAATAAAATTCTTATGGAATATTTAGAATTTGAGCTTCCAATAAAAGAACTAGAAGAACAACTTCAAAAGTGTAAAGTAATAGGAGAGGAAAGTGAAGTTGACGTTACGGAAACTTGTTCTCAAATAGAAAAGAAGCTTACAGATACTCAAAAAGATATTTATAAAAACTTAACACCTTGGCAAAGGGTGCAGTTATCACGTCATCCTAACAGACCTTATACCTTAGATTATATCAACGCTATCTGTGGTGATACATTTTTAGAGTTACATGGCGATAGAAATGTGAAAGACGATAAAGCAATGGTTGGTGGTTTAGGTAAAATCGGAGACCAAAGTTTTATGTTTATTGGTCAGCAAAAAGGCTACAATACAAAGACAAGACAGTATAGAAACTTTGGTATGGCTAACCCAGAAGGTTATAGAAAAGCGTTACGTTTAATGAAATCGGCCGAAAAATTTGGGATTCCTGTAGTAACGTTTATTGATACTCCTGGTGCGTATCCTGGTCTTGAAGCAGAAGAACGTGGACAAGGCGAAGCTATTGCAAGAAACATTTTAGAAATGTCGCGTTTAAAAGTACCAATTATAGCTATTGTTATAGGTGAAGGAGCTTCTGGTGGAGCTTTAGGAATTGGTGTTGGAGACAAAGTGCTAATGTTAGAAAATGCCTGGTATTCTGTTATTTCTCCAGAAAACTGCTCGTCTATTTTGTGGCGTAGCTGGGAGTATAAAGAACAAGCTGCAGAAGCACTTAAACTTACAGCAACCGATGCCAAGAAAATAAAAGTTGTAGACGAAATTATAAAGGAACCTTTAGGAGGAGCACATAGAGATAGAGAAAAGACATTTTCTACTGTAAGTGCCAAAATACTTAAAACATATGAAGCCTTAAAAAACTTATCACCAAAAGATTTGGTTTCAGAGCGTATGGATAAATATGCTAATATGGGAGTGTTTAAAGGCTAATCCTTTTAAAACCTATAAATATAAAAATCTGAAGTGCGATCTTCAGGTTTTTTTTATGCTTATTCACAATATTTTTAAGTTATTAACAGTTGAATTGTTAACTGTTAGTGGAAAATCGAATGTTACCTAATTGTTAATTACGTTACCTTTTTAGTTACTTTAGTAGTCATGAAACAACCTAACCAAGTTAAAGGATATAAAGTAGATAAGAGCACCCTAATCAACCTTGAAAAAGGGAAAATACCGCCTCAAGCTATTGATTTAGAGGAGGTTGTGTTAGGAGCTATGATGATAGATAAAAAAGGTGTAGATGAGGTTATTGACATTTTAAGTGCGGAAGCATTCTACAAAGAAGGGCATCAACATATATTCGAGGCTATTTTTCAGCTGTTTGAAAATAGTGAACCAATAGACTTATTAACCGTTTCTACGCAATTAAAGAAGAATGCAAAGTTAGAAATGGTTGGTGGCGATTTTTACCTTATTTCTTTAACTCAGAAAGTGGCTTCTTCGGCACATATTGAGTTTCATGCTAGAATAATTTTACAGAAGTTCATTCAACGAAGTTTGATTAAAATTTCGAACGAAATTATTGAAGATTCATACGATGAGACAAAAGATGTTTTTGATCTTCTGGATAAGGCAGAATCCAAACTTTACGAGGTTACTCAAGGAAATATTAAAAAATCCAGTGAGTCTGCTCAAGACTTAGTTATTCAGGCCAAAAAGAAAATAGAAGAGATTTCTAATAAAGAAGGGCTTAGTGGTATACCAACAGGCTTTACTAAATTAGATAAGCTTACTTCGGGTTGGCAACCTTCAGATTTAATTATTGTAGCTGCAAGACCTGGTATGGGTAAAACAGCTTTAACACTATCTATGGCAAGAAATATTGCCGTAGATCAAAATATTCCTGTTGCTTTTTTCTCATTAGAGATGGCTTCAGTACAGTTAATTACACGTCTAATTTCCAGTGAAACAGGATTGTCTTCAGAGAAATTACGAACTGGTAAGTTAGAAAAACATGAATGGGAACAACTTAATGTAAAGGTAAAGGGGTTAGAGAAAGCGCCGCTTTATATTGATGATACACCATCACTTTCTATATTCGATTTAAGAGCGAAAGCCCGTCGTTTGTCATCTCAACACGGTATTAAACTTATCATTATAGATTACTTACAGCTTATGACAGGTGGTAGCGCCCATGGCGGTAACAGGGAGCAGGAAATCTCAATGATTTCTAGAAACCTTAAAGCTTTAGCTAAGGAACTTTATGTTCCAGTTATTGCGTTATCGCAGTTATCTCGTGCTGTGGAAACTCGTGGAGGAAGCAAACGACCTTTATTATCCGATTTACGTGAATCTGGTGCAATTGAGCAGGATGCAGATATCGTAAGTTTCATTTACAGACCAGAGTACTATAAAATTGATGAATGGGATGATGAAGAGCGTTCACCAACAGAAGGTCAAGCGGAGTTTATTATAGCAAAGCATAGAAATGGTGGTTTAGAGAACATTAGATTGAAGTTCTTAGGACATCTTGGTAAATTTGATAACCTTGATGATTTTGATTCTCCATTTGAGTTCCACTCAAAAATGAATGCTGCAGCAAATGATGATACGTTTAAGCCAGATGGATTTACCGCTACTCCAGATCAGGCATTCGGTAGCTCATTTAATGAAGAAGATGACAATGATGTGCCATTTTAATTTTTAGTTTTTGAGGTAGATTAGTCTTCTCCAAACAAAAAGTTAAACAATTTCATTTAGATATTTTTTTAAGTATCTTCATCAAATAATTAATTGTCGTTTCGAGCAACGCAAGAAATCTCATTAAAGATAGTCCCAATTTTGAAAAAAATATTTTCTGCAATACTATTTCTTTTGATTTCCATAAATGCCTTTGCATCCTATGTACTTATTCCAATGGATGCCGAAAGCCAAAAAAATCATTTGAAAGCTTATGGTATAACATATTGGACACTAAACAAAGATTTAAAAGTTAAATGGCTACTTAACTATAGAGGCGGCTCTTTCTTGTTACCAGACACAGAAGAAATTCAAAAAGAATGTCAGATAAGAGGTGTTTCTTTTGAATTGATTTCTTCAGGAATGGCAGAATCAATTCTGCAAGAAATAAGCAGTCCAAGTAAAAACATGGAAGCTGTGGTCTTGGAAAAAGCACCCAAAATAGCAGTTTACACTCCAAAAGGAAAACAACCTTGGGATGATGCCGTTACCATGGTATTAACCTATGCCGAAATACCTTATGAAACTATATATGACGAAGAAGTGTTAAATGATAATTTATTGCTCTATGATTGGTTACACTTGCATCATGAAGATTTTACTGGGCAATACGGTAAGTTTTATGGAGCTTATAGAGCGGCATCTTGGTATATCGAAGCAAAAAAGTCTGCAGAAGCACTAGCTCAAAAACTAGGCTATGATAAGGTATCGGACCAAAAACGAGATGTGGCCTTAAAAATTAGAGATTATGTAGTTGGAGGAGGATTTATGTTTGCAATGTGCAGCGCTACAGATAGTTTTGATATTGCCCTATCGGCAGAAGATATAGATATTTGTGAGCCTATGTTTGATGGAGATGGAAGCGATGCAGGATATCAAAATAAAATTGATTTCAATAAGACCTTTGCCTTTAAGGATTTTACTTTGGAGAGAAGTCCTATTGTCTATGAATTCTCTTCTATAGATATGACAAGAAAACGTAGGGAAGTTACTAAAACAACCGATTATTTTACCCTAATGGAATTCTCAGCTAAATGGGATCCAATTCCCACTATGTTATGTCAAAATCATACAGCACTCGTAAAAGGATTTATGGGGCAAACAACTTCTTTTACTAGAGAAGAAATAAAATCTAATGTTTTAGTAATGGGCGAGACTAAAATAAATGGTGAAGCAAAATACATCCACGGAATTAAAGGAAAAGGTTTTTTTACCTTTTACGGCGGACATGACCCCGAAGATTATCAACATAGAGTAGGGGATGCTAAAACAGAACTAGATTTGCACCCAACATCACCGGGGTATAGACTTATTTTAAACAATGTATTATTTCCTGCAGCCAGAAAAAAGAAGCAAAAAACTTAAAAGGCTAATTTAGATTTCAACAACACTCGTTGTTATTTTAAACGTATACACAAAACCGTCTGTAATAGATCCCGTAGATAAGTTATTTTGATTAATTGTTAAAATGGTAGTATCGGTTTCGGAGGTATAAATCTCACCAAATTCATTAACATCTAAAATCGTATAAACTTTAGAATTCGATTCAATTAAGTAAAAGTCATAAGTGCCCGTATCCAGACCATCAATTAAAGTATCATCAGTATTTGAGTTTTCAACATACAATAAGTTATTAAATTGGTCATAATTCCAAATAATATCTCCCACATTAAAATCAACATCAACACCCGCAACACCGCCACTTACATTAATTAGGTTCCAATGTTTAAGTGTAATTTGTGTAGGTTCATTACTATTATCATTCTCCAAGCTACAGCTGGAAATTAATAAAAAAAATACGCCAATAATTAAAATGCTTCTTTTCATAGTATTTAATTTAGTCTTTAGTATCTAGATAACAATTGCTAAGAAAGGTTGCGTGAAACTTTAAAAATAATGTTACCTTCTGTATTTTCGTTAAGCAATAAAGTTAACATGAAATTTTTTCAAGAACAAATCAAGCTAAAAGCCTACTCCAGAGGTTTTCATTTAATATCAGATGAAGTTTTAAGTGCATTACCTCAGATTAGAAACATTGAAATTGGTCAGCTACAAGTATTTATTAAACACACTTCTGCAAGTTTAACCATAAATGAAAACGCAGACTACACGGTTAGAACCGATTTTGAAAGCCATTTCAATAAAATGGTACCCGAAAATGCACCATATTACCAGCATACTTACGAAGGATCAGATGATATGCCTGCGCACATAAAATCCTCTTTATTGGGAGCATCTGTACAAATACCTATTTCAAATGGTAAACTAAACCTAGGCATTTGGCAGGGTATTTATTTATGCGAACACCGAGACTACGGAGGAGAGAGAAATTTAGTTGTTACGGCTTTTGGGGTCTAATGTATTGTTAACAATAAAGCGTACAAAAAAGAATATTAAATTGTTGGATTTTCCTATTTTCGTCAACTCTAAGTCGGAATAATGCTATTAAAAAGATTAACTAATTGGTTTAATACTTCAAAACAATACTTTTTTGTTTATAAGGAAGGATTCTTTAATTTATCATATTTATCTAATTCACCAGAGCTAATAATTCGGAGTTCTGAAAGAATGCCTTTTATGAAGGTAGATAGGGAAAAGCAAATGCTTTATCTAGACACTCCTTTTGTTAACGGAAATTGCTTCTTTGCAGAATTAGAAGAAGGTTTATGGATACTTAATCCTAAGATGTATTACAAGAATAATGTATCATATAGGCCTATATATGATGAGTTTTTACCATCTAATTACTATTGTTTAACGTTTAATTTTGTAGAAAACGAATATGACTCGGATTTTTTTGAGTCTAATTCATACAAAGTGGAAAATCAATCATTATCATTCATTCAGCCTAAAGGGGACTTTTTACATTGTCATTTTAAAGGCTCAGAAGAGAGAATGTACATTATTTACTTTAATGAGGAATGGGCAGATAAAAATATTCTTAATGCACCAAATGTATTACCCGAAACTCTCGATTTGTTTACCAATTCTAATAAAAAATTTATAAACCTAAAGTATAATGACAACTTCTTTGGGGAAATAATACAAAACTTCGATTTTACTTTTAGCAATTCTCATAAACCAGATTTTTTCGTTTTAAAAAAACTCACATATAATATTTTAGATACCTTTTTTAATAAAGTAGGGTATATCGAGGGCTTAAAGTTTAATAACTTAAAACTTAAAGATCACATTATCATAGAAAAGGTAGAACATTTTTTAATGGGAAGTTTATATGGAAAGTTTCCGGGAATAGACCATATTTCGGAAAAATTTAAAATTTCGCCTACTAAGCTTAAAGCAGATTTCAAAAAAATGTATGGCATATCTCTCTTTAAGTACTTTCAAAATAAGCAAATGGATTCCGCTTATGGTTATATTGAAACCAATGAGTTATTTATTAAAGATGTGGCTCAGAAATTTGGTTATGAAAATGTAAGTAAGTTTACTAAAGCATTTCAAAAGAGGCATAATGTACTTCCTTCACATGTAAAATAAGCTTAAACATTAGTTTTTTTACATTTAATCTGTTATTAAGGGCTTTTAAAAGAATTTTTTTGTCTTAAAATGTCTTATTGGGCTATTATTTTCTTTTCGGGATATTATTGTAATTAGATGGTTAAATAGTTTCGCTTCATAATTTTAAACCAAATTTTATGAAGAAAACACTACTAATTTTTAACTTTTTCTTGATGGTAACCTCCATAGGATTCTCACAAGAAGGCTCACACTTAAATTTTGATGGAGTAAATGATCAAGTAAATATTGGTAACAGTATGAATTCAGCTCTTTCTGGTGTTACAGAATTTACAATTGAGGCGGTAGTAAGACCAGAAACAATTTCAGGTTTAGGTGTAATAGTTGGTAATTACAATACAGGAAGTGGCGGTATGCAATTTCTTTTGCGAAGAGATTTGAATAGATATAATTTTTTAATTGATGATGGAACTGGACTTATACAGGTAGATTTTGAAGCAGCTCAAGTCAACCAATGGACTCATATAGCTGGGGTATTAGATGGTTCAGAAATAAGAATTTATATTGATGGTGTTTTACAAGATACAACAATTGGAGTAGCAGGCTCTGGCTTTCCTAATAACACAAATCCAATTCTCATAGGGAGAAATAATATAAATGAGAATTTTGATGGAGATATAGATGAAATCCGTATTTGGACAGTTGCAAGAACCCAAAGCGAAATTAACAGCAATAAAGATTCTGAGCTTTTAGGTAATGAAGCAGGCTTATTAGCATATTATAACTTTAATCAAGGAAATGCTGGCGGCAACAACAGTACGGAGACTACATTGAATGATATTACTTCTAATAATTATGATGGTACATTAGGCAATTTTGCTCTAACGGGGACAACTTCAAATTGGTTAGAAGGCTCTCCAGTCCCAAACATTACTAATGCATTAAACTTCGATGGAATTAATGATCAAGTCAATTTAGGAAATAATATGAATAGCTTACTTGAAGGTATTAATACGTTTACAGTTGAAGCGTTTGTAAGACCAGAAACCACTAGTGGATTAGGTGTTGTTGTTGGAAACTATGCCACTGGTAATAATAACATGCAGTTTGTTTTAAGACGTGATTTAGAAAGGTATAGTTTTATAATAAACGACGGGTCTGGACTTAAACAGGTTGATTTTGAAGCAGCTCAGGTAGGTACTTGGACTCATGTAGCAGGAGTTTGGGATGGTTCGGAAATGCGAATATATATAGATGGTACATTAAAAGATACTACTACAGGTGTAATTGGGGCGGGTTTAATAGCCAATAATAACCCAGTAACTATGGGTAGAAATAATATAAATGAGAATTTTGACGGAGATATTGACGAGGTTCGTATTTGGACAGTAGCTAGAACGCAAAGCGAAATAAATACCAGTAAAAATACTGGACTTTTAGGAAGTGAATCTGGGCTTTTGGCATATTATAACTTTAATCAAGGTATTCCTGGAGGCAATAATATAAGTGAAGTAACATTAAATGATCTCGCACAAAACTCATATAATGGAACTTTAACAAATTTTACTCTAACAGGTAATACCTCAAATTGGGTAAGTAATCAATGTGCTAGTTTAGCCGCATCAATAAGTTCTCAAACAAACGTAAGTTGTAACGGTCTATCAGATGGAGGAGCAACGGTAACAGCTTCAGGAGGAGCTGCTCCATATACCTATGTATGGAGTAATGGCGCAACTACAGCTGGTATCTCAGGAGTAGCCTCAGGAACATATACGGTAACAGT